>NZ_JAIQDG010000052.1 GCF_020037125.1 Myxococcus sp. RHSTA-1-4
ACCCAGGTGTACGTGCTGGACGAGACGCTGCGGCCGGTGCCGGTGGGCGTGCCGGGTGAGCTGTTCATCGGCGGCGATGGCCTGGCCCGGGGCTACCTGGGCCAGCCGGCGCTCACCGCCGAGCGCTTCGTCCCCAATCCCTTCGCCTCCACTCCGGGTGCCCGCCTGTACCGCTCCGGGGACCGGGTGCGCTGGAAGCAGGACGGCACGCTGGAGTTCCTGGGCCGCGTGGACTTCCAGGTGAAGGTGCGCGGCTTCCGCATCGAACTCGGCGAGATCGAGGCCGCCCTGCGGGGCGTGCCGTCCGTTCGCGAGACGGTGGTCGTGGTGCGCGAGGACGTGTCCGGCGACAAGCGGCTGGTGGCCTACGTCACGCCCGCGGACGTGGACAGCGCCACGCTGCGCGAGCACCTGCGCCGGCACCTGCCGGAGTACATGGTCCCCGCCGCGTTCGTCGCGATGGAGTCCCTGCCGCTGTCGCCCAACGGCAAGGTGGACCGCAAGGCCCTCCCGGCGCCGGACTTCTCGTCCGCGTCTCCGGAGGCGATGGACATCAGCTCCCTGCCGCTGCCCCAGCAGCAGCTCGTGTCGCTGTTCCGGGAGGTGCTCAGCGTGGATCGCGTCGGTCCGCACGACGACTTCTTCGAGCTGGGCGGCCACTCGCTGCTGGCCACGCAGCTCGTCACGCGCATCCGGGCACAGTTCGGAGTGGAGCTCCCGCTCCGGACGCTGTTCGAGGCACCCACCGTCGCGCAGCTCGCGGAGCGCATCGAGGCGCTCCTGCTCCATGCGTCGCGCGCGGACATGCCGCCGCTGCTGCCCGTGCCTCGCGAGGAGGCGCTGCCGCTGTCCTTCGCGCAGCAGCGCCTGTGGTTCCTGGAGCAGCTCCAGCCGGGCCAGGCCGTCTACAACGTCCCCATCGCCCTGCGGCTGTCCGGCGCGCTGGACGTGGACGTCCTGGGACGCACCTTCGCGGAGATCGTCCGCCGGCACGAGGCGCTGCGCACCACCTTCGTCACGCGTGACGACCAGCCCCAGCAGCGCATCCACTCCGCCCCCGCGCAGTGGCCGCTGCCGGTGGAGGACCTGAGTACGCTGGACGCGTCCACGCGCGACGCCGTCCTGAAGAAGCGCCTGGCCGAGGAGGCCAACCGTCCGTTCGACCTCGCCACGGGTCCGCTGCTGCGCACGGTGCTGCTGCGCACCGGTGACTCCGAGCACGTGCTGCTGCTGAGCATGCACCACATCGTCTCGGACGGCTGGTCCATGGGCGTGCTGGTGCGCGAGGTCGCGGCGCTGTACGCGGCCCTCGCCGAGGGCAAGCCCTCTCCGCTGCCGGAGCTGCCGGTGCAGTACGCGGACTTCGCCACCTGGCAGCGCCGCTGGGGCCAGTCCGAGGGCATGAAGGCGCAGCTCGAGGCCCTGAAGTCGCGCCTCCAGGGCGTCCCCCCGCTGGAGCTGCCCGCCGAGGCCGGCCGGCCCGCGACGCGGACCGTTCGTGGCGCCAGCCAGTTCTTCACCCTGCCCGAGGAGCTGGTCCACGCGCTGGAGAAGGTGGGCCGAGAGCAGGGAGCCACCCTCTTCATGGTGCTGCTGGCCGCGTACGAGGCGGTGCTGTCGCGCTACTCGGGCCAGAAGGACTTCGCCATCGGCAGCCCGATTGCCCAGCGCACCCGTTCCGAGCTGGAGCCGCTCATCGGCTTCTTCGTCAACACGATGGTGCTGCGCTCCCGCCTGGAGGGAGACCCGACGTTCGCGGAGCTGGTGGGCCGCGTGCGCGAGGAGTCCCTCGCCGCCTACGTCCATCAGGACGTGCCGTTCGATCGGCTGGTCGAGGCGATTGGTGGGGATCGCGCGGAGGGGAGCACGCCGCTCTTCAACGTGATCTTCGCCTTGCAGAACGCGCCCATGCAGCCTCCGTCGCTGCCGGGTGTCCAGGTGGAGATCCTGCGGAGTGTCACGGACACCGCCCGGCAGGACCTGAGCCTCGCGCTGATGGAGCGTGGCGGGGCCCTGGAGGGACAGCTCGAGTACAGCCTGGACCTGTTCTCCCCTGCCTCCGCCGAGCGGCTGGTCCGGCACTTCGTCGTCCTGCTGGAGGCCGTGGCCCGGAACGCCACGGCCCGTGTCAGCCAACTGCCGCTGATGGACGAGGCCGAGCGCGCACAGGTGCTGTCCGCCTGGAATGGCACCGCGGTGGACTACCCGCGTGACGTGCCCGTGCACGCGCTCTTCGCGCGGCAGGCGGCCCGTGCGCCCGATGCCGTGGCCCTGGGGGGCGCGCGCGCAGTCACGTACGGGGAGCTGGAGACGCGGGCCAATCAGCTCGCGCACCACCTGCGCACGCGTGGCGTGCGTCCGGGAGCCCGCGTCGCACTGTGCGTGGAGCGCTCGCCGGAGCTCATCGTCGGCATGCTCGGCATCCTCAAGGCCGGCGCCGCCTACGTGCCGGTGGATGCCCACCACCCCGTTGAGCGCATCTCGTGGGTGCTGCGCGAGGCCGGCGTCAACGTCGTCCTCACCCAGCAGGCGCTGATGGACTCGCGGAGCGGAGCTGGCACCGTCGCTCAGCCGTCCGTGGCGGGCTCGGCGAGTGCAGCCGGCGCCGTCACCCAGCAGTCCCTCGGGGACGTGCTGCGCGAGGCTGGCCGCTCGTGCGTCCTGCTCGACACCGAGTGGAGCGCCATTGCCTCCCAGCCTGGCACCGCGCCCGACGTGCGCGTGGACTCGGACGCGCTGGCGTACGTCATGTTCACCTCGGGAAGCACCGGCCGCCCCAAGGGCGTGTGCGTGCCCCACCGGGGCGTGGTGCGCCTGGTGCTGGGCACCCGCTTCATCCGCCTCGGCCCCGACGAAGTCGTCCTCCAGCTCGCGCCTGCCGCCTTCGACGCCTCCACCCTCGAAGTCTGGGGCGCGCTGCTTCACGGCGCCCGCCTGGTGCTGGCCCCGGCCGGACAGCTCTCTCTGGAAGACCTCGCCGCCCTGCTGGTGAAGGAGCGCGTCAGCACCTTGTGGCTGACGGCCGCCCTCTTCGAGCAGATGGCGCTGCACCAGGGCGCGGCCCTGGCCAGGGTGCGCCAGGTGCTGGCCGGCGGCGACGTGCTGCCCGTCCAGCGCGTGCGCGAGCACCTCTCCCGCCTGCCCTCGGGCGCGCTGCTCGTCAACGGCTACGGCCCCACGGAGAACACCACCTTCTCCACCACTCACTCCCTCTCGTCCTCGGACGACGTGGGCCGCTCGGTGCCCATTGGCCGCCCCATTTCCAACTCCACCGCGTACGTGCTGGATGCCTCCATGCAGCCGGTGCCTCCGGGAGTCCCCGGTGAGCTGTACGTCGGCGGTGACGGCCTGGCCTGGGGCTACCTCAACCGCGCGGACCTCACGGCCGAGCGCTTCGTCCCCCACCCCTTCTCCTCTGCCCCCGGTGCTCGCCTGTACCGCACCGGCGACATGGTGCGCTGGAAGGCTGACGGCTCGCTGGAGTTCCTCGGCCGCACCGACTTCCAGGTGAAGGTGCGCGGCTTCCGCATCGAGCTGGGTGAAGTGGAGGCCGCCCTCCGCCAGTTCTCCGGCCTCCAGGAGACGGTGGTGGTGGCCCGCGAGGACGTGCCCGGCGACAAGCGCCTGGTGGCGTACGTGGTGCCTTCGACTCCGGGCGTGGACTCCGAGGCCCTTCGCGCCTTCGTCCAGCGGCAGTTGCCCGAGTACATGGTGCCCTCGGCCTTCGTCGAACTGGCCGCCCTGCCCCTCAACGCCAACGGCAAGGTGGACCGCAAGGCCCTCCCCGCGCCGGTGGCTCCAAGTGCCTCGGCACCCGCCGTCCCCGAGCGCATGACCCCGTTCCAGCAGCGGGTCGCGGGCCTCTTCCGCGAGCTGCTCCGGGTCGACCACGTGGGTCTGCACGACGACTTCTTCCGCCTGGGTGGCCACTCGCTGCTGGCCACGCAGCTCGTCTCCCGCCTGCGGTCCACCTTCCAGGTGGAGCTGCCCCTGCGCGCGCTCTTCGGCGCCCCCACCGTGGCCCGCGTCACGGAGTTCGTGGAGGAGCAGTTCCTCGTCCGCACCCCTGAGGCGTCGAAGACGCCCCCGCTGCGTCCGGTTCCCCGCGACGGTGACCTGCCCCTGTCCTTCGCGCAGCAGCGCCTGTGGGTGCTCGACCAGGTGCAGCCCGGCGGCACCAACTACAACATCGGCGCCGCGCTCCGGCTGGAGGGCGCGCTCGACATCGAGGCGCTGCGCCGCGCCCTGGAGCACCTCGTCGCACGCCACGAGTCCCTGCGCGCGACGTTCGCGATGAAGGACGGCCAGCCCGTCCAGGTCCTCCACCCGCTCACCGCCTGGACGTTGCCCGTCACCGACTTGGAGGCCACGCCCCCCGAGCAGCGCGAGGCGGAGGCACGCCGGCTCGCCAACGAGGAGGCAGGCAAGCCCTTCGACCTGACCGCCGGGCCCGTGTTGCGCACGCGGCTCCTGCGGCTGGACGCGGAGCACCACGTCCTGCTGCTCGTCATGCACCACATCGTCTCCGACGGGTGGTCGCTCGCGGTCATGGTCCGCGAGGTGGCCGCGGCCTACGAGGCCTTCGCCGCCGGCAGGGCCCCCATGCTGCCGCAGCTGCCGGTGCAGTACGCGGACTTCGCCGCGTGGCAGCGCCAGTGGCTCCAGGGAGACGTGCTCGCCCGCGAGGTCGAATGGTGGAAGGGACAGCTCGCCGGGGCCCCACAGGTCCTGGAGCTGCCCACCGACAAGGCGCGGCCCGCCATCCGCACTCCGCGCGGGGCGATGCTGCCCGTCCATCTGCCGAAGGAGCTCGTCTCGCGCCTGCTGTCGCTCGCGCGGAACGAGGGCACCACGCCCTTCATGGCCCTGCTGGCCGCGTGGCAGGTGGTGCTGTCGCGCTACAGCCGCCAGGAGGAGCTGCTCGTCGGCTCGCCCATCGCCGGCCGCCGCCATGGCGAGCTGGAGGGGCTCGTCGGCTTCTTCGTCAACACGCTGGTGCTGCGCGCCCGCGTGCGTCCGGGGGACTCGTTCCGCGCGCTGTTGCGCCAGGTGCGAGAGACCACCCTGGCCGCGTTCGAGCACCAGGACCTGCCCTTCGAGAAGCTCGTCGAGGAGCTGAGTGTCGCGCGCGACCTGAGCCGCAACCCGCTGGTGCAGGTCATCTTCGCCCTCCAGAACACGCCCACGGAGGAGATGCGCGTACCGGGCCTCACCCTGCGCCCCATCGACGTGGACAACGCCACGGCCCGGTTCGACCTGGGCCTCACGCTGGGCGAGGCCCCCGACGGGCTGCGCGGCGTCATCGAGTACAGCACCGACCTGTTCGAGGCCCCCACCGTGGCCCGCCTCGCCGGTCACCTCCGCACGCTGCTGGAGGCCGCCGTCTCCACGCCGGACCGTCCGCTGGCCACCCTGCCCCTCCTCACGCCCGGGGAGCGCCAGCAGGTCCTGGTCGAGTGGAACGACACCGTCCGCCCGTACCCCTCCAACGTCACCATCCCCGAGGCCTTCTCGCGGCACGCCACCCACCGCCCGGACGCCATCGCGCTCGAGTGCGGCGAGGAGCGCGTCACGTACGGCCAGCTCGAGACGCGGGCCAACCGGCTGGCGCACCTGCTGCGCTCGCACGGCGTGGGCCCCGAGACGCGCGTGGCCGTGAGCCTGGAGCGCGGCGTCGAGCTCATCGTCTCGCTGCTGGCCATCCTCAAGGCGGGCGGCGCGTACGTCCCGCTGGACGCGGCGTACCCCGCGCAGCGGCTGGCCCACATGCTGGAGGATGCCCGCCCGAAGCTGCTGCTCACCACGCGCACCGTGCGCGGGCTGCTCACCCTGCCGGACGATGCACCGCCGAGCCTTTTCGTGGAGGAGCTGTCGCTGGAGACCCAGCCCGCCACGCCTCCGGCCTCCGGCGCCGGGCCGCGCGATGTGGCCTACGTCATCTTCACGTCGGGCAGCACCGGCCGGCCCAAGGGCGTCGCCGTCGAGCACCGGGGCATCCTGCGCCTGGTGCACAGCGAGCCCTACGCCAGCTTCGGCATGAAGGAGACGGGCATCCTCCTCGCGCCCATCTCCTTCGACGGCTCGGTGATGGAGATGTGGACTCCGCTGCTGCACGGCGGCCGGCTCGTCATCCTCCCCGCGCAGGCCGCGGCGGGGGACCTGGACGCGCTGGGACAGGTGGTGGAGCGCCACGGCGTCACCTTCATCCACCTGCCCGCGGGCCTCTTCGCGCAGCTCGTGGACTACCGGCCCGACATCCTGGGCCGCGTGCGGGAGATCCACGTCGGCGGTGACGTCCTCTCCGCGCCCCACGCCCGCCGCGCGCTGGAGTCGCTCCACATCCCCATCACCAACGGCTACGGCCCCACCGAGGGCTCCGTCGTCGCCTCGTCCTTCCGGATGGAGAGGCCCGAGCAGGTGGGGAGCTCCGTTCCCATCGGCGGGCCCCTGGCCAACACGCAGACGTATGTGCTGGACGGGCAGCTCCAGCCCGTGCCGGTGGGCGTGGCCGGCGAGCTGTTCATCGGCGGCGACGGCCTGGCGCGCGGCTACGTGTCGCGTCCGGACCTCACGGCCGAGCGCTTCATCCCGAACCCGTTCGCCACCACGCCCGGCGAGCGCCTCTACCGCACCGGCGACCTCGTGCGCTGGCGCGCCGACGGGGCCCTGGAGTTCCTGGGCCGCGCCGACCACCAGGTGAAGGTGCGCGGCTTCCGCATCGAGCTGTCCGAGGTGGAGTCCGCCCTGCGCGCTCTGCCGGGCGTCCACGAGGCGGTCGCCGTGGTGCGCGAGGACGTGCCCGGCGACAAGCGGCTCGTGGCCTACGCCATGGCGCGCGAGGGCCAGACGCTCGACAACACCACCCTGCGCACCGGGCTCCGCCAGCGGCTGCCCGAGTACATGGTGCCGTCCGTCTTCGTGGTGCTCCCGGCCCTGCCGCTGAACACCAGCGGCAAGGTGGACCGCAAGGCACTGCCGGCGCCGGACGCCGCGTCCACCGGCCGTCAGGGCCGCTTCGTGGAGCCCGCAAACCCGCTGGAGCAGCAGCTCGCGGCCCTCTACGCCCGCGAGCTGGGCACCGGCCGGGTCGGCGTGCACGACCACCTCTTCGAGGAGCTGGGCGGCACGTCGCTGTCCGTGGTCCGCATCGCCGCGCGCCTTCGCGAGGAGCTGAAGCGCGAGGTGCCCGTGGTGTGGCTCTTCGAGCACCCCACCGTCCATGACCTCGCCCAGCGCCTGGAGCGCGAGGCGGGCACGGCCACCGAGGCGAATCCGCCGAAGCCCGCGCCCGGCCACCAACCGCGCCCGGTGACGGCCGCCCCGTCCGGGTCAGGCGCAATCGCCATCGTCGGCATGTCCGGCCGCTTCCCCGGCGCCGGCTCCGTCCAGGAGTTCTGGCGCAACCTGCGCGAGGGCATCGAGTCCATCTCCCACTTCTCCACCGAGGAGCTGGAGCACATGCCGGGCCTGCCGGACGGCATGGAGCTGTGGCAGCACCCGGACTTCGTCGCGGCGGGTGGTGTGCTGGAGGGCGTCGAGCGGTTCGACCACGCCTTCTTCGACATGTCCCTGCGCGAGGCGCAGTGGATGGACCCGCAGCAGCGGCTGTTCCTCCAGTGCGCGTGGAGCGCGCTCGAGGACGCCGGCATCGACCCGGACCGGTTCCCCGGCGCCATCTCGCTGTACGCGGGCGCCATGGACTCCGGCTACACGGACGCGGTGCGCTCGACGGTGCCGCTGGATGCCGCGGCCCTCTTCGAGTTGTACGGCACCGCCACCCACGTGAGCCTGGCCACGAAGACGTCCTACAAGCTGGGGCTCACCGGTGAGAGCACGCTCGTCTACACCGCGTGCTCCACCGGCCTGGTGGCCATCCACCTCGCCTGCCAGAACCTGCTGGCGGGCCGGTCCGACGTGGCGCTGGCCGGCGCGACGCGCATCGCCGTGCCGCAGCGCACGGGCTACGTCTGGCAGGAGGGGATGATCTTCTCCCCGGACGGGCACTGCCGCGCCTTCGACGAGAAGGCCCAGGGCACCGTCTCCGGCAACGGCGTGGCCTCCGTGGTGCTCAAGCGGCTGGAGGACGCGCAGCGCGACGGCGACTCCATCTACGCGGTCATCCGGGCCACGGCCACCAACAACGATGGCCGCAACAAGTCCGGCTTCACCGCGCCCAGCGTGCAGGGCCAGGCCGCCGTCGTCAGCCAGGCGCTGGCCCTGGCCGGCGTGGAGCCGAAGAGCATCAACTACGTGGAGACCCACGGTACCGCCACGCCGCTGGGTGACCCCATCGAGGTGGCGGCGCTCCAGCGCGCGTACGGCCTCGGGGCCGAGCACCGGGGCACCATCGCCCTGGCCTCGCTGAAGACCAACGTCGGCCACATGGACACGGTGGCGGGCCTCGCTGGCGTCATCAAGGTCGCGCTGTCGCTGCACCACGGAGAGATTCCTCCGAGCCTGCACTTCGAGCGCCCCAACCCGCAGATCGACTTCGATTCCGGTCCCTTCTTCGTCAATACATCCCTGCGGCCGTGGCCGAGGGGCGAGACGCCGCGGCGCGCGGCGGTCAGCTCCTTCGGCATTGGCGGAACCAACGCCCACGCCGTGCTCGAGGAATCCCCCATGTCGTCTCAGAGCGGCTCCACCCGGCGCTCCCATCAGCTCGTCACGTTGTCCGCACGCTCGCCCGAGGCGCTGGAGGCTGCCTCCCGGCAGCTCGCCACGCACGCGGAGGCCAGTGCCGCGGACCTGTCCCTGGCGGACGTGGCCTTCACGCACGCCGTGGGCCGCAAGGTCTTCGAGCACCGCCGTGCCGTCGTGGCGGCGGATGCGGCGGACCTCGTGAAGCAGCTCCGCAAGCCGTACACCGCGGTGAAGGTGAAGGACGAGGCGCGCCGCCGCCGCGTGGCCTTCGTCTTCCCGGGCCAGGGCGCCCAGCAGATGGGCATGGGCCGCGAGCTGTACGAGGCCGAGCCCGCCTTCCGTGCGCACGTGGACGCGTGCCTCGCGCTGCTGGACGAGCCGCTGCGCACCAGGGTGAGCACGTTGCTGCGGGCCGAGCCGGGGGCGAAGGACGCGGAGACGGCCGCGCTGCTGGCGGACACCCGCGTGGCACTGCCGGCGCTGTTCACGGTGGAGTACTCGCTGGCGCGCACGTGGATGGACTGGGGCCTCGAGCCCCACGCCGTGCTGGGCCACAGCTTCGGTGAGTACGCCGCCGCGTGCCTGGCGGGCGCGCTGCCGCTGGAGGACGCGCTGAAGCTGGCCGCCGCCCGCGGCGAGCTGATGCACCGCATGCCCCCGGGCGCCATGCTCGCGGTGGCCACGTCCGAGTCGCAGGTGCTGCCGCTGCTGTCCGGCCGCCTGGAGATGGCCGCGATCAACGCGCATGACCGCTGCGTCGTCGCCGGCCTCGTGGACGAGGTGGAGCGGCTCCAGGAGGAGCTGAAGCGCAGGGGTATCGGCGCGGTGCGCATGCCGGCGCCCCATGCCTTCCACTCGGCGGACGTGGAGCCGCTGATGCCGGAGCTGGAGCGGGTGGTGGCGTCGCTGCGCCGCTCCGAGCCCACGGTGCGCTACGCGTCCAGTGTCACGGGCACCTGGGCGAAGCCGGGCGCCCTGGCCGAGCCGCGCTACTGGGCGGACCAGATGCGCCAGCCGGTGCGCTTCTCCGAGGCCGTGGGCGCCCTGCTGGAAGAGGGCTGCAGCCTCGTGCTGGAAGTGGGCCCGGGTCAGGACCTCACGCCGCTGGTGCGCTCGTGCCTGGGACAGGACCGTGAGCGCGTGAAGGCGCTGGCCACGCTGCGGCGTGGCGGGTCCACCACGGAGCACGCGGGCTTCCTCCAGGCCGTGGGCGAGCTGTGGACGCTGGGCGTGGAGGTGGACTGGTCCGCCTTCTACGCCCACGAGCAGCGCCTGCGCCTGCACCTGCCCACCTACCCGTTCCAGGAGAAGCGCTGCTGGGTGGACGCGAAGCCGGCGCAGGCGCAGCCGAATGTGCAGCCGGCGCAGGCGCTCACGCCGGGCAGCGGGGCGCGCGTGGCCCAGGGCAGCATGGTGGTCACGCCCGCCGGTCATGCGTCCGCTCCCGTGTTCACGCAGTCTCCGCAGCCGGGCGCGGTCGCTCCGACTCCGAGCCCCTCGTCGGCGCCCGTGTTCGCCCAGCCCGTGGTGCCCCAGGGCACCATGGTGGTCACGCCCGCGGGCCATGCATCCGCTCCGATGTTCACGCCGCCGGGCATGGTCGCTCCGACGGCTGGCCCGACGTCGGCGCCCGTGTTCGCCCAGCCCCTGGTGCCCCAGGGCCGCGTGGCCGTCTCGCAGGACGGACAGACCTCGGGGGCTGGCCTCACGTCGCCAGCGGTGATCGCGTCCCCGGCCCCGGGCGCTCCAACGCAGCCTCCGGCGCTTCCGCCGGTCCAGGCAGCCGCGACGCTTCAGCCGCGGGGAGACACTGCTCCCGTGTCCCCGCGGACGGCGCCGGTCCATGCGTCCGCGCCCGTGCCGCAGGCGCTGCCGCCGCTCCAGGCGCCCTCGACGCTGCAGCCGCGTTTGGCCTCCGCTCCCGTGCAGGCACCGGTGGCCGCCGAGTCCGCCCCGGACGTGCCCGTCCGTGAGGACGCGCCGCGCGGCGCCACCGAGGAGCGCGTGGCCGCGATGTGGCGTGATCGCCTCGGTCTGGACTTCGTGGGCCGCGACGACAACTTCCTGGAGATTGGCGGCAACTCGCTGATGGCCGCGCAGTTGCTCAACCAGCTCCGCGACACCTTCGGCGTGCAGCTCCCCCTGGCGGCCCTCTTCGAGGCCCCCACGGTGGCCGGCATCGCCGAGCGCCTGGAGCCCCTGCTGCGTCAGGCCGCGCCCGTGGAGCAGACCCGCGAGCTGCCCCTCGTCCCGCTCCCGCGCACCCAGGAACTGCCTCTCTCCTTCGTCCAGGAGCGCGTGTGGCGCCTGGAGCAGCACCTGCCCGGCCTCTCCGCGTACACCATCCCCTTCGTCCTCCGGCTCGAAGGGACCGTGGACCTGGACATCCTGCACCGGAGCATCCAGGAGATCGTCCGCCGTCACGAGGCGCTGCGCACCACCTACGACGTGGTGGACGGCCGTCCCGTGCAGCGCTTCCACCCCGAGTTCCACATCCCCCTCGACGTGGTGGAGGTCTCGGGCTCGCCCGAGCAGCGTGAGGAGGAGGCCATGCGGGTCGCTCGCGAGGACGCGGCGCGCCCGTTCGACCTGGTGAAGGGCCCCGTCATGCGGACCACGCTGGTCCGGCTGGACGAGAAGCTCCACATCCTGGTGGGCACCATCCACCACGTCGTCTGCGACACGCTGTCCATCGCCCTCTTCGTCCACGAACTGGGCCAGCTCTACACCGCCTTCCGCCAGGGCCAGCCGTCTCCCCTGCCCCCGCTGCCCGTGCAGTACGCGGACTTCGGCGCGTGGCAGCGCCGCACCGTCGCCGAGCGCCTGCTGCCCGAGCAGGAGCAGTGGTGGCGCAACCGCCTCGCCGGGATGCCGCGCCGCATCGACATGCCCACGGACCGGCCGCGCCCGGAGCGCTGCCCGCTCACCTCGAAGCGCATGACGGTGGACCTGCCTTCCGCGCTGGCGCGGGAGGTGCTGGCGTTCGGCAAGCGTGAGAACTTCACCGCGTACATGACGGTGCTGGCCGCGTGGAAGACGCTGCTGCACCGCTACAGCGGGCAGGCGGACATCATCGTCGGCACGCCCATCGCCAACCGCACCCGGCCGGAGCTGCTGCCGCTCATCGGCTACGTGGCCCACTCGGCCGCGTTCCGCACCAGCTTCGCGGGCGACCCGACCTTCCGCGAGCTGCTCGGCCGCGTGAAGCAGGAGGTCTCCGAGGTCCAGTCCCGTCCGGACGTGCCCTTCGAGTTCCTGGTGGAGGAGCTCGTCCCGGGCAAGGACATCGGCAGGGATCGCATCACCGACTCCGTCTTCGTGTACCACGCCGTGGGCGCGGCCGGCCCGCAGGCGCTGGAGCTGTCCGGCGTGCGGGCCTCGCTGATGGAGATCCGCAATGCGCCCGTGCAGTGGGGCGCCACGCTGTCCGAGCTGACGCTCGTGCTCTCCGAGGACAACGGCCGCATCGTCGGCGCGCTGGAATACGCCACCGAGCTGTACGACGAGGCCACCGCCCGCCGCCTGGTGGAGCACCTCTATGTCCTGATGGCCGCCGCCGTGGCCCGGCCGGACGAGCGCATCTCGCGCCTGCCCCTCGTCACCGAGGCGGAGCGCCGCGCCTGGCCCGCGCCCCGTCCCACGCTCCCGTCCGCCGCCGTCCCCGCGCTGCTGGCCGAGCGTGCCCGCCGGAGCCCGGAGGCCGTGGCCACCGTCCAGGGTGCGCAGTCGTGGACCCGGGCCGAGCTGTCCGCCCGGGCTCACGCCGTGGCCGCGCGCCTGCGGACGCTCGGGCTGGGTGAGGGGCAGCCGGTCGCGGTGTGCCTGGAGCCCTCGCCCATGAAGCTGGCCGTGCTGTGGGGCGTGATGGAGGCCGGCGGCGCCGTGGTGACGCTCGGCCCCACCGACCTGGGCGGCCTGTCCGCCTACGCGCCCGAGGGTGCCGCCTCGCCGCTGCTCGTCACGTGGCGCGGGGTCGCCACCGCGGCCCGGCTCGAGGCCGCGCGGGTGCTGTACGTCGATGACCTCCGCGACGTCTCCGGCCTGGAAGTCCCGTCGTCCGCCGGAGCCGGCTCGCTCGCGTGGCTGCTGCCCGCGGGCGCCGGCAGGCCCGCGTGGACGCTCGACCACACCGCGCTGGCGGAGCTGTTCGGCGAGATGGACGGCCGGCTGCGCCCCACCGAGGGTGGCACCTGGCTGGCGGCCGTCGATTCCTCGACGGAGCGCTCGGAGTTGGAGTCGGTGTGGGCGCTCTCGCGCGGCCTGCGCGTGGTGTTCCCCTCCGAGAAGGTGCGCGCCCGGCTGGTGCGCCTGAGCGGCGGCGGTCCGCGCACGCGTGCCCTGGACCTGAGCCTGCTGTACTTCGCCAACGACGAGGACACGCTCACCGGTCCCAAGTACGAGCTGCTGGTGGAGGGCGCGAAGTTCGCGGACGCCAACGGCTTCCACGCGGTGTGGACGCCCGAGCGCCACTTCCACGCGTTCGGCGGTCTCTACCCGCAGCCCGCCGTCGTGGCCGCGGGCCTGGCCACCGTCACGCGCAACCTGGGCCTGCGCTCCGGCAGCGTGGTGCTGCCGCTGCATGACCCGCTGCTCATCGCCGAGCAGTGGTCCGTGGTGGACAACCTCTCCAACGGCCGCGTGGGCCTGTCGGTGGCCACGGGCTGGCACGTGCAGGACTTCACCTTCAACCCGCCCGCGTACGAGGACCGGCGCAACATCCTGATGCGCAACCTGGAGACGCTGCGCGCCATCTGGCGCGGCGAGAAGCAGCGGCGTCCGGGCGGCGCCGGCACCACCGTGGAGGTGGGCCTGCGCCCGAAGCCGGTGCAGAAGGAGCTGCCCGTGTGGCTCACCGCCACGTCCAGCCCGGAGACGTTCCGGATGGCGGGCGAGATTGGAGCGGGCCTGCTCACGGGCCTGCTGGCGCACTCGCTGGAGGAGATGAAGCCCAAGGTGGCGCTCTACCGCGAGGCGTGGCGCCGCAACGGCCACCCGGGCCGGGGCCACATCACCTGCATGGCGCACACCTTCATCGGTGACGACGAGCAGGAGGTGCTGCGCACGGTGCGCAAGCCGCTGCTGACGTACTTCCGGGGCTCGGCGGACATCATCGCCAGCCTGCTGTCGGCGCAGGGCTACAAGGGGGAGGTCGACAAGCTCTCCGAGGACGACATCAACGCCATGCTCGAACACTCGTTCGAGAACTTCGCGTTGGCCACGGGCCTCATCGGCACGGTGGAGAGCGGCCTGAAGCGGCTGCACGCCATGCGCGACGCGGACGTGGACGAGGTGGCCTGCCTCATCGACTTCGGCGTGGACACGCCGGTGGTGCTGGACAGCCTGCGCCGGCTGGCGAAGCTCCGCGAGCGCATGGAGGCCGAGGCGTCCGTGCACCAGGAGCAGGTGCTGGTGGAGGGTGAGCAGGGCGTGGGCGAGCTGCTGGAGCTGGCGCGCGAGTCCCGCGCGGTCGTCCTGCACGCCTCCGCGCGCCTGGCCCGCACGCTGGTGGAGATGCCCGGCGCCCGCGAGTCGCTGGGGAGCGTGGGAGCCCTGGTCCTCGATGGGGCCTCGGCGGAGCTGGCCACGGCCCTGCACAAGGCCGCGGGCGTGGAGGTGCTGCTCGCGGGTGGCGCCACCGAGGGCGCCCTGCTGCCGAAGGGCCCGGGTGAGCGCGTGCCCGCGGGCCTCCAGGCCTGGGTGCTGGACGAGGCCGGCCAGCCCGTGCCCCTGGGAGTCGTCGGTGAGCTGGCGCTGGAAGGCGCGGGCCTGCCGCGGGGACTCTGGCGCGCGGCCGAGGAGGAGCGCCGCCGGCTGGTGCCCCACCCGCTCGGTGCTTCGCGCAAGCTCTACCGCACGGGCCGGTACGCCCGCCTCCGCGCGGACGGCCGCGTGGAGACCGTGAACCCGCCGGCCGCCAAGGCGCCCATGCCTTCCGCGCCGGCCGCGAAGACGCCCGCGCCCCAGGCGCCGCGTCCGCCCGCCCCGGCGGCTCCCGCGCCGCGCACGGCCACCGCACCGGGCGCGCCGCCGCCCATTCCGCGCGCGCCGAGGAATGGCCCCCTGCCGCTCTCCTTCGCGCAGCAGCGGCTCTGGTACCTCCAGCAGCTCGAGCCGGGCAACACGGCCTACAACAACGCGGCCAACTTCCGGCTCCAGGGCCCGCTGGACCCCGCGGCGCTCCAGGCCGCGCTGGACGAGCTGGTGCGCCGTCACGAGGTGCTGCGCAGCACGTACACCCTCACGGACAGCGGCGCCGCCGTGCAGATCATCCATCCGGGGGGCAGCCTGCCCATGCCGCTGGAGGAGGTGCCCGGTGCCACGCGTGAGGAGCGCGAGGCAGCGGTGGTGCGGATGTGCCAGGAGCACTCCGCCCTGCCCTTCGACCTGGAGAAGGGCCCCGTGGTGCGCGCGAAGCTGCTGCGCCTGGGCGCCGAGGACCACGTGCTCAGCCTCATCCTCCACCACGCCGTCTCCGACGCGTGGTGCAACATGGTGCTCGCGCGTGAGCTGACGGTCCTCTACGCCTGCTTCGGCGCGGGCCTGCCCTCGCCGCTGCCCGAGCTGCCCGTGCAGTACGCGGACTACGCCGCGTGGCAGCGCAACTACCTGGAAGGCGCGGTGCTGGACGAGCAGCTCCGCTGGTGGAAGGACCAGCTCCTCGGCGTCCCGGCGCTGGAGCTGCCCACCGACAGGCCCCGTCCCGCGGTGCAGTCGTACGCGGGCGACCTCTACCGCTTCGAGTGGCCGAAGGACCTCGCCGAGCCGCTGCTGGCGCTGGGCCGCCGCGAGGGCGCCACGCCCTTCATGGTGATGATGGCGCTCTACCAGCTCCTGCTGGGCCGGTACTCGGGCCAGGAGGACTTCGCCATCGGCACGCCCATCGCCGGCCGCTCGCGCCCGGAGGTGGAGGGGCTCATCGGCTGCTTCCTCAACACGCTCGCCTTCCGCACGCGGCTGTCCGGGACGCCCAGCTTCCGCGAGCTGCTGGCCCGCGTGAAGCAGCAGGCGCTCGGTGCCTACGCGCGCCAGGACGCGCCCTTCGAGCGGCTGATGGAGCTGCTCCAGCTCCCGCGCGACCTGAGCCGCACGCCGGTGTTCCAGGTCATCCTCAACGTCATCAACACGCCCGAGGCGGACGCCACCTCGCAGACGCTCCAGCTCAGCTCGGTGGAGGTGCCCGTCAACTCCGCCAAGTTCGACCTGGGCCTGGAGATGTGGGAGCACCGCAACGGGATGACCGTCCGCTTCGAGTACTCCACGAGCCTCTTCGACCGGGCCACCGTGGAGCGCATGGCGGAGCACCTCACCCTGCTGGCCCGCACCGTGGTCGCCTCGCCGGACCTGCCGCTGCCGCTCCTTCCGCTGCTGACGGAGGGCGAGCGCCAGCAGGTGCTGGTGGACTGGAATGACACCGCCTCCGACTACCCGCGCGAGGCGTGCATCCATCACCTGTTCGAGCAGCAGGTCTCCCTGCGCCCGAACGCCATCGCCCTGGAGTTCGGTGAGCAGCGCCTGACCTACGCGCAGCTCGACATGCGCGCCAACCAGCTCGCCCACCTGCTGCGGCTGCACGGAGTCGGCCCGGACGCGCTGGTGGCCGTGTGCCTGGAGCGCTCGGTCGAGCTCATCGTCTCGCTGCTGGCCATCCTCAAGGCCGGCGGTGCGTACCTGCCGCTGGACGCCTCCTATCCGGCACAGCGGCTGGCCTTCATGCTGGAGGACGCGCCGCCCCGGATGCTCATCACCTCGCGCGCGCTGCGCACCGGCCTGCCCGTGCCGGAGCCGGTGCCGTGCCTGCTGGTGGAGGACATGCACCTGGACATGCTGCCGCGCTCGCGGCCGGTGTCCGGTGCCACGTCCCGGCACCTCGCCTACGTGGACTTCACGTCGGGCAGCACCGGCCGGCCCAAGGGTGTGGCGGTTGAGCACCGGGGCGTCATGCGCCTGCTGCACGGCGCGAAGTACGCGCACCTGGGGCCGGAGGAGACGTTCCTCCTCATCGCCCCCATCTCCTTCGACGCCTCCACCCTGGAGGTCTGGGGTCCGCTGCTCTTTGGCGGTCGGCTCGTCGTCTTCCCGCCCCAGTCGCCCAGCGACCTGGAGCTGCTGAGCAGCGTGCTCCAGCGCCACGGGGTCACCACGCTCCACCTCACCTCGGGTCTCTTCTCCCAGGTGGTGGACTTCAAGCCCGAGGCGCTGCGCGGCGTGCGCCAGCTCCTCACCGGCGGCGACGTCGTCTCGGCGCCGCACGTCCGGCGCGTGGTGGAAGGAATGGGCATTCCGGTGACGGCCTGCTACGGCCCCACGGAGTCCACGCTCTTCACCTCCACGTACCGCATGTCACACGCGGCCCAGGTGGGGGCCTCCATTCCCATCGGCAGGCCCATCGCCAACACCCAGGTGTACGTCCTGGACGAGCACCTGCAGCCCGTGCCCTCGGGCATCCCCGGCGAGCTGTTCATCGGCGGCGACGGCCTGGCGCGCGGCTACCTCTCACGCTCGGACCTCACCGCCGAGCGCTTCATCCCCAACCCCTTCAGCACCACCGCCGGTGAGCGCCTCTACCGCACCGGCGACAAGGCGCGCTGGAGGACGGACGGGGTGCTGGAGTTCCTCGGCCGCATCGACAACCAGGTGAAGGTGCGCGGCTACCGCATCGAGCTGGCCGAAGTCGAAGCGGCGCTGCTGACGCACCCGGGCGTGCGTGAAGCGGTGGCCGTGGTGCGACAGGACACCCCGGGCGACAAGCGCCTGGTGGCCTACGTCACCGGCGACGCGGGCCCGCTCGACTCCACGGAGCTGCGCAACCATGTGCAGGCGAAGCTGCCCGAGTACATGGTGCCCTCCGCCGTGGTGCACCTGGGCGTGCTGCCCCTGACGGCCAACGGCAAGGTGGACCGCAAGGCCCTGCCCGCGCCGGACGCCTCGGTGGCGCAGCGCGGCCGGTACGTGGCCCCGAGTACCCCCACGGAGCAGACGCTGGCGGACCTGTTCGCCCAGCTGCTGGGAGTCAGCCGCGTGGGCACGCAGGACAGCTTCTTCGAGCTGGGCGGCCACTCGCTGCTGGCCACGCAGCTGGTGGCCCGCCTCCGCGCCACCTTCGGAATGGAGCTGCCCCTGCGCGCCCTCTTCGAGGCGCCCACCGTGGCCGCCCTCGCCGAGCGCCTGGACTCCCGCCAGGGGCAGGCCACCGGCGCCTCGCGCGCGGTGCCGCCGCTGACCCGCGCGGACCGGTCTTCCGCGATGCCCCTCTCCTTCGCCCAGCAGCGGCTGTGGTTCATCGGCCAGCTCGGCGCCGGGGCCAGCGCGTACAACATCCCCATGGCCATGACGCTGGAGGGCACGCTGAATGCCGGCGCGCTCCAGCAGAGCTTCGACGAGCTGGTGCGCCGCCACGAGGCGCTGCGCACCACGTTCCGCGCGGAGAATGGTGAGCCCTTCCAGGTCATCCACCCGGCGACGTCGCTGCGCATCGAATCCGTGGACCTGACGCGCCTGGACGCCTCGCTGCGTCAGCCCGAGGCCCAGCGGCTGGCCACGGAGGAGGCCCGCCGCCCGTTCGACCTGGTCAACGGCCCGCTGGTGCGCGCCCTCCTGGTGAAGGTGGAGGAGCAGCGTCACCTGCTGGTGCTGAACCTGCACCACATCATCTCCGACGGCTGGTCCACGGGCGTGCTGGTGCGCGAGATGGCCGCCCTGTACGCGGCCTTCAGCCAGGGCCAGCCCTCGCCGCTGCCGGAGCTGCCGGTGCAGTACGCCGACCACGCGGTCTGGCAGCGCAACTGGCTCCAGGGCGAGGTCCTGGACGAGCAGCTCGGCTACTGGCGGAAGCAGCTCGCGGGCGCTCCGGCGCACATCGAGCTGCCCACGGACAAGCCGCGCCCGCCGCGGCAGTCCTTCCAGGGCGCGCCCCTGCTGCTGAACCTGTCCCGCGAGCTGAGCGAGGCGCTGGAGGCCCTGGCGAAGCGAGAGGGCGCCACGCCCTTCATGGTGCTGCTGGCCGCCTTCCAGGAGCTGCTGCACCGCTACTCCGGGCAGGACGACGTCTCCGTCGGCTCGCCCATCGCCGGCCGCCGCCATGCGGAGGCCGAGGCGATGATCGGCTTCTTCGCGAACACCCTCGTGCTGCGCACGCGCGTGAAGGACGGGGCCTCGTTCCGTGAGCTGCTGGCCCAGGTGCGCGACACCACCCTGGGCGCCTACGAGCACCAGGACCTGCCCTTCGAGAAGCTGGTGGAGGACCTGCAGCCGGCGCGCGACCTCAGCCGCACGCCGCTCGTGCAGGTCATCTTCGCCCTCCAGAACGCGCCGATGCCCGAGCTGTCCCTGCCCGGGCTGACGATGCGCGCCCGTGAGCCGGACCACGGCCTCACCCGCTTCGACCTGGAGCTGACGTTCCAGCGCACCGCGGAGGGCTTCCACGGCGGCTTCAACTACGACACGGCGCTGTTCGAGCGGTCCACCATCGCCGGCATGGCCGAGCACCTCCGCGTGCTGCTGGAGGCCGCCGTCGCGTCGCCCGAGCTGCCGCTGTCCCGGCTGTCCATGCTCACCCGCGAGGAGCGGGCCCAGGTGCTGTCCTCCTGGAATGACACCGCGGTGGACTACCCGCGTGACGTGCCCGTGCACACGCTCTTCGCGCGGCAGGCGGCCCGTGCGCCCGATGCCATGGCCCTGGGTGGCGCGCGCGCAGTCACGTACGGGGAGCTGGAGACGCGGGCCAATCAGCTCGCGAACCACCTGCGCTCGCGTGGCGTGCGTCCGGGGGCCCGCGTCGGCCTGTGCGTGGAGCGCTCGCCGGAGCTCATCGTCGGCATGCTCGGCATCCTCAAGGCCGGCGCCGCCTACGTGCCGGTGGATGCCCACCACCCCGTTGAGCGCATCTCGTGGATGCTGCGCGAGGCCGGCGTCAACGTCGTCCTCACCCAGCAGGCGCTGGTGGACTCGCGGAGCGGAGCTGGCTCCGTCACCCACCAGCCTGTGGCGGGATCGCCCAGCGGAGCCGGTACCGTCAACCATCCGTCCGTGGCGGGCTCGCTGAGCGGAGCTGGCACCGTCGCTCAGCCGTCCATGGCGGGCTCGCGGAGCGGAGCCGGCGCCGTCACCCAGCAGTCCCTCGGGGAGCTGCTACGCGAGGCCGGCCGCTCGTGCGTCCTGCTCGACACCGAGTGGAGCGCCATCGCCTCCCAGCCCACCACCGCGCCCGACGTGCGCGTGGACACGGACGCGCTGGCGTACGTCATGTTCACCTCGGGAAGCACCGGCCGCCCCAAGGGCGTGTGCGTGCCACACCGGGGCGTGGTGCGCCTGGTGCAGGGCACCCGCTTCATCCGCTTCGGTCCGGACGAAGTCGTCCTCCAACTGGCCCCTGCCGCCTTCGACGCCTCCACCCTCGAAGTCTGGGGCGCGCTGCTTCACGGCGCCCGGCTGGTGCTGGCCCCGGCTGGCCAGCTCTCGCTGGAGGACCTCGCCTCGCTGCTGGTGAAGGAGCGCATCAGCACCCTGTGGCTGACGGCCGCCCTCTTCGAGCAGATGGCGCTGCACCAGGGCGAGGCCCTGGCCAGGGTGCGTCAGGTGCTGGCCGGCGGCGACGTGCTGCCCGTCCAGCGCGTGCGCGAGCACCTCTCCCGCCTGCCCTCGGGCGCGCTGCTCGTCAACGGCTACGGCCCCACGGAGAACACCACCTTCTCCACCACGCACTCCCTCACGTCCTCGGACGACGTGGGCCGCTCGGTGCCCATTGGCCGGCCCATTTCCAACTCCACCGCGTATGTGCTGGCCGGGGACATGCAGCCGGTGCCGCCGGGAGTCCCCGGTGAGCTGTACGTCGGTGGCGATGGCCTCGCCTGGGGCTACCTCAACCGCGCGGACCTCACGGCCGAGCGCTTCGTACCCCACCCCATCTCCTCTGCCCCCGGCGCTCGCCTGTACCGCACCGGCGACATGGTGCGTTGGAAGGCAGACGGCACGCTGGAGTTCCTCGGCCGCACCGACTTCCAGGTGAAGGTGCGCGGCTTCCGCATCGAGCTGGGTGAAGTGGAGGCCGCCCTCCGCCAGTTCTCCGGCCTCCAGGAGACGGTGGTGGTGGCCCGCGAGGACGTGCCCGGCGACAAGCGCCTGGTGGCGTACGTGGTACCTTCGACTCCGGGCGTGGACACCGAGGCCCTTCGCGCCTTCGTCCAGCGGCAGTTGCCCGAGTACATGGTGCCCTCGGCCTTCGTCGAATTGGCCACCCTGCCCCTCAACGCCAACGGCAAGGTGGACCGCAAGGCCCTCCCCGCGCCGGTGGCCCCGGTGGCTTCCGACGGCCAGGACGTCGCGCCTCGCAACGAGCTGGAGACGCGGCTGGCCGCCATCTTCGCGGAGGTGCTGCACCTGGAGAAGGTGGGCATCCACGACGACTTCTTCCGGCTGGGAGGCCACTCACTGCTGGCCACCCAGGTGGTGTCGCGCATCCGCGCCGCGCTGGACCTGGAGCTGCCGCTCAGTGAGCTGTTCTCCTCGCCCACCGTGGCGGGCCTCGCCGCTCGCCTGGGCTCCGCCCGGGGCACTCGCGCCCCGGCGCTCACTCGCGCGGCTCGCACGGGCGCTCTGCCGCTGTCGTTCGCGCAGCTCCGGCTGTGGTTCATCGACCAGCTCCAGCCGGGCAACTCGCTCTACAACGTCCCGCTGGCCCTGAAGCTGGAGGGCACGCTGGACGAGACGGCGCTGCAGCGCAGCTTCGACGAGCTGGTGCGCCGCCACGAGTCGCTGCGCACCACCTTCCGCTCCGTGGCGGGCCAGCCCGTGCAGGACATCCGCCCGGCGCTGCTGGTGCCGCTGCAGAAGGTGAACCTGTCGAAGATCGAAGAAGACGACCTGCGGCAGGCCGAGGCGGTGCGCCTGGCGACGGAGGAGTCCCGCAAGCCCTTCGACCTTGCCCGGGGCCCGCTGCTGCGCACGCTGCTGCTGAAGCTGGGCGCGCGGGAGCACGTGCTGGTGCTGCACCTGCACCACATCGTCTCGGACGGCTGGTCCATGGGCGTGCTGGTGCGCGAGCTGACGGCGCTGTACGAGGCCTTCCGCCGCAACCAGCCCTCGCCGCTGCCGGAGCTGCCGGTGCAGTACGCCGACTACGCCGTCTGGCAGCGAAACTGGCTCCAGGGCGAGACGCTGGACAAGCAGCTCGCCTGGTGGAAGCAGCAGCTCACCGGCGCGCCCCACGCGCTGGACATCCCCACCGACAAGGCCCGCCCGGCCGTCTTCACCCACAAGGGTGCGACACTCCAGGTGCGCCTGCCGCTCGGGCTGACGCAGAAGGTGGAGGCCATGGCCCAGCGCGAGGGCGTGACGCCCTTCATGCTGCTGCTGGCCGTCTTCCAGACGCTGCTGCACCGCTACTCGGGCCAGGACGACCTGCTGGTGGGCTCGCCCATCGCCAACCGCAACCAGGGGGACACCGAGGGCCTCATCGGCTTCTTCGTGAACACCCTGGTCCTGCGCGCCCGCTTCTCTCCGGCGCTCACCTTCCGCGAGCTGCTCGCGCAGGTGCGAGACATCACCCTGGGCGCCTTCGAGCACCAGGCCGTGCCCTTCGAGAAGCTGGTGGAGGAGCTGCAGCCCACGCGCGACACGAGCCGCACGCCGCTGTTCCAGGCGATGTTCGCCATGCAGAACGCCCCGGTGCCGGAGCTGGTGCTGCCGGAGCTGTCCGTGCGTCCGGCGGACGTCGAGGACAACGGCGTCGCCCTGTACGAGTGGAGCCTGGACCTGTTCCGGCCCGCCGAGGGCTTCGTCGGAACGCTCAACTACTGCACCGACTTGTTCGAGCGCGCCACGGCCGAGCGCTTCTTCGAGCACTTCCGCCAGTTGCTGGAGGGCGTGCTGGCGCGGCCGGATGCCCGGGTGGACGGCCTGCCCCTGCTCGCGGCCGAGGAGCGCCAGCGGCTGCTGGTGGAGTGGAACGGCACGCGCGAGGAGCTGCCCCGCGACGCCCGCATCCACGCGCTGTTCGAGGCGCAGGTGGCGAGGACGCCGGAGGCCGCGGCCGTGGTGGCCGGCGGCACGACGGTGACGTACCGCGAGCTGGACGCCCGGGCCAACCGCCTGGCGCACCGGCTGCGGGAGCTCGGCGTGGGTCTGGAGACCCGCGTGGCCGTGTGCGTGGAGCGCTCGGTGGAGCTGATGGCGGCGCTGCTCGGTGTGCTCAAGGCCGGTGGAGCCTACGTGCCGCTGGACCCGGAGTACCCGGCGGAGCGGCTGGGCTTCATGCTGGAGGACAGCGGCGCGCGCGTGGTGGTGGCGCGCAATGCGTTCCGCCAGAAGCTGGGCGACGCGCCGGGACGCGTCTGGGTGGACGTGGACGCGCTTCCGGAAGCGGGCAACCTGCCCGTCACCGGAGCCGTGGTTCCTCCCGAGGCGGCGGCGTACGTGCTCTACACCTCCGGCTCGACGGGACGTCCCAAGGGCGTGGTGGTGCAGCACCGCTCGCTGGTGAACTTCACCCGCGCGGCGTGGCGGGCCTTCCCGGTGGAGCCGGGAGACCGCGTGCTCCAGTTCGCCTCCATCAGCTGGGACACCAGCGCGGAGGAGATCTACCCGTGCCTCACGCGCGGCGGCACGCTGGTGCTGCGCACGCCGGAGATGCTGGACGTGCCGGACGCCTTCCTCGCGAAGGTGGAGGCGGCGGGAGTGACGCAGCTCAACCTGCCCACGGCCTTCTGGCACGAGGTGGTGGCCAGCCTGGACGAGGGCAAGGCGAAGCTGCCGGCGGGCCTGAAGTGGGTGGTCATCGGCGGTGAGCGGGCGGTGCCCGAGCGCGTGGCGCAGTGGCGCCGCCGCGTGGGCAGCGCGGTGCCGCTGCTGAACACCTACGGCCTCACCGAGGTGACGGCGGTGGCCACGTCGGTGGACCTGGCGTGCGCGAACGAGCCCGTGATGGACGGCCGCGAGGTCTCCATCGGCCGGCCGCTGACGAACGTGTTCCTGTACGTGCTGGACAAGGACCTCGTGCCGGTGCCCACGGGCGTCATCGGTGAGCTGTTCATCGGTGGCGAGGGCGTGGCGCGTGGCTACCTCGGCCGGCCGGACCTGACGGCGGAGCGCTTCGTCCCCAGCCCCTTCGGGAACGGAGAGCGGCTGTACCGCACGGGTGACCAGGCCCGCTGGAGGCGGGACGGCGGCCTGGAGTACCTGGGCCGCGGTGACACGCAGGTGAAGCTGCGCGGCATCCGCATCGAGCTGGGAGAAATCGAGGCCGCGCTCCGGGCGCAGGCGCCGGTGCGCGAGGCGGTGGTGCAGCTTCGCGAGGACGCCCCCGGTGACAAGCGCCTGGTGGCGTACGTGATTCCCAGCACGGAGTCGGGTGAGAACGCCCTGGACGTCACCGGCCTGCGGGCCGCGCTGCGGCAGCACCTGCCCGAGTACATGGTGCCCGCGGCCTTCGTGGCGCTCACCGCCCTGCCGCTCACGCCGAACGGCAAGGTGGACCGCAAGGCGCTGCCCGCGCCGGAGGCCTCCCAGCTCCAGTCCGCGGAGGCCCACGAGCCTCCCGCGACGCCGGTGGAGGTCCGCCTCGCGGAGCTGTGGCGGGAGCTGCTGCGCGTGCCCACGGTGGGCCGCCGGGAGAACTTCTTCGAGCTGGGCGGCCACTCGCTGCTCGCCACGCAGCTCGTGGCGCGCATCCGCGCCGCCTTCGACGTGGAGCTCAGCCTGCGCACCCTCTTCGAGGCGCCCACCGTGGCCGCCCTCGCCGAGCGCATCCAGGCCGCCACGTCGGGCGGCGAGCTGCCCGCGCTCACTCGCACGGGCGGAGAGGGCCCGCTGCCGCTGTCCTTCGCGCAGCAGCGCATGTGGTTCCTGGACCAGCTCCAGCCGGGGCAGGCCCACTACAACATGCCCTCGGGCCTGCGCCTGTCGGGCACGGTGGAGTTGAGCGCGTTCCAGCGCGCCGTCGATGCGCTGGTGCACCGTCACGAGTCGCTGCGCACCACCTTCCACTCCGAGGGCGGTGAGCCCTGCCAGGTCATCCACCCGGCCACGTCCCTGAAGGTGGAGGTGGTGGACCTGTCGGGCCTTCCGGGCGAGGCGTACCGCCAGTCCGAGGCGGTGCGGCTCGCGAACGAGGACGCCCAGCGGCCCTTCGACCTGTCCACGGGCCCGCTGCTCCGCATCACCCTGCTGAAACTGGCGCCGGCCGAGCACGTGCTGCTGATGTGCATGCACCACATCATCTCCGACGGCTGGTCCACCGCCGTGCTGGTGCGCGAGCTGGCCGCGCTGTACGAGGCGTTCCGGACCGATCAGCCCTCGCCGCTGCCCGACCTGCCGATGCGGTACGCCGACTACGCCCTCTGGCAGCGCAACTGGCTGCGAGGCGACACGCTGGCGGCCCAGCTCGGCTGGTGGAAGGAGCAGCTCGCGGGCGCGCCCCACGCGCTGGAGCTGCCCACCGACAAGCCGAGACCGGCGACGCCCACCCACCGCGGTGCCTCGGTGCACGTGCACCTGCCGCTCGGGCTCTCGCAGGCCGTGGAGGCACTGGCCCAGCGCGAGGGCGTGACGCCCTTCATGCTGCTGCTGGCCGCCTTCCAGACGCTGCTGCACCGTCACTCGGGGCAGGAGGACGTGCTGGTGGGCTCGCCCATCGCGGGCCGGCGCCATGCGCAGACGGAGGGCCTCATCGGCTTCTTCGTCAATACGTTGGTGCTGCGTGCCCGCTTCCCCCGGACGCTCAGCTTCCGGGAGCTGCTGGCCCAGGTGCGGAGCACCACCCTGGGCGCCTATGAGCACCAGGACATGCCGTTCGAGCGCCTCGTCGAGGAGCTCCAGCCGCAACGGGACCTGGCCCGCACCCCGCTGTTCCAGGCCCTCTTCGTCCTGCAGAACACGCCGGATGCGGAGCTGGAGCTGCCGGGACTGTCGTTCCGCGGCGTGGAGCTGGAGAACACGACCAGCCGCTTCGAGCTGGAGCTCAGCCTCACGCGCACGCCGGACGGCTACCGCGGAGGCCTGGCCTTCAACACGGACCTGTTCGAGCCCGCCACGGCCGAGCGCTGGGTCCACCACCTGCGCCTGCTGCTGGAAGGCGCGCTGGCCGCTCCGGAGGCGCCCCTTTCCCGAATCGAGCTGCTCACCGGTGACGAGCGCCGGCGGGTGCTCGTGGACTGGAACGAAACGCGCGCCGAGTACCCGGCCAGCACCATCCCCGCGCTCTTCACCGCCCAGGCCCGGCGCACGCCGGACGCGGTCGCCGTCGAGTTCGAGGGCCGCACCCTCACCTACGCGGAGCTGGACGCGCGCTCCAACCAGCTCGCGCGGCACCTGCTCGCGCTGGGCCTGAAGCCGGAGTCCCGCGTCGGGCTGTGCCTCCCGCGAAGCCTGGAGATGGTGGTGGGCCTGCTCGGCATCCTCAAGGCCGGCGGCTGCTACGTGCCGTTGGATCCGGCCACTCCGGCCCGTCGCCTGGCGTTCATGTTCGAGGACTCGGACGTGGCCGCGGTGCTCACCTCGCAGCCGCTGGAGGGCGTGCTGCCTCCGGGGACGCGGTCCATCGTGCGCCTGGACTCCGGCTGGGAGTCGATTGCGCGCCGGCCGGTGGACGCGGTGGAGGTCCCCGTGGGCTCGGACCACCTGGCCTACGTCACGTACACCTCGGGCTCGACGGGCATGCCCAAGGGCGTGGCCGTGCCCCACCGGGGCGTGCTGCGCCTGGTGTTCGGCATGCCCGCCTGGCGGCTGGGGCCCGGCGAGGTCGTCCTTCAGCTCTCGCCGCTCGTCTTCGACCCCTCCGTCCTGGATATCTGGGGGGCCCTGCTGACCGGTGCCCGGCTCGTCGTCTACCCGCCGCGGACTCCGGACGTGGAGGAGCTGGCACGGGTCATCGTCGAGCACCGCGTCTCGATGCTCTGCAGCCCCACGGCCCTGTTCGACCAGCTCCAGCAGCACCACCCCGAGGACCTGGCCCGCGTGGCCCAGGTCCTGGCCGGTGGCGAGGCGATGCCCGCCCCACGCGCGCGTGAGCGCCTGGCCCAGGGCCTCCCGCTGATCAACGCCTACGGGCCCACGGAGAGCACCACGGTCACCACGCTCCACCTGATGTCGCCGGGTGACGGTGTGGGGGACTCGGTGTCCATTGGCCGCCCCATCCACAACACCCGGGTGTACGTGCTGGACCGGGAGCTGCGGCCGGTGCCCGTGGGCGTGCCCGGAGAGCTGTTCATCGGCGGCGACGGCCTGGCGCGTGGCTACCACGGCCGCCCGGACCTCACCGCCGAGCGCTTCATGCCCAACCCGTTCAGCACCGAGCCTGGAGACCGGCTCTACCGCTCGGGTGACCGGGTGCGCTGGAAGGCGGACGGCACGCTGGAGTTCCTCGGCCGCATGGACTCCCAGGTCAAACTGCGGGGCTTCCGCATCGAGCTGGGCGAGATCGAAAACGTCCTGCGCGCGCACCCCGCGGTGCGCGAAGCGGTGGTGCTCGTGCGCGAGGATGTGCCGGGTGACCGGCGCCTGGTGGCCTACGTCACCGGCGGCGCGGACGCCGCCGAGCTGCGCGCGGACCTGAAGCAGCGGCTGCCCGAGTACATGGTGCCCTCGGCCATCATGTCCCTGGACGTGCTCCCGCTGACCACGAACGGCAAGGTGGACCGCAAGGCCCTGCCCGCTCCGGACGCCTCGGCGGTCCAGCGGGGCCAGTACGTCGCCCCCCGCACGCCCACCGAGCAGACGCTGGCGGACCTCTTCGCCCAGGTGCTCGGAGCCGAGCGCGTGGGAGTCGACGACAACTTCTTCGAGCTGGGAGGCCACTCGCTGCTCGCGACGAAGATGGTCGCGCGCATCCGCTCCGCCTTCGGCACGGAGCTGCCCCTGCGCATCCTCTTCGAGGCGCCCACCGTGGCCGCCCTCGCGGAACGGTTGCAGGTCACCCCGTCCGGCACCCGCCTGCCTCCGCTGACGAAGGCCCGCCGCGACGCCCCCCTGCCCCTGTCCTTCGCCCAGCAGCGCCTGTGGTTCCTGGATCAGCTCCAGCCCGGCGGCGCGCTCTACAACATGCCCATGGCCCTGCGCCTTTCGGGCAGGGTGGAGCTGGCCGCCTTCCAGCGCGCCTTCGACGAGCTGGTGCGCCGCCACGAGTCGCTGCGCACCACCTTCCACTCCGAAGGCGGTGAGCCGTTCCAGGTCATCCACCCCGCCCGCGAGGGACTCCTCCAGGTGGTGGACCTGAGCACGCTGTCCGGCGAGCAGCGCCAGTCCGAGACGCTGCGCATCGCCCTCGAGGATGCGCAGCGCCCGTTCGACCTGGCCGAGGGGCCGCTGCTGCGCGCCCAGGTCCTGAAGCTGGAGCCGGCCGAGCACGTGCTGCTGCTCAACATGCACCACAGCATCTCCGACGGCTGGTCCATGGGCGTGCTGGTGCGTGAAGTCGTCACGCTGTACGAGGCGTTCCGCCAGGGCCAGCCCTCGCCGCTGCCGGAGCTGCCGGTGCAGTACGCCGACTACTCCGTGTGGCAGCGCGACTGGCTCTCCGGGGCGACGCTGCAAGGCCAGCTCGACTGGTGGAAGAAGCAGCTCACCGGCGCGCCCCACGCGCTGGAGCTGCCCACCGACAAGCCGAGGCCGGCGGCACTGACGCACGCGGGCTCCAACGTGTCCGTGCACCTGCCGGCCGCGCTCAGCCAGGGGCTGGACGCACTGGCCCAGCGCGAGGGCGTGACGCCGTACATGCTGCTGCTGGCCGCCTTCCAGGCCGTGCTCCAGCGGTACTCGGGGCAGGAGGACGTGCTGGTGGGCTCGCCCATCGCGGGCCGGCGCCATGCGCAGACGGAGGGCCTCATCGGCTTCTTCGTCAACACGCTGGTGCTGCGCGCACGCTTCTCTCCGGCGCTCACCTTCCGTGAGCTGCTGGCGCAGGTGCGCGACACCACGCTGGGCGCGTACGAGCACCAGGACGTGCCCTTCGAGAAGCTGGTGGAGGAGCTGCAGCCCACGCGCGACCTGGGCCGTACGCCGCTGTTCCAGGCCCTCTTCGTCCTGCAGAACACGCCCGACGCCGGGCTGACGCTGCCGGAGCTGGCGATCCGGGGCGTGGACGTGGAGCACACGGCCGCGCGCTTCGAGCTGGAGCTTGGCCTGTCGAGGACGCCGGAAGGCTACGTCGGCGGGCTGGTCTTCAGCACGGAGCTCTTCGAGCGCTCCACCGCCGAGCGCCTCATGGCGCACCTCCAGCTCCTGCTGGAAGGGGCCCTGGCCTCGCCGGAGGCTCCGCTGTCCGCCCTGCCCTTGCAGACGGCCGAGGAGCGCCAGAAGGTGCTGGTGGAGTGGAACGGCGCCGCCGCTGACTTCCAGCGCGACGCCTGCCTCCACACCCTCTTCGAGCAGCAGGCGCGCCGCACGCCGGACGCCCCCGCGGTTCAGCTCGGGGACACGGTGCTCTCGTACGCGAGGCTCAACGCGCGCGCGAACCAGCTCGCCACGCACCTGCGCTCGCTGGGCGTGGGCCCCGACGTCACCGTCGGCCTGTGCCTGGAGCGTACGCCCGAGGCCCTCATCGCCCTGATGGCGGTCCTCAAGGCCGGTGGCGCCTACGTGCCCATCGACCCGGCGGCCCCCGCGCAGCGCAAGTCCTTCGTCCTCCAGGACTGCGGCGCGTCCGTGCTGCTCACCGTCCAGCACCTGGCTGACGCGTGGAAGCCCGAGGTGCGCCACCTGCTCTGCCTCGACACCGAGGCGGCGCGCCTGGCCGCCCTGCCCCAGCACGACGTGCCGTCCTCCGCCCGCGCGGAGAATCTGGCCTACGTCATCTACACGTCCGGCAGCACGGGCACGCCCAAGGGCGTGATGGTGCAGCACCGCTCGGTGCTCGGCCTGCACGAGGCCACCGCCCGCGCGCTCTACGCGGGCCTGCCCCAGGACATGAGGCTCAGCCTCAACGCGCCGCTCTACTTCGACGTCTCCGTCGAGCAGCTCATCCACCTGGCCGACGGCCACTGCCTGTGCCTGCTGCCGGACGACACGCGCAAGGACCCGGAGGCCATGCTGGCGTGGCTCCAGCAGCAGCGCGTGGACGTGCTCGACTGCACGCCCGCGCAGCTCACGCTGTTGCTCCAGGCCGGACTGCTGGAAGCCACCCACGTGCCGCGCATGGTGGTGTGCGCGGGCGAGGCCATGGACCTGTCGCTGTGGAAGTCCCTGTCGCGCACCCCTCGCACGCGGGCCTTCAACGCCTACGGACCCACGGAAGCCACCGTGTACGCGACCACGTGGCGCGTGCAGGACTCGTCCATCGCGGTGCCCGTCATCGGCCAGCCGCTGCCCAACACCCAGGCCTACGTCCTGGATGAGCAGCTCCGGCTCGCGCCGCTGGGCGTGCCCGGAGAGCTGTACCTCGCGGGCGAGGGCCTGGCGCGCGGCTACCTGGGCCGTCCGGCCCTCACCGCCGAGCGCTTCGTCCCCAACCCCTTCAGCACCGAGCCCGGCGCACGGATGTACCGCACCGGCGACAAGGCGCGCTGGAGGGCGGACGGCACGCTGGAGTACCTGGGCCGCCTGGACTTCCAGGTGAAGGTGCGTGGCTTCCGCATCGAGCTGGGTGAAATCGAAAACGTCCTGCGGACCCACCCGTCGGTGAAGGACGCCGTGGTGCTCGCACGCGAGGACGTGCCCGGCGACAAGCGCCTCGTCGCGTATGTGGTGAGCGCGCAGTCCGCGGAGCTGACCGCGACGCTGCGGGCCCACGCGCAGCAGCACCTGCCCGAGTACATGGTGCCCTCGGCCTTCCTGGCCCTCTCCGCCCTGCCTCTCAACGCCAACGGCAAGGTGGACAGGAAGGCCCTGCCCGCGCCTCAAGCCCTGGAGACTCCCGCCACGGCCCATGTCGCGCCCAGGGACCCGCTGGAGCTCACCCTGGCGCGCGTCTGGGAGCAGGTGCTCGGAGTCCAGCCGGTGGGCGTGCGCACCAGCTTCTTCGAACTGGGTGGCCACTCGCTGCTGGCCGTGCGCCTCATGGCCGCCATGCGCCAGGCCACGGGCCGTCAGCTCCCCCTGGCCGCCCTCTTCCAGGCCCCCACCGTCGAGCAGCTCGCCGCACTGCTGCGCCGTCAGGACTCCGGCACGTCCTCGCCCCTGGTCCCCTTCGGCACACAGGCCAACACCGGCAAGGCGCCCGTCTTCTTCGTCCACCCGGTGGGCGGCAACGTCCTCAGCTACGCCGAGCTGGCGCGGCTGCTCGGCACGGAACGGCCCTTCTATGCCTTGCAGGCACGCGGCCTGGACGGCACCACCGCGCCCTTGAGCACCGTGGAGGAGATGGCCGCCGAGTACGTCAAGGCCATCCGCTCCGTGCAGCCCTCCGGGCCCTACTTCCTGGGCGGCTGGTCCATGGGCGGCGTCATCGCCTACGAGATGGCGCACCAGCTCCGCGCCAGCGGTGAGCAGGTGGCGCTCGTGGCGATGATTGACTCCTACGTCCCGGCCATCACGTTGGCGAAGGAGCCGGAGCCGGACCGCATGCAGCTCGCGTTCATGTTCGCCCGGGACATGATGGGTGCGTCCCTGGCGGACCTGCCTCTCGACCTGGAGAAGCTCACGGGCCTGGAGCCGGACGCGATGCTGGAAGAGCTGCTGCGCATGGCCGCGAGCGCGGGAGCCCTGCCGCCGGGAACGGACGCCGAGCACGTGCGCGCCCTGTTCCGGGTGTTCGAGGCCAACCTGCTCGCCTCGCGGCGCTACGAGGCTCCGGCCACCCAGGGCCGCGTGGTGCTCTTCAAGGCCACGGACGACGCGGAGGGCCTGCCCCAGGACGGCGGCTGGAAGGTGCTGGTGGGCGACGCGCTGGAGCAGCACCTGCTGCCCGGCGACCACTACAGCCTGCTACGGGAGCCCGTGGTCCGCGACCTCGCGGAGCGCCTCCGCGAAGCGCTGAAGACCGGGCAGTAGACCTCCTCGGCGCAGGTCTCACTCCCGCCGCCTGGCCTGTCAGGCGGCGGGAGTCGCGGAGACCGGGGATGTTTCAGTCCTCCCGGAGCGCCAGGGCTCGGGGGCTTGATAAATGAAAACACCTCCTGTCAAGCCCACCCTGCTCGCCTGCCGGTTTTCCTGGCTGGTTGCGTTGATTTAACGGGCACCGGATTCTTATTCTTCGGCGAAGATCCGGCGCCTCCATGAGTTTCCTGAGACCCATAAAATCTCGCGCGGCTTGGAGCCCCGAGCCGCTGGCCTGCACCTTCCTGAAAGCTCAGGAGGACGTGCCGCTGGACATGGCGGACCTGGGCCGCGGAGCCACCGGCTCAAAACGGCTCATGATGTGTCGTCCCGTCCTCGCTGCCAGGCGGCCATGAAGGCTGGAGCCCGGCCCCATCAAGGCGGGCTCCGAGCCTTCCGTGGACAGCCCCCGCCGCCGGCCGAAGCCCGCCGCGCGGCGCCTGTACGAGGGGACCTGGCCGCTCCCCACCTCCGACTCCGGTCCGCCGGGCAGCGGCAACAAACCGCCGTCGCCTGCCCTACCCACACGCAACGTCGATCGCTCGAGAACAGCCATGAGCCGTAGCGGAACTGAGATTGCCATCATCGGTATCGCGGGGCACTACCCCCGGTCGGAGCGCATCAGCGACTTCTGGCGGCAGGTGAGAGACGGCACCGAGCTGGTGTCCTTCTTCACGGAGGAGGAGCTGCTGCGCCGGGGCCTGCCCGCCGAGCTCGTCCGTGATCCGCGGTTCGTGAAGGCCGCCGCGTTCCTTGAGTCCATGGAGCACTTCGACGCCACCTTCTTCGGAGTCCCTCCGAAGGAGGCCGCGCTGATGGACCCCCAGCACCGTCACTTCCTGGAGTGCGCGTGGGAGGCGCTGGAGGACGCCGGCTACAACCCGCAGGGCGTGCCCGGGCGCGTGGGCGTCTACGCCGGCGCCGCCATGGACACGTACCTGCTCTACAACCTGATGCGGAACCCGGTGGCCCTCGCCACCGATCCGCTTCAGCTCCAGCTCGCCAACGACAAGGACTACCTGGCCACGCGCGTCAGCTACAAGCTGAACCTGCGCGGCCCCAGCCACCTGGTCCAGTCGGCCTGCTCCTCGTCGCTGGTGGCCACGCACGTCGCCTGCCAGGCCCTGCTCAACGAGGAGTGCGACGTCGCCCTCGTCGGTGGCGCCTCGGTGCTCGTCCACACCCGCAATGGCTACCTGCACACCGACGGCGGTGTGCAGTCCGTTGACGGGCACTGCCGCAGCTTCGACGCGGACGCCTCGGGCACGGTGCTCGGCAGCGGCGTGGGCTGCGTGGTGCTCAAGCCGCTGGACCGCGCCCTGGAGGACGGAGACACCGTCTACGCCATCATCCTGGGCACCGCGATCAACAACGACGGCAGCCAGAAGGCAGGCTTCACCGCTCCGAGCACCGAGGGCGTGTCCTCGGTGGTGCAGGAAGCCCTGGGCGCCGCAGGCGTGGAGCCGGAGTCCATCGGCTACGTCGAAGCCCATGGCACGGCGACCCGGCTGGGCGACCCGATAGAAGTCCAGGGGCTGACCAAGGCCTGGCGCAAGTACACGCGCAAGAACCAGTTCTGCGCCCTCGGCTCGGTGAAGACGAACGTGGGGCACCTGGACGCGGCCTCGGGTGTCACCGGCCTCATCAAGGTGGCGCTCGCGCTGCGCGACGGCGTGCTGCCGCCCAGCCTGCACTTCAAGCGGCCCAACCCGGCCCTGGACCTGGCCAACTCGCCCTTCTACGTGAATGACCGGCCGCGGCCCTGGGAGCGCCCCCAGGGCGAGCCCCGGCGCGCGGGCATCTCCTCGCTGGGCATCGGCGGCACCAACGCCCACCTCATCCTGGAGGAGCCGCCCCCGCGGGAGCCCTCGGCCCCCGCGGAGCCGCACCAACTGCTGGTCCTCAGCGCGCGCACGCCCGCCGCGCTGCAGCGGGCCACCGACAACCTCGCCCGTCACCTTCAGGAGCAGCCCGAGCTGAACCTGGCGGACGCGGCGTACACGCTGCGGACGGGGCGCCAGCACTTCGACCACCGGCGCTTCTGCGTCGTCCGGGACGCGCAGGATGCGCTCGCGGCACTGTCCTCTCCGGAGCGGCTGCCCACGCGCCAGGTGGCGGGCCAGCGCCCCTCGGTGGCCTTCCTCTTCTCGGGACAGGGCTCGCAGTACGCGGGCATGGCCGCGGGCCTGTACCGGCGCGAGCCGGTGTTCCGCGAGCACTTCGACGCGTGCGCGGAGCGGGTGCGCACCGTGCGGGGGATGGACCTGCGCGCGCTCGTCATGGGCGAGGGCACGGGCGCCGACGAGCGGCTGAAGGCCACGGAGTGGACGCAGCCGGCCCTCTTCGCCGTGGAGTACGCGCTGGCGCGCCTGCTGATGCACTGGGGCGTGCGGCCGGGCGTCATGCTGGGACACAGCGTCGGCGAGTACGTGGCCGCATGCCTCGCGGGCGTCTTCTCGGTGGATGACGCGGTGTCGCTGGTGTGCGAGCGGGGCCGGCTGATGGCGAGCCTGCCCCCGGGCGCGATGACGTCCGTGCCGCTGGCCGAGGACGCGGTGCTGCCGCTGCTGGATTCGGAGCTGTCGCTCGCCGCGGTGAACACCCCCGGGCGCTGCGTGGTGGCCGGGCCCCTGCCGGCGGTGGAGGCCTTCGAGCGTCGCATGGAGGAGCGCGGCCTCAAGGCGCGCCGCCTGCAGACGTCGCACGCCTTCCACTCGGCCATGATGGACCCCATCCTGGCGGAGTTCACCCGCGCGGTGGGTGCCGTCGAACGCAAGGCGCCGAAGCTGGAGGTGCTCTCCAACCTCACCGGCAAGCCCCTGACGGCCGAGGAGGCGACGTCCCCGGACTACTGGGCCCGGCACCTGCGCGGCACGGTGCGCTTCTCCGCGGCGGTGGCGGAGCTGCTGCGCAAGCCGGACCGCCTGCTCCTGGAGGTGGGGCCCGGCAACGCGCTGACGGCCTTCGCGTTGCAGCACCCGGAGCGGGCCGCGGGCGTCGTCGTGTCGCCCACGCTGCCCCATGCCATGGAGCGCGAGCGCGACGTGCCCGTGTTGCTGGAGGCGGTGGGCAGGGCATGGCAGGCGGGCGTCGACGTGGACTGGAAGGCCTTCCAGGGGCGCGCGCGGCGGCTGCGCGTCCCGCTGCCTCCCTATCCCTTCGAGCGGCAGCGCCACTGGCTGGAGCCCACCTCCACCTCGGGGGGCGCGCTTCCGGGAGCCCTCCTGACCCGGAGCGGCTCCGAGACGTCCGGCGCCAGCGAGCCCCTCGCGGCCTCCGCGGAGGGAAGCGCCGCGAGCGGCAACCGCCCGGAGCTGTTCGCGGCCTATGTCGCGCCGCGCGACGAGCTGGAGAAGGCGCTGTGCCAGGTCGTGGGTGAGCTGTTCGGCATCCACCCCATCGGCATCGACGACAGCTTCTTCGAGCTGGGCGGCAACTCCCTGCTGGCCACCCGGTTCGTCTCCCGCCTGCGCTCCGATTTCGGCGTGGAGCTCCCCCTGCTCACCCTCTTCGAGGCGCCCACCGTGGCCGCGCTCGCTCCTCACGTGAGCGCCGCGCAGCGGCGTGGCGACATCGCCCGGTTGCCCCCGCTGGTCCCCGCGCCCCGCACCGGCCCGCTGCCGCTCTCCCTCGTCCAGCAGCGCCTGTGGCTCCTCGACCAGCTCGCGCCGGGCACCGCGACGTACAACATGCCCGCCGCCCTGCGGCTCTCCGGAGCGCTGGACGTCGAGGCCCTGCGCCGCGCCTTCGAGGAGCTGGTGCGCCGCCACGAGTCGCTGCGGACCACCTTCCCGCGGCACGAGGGCTCGCCCCACCAGCTCGTCCACCCGCCCGCGGCCTGGAGCCTCCCGCTGGTGGACCTCGGCCCGCTGCCCGAGGCGCAGCGCGAGGCCCGTGCGCGCGAGCTGGCCATGCAGGACGCCCAGCGGCCCTTCGTCCTGGACTCCGGCCCGCTGCTGCGCACGCAGTTGCTGAAGCTGGAGCCGCGGGAGCACGTGCTGCTGGTGTGCATGCACCACATCGTCTCCGATGGCTGGTCCATGAGCGTGCTGGTGCGTGAGGTGGTGGCCCTCTACGAGGCCTTCCACCAGGGCCGGCCCTCGCCGCTTCCGGAGCTGCCGTTCCAGTACGCCGACTACGCCATCTGGCAGCGGGGCTGGTTGCAGGGGTCCACCCTCCAGGCCCAGCTCGACTACTGGCTCCAGCAGCTCGCCGGCGCTCCACACCTGCTGGAGCTGCCCACCGACTTCCCCCGCCCCGCGGTCCAGAGTCACCGCGGCGCCTCCCTTCCCGTCCACCTTTCCGCTCCGGCCTCCCAGGCACTCAAGGACCTTGCCCACCAGCACGGCGCCACGCCTTTCATGGTGCTGTTGGCCGCCTGGCAGCTGCTCCTCTCCCGCTACTCCGGCCAGGACGACGTCCTCGTCGGCTCTCCCATCGCCGGGCGCACCCGCTCCGAGCTCGAAGGACTCATCGGCTTCTTCGTCAACACGCTCGTCCTGCGCTCCCGCATCGACTCACGCGCCTCCTTCCTGGAGCTGCTCGCCCAGGTCAAGCAGACGACGCTCGCCGCCTTCGCCCATCAGGACGTCCCCTTCGAGAAGCTGGTGGAGGAGGTTCGCCCCGAGCGCAACACCGCCCATCCGCCCCTCGTCCAGGTGCTGCTGACGCTCCAGAACACGCCGGCGGCGTCCCTCGACGTCGCGGGGCTGACGCTTCGGCAGCTTCAGTCCGACAGCGCCTCCGCCATGGTCGACCTCTCCCTCCTCCTGGAGGACGGGCGGGAGGGCTTCACCGGCCACCTCAACTACAGCACGGACCTGTTCGACCCGGGCACGGTGCTGAACCTGGTGCGCCACTTCACCGTGCTGCTGGAGTCAATCCTCGCCGCGCCGGAGCGCCGGCTGGGCGACCTGTCCCTGATGACCGAGGTGGAGCGCCGGCAGGTGGTGGAGGAGTGGAATGCCACGGCCAACGGCGACAGTGAGGCGTCCCTGCCCGCGCTCTTCGCACGGCAGGCCGCGCGCACCCCCGAGGCCGTGGCGCTGGTCTCCGGGGACGCGGAGCTGACGTACGCGCAGCTGGACGTGCGCGCCAACCAGCTCGCGCACCACCTGCGGAGCATGGGCGTGCTGGCCGGTGCCCGCGTCGCCGTGCGCCTGGAGCGTTCGGTGGACCTCATCGTGGGCCTGCTGGGCATCCTCAAGGCCGGCGCGGCCTACGTGCCGCTGGACGGGAGCTGGCCCGCCGAGCGCGTGTCCTTCGTGGTGCGGCAGGCCGGGGCCGGCGTGCTGCTGACCCACTCGAACGTGGCGGAGGAGCTGCCGGAGCTGGGCTGCGTCCTGCTGGTCATGGACGAGGAGGCCTCGCGCATCGCCCGGCAGCCGGAGTCTGCGCCCGAGGTGGACGTGGGCGGGGAGAACCTCGCGTACGTCATGTTCACCTCCGGGAGCACGGGCCAGCCCAAGGGCGTGTGCGTGCCACACCGGGGCGTGGTGCGCCTGGTGCAGGTGGGCACGTTCATGGAGTTCGGGCCCCGGGCGGTCTGGCTGCAAGCGGCGCCGGTGGCCTTCGACGCGTCCACGCTCGAAATCTGGGGCGCGCTGCTGCATGGCTCGAAGCTGGTGCTGGCTCCGCCCGGTGCCCTGTCACTGGAGGAGCTGGGCGCGCTGCTGGTGCGCCACCAGGTCACCTCGCTGTGGCTGACGGCGGCGCTGTACGAGCAGATGGTGGCGAACCAGCCGCGGGCCCTGGCCGGAGTGCTTCAGGTGCTGGCCGGCGGCGACGTGCTGCCGGTGCAGCGGGTGAAGGAGCATCTGGCCCTGATGCCCCAGGGCGCCGTGCTCATCAATGGCTACGGCCCCACCGAGAACACCACCTTCTCCACCGCGCACATCATGTCGGCGGGAGCCGCGGTGGGCCGCTCGGTACCCATTGGCCGGCCCATCGCCGACTCCACCGCGTACGTGCTGGACACCTCCATGCAGCCGGTGCCGCCGGGAGTCCCCGGTGAGCTGTACGTCGGTGGCGACGGCCTGGCCTGGGGCTACCTCAACCGGCCGGACCTCACGGCAGAGCGCTTCGTGCCGCATCCCTTCGCCAGGAGGCCCGGCGCACGGCTGTACCGCACCGGGGACAAGGTGCGCTGGACGGACGACGGCACGCTGGAGTTCCTCGGCCGCACCGACTTCCAGGTGAAGGTGCGCGGCTTCCGCATCGAGCCAGGCGAGGTGGAAGCAGCGGTGCGCCAGGCCTCCGGGGTGAAGGAGGCGGTGGTGGTGGTGCGCGAGGACGTGCCGGGCGACAAGCGCCTGGTGGCGTACGTCGTGCCGGCGGACGCGGAGCAGGGGCTGGAGGTCTCGGCGGTGCGCGCCTTCGTGGCGAAGCAGTTGCCGGAGTACATGGTGCCCTCGGCGGTGGTGACACTGAATGCCCTGCCCCTCAACGCCAACGGCAAGGTGGACAGGAAGGCCCTGCCCGCGCCGGACTCCGGAGGCTCGGAGCCGGGGGCCTTCGTCGCCCCCCGCACGGAGGCCGAGGAGAAGCTGGCGGCCATCTTCGCCAGCGTCCTGGGCCGCGAGCGGGTGGGAATCCACGACGACTTCTTCGAGCTGGGCGGCCACTCGCTGCTGGCCACGCAGGTGGTGACGCGCATCCGCGCCACCTTCAACCTGGAGCTGCCGCTGAGCGAGCTGTTCGCCAGGCCCACCGTGGCGGCTCTCGCCGAGCGCCTCGGGACCACCCAGGGCGGCACTCGCGCTCCCCCCATCACCCGAGCGCCCCGCACGGAGGCGCTGCCGCTCTCCTTCTCCCAGCAGCGGCTGTGGTTCATCGATCAGCTCCAGCCGGGCGACACCCTCTACAACGTGCCCCTCGCCCTGAACCTGGAGGGCACGCTGGACGAGTCCGCCTTGCAGCGCAGCTTCGACGAGCTGGTGCGCCGCCACGAGTCGCTCCGCACGAGCTTCCATACCGTCGAGGGACAGCCCGTACAGGAGATCCATCCCGCCGCCGCGGTACCCATGGCGCGGGTGGACCTGTCGGACATCGAGGACCCGGCCGCGCGGCGGGCCCAGGCGGAGCGCCTGACCCATGAGGAATCGCGCCGTCCCTTCGACCTGACCCGGGGCCCGCTGCTGCGTCTCCTGCTGCTGAAGCTGAGCGCGCGGGAGCATGTGCTGGTGCTCCACCTGCACCACATCGTCTCCGACGGCTGGTCGCTCGGGGTGCTCGTCCGCGAGCTGACGGCGCTTTACGAAGCCTTCCTCGCGGACCAGCCCTCGCCGCTGCCGGAGCTGCCGGTGCAGTACCCGGACTACGCGGCATGGCAGCGCGCCTGGCTCCAGGGCGACACGCTGCGCGAGCGGCTCGGGTGGTGGGAGCGGCAGCTCGCGGGCGCGCCGCAGGTGCTGGAGCTGCCCACCGACAAGGCACGCCCCGCCGTTCTCTCCCACCGCGGCTCCATGCTGCCCGTGCACCTGCCGCTCCCGCTCGCAGAGCAGGTGGAGGCGCTGGCCCAACGTGAGGGCGTCACGCCCTTCATGCTGCTGCTGGCCGCATGGCAGACGCTGCTGTATCGCTACTCGAACCAGGACGACCTGCTGGTGGGCTCGCCCATCGCCAACCGCAACCAGGGTGACACCGAGGGCCTCATCGGCTTCTTCGTCAACACCCTGGTGCTGCGCGCCCGCTTCACGCCGGAGTTCACGTTCCGCCAGCTCGTGGCCCAGGTGCGCGACACCACCCTGGGCGCGTACGAGTACCAGGACGTCCCCTTCGAGAAGCTGGTGGAGACGCTGCAGCCGCAGCGGGACATGAGCCGCACGCCGCTCTTCCAGACCATGTTCGCCCTGCAGAACGCTCCGGTGCCGGAGCTGTCGCTGCCGGAGCTGTCCGTGCGTCCGGCGCTCTTCGTGGACAACGGCGTGGCGCAGTTCGAGCTGACCCTGAGCCTGAATCGGTCCGCGGAGGGCTTCACCGGGGCGCTCAACTACAACACCGAGCTGTTCGAGGAGAGCACCGCGGCGCGGTTGATCACGCACCTGCGCGTGCTGCTGGAGACGGTACTCGCCGCGCAGGACGTCCCGCTGTCCCGGCTGCCGCTGCTGACCGGCAGCGAGCGCCAGCAGGTCCTCGTCGACTGGAACGACACGCGCGCCGACTACCCCTCCACCGCCACCATCCACCAGCTCTTCGCCGCCCAGGCCCGCCGCACCCCCGACGCCGTCGCCGTCGAGTTCCTCGGCCAGACTCTCACCTACGCCCAGCTCGACGCCCGCTCCAACCAGCTCGCCCGCTACCTGCTCTCCCTGGGCGTCGGGCCCGAGTCCCGCGTCGGCCTGTGCCTGCCTCGCAGCCTCGAAATGCTCGTGGGCCTGCTGGCCATCCTCAAAGCCGGTGGCGCCTACGTGCCGTTGGACCCGGCCGCTCCCGCCCAGCGCCTGGCCTTCCTCTTCGAGGACTCCGACGTCGCCGCCGTGCTGTCGCTGGAGCCGGTGGCTCGCGCGCTGCCGCCCCACTCGCGCCCCACCGTCCTGCTCGACTCCGCCTGGGAGCGCATTTCCCAGCAACCCGCTGACGCGGTGACGGTGCCCTCCAGCGCCGAAGCCCTCGCCTACGTCACCTATACCTCCGGCTCCACCGGCACTCCCAAGGGCGTCGCCGTCCCCCACCGTGCCGTGCTTCGCCTCCTGTCCGGCATGCCCTCCTGGCACCTGGGGCCCGACGAGGTCGTCCTCCAGCTCTCTCCCCTCGTCTTCGACCCGTCCGTCCTCGAAGTCTGGGGCGCGCTGCTCAGTGGCGCACGCCTCGTCGTCTACCCGCCGCACACCCCCGACGTCGAGGAGCTCGGCCGCCTCCTCGTCGAGCGCCGTGTCTCGGTGCTCAGCATGGCCACCGCCCTCTTCGACCAGCTCCAGCAGCACCAGCCCCACGCCCTGGCCCACGTGCGCCAGGTGCAGGCCGGCGGCGAGGCCATGCCCGTGCAGCGCGTGCGTGAGCGGCTGGCCCAGGGCCTGCCCCTCATCAACGCCTACGGCCCCACCGAGAGCACCACCATCACCACCCTCCACCTGCTTCAGCCGGGTGACTCGGTGGGGGCCTCGGTGCCCATTGGCCGCCCCATCCTCAACACCCAGGTGTACGTGCTGGACGAGGCCCTCCAGCCGCTGCCGGTGGGCGTGCCCGGTGAGCTTTTCATCGGCGGCGACGGCCTGGCGCGCGGCTACCACGGCCGGCCGGCCCTCACCGCCGAGCGCTTCGTGCCCAACCCCTTCAGCCCCCAACCCGGAGCGCGGATGTACCGCTCGGGTGACAGGGTGCGCTGGAGGGCGGACGGGACGCTGGAGTTCCTCGGCCGCCTGGACTCGCAGGTGAAGGTGCGCGGCTTCCGCATTGAATTGGGCGAGGTGGAGGCGGCGCTGCGCTCTCACGCGGCGGTGGCCGAAGCGGTGGTGGTGGTGAGGGAGGCGCGGCCCGGCGACAAGCGGCTGGTGGCCTACGTCACCCAGGCCGCCTCGCGGCAGGAGGCGCTCGACGCCGAGGTGCTGAGGACGTGGCTGCACCAGCGGCTGCCGGAATACATGGTGCCCTGGGCCATCGTCCCGCTGGAGGCGTTGCCGCTGACGCCCGCCGGCAAGGTGGACCGCAAGGCCCTGCCCGCGCCGGACGCGCCGGTGTCCAGCCGTGGGGAGTACGTGGCGCCGCGCACGCCCACGGAGCAGACGCTGGCGGAGCTCTTCGCCCAGGTGCTGGGCGTGGAGCGCGTGGGCGCGCAGGACGACTTCTTCGCGCTGGGCGGTCACTCGCTGCTGGCCACGCAGTTGGTCTCTCGCGTGCGCTCCGCCTTCAAGACGGAGCTTCCGCTGCGCGCCCTCTTCAGCGCGTCCACCGTCGCCCGCCTCGCCGAGCAGGTGGAGGCAGCGCTCCTCTCGCGAGCCCAAGCGCCCGGGACGCCACCGCTGTTGCCCGCTCCCCGCGACGGAGACCTGCCGCTGTCCTTCGCCCAGCAGCGGCTGTGGGTGGTGGACCAGGTGCGTCCCGGCGGCAGCGACTACAACATGTTCGCCGCGCTCCGCCTGGAGGGCGCGCTGGATGCGGAGGCGCTGCGCCGCTCGCTGGAGTACCTCGTTGCCCGGCACGAGGCCCTGCGCACCACCTTCGTGCTGAAGGCGGGGCAGCCCGTCCAGGTGCTCCACCCGACCGCGGACTGGACGCTTCCACTGACCGACCTGGGCGGCCTGCCGCCCGAGGCACGTGACGCCGAGGCGCGGCGGCTCGCCACCGAGGAGGCCGGCAGGCCCTTCAATCTGGGCACCGGCCCGCTGCTGCGCGCGCGGCTGATCCGCCTGGACGCGGCGCAGCACCTGTTGGTGCTCGTCATGCACCACATCGTCTCCGACGGCTGGTCCATGGCGGTGATGGTGCGCGAGGTGGCGGCGGCCTACGAGGCCTTCTCCGCGGGCGGGACGCCCACGCTCCCGGCGCTGCCGGTGCAGTACGCGGACTTCGCGGTGTGGCAGCGCGGATGGCTCCAGGGAGACGTGCTCGCGCGGGAGGTGGCGTGGTGGAAGGAGCAGCTCGCCGGGGCGCCGCTGGTGCTGGAGCTGCCCACCGACAAGCCGCGGCCTTCCATCCTCTCCGAGCGGGGCTCTGCCCTGCCCGTCCACCTGCCCCGTGAGCTGTCCGAGCGGGTGGCCACCCTCGCGCGCCAGGAGGGCAGCACGCCCTTCATGGTGCTGCTGGCCGCGTGGCAGGTGGTGCTGTCGCGCCACAGCCGGCAGGAGGACCTGCTCATCGGCTCGCCCATCGCCGGCCGCCGCCAGGGCGAGCTGGAAGGGCTCATCGGCTTCTTCGTCAACACGCTGGTGCTGCGCGGCCGAGTGCGCGCGCGGGACTCCTTCCGCGAGCTGCTGCGACAGGTGCGGGAGACCACCCTGGGGGCGTACGAGCACCAGGACATCCCCTTCGAGAAGCTGGTGGAGGAGCTGCACCCCCAGCGCGACCTGAGCCGCAACGCGCTGGTGCAGGCCGTCTTCTCGCTGCAGAACATGCCCACGGGCGAGCTGAAGGCGCCGGGCCTCACCCTGCGCCCGGTGGACCTGGACAACGCCACCGCCCGCTTCGAACTGAACCTCACGCTCACCGAGTCGCCGGACGGACTACGCGGCTTCCTCGAATACAGCACCGACCTGTTCGAGGCCCCCACCGTGGCCCGCATGGCCGGCCACCTGCGCACGCTGCTGGAGTCCGCGGTCACCACGCCTGACCGGCCCCTGAGCACCCTGGAGCTGCTCACCCCCGCCGAGCGCCGGCAGGTGCTCACGGAGTGGAACAGCACCGGCTTCGACTACCCGCGCGAGGCCTGCATCCACCACCTGTTCGAGCAGCAGGTCTCCCTGCGCCCGGATGCCATCGCCCTGGAGTTCGGGGAGCAGCGCCTCACCTACGCGCAGCTCGAGGCGCGTGCCAACCAGATGGCGCACCTGCTGCGCTCACACGGAGTGGGCACGGACTCGCTCGTGGCGGTGTGCCTGGAGCGCTCGCTGGAGCTGGTCGTCTCGCTGCTGGCCATCCTCAAGGCAGGTGGCGCCTACGTGCCGCTGGACGCGTCGTACCCGGCGCAGCGGCTGGCCTTCATGCTGGAGGACGCTCCGCCGCGGCTGCTACTCACCTCGCGCGAGCTGCGCTCCCGGCTGCCCGTCGCTGAGTCCGTGCCATGCCTCTTCGCGGAGGAGCTGCGTCTGGAGGGCCAGCCCACGTCCGCGCCCGGCGTGCCGGTGGGCCCGCGCAACCTCGCCTACGTGGACTTCACCTCTGGCAGCACGGGGCGCCCCAAGGGTGTGGCCGTGGAGCACCGGGGCGTGCTGCGCCTGCTGCACGGCGTGGACTACGTCCACATCGGGCCGGACGAGACGTTCATGCTCGTCGCCCCCATCTCCTTCGATGCCTCCACGCTGGAGATCTGGGGCGCGCTGATGTTCGGCGCCCGCCTCGCCGTCTTCCCGCCGCAGCCCCCCAGCGACCTGGAGCTGCTGAACACCGTGCTCAAGCGCCACGGCGTCACCACGCTCCACCTCACCGCGGGTCTCTTCTCCCAGGTGGTGGACCACAAGCTCGAGGCACTGCGTGGCTTGCGGCAGCTCCTCACCGGCGGCGACGTCGTCTCGGCGCCGCATGTCCGGCGCGTGCTGGAGACGCTGCGCGTACCCGTCACCAATGGCTACGGCCCCACGGAGAACACCGTCTACACGAGCTGCTTCCGGGTCGAGCGTCCGGAGGACGTGGGCGCCACCCTGCCGATCGGCGCGCCCATCGCCAACACGCAGGTGTACGTGCTGGACGCGGACATGCGGCCGGTGCCCATCGGCGTTCCGGGGGAGCTGTTCATCGGCGGTGAGGGCCTGGCCCGCGGCTACCTGGCCCGGCCGGACCTCACCGCCGAGCGCTTCGTCCCGAACCCCTACTCGCCCACGCCCGGCGAGCGCCTCTACCGTACCGGTGACCTCGTCCGCTGGCGTCCCGACGGCCGGGTGGACTTCCTGGGGCGCATCGACACCCAGGTGAAGGTGCGCGGCTTCCGCATCGAGCTGGCCGAGGTGGAGGCCGCCGTCCTGTCCCACCCCGCCACGAGGGAGGCCATCGTGGTGGTGCGCGAGGACGTCCCCGGCGACAAGCGCCTCGTTGCCTACGCCGTCCTCACCACGCCCCAGGCCGTGGACGCCGCGGCCCTGCGCGAGCACCTGCGCCAGCGGCTCCCCGAGTACATGGTGCCCTCGGCCTTCGTGGTGCTGCCCGCGCTGCCGCTGAGCCCCAACGGGAAGGTGGACCGCAAGGCCCTGCCCGCGCCGGCCTCCACCGGAAGCCAGGGGCGCTACGTGGAGCCGGCCAATCCGCTGGAGCAGCGGCTCGCGGTCCTCTACGCCCGCGAGCTGGGCGCCGACCGGGTCGGCGTCAATGACCACTTCTTCGACGACCTGGGCGGCACGTCCCTGTCCGTGGTGCGCATCGCCGCGCGCCTGCGCGAGGAGCTGAAGCGCGAGGTGCCCGTGGTGTGGCTCTTCGAGCACCCCACCGTCCACGGCCTCGCCCAGCGCCTGGAGCGCGAGGCGGGAGCGGAGCAGAAGCCCGCCCTCGAGTCCCGTCCACGCACCCGTGGAGGCTCCGAGGCCGCCGGCTCGGGGCGCATCGCCATCGTCGGAATGTCGGGCCACTTCCCCGGTGCCGCGTCCGTGGAGGAGTTCTGGAACAACCTGCGCGAGGGCATCGAGTCCATCTCGCGCTTCTCCCAGGAGGAGCTGGAGCACGCGCCGGGACTGCCCGAGGGCATGGAGCTGTGGCAGCACCCGGCCTTCGTCCCCGCGGCGGGCGTGATCGACGGCATCGACGAGTTCGACCACGCCTTCTTCGACATGTCGCTGCGCGAGGCGCAGTGGCTGGACCCGCAGCAGCGGCTCTTCCTCCAGGTCGCGTGGAGCGCGCTCGAGGACGCCGGCATCGCTCCCTCGCGCTACCCCGGCGACATCTCGCTGTACGCGGGCGCCACGGGCTCCGGCTACACGGAAGCCGTCAGGGAGACCCTGCCGCTGGACGGCGCCGCGCACTTCGAGCTGTACGGCACCGCCACGCACGAGAGCCTGGCCACGAAGACGGCCTTCAAGCTGGGCCTCACCGGTGAGAGCACGCTCGTCTACACCGCGTGCTCCACCGGCCTGGTGGCCATCCACCTCGCCTGCCAGAACCTGCTGTCCGGTCTGTCCGACGCGGCCGTGGCGGGCGCCGTGCGTGTCAACGTGCCGCAGCGCACCGGGTATGTCTGGCAGGAAGGGATGATCCTCTCCCCGGACGGGCACTGCCGCGCCTTCGACGCGAAGGCCCAGGGCACCGTTCCCGGCAACGGCGTGGCGGCCGTGGTGCTCAAGCGCCTGGAGGACGCCCAGCGCGACGGCGACTCCATCTATGCCGTCATCCGGGCCACGGCCACCAACAACGATGGCCGCAACAAGTCCGGCTTCACCGCGCCCAGTGTGAAGGGGCAGGCCGCCGTCATCACCCGGGCCCTCACCCACGCGGGCGTGGAGCCGAAGGACATCGGCTACGTGGAGGCCCACGGCACCGCGACGCCGCTGGGTGACCCGATTGAGGTGGCCGCGCTCCAGCGCGCGTACGGCCTCGGGGCCGAGCACCGGGGCACCATCGCCCTGGCCTCGCTGAAGACCAACGTCGGCCACATGGACACGGTGGCGGGCCTCGCTGGCGTCATCAAGGTCGCGCTGTCGCTGCACCACGGAGAGATTCCTCCGAGCCTGCACTTCGAGCGCCCCAACCCGCAGATCGACTTCGATTCCGGACCCTTCTTCGTCAACACATCCCTGCGGCCGTGGCCGAGGGGCGAGACGCCGCGGCGCGCGGCGGTCAGCTCCTTCGGCGTTGGCGGAACCAACGCCCACGCCGTGCTCGAGGAATCCCCCATGTCGTCCCAGAGCGGCTCCACCCGGCGCTCCCACCAGCTCGTCACGTTGTCCGCGCGCTCGCCCGAGGCGCTGGAGGCGGCGTCGCAGCGGCTCGCCACGCACGCCGAAGGCACCGGGGCAGCGCTGCCGCTGGCGGATGTGGCCTTCACGCACGCCGTGGGCCGCACGGACTTCGAGCACCGGCGCGCGGTGGTGGCCCGGGACATGGGCGACCTGGCCCGGCAGCTCCGCAAGCCGTACACGCCGATGAAGGTGAAGGACCTGGAGGCGGCGCGCCGTCTCCGCGTGGCCTTCGTCTTCCCGGGCCAGGGCGCCCAGCAGCCAGGCATGGGCCGCGAGCTGTACGAGGCCGAGCCCGCCTTCCGTGCGCACGTGGACGCGTGCCTCGCGCTGCTGGACGAGTCGCTGCGCGCCAGGGTGAGCGCGTTGCTGCGGGCCGAGCCGGATGCGAAGGACGCGGAGACGGCCGCGCTGCTGGCGGACACCCGCGTGGCGCTGCCGGCGCTGTTCACGGTGGAGTACTCGCTGGCACGCACCTGGATGGACTGGGGGGTGAAGCCGTACGCGGTGCTGGGCCACAGCTTCGGCGAATACGCCGCCGCGTGCGTGGCGGGTGTGCTGCCCCTGGAAGACGGGCTGAAGCTGGCCGTGGTGCGCGGTGAGCTGATGCACCGCATGCCCCCGGGCGCCATGCTCGCGGTGGCCACGTCCGAGGCCCAGGTGTCGCCGCTGCTGTCCGGCCGCCTGGAGGTGGCCACCGTCAACGCGCCGGACCGGTGCGTGGTGGCGGGTCCCGTGGACGAGGTGGAGCGGCTGCGCGAGGAGCTGAAGCGGCGTGGCGTGGGGGCGGTGCGCATGCCGGCGCCCCATGCCTTCCACTCGGCGGACGTGGAGCCGCTGATGGCGGAGCTGGAGCGGGCGGTGGCGTCGCTGCGCCGCTCGGAGCCGGCGCTGCGTTATGCCTCCAGCGTCACCGGCACCTGGGCGACGCCGGGAGCCCTGGCCGAGCCGCGCTACTGGGCGGCCCAGATGCGCCAGCCGGTGCTCTTCACCGGCGCGGTGGGGGCCCTGCTGGAGGAGGGCTGCGGCGTGCTGCTGGAGGTGGGGCCCGGCCAGGACCTCACGCCGTTCGTGCGCTCGTGCCTGGGACAGGACCGTGAGCGGGTGAAGGCGCTGGCCACGCTGCGGCGTGGCGGCTCCACCACGGAGTACTCGGGCCTGTTGCAGGCCATGGGCGAGCTGTGGGCCGTCGGCCTGGAGCTGGATTGGGACGCTTTCTACGAGCACGAGCAGCGCCTGCGCGTGCACCTGCCCACCTACGCCTTCCAGAAGAAGCGCTGCTGGGTGGAACCGCGCGCCGCCGCTCCGGCCCGGCCGGTGCTCCCCACCGGGGCTCCGGCCCTCCCCGCTTCGGCTCCGACGCCCACGGCCGCCGCGGCTCCGACGCCTGAGCGGGGCGCTCCCGTGTCCGGCGCCGTGCGCGCCCCCGCGGCTCCGGCGTCCCCGTACGCCACGACCGTGCCCGCCGCGGTGACCGCCGGTGCCGGGACCGCCGCCTCCGCTTCGCCGTCAACGTCCGTGCCCCCCGCGGCCCCCGCCTCGGCGGGCCCTGCCCGTGAGGACGCACCGCGCGGAAGCACGGAGGAGCGCGTGGCCGCGCTGTGGCGCGAGCGCCTGGGCCTGGACTTCGTCGGCCGCGACGACAACTTCCTGGAGATCGGCGGCAACTCGCTGATGGCCGCGCAGCTGCTCAACCAGCTCCGCGATACCTTCGGCGTCCAGCTCCCCCTGGCGGCCCTCTTCGAGGCCCCCACGGTGGCCGGCATCGCCGAGCGCCTGGAGCCGCTGCTGAAGCAGGCCCCCGCCGCGCAGCCGACCCGCGAGCTGCCGCTGGCGCCGCAGCCCCGCACCCGCGAGCTGGCCCTGTCCTTTGTCCAGGAGCGCGTCTGGAAGCTGGAGCAGTACCGGCCCGGGCTCTCCGCCTACATCATTCCCGTCGTCATCCGCCTGGAGGGCGCCGCGGAGGTGGAGCCCCTGGAGCGAGCCCTCCAGGAGATCATCCGCCGCCACGAGGCGCTGCGCACCACCTACGACGTGGTGGATGGCCGTCCTGTGCAGCGATTCCACCCGCACGTGCACGTCCCGCTGGTGAAGGTGGAGCTCACCGGCACACCCGAGGAGCGCGAGGCCGAGGCCATGCACCTGGCCCGAGAGGATGCGGCGAAGCCGTTCGACCTGGTCAACGGCCCCGTCCTCCGCACCACGCTGCTGAAGCTGCGGCCCGACGTGCACATCCTGCTGGTGGCCGTCCACCACATCGTCTTCGACACGCTGTCCGCATTCATCTTCGTCCAGGAGCTGAGCCAGCTCTACACCGCCTTCCGCCAGGGCCGGCCCTCTCCGCTGCCGCCCCTGCCCGTCCAGTACGCGGACTTCGGCGAGTGGCAGCGCCGCAACATCGCCGAGCACCTGCTGCACGAGCAGGAGCAGTGGTGGCGCCAGCGGCTGGCCGGCCTGCAGCGACGGATCGATCTGCCCACCGACAGGCCCCGGCCCACCGAGTGCCCGCTCACCTCGGAACGCATGGTGGTGAGCCTCCCGCCCGCGCTCGCCCGGGAGCTGCTGGCGTTCGGCAAGCGTGAGAACTTCACCGCGTACATGACGGTGCTGGCCGCGTGGAAGACGCTGCTGCACCGCTACAGCGGGCAGACGGACATCATCGTCGGCACGCCCATCGCCAACCGCACCCGTCCGGAGCTGCTGCCGCTCATCGGCTACGTGGCCCACTCGGCCGCGTTCCGCACCAGCTTCGCGGACGACCCGACCTTCCGCGAGCTCCTCGCACGCGTGCGCCAGGAGGTGGCTGACACCCAGGCCCGCCCGGACGTGCCCTTCGAGTTCCTGGTGGAGCAGCTCCTCCCGGGCAAGGACATCGGCAGGGCGCGCATCACCGACTCCGTCTTCGTGTACCACAGCAACAACAACGCCGGCGGCGACGCGTCCGTCGACATGACGGGCGTGCGGGCCTCCGTCATCGAGGTGCCGGGCACTCCCGTCCAATGGGGCGCCACGCTGGCGGACGTGACGCTCATCCTCACCGAGGAGCCCGGTCACATCTACGGCGCGCTGGAGTACGCCACCGAGCTGTTCGACGAGGCCACCGCCCGGCGCATGCTGGAGCACCTCCTGGTGCTGCTGGCCGCGGCCCTGGCGGCACCGGATGAGCGGGTCTCCCGGCTCCCCCTCGTCACCGAGACGGAGCGGCGCGCCTGGCCGCTGCCGCGGTCCACGCCCGCCTCCGCCTCCGTGTCCTCGCTGCTCGCCGGGCGTGCGCGCCGCACGCCGGACGCGGTGGCCACCACCCAGGGCGGGCGGATCTGGACGTGGGCGGAGCTGTCCACCCGGGCCGGCAATGTGGCCGCGCGCCTGCGGGCGCTCGGCGTGCGCGCGGGAGAGCCGGTCGCGGTGTGCCTGCGGCCCTCTCCGGAGAAGCTGGCCACCCTCTGGGGCGTGCTGGAGGCCGGTGGCGCCGCGGTGGCGCTCGGCTCGTCGGACCTGGGTGCCCTGGGCACCTATGCGCCGGAAGGCGCCGTCGCGCCGCTGCTCATCACCTGGCGCGGCGCCGTCCACCCCGTGAAGCTGGACGCGTCGCGGGTGCTGTACGTGGAGGACGCGCTGGAGCCCGCCGTCGCGCCGGCCTCGCTGAGTCCCGCGATGCCGGCGCCGGACGCCCTGGCCTGGCTGCTGCCCGCGGGCTCCGGCAGGCCCGCATGGTCCTTCAGCCACCAGGCCCTGGCGGAGCTGTTCACCGCGCTGGACGGGCGGCTGCGCCCCTCCAAGGGCGGCACCTGGCTGGCCGCCGTGGAGACCTCCGCGGAGCGGCCGGAGCTGGAGTCGCTGTGGGCCCTCACCCGCGGCCTGCGCGTGGTCTTCCCGTCCGAGCAGATGACGGCGCAGCTGGTGCGCCTGGGCGGTGGGGGTCCTCGCACGCGCGCCATGGACCTGAGCCTCAGCTACTTCGCCAACGACGAGGACTCGATGACGGGTCCCAAGTACGAGCTGCTCTTCGAGGGCGCGAAGTTCGCTGACACCAACGGCTTCCACGCGGTGTGGACGCCCGAGCGGCACTTCCACTCCTTCGGCGGCATCTATCCCCAGCCCGGCGTCATCTCCGCCGCGCTGGCCGCCGTCACGCGCAACCTGCGCCTGCGCTCCGGCAGCGTGGTGCTGCCGCTGCACGACCCCATGCTCATCGCCGAGCAGTGGTCCGTGGTGGACAACATCTCGGGTGGCCGGGCGGACCTGTCCATCGCCACCGGCTGGCACGTGCACGACTTCATCTTCAACCCGTCCGCGTACGAGGACCGGCGCAACATCCTGCTGCGCAACCTGGCCACCCTGCGCGCGCTGTGGCGCGGGGAGAAGCTCCGGCGCAAGGGCGGCGGCGGAGTCGACGTCGAGGTGGGCCTGCGCCCGAAGCCGGTGCAGAAGGAGCTGCCCATCTGGATGACGGCCACCGCCAACCCGGAGACCTTCCGCCTGGCGGGCGAGATGGGCGCGGGCGTCCTCACGGGCCTGTTCGCGCACTCGCTGGAGGACCTGAAGCCGAAGGTCGCGCTGTACCGCGAGACGTGGCGCCGCAACGGCCACCCCGGCCGGGGCCACATCACCTGCATGCTCCACACCTTCATCGGTGAGGACGAGCAGGAGGTGCTGCGCCTGGTGCGCAAGCCGTTGCTGTCCTACTTCCGTGGCTCGGCGGAGATCACCGCCTCGCTGCTGGCCGCGCAGGGGCACCAGGGGGAGATCAACAAGGTGTCCGAGGAGGACATCAACGCGCTGCTGGAGCACGGCTTCGAGCACCACGCGATGAGCACGGGCCTCATCGGCACGGTGGAGAGCGGGCTGCGGCGCCTGCAGGAGGTGCGCGAGGCGGACGTGGACGAGGTGACGTGCCTCATCGACTTCGGCCTGGAGACGCCGGTGGTGATGGAGGGCCTGCGCAGGCTGGCCCAAATCCGCGAGCGGATGGTGGCCGAGGCGTCCGTCCGCCAGGAGCAGGTGCTGGTGGAGGGCAGCCAGGGCGTGGACGAGCTGCTGGCGCTGGCGCGCCAGTCCGGAGCCGTGCTGCTGCACACCTCGGCGCGGCTGGCGCGCACGCTGGCGGAGCTGCCAAAGGCCCGCGAGTCGCTGGGGACGGTGGGGGCGCTGGTTCTGGAGGGCGCGTCACCGGAGCTGGCCACGTCACTACACAAGGCCGCGGGCGTGGAGGTGCTGCTGGCGGGCGACGCCGTGGAGGGGGCGCTGCTTCCGCGTGCCCCGGGTGAGCGCGTGCCGTCGGGCCTCCAGGCCTGGGTGCTGGACGAGGCCGGCCAGCCGGTGCCGGTGAATGTCGTGGGCGAGCTGGCGCTCGAAGGCGCCGGGGTGCCAGGGGGCCTGTGGCGCGCGGCCGAGGAGGAGCGCCGCCGGCTGGTGCCCCACCCGCTCGGCGCTTCCCAGAAGCTCTACCGCACGGGCCGGCATGCCCGCCTGCGCGCGGACGGCCGCGTGGAGTCCGTGAACCTTCCGGCCGCCAAGGCGCCCATGCCTTCCGCGCCGGCCGCGAAGATGCCCGCCCCTCAGGCGCCGCGTCCGCCCGCCCCGGCGGCTCCGGCGCCTCTCACGGCCACCGTGCCGGGCGCGCCGCCGCCCATCCCGCGCGCGCCGAGGAACGGCCCCCTGCCGCTGTCCTTCGCGCAGCAGCGGCTCTGGTACCTGCAGCAGCTGGACCCGGCGAGCACGGCGTACAACAACGCGTCCTACTTCCGGCTCCAGGGAGTGCTGGACACCCGGGCCCTGCAGGCCGCGCTGGACGGGCTGATGGAGCGGCACGAGGCGCTGCGCACGACGTACGCGCTCACGGAGCGCGGCGCCGTGCAGGTCATCCACCCCACAGGCACCCTGCCCATGCCCATGGAGGACGTTCCCGGCGCCACGCCCGAGGAGCGCGAGGCGGCCCTGCTGCGCCGCTGCGTGGAGCACTCGCGCTTGCCCTTCGACCTGGAGAAGGGCCCCGTGGCCCGCGCGCTGCTGCTGCGCATGGGCCCCGAGGACCACGTGCTCAGCCTGGCGATGCACCACGTCGTCTCCGACGCGTGGTGTGGCTTCATCGTGGCCCAGGAGCTGCCCATCCTCTACGCGTGCTTCAGCGCCGGCCTGCCCTCGCCGCTGCCGCCGCTGCCCGTGCAGTACGCGGACTACGCGGCGTGGCAGCGCAACTACCTGGAAGGCACGGTGCTGGACGGGCAGCTCCACTGGTGGAAGGAGCAGCTCGCCGGGACGCCCGCCCTGGAGCTGCCCACGGACCTGCCGCGCCCGGCGGCCCAGTCCTACTCGGGTGACACGTACCGCTTCGAGTGGCCGCGCGAGCAGTCCGAGCCGCTGCTGGCGCTCGGCCGCCGCGAGGGCGCCACGTCCTTCATGGTGATGATGGCGCTCTACCAGGCGCTGCTGAGCCGCTACGCGGGCCAGGAGGACTTCGCCGTGGGCACCCCCGTCGCCGGCCGCAACACGCCGGAGGTGGAGGGCCTCATCGGCTGCTTCGTCAACACGCTCGCGTTCCGCTCGCGTCTGTCCGGGGCGCCCAGCTTCCGGCAGCTCCTGGCCCGCGTGCGCAAGCAGGCGCTGGACGCCTACGCGCATCAGGACGCCCCGTTCGAGCGCCTCATCGACCTGCTGGGCGTTCCGAGGGACTTGAGCCGCACGCCGGTGTTCCAGGTCATGCTCAACGTGCTCAACACGCCGGCCATGGAGGCGAAGTCGCCCACCCTGCGGCTGAGCGCGGTGGAGGTGCCCTCGGGGACGGCGAAGTTCGACCTGGGCCTGGACGTCTGGGAGCGCCGCGAGGGGCTCGCCTTCAGCATCGAGTACGCCACCAGCCTCTTCGAGAAGGCCACCGCGCAGCGGCTGGCCGGGCACCTGGCCGTGCTGGCCCGTGCCGTCGTCGAGTCGCCGGACACCCCGCTGCCCCTGCTGCCCCTGCTCACGGACGCGGAGCGCCGGCAGGTGCTGGTGGAGTGGAACGACACGCGCGTGGACTACCCGCGCGACGCGAGCATCCACCAGCTCTTCGAGCGGCAGGCCACCCTCACTCCCGGCGCCATCGCCGTGGAGTACGAGGGCCAGCGCCTCACCTACGCGCAGCTCGACGCCCGCGCCAACCAGCTCGCGCACCACCTGCGTTCGCTGGGCGCCGGCCCCGAGTCCCTCGTCGGCGTGTGCATGGAGCGCTCGCTGGAGATGGTGGTGGCCCTCTTCGGCGTCCTCAAGTCCGGCGCGGCCTACGTGCCCATGGACCCGGCGTACCCGAGCGAGCGGCTGGCGTGGATGCTCGAGGACACGGCCGCGCCGGTGATTCTCCTCCAGCAACACCTGAGCGGCATGCTGCCGCCCCACTCGGCCCGGGTGCTGTTCCTGGACTCCGAGTGGGCCACCGTGGCGCGCCAGCCCGACTCCCGCCCTGCCCCGCTGGCCGGACCGGAGGCGCTGGCCTACGTCATCTTCACCTCCGGTAGCACCGGCCGCCCCAAGGGCGCGATGAACGCGCACGCGGGCGTCGTCAACCGCCTGTTGTGGATGCAGCAGCAGTACGGCCTCACCGCGGCGGACACGGTGCTGCAGAAGACGCCCTTCAGCTTCGACGTGTCGGTGTGGGAGTTCTTCTGGCCGCTGATGACGGGAGCGCGGCTGGTGGTGGCCCGTCCGGGCGGGCACCAGGAGCCGGACTACCTGGTGCGCGTCATGGCCGAGCAGCGCGTCACCACGGTGCACTTCGTGCCGTCCATGCTGCGGGCCTTCGTGGAGGAGCCGGGGCTGGAGCGCCTCCCCCACCTGCGCCGCGTGGTGTGCAGCGGCGAGGCACTGCCGGCGGACGTGGTGCGCCGGGCGTACGCGCGGCTCCCGGTGGCGGAGGTGCACAACCTCTACGGCCCCACCGAGGCGGCGGTGGACGTCACGTACTGGGCGTGCCCGCGTGGGGAGTCGCGGCGGAGCATCCCCATTGGCCGGCCCGTGGCCAACACCCGCATCCACCTGCTGGACCGACATGGCCAACCGGTGCCGCCGGGTGTGTCCGGGGAGCTCTACATCGGCGGCGTACAGGTGGGCCGTGGCTACTGGCGCCGGCCGCAGCTCACCGCCGAGCGCTTCGTTCCGGACCCGTTCAGTGACACGCCGGGCGCGCGCCTGTACCGCACGGGCGACGTGGCACGCTGGCTGCCGGACGGCACGGTGGAGTACCTGGGCCGCGCGGACTTCCAGGTGAAGCTGCGGGGCTTCCGCATCGAGCTGGGTGAAATCGAGAGCGCGCTGCTGGCGTGGCCCGGCGTGCGCGACGCGGTGGCGGTGGTGCGCCAGGACGCGGCCGGCGATCAGCGCCTGGTGGCCTACGTCACAGGCGACGGCGGGACGCTGGACGAGGCGGCGCTGCGGGCCTCCCTGCTGAAGCAGCTGCCCGAGTACATGGTGCCCTCGGCCTTCGTGCACCTGGGAGCGCTGCCGTTGACCCCCAGCGGCAAGGTGGACCGCAAGGCCCTGCCCGCCCCGGAGGCCTCGGTGGCGAAGCGCGGCCAGTACGTGGCGCCGTCCACGCCCACGGAGTCCGCACTCGCGGAGATCTTCTCGCAGGTGCTGGGCGTCACGCGCGTGGGAGTCCACGACAGCTTCTTCGAGCTGGGCGGCCACTCGCTGCTGGCCACCCAGGTGGTGGTCCGCGCCCGCGCCGCGCTGGGCGTGGAGCTGGGCCTGCGCACCGTCTTCGAGGCGCCCACCGTGGCCGCGCTCGCCGCGCGCCTCGATGCCACGCGAGAGCCCGTGCGCCCGGCGCTCGCCGTGCCTCCGCTGACGCGCGTGGACCGGGGCTCGGCGCTGCCCCTGTCCTTCGCCCAGCAGCGGCTGTGGTTCTTCAGCCAGCTCGGCACCGCGGACAGCCTCTTCAACCTCCCCTTCGTCCTGAAGTTCGAGGGCGAGCTGGATGAGGCCGCGCTCCTGCGCGGCTTCGAAGAGTTGGTGCGGCGCCATGAGGCGCTGCGCACCACCTTCCGCGATGACGCGGGCCAGCCCGTCCAGGTCATCCACCCCACGGGCTCCGTGCCCGTCCAACGGGTGGACCTGTCGGACCTCCAGGACGCGTCCGAGCGGCAGGCCCGGGCGCGGGCCCTGGTGGCCGAGGAGGCGCTCCGTCCCTTCGACCTGGCCACGGGCCCGCTGCTGCGCGTGCTCCTGCTGAAGCTGGCGGCGAGGGAGCACGTGCTGGTCTTCAACGTGCACCACATCGTCTCGGACGGGTGGTCCAACGGCGTCATCGTCCGGGAGATGGCCGCGCTGTACGCCGCCTTCCGGCAGGGCCGGCCCTCGCCGCTGCCTGAACTGCCGGTGCAGTACGCCGACTACGCTGTCTGGCAGCGCAGCTGGCTCCAGGGCGAGGTGCTGGAGCGGCAGGTCGGCTACTGGCGCGAGAAGCTCGCCGGCGCCCCACACCACCTGGAGCTGCCCACCGACAAGCCGCGTCCGCCTCGGCTGACCTTCGAGGGCGCCTCGGTGCGGATGGACCTGCCCCGCGGGCTGAGCGAGGCGGTGGAGGCCCTGGCGAAGCGCGAGGGCGCCACGCCGTTCATGGTGCTGCTGGCCGCGTACCAGTTGTTGCTGCACCGGTACTCGGGCCAGGAGGACGTGCTGGTGGGCTCGCCCATCGCCGGCCGCCGGCACGCCGAGTCCGAGTCCCTCATCGGCTTCTTCGTCAACACGCTGGTGCTGCGCACCCGCCTCCAGGGCACGGACACCTTCCGTGAGCTGCTGGCACAGGTGCGCGACACCACCCTCGGCGCCTACGAGCACCAGGACCTGCCGTTCGACAAGCTGGTGGAGGAGCTGCAGCCGCCTCGCGACCCGGCCCGCGCGCCGCTCTACCAGGTCACCTTCACCCTGCAGAACGCGCCCGAGGGCGAGCTGGCCCTGCCGGGCCTGACCCTGCGCCCCCTGGAGACCGACTTCCCCGTCACCCGCTCCGAGCTGGAGCTGCTGCTGACGCGCGGCGAGGACGGCTTCACCGGCGGGTTCAACTACAACGTCGCCCTCTTCGAGCACGCCACGGTGGAGGGCATCGCCCGGCAGCTCAGCGCACTGCTGGAGGCGGCGGTGCGGTCGCCGGACGAGGTGCTGTCGAGGCTGCCGCTGCTGTCGGCCGAGGACCGCCGCCAGGTGCTGACGGCCTGGAATGACACAGCGGTCGACTACCCGCGCGATACACCCATCCATGAGCTGTTCGCGCGGCAGGCCGCCGCCACTCCCGACGCGGTGGCATTGACGTCGCGCGAGCATCGGCTCACCTATGCCGAGCTCGACAAGCGCGCCAACCAGTTGGCACGGCATCTGGTCCTGCTGGGCGTGCGTCCGGGCGCCCGGGTGGGCCTGAGCGTGGAGCGCTCGCCGGAGCTGGTGGTGGGCCTGCTGGGCATCCTCAAGGCCGGCGCCGCCTACGTGCCGGTGGATGCCAACTCCCCGGCCGAGCGCATCTCCGTCCTCCTGCAGGAGGCGGGCGTCAGCGTGCTGCTGACTCAGCAGCACCTGGCCGATGAGCTGCCGGCGCTGGGCTGCCCGCTGGTGGTGCTCGACGAGGAGTGGGACGTCATCGCCCGGCAGCCGGCCACCGCGCCCGAGGTACGAGTGGGCGGCGAGGCGCTGGCGTACATCATGTTCACCTCCGGCAGCACGGGCCGCCCCAAGGGCGTGTGCGTGCCTCACCGGGGCGTCGT
>NZ_JAIQDG010000053.1 GCF_020037125.1 Myxococcus sp. RHSTA-1-4
AGGGCGCGAGGGCCCCTGCTGGCTACGCTACGACACCAGCCCTATGTCCGTGCCCGGTGTGACCGATTCGGGCTAGCACCTTCGACCAGTTCAAACTTCTTTGGGAGTTAGCCTGCTGGGTCGCAGCAGATGGCGACGCGGCACGACAGGCCCAAGAAGACATCGAAACGCTGATGTTTCTGTCGCCAATCATCAGCCTGCCAAGGGCGAGTTCTTTAAGTGAAATATGGAAATATCTTGGCGATACGCCGCCACATCGCCTGGTGGGCGATGCTCCACTTGAGAAATTCTGCCAGCAGACAACGGAGTTACTCCAACGAATTCTTAAGGCAGAAGAGTCGATCCGCTTAGCTCTAAGAAAACAAAGGGTCAGAAAAAACAGGTCGCAGCCTGTCTCTGCGCAACTAGAGATCTCGCGCGAATCTACCTCGGCAGAGTCCGCCTTGCTCGAAGGAGTCCGACCACGCCCAACTCGCGACTTAGCGCTCGATATCATCGTCGGCGACAGCCCAATCAACCTTGGCATGGAGCCGGATCAACTCCTCTTCTGCTTGGGATTTCATTGGCTTGCCCCGCGGCCCCCTGACGAAATGCCCTGGACTGGAACGCGACTTGCCCAAACACTTCGTAGTCGCGTCGAAACCATCAGGCAGACCGCACAGCTTGCGCTTGTGGACCCATTGCTCTGGACTGCATCGTGGGATGCGGATCAGACGTTAGCTCAAATTCGCATTATGTCCCTGATGGGTTCTCTTTCGGAAAACACTGACAGTGTCGCCGGTCTTGATCGCCAACCCACAGAGGACGCAGGCCGATTTCAAATCTCCGGCCAAGTCCAGGGGATATCCGCAGCGCTTTGGCTGTACCCCCAGATCGGCATAGCCAAGGGATATGCTATCGTTCTGAATCGCGGGGATTCGCTTGATAGCGCACAGGAGCGACTGAAGTCCTTGATTGATGAGCTATCTCAAGCTCTTGCCCAGAGGAACTTGAAGCTTTCGTCTGGATTCAGCCGACGGCCGCCCACGCCAACCAAGCGGTAGCCCGTATTGGGCACGGGTGGAGGGAGCGCCATGTGGAGCCGGCGGCTACTGACAGGCTATGCTGCGGCACCTGCCCTATGTCCACGCCCGGTGTGACCGATTCGGGCCCAATCCGTGCCCAGTGTGATCAATCCAGATTAGGGCCGGGAGCGCTTGCCGCAGCCCCGCACATTCAACTGGACGGAGCGAAATCATGGAGCCCGCGAGCCCGCGCAGCCTTCGCAGTCGCCTGCTCTATCACTACCTGAAGTTCAAGCTGGCGCGGCGCGACCCGGGGGGCTCGCTGGTCGATGGACGCCGGCGGCTGGAGGGGCTGAGCGCGAAGCTGCCCATGCCCCAAGGCGTGGACGTCGAGCCCCTCACTGTCGCGGGCCGTCCCGCGGAGTGGCTCCGGCCCCATGGCGGAAAGCCGGGCCGAGCGGTCCTCTACCTTCATGGTGGTGCGTACTCGGCGGGCTCGCTCGCCTCGCATCGCGCCCTCGCCGCGCGCATCGCCCTCGCATGCGCGTGCCCGGTGCTGCTCCTGGATTACCGGCTCGCTCCCGAACATCCCTTCCCGGCCGCGATCGATGATTCGGCTGCCGCATTCACGTGGATGTGCTCACCCTCGGTGGGGCTCGATGCGAGGCGCGTGGCCCTGGTGGGGGACTCGGCTGGGGGCGGACTCAGCCTCGCGCTCACGTTGAGGTTGCGAGACGAGGGCCACCCACTGCCCGGGGCCGTGGTGGCGCTGTCTCCCTGGACCGACCTGGAGCTCGCGGGCGAGTCCATTACCTCCCGGGCCGCGGTCGACCCGTTCTTCCCTTCAACGCGAAGGCTGCGGGAGAGTGCGGCCGCGTATGCGGGAGCAACGTCCCTGCGTCATCCCTACGTCTCCCCCATACACGCGGACCTGCGCGGCCTGCCCCCGCTCTACGTCCAGGTGGGTGAGTGCGAGATTCTGCTCAGTGATTCGGAAGCCGTGGCCCGGCGGGCGCGAGATGCGGGCACGGAGGTCACGCTCGAGGTCTGGCCCGGCCTCTGGCACGTGTGGCACGTCCTCGCCGCGTATCTGCCCGAGGCTTGCCACGCCATCGAAGGCATCGGCGCGTTTGTGAGGTCGAGGACGGGCTGACACCGTTCTTCACATCTTCGCAACACTGCGTGGAGGGCCCGCTGAATCGTGGCGGACTCTTGACGCAACGGGCTTGAAGAGGAAGTGCATGGTTCGCGCGCTTTTCCACTCCGCTCTCCTGCAAGGAGCCGTGCGCCTCATGAACCCGACGAGGTTGATGTCACTCGCCGCCGTGACCCTTACCGCGTGCCTCGCCTCCCCCACTGTCGTGTCCGCCCGGGACAACGACGACTTCCGCGACCGGGGCACGGAGAAGCACAAGCCCCACCGCCGCCTCAACGTCCAGGTCGGCCCCCGTCCCTACTACCTCGTCGAGGACATGGACGAGAGCGCCCTGAAGCGGAAGCTCCAGCAGTGCTCCGAGGGCCCGTTCTACAAGACGGACTTCTCCATCGGCCACCGCGGCGCCCCGCTCCAGTTCCCGGAGCATACGAAGGAGTCCTACGAGGCCGCGGCCCGCATGGGCGCCGGCATCCTCGAGTGCGACGTCACCTTCACGAAGGACCGGCAGCTCGTGTGCCGTCATTCGCAGTGCGACCTGCACACCACCACGAACATCCTCGCCATGCCCGAGCTGGCGGCGAAGTGCACGCAGCCCTTCCAGCCCGCGAACCCGGCCACGGGCCGTCCGGCCTCGGCGCTGTGCTGCACCAGCGACATCACCCTCGCCGAGTTCAAGCAGCTCTGCGGGAAGATGGACGCGTCCAACCCGGCGGCGACGACGGTGGCCCAGTACCTCGGGGGCACTGCCAACTGGCGCACGGACCTGTACTCCACCTGCGGCACCGTCCTCTCCCACAAGGAGAGCATCGAGCTGTTCAAGAAGCTCGGCACGAAGTTCACGCCGGAGCTCAAGGCGCCCAGCGTGCCCATGCCGTTCCAGGGCGAGTACACGCAGCAGCAGTACGCGCAGCAGATGATCGACGAGTACAAGCAGGCCGGCGTGCACCCGAACGACGTCTGGCCGCAGTCGTTCAACCTCGACGACGTGCTGTACTGGATCCAGAACGAGCCGCGGTTCGGCAAGCAGGGCGTGTACCTGGACGGCCGCTACGAGATTCCGGGCACCGTCTTCGACCCGAACAACCCGACCACCTGGGTCCCCAGCATGGACGAGCTGGTGGACTCGGGCGTGAAGGTCATCGCACCGCCCATCTACGTGCTGCTCACGCTGGACGCGGAGGGGAAGATCGTCCCGTCCGCGTACGCGAAGGCCGCGCGGGCCGCGGGCCTGGACATCATCGCCTGGTCGTTCGAGCGCTCGGGCCCGCTGAAGACGGGCGGCGGCTTCTACTACCAGTCCGTCTCCCCGGCGATTGACAACGATGGCGACATGCTCGTGGCGCTCGATGTGCTCGCCCGGCATGTCGGCATCATCGGCATGTTCAGCGACTGGCCCGGCACCGTGACGTACTACGCGAACTGCATGGGGCTGTAGCCAGGCCGGTCGCACACGTCAGACCGGCCCGTAGACTCGTGACCTGACAGGTTGCCACCCTGATGAATCGGATGCGATAATGACAACCTGTCAGGTCAATTCTTCTGGGGCGTGTGCATGGGGAAGGACAAGGGGAAGAAGCCGGTCACGTATGAGGACATCGAGGCGCTTCCGCCTGGGTGGGTGGGGGAAATCCTCGCGGGAGAGCTGTACGCTTCACCACGACCGACGTTCGGGCACCTCCGTGTCGCGACGCGGTTATCGGCGCTGCTGAGTACACCGTTCGAGTTGTCGCCGACGGGCCCGGGGGGATGGTGGTTCCTGGTCGAACCGGAACTGCACTTCGAGCCCAACGTCCTGGTTCCGGACGTGGCGGGATGGCGACGTGAGCGGGTGCCAGAACCGCCGGATCCAGAGACTCCCTGGCTCACGGCCGCGCCGGATTGGGTATGCGAAGTGCTGTCGCCCTCGACACGCTCCCTGGACCGGGTGCGCAAGATGCCGCTGTACCACCGTGAAGGCGTGGAACACGCGTGGCTCATCGACCCCGTGCGCCGCACGCTCGAAGTGTATGGACGCGGGGTCGATGGCTGGGTTCGGACGGGCCTGCACGAAGGGAGCGCCACGATACGCGTGGAGCCCTTCGAGGCTGTCCCACTGGAACTGGGACTCTTGTGGACGCCGCAACGAAGCAGTGCGGCCCATCCCTGAGAAAGCCCCACACTCACGAACGTCCCCTTACGGCGGAGCCTCCACCCCCCATCCGCTGGAGCAGCGCCCGTTGGAGCGCGAGCGTCATAGGCCCGGGTCTCCCCTCCCCCACCTTCCCCCCGTTCACCACGACCACCGGCTGCACATCCGTCGTGGTTCCGGCGAGGAACACCTCCTGGAACCGGCCGCGCTCCGCCACCTGCACCGGTCGCTCGTGCACCGTCATGCCCAGCTCCCGCGCCAGCGCCAGGATGATGTCCCGGGTGACGCCCGGCAGGATGTGGTGGTCCTTTGGATGCGTGTAGAGCGCCCCGTCCATGACGACGAAGACGCTCGTTGACGCTCCCTCGGTGATGACGCCGTCGCGCACCAGCAGGGCCTCGAACACTCCCGCCTCCCGCGCCTGCTGCTTGGCCAGGATGTTGGGCAGCAGGTTGACTGTCTTCAAGTCGCACCGCGCCCAGCGCAGGTCCGGCAGCATCAGCGCGCTCACACCCTCCTTCCGCTGCGTCCACGGCACCTGGAACGGTGACGTGGACAGGTAGAGTGTCGGCGGAGTCCCTGGAGCCGGAAACGCGTGGCTGCGAGGCGCCGCGCCACGGGTGAGCTGCAGGTACACCGTCGCCTGCCGCCCCGTCAGCCCGTTGGCCTCCAGCAGCTCCAGGCTGATGCGCCGCACCATCTCCCGGGAGAAGCCCTCCGGCGTCTCCAGCTTCAGCTCGCGGATGCCACGCTGGAGCCGCTGCCAGTGCGCCGACTCCTCGAACAGCCCGCTCGGGAGCACGCGCGTCACCTCGTACACCCCGTCCCCGAAGAGGAAGCCCCGGTCCTCCACCGACACCCGGGCCTGCTCCAGCGGGAGGATCTCCCCGTTCAGGTACACGTGCATGAATCGCCTCCGCGCGGCCGCTACGGTGCCTCGGACTGCCCCACCCCGTGATGACGCAGCACCTCGCGCACGCGGGACAGTGGGATGGCATCCACCTTCTGGCCGTTGCCACGCACCGTGGTGGCCATGAAGAGCGAATTGTAGATGGCCTCCTCCGTGGCCTCCACCACCGCCTGGAACAGCGGTGACATCGCATCATTGCCGAGCGTCTCTCCGGGCAGCCGCTCCGTGCCGAACGGCCGGCGCACCGGCGCAGCGGTGGAGAACGCAATCACGTAGTCCCCCGAGCCATTCGACATCGAAGACCCCGTGCGCCCCAGCCCCAGCGTGGCGCGCTCCGCGAGCCGCCGCAGATTGCGATGCCCGAGCGGCGCGTCCGTGGCCACCACGATCATGATGGAGCCGTCCCCCCGCTCCTCCACGTCCTTCTGGAACGCGTACCGCCCCAGCGCCTTGCCCACGGGCGCTCCCATCACCTGCAGCACGCCACCGAAGTTCGACTGCACGAGCACTCCCACCGTGAAGCCCCCCAGCTTCGCGGGCAGCACCCGGGACGACGTGCCGGTGCCTCCCTTCCACCCGAACGCCACCGTGCCCGTCCCCGCCCCGACACTGCCCTCGGCCACGGGCCCGGAGGTGGCCTGCGCGAGCGCGGCCCGCACCTCCTTCTCCCCCACCGGCCGGGTCCGGATCGCATTGAGCCGCCCATCGTTCGTCTCGCCCACCACCGGGTTGATGGAGCGCACGTCCTCCATGCCGGGCTGCTCCAGCATCCAGCCCACCAGCGCATCCGCCACGCGCCAGACGCACAGCGTGCAGGTGATCAGCACGGGCGATTCCAGCTCGCCCAGCTCATTCACCTGCGTGCTCCCGAGCAGCTTCCCGAAGCCGTTGGCCACGTGGATGGCGGCGGGCACCCGCTCGCGGAACAGGTTCCCTCCATGCGGGAGGATGGCGGTGACGCCGGTCCGGACGGAGTCACCGGCAATCAACGTCGAGTGCCCCACCCGCACGCCGTCGACATCCGTGATTCCGTTATGAGCCCCCGGCGAGAAGATGCCAGGGGCCACCCCGAGCGCCCGCGCCCGGACCCGCGTCTCCGGGGCCGCCTTCTTCTGCTCCGACATCTTCTCCTCCTCGCGGAGCGCTCACGGCCCCGTCACGGGCCCGATGCGTCCCCAGACGACATCCGTGAACCGCGAGCCCGGCTCCGACTCGAGCCCGAGCTTCCGCAGGTCATCCGTGTACCGCGCTCCCTTCACCACCACCCACCGCCGCGCCACGCGCCGGCCCTCCGCGAGCGCCTCCGGCGTCAGCGGCGCATGTTCGGCGAAGCGGCGCAGCACCTCGAACGCGGGCTGCGCCTTCTTCGGCTTCGCGAACATCGGGTCGAAGAAGACGACGTCGAAGGACGCAGACGGCAGCGTCTTCAGGTACGCGTGCGCGTCCGCGTGGACCACCTCGATGGGACCCGAGTCCGCCCCCAGCTCGTAGCGCTTGAGCCCCTCGGAGGCGACCACCGCCAGCGCCAGGCTCTTCTCCAGCCCCACCACCCGCCCCTGGGGCCCCACGGCCAGCGACGCCACCAGCGCGTCCTGCGCCAGCCCCAGCGTGCAGTCCAGCACCGAGTCTCCGGGCCGCAGCTCCGCCACCCGGACGAAGGCGTCCGGCTCCCCGGCCCGCAGGCGCATGCGGCGCAGGTGGGCCATGCCGGCGTGGAAGCCGAACGAGCCCTCCGCGTCCCACAGCGTCACCCCGTCCCCGCCCACCGCCAGCAGCGCATCGGCCTTCACCCCGAGCCAGGGCGCGATGCCCTCCTTTCCACGCCGGGGCAGGAACGGCAGGCCCCAGCGGGCCGCCACGGCGCGGGCCTCGCGCACGAGCGCCGCGTCCACCTTCGTACTGGTCGTCACCGCGAGCGGAACCGAAGCCATGTCCGCCGCGCATCCTGCCCCACACAGCGCCCGAGACAACGCATCCGTGCCACCCACCGGCCCCGAGCGCACAATCGCGCACCCGACACGCTCAGGACGCCTCGGCGGCCTGGAGCTTGCGGCCGCCCTGCATCTTCTCCACGGTGACGGACTGGTTACGGCCGTTGCGCTTGGAGTGGTACAGGCACTGGTCCGCGAGGTCGATGAGCTGCTGCTTCTCCATGCCGTGGTCGGGGAAGGTGGCGATGCCCAGCGACATGGTGATCTTCAGCGGGCCCATCTCGGTCTGGAAGGTCTCCGCCTTCACGGCCTCGCGGATGCGCTCGGAGATGGTGAAGGCGCCCTTGGAGTCCGTCTCCGGCATGACGATGACGAACTCCTCGCCGCCGTAACGGGCCACCACGTCCGTGTCGCGGGCCAGGGACTTGATGATGCGGGCCACGCCCTTGAGCACCTGGTCGCCCGTCGGGTGGCCGTAGGTGTCGTTGACGCTCTTGAAGTGGTCCACGTCGGTGAGGATGACCGAGCACTTGCGCTGGTAGCGCCGCGCCTGCGCGAGGATCTCGTCCGCCTTCGCCTGGAAGGTGCGGTGGTTGAACAGGCCGGTGAGGCCGTCGGTGGTGGCCATCCGCTCCATCTGCTCGTAGAGCTGCGCGCGCAGCACCGCCTGCGCGGCCTGGATGGCGATGACCTCGATCATCCGCAGCACGTCCTGCTCGAAGGCCGCCTTCTTCCGCGAGCCGGCCACGAGCGTGCCGAGAATCCGGTCCCCCGCCACCAGCGGGAAGATCTTCAGCGCGCCGAGGCCGCGAATCTGCGTCTCGTCGTCGAAGATGATCTGCCGGTCCATGGCCTTGATGTCCCTGCCCGGCAGCGGCGCCCCATAGCGCACCACGTTGGCGACGAGCCCGTTGTTGTCGGGGAACGTCTGCCCCTCCAGCGCCTTGCCATGCGCCGTGACGCCCGTCATCCGGACCACGCGGTGCATCCGCTTGCCCTCGACCTCGGACACCAGCGTCACCGCGCAGAAGTCCAGGCCCGCGAGCTGGCGGGTGCTCTCCAGCACCGCGACGAACACCTGGTCCGGGCTGCCCGCGCGGTTCAGCTCCTCGATGGCGCGGAAGAACCGGTCCTTCTCGTCGCGCGTCTTGCGGATGTAGCTCATCACCCGCTCCACCTCGATGGAGCGCAGCACCTCGCCGGCGATGGTCGACAGCAGCTTCTCGTCCTGGTCGCTGAACGGCTCGTTCGCCAGCCGGTCCGCCACCAGCACGCCGCGCACCAGGCCGCTGCCCTCGAGGATGGGCACCGCGAGCAGGGCGTTCACCGAGGGGCCGCCGCTCTCGTAGTGGGTGACGCCCTTGAGTCCCTGCGGCGAGTTCATCCGCACCGGGGCCCGGCGCTTCAGCACGCCGCCGATGATGCCCTCGCCCGCGTTGAAGCGCTCGCGCTGCACGCGCTCGGAGCCGGAGCGGCAGTCGTACAGCTTGAGGCTGCGGTCATCGGAGGTCAGCAGGAACGCCGCGCAGGTGTGGGTGCGCAGGCCCGTCTCGGCGATCTCCAGCGCCGCCTGCACCGCGCCCTCGATTTCCTTCACCGAGGCGACGAGCCACTTCTCGTCGCTGCTCATCCCGCTGAAGCTGTCCTGCGTCCCGCTGGACACCAGCCGGAAGGTGCGCGCGCGCTCCTCCACCTCGCGGATGCGCTTCTGCACCGCGTCGCTCTCCGCCCGGCGCGCCGCGGCCATCCGCGTGGCCAGCACCAGGTGGTACAGCCCGGAGAACAGCGCCAGGAAGGCCGCGTGTGTGAGGAATCCGGTCGCATTGGGAACGGGGCCGCCGAGCGTCACCAGCGCGTCGAACACCAGCGCCACGCCCAGCAGCGTCAGCCCCGCGTTGCGAGGCAGGAAGGCCACCAGGAACGCCATCAGGAGGTACACGATGGGGAACAGCTCCCCGCCGCCGATGGCCACCACGATGAACGCCGCGGCGATGAGTCCGCCGCCCAGCTCCAGGTCGTCCCGCAGGTCGATGACGGCGCCCACCGCGCCGCGCATGGCCCGGCGCCACGCGGCGACGCCGATGCCCACCAGGAGGCAGCCCACCAGGGCCGCCTCGGTCCAGTCCAGGGTGTGGAGCCCCCGGAAGCCTCCGCGCGCCAGGTGGATGAACGTGGCGAGCGCGGCGGCCGCGGGGATGGCCCGTACGGCGTGACGCAGCAACCTTCCGGGAGACGGAAACGCGGTCAGCGACGTCATGGGGACTCCAGGTGAAAGACAATCTCGCCCGGCTTCACGTAGCCGAGCTCTTCGCGCACGGCCCGCTCCAGTGCCGCCGGGTCCTTGCGCAGGGCGTTGATTTCCTCGCGCAGCGCCTCGTTCTGCTCGGACAGAGAGCGGTTGCGCGTCTGCAGCGCATCCACTTCCTGGCGCAGCGAGAGGTAGCGGCGGAAGCCCTTGGCGTCCGCCACGGACAGCAGGCTCAAGGCCCCCGCCACTCCCACCGCCACCACCAGGAACTTTCGCCTCGCCGTCATGAACGCCACCGAAGGTACCAGTGACCCCCTGCCCCGCAAGAAAACCGCTCCAGGCATGTAGCACCCGCGCCCCCTCTCGGGCGGCGCCCCGCGACGGGCTCGAGCCAACCCGGCGCCCTCCGGCCAATGAGTCCGAGGAGATGCGGACGCTCCGTGAGCCCGCGGCCATGGGGCGACGGCGACCCCGACATCCCGAGCCGGACTTCACCTACGTGCCCTTCGTGGCCACCAGCTTCGTCATGGCGGTGTCCTTCTCGGACGCGGGCCCGGTGGGCCGCTCGCTGCTCGCCTGCTCTCGGCCTCGCCCTACTTCGCGGACCAGACGTGGTGGATGTCCTCGCGCAAGGAGTGGATGAACATGCGCTTCACCGAGGTGGACATCGCCAGCGACCCGAACCTCTCCGTCACGGTGCTCCGGGAGTAGCGGATTCGCGCGTGCGCCGGGGAGAGAGCAGGCGGCCGGGACGGGCGGCTTGCGTCCCTCCTCGGCGCACGCCTACGCTCGTGGCGATGGCCATCGCCCTGGTGGCTCGGTCCCCCATCCGGTGGGTCCGCAGCCGAGACTTCGACCTGCTGTTGCTGTTCGGTCCGCTGCTGCTCGCGTTGGGCTCCGCCGCGCTCGTCCTCGTCTGGCCGTCGACATACGTGCTGGTGCTCACGCTCGACATGTGGCTCCTGAGCTACCACCACGTGGCGTCCACCTTCACGCGCCTGTGCTTCGACCGGGCGAGTTTCCAGCAGTACCGGCTCCTCGTCCTCGGACTGCTGCCCCTGTGTGTCGCCGCAACGGCCGCCGTCGAGGCCACCGCTGGCGGCTGGATAGTCACCTCCCTCTACTTCTACTGGCAGGCGTTCCACTACGCGCGGCAGAGCTACGGCATCGAGCGCATCTTCCGGGGTGTCCACGCCGGACCTCCGACGGATGCGCGCCTCACCCAGGCCATGCTGTACCTGCTGGTGTTGTGGGGCGTGTTGCACCGCTCGAACCAGGGCGCCACGACGTTGCTGGGCATGGACATCCGGATGATTCCGGTGCCCGGCGTCTACGTGCAGCTTGTGGGGGTGGCCTTCCTCCTCGTCGCGGCGGCGTGGGGCGTGCACCAGCTCCGGGCCCTGCTCACCGGGGCGTCGCCGGTGCACCCCGCCTACGTCCTCAGCCACGTGGCCATCTTCTCGCTGGGGTACTTCGGAGCGGAACGCATCAACGACGGCTGGCTCATCCTCAACGTCTGGCACAACGCGCAGTACCTGCTGATTGTCTGGATGTACAACAACCGGCGCTTCAAGAGCGGCAAGAGCGCCGAGCACCCGCTGCTCTCCGAGCTGAGCCAGAAGCAGAACGTGCTGAAGTACGTGGTCATCTGCCTGGGGCTGTCGTCCCTCGCCTACACCGCGCTGTACACGGGCGCGGCCCTGACCACGGCCACCGTCCTGTTCGTCGTCAACATGGGGATCAACTTCCACCACTACATCGTGGATGGAATCATCTGGAAGATGCGGCACGCGTCGGTACGCCAGGGGCTCGGGCTGTCGGCGTGATGGCGGCGCTGCTCCAGTACCTGTCGTTCCGCAGGGTACCCGGGGCCATTCCGGAGCTGGACGGGCTGCGCGCGCTCGCGGTCCTGCTGGTGGTCGCCCGCCATGGCGCGCGTCTCTTCCAGCAGGCGGGCGTGCCGCTGCTGCCGCTGGGGAGCTGGGACGCGGCCACGCCCTTCTGGAACGGGTGGATGGGGGTGGACCTGTTCTTCGTCCTCAGTGGTTTCCTCATCACCCACCACCTGCTGCGGCATGACCCGGCGGCCTTCACGCCCGCGGAGACGCGCACGTACCTGCTCAAGCGGGCCCTGCGCATCATCCCGACCTATTACGGCGTCCTGCTGCTCATCGTGGCCGGCGCCTTCCCCTTCTACGTGCCGCAGGCGCCCATCACCCACGGGGTGCTCGCGTACCACCTGCTCTTCCTGCAGGACTACTTCCGGTCCACCATCGTGGTGGCGTTCTGGTCGCTCGGCGTGGAGGAGAAGTTCTATCTCCTCCTGCCCGGCGTGCTCACCTGGATGGCCCGGCTTCGGACCCTGAAGGTGCGTATCGCGGTGCTCCTGGCCATCGTGGCGGCGGCCCCCCTGCTTCGCGCGGCGACCTTCGCGAGCCGCGCGGGGCTCACGAGCTACGACGTCTTCTTCCCGGTGATTCGCAGCCCCTTCCACCTCAACCTGGACTCGCTGTTCATCGGCGCGCTGTGCGCCCTGCTCTACCACCACCGCCGGGACTTCGCGTGGATGGGCGACCGGCGGCGCATCATCGCCCTGGGCCTCGCGGGCGGCGCGCTGGCGGCCGGGCTGCTCGCCTATCGCCCGTGGATGGACCGCATCGGCTGGCTCGAGGCGTCGCTCCTGACGTGGCTGCTCTCGCTGGGGCTGGGAGCGATGATGCTCTCGCTCCTCCTGCACCGGAGCGCGCTCGCGGCCCCGCTGCGGTGGAAGGCGCTGCACGTCGTCTCGAGCATCTCCTTCCCCCTGTACCTCGTCCACATGCTGTTCCTGGACGGAGTGCGCGGCTGGCTGGACACGTTTCCGGCGTACGGCCAGCTGCCGCTCGGCGGGAAGTTCGTGCTGCACCTTGGCGTGTACGGCGCCCTGTCGATGGCGGCCGCGCTGCTGCTGCACTACGTGCTCGAGAAGCCCTTCCTGCGGCTCAAGGAGCGCCTCTCCTCGGCGCCCGCGCGCCGCGTGAGCGCGCCGGCCAGCTGACGCCGGGCGCGTCAGTCCTCCGCCAGCAGCTTCTCGATGGCCTTCGCCACGTCGGTGTGCCCCTCCACGCCCTGCCACGCGGCCACGGCGCGGCCGCGCCGGTCCAGGATGATGGTGGTGGGCAGCGCGCGGATGTGGCCGAACGGCGTCAGGCCCTCGCGCATCCGGTCATCCGCGATCAGCACCGGGTAGCGGAGCGCGTAGTGGTCCGCGAAGGGCTGGAGCACCTTGGCGCCCTCCAGGTCCATGCCCACCGACACCACCTGGAAGCCTCGCGCGCCGTAGTCGCGCTGGAGCGCCTCCAGCGTGGGCATCTCCGCCAGGCATGGGAAGCACCACGTCGCGAAGAACGAGACGAGCACCACCTTGCCGTGCAGGCTGCGCACGTCGTGCCGCGTGGGCCCCACCGACGGCAGGGCCAGCGATTGGATGAAGGCCGGTCCCGCGTCCACCGGCTTCATCCCACGGCAGCCCGCCAGTCCCACCAGCAGCAGGGCCGCGCACAGCCGGGCTCGAGTGGCCGCGCTCATGCCGCCGTCGTGGGGGCGCCGGTGGAGCGCTGGCAGTCGCGGCACAGCCCGTACAGCTCCATCTTGTGCGACGTCACCTTGAAGCCGTGCTTCCGGGCCACCGCGTCCTGCATCGCCTCGATGCGGTCGTTCTCGAACTCGACGATGGTGCCGCACCGGGTGCAGATGAGGTGGTCGTGGTGCTCGCGCCCCGCCGCCGCCTCATAGCGCGTCTGCCCGTCGCCGAAGTTGCGCGCGTGGGCCAGGCCGCACTCGTTCAGCAGCTTCATGGTGCGGTACACGGTGGCCACGGACACCTTGTTGTCCTGCTCGCGCACCTTGTTCCACAGCTCTTCCACCGAGAGGTGGCCGCCCACGGAGAAGAAGGTGTCGATGATGAGGCTGCGCTGCCGCGTGCTCTTCAGCCCGTGCTGGGCCATGTACCGCGCGAGCACCTCGTCCTTGGACTCCTCATCCTCATGGCGATGGCTATGGCTCGTGCTCATGTGAGTTCCTTCAACCGCCCCGCGGGTCCGCGCCTGCATGAGCTCCCTGGTAGGAGGCCGACGCTGATCGGCCCTCCGCTCCTGTTGTAACCGGTCTGACAGGCCACCGCGACCCGCCTCCGCCCTCTTCGGACCTTCCCCCACCCGAAGAAAGTGTCACCAACAACTGTTGGTCTCCGGACGCGGGGGGCCTGATACTCCCACCCGCCTCAGTCAGCAATGTCGGGCAACCGGCGCCAGGGAGCCCCTGCTCCCCTGCCCGTCCGGCCCACCGGCTTGCACTCGCCGCTGGCTGTTTACATTGGAGTCGGACTGGCTCATTGACACCCGTCTGGCGCCGAAGATAGAGGCATCCGCTCTCGTAAACGAGCATTTTTCCGCGATTTTCCATGACCAGCTCCTGGCAGCGAAGACGACAGCCCGATGACGTTCCCACCCCCGTGGCGGTTGCCGTCTCGGACTTCTGCCGGCGCGCGAAGTCGCCGGCCCCGGCTCCCGAGGTCCGCGAGGCGCTCGCCCTGTTGGCCGAGGACGATGACTTCCGCGTGCGCGCCCTGACGGACGGCGAGCCCGAGGTGTCTCCCCTGGGCCCTTTCGCCGTGGTGGACGTCCTCCGCGGCACCCCCCCCGCCCTGGCCGCCCAGCGCCAGGCGTGCGGCTTCTATGACGTGGTGCGTGAACTGGCCCAGGTGCGAGAGGAGAAGACACCTCCGCCCGCCCCGGCTCCCAGCGTCCCCACCTTCGCCACGCCGCCCACGGCCGAAGGTGATGGCAAGGCCGGCAAGAAGGGCGGCAAGGCCGCGAAGGAGGCCGCCGTCCAGGAGCGCATCGCCCCGCGCAAGCGCCCGGTGGGCGAGTCCGATACCGACGAGGGCGCGCTGCCTCTGGAGTCCTACGAGGACGCGGGCCTTCCCCGCAGGGAGCTGCCCCGTCCCCGGGGCCGCTTCACCCGCGTGGAGGCGCCCCGCTCGTCGTTCATGGAGCTGACGCGCCTGTCCACGAAGCCCGCGCTGGAGGCCGCCCTGGAGGCCGCCGAGCACCGCTTCGCGCTGCAGCGCAACCTGTCGCAGCGCTACAACGGCTCGCGCGGAGAGCTGACCCTGGTCGACCTGGAGAACGTGCTCAAGGACCATGGCCTGCTGGACGCGCTGACGGACAAGGAGCGCCGGCACGTGCTGGCGGCGTACTCGGATCAGCGCGGGGCCTCGGGCCGCGTGGCCTGGTCCCTGGGGCTGAGCCCCTCCGAGTTGCAGCGGCTCGTCTCGGTCCTCGGCCTGGGTGAGGAAGTGGAGGCGCTGCGCGAGCGCTTCCGCCGCGAGGCCCTGGCCACCCCGCACCTGACTCACCGGCTGGATCTGCTCGGCCGCGAGAAGTACCTCGCGGACCTGGGCATCCAGCGGAAGTTCGCGGACTCGCTCCGCAAGGAGCTGGAGCGCCTGGTGGCCGACGAAATCGCGGACGCCACCGACCTGCACGGCCTGGCGGATGCCGTGGGCCGCAAGCATGGCGCCCCCGCCGAGCTGGTCTTCCGCGCCTTCGAGCGCCTGGGTCTGGCGACCGGACTGCGCAAGCAGCTCCTCGCCGGCGCCCCTCCCTCAACACCCTGACGAGGCACCGAGAACCATGCCCATCTACGAGTACTCCTGCCAGAGCTGTGGAAAGATCATCGACGTGCTGCAGAAGATCTCCGACCCGACCCCGGCCGCGTGCACCGCGTGCGGCGCCGAGGGCTCGCTGTCGAAGGTCGTCAGCCGCTCCAGCTTCGTCCTGAAGGGCGGTGGTTGGTACTCCGACCTGTACAGCTCCACGAAGAAGGACGGCTCGTCATCGAGCGACTCCTCGTCCAGCAGCAGCTCCTCGTCCTCGAGCAGCAGCGCGTCCACGTCCAGCACCCCGGCGCCCGCCGCGGCGTCCGGCGACAAGACGTAGCGGAAGTCGCGGAAGGCGGAAAATTCGCCCTGGGCCCGGGACAGGCGCACACTCGCGTCCCGTGCCCTTCCCACCTTCCAAGCGTCCTCCCCGTCACTGCGCTCTGTGCGGTCACCCGGAGCTGACGGATGCGCGCGGGCTCGGCCGTTTCCTGCTCGTCGCGGACCCCCATGGCCGTGGCCCCGTCTGCCCTCCCCAGCGGGGCTGCCGCGGTGGCACCCGGCGCGAGGAGCAGGCTCCGTCTTCGCTGACGCAGGCCGCCCGCTGAGCTAAGCAGACACCCTCCCGCGCCCTGTGCCGTGGAGGTGCCATGCCGCTCAACCACACCCGACTCCCCTTCTTCTCCGTCCTCCTGCTCGCCGCGCTCGCCGCGGGCTGCCGCAACTACACCCGGATGCCTCCCGAGGCCCGCGCCTCGCTGGGGAGCGCCCTCACCGGCCCGGAGGCGGAGCAGTACCTGCGCGTCTCCGTCAACGTCACCCCCTTCTTCGGGGACGCCACCAAGCGCCTGCTCACCCCGTACGCGCCCGAGGACGTGCGCCTGCTGGACGACACCCGCGGCAAGCCCATCAACCCCGGCGCCGTGGAGCGCATCCTTCCCGCCGGGACGAAGCTGCGCATCACCAAGGTGGAGTTCCCCACCTCGTGGGTGGTGACGGAGCGCGTCCTCTACACCCCGCGCACCTGGCCCTGGGTGTACCTGGCCGAGGCGGACGCACCCGCCGGGAGGCCGCCGCTGATGCTGGTGCTGCCGCCCAACCTGGAGCGCCCGGAGGACTTCCGCACGGAACTGGAGAAGTACCTCTCTCCGCGAGACTTGAAGGCGCAACTGGAGGCCCTGGCCCCCGCGGTGCGCGAGGCCGTGCGCGAGAAGCGCCTCGTCCCCAACATGCCCATGGACGCGGTGCGCATGGCCTGGGGCCCCCCGGAGCGCATCGTCCGCTCGCTGGAGGGCACCTCGAAGAACGAGGAGTGGTCGTACCCGACGGGCCGCCGGAAGGTGTTCCTCACCGACGGCCGGCTGGTCCGCGCCGAGGAGGGCGGAAAGCCGCTGCTCCCGTGACGTGAGGTGGGGGGCCGGGGACTAGCGGCGGCGCCGCTTGCCACCCCGGCCACCGCCCCCGCCCGACTTGCGCGCGGCCTGGGCCTCGCCGGGACGGGTGAGGCGCGGGAGCTCGCCGGCCATCACCGGCCAGTACTCGCCCTTCAGCAGCTCCGCCACCAGCTCCGCCTGCGTCTTGATGTCGCGCTTGAAGAAGGTGGCACCCCGGCCCACCTCGTCCAGCGAGCCGCGTGCGTCGCTGCCCCCCACGCAGGGAAGCTTCAGCGCCTCGGCGGCCTCCACGGCCAGGTCGTTGGCCGTCTGCTTCACCCGGGCGTTGTAGCCCTCCACCGCGCTCAGCAGGCTCAGCGAGCGGATGTAGTCCATGGCCGGGTACTGCGAGTCCCGGTCATACGGCCGCGCGGCGACGATGGCGGCCCCCAGGGACTTCACCTTGGGCAGGCACTCGGCGGCGCTCCATGGCTTCTCGCGGTTGCTGCCCCAGAGCTGCACCGGCTCGGGGGCCAGCTCCGGCTTCGGGAAGAAGCAGAGGTATTGGCCGCGGTCCGTCAGCAGCTCCAGCCCGACGAAGACCTTCAGCTTGGACTTCGCCCCCAGGTCGAACAGCTCATCACAGCCGTCCTGGGTATTCGTCTCGGTGAAGGCCACCCCGTCCAGGCCGAACAGCGCGGCCCGCTCCAGGACGGCGCGAGGATCCAACTCGCACCCCTTGGAGAGGTAGGAATGGGCGTGCAGGTCGATGAGCATGGGCGTCGCTCCCTAACAGGCCCCCCCGGGGCCTGTCGAGCGCGCGGTGCCCGCTCCCGGCCTCAGGCGAAGGCGTAGGACTGGAAGGTCCCCTGCCGGGCCTGCGTGTTCTTCTCCTCGTAGGTGCGGATGAGGTACCCCATCAGCATCAGCGAGGAGGTGTTCTCCAGCACCCGGGAGGGATCCTTGGAGATGAGGTTCGCGCTGTAGTTCAGGAAGAACTGGGCCAGCTCCTCGCCCGCTTCCTTGACGATCAACGCGTTGAGCGCGGTCGGCTCCATCGTCCGAATCGTGTTGATGAAGTCTACCGCGAGGTCCTTCTTCGTCTTCATGTCCACGGGCCTTCCCCCTTCCCCACCGCCGCCTTCATTCGCGGGCCCCTGCCCCGAATGCCCCGAACACCAGGTGCGACCCAGCCAATCTAGGCACGCGCCCTTCCCTGCAAACCCCCGCGCCTTCCCGATCAACATCCGACCGGCGGGGAAGCCGGGTTTTTGACACCTCTGGAAATCACATGCCATAACCCCCTATTGTCCTTTGTCAGTACCGCACAAGGAGTGGCAGGCGATGTTCACGGGCGTGAAGGTCTTCTCCGCCACCAAGGCGAAGGAGCGCGAGGAGCTGGGTGAGAACGTCACCCGTTGGCTGAAGAGCAACTCGGATCTGGAGATTGTCGACCGGGTCGTCTGTCAGTCATCCGACAACGAATTCCACTGCTACACCCTCGTGCTCTTCTACAAGCACGGCAAGGGTCAGCAGCAGCCGTAGCAAGCAGCGCAGGACGCAGAAGGAAGGGGCAGCCTCCCCCTCCCTCCCCGGTCGACCCCGGACGCACCGGGTGTTGCTAGGGGATGTTCATCTCCGCGGGCACGTAGACAGAGACGCTGCGCGGCGGGAGGGCCACCACGGTCGCCGTTCCGGCGAGCTGTAGCGTGCGCTCACTGAAGATGTCCTTGTAGAGCGCGTTGCCGCGGGCCAGGGGCCCCACCACGTCGATCTCCAGCGGAGGCCGCAGCGCGGTGCCGCGGTTGATGACGACGATGGCGCCCGTCCCGTCCGGCAGGCTCCGCTGGAAGACGTAGAGGTCATCCTCCACGCGCAGCGTGTGCCGGTCGCCCGTCTGGAGCGCCGGATTCTGGCGCCGCACCTGCCCCAGCTTCTGGACCAGCTCCAGCAACTCCCGCTCCAGCGGCTCCACCATGCCACCGAAGCGCATCATCCGCCGGTTGTCCGGGTCCCCCGCGCCCGGCATGCCAATCTCGTCGCCGTAGTAGATGAGCGGCACGCCCGGCTGGGTGAGCAGGAAGGCGAAGGCGTACTTCGCCTTCTCGAAGGCGGCCGGGTCCGCCACCGTGGGCGGCGGGCGGTTCGGGCTGAAGGGGTCGCCCCCCTCGCCATCGAGCTGCTTCGCCGCCTGCGACATGAAGCGCGCCACGTCATGGTTGCCCAGGAATGGCGAGTTGAGGGTCCCCGGCGCGTAGAAGACCTCGTTGGCGCGGACCGCCTCGTCCACCCGCTGCAGGCCCTGCCCGTCCGCGAAGGCCTCGCGCAGCGGCCAGTACAGGGGGAAGTCGAACTGGCCATCCAGCTCGCGCGGGCTGATGTAGCGGGCAATCTGCGAGCGGCCATCCGAGCCGACGAAGGTCTCCCCCACCAGGTAGAACTCGGTGCCCGTCATGGCGGTGATTTCCTTCAGCTTCCCGCGCAGCGTGCGACCCGCCACCTGGTCCATGTGCTTCACGGCGTCCATGCGGAAGCCGTCGAAGTCCGCCGCCTCCAGCCACCAGAGGGTGTCGGCGATGAACGTGTCCACCATGTCCGACGACCGCCAGTTGAAGTCCGGCAGGTAGTGGGTGAACTTGCAGGTCAGGCGCTTCTCCTCCCAGTCACAATCCTGGGTGCCGCACACGCAGCTCGCGGAGGTGTTGAACCAGCCGTCCGCCTGGTGCTGGAGCCAATAGGGATGCTCCTGGTGCACGTGGTTGAGCACCAGGTCCGCGATGACGCGGATGCCCCGCTTGTGCGCGGCGGTGGTGAGGGCGCGCAGCTCCTCCAGGGAGCCGAAGCGGTGCTGCGTGGTGCGCGGCTGGTTCGGCCAGTACCCGTGATAGCCCGCGTAGTACTTGCCACCGGTGCCGATGAACCGTCCCTCGGGGTTCTGGTCCACGGGGGAGAGCCACAGCGTGCGCACGCCGAGCGCGTCGAAGTAGCCCTCTTCGATCTTCTCGGTGATGCCCGCGAAGTCACCGCCCTGGTAGTTGGCGATGGGGTCCACGTCGGCCACCGGCCCGTCGTTGTCCGCGCGGCCGTTGCGGAAGCGGTCCGTGAAGGCGAAGTACATCAGCCCCGACTCCCAGCGGAAGTCCTGGGGCTCCACCCAGAAGGGCAGGTAGAGCGGCTCGGGGGCGCGGCCCGCGGAGTCCTTCGCCCTCACCTTCACGTGGTGCTTGCCCTGTACCAGCCCCGACACCTGAAGGCGGAAGCGGCCGGTGGCCGGGTCATACGCCTCGGGACGGACCTCGCCGTCCAGCGACAATTCCATGTCCTGGCGGGACGGGCCCGCCTCGTCCGTGCCGTCGAGGTATGCCACCTCCACGTCCAGCGTGCCGTCCGGCGTCGCCGAGAAGCGCTTCAGCTCCAGCACCGGCTGGCGGCAGTCAGGCACCCGGAGCCGCGAGTACTCGTCCGCGCGCACCCAGCGCGAGTACGGGTTCTCGGGGTCCATCATCTCCTTGGCACCCACGACGAAGCGGTAGCCGTAGTCGCGCGGCTCCAGTCCCTCCAGGCGCGCCGTGAACACGCCATCTCCGCGGTCCTCCAGCTTCAGCGCGCTGGAGGAGAAGCCGTTCCACTCGCCGATGACGGACACGCCGCCCTGGACGGATTGCTGCGGCGCGTAGGTGAGCCGCACCTCGCAGGTCCGGACGGGAATGGAGTCTTCGGTCTCACCGCAGGCGGAGGCGAGCAGCAGCGCCGGCAGCGCCAGGGCGCGGGGGAAGCGGAAGGGCGTCATGCGGGCACCTTTCTACGGGACCCCCGCTCGCTTTTCCAAGCCCCCGGGCCGAAACGGACTGACTCAGTGCGTCGTGGCTCGACTCACCCTTCCGGGGCCGGGTTCCAGGGACGTGTGGGCCCTACCGGGACTCATATTCCTGGACGAGCCGGAGGACCCTGCTGGCGTGGGGGTGGTCCGCCGGGGCGACCTCCAGGAATCGCCGGTAGTAACGGGCGCCCTCCTCCATCCGGCCGCTCCGGGCCGCCGCGGAGCCCGCCACCAGGAGGCAGTCCGCGTGGGTGGGCACCCGCTCCAGGCATTCGCGGGCGGCGGCCAGCGCGCGCTCGGGCTGCCTCGTCCGTAGCAGGGCCTGCGCGCGGGCGAAGAGCCGCGCCGCCGGGTCCTCCTGGGCGTCCCACTCGGGCTCCGCCCCCCGGGCCGGGAGGTTCGTCCCGGCGCCCGGGGCGGAGGCCAGCGCCGCCCTGGCCCCGGACCGCTGCGCGGGGGCGGCCTTCGTCGCGTCCGCGCGGGTGCCTTCGGCGGCCCGCTCCGACAGGGGGCGGGACTTCTCGACGCGGACGCGCACCGCGCCCTCGTTGTCCGCCGGGTCGTCGTCCACGAAGCCGCAGTGCAGCCCGCGCATCTTGTTGAGCCGGACCTCCTCGCCCTGCGCCAGCAGGAAGCGGCCGGCGCGGGCCGGGGGCGTCTGGGGCAGGTCCTCCTCCGTCACCTGCTGCACGCAGGCCACCGTCAGTGCCGGACCGCGCTCCCGCCCGCGGGTGAAGGCGCCCTCGCCCACCGGCTCCACCGTCAGCCGGTAGGTCTCCTCCGGCGACAGGCCCTTGAAGAGGAATGCCCGGTCCACGTCCGTCGTCATCCACTCCGGATGGACGATGAGGCGCTGGCCCTGGCCCGTCTTCGTGTTCGTGGCGGTGACGGCGCGCTCGGGCAGGTTGTCCTGCGCGGTGGGGGCGCCCACCGTGAAGAGCATCAGTCCGGAAGCGCCCCGGACGGCCTCCGGCTTCCGGGACACGAAGCCCACCGCCGCGTTCGCGGACACGCCACCGCCAGTGAGGAAGTAGAAGAGCGTGGGCATCGGCTGGCCGCGCTCCTCGAAGGACAGGGGCAAGGTGGTCTCCGCGATGCGCCACTCCACGTCGGGCTCGAGCGTCCCCAGCGCGGCGCGCCCGGAGGAGACCCGGAACACGTGCCGCCGGGCCTCCAGCTGGAAGGTATCCACCGGCCAGGTGGCGGAGTCGGGCGCGGCGGGCTCCGCCCCGGACGGTTTCGCCGGGGCCGCCTTGGCGGTGCTCGTCGGCGGCGGGGCGAGGGGCTGCGGGGAGGACGCCGGGCTGGGCGGCCCATCACCCTCGGGGGCCCCCCACTCGGCGCGCACCCTGTCGAACGCCACCCAGGCCAGCACCAGCAGGGTCAGGATGCCGGCGCCCACCAGCACGTGCGACGCGCGGAGGCCATCGGTGACGGAGCCCCCCTCCGGGGCGCGGTCCTCCGCGTCCTCGGCCGGCTCCCGCGGGGCCGGCAGGGCCGGCAGGGCCGGCGGGTGGCTCTCCTCCGTCTGGATTTCCCCCGTCAGCTGGGGCCTGCCGGGCTCCGTGGGCCGGGGCAGCGCCGGGGCGGAGCGCCAGACGGACAGCTCCTCCAGGAAGGACGCGGGCACCTTCGTGTCGCGCCCCTCGGCGGTCAACTCCGGCCGGAACAGCTCGCGCAGCAGGTAGGCCACGGACATGGCGGAGAAGCGCGGCGCGGACGTGTAGAGGAACCCGGCCAGCGCGTCGCCCAGGGCATGGGCGGACTCGAAGCGGTCCTCCCGCTTCACGGCGAGCGCCTTCTGGAGGATGGCGTCCAGCCTCGCGGGCAGGTCCGGCCGCACGTCGCGGGGGCGCGGCACCGGCTGGCGCTGCGTCAGCCGGCGCATCACCACGTACTCAGGCCCCTCCAGCGGCAGCCGCCCGCAGAGCATGTTGAAGAGCACCACGCCGGTGGCCCACACGTCCGTGCGCGCGTCGACCGTCTCGCCCCGGGCCTGCTCCGGCGAGAAGAAGAGGTACTTGCCCTTCACCACCCCGGGCGCGGTGTCGAAGCTGCGCAGCGAGCGCGCCTTGGCGATGCCGAAGTCGACGATCTTGACCTGGCCTTCGTAGCTGATGAGGACGTTGTCGGGAGAGATGTCGCGGTGGACGATGCCCAGCGGGGCGCCCTTCTCGTCGGTGCGCGTGTGCGCGTAGTGCAGCCCCCGGCACATCTCCATGGCGATATAGGTGGCCATGGGCGTGGGCAGGCAGGTGAGCTCGGCGCGCAGCGCCCTCTTCAGGATGCGGTGGAGCGGCTGGCCCTCCACGTACTCCATGGCCAGGAAGTACTCGCCGTCCACCCGGCCGAAGTCGAAGACCTGGGCGATGGAGCCGTGCGACAGCGTGGCGGAGATGCGCGCCTCGCTGATGAACATGGAGATGAAGGCCTCGTCGTTGGCGAACTCCGGGAGCACCTTCTTGATGAGCACGGGCTTGGTGACGCCGGCGGCGCCCATCAGCCGGGCGCGCCAGGTCTCCGCCATTCCCCCGCGGCCGATACGCGCCTGGAGCTCGTACCGGCCGAACTGTCTCCCCTGCTCACTTGCCATGGCGGGCCGTACCGTACCCCCCTGGCGGGGCGCTTGCTAAGCCCCCAGGCGGGGGCCGCGGCGGTGCGCGTTCCGCCGGATGTCCTCCGGCCACCAGGAGAGAATGCCTGGCGATGCGCTGAACGGGCCCCGTGTTATGTTGCGCGCCGTGGCAAGTCTGGGAGACGAGGACGGGGACGAGCTGGTCCGAACCGATGCCCTTCCGGCCATTCGAACCCCTCGCGTCCGCATGCGGTTGGCGGTGCTGACGGGGCCGGATGCCGGCAGGACCTATCCGCTGTTCCCGGGGAGCCACCGCATCGGCTCCTCCGAGAGCGCGGACATCGTGCTGCCGGACCGGGCCGTGTCACGCCAGCACCTCATCCTCGAGGTGTCGGAGGACGGCGTGCGCGCGGTGGACCCGGGCTCGCGCAATGGCTCGTACTGCGAGGGCATGCGCTTCTCCGAGCTGCAGGTCCGCCCCGGCGCGGTCCTCACGCTGGGCACCACCGAGCTGAAGCTGGTGCCCGAGGGCGAGAAGTCGCGCGCCATGCCCCTGTCCTCGCGCCACAGCTTCGGCGGGCTGGTGGGCAACAGCCGGCGGATGCGCGAGGTCTTCACGCTGCTGGAGCGGCTGGCCGCGGGCGAGTCGGACGTGCTCATCCAGGGCGAGACGGGCACCGGCAAGGAGCTGTGCGCGGAGGCCATCCACGCCCACAGCCCCCGGAGCAAGGGCCCCTTCGTCATCGCCGACCTGGCGGGCATCGCCCCCTCGCTGCTGGAGAGCGAGCTGTTCGGCCACGTGAAGGGCGCCTTCACCGGTGCCAACTCGGACCGCGCGGGCGCCTTCGAGCGCGCGCACGGGGGCACCCTCTTCCTGGACGAGGTGGGCGAGCTGCCGCTGGAAGTGCAGCCACGCCTGCTGCGCGCGCTGGAGCGGCGGCAGGTGAAGCGGGTGGGCGCCAACGACTACCGCACCGTCAACGTGCGTGTGGTGGCCGCCACCCACCAGGACCTGGAGGGCGCGGTGAAGGCCGGCCGCTTCCGGGGGGACCTGTTCCACCGGCTCGCCGTGCTGCGCGTCGTCCTCCCTCCGCTTCGCGAGCACCTGGAAGACATCCCCCTGCTCATCGACACCGTGCTGTCGCGCCTGGGCCGGCCGCCCAGTGCCCTGTCGGACCAGACGCGCGCGCTGCTGGCCCAGTACCCGTGGCCGGGCAACGTGCGCGAGCTGCGCAACGTGGTGGACCGCGTGGTGAACCTGGGCGAGGAGGCGCTGCCGGACATCCCCGACGTGCCCGCGCACGGCCGGCCCATGGCGTCGGACGACGACGAGAACACGGTGCCCATGGCCCTGGACCTCCCCTTCAAGGAGGCCAAGGAGCGGCTCATCGAGGGCTTCGAGCGGGACTACCTCCGCACCCTCCTGGAGCGCTGCGAGGGCAACGTGTCCCGCGCCTCGCGCGAGGCCGGCATCGACCGCGTCTACCTGCGCAAGCTGCTGCGCAAGCACGGCCTGGACACGTCCTCTTCCTGAGTCTCGAGAATCGCGCCGGACGTAGACCGTCCGCCAGCCCCCACTCCTCCGGGACTCCGGGGATGCTGGGCGCGCGGGCGGTGGATGAACGCGACGGGAGACGAACGCTCACGGGGAGGTACGCCAGGGCTGTGTGCCTTGTTGCCGCACCGGACGTGCACAGCGTTCGGCGGCTACCATGCTTCCTCGCCCTTCCCGTTATTCCCTGTCCACGGCGCTGTCCCTGCTCGTCGCGCTGCTGTCCACCGGCTGTGGGCCGCGTGGAGACGATGAGGCTCCGGCGGGCCTCGCGCCACGCACCTGGACGCTGCGGCACCTGCGCGACAGGGCCGCCGCCGGACGCGCGCTTCCGGGTGGAGCCGCCGCCACCGAGTGGCTCACCCCTCGCGGCCAGCCACTGCCCCAGTGGTCGCCGCCCTACCACCGCCTGGCGCGAGTCCAGGCCGAGGGCCGGGATGGCTTCAACGTCCTCCCGGCCTTCAGCGAGGGGAAGCCCGCGTCCTTCGCCGTGCTGGAGGTCTGGGAGCGTGTGCCGGAGGTCTGGGTACAGCCCTGGTACGTGCTCGTCACCGCGTATGACCCCGCCCATCCGGACGCGCACCGGCTGCCGGGCGCGCTGCCCCTGGTGGACATCGGCGAGGAGAGCGTCTTCTACAGCCCCTTCTGGGAGGTGACCTACGTCGTCGTCCCGGAGGGCACGCCGCCGGAGCGCTACACGAGCGTGGTGGACCTCTTCTCCGCGCGGCTCCCCATGTACCGGGGCGGTGGGTTGCTGGCTCCGCTCGCGCCGGCGGACGTGGCGCCCGTGGCGACGGAGGGGGGCACACCGGTCCGTCCTCTCTCCGGTGACGACGTGGGGGCCCCGAGGGCGGGCGAGGTCTGGCTGCGAGGCCGGCGCGTGACGTACCTCGACTTCGGCGCCTCGGCCTTCACCTGGAGCACGGCCGCCGAGCGCAACGGCGCGGTGACGGAGGTGCCCCTCTACCTCTTCGCGTCCCGGGATGCGCGCGGGCACCCGGTGTCGCTGGGGCTGCCCGCGGTGATTGGCTCGAGCCCTCGCGGGTCGGCCCGCGCCGCCACCCGGTCCGCGTCCGGGGCCCCGCGCTTCGGAGCACTGACGCGCCCGCACCTCGCGCTGCTGCCACCCGGGGCGGGGCCGTTCATTCCCTCGGAGCTGGGGATGCTCAAGGTGTCGCTGCGTGAGCGCGGTGTCACCGTGGTGGACGCCCACCCGACGGTGGAGCACCTCGCCGAGGCGAAGGACTACGTGCTGCGCGTGGCGCTGAACCCGGAGTGCTTCAAGGACCTGGTGGGCTTCCCCCGGGCGTGCCGGTGGCTGGACTCGCAGGCGGCGGTGGAGGCGAACGTGGAGCCCCTGGCCGTCGTGCCCCAGGACGTGCTCTTCACCTCGCCCCTGCTGTCGTTCGCTGACTGGAGGCCGCGCCCCTGAGCGGGGCGTCACGGCCCTCGCGTGTCGGCTGTCCGTCACTTCGGCGCCGGCGCGTGGATCCGCCCTTCCGCGCTCTGGTACCGAGGGGCCGTCACACGTCTCTTCCCCCGTGAGCCCGTGGACACCCCACTCCGTCCCCCCACCGCACAGCAGCGGCTGCCGGCCTTCCTCGTGGAGGCGATCTGCCTCGCGGCGCTGGTGCTCGCGAGCGTGAAGCTGGGACGTGGTGTCGAAGGGGTGAGCGACCTGGGCCTCTGGGACGAGGCGGACTACCTCCACCGCGCGCAGCTGCTTCCGGTGCGCGGGCTGCCGGATCCGGAGTGGGGACCGCTGTACTCGGTCTGGTACTTCGTGCTCGCGCGCGTGTGGCCCGATCCGGTGGACCTCTACTATGGCAACGCGCGCCTGCTGCTCCTCCTCACCACGGTGGCGGGCTACGTCTTCCTCCGGCGCGTGAGCGCGCGGCCGTGGCTCGCCCTGGCCGGCGCCGCGGCGTACCTGCTGTCCATGGCGCCGCATGTCCTGCCGCGCCCCACCCTGCTCGCGCTCCTCGTCATCCTGGCCGCGCTGATTGCTGCGTCCCGGGTCCGCTCTCCCGTGGCCGCCAGCGCGCTCGTGGGGCTGGGGCTGCTCGTCGCCTCGTTCGCGCGCCCCGAGTACTTCCTGTCGTTCCTGCTCATGTCCGCGCTGCTGGGCGGGCTGCTCGCGCGCGGCATGTGGAGGGCGCCGGCCCGGTGGCCCCGGACGGTGGGCGCGGGGGCGGCCTACGGACTCATGGCGCTGGCGCTGGTGGCGGTGATGGGCAACCCGTTCGGCAACACCAGCAACCGGCGCTTCTACGCGTTCTGCCAGCACTTCGCGGACAACTACGTGCGGCGCACGGGCTTCCCGGTGAACCCGTGGGGCGAGTGCGGCACCGTCATCCGCACCGTGTTCGGAGACGTGGACACGCTGGGCGAGGCCGCGCGCGCCCATCCGCGCGAGTTCCTCGCGCACCTGGGACAGAACCTGCGGCGCTACCCCCTGGAGTCGCTGAGGATGTTCGCCAGGGGGTACGGCGGTGTCTCGCCCCTGCCCGGGCGCGGGCCGTGGAGGCGGGAGGAGGTGGGGCACCTGCTGCTCCTCGCGCTGGCGGTGGGGCTCCCGCTGGGGACGTTGGCGGTGAACGGGCGAAGACTCTCCCGCGCCACCCGGCGGCCCCGCGTGGTGCGCGTCCTGGTCGCGGCGTGCGCGGTGCTGCTGCCCGTGGCGCTGTCCGTGGTGCTCATCCAGCCCCGGCAGCACTACCTCGTGCTCCAGGGCCTCATGGCGCTCGCCGTGCTGGCCGCGCTGGCCTCCTCGGTGGCTCGCGGGGAGAGGCGCCTGGAGGCGCGGCTCGCCAGCGGGCCCGGTGCCCTCGCGCTGTCTTCGCTGATGGCGGGCGTACTGGTGCTGTCGGTGCCGGACCTCGTGGCCCGCGGGGGCGGGCCCTCCGCGGTGGTGAAGGAGCAACTGCGCCGGGTGCGCGCCATCCGCTCGCTCGGGCTGGAGACGCGAGTCACCGCGGGGGACACCATCAACGTGCTGGACGCGCAGGGCGGCCTGTCCGTGTACCTGGGAGCGCCGTTCCGCCGCGTGCCCCCGTGGACGAAGCTCGCGGGAGAGTCCTTCTCCGACTACCTGCGCCGCCAGCGCATCGACCTGGTCGTCCTCGACGGCAGGCTGCGTGCTGACCCGCGCTTCGCGAACGAGCCGGAGCTGGAGCCCTTCTACTCGGAGCCGGGAGCGTTCGGTTACGCCACCTGGCGCCTGCCGGAACTGAACGAGGTCATCGCCCTGCCGGACGCCTGGGCCGCCGAGGGAGCGCGCCGCTCCGTCCTCCCCCTGCCCGAGCCCCCCGTCCCCGCCTCTCCTCGCTGCGAAGGCTCCCTGCCTGCCATGGAGCCGGGCATGTCGGCGGATGCCGGGATGCGACCCGGTTGTGCCCGCCTGCCCGCGCCCCATCTTTAGGGGGAACCGAGGAGTGAGCACATGCGCCAGTGGACATGGGTGTGGGTGGCCGCGGGCCTGGGGTTGACCACCGCGTGCAAGGACGCCGTGGAGACCGAGCGCGGCCGGCTCGGCGAGGAGCGCAAGCCGGAGCAGGAGGCGCCGCTCGAAGGCCAGGGCACGCTCGGCGGGGAGGACCTCGCGGAGCAGGAGTTCTTCGGCACCATCACCTCGACGAGCGGCAACAGCTTCACCGTGCGCGACGACGAGGGCGTCGAGCGCCCGTTCCGCGTCGAGCAGGACACGCGCTTCATGCGCGAGGGGCAGCCCGTGAACCGCGACCAACTCCGCGAGGGCACGCAGATCCGCACCACCTACGACGAACAGGATGGCCAGTACGTCGCGGACCAGGTGGAGATCTATCCGGGCACCCCGTCGCGTGAAGGCCCGACCTCGCCCGGCAATTGAATTTCTTCAGTGTCGCTAAACCGAGGTAACCCCCCGGTTTCTGGCGTGAAAACGGCGTGGCCGTTGATTCGCCGGGCGGGTCTCTAGCAGTCGAAAGGCCCCGGAAGTGACGGGGCCCCTGCTGGAGTCACTGACCCTATGACGATGATTTCACGCCTTCGCTCGAGCTTCACCGCCCTGCTTGCCGTCACACTGCTGCCCCTGGTGGTGGCCTGTGGCGGTGAGGGCAAGGTCTCGGTGCTGATGACCGATGCGCCGGGCGACGATCTCAAGACCGCCGTCGTCACCATCTCGGAGATCTACCTCCAGGGTGGCGGTGACGAAGACGGCGATACCACCAACGACGACATCAGCAAGGCCGGCAGCGACGACAAGGGCGGCCGCGTGGTGCTGCTCGACGAGCCCGTGACGGTGAGCCTGCTGGACCTGGCCAACAAGACGTCGGAGCTCGTGTCCGAGGCGGTGGTCCCCAACGGTGACTACTCCGAGCTCCGCTTCGTCATCACCGGCGGCTACATCGAGGTGAAGAACGCGGACGACACCACGACCCTCTTCGCCACCTCCGACGACTACGCCGGGCTGCCCGAGGGCGCCCAGGTCGGTGGCCGCCTGCACATGCCGAGCTACGCCTCCTCCGGCCTGAAGGTGAAGTTCACCGAGACGCTGTCCATCGAGGGTGAGCAGAAGATCCTCCTGGTGGACTTCGACGTCGCGCAGAGCTTCGGAAAGGAGGCCGGTGGCTCGGGGCGCTGGGTGATGAGCCCGGTCATCAAGGCCGCCGAGGTCACCGCGTCCGGCAGCATCAACGTGACGCTGGCGGCGGGCGAGGGCGTGACGCTGCCGACGGTGGGTGACCACCAGGTGACGCTGGCGGACTTCCGCGCGGTGATGATCAACGCCGCGGGCAGCCGCGAGGAGCTGCCGCTGGCCGACACCAACGGCGACGGCACCTTCGAGGCGAGCTTCAAGTTCCTCATCCCGGGCACGTTCTCGCTCAACATCGCGGGCCCTGAAGGCATCACCTTCACCACCTCGCCGGCCGGTCCGGTGTCGGTGGAGCTGGGCTCCGGCCGGGACATCACGCAGGCCTTCACGCTCACCGGCGCGCAGTCGCAGTAGCGCCAGGAGCGTTCACGAATGCAGGTGGGTTGGCGCGGGGCCGACCCAGGCGAGGCGTCGGGGCGTGCTCCCCGACGCCTCGTTTTTTATTTCCGCCTCCCCTGCTCCAGGCGGGAAGCGGGCCGCGCTCGCGGTGCTTGGGCCGCGAGCGGCTCGGGCTCAGTCAACGACCAGCGGATGCGGCGGGTGGTAGCTGACGATGGTCAGCACCGGGATGCGGGGAGCCTCGTCCTCGGTGTCGGCGCCGCCGGACATCAGGCGCATGCCGTCGAAGCGCGCGAGGATGACGTAGTCGCGGCGCGTCTCCAGGAACGGGTCCGCGCGCGGCAGCCGTCCCAGGGCCTCGCGGCCCGTCTCGTCGGAGATGTTGTCGTAGTGCCGCCGCGTCAGGCTGCGGTCCGTGCGCTGGCGCGTGGTCACCGCGCCGCCGAGGCGCCCCGGGCCGGTGAGCTGCGTCTGCCCGTCCAGGTCGCCGGAGAAGGAGGACATCGTGTCGGAGCGCTCGCCATACCCCACCGGCGCGTTCGTCTCCACGGAGCTGAGGCTGTGCTCCACGAGCCACACCGTGGGGCGCTCCCCCTCCGTGCGCTGGTCCGCGACCTGGGCACGCAGCAGGACGTAGCGGCCCTTGTACGTGTCCGGCCGGTCCATGGCGGACGACAGCGAGAAGATGGGGATGTGCTGCTGCTGGAGGACCTGCAGCTCGCCGGTCACGCTGCCGCCGCGCTGGGCGACCACGCGGGCGATGAGGGACGCGGCCTCCGGACGCACGCGCAGGTCCTCCGCCCAGGCGCGGCCCAGCAGCGCGTTGAGCTGGGTGAAGGGCGTGTGCTCGATGCAGGCCTTGAGCGCGGCCCAGCCCTCCTCGCGCGAGCGGGCCCGGACCCGGCGCGCGACGGACTCGCACAGGGCGGGATTGGGGTAGCGGGCCGCGAAGCCCTTCGGGTCCTCCACGGCGCTGGGCGGGGGCGGCTCGGCCGGAGGCTTCGCGGCGGCGGTCACCTCCCGGCGGGGCGGCGGGTCCGTCCACGTCACGTGCGAGTGCGAGCCGCTACAACCGGCGGCGAACGAGCCCATCAGGGCCCAGGTGGGGAGCATCCAGGAATGACGGCGCATGGGCATGACTCCTAGAGCGAGGCGGAGCCGGAGCGGGAGGACCTGTCGCGCTCACGGGCGGTGGGCGCGGACCGCGAGCCCGACGACACCGATGGGAGCACCATCGAGCACGCATCCGCGCACCGGTCATTCAGGCACGCGAGCGTTGCGGGGGGCGCGATCTGCTGGGAGACGTCGGCGTAGCAGCGGTCTCCGGTGCCGGGGCAGCCCGCGCGGGCGGCGCACTCGCAGCACGGAGAGGCCACGGTGGCCATGAGCTGCACCTCCTGCAGCACGCTGGACAGGGCGCGGTAGCAGGCGCGAGCGCCCGGAGCGAAGCGCCCCTTGGCGTCGATGACCGACGCGGTGCCATCCAGTCCACACTGGTCGACGGCGGTGGTGAAGCGCCGCTCGCACAGCGCGGTGAGCTTCGTGTCCGGGCGGCCTTCGCGCATGGTGCCCACCGCCTCCGAGCACAGCGCCCTGGCCGCGTCCTGGAGAATCTTCTTGTTGGCGGTGTCCTGACTGTCATCGGGGCGGCCCGTGGACAGGTCGGCCTCGAAGACGCACTCCTTGCCCGCGCGTAGCGTGTCGATGGTGCACGCCCACGCGGTGGGAGAGTCGTCCGCGACGGGAGGCGCCGCGAGCGCATCAGGGGGAAGGGCCGGGGCGTTGCCGTCCGGCGCCGCGCCCAGGAGGAACAGGGAGACGAGGATCGCCTTCATGGACATGGCAGGTTAGGACGTTGCGCTCCCCGGCACAAACGCTCCCACCTGGGAGTGTTCCATGCGCCCCTTTCCTACCTTCGTGGGTGGGGCCTTCGTCCTTCCCACGACGATCGGAGGCTCTATCAATTCCGGCGGCGTGGCCCGCTTGTCTTTGGGGTCGGCCACCCACTCCGGCTCGCGCACCGTCACCCCGGCCTTCCAGGCCCGCGGAACACGGCGGATTCCCACGGGATAGAGGGTCAGCCGCCCTTCCCTGTCGATTCTCAGCCGCAGGAAGTTCTTCCAGTCGGGAATGGCCAGTGACGAAAACGCCTCGTTGGGGTGGCAACCAAAGACGTTGAGAGAAATGAGCAGATAGAGGCCCATGAGGGTGGGGCCCACCAGGAACCCACCTGCGAACAGCAGCAGTCCGCTCGCCACGTCCCTCCGCAGGCTGTCCGTCCCGTCCACCAGGTTTCCGGCCAGCGCGGACGCGGCCCAGGTCAGCAACAACGCGGCGACGAGGTGGGCGAAGCCATGGAGGATTCCCGCGCTCCGCCGCCACCAGGTTCCGCGGCGCCCATCGGCGAAGCCATACAGCCCCAGCACCACCACCGCGGCCATCAACAGGGAGCCACTGTTCTCGAGGGCCGCCGCCAGCACCGACCCCAGCGTGTGCGGCGCCCCGGTGGCATTCAGTTCCGCCGCGAGCCCCCAGCCGAGCAGCGCGTAGACGATGCCCATGAGCACGCCGAACCAGGGGTTGTGCGCGACGAACCCCAGGTTGCGCCAGGTCATGCGCCGGGACACCTCGCGGCTGGGGAAGCTCTGCTTCAGCTCGTAGCCGCCCGGCCGCGAGTCCACGCGAGGCAGGTGCGTGGGATGCAGGAAGGCGCCGCCGCCGCCCGCGACGATCTTCTGCCGCCCCTCCTCGTTCTCGTGGCGCCGGTAGTGGTGCAGGTCCCCCGCGAGGAAGACGCTCACCTTCTTCCCGAGCACCTCCTCCTGGAGGAAGTCGATGTTGTTGTCCAGGAAGGTGCGCCCCGCGTGGGGCTTCACCTGCTGGTAGATCCACGCGGGCTCCGCGTTGCAGAGGATGACGCGGTCTCCGTCGCCCATCTTCTTCGCGACCTCCTGGAAGAACTCCACCTGCGCGGCGTCCACGTCCGACTCGAGCTGCATGTCCGTGCCCAGCAGCCACCAGCCGCGCGGCAGCTTGAGCGCGAAGTAGCTGCGCCGCTGGTGTGTCCGCCACGCCGCGGACTGCCGGCCCTGGCAGAACAGGCGTAGGAAGGACACGAGCCCGTCGTACCAGTCATGGTTGCCCGGCACGGCGAACAGGTGTGGCGGCACGCGGCCGTGACGGAGCGCGGCCTCGTAGGGGCGCACCGTGCGCGCCTGGTACTCGTCCACGCTCGCGGTGGGGTACACGGCGTCGCCGCCGAAGACGAGCACCTCGCCTCCCCGCGTCTCGTGGGTGGCTCCAGCCGGGTCCTTCAGCGACAGCTCCGGATGGGTCACCGCCAGGGCCACCGTGTAGGTGCTGTCCCAGCCGTCGCCCAGGTCGGACACGTAGTCCAGCCACAGCTCGTCCCGGGGACGCCCGGCTTCATCCACGGAGAAGTCGAAGAAGAGCGGCTGCGGAGAGGCCACCGCGTCCAGCAGCCGGCGATCCGCCTGCTTGCCGATGGTCGTCGACAGGAGCGTCTTCAGGCCCGTCTTCGCGAGGACGCCCGGGTTGTACCAGGACACCATGGTGCGTCCGGGCGGAGCCGAGGGACGGGGCGCGCGGCCCCTGCCAGGAACGGCAATCGTATCGGCGGTCAGCGGCTCGGACATGGCGATACCTCCCAGAAAGCGAGCGCGGAACCTGACTCCCCCTCCCGCGGAGCCCCACCCTCACACCGGTGGCGCCACGCTCCGTTCCTGTACAGGGGGCCTCGCGGGTTCGTGAGCCCAGACCGCCCGGGTCATCGGCGCGTAGCGCTCCCATAGCGGTCCGAGGAAGAACCTCCCGAAGCGGGCCATGGCGGTGAGCCCCGCGCCGCCACGCCGGGCCGGGTGCATGCTGGAGATGAGCTGGAGGAGCTGCCGCACTCCGAGCGTGAGGACTCCCGCGCCCACCACGCGGCCCCGGGCATCGATGCCCTCGTGGAGCTGGCAGTAGAGCCGGGTGGTGTCCTTCCACAGCCGGGTGCCCTCGGCGGCGGGGATGGCGCGTGTGCCCTCCAGGTAGTACTCGCGCCCGTCGTGGGCGAAGCGCAGGCCATAGGTCATCCGCCGCGTGCGCGGGTCGTCCTGCGAATGGAAGATGTTGAAGCTGCCCTGGCGCACCGGGAGGTCCTCTCCGAGGGGCGCGTAGCTGAGGCGGGCCACGAGCCGGGCGGAGTGACGGATGTCCGTCACGAAGGCGTCCATGTCGGCGACGCTGATGGTGAGGTGGAGGGTGAGCGGCAGGGCCCGGTCATGGAGTGCGCCCTCCATCGGGTCCGTGGCGCCCAGGGCGAAGGGGCCGGTGAGGGACTCGCGGAAGGTCAGGTCGGGGGTGGGCTCGGTGGTGAGGGTGATCTCCGGGGTGAGCGGCAGGCCCTGCTCGCCGCGCACGTCGAGGTACCGCCAGGCATCCGAGTAGCCCATGTCGATGAGCGAGGCGGCGGTGACGTGCCCGTCGTAGACGTCCGTATCGAGCGGCAGCGGACGCTCGGGCTTCACGAGGTGGACGGCGATGGGACGCTGGTGGCCCATCACCACCTCGCCGGCGAGGATTCGCTCGTTGATTTCCCGGAGCCGGTCGAGCTGCGCGAAGAGCGCGCCGTTGGCGCTCAGCTCCGCCAGATGGGTGTACTGATGGAGGAGGCCGCGGCCATAGGCGGGGGTATTGCCGATGCACCACAGCACCCAGATGACGTCGGCGCCCCGGCGCACCGCCTCCATCAGGTTGCCGTCCTGGACCCACAGTGAGTCGGTGTAGAGCGTGCCGTCCCGGTCCACGGGAGGCATGAGGATGGGGGGCGAGAGCCCGGCCACGAGGAGGTCCAGGTCCACGCGCTCATGCGGGACTGCCTCGTTCACCTTGCGGGCGAAGTCACAGACGTTGAAGGTGCCGTCCAGGAGCTTGCTCGCGCGGATGGCGGACGTGTCCACGCCCAGGTGCGGCAGGACGCGGTGCACGAGCCGCTCCGCGTCTCCCAGGGCCTCCACGTCCAGCAGGTCCAGTGACTTCCGCGGAGCCGCGAAGGAGAGGAAGTCCCTCACGGGCAGCGTCCGCCACCGGTCGCACATCTCTCGAGGCGACAGGCCGGACAGCCACATCGCGAGGTTGAGGATGCCGCTCGATGTGGCGTCGACGTGCTGGAAGGTGATGCCCGCGTCCGCCAGGGCTCGAAGCGCTCCCGCCTGCCAGGCAGCGCGCATTCCGCCTCCGCCAGCCAGGATGAGCGAGCGCTGCTTCCCGTCCCCGCTCCCTCTCGCCTTCGGCGAAGCAGCGTGCTCGGACACGGCTCGCGCCTTCCGCCCGCGCTTGCTCTTCGAGGCCCTCTTCAGTGACTCGGCTGCCTGGGGCCTCCGTGCGCCCCTGCCCTTCGCGACTTCTGATGAGGCCTCATGCGCCGCGACCGTCAGTGGCCGCTCCTCGGCCCTGCCCCTGACGAGCTTCGATAGCGCCTTGCGCACCGTGCCTGGCTGAGGCTCCCACTCGCGCTCTGCGGCCGTCGGAGGTCGCTTGCCGTCCCTCTTTCCCACCGCCTTCAAGGGTGCTGCGAGTACCCCGGCAACGAAGGACTTCCGCCCGCGCCCGGCCCGGTCCCCCTCCGGCGGCGCGGCGCTCACCAGGACGCCTGCTCCAGCCATCCGCTGAGTCCGGCCCTCCGGCGAGGCAGTGCTCACTCCGCCTGCCATCATCCTGCCGGCACGCGCGGAGGCCACCGGTCGCCGTGACATGGCGCCGGTCTCCAGACGTCGGGAGTCACCAACGGATCGTGGGCTCCGGCGCGAGAGCATGAGCGAGCCGAGCGCCAGCGCTCCGCCGAGCAGATGCCCCGCCGCCAGTCCCAGCGCGAGCGGTGACAGCCGGGCAAGCCAGGCCTCTGGAATCACCGGCCCCCCGCCCTGCCCTTCAGGCTCATGGGCGGGGGAGCGGGAGTCCTCCATACGAGGTGGGATGGGCGGTTCGGCTGGCATGACGCAGGCCCCACGTCTCGACTCGACCAGGCTCATCACGGTCAGGACTGCTTCACTCCGTGGGCCTGCCCCTCCGGCGGCACGGCGTCAGCCAGGGGAACCTATCGCAAACGTGTGGAGCACTCCCGTGGGGTGCAACCCCACCAGCACCCGCGCGGTTCCGTGCCCTCAGGGGAGTTCCTACCCGTTCGCTCATGCATGGAGGCTCATGACCAACCGGCGATGCGGGCGGACGTCTCCACCTCGCGCTGCCGCCGCTCGTCCACGCGCTCTCAATCCCTCTCGGTCGCGGCGCACCGCGCACGGTTGGGCCCCGTGGCCGACACGGTTTTCAATCGTCTCGAGACGCGCCAGCGGGCACCGGCCGGTTTACGCGGCCGTTTCGGGGAGGCGATGATGTCCCTGACCCTGACGCGCGAGGTGGACCGGTGAGCCAGCAGGAGGCGGGCTGGAAGCCCTATGAAGACGGTGGCTCCATCGGCTGGATGGGCTCGCAGGGAGGCACCATCGCTCGCGACGAGGACCTCGCCGGGCAGGTGCGCCTCACCTACGAGGTGGACGACTCCCGCTCCTTCCACGCCATCACCTGCTCCGTGGCGGGCTGGCTCCTCCACCACCGCTTCTTCGACAACGCCGCCGACGCCCTCGCCGCCTTCGACGCCATGAAGCCGGCCCTGGAGAAGCTTCGTACCCGGCTCACGGAGGGAGGTCCGAAGTCTTCCGCAGAGGCCCGCGCGGGAGGCCCCCTCCTCGCGGCCTTCATGGCCCGTTTCTCCTGAAGCAACGCGGTCTCGCCCCCGGGTCATCCGCGCCCCGTCGAAACTGTCATGGGGTTCACGCTAAAGGTGCGGCGTCTCTCCGTACCTTTCCGCTGAGGGGGACCCTCCATGCATCGATTTCGTCTCACCGCTTCGGGCTGTCTTCGGACGTGCGCGCTGCTCCTCACCCTGCTGTGTACACGCGCCTACGCGCAGGCCGAGCCGAGCTCGGTCACCGTCGTTGGCACCTTCCAGGCCTCGCTGGGCTGTCTGGGCGACTGGGATCCCGCGTGCGCCAATACCCACCTGGAGCTCAACCCGGTGGACGGCGTCTGGCGCAGGCTCTTCGTCATCCCGGGCGGCCCTCAGCGGTTCAAGGTCGCCATCAACGACTCCTGGGATGAGAACTACGGGGCCAACGCTCAGCGCAACGGCGCCGACCTCGAGTTCGACAACGGGCAAGAGGCGACGGTGAAGTTCTACTACGACCCGGTCAGTCACTGGGTCACCAACTCGACCCTCACGTCCATCGCCGTGCTCGCGGGCTCTATGCAGAACGAGCTGGGCTGCGAGAACGACTGGGACCCGGCGTGCATGATCACGTGGCTCAAGGACATTGATGGGGACGGAGTGCAGGAGCTCGTCATTCCCTCGCTCCCGGCGAACACCTATGCGCTGAAGGTTGCCCACCACGAGGGCTGGAATGAGAACTACGGCGCGAACGGTGAGTTTGACGGGGCCGACATTCCGTTCACCGTGCCCGCGCCCGACCAGGAAATCCGGTTTCTTTACGACACCCCGACCCACCGGCTCGTCATCCAGATCGCCGCGCCAACCACCACGACGCTCGCTGTCACGCCCAACCCGGCGCGGGCCGGCGAGACCGTGACCTTCACCGCCACGGTGGCGGTGACCGATAGCCCCACGGTTCCGGTTGGGTTGGTGACGTTCAAGGAGAACGGACAGGAACTGGCCACTGTGGATGTCGGCCCCGACGGGACTGCGACGCTGTCCTCCTCCTCCCAGCCCGCGGGAACGTACTCGATTACCGCCGAGTACGGCGGCATGTACGACCCCAGCGCCTCCGAGCCGGTGGTGCTCGAGGTCATCGATGTGGATGCGGGCACGGGGGACATGGACGCCGGCAGTGACGCGGGGACGGGCGAAGTGGACGCGGGGCCTGCGCAGGACGCGGGCCCGGGCGAAGTGGACGCGGGCCCAGGCGACACGGATGCCGGCTCCGCCGACGCGGGCCCCGGCGACACAGACGCGGGCCCGGGCAGCACGGACGCAGGCACGGGCGACACGGACGCAGGCACGGGCGACACCGACGCGGGCCCGGGCAGCACCGACGCAGGTCCGGGTGACACGGACGCGGGCCCGGGCGACACCGACGCGGGCCCGGGCACCACCGACGCGGGTCCCGGCGACATGGACGCGGGCTCGGGCAGCACCGATGCAGGTCCGGGTGACACGGACGCGGGCCCCGGCGACGCGGATGCCGGCACGGACACGGACGCAGGCACGGGCGCCACGGATGCCGGCACGGACACGGACGCAGGCACGGGTGACACGGACGCGGGCAGCACGCCGGGCAACAGCGACGCCGGGGCTCAGGGGCCGGACGCGGGCAGTGGCAACACGGATGCCGGCACCACCGAGCCCCCGCCCTCGGATGAGGCCGCGAGCTGCAACTGCGGTGCGGGCAGCGGCGGTTCGCCGATGCTCCTGCTCGGAGTGTGGATGGGCCTCACCGCCCTCCAGTCGCGTCGGCGCTCACGCACTCAGCAGCGAGGCTGAGCAATCCACGTAGCCTGGAGGCCCACGAACCCTCCGGTCTCCAGGCTCCGGAACGGTGGAACCCCGGCGGTCGCGCACAGGCCGCCGGGGCCGCGCCGGGCATCAGCCCAACGCAACGCCGCAGCCTATCTGCGCGACACCTCCCCCTCCATTCCAACCTCCAGCCCGCCGTACTCCGAGGGCTGGAGCGTCAGCGTCCAGCCATGGACGTGCGCGACGTGCCGGGTGATGTGGAGTCCGAGCCCCTGGCCCTGAATCCCTCGCGTCCGCGCGGCGTTGCCTCGGAAGCCGCGCTCCAGCAGCCGGGCGCGCTCCTCCTCGGGAATGCCCGGACCATCGTCGATGACGCGCAGGCGGAACCGCCCCTGGCGCGTGCTCTCCAGCACCACCGCGACGTGCCCGTCCTCGCGGCCATGGTGGATGCCGTTGAAGACGACGTTGCTCACGGCCTGCTCGATGAGCGTGACGTCCCCGTTCACCCAGACGGGCGCCTCGGGTACGCCGCTCACCAGGGAGATCCGCCGCTGCCGGGCAATGGGCTGGTGTCGTCCGATGACACGTGCGACGACGGAGTTCAGGTCCACTGGAGCCCGCTGGAACTGTGGTTCCCCTGCTTCGAGCCGCGTGGCCGCCGCCAGGTTGTGCACCAACGAGGCGATGTAGTGCGCCTCGCCCATGGCGGACGTCATCACCGCCGGCTCCATGGGCTCCCCGCGGCCGAGCCGCTGCTGCATCGCGGACAGGTGTCCCTGGAGCACGGTGAGCGGCGTCATCACGTCGTGCATGGTGTTGGCGAGGAAGTCCCGCAGCGCCTGCTCTCGCGCCTCCTGCTGGGAGAGCTGGTGCTGGATCTCCGCGCGAGCCTCCTGGAAGGCCCGCGCCAGCTCGGCGACCTCGTCGTTGCCTCGCACCGAGACAGGTTGCTGGTAGCGGCTGACGGCGGAAGCACGCACCTCGCCCGTGAGCTTCCGGACGCGCCGGATGACGGGCCCCAGCGCTACGACCACCGCCAGCGCGGCGAAGAAGGGCACGACCAACAGCTCGGGAGGAGGCATTCCCCCCAATGGCGGGCTCCGTGGCTCCTCGCGCCGGGCCAGGATGTACGCACAGGGCCCGCCGTCCCACGGCATGCGAAGCAGCACGTCCAGGGTGGGCCGCCCCGCCTGCGTCGAATGGTGGATGACCACGCCCTGCCCGGCCCGGACTCCTCGCAGCAGCGCTTCCGGCAGGACGGGCGCCCGCGGATTGCGCGAAACAAGGCCCGCGTCATAGGGGAAGTGCTGCACGCGCGAGGGAGACCGTCCCGGGCGTTCAGGTCCGCGGCCTGGAGGAGGTTTCCCATCCGTCCTGGGCTCCCGCTCGCGAGGCCCCGGCTCCCGGGGAGGCCCCGGCTCATCCGGGAGAGACCTCCCCTCTCCCGGCGGAGGCGCCCTTCGCACCGTCCACGTCTCGGGAGAAGCCTCGCAGCGCTCCCGTTCCCCCGCCTGCATCTGCGCGAGCGTGGACGCCTCGAGCACCTCCTCCTGGCCGCGCTGCCGTAGCGAGTGCTGGAAGTACCCCATCCCCACGACGCCCGGGACGGTCATCACCGTGACGGTGAGTGCCAGCCGCAGCCTCAGCTTCACGAGCCATCCCCGGGAACGAGCCGGTAGCCCACGCCCCACACCGTCTCCACGCCATGCATGGGGCCGAGCTTGCGCCGCAGCCGCGAGACATGGACATCCAGGGTGCGCTCGGTGCCCTCGCGCTCCGGGTCCAGCACGTGCTCCACCAGCCACTGCCGTGTCACGGCCTCCCGGGGGCGCCGGGCCAGCGCGGCGAGCAGTGCGAACTCCACGCGAGTCAGCTCCACGGGCTGCCCCTGTACGGCCACCTCGTGGGCCTGGAGGTCGATGCGCAGGACGCCCACCTCGACGACGGCCTCCGCCTTCTGCAAGGTCGGCCGGCGCAGGCGGGCGCGCACCCGTTCGATGAGCTCCTCCGGCCAGAAGGGCTTCGTCATGTAGTCATCCGCGCCGAGCTTCAGCGCCCGCACCTTGTCCAGCGTGTCGTTGCGGGCGCTCAGGATGAGGACGGGCACCTCGGAGAAGGTCCGGAGCGTCTTGAGCATGTCCATGCCATAGGTGCCCGGCAGCATCAGGTCGAGCACCACGAGGCTGACCCCGGGTAGCCCCTCGGGCGTCAGGTGGCGGCCCTCCTGCCACCACGTGGGCTCGAAGCCCGCGCTCCGCAGGTGCTCGACGATCTGCGCGCCGAGCTGCGGGTCATCCTCCACCAGCAGGATGCGCTCCCCCATGTCACTGCTCTCCTCTCCCCAAACCGAGGCTGCCCGGACGTCCGTCCTCCGGGCAGTACGCACGTCGTCACGCGGAATCAAGCCGTCGCGAGCCGCGAACGGCAAGGCGTTCATCCCCGCCTCAGGGAGGAGGCAGCATGCCCCCATCCCGGCCAGGAGGCGGGCCCATGCCGCCATCCCCGCCAGGAGGCGGCCCACCGGGGCCACCGCTCCCGCCCGGCACCGAGCACAGCGCGTTGTCGAGCGACGAGCGGATGACCAGGGTCTTCCAGGCCAGCATCGCGCCGTCCGGCATCCGCTCGGTCTGGAGCACGTAGTCCGAGACGGCGTCCGCCGAGATGACGGTGTCGGTGCTGTTGGTCGTGTCGCGCGCGCCACGCGTGTTGTACAGCGGCTGGGTATTGATGATCTCGTCGTCCAGCGCGTCGTCGAAGAAGAGCTGCGACGTGACGTACTCGTTGCCGTTCACCCGGATGGTGAAGTGGATGTGGATGGTGCGGCTGCTGTACCAACCGGGGAAGCAGGTATCGAACTCCACGCGGCCGTTCGCATCCGTCGTCTGCACGCCGCGGAACCACCTCGCGGCCCTCGCCTCGGCATCGCCCGAGGTGCAGAAGTCGCTGGCATCCTCTCCCGAATAGAGGCCGTGGGGCGCGGTGTGCCAGATGTCCACGGACGCGCCCTGGATGGGCTTGCACGTCTCATCCACCACGAGGAGCGCGAGCCGCACGGGCAGCCCGTCATGGCCCTCGCTGATGTCCTTGCGCTCGAGGGTCGTCGCGTAGCAGGGGCCCAGCGTCGCCGCGCACGTCAGGGTGCACGTGGTGCCGATGCCGGAGGCGAACGGGTCGGGATAGGACGCGGCCATCGTCATCGCCGCGGTGCCGCCGGTCGCCCAGCTCGTGCTGGAGCCGGTCCCCGCGTCGTCGCCGGTATCGCCGCCCGTGTTCGTGTCGTCTCCCGACCCCTCGCCGCAGGCGATGACGAGCCGGGCCAGTGGCACTGCCGCGAGCGTCAATCCCATGCCACGCAGCACGCGCCGGCGCGTCATGGCCTCGGATGTGGGGTGGTTCTTGGCGTCACTGCTCATCGAAGGCCTCCGAAAGGGTGGTCTCGTTGCGCCCGGCATCTCGGGCGTGACCGTCCTTCTCGCGGAAAGACCTCAAGAAACCCTTAAGCGCCCGTGGCCCCCGGGCAGGCAGCCGGCCCCTGCCCCGGAAGCTAGGAGCCCGGCTCCAGCTCCCGCAGCAGGTCTCCCAGCTTCTCCAGCGCCAGTCGCGCCCGGGTCTTCACGGTGCCGAGCGGGTCGCCCGTGCGCTCCGCGATCTCCCGCTGGGACAGGCCCTCGAAGTAGGCCAGCTCCACGACCTCGCGCTGCTCGGGAGGAAGCTGCTTCAGGGCCGCGAGCACGCGGACCCGCCCCTGCCCCTGCGCGGCCGCTTCGTCCGGTGCGGGGGGCATCGCGCTGACGGGAGGCGGCTGGTGCGTCGCGCCCTCCACCACGCGGGACACCGTGCCCATGGCCCGCAGCCGGTCGATGGCGCGCGTGCGGGCGATGGTGGTCACCCACGTCTCCAGTCCACCGCGCTCGGGGTCGAACTCGCGCGCGCGGCGCCAGACCTCCAGGAAGGCCTCCTGCAGCACCTCCTCCGCGTCGGCGCGAGTGGGCAGCAGTCGCAGGGTGACGGCGAAGGCCCTGCCACCACAGCGCGCGTACACCTCGCGCATCGCCGCGCCGCTGCCCAGGGCCACCTGCCGCAGGAGGGCCCTGTCGGCGGCCGGGTCGCTCGCTCGGGGGACGGAGGGGTGGGAAGGCGCCATTCTGGTCCCGGATGCCCCAACCAACGGGGCGGCTCGCATCCTCATGTACCACGGTGGGCGGCTCCCCACCCCATCCCTAACGTTCACGGGCCAACGCGGCCGGCGCGAAAGCCGTCCTGCATCAACGCCCCGCGCGATACGCCGCCCGGCTACCGCCAACCCACGACCTATAAGGGCCGCCAGCCGATATGACCGAACGAATCGGAAGCGTGTTCATCGAGGGAGTCCGACCCGAGCTGGACGCAGGCCGCCATGCCGTCAAACGCGTCGCCGGGGACCGGCTCACCGTCAGGGCGGACGTCTTCAAGGAAGGACATGACGTCCTGGTCGCCGTCGTCCGCTGGCGCCAGGTCATCCCCAGGGAGCAGCAGACCGACTGGCAGGAGGTGCCCATGCGCTTCCTGGGGAACGACTTGTGGGAGGCCGACTTCCCCCTCGCCCACAATGGCCGCTACGAATACACGATTGAAGCCTGGCCGGACCTCTTCCGCACCTGGGCATCCGAGCTGAAGCGCAAGGTGGACGTGGGCCGGGACGTGACGAGCGAGCTGCTGGAGGGCGCCGCGCTCCTGGAAGCCGCCGCCGCCCGCGCGCGCCCGAAGAGTGAGGATGATGCGCGGGTGCTGGCCGAGGCCGCCGTCCGCCTGCGTGGCCCCGCCGAGCCGGAGCTCATCGCCGTGGCGCTCGCGCCCGAGCTGGCCATCATCGCCTCCACGTATCCGGACCGCACGCTGGCGAAGCGCTACGACAAGGTGCTGCAGGTGTTCGCGGACCGGGAGAAGGCGCGCTTCGGAGCCTGGTACGAGTTCTTCCCCCGCTCCGCGAAGCGGGACGGAAGGACCCACGCCACCTTGCGGGACGCGGAAGAGTGGCTGCCCTACGTCCAGAAGCTCGGCTTCGACGTCATCTACCTGCCGCCCATCCACCCCATCGGCCGCACCGCGCGCAAAGGCAGGAACAACAGCCTCAAGGCCGGGCCGGACGACGTGGGCAGCCCGTGGGCCATCGGCGCCGCGGAGGGGGGCCACAAGGCCGTGCACCCGCGGCTCGGCACCCTGGAGGACCTCCGCCACTTCGTGGACGCCGCCCAGTCGCACGGCATCGAGGTGGCGCTGGACCTCGCCTTCCAGTGCTCGCCGGACCACCCGTACGTGAAGGAGCATCCGGAGTGGTTCCAGCACCGCCCGGACGGCACCATCAAGACGGCGGAGAACCCGCCCAAGCGCTACGAGGACATCGTCAACTTCGACTGGATGGGCCCCGGCCGCGAGACGCTCTGGGCCGAGCTGGAGTCCGTCGTCGTCCACTGGGTGAAGCAGGGCGTGCGCACCTTCCGCGTGGACAACCCGCACACCAAGCCCATCCAGTTCTGGGAGTGGCTCATCCGCCGCGTCCAGGACGTGTACCCGGACGTCATCTTCCTCTCCGAGGCCTTCACCCGCCCGAAGGTGATGAAGGCCCTGGCCAAGGTGGGCTTCTCCCAGTCGTACACGTACTTCACGTGGCGGAACTTCAAGGGGGAGCTCCAGGAGTACCTGGAGGAAATCACGAAGCCGCCCGTGTCGGACTACTTCCGCGGCAACTTCTGGCCCAACACGCCGGACATCCTCCCGGAGATGCTCCAGAACGCGGGGCCCGGCGCCTTCCGGCTGCGTGCCGCGCTGGCGTCCACCCTCTCCTCCGTCTGGGGCATGTACTGCGGCTTCGAGCTGTGCGAGGGCCGCCCGCTTCCGGGCAAGGAGGAGTACATCGACTCGGAGAAGTACCAGCTCGTCGCGTGGGACCTGGACCGGCCCGGCAACATCAAGGACTGGATCGCCCGCCTCAACAACGCGCGCCACACCCAGCCCGCGCTGCGCCAGTACGACACGCTGGAGTTCTTCGACTCGAACAACGAGCGCGTCCTCTTCTACGGCAAGCGCACGCCGGACGGCACCAGCACGGTGCTCGTCGCGCTGAGCCTGGACCCGTACGCGCCGCAAGAGGCGCTGCTGCACGTGCCCATGGAGTGGCTGGGCGCGAAGCCGGACGAGACGTACCAGGTGCATGAGCTGATGTCGGACCAGCGCTCGCTCTGGCAAGGTCCCGACGTGCGGGTCCGCCTCACACCCGAGCAGCCCGCGGCCATCTGGGCCGTGTACCGCTTCCGCCGTACCGAGCAGGCGTTCGACTACTACGAGTGACACCCGAGAGGCGTATGGAACTGGATCCCCTCTGGTACAAGAAGGCCCTCATCTACGAGCTGCACCTCCGCGCGTTCTACGACTCCAACGGCGACGGCCACGGGGACATCCCGGGCCTGATTGAAAAGCTGCCGTACCTGCAGGACCTGGGTGTCGACTGCCTCTGGCTCCTGCCGCACTACCCCTCGCCGCTGCGCGACGACGGGTACGACATCGCGGACTTCTACGGCATCCATCCGGACTACGGCACCCTCGCGGACTTCCAGCGCCTGGTGGACGAGGCCCACAAGCGCGGCATCCGCATCATCACCGAGCTGGTCGTCAACCACACCAGCGACCAGCACCCCTGGTTCCAGGAGGCCCGCAGCGACCCGAAGAGCCCCAAGCGCGACTGGTACGTCTGGAGCGACACGGACAGCAGCTACAAGGGGGCGCGCATCATCTTCCTGGACACCGAGCGCTCCAACTGGACGTGGGACCCGGTGGCCAAGCAGTACTTCTGGCACCGCTTCTTCAGCCACCAGCCGGACCTCAACTACGACAACCCCGAAGTGCAGGAAGCCATGCTGGACGTCATGCGCTTCTGGCTGAACATGGGCGTGGACGGGTTCCGCTGCGACGCCGTGCCCTACCTCTTCGAGCGCGAGGGCACCCACTGCGAGAACCTCCCGGAGACGCACGCCTTCCTCAAGCGCCTGCGGAAGACCATCGACTCGGAATACCAGGGGAAGATGCTGCTGGCGGAGGCGAACCAGTGGCCCGCCGACGTGCGCGTCTACTTCGGCGAGGGCGACGAGTTCCACATGGGCTTCCACTTCCCGGTGATGCCCCGCCTCTTCATGGCCGTGCGCAAGGAGGACCGGACGCCCATCGTCGAAATCATGCAGCAGACGCCGGACATCCCGTCCAACTGCCAGTGGGCCATCTTCCTGCGCAACCACGACGAGCTGACGCTGGAGATGGTGACGGACGAGGACCGGGACTACATGTACCGGGAGTACGCCACCGACCCGCGGATGCGCATCAACCTGGGCATCCGCCGCCGGCTCGCCCCGCTGATGGACAACGGCCGCCGGCGCATCGAACTGATGCACAGCCTGCTGTTCACCCTGCCGGGCACGCCCGTCCTCTACTACGGGGACGAGATTGGCATGGGCGACAACATCTACCTGGGCGACCGCAACGGCGTGCGCACGCCGATGCAGTGGACGGGCGACCGCAACGCGGGCTTCAGCCGGGCGGACTACGCGCGCCTGTACGCCCCCGTCATCGCCGACCCGGTGTACGGCTACCAGTCCATCAACGTGGAGGCGCAGGAGCGCGTGAAGACCAGCCTCCTGCACTGGGTGAAGCGGATGATTCGCATCCGCCAGCGCTACCCCGTCTTCTCCCTGGGGACGCTGCGCTTCCTGCCCATGGAGAACCCCAAGGTGATGGCCTTCGTGCGTGAGCTCGAGGGCATGACGGTGCTGGTGGTCTGCAACCTGTCGCGCTTCGCCCAGCCGGCGGTGCTGGACTTGCGCGACTGGGACGGCGCGGTGCCGGTGGAGCTCATCGGCGAGACGCCCTTCCCCCGTATCAGCCACCTGCCCTACCAGCTCTCCATGGGCCCCTACATGTTTCTATGGTTCCGGCTGGACAAGCCGGCCGTGGGGAGGAGCGCGCCGTGACGACCCTGGACCTGACGAAGCTGCCGGACTACCTCAAGCACCAGCGCTGGTTCAGCGGCAAGGCTTGGCCCATCAAGCACGTGAGCGTGGTGGACCACGCCGCCATGGAATTGGGAGCGTGCTCCTTCACCCTCGGGGTGGTGGAGGTGGTGTACGAGCTGGGCAAGACGGAGCGCTACCTGTTGCCCGTCAAGCCCGCGCCGGAGGGCGTGCGTGACGCGCTCGAGGACGACGAGTGCCTTCGCGCCCTCTTCCGGCTCATCCGCGAGGGAGCCAGCGTGGGCTCCGCGTCCGGCCGGGTAACGGGCGAGTGGATTCACACGCCGGAAGGACTGCAGGCCCTGCCCTCGCCGGTGACGGTCCGGCGGCTGATGGTGGAGCAGAGCAACACCTCCGTGGTGCTGGGCGAGAAGGTCATCCTGAAGATCATCCGCAAGCTGGAGGCGGGGGTGAACCCGGAGCACGAGGTGGGCCGCTTCCTCGCCACGAAGACGTCCTTCCGGGCCACACCCACGCTGCTGGGCGCGCTGCACCTGGAGGGGCCGGCGGGCGCCACGCTCGCGGTGGCCCACCGCTTCGTCCCGGACGCGACGGATGGGTGGAAGTACACGCTGGACCGGCTGCGCCAGGAGCGGCCGCTGGGGGAGCGCTTCCTCGGTGAGATGCGCGACCTGGGCCAGCGCGTGGGCGAGCTGCACAACGCCTTCGCGTCGGCGACCCCGGACGACCCGGCGTTCGCCCCGGAGCCGCTCCTCCAGGAGGACCTGCAGCGCTGGAGCGCCTCCATCGTGGGCGAGCTGGGGGTGACGCTGGCGGACGCCGGCCGTCTGCACGCGGACCTGGAGGGGCGGCGCGAGGCGCTCATCGGGTACGCGAAGCGGCTGGCGCAGGTGGCGCCCTCGGGGCAGAAGATCCGCATCCACGGCGACCTGCACCTGGGACAGGTGCTGCGCGCCAACAACCAGTGGCTCATCTTCGACTTCGAGGGCGAGCCGGCGAGGAGCTTCACGGCGCGGCGCGAGAAGTACAGCGCGCTGAGGGATGTGGCGGGGATGATTCGCTCGTTCGACTACGCGGAGGCGACGGTGGCCCTGGAGGGCGGCGAGCCCCGCGGGCGGGTGGGCCCCACCCGCGACGCCTTCCTGGAGGGTTACAGGAAGGCCACGAAGGGGGCGCCCTACCTGCCGGCGGACGGTGCCACGTTCGACGTGATGCTGCGTGCGTTCGAACTGGAGAAGCTCCTCTACGAAGTGCGGTATGAGCTACAGAACAGGCCGGACTGGGTGCGCATCCCCGTCGAGGCCCTGTTGCGCATGGAGGAATCCAAGTGAGGAAGCCAGCCGACAAGGCGCAGGTCGAGGCGGAGCTTCAGCGCGTGGTGGAGCTGAGGCATCCCGAGCCGCACTCCGTCCTGGGCATCCACCCGGATGGAGACGGGGTGGTGATTCGGGCCTTCCGTCCGGACGCCGTGCACATCCACGTGCTGCCCGAGTCCGGGGGCCGCATCGCGATGACGCACCGCCTGGGCGGCATCTTCGAGGCGCACGTCAACGGGAAGGACCAGCCCTTCCCGTACCTGCTGGAGGTGGAGTACCCCGGCAGGAGGGTCTTCAAGCTGCGAGATCCGTACAGCTTCCTCCCCACCCTGGGGGAGATGGACCTGTACTACGCGGGCGAGGGACGGCACGAGCGCCTCTGGGAGCGGATGGGCGCGCACCTCATCCACCACAACGGGGTGCGCGGCGTGTCCTTCGCGGTGTGGGCACCCACGGCGGCTGGCGTGTCCGTGGTGGGAGACTTCAACAGCTGGGACGGCCGGCTGCACGCCATGCGGCGCATGGGCGCCTCCGGCATCTGGGAGCTGTTCGTCCCCGAGGTGGGGGAAGGCGCCCGCTACAAGTTCGAGATCCGCCCCGGCCATGGCGGTACGCGCCTGTTGAAGGCGGACCCGTTCGCCTTCCAGACGGAGGTGCCGCCGGCGACCGCGTCGGTGGTGCACGACCTGACGCGCCACCGCTGGGGGGATGCCCGGTGGCTGGAGTCGCGAGAGCAGAAGCAGGACGTGACGCACCAGCCGTGGAGCGTCTACGAGGTGCACCTGGGGAGCTGGCGCCGGGTGGTGGAGGACGGCGACCGGCCCATGACGTACCGCGAGCTGGCGCCCGCGCTGGCCGAGTACGTGAAGTACCTGGGCTTCACCCACGTGGAATTGCTGCCCGTGGCCGAGCACCCCTACGGAGGCTCGTGGGGCTACCAGGTGAGCGGCTACTACGCGCCCACGGCGCGCTTCGGCCACCCGGACGACTTCCGCTACCTGGTGGACCACCTGCACCAGGAGGGCATCGGCGTCATCGTGGACTGGGTGCCCGGACACTTCCCCCGGGACATCCACGCGCTGGGGCAGTTCGACGGCACGGCGCTGTACGAGCACGCGGACCCGCGCAAGGGCGCGCAGCCGGACTGGGGCACGCTGGTCTTCAACTTCGGCCGCAACGAGGTGCGCAACTTCCTCATCGCCAACGCGCTGTTCTGGATTGAGGAGTACCACATCGACGGCCTGCGCGTGGACGCGGTGGCCTCGATGCTCTACCTCGACTACAGCCGCAAGCATGGCGAGTGGATTCCCAACCGCTGGGGCGGCCGGGAGAACGAGGAGGCCATCCAGTTCCTGCGCGAGCTGAACGAGACGGTCCGCCGCAAGTACCCGGGTGTGGTCGTCATCGCCGAGGAGTCCACGGCCTGGCCCAAGGTGAGCGCCCCGGTGAGCGAGGGCGGCCTGGGCTTCCACTTCAAGTGGAACATGGGGTGGATGCACGACACGCTGTCGTACTTCTCCAAGGACCCCATCTACCGGCAGTACCACCACAACCAGCTCACCTTCGGCCTGCTGTACGCGTTCAGCGAGAACTTCATGTTGCCGCTGAGCCATGACGAGGTGGTGCACGGCAAGGGCAGCCTCTACGGCCGCATGCCGGGGGACCCGTGGCAGAAGCGGGCCAACCTGCGCGCGCTCTACGCGTGGATGTGGGCGCACCCGGGCAAGAAGCTGCTCTTCATGGGCGGCGAGTTCGGCCAGCCGGCGGAGTGGAACCACGACAAGAGCCTGGACTGGCACCTGACGCATGACCCGGGGCACGAGGGCATCATGCGGCTGGTGGCGGCGCTGAACCGCCTCTACAAGGACCTGCCCGCGCTGTACGACGCGGACAGCGAGCCGGTGGGGTTCCAGTGGCTGCAGCCGGACTCCGCGTCTGCGAACGTGCTGGCCTTCGTGCGGCGCTCGCGCCAGCCGGGGCGCCACGTGGTGTGCGTCGCCAACCTGTCGCCCACGGTGCGCGAGGGCTACCGCGTGGGCTTCCCGCTCCATGGCAGCTACGTGGAGCTGCTCAACACGGACGCGGGGGAGTACGGCGGCTCGAACCAGGGGAACATGGGGCAGATCCAAACCGAGCCCACCGGGTGGGATGGCCAGCCGGCATCCGCGGCCATCACCCTGCCCCCGCTGGCGGTGCTGTGGTTCACGCCGGGGTGAGGAGCCTCTCCCCGCGCCTCTCCCACGTTCCAGTCTCCCGTTGCCGGGCCGGCGTCGTGAGGGTAAGGGCCGCTCACCCATGCCCGCCGAGAAGACATCCCGTTGGAGACTGCCCAGGCACTGGATCCTGTTGCTGCTGGCGCTCGGGGTCCTCCTGAGCTTCAAGACGAAGTGGCCTGGCACCAACCTCTACGCGCTCCAGGCGGAGGCGTGGCTTCAGGGGCGGCTGGACGTGGACGCGGGCCCGCATGACCTCGCGCTGCATGGCGGCAGGGCGTGGGTGCCCTTCCCGCCCTTCCCCTCGGTGTTGCTGCTCCCGGTGGTGGCTGTCGCTGGCCCGGAGCGGGCGCCTGTGCGCGCGGTGGCCGTGCTGCTGGCGCTGATGACCGGGTGGGCCCTGTGGAGGACCCTCGAGCGGCTGGGACTCCCCCCGCGTGAGCGCGGATGGATGGTGGCCGCGCTCCTTCTGGGCACGGGCTACTGGTCCTGCCTGCTATGGAGCAGCGGCGTCTGGTTCTTCGCGCATGTGGTGGCCACAACCTTCCTGGTGCTGGCGGTGGCTGAGGCGCTGGGCCGGGGGCGCGGGGCGCTCGTGGGGCTTTGGGTGGGCTGTGCCTTCCTGTCGCGGCAGCTTGCTGTCTACAGCCTCATCTTCCTGCTGGTGGCGCTATGGCAGCGGGCAGCGGCGGAGGGGCGGCGGCGGCAAGCGCTCCAGGTGATGGGGGCGCTCACTGCGTTCGGAGGATGCGCGCTCGTCTACCTGGCCTTCAATGCCGCGCGCTTTGGCAGCCCCTTCGACACCGGCTATGCCCACATCCCGCTGAACGACTACCTTCTGGCGAGGGTGGAGAAGTATGGCCTCTTCCACCTGGCGTACCTGCCCTTCAATTTCATCTCCATGTTCCTGGAGGGGCCGCACTTCATCTTCTCTCAGCCGCGCCTGCTCCAGCCGGTGGCGGTGGATGGTGTCGGCACCTCACTCACCATCGCCAGCCCGTTCATCTTCGTGGCGCTGGCCGCACGCGGAAGCGGCACCTCCGTGCCCGTACGGGCCGCCTGGGCAAGCATTGGCCTCGCCCTGCTGCACATGCTGCTCTACTACAACAACGGATTCGTGCAGCTGAACGCGCACCGCTTCTGTCTGGACTTCCTGCCCGTGTTGATGGTGCTCATCGCACTGGGCACGCAGCGTCTGCGGCCGGAGCGCTGGAAGCCCCTGGTTGGCTGGGCGGTGGGGCTCAACCTCTTCATCCTGGCGGTGCTTCCCCTCCTGTCGCGTGCGCTGCGACGGCTCTGAGTGGCCGCGGAGGTGATGCGCGCGTGGAGGGCGGAGAGAGGGATGCAGCCGGCGTTCATGTGTCGGCATCGGCTGCCCGCGCCCCCGGCACCGTGAGCTTCTCCGGCTTCTTGCCGTCGAGCGCGTTCAGGAGGTCCGTGGCGCTCTCCTTGTCGGACGAGCCGCCTTCCCCAGCCCGGACACCAGGTCCGAGTACTTGTGACCTAGGGACTGCTTTCCGTAGTTCCTGGCGTCGCTCGGAATCTTGAACGGCTTGTCCGAGGTGTGGAACCTGCTGCCATTGACTGGACCGAACGGCGTGGCGAGCTGCGTCTTGGCCTCGCTCTTCGCGTTCTTCCCCGCGAGGGCCTGGGCGTCCTCCCGAGAGCTGCTGGTGCCGCCCTGGGACGCCACGCCGCTGCTGGGCTCCAGGCGCCGCTGAGCCCGGACGAACTTCCGCTTCAGCCGGGCCTCGGTGGTGTTGTCTGTGGGCAGCTCATCCGTCTTCACCGGGGAGGAGCCGCAGGCATCATCCGAGACGTGGCGCGACGCCGGACGCGGAAAAAAGAAAACCCCCGGCGCCACGAGGGCGACGGGGGTCTTCAAAAAAGAATCCGGCAGCGACCTACTCTCCCACGCGGTTTCCCGCGGAGTACCATCGGCTCTGGAGGGCTTAACTTCC
>NZ_JAIQDG010000054.1 GCF_020037125.1 Myxococcus sp. RHSTA-1-4
TCTACCGCTTCGCCGCATCCCGTGTCAACCGCTGCTTCGTTGACTTTCCCGACCGAGTCGCCCGTTCAACTTCTTCCGGGCTTTCCCTTCGTCGGGGGCGCGGCTTCTACTTCGTCGCCGCGTCGTGTGTCAACCGCCTCGTTGACCGCCGTATTCCGAATTTCGCTTGCTGCTGCTCGCCTCCGAAGTGCCTTCCGCGCCAGTGCGCGGGCTTCGGTGCGAGGGGCGCGGCTTCTACCACCACCGCGTTTCGAGTCAACCACTTCGGTCAACTCTTTCTTCCGTGCTGCTGAGCCGCCTGGCCGCTGCTGCTGGCCACCCGGTCCGTCGGAAGGGGCGCGGCTTCTACCACCGCCGCGTTTTGAGTCAACCACTTCGGTCGACTCTTTCTTCCACCCTCTTCTGGTGCTCGCTCGCGCTGGCTGCTCGCGCTCGGGGCCCGTTGGAAGGGGCGCGGCTTCTACCACCGCCGTGTTGTGAGTCAACCCTTTCGGTCGACTCTTTCTTCCTCCCCTCTTCCGGCATCAGTGGACCAGGACGGCCCATCAACCGGAGTCGGGAGCGGCACGGCTCGAACTCGAGCCTCCACGTAGTGAGTCAACCGCGGCGATCGACTCCCGCTTCCCCGTTCTTCAGTGCCATGCGAGCAGGGCCGGCGGCCGGTGAGACCGCTGGCTCCTCCCTTGCCGGCCGGGGAGGAGGCCGCGTTCCGGTACCAGCCGACCCGTGAGGCCTGTGGGTTCACGGGTCTTGTATTTCCCGTTTAGTCCCAACAACTTCAAGACCTCCACCTCTCTCCAGGAGGCACTCCTGCTTCAGTTCCCGAAGAGTGTTCGCGGCATCTGCATCGCCACGTGGATTTTCAATACGGGGCTCGCGGGCTGTGGCCCCGCTCCCGAAGCCGGCCAGGAGGACACCGCCGGCAGTCTCGAGCAGGCCCTCACGGAGGGGGCTCCGCTGACAGCTCATGATGCGAGCTGCCTGCGACTGCAGGACCAGAACACCTGGACGAGCTACGCCTCGTACATGACGCCCGTGGGGCCGGCCGTTGGGATGCCAGGCGTGCTCGCGGACCTGAACCGCGTGGGCCCGGTCCTCACCTCCACCAACCACCCGCCGGCCGTGGGCTACAAGGGCGGCTTCCGCTGGAACGACGGAGACATGACCACCACGGACTGGGTGCCCCAGGCGCTCACCGCGGGTGTGTCCGGGAGCACCAACGTCGCCATCGTCTCCTGGCACTACTCGCTCACCAGCCCGGACAAGGGCGTGCGCATCTCCGTGGCGGACATCTCGGACATGTCGGCCAGCGCGGTGAACTACCGCCACGTCCTGCTGGTGCGGCCCACCAGCTCCGGCAACTTCACCACCGTGCCCGTGCACGGCGGAGGTCTGGCCTGGTTCGGCAACTACCTCTACCTGGCGGACACGTCCCAGGGCATGCGCGTGTTCGACCTCACGCAGATCCGCGAGGTGGATACCAGCACCGCCTGCGACACCCGGATTGGCAGCTACGGCTCGGTGTGGTGTGCGTACGGGTACAAGTACGTGCTTCCGCAGGTGAGCGCGTACGTGGTGCCCTCCACCATCACCAGTCCCTGCCGCCCCAAGTTCTCCTTCCTCGGCAAGGACACGCGCGGCACCACGGACGTGGTCCTCTCGGGCGAGTACTGCAACAGCGGTGACGCGCAGTGCCCCTACGACGGCTCCACGCCGGGGCTCGGAGGGCGGCTCTACCGCTGGCCGGTGGACTCCTCGACGTACCGGCTCAAGACGGTGAGCGGCTCGGTCACCCCCGAGCGCGCCTACATCATGAACGAGCCCAACGTGCAGGGCGTGGCTCCCATCATGACCACGACCGCCACCACGTCATACTGGCTGAGCTCCACGCGCTACAGCGGTGCGCTCTTCAAGGTGTCCACGGGCGCATCCCGGACGGCGTACCTGTCGGGAAACGGCCAGTGGGCACGGATGCCCGAGGGCATGCACGCCACCGGCAGCGGCACCAACCTGTGGACGGTCACCGAGGGCTACAACGGCTCCACCAGCCCGGCGCTCGGTGGGCGCGTGGTCTTCTACGTGGACCAGGCCGCCGTCGACTGACCGCGGGCCCGGAACGCGCGCCGGAGCACTCCGAAGAGGAGCCCGGCGCGCGCCTCCCGCCCCCGCGTCAGAACAGGCGATTGATGCCGTTGAGCGCGGCCACGCGATAGGCCTCGGCCATGGTGGGGTAATTGAACGTGGTGTTGATGAAGTAGTCGATGCTGTTGCCCGGGCCGTCCTGGGCCATGATGGCCTGGCCGATGTGGATGATCTCCGAGGCGTTGTCTCCGAAGCAGTGGATGCCGAGGAGCTCGTGCGTCTGCCTGTGGAAGAGCAGCTTCAACATGCCCACGGTGCGGCCGGTGATCTGCGCGCGCGCCAGGCTCTTGAAGAAGGCATGGCCCACCTCGTAGGGCACGCCCGCCATGGTCAGCTCGCGCTCGGTGCGGCCCAGGCTGCTGATCTCCGGGCTGGTGTAGATGCCGGTGGGGATGTCCTTGACCAGCTTGTGCTCCAGCCGCCCCTCGACGATGTGCGTGGCGGCGAACCGGCCCTGGTCATACGAGGCGCTCGCCAGTGACGGTGCGCCCACCACGTCGCCCACCGCATAGATGTGGGGCACGGCGGTCTGGTACGCGTCGTTCACCTGGATGCAGCCCCGCGAGTCCACGGCGATACCGAGCGCCTCCAGCCCCATGCCGCTGCTGTTGCCCGTACGCCCGTTGGCCCACAGGAAGACGTCCGCCCTGAGCTGCTTGCCGCTCTTGAGTTGGAGCACCACGCTGTCCTCGCGCGCCTCCACCTTCTCCATCTCCTCCTGGTGGCGGATGAGCACGCCCTGCTCGCGCAGGTGGTAGGAGAGCGCGTCGGAGATCTCGTCGTCCAGGAACGACAGCAGCCGGTCGCGCGTGTTCACCAGGTCCACCTTCACGCCGAGCATCCGGAACATGGAGGCGTACTCGCAGCCGATGACGCCCGCGCCGTAGATGATCATCGTCTGCGGCGCATCGCGCAGCTTCAGGATGGTGTCCGAGTCGAAGATGCGCGGATGGCTGAAGTCCACCCCGGGCGGGTGGTAGGGGTGCGAGCCGGTGGCGATGACGAAGGCCTTGGCCGACAGCAGATCGTGGGAGCCGCGAGGCTCGGCGACCTCCACCGTGTGGGCATCCAGGAAGCGGGCCCGGCCCACCACCAGGTCCACGCGATTGCGCTCGTAGAAGGTGCTGCGCAGCTGCACCTGACGCGTCACCACCGAGGAGGCGGTGCGCAGCATGTCCTTGAGGGTGCTGGTGCGGGCCAGCTCGGCGCGCAGCTCCGGATGGTCTCCCTGCACGTCCACGAGCCGCTGGACGGCATGGCGCAGCGCCTTGGAGGGAATGGTCGCTGTGTGCGTGCAGGCGCCGCCCACATAGGGGCTCTGCTCCACGGTGCACACCCGGCGGCCGGACTTCACCGCCTTCATCGAAGCCCCTTCTCCGCCAGGACCGGAGCCGATCACCACCACGTCGAACTGCCGAACAGTCATGGCCGGAGGTTTTCCCAAGACGGGCCGAATGGAAAGAAACGTCCATCAGGCTCGCTGGTTCCGCTCATGCGCCCAGGTGCGACCCGGCCCAGGCGTCACGTTCACCTCGTGACAGGAGGTGAACAGCCCCCGGATTCCTGGAAATCCGATTCTCCCTCCCCCGGGATGTGTGACATGCTTTCGCGCATGGCGGACAGGCCCAGGCAGAACGAACCCGTCTCCGTGGTGGTTGATCGTCGCCGGTTCCTGACGTGGGTGGTGGCCTCGCCCGCCCTGGTCGTCGCGGCGAGGCTCGGGCTCGACGTTCCCGAGGCCGGCGCCGCGGAGGCGCAGGAAGAGACCGCGCTCAACCTCTACATCGCCATCCAGCCCGATGGGCGCGTCGTCACCACCCTGCCCCGGACCGAGATGGGCCAGGGCATCACCACGGGTGTGGCCATGCTCACCGCCGAGGAGCTCGACACCCGGCTCGAATCGGTGGACGTGCGCACCGCCGACGCGGACCCGCGCTGGGTCATCCAGCTCACGGGGATGTCCTCGACGATGCGCTACCTCGCCGGCCCCATTCGCGCCGCGGCCGCCACGGCCCGGGCACGGCTGGTCACCGCGGCCGCGAACCGGTGGCACGTCCTGGCCCACACCCTCACCACGGCCCATGGCGAGGTGATTGCCCCAGACGGCCGCAGGGCTGGTTATGGCGAGCTGGCCGGGGACGCGGCGCGAGTGCTGCTGCTCCTCGTCTCCCCCGCGCCCAAGGACCCGAGCACGTACACGGTGGTCGGCCAGCCCACGGGCCGCATCGATGCGCGGGACATCGTCACCGGGGCGGCGCGGTACACGCTCGACCTGGACGTCCCCGAGGCCGTCCCCCTGGTCGTGGCCCGGCCGCCCACCCTGCGGGGGACGGTGCGGGACTTCGATGCCTCGGCGGCGCTGGCCATGCCGGGAGTCCTCGGGGTGACCCGCCTGCCCACGGGCATCGCCGTCGCGGCCCACACCTACGCCCACGCCCTCGCGGCCCGGGATGCCTTGCGAATCTCCTGGGCACCCGGGCCCGCCAGCCATCTCTCCGACGCCGACATCCGGAACCGGCTGCGAGATGCCATCGGCGCGAGGCCCCTGCCCCCGCTCTTCACGGCGCGCACGCTGGAAGGGCGCTTCGACTTCCCCTACCTGGCTCATGCGCCCATGGAGACGCAGAGCTGCGTGGCCCGCGTGACGGAAGACCGCGCCGAGCTCTGGCTGGGGGCGCAAGACCCGAAGTTCGCCCAGCGAGAGGTCGCGGAGGCACTGGGCTGGGCCCTCACCCCGCATCGAGTCACCGTGCATACCGCCCGGGCCGGTGGCGGCTTCGGCCGGAGGTTCTTCGCCGAGGCGGCCGTGGAGGCCGCGCTCGCGTCTCGTGCACTGGGGCGGCCGGTGAAGCTGATGTGGACCCGCAACGATGACATGCGGCACGGGCGCTACCGGCCGGCCAGCCATCATCGGATTCTCGCGTATCTGGGCGCGAACGGCTCCATCCTCGGCTGGAACCACCGCGCCGCCATCCCCACCGTGGAGTTCCCCCATGGCTTCGGAGACGCCCTCACCGCGATCCTCGGCACCGTGCTTCCCGAGGTGACCAGCCAGGTCTTCTTCGAGCTGACGCAGCACGTGCCCTACCGGTTCGGATGGGTGTCACAGGAGCTTCGCGAGGTCTCCATCCCCATCCCCACCGCGTCGTTCCGGTCCGTGTTCACCAGCCAGGTGGGCGTGGCCAACGAGGTCTTCGTCGACCAGCTCGCTCGCGAGCTCGGGCGTGATCCCGTCGAGCTGCGGCGCTCCCAGCTCAAGTCGGCCCGGCTCCAGGCCGTCCTGGACAAGGTGGTGCTCGAAGGACAGTGGGGCCGAGCGCTGCCGCCCGGCGTCGCCCAGGGGGTGGCCGTCCTCGAGGAGTGGGACAGCGCCGTCGCCCACCTCGTGGAGGTGGATGTCACGGGAGCGGCACCCCGGGTGCTGCGCGTGGTCATCGCCGCCGATGTCGGCCTGCCCATCAACCCGAAGAGCATCGAAGCCCAGCTCCAGGGCGCCGCGATCGACGCGTTCTCGACGACCCTGAGCGCCGGCATCCACATCGACTCGGGCGCCGTGCGCGAGGGCAGCTTCGCCGACTACCTGTGGCACCGGATGAAGCACGCCCCCGCCGAGATTTCCGTCCATCTCGTCAGGTCGGACGACCGCGTCGGGGGCGTGGGCGAGCTCGGCTACCCCAGCGCGGCCGCGGCCCTGACCAACGCCATCGCGCGGGCGGCCGGCACCATGCCCACCCGCTTTCCGCTGCTCGACCCGGGAGTCTGACCATGCCCGCCTACCAGTTCATCCTCAATGGCCAGACGGTCTCGGTGGAGGCGCCCGCGGACCTGCCGCTCCTCTGGGCGCTGCGCGATATGCTCGGCGTGACGGGCCCGAAGTATGGCTGCGGCGTGGGCGTGTGCGGCGCGTGCACCAGCCATCTGGAGGGCGAGGCCTTCCGCCCCTGCATCCAGCCCGTCAGCGGCGTGGCGGGCACCCGGGTGACCACCATCGAGGGACTGGGCGGCGAGGGACTCCACCCCGTCCAGCAGGCGTGGATCGCCGAGGACGTGGCGCAGTGCGGCTTCTGTCAGCCCGGGCAGATCATGGCCGCCGTCGCGCTCCTCCGGAAGAACCTCGACCCGAGCGACGCGGACATCGACGCCGCCATGAGCGACAACGTCTGCCGGTGTGGCACCTACGTGCGAATCCGCGCCGCCATCAAACGTGCCGCTCGCGCGCTCCGTGAAGGCGGAGCGACTGGCGAAGGCTCGCGCTGAACGTGTGGTGACATTGATGCTGGACGGTACGCCCGCTTGACGGTGGCGGCTTCGGAGCGGGCTCATTACAAGGGCCTGTCTCCGGCGCCGACCCGACAGCATGCGAAAGACCCATCGTCCCCTGACCACCCTGGCCCTCGCCCTGAGCCTCTTCATGGCGGCCCTGGAGGTGACCGTCGTCTCCACGGCCATGCCCACCGTGGTCGGCGAACTGGGCGGAATCGAGCGCTACGCATGGGTCTTCACCGCGTACATGCTGTCCTCCACCATCACCGTGCCCATCTACGGAAAGCTGGCGGACCTGTACGGGCGCAAGCCCATCCTGCTCTTCGGCACGGGGCTGTTCCTCGTCGGGTCCATGGCCAGCGGCCTGTCCACGTCGATGAACATGCTCATCGCCTTCCGAACCCTGCAAGGGCTGGGCGCGGGAGCCATCCAGCCCGTCGCGCTCACCATCATCGGGGACATCTACTCCCTGGAGGAGCGCGCGAAGGTGCAGGGCGCCTTCAGCGCCGTCTGGGGCGTGGCGGGGCTGATTGGCCCGCTGACGGGCGGTCTCATCGTGAAGTACCTCTCCTGGCACTGGGTCTTCTTCATCAATGTCCCGGTGGGCGTGGGCACCGCGCTGTTGCTGATGACCTTCTTCCACGAGCAGGTGCACCGCAAGCCGCAGAAGCTGGACTTCGCGGGCGCTGCGCTGCTCTCCGCCGGCGTGGTGGCCTTGCTCTTCGGCGTGCAGGGCATTGGACAGAACCTGTGGGGGCTGCCCGTAGCGGTGCTCCTGCTCTTCGCGTTCGTGCTGGTGGAGCGCAAGGCGCCGGAGCCCGTCATCCCGATGTCCATCTTCAAGCAGCCCGCCATCGCCATCTCCTCCGTGGCGGGGGCGCTCTTCTCGGCGGCGATGTTCGGCGCCACCACCTATGTGCCGCTGTACGTCCAGGGCGTACTGGGCGGCTCGCCCACGCTGGCGGGAGGAATGATCACCCCCATGATCGTCGCCTGGCCGGTCGCCAGCGTGTTCGCGGGGCGGATGCTGCTCAAGACGAGCTTCCGCCCTCTCATCGTCGGGGGACTCGCGCTGACGGTGGTCGGCACCCTGCCGATGCCGTTGCTGCTCAGGCCCGACGTGCCCTTGATCATCCCACAGCTCGCGATGGGGCTCTTCGGCGTGGGCCTGGGCTTCGCGTCCACCGCCCTGATGATCGCCGTGCAGACCAGCGTGGGCTGGGAGCTGCGCGGGGTGGCCACCGCGAGCAACATGTTCTTCCGTACCATCGGCGGAGCGCTCGGGGTGGGACTGATGGGGGGAGTCCTCGTGTCCCAGCTCCTGAAGGACCCCACCATCCCTGTCTCCGCGGCAAACTCACTGCTTGGCCCGGAGCATGGCCATGGTGTGCCTCCGGAGATGCTGAAGACCCTGAGCGGCGCGCTCAGCACCGGCCTGACCATCAATTTCTGGCTCATCTTCGCCCTCACCGCGGCATCCTTCGTCGCGGGGCTGTTCTTCCCCCGCGTCTCCCGGAGCTCGGGGACGGCGGTCCCCGCGGCCGACGCGGCGGCACCGCACTGAAACAGCGTTTTCAGCCCCCCGGGCAAAGACATGCAATACAAATTTGTCTTGCAATGAATGCCATTGCCGGGATGTGTATTTGCTTGTCATTTTTTGTGTTCTGCCAGGCGCGCGCTGAAGACGCGTTCATGTAGGCACGGTGCTTCAAGCCCCGCGAAAAATGGCTGAAGACGCGTTCATGTAGGCACGGCGATTTCGCTGCGCTCCTTGCCAGTCGGCGGCACGCCCGCGGAGTCCCGCGCCGACGCGTCCAGGGGACCACCAAAAATGGCTGAAGCCGTGTTCAGGTGGGCAGGCGGGCTGGACCGCTCTCGGGAAAGTGGCTGAATACATGTTCAGGCAAACAGGTCCGATCGGCGCGAGAGGACTGCTCATCCATTCATGTAGGCACGGCCGATTCGTCAGCCCCAAGGCGGCATGCCGGGACTCCCGGAGGGGGTTCTCGGCAGCCGGCCGGTGGCGCCATCGAACGCGGCTCTCCCTCCAGGCGCGCCTCCAGCACTTCTGGACTCACACGAGGCGACGCTTGCGCCCCCATCCGCTCATCCCAAGCGTTGGGCGTGGTGCATCAACCAGGGAGATCCCGAGATGGCGAAGAAGATCCACGAGGGCTACGGCGGCACGAGCGAACAACGCCAGCGCCACCTCCAGAACGACAACTTCTCCGAGCGGGCACCGCACACCCCGGCCGAGGCGGACGAGGTCCGCAGCACGCCCGACAAGGATGGGAGCGTGGTGAAGGTCAATCCCCTGGGAGACGAGAACCAGGACGACCTCTGGCACGGGAATCCGTGAACCGTCCGGCTGGCCCCTCAGCGCATGAAGAGGAAGTAGAGCAGCGCGCTCAGGGCCACCGAGACGAGGAGGCTGCCGAAGCAGCCCAGCTTGTTCGAGAAGAAGATGAACATGGACGCGCCGAACCTGCGCATCACCGCGCGCCGGGGAAGCCCCGGCGCGCCCGCGGGTGTCCACGGCCGGACTACGCGCCGCGCTTCAGCCGCTCCACGTAGTCAGCGGGCAGCCCCGCCGCCTGGGCGCCGCGCACCAGCGCTTCCACGAAGCGCGGGCTCACCGGGCCGTCTTGCGAGGCGCGCCGCGGGTTCGTGACGAACGCCGTGGCCTCCACCTCCTGCCCGTCCACCCGCACGCGCACGGGGCGCTCCACGCACATCCCCGTCACGAAGCCTTCCTTGTGCTGGACGATGGGCCAGTCCTGCCCGCGAATCTCGAACAGCCGCCCGTACACCGTCCGGCCCGCCGCGTCCGTCAGCCCCGCCACCCGCCCACCCCACCAGCGCGACGGGAAGTCGTAGACGAGGTCCACGTCCACCGCCTCCGCCAGCCGCCCCTCGGGCAGTTCGAAGAAGCCGTAGCTGTGCTGCTGCTTCCACTCGTCGAACGCGGCCCGGTCCAGGATGGTGGAGTACGCGAAATACAGGCGCGTGGCCGAAGGGTCCGCCCCCTCGCGCGCCTTCATCACCTGGTCATAGTGCGAGTCCATGTCCGCCCTCCTCTACCGCTTTTCCCGGCGCGACGCTCCGCCCTCGTCACGGAACACCGACAGCACCCCGGACACGTCCAGCCGGGACGTCTTGATGAACAGCCGCAGCGCGCGCTCCACATGCTCCGCCAGCGTGGCCATCTTCTCCAGCCGGGCCAGCCGCTCGTGGGGAACCTCGCTCGAGGTCTCCGCCAGCCGCCGCGCCTCCGCCAGGTCCGCGCGGATGCGCGCCACGAAGCCCGCCTCGCGCTCCTCGATGACGTGCGTCACCATCCGCACCAGGTCCGTCTCCGCCGCGTAGCGCCATGCCGTGTCGTTCGGCAGGCGCACCCGCTGGATGACGCCCCAGCGCTCCAAATCCCGGAGCAGCATGGATACGCCACCCTTGGACAGGTCCAGCTCGCGCTCAATCTCTCCCGCGGTCAGGGGCTCGCCGCGCAGGTACAGCAGGGCCCAGACACGGCCCTGGTTGCGCTTGAACCCCCAGAACTCGATGACGTTGCCGACCGCGTCCACTGCGATGGCCTCCCAGGCCGCCAGCCTTCCTTCTTCCGCTGGCGCCTCGGATGCCGGGCTCCCGGGTCCCCCCGTCCACAGGTAGCCCTTCATGCAGCGCGCCCCTGGACCTGCTCGGCGATGCCGGCGGACAGCTTGCGCGCCCAGCCCACCAGCTCCTGTCCGGCCGGCTCCTTCGCGAAGTGGCCCAGCTTGTCCAGCGCGGCCTCGATCTCCACGTTCATCCGCGCCATGGAGGCCTCCACCGCGCCCGTGGCTTCAATCGCCGCGCCAATCTCCTTCGTGCGCTCCGGCGTAATCGTGGAGAACGCCCACGCGTCCTTCAGCTTGCGGCGCAGCGACTCCTCCTTGGCCACCGCCAGGAGGATGGGCATGGACGGCGTGCGCGAGTGCACGTCCGCGTAGCGCGGCTTGCCCACGTCCGTGCCGAGGATGTCCCGGATGTCGTCGGCGATCTGGAAGGCCACGCCCAGGTGCCGGCCGAAGCCGTCGAAGCGCTCCACGGCCTCGGGGTTGTCCGCCAGCGTGGCCGCGGCGCTGCCGCACCAGCCGAAGAGCGAGCCCGTCTTTCCCTCGGCGATGAAGCGCAGCCGGTTGAGCGGCAGGTCCAGGTCGCCACGGGCCTCCACCTCGGCGATGGCGGCGCGGGTCATCTCGGAGACGACGGACAGCGCGCTGCGCGTCAGCCGCGCGTCCAGCATGGACAGCTGGTGCAGGCCGGTGGACAGGATGAGGTCACCGCTCATCACCGCCACGATGTTGCCCCAGCGCGCATTCACCGTGGGCCGGCCGCGGCGGAACATGCCCGCGTCCACCACGTCGTCGTGCAGGAGGCTGGCGGAGTGGATGAGCTCGGACGCCACCGCCACGTCCACCAGCCGCTCCGGCTGCACGCCCACGGCGCCGCCGAACAGCCGCACCAGCATGGGACGGGCCCGCTTGCCTCCGCTGCCCAGGCACAGGTGGCGGGCGGCCTCCATCAGCGTGTCGCCCTTCACGTCCGGACCGGCATTGCCATCCACCAGGGTGCTGCCAAGCCGCTGCTCCACCGCCCCCAGAAAGTCCGTCAGCTCCCGAGCCAGTTCCATGTGCGCCGTCTCCTCGCCCGTTCATATAGTTCAAGACCACGTGAACTGCACCTGATTCCAGCGCCCCCTCCAGCCGGGCGGGCGGGGTGCGACATGTCGGCAAGGCCCGCCTGGGGGGCGGGCGTGCGCGAAGGGTTCACCCGGGGGCGGATTGAGGGCCTCCGGGGCCTGTGCGACAGACGAGAGGCCCCGCCGCTCCCGAAGAAGGAATGCGTTGAGCCCCGCCGCCTTCCGCCGTTACGTCCTGCGCAGCTTCGCGTCACTCGCCTCCGCCGTCCCGCTGTTCCGCCCCGGTAACTCCCTGCCGGGCTTCTCCGCGCCGCTGCTGGGCGCGCCCCCCGCGGACGTGCCGGGGCCCGCCTCCACCCGGGCCACGGGCCGGCTCCGGGCGAGCCTGGGCGCCTCCGTCGTGGAGGGCATGTTCGCGGAGGTATTCACCGCGTGCGCGGGCGCCACGGTGCTCACGGCCTGGGCCATTGCCCTCGAGCTGGGGCCGTTCCTGGTGGGGGTGATGACGGCCCTGCCCTTCTTCGCCCAGTTCGTGCAGTTCCCCGCGGCGTGGCTGACGTCCACCTTCGGGCACCGCCGGGTGGCGCTCACCGCGGTGTGCCTGTCGCGCCTGGTGATGTTCCCCCTGGCCGTGCTGCCATGGCTGGGGCTGTCCTTCCCCGCGCAGCAGCACGTGCTGCTGGTGGTGGCCGGAGCCTCCGCGGTGCTGGGCGTGGTGGGCAACAACGCCTGGGTGGCGTGGATGGGCGAGCTGGTGCCGCGCTCCGTACGAGGCCGCTTCTTCGGCCGGCGCACCGCGCTCACCACGCTGGCGGGCACGCTCGCCTCGCTGAGCGCGGGCCTGCTGATGGACAGGCTGCGCCCGCCCGAGGGCGTGGGGCTGGGCCTGCCCCTGCTCGCGCTGGGCGCCTGCGTCATGGGCGTGGTGACGACGCTGCTGATGGCCACGCAGCATGACCCGGCCCCGCCGGGCACCACCCCGCGTCTGGAGTTGAAGGGCGCGCTGGTGCCGCTGAAGGACCCGGTGGCCCGGCGCGTGCTGGGTTACCAGGTGGCGTGGAATGCCGCGGTGGGCGTGTCCGCGCCATTCTTCGCGCTGCACAGCCTGCAGAACCTCAAGATGACCTTCGTCATCATGGCGCTGCACGCCGCGGCGGTGGCGTGCGTGCGCATCCTCACCGCGCCGCTGTGGGGGAGGATGCTCGACAAGGCGGGGGCGCAGCCGGTGTTGCTGGCGTGCTCCCTGGGCATCAGCGCCATCCCCGTGCTCTGGCTGCTGCCCTCCGCGGGCACCTTGTGGCCGCTGCTGTTCGACGTGCTGCTGGCCGGCTCGCTCTGGAGCGGCCACGGTCTGGCCATCTTCGCGCTGCCGCTCACCGTGGCCCCGCGCAGGGGCCGCCCCTTCTACCTCGCCGCCTTCGCCACCGCGGGGGGGCTGGCGTACTCCGCCGCCGCCGCCGTGGGAGGCGCCATCGCCGCCGCGCTGCCGCAGCAGTTCATGCTGGGCGGCCACGTCTGGGTGAACCTGCACGTGCTCTTCGTGCTGTCCTCCGTGGCCCGGCTGGGCGCGGGCCTGCTGGCGGCGCGCATCCCCGAGCCGGGTGCCCACCCGGTGCGCTCCGTGGGCGAGCTGGCGTCCCGGCTGCTGCCCCGCCCGCGTCCCGCGCCCGCGCTGGCCGAGGCGCGCTCGGGCGACGGCGAGGGCTGAGCCTCATCACACGCGGTAGGCCCGCACCACCTGGGACACGCGCTCGGAGAGCATCTTCAGGGACATCGCCGAGTCACTGGTGGTGGAGATGCGATTCACCGTGTCCTCCATCAGCGAGTTCAGCTCGCTGACGGCGGTGAAGATCTGCTCGATGCCGGTGGCCTGCTGGCTCACCGTCTGGGCAATCTGCCGCGCGGAGTGGGTGGAGTCCTGGACGATGGCGGTGAGCTGCCGCAGCGTGTCCCCGGAGGTGCGCACCTGCTCCAGGCCCGCCTCCATGCGCTGGGTGCCCGCGGCCGTGATCTCCACCGTGCCGGCGATGGCCTCGCTGATGTCCGAGAGGATCTTCCGCACCTGGTTGGTGGCGCGGATGGACTGGTCCGCCAGCGCGCGGATCTCCCGGGCCACCACCGCGAAGCCCTTGCCGTGCTCACCCGAGCGCGCCGCTTCAATCGCCGCGTTGACGGCCAGCAGGTGGGACTGGTCCGCCAGGTCCTTCACCGTCTCGGTGATGCCGCTGATCTGCTGGGTGCGCTCGCCCAGCGCCATGATGCGCTCGGTGATCTGCTCCACCTGGGCGCGCAGGTCCACGAGCCCCTCGATGCTCTGCGCGACGGCCGCCTCGCCGGTGCGCCCCAGCGACTCGGCTCGCTCGGCCACCTGGATGACGGACTGGGCCGAGTCCGACGCCAGCAGCGCCGTCTGGCGGATCTCCTGCGCCGTCACCTGCGTCTCCTGCAGCGCCGCCGCGCTGCGGGACACCATCTGGTTCTGCTGCTCGGCGGACTCGTTGAGGCCCATCACTGAGTCGCTCAGCAGCTCCGTGGACGACTGGAGCTGGTGTAGCAGCTCCTTCAGCTTGGCCACCAGCATCCCGACGGCGCGCGCGAGCTGCCCCAGCTCATCGTTGGAGTCAATCCTCACCGCCTCGCGCAGGTCGCCATGTTCGACGATGCGCTGCACGGCCCGGGTGAGCTGGAGCAGCGGCGCCACGAAGCGGCGGCTCAGCGCCCAGGCCACTCCCGTCAGCACCAGCAGCGCGCCCAGCATCACCAGCCGCAGGTTGGTGAGCACGGACTCCACGCGGCCCAGGGCCTCCGTGCGGTTGAAGCCCACGTGGACGTGGCCCTGCTCACCTTCGATGGGCGCCTTCATGTCCAGCAACTCCGTGTCGCCCGCCTGCAGGACGAGGCCGCCCGTCGACTCGGCCAGCCGCGCCCGGTGCTCTCGCGCCGTCCGGGCGTCCTGGCCCGCCACCGCCACCAGCCCGCCGCGCGCATCCAGCACCGCGACGTAGGCCAGCTTCCCGTCACGGGCCACGGCCTCCAGCGTCTCCTGGACCTCGGCGGGGTCGCCCTTCCGGAGCAGGCCCGCCAGCGCGGAGGCCAGCGCCGAGGGCACGCCCGCGCTCATCTCCCGGCCCTGCGCCTCGAAGGACTCGCGCATCCGGGGCACGGTGTAGCCGAACGAAAGCAGTGTGAAGCACAGCGCCACCAGCAGCGGCGCCAGGGTGATCTTCTGGGTCAGCGAAATTCGCATCCGAGCACAGGGGAGACGTCATCGGAGGTCCGCTCTCCACCCCGCGGGTCTGCCCATTCCGGGCCGTGAACGGGGAAAAGAGGACCCCCTGGAGAATCCAGAGAGGTGGCGCATTGTGAACAGCGCCCTGGGGCCGTGCAACCACACACGCCCCTTCACAGGGGAACCCCCTATTCGCCGCGGGTCCCCGACGCATCCGGCCCGCACTCGCATGGTGATACTGCATTACTACTGCACCGGCCGCTCCACGCCCTGCACGCCCGGCGCGAGCTGCACGCCCTCCGGCCAGGTGGCCCGCGGCGTGAGCGGCCCCGCGGGCCTCAGCCCGAGGTTTCTTCTCCCTGGCGCATGGGCGCCGCGGGGGGGCTTCGCTCCCGCGAGATGTGCATGAGCCGGATGAGGCGGCGCCGCGTGTCCACCGTGTAGTGGATGGTCAGCTCCCCCATGTGGAAGCTGGGCGCGTCCTCCGGACCGGCTATGGGAGGCGGCGTGGCGTGTTCGGATGATTGCGCGGCCAGCGACTCCAGCCGCGCCTGGATGGCACGGTACGTTTCCCTGGGCAGGTGTGAAATCTGCTTCCAGGCGTCGGTTACGACTTCGACCGTGAACGGACGGTGGATGTTCCTTGGAGACCTCATACGCGGCCGGAGCTCAAAGCAGGCCATGTGCCAGAGCGGCTCTGAGGAAAATCAGACGATTGGAGCCCCGCCTTTCTGAAGTCCTGTAGAAAGGAAAGCCACCCTTCCGGGGGGTGGCTGAAAAAAGCTCCGTCTCAGGGGGCGCGGACCTCCCGCCACCACGGCGCGGACGGAGCCTCCGCCTCGGGCTCCACGGGACGTCCCAGCACCGGGGTGAGCAGCGCGACGCCCTGCTGGCGGGCCTCGGAGGCGAGCACCTCGGCGGGCTCGTCCCACGCGTGCGTGGCCAGCGAGAAGGTGCCCCAGTGGATGGGCAGCAGCCTGCGCCCCCGGACGAGCCCGTGGGCCTGGAGCGCCTGGTGGGGCCCCAGGTGGATGTCTCCCCAGGCCGGATGGAACGCGCCCACCTCGAACATGGCCAGGTCGAACGGGCCGAAGCGGCGGCCTACCTCGGCGAACTCCTGCGTCAGCCCGGTGTCGCCGCTGAAGAAGACGCGGTGCTCGGGCCCGAGCAGCGTCCAGGACGTCCACAGGGTCCGGTTGCGATCCGACAGGCCCCGGCCGGAGAAGTGCTGCGCCGGCGTGGCCACCATGCGCAGGCGCCCATCTCCCAGCGTGACTTCCTGCCACCAGTCCAGCTCCACCACGCGCTCGGGCGGTACGCCCCACGACTCCAGGTGGGCGCCCAGGCCGAGCGGCGCGTAGAACTTCCACCCGCGAGGCACCAGCGCGCGGATGGTCTCCATGTCCAGGTGGTCGTAGTGGTCGTGCGACAGGAGCACCGCGTCCACCTCCGGCAGCGCGTCCAGCGGCAGCGGTGGCGGGTGGAAGCGCTTGGGCCCCACCAGCGTGGACGGCGAGGCGCGCTCGCTCCAGATGGGGTCGGTGAGGATGCGGAATCCATCAATCTCCACCAACAGCGTCGAGTGGCCCAGCCACGTCACCCGCAGCCCGTGCTCCGGCGGCTTCGCCAGGGCCGCGGCCACCTCGCGCTCCATGGGCAGCGGGCCGGGAGGCGTGCGCTGCTGCTGGCCGAAGAGCAGGTCCTTCATCGTGTCCCAGTCGGGACGGTTCCGGGCGTTGGGGTTGACGGTGGTGTTGACGAAGACGCCGTCCCGGTGGTGCTCGGAGGACTGCATCCGCCGCAGCCGCTCTCCCGTTGGAGCGGCGCCGAAGGCCTCGAGCCGGCCCGTGGAGGTCCACGCCAGCGAAGAGACTCCCACGGCCAGCAACGCGGCCGTGCCCAGCACGAACCTCCACCGTCCACGTCCTCTCGGGCGCCCTCGGGCCATGACGTCATTGCTCATGACCCGGGCATTTAGCGCCTGGCCCCCGCCGGCGCCCATGAAGAAGTGTGTTGCCGGGCCTCAGTGCCCTTCGGCGCCGCTGGTGGCCTTCAGCCCGACGATGGCGACGAGCAGCAGCGACAGGAAGAAGATGCGCAGGGGCGTGGCGGGCTCGTGGAAGAGCACCATGCCCAGCACGGCCGCGCCCAGCGCGCCGATGCCCACCCACACCGCGTAGGCCGTGCCGATGGGCAGCGTCTTCGCGGCGATGCCCAACAGCACCATGCTGGCGATGATGGCGGCGGCCGTCAGGAGGCTCGGGATGGGCCGGGTGAAGCCCTCCGTGTACTTGAGGCCAATGGCCCAGCAGACCTCGAGCAGCCCGGCGATGATGAGGTAGACCCACGACATGACGCACGACTCCCGTGTACGCGTCGTCTTGTCCTGACCGGGTACGGCGCACCTCGTCCGGGCCCGGTGCACCCCTCATGAGCGGCCGGACGGGCGGGGCTATAACCTTCCGCCCGCCCCTCTTCAACCCGCCCCAGCCAGCACGGAACACACGCACCGGCAGCGCCCCCACGAACGCTCCCCCTGTCGCTTGCGCCTCCCCTCGGGGCACATTCCCGTGCGTCCCGCGCGCTCCTACCCTCCCAGTCAGTGCGGCAGGAGGACGGCCATGGCGGGGAAGAAGAGCAACCACGGCAACAACAAGCCCAACATCCTGGTGATCTTCGGCGACGACATCGGGATGTCCAACCTCAGCGCCTACAGCAGAGGCGTCATGGGCTACCGGACGACGAACATCGATCGGCTCGCGAACGAGGGAATGCTCTTCACCGATTACTACGGGGAGCAGAGCTGCACGGCGGGCCGCGCGGCCTTCATCACCGGGCAGAGCGTGTTCCGGACCGGGCTGAGCAAGGTGGGCATGCCGGGCGCCGAGGTGGGCATGAGGGCCGAGGACCCCACCATCGCGGAGCTGCTGAAGCCGCTCGGTTATGCCACCGCCCAGTTCGGCAAGAACCACCTGGGCGACCGGGACGAGCACCTGCCCACCCAACACGGCTTCGACACCTTCTTCGGCAACCTCTACCACCTGAACGCCGAGGAGGAGCCGGAGAGCTTCGACTACCCGTCGCCGAAGGACTTCCCGCAGTTCAGGGAGCGGTTCGGCCCTCGCGGGGTGCTGCGCTGCCGGGCCAATCCGGAGGGCGGGCAGAGCATCGAGGACACGGGGCCCCTCACCCGCAAGCGCATGGAGACCATCGACGACGAGTTCCTCGAGGCGGCCACGCGGTGGATCCGGGAACGGCACACCGACGGCACTCCATGGTTCATGTGGTTCAACACGACGCACATGCACCTGTACACCCACGCGAAGCCCGGCAGCCGCGGCCAGGCGGGCCGCTGGCAGTCCGCCTACCACGATACGATGGTCGACCATGACAAGGCCGTGGGCCGCCTGCTCGACCTGCTGGACGAGCTCGGCATCGCCGGCAACACACTTGTCGTCTACAGCACGGACAACGGGCCGCACATGAACTCGTGGCCGGATGGCGGCATGACGCCCTTCCGCAGCGAGAAGAACACCAACTGGGAGGGGGCCTACCGGGTGCCGGCCCTCGTCCGGTGGCCGGGGCGCATCCAGGCCGGCTCGGTCTCCAACGAGATCGTGAGCCACCTCGACTGGCTGCCCACGATTCTGGCCGCCGCCGGGGCTCCCGACGTCAAGGACCGGCTGCTGAAGGGCCACAAGGCGGGCGGCAAGACCTTCAAGGTGCACCTGGACGGCTACAACCTCCTGCCGTACCTGACGGGCCAGGAGCCGAAGGGCCCGCGCGAGGAGTTCTTCTACTTCTCCGACGACGGCGACCTGGTCGCCCTGCGCTACGACAACTGGAAGATGGTGTTCCTGGAGCAGCGCGCCACCGGGACGCTCCGGCTGTGGGCCGAGCCGTTCACCGTGTTGCGCGCGCCGAAGATGTTCAACCTGCGCACCGACCCGTACGAGCGCGCGGACATCACCTCGAACACCTACTACGACTGGGTGATCAAGCACGCCTTCCTGCTGGTGCCGACCCAGGCCATCGTCAGGAGATACCTGGAGTCCTTCAAGGACTTCCCGCCCCGGCAGAAGGCCGCGAGCTTCACCGTCGACCAGGTGATGGAGAAGCTCGCCGCCGGCCTCACGATCCGGTAGGGCGGGACGGGCCGCGGACGTGCGCTCCCGTCCAGCCCCCGACGCGCGCCTGCCCCCCGGGGCGCTCGGCGGACCGCGGGCGGATGCGCAGCTTGGCTCCGCTCCATGTACCTCCCCTCCTCCTCGCTCCTCATGCTGGCGGCGGCGCTGATGACCGCCCTGTCCGGGTGCGCCACCACGGCGCCCCGCACGGAGCTCCAGGAGCGCGTGGGCCAGTCGGGGATGTCCGCGGGTGTGCTGCGCGTGCGCGTACGGGACCTGGCCCGCCGGCTTCCGGGGATGCTGGAGATGGGGGCGGACGACATCGCCGAGCACTCCGACTCGGCGATGCTGCGGCTCCGGATGCTGGAGTTCAAGGCCAACGCGGTGCCCACGCTGCAGGCGGTGCTCTTCCAGCCGGACCCGGTGGCCGCCCTCGTCGACGCCTGGGCCTTGCTGGCCCAGCTCCAGGACGCGATCCGGAAACACACGGTGGGTGCTCCTCCCGAGCAGGTGGACAGGGCGCTGCGCGTGCTGACGCAAGCCGAAGCGGAGGTGGAGTCCCTCGCGAAGGAGGTCACCGGCCAGGAGGACCTCTCCCAGGCCCGGGCGCGCGTGCACCATTGGGCCGCCGAGCACCCGCTCACCGGCCCCATCCACGCGCGCGAGTCCACCGCGCCGCTGCTGGCCGAGCTCACGGACCTGTCCCGCCTCCGCCCGCTGGGCGCGGCGGCGGTCCTCCTGGAGGACACGCGCGACCTCGTCGCGAGGGTGGACCTCTACGCCTCCAGCCTGCCCCGGCAGGCCCGGTGGCAGGCGGAGCTGGCGGCGGCGGAGATGGCATCCGCGGTGGTGGACGCCCCTGCCCTGCGCGAGGCGATGGGCGAGCTGAACCGGACGGTGGACATCCTCGACCGCTTCGGAGGACTGGCGGACAACACCCCCACGCTGGTGGCCCGCGAACGCACGGCCGTACTGGACGCGCTGCACCAGGAACGGCTGGCGGTGCAGGACTTCATCACCGGTGAGCGGCAGGCCGTGCTCGTGGGCGTGGGACAGGAAAGAGCGGCCGTGCTGAATGGCCTTCACGCCGAGCGCATCGCGACCCTCCAGCAACTGGACGGCCTGGCGGTGGCATGGACGGACCACGCCTTCGACCGCGCCACAAGGCTGGTCGACCGCGTCTTCCTGTGGCTGCTCGGGTTGATCGGGCTGGCGCTGGTGGGCGCGCTCGTCATCGCGGCGATGCTCGCGCGGGCCTGGCGCCGCCGCGCGTGAAGGAGCACGGCCCCAGACCGGCCCTGCCTCGCCCGGCCGCTCCGCCCACCACGGCCTGTGCTGTCGGCGACGGATGACGGCGCCTTGAGGCGATGGCCGGGAAGGGGGGCGCCTGCCCACCGTCTTCGCCGATGATACCCAAGACACTTGTATGGGGACTGGGCCTGAGCCTCGTCCTGGGCGCCGCTCGCGCGGAGAGCGCTCCTTCCACGGATGCCGAACGCGGAGGCGCCGCGGCCGCCGTGAGGTGCGAGCTCTGCGAGACGGCCGACACGCGCAAGCTGGGTGGGCACACCTTCCTGTTCCCCATCCTCCAGCAGACGGCGTTCGTCACCACGCACGTGGGCATCCGCGAGGGCGTGGCGCGCTACGACATCCCGGACCTGCCCATTGGCGCGCAGGGCACACGGGACATCCTGCTCACCGGCGTCCAGCAGACCGCCGACCTGGGCCTGCGCATCACCCCCTGGCTGGGGCTGACCGGCTTCATTCGGGGCACCATCGTCACCGGCGCCAACACCCCTTCCCTCCTGGCGGATGGAGCCTCCGTGGACCTGGTGGGCCAGGCGGGCGCGGTGGTGCGGCTGTGGCGCAACGAGTCCAGCGGCACGCAGATCGCAGTGCGGGCCCTTTACGGCTACCGCAACGGCAAGGACATCACCGTCCTCGACCTCGTCAACGGCATCCTGGGCGACCCGCTGCTGACGCTGGAGGACGTGGTGAACGGCAACGTGGGCAGGCTCCTCGTGGCGCCCACCTCGGAGCAGTCCGTTACCGGCGGCGTCTACGGTGCGCAGGCCTTGGGGCCCGTCTTCTCGCTGCAAGGCGCGGCGACCACCGAGTACGCCTGGCGCACGCGTGAGCCCTTCATCTCGGCGGAGGGGCGGCGCGTCTCCCAGGAGACGAACGCCTTCCTCGTCAACCTCTCGCTGGCCCTCGCGGTGGACTTCGACTCGCTCGGAGTCCCCGTCGCGGTGATGGGCGAGTACCTCTTCACCACCGGTGAGGAGGAGGACTTCGGCCTGCCGGACCGGACGCTGAGCTCCAGCACGTTGGCGCTGGGCGTCTACTACTCGGGACGCGCCAACCTCCAGGTTGGCGTGGGCGCGGTCACCACGCTCAATGGCTCCCCCCAGCGCGGGCTGGGGGCGGAGGGCCAGACGTTGGAGTCGGGCGACCCGACGCTCAGCTACGGCCAGCTCATCCTCCGCTACATCTGGTGAGCGGACGGCGGGGCCCTCAGGTGGGCACGCTGCCCGGGGGCACCCGGCCGGCGCGCTCCGTCCGGCTCCGCCGCTTCATCCACAGCTTGTAGGGCATCAGCGCCAGGACCCGGACCAGGATGAGGGCGCATACCACCGCCACCACGTCGAGCGCCCGGAGGCGCGGATAGCTCTGGCTGATGATGGTGATGGCCAGCACCGGGTGGGCCATGCCGGCCGCCAGCGCCATGGCCTTGCGGTCCTCCTCACGCGGCGCGCCGGCCCAGTGCCCCAGGAGGGAGCCGGCGGCGACCAGCACGCCCAGCGCCAGCACGGTGACCCACCCCAGGTCCAGCAACCGGGGCCCGGCGATGAAGAGGATGACGACCACCGCCACCAGCAGGAGCACGGTGAACAGGCGGTTGACCCACACGCCGAGCACCTCCGCGGCCCGCGGGAAGAAGTGGTGGACGGCCATTCCCACCGCCAGCGGCGGCAGGAGCTTCACGAGCAGGGTCCGGAACACCAGGCCGGGGCCCGCCTGGAGCTCGAAGCCCAGGGGCCGCTCCAGCGCCCACACCCAGAGGGGCACCGTGACGATGGCGCACACGGCCAGCAGCAGGAGCAGGTTGAGGGACGTGGTCACGCTCGCGCCCAGGGACTTCGCCTGGTTCACCTGCAACGGCGCGCCGGGACAGATGGCCGTGAGGAGGATGGCGCCGGCGGCCACCCTGGGCAGGGGGAACAGGTGAACCACCGCGAACCCCAGCAGCGGCACCGCCACCAGGACCACGGCCAACGCCCGTCCGTAGAGCGCCGGACGCTGGAGCACCTGCCGCAGCGCTCCAGGACGCCGTGCCAGCCCCGCGGAGAACATGAAGAGGGTGACGACGTTGGACAGCGCGAAGAGAACGATGGATTTCAACATGCAACGCTCCTGGCTCAGCGCAGTCCTTCGCGAAGATGGATGAGGACGGCGAGGAGCCGGCGGTCCAGGGTGAGAAGGAGCAGCATCGGGGCGAGCGCCGCGAGGATGACGGCCGTCAGCGAGCGCCGATCCCACGGGAACAGGCGCATGTCGCGCGAGACGGAGAAGGAGCTTCCCAGATCGATCATCGAGGAGAAATCAGGTGCGCCCAGTGGGTCCTGGTCCGGCCGCTCGCGAAACCACTTCCACTCGAACCGCCGCGAGTGCGAGGCCGCGAGCGAAGAGAATCGCGGGAATCCGCGCCGCTTCGCCAGGATGAGGTGGCGGCTGAAGAAGATCATCGGCGAGAAGACGACCACGACCGAGATGACCGCGAACACGATGTGCGGAACGAGGTAGGGCATCGGATCGGTGGAGATTCCGGCGCGTTCCGCCCTCCACGTGTACGACGACGCAACCGCGGACAGCGCGAACACCACGGGCGCGAACTGGGCCTGGCAGATGGGCAGGAAGCCAAGTCCGCCCATGACATCCGGATGCGTGGGCACCAGCGCGAGCGGCAGCCGCGAAACGCGGAAGAGGAATCCCGCCCACACGATTCCGCGCCAGAACCACCGCAGCAGCAGGAACCGGAGGATCGGCTGGCTCACCAGCAGGTACCACCATCCCGCCGGGGACGGGCCGTCCTCCGCGCCGCGGGAGCTCCACGCATGGTCCGTGCCGAGCCGCGCACTCAACGCAAGGGCCAGGGATACGGCGAGCAGACCGGCCTCGACGAGGCTGCTGTCGCGCCACCGCATCGCCGCGCGCGCGGCCGCCTCGTAGGCGGGCCTGCTGTCGGCTCCGACCAGGTGCGAGCGGAGGAACTGGCGGGCAGCCAGGGTGAGGTACCTATCGACAAAGGGTTCGGCGGCGACGAGTACCGGCAGGGCAAGCAGGAACTGGACCTGGACGTGGAGATGGCTGAGCAGTGAGCTCGTCACCACGGCTCCCCGCGGCAGCGTGAGGACGACGAGGGGCAACCAGGCCACCAGCACGAAGGCGAGCGTGAGCCAGCGAACGTTGGAGCGCCGGGACCGGATGCGCAGGAGCCGGAGCTCGGCCTTGTAGAGCGGGCCGCCCCTCATCACGGAGAAGTCGGGCAGTGGGGGGAGCACGTCCATGGTGTGGCGGCGTCCTGGCATGGTGGCGCCAGCCCTGCCTGGCCGGCCGTGGGCGGACTCCAGTGTCGCCCTATTCGACGTTGGGGCCACGCTCCGGCATGCGCAATCCAGTCCCGGGCGCGCGGCGTGGCCGGGGGATGGCCCCCTGCTCCCAACGTCCGAACGTCCCGGGTTGAACACCGCCGCCCGCATCCCAAGCTTTGCGCTGAACCGGTTCCGTACCGAGGAGGCGGACATGAAGAGCATTCAGGCGCTGATGGTGGCATGCGCGCTTGTGGGAACGGGAGCCCTGGCCCAGGACAAAGAGGCCGACATGCGGGGCATCACGGTGTCCGTGGGTGGCGGTGTCGAGGGCTACAGCGGCGGGCTGGCGCCACGGATTGACCCCGGCGCGGCCTTTGGCGCGACGGTGGGCATCAGGCCCTCCCGGGTGCTCGGGCTGGAGCTCGGCTACAGCGGCGCGGTGAACTCCCTCGACCTGGATGGGGCTGAAGACCTGCTGGGCAATCCGGACATCGTCCGCAACGGCGCGCAGGCCGTGGCCACCTTCGGCATCACCGCCACGCCCGTGCAGCCCTACGTCCTCGGCGGCATCGGGGTGAGCGACTACAACGTGCGCCAGGGCGGTGAGGCGCTGGGCTACAGCGACGACACCGTGGGCTCCGTCCCGCTGGGCGCCGGCCTGCGCTTCCACTCCGGCGATTTCTCCGCCGACTTCCGCGCCAACTACAACGTCCTCTTCGACGAGGAGATCGCTCCCGAGTCCGCGGTCGCGAACGTGGATCCGGAAGACGTCAACTTCGCGGGTGGCGGCAGCTACAACGCCACGCTCAACGTCGGCTTCATCTTCTGAGCCGGGGCTCGTTCTCCAGCGGCTACGCACGGCAGGGAGTGCTCATGAATCGCGCAAGCAGAGCTCCATGGATCCTTCTTTTCCTGGCGGTCGCCAGCACCTCGATGGCGGCCGAGCAGGCGCGGGAACGCGATGCCCCGGCCGCGAAGTTCGAGCCCGAGGCGGAGCGCCGCCTGCGCGAGATGAGCGACTTCCTGGCCGGGCAACGCCAGCTCACGGTCCGGACGCAGGGGACGATCGAAGCCGTCCTCGAGTCGGGCCAGAAGATCCAGTTCCATCGCGAGGGCCTGGTGTCCCTGAGGCGGCCGGATCGGCTCCGTGTAGACCGCACCGGAGACCTGAGCGATCTCCAGCTCTTCTACGACGGCAAGCAGCTCACCCTGTACGGAGAGAAGAGCCAGACCTTCGCGGCGGCGCCGGCGCCCCCCACGCTGGACGACACCCTGGATATGGCCTCGGACCTGCTGGGGCTGGAGCCCCCAGCAGCGGACCTGCTCTACAGCAACCCCTACGCCGTGCTCCGCGAGAGCATGCGCTCCGGCACATACCTGGGACGCGCCAACGTGGAGGGCGTGGCCACGCACCACCTGGCCTTCCAGGGCGACGAGGTGGACGTGCAGATCTGGATTGAGGACGGCCCGCGGCCGCTCCCGCGCAAGTACGTCGTCACCTCCAAGCGGGTCGACCAGGCACCGCAATACGCAGTGGTCCTGTCCGACTGGGACCTGGCACCCCAGCTCTCGGACTCCCAGTTCGTATTCCGTCCCCCGGCCGAAGCGCAGCGGGTGTCCTTCCTGGAGAAAGAAGCGCGGGACGACAAGGGCTCGCGCGAGCAGTCGGGTTCGCGAACCGCTCCGAAAGAGTGAGAGGTGGAGATGAAGACCAACAAACGCAGGAGGACGCGGCGGGCCCTGGGCCTGCTGCTGGCGGGCCTGGCCGTGGGCGCGGGGCTGGAGGTGCCGGTGGTGGAGGACCTGGCGCTGGTGATTCCCGGCTTCCCCGGCAAGGTGGAGGCCCAGTACGGCACGTCACGCCGGGTCGCGCGCCGCACGTCCCGGCGGACCTCGCGGCGATGGGGCGCGGCCACCCCGGGTTACGGTTATGGTTACGGGGTGGGTGTCGCCGCCACCGTGGCCATGCCCGTGGGCGCGAGCTACATCTCCACGCTTCCCGCGGGCTGCGTGGCCACGACGGTGGGAGGCATCGGCTACCAGCGCTGCGGCAGTGTCATGTACCGCCCCTACTACCAGGGGGATACGCTCGTGTACGTCGTCGAGTCCCCGGACGAGGCCCCGGAGTAGCCCGCCGGGTCCATCGCTGGAGGAGTGCACCGTGTATCCCCAGGGCTTTCACGCGAGTCTGTAGTGACGTGTTAGCCTCGAAAGGAGTGAATCGGCCAGGGGACACTCCATCGTGAAGCTCGACTCGACCCGGACGCTGCTTGTCACTCAGGCCGACCTGCGTTCCATCGTGGAGGCCGTGGGCCTGGACGCCCTGATGGACCAGCTCCTCCACGCGCTGTCGGACGCCCTGCGGCGTTTCGACGGGGCCACCACGGAGGTGCGCAAGCGCGAGGGCTTCATGCTGGACCACCCGCGCCAGCCGGGTGTGCTGGAGTGGATGCCCGTCATGCAGCGGGGCCACACGGTGACGGTGAAGATGGTGGGCTACAGCCCCCTCAACCCCGAGGAGCACACGCTCCCCACCATCATCGCCACCAACAGCCTCTATGACGTCCGGACGGGCCACCTGCTGGCGCTGATGGACGGCGTCTTCGCCACGGCGCTGCGCACCGGCGCGGCCTCCGCGGTGGCCACGCGCTGCCTCGCCTCGCCCGGCAGCACCGTGCTGGGTCTGGTGGGCACGGGCGCGCAAGCCGTCACCCAGCTCCATGCCATCAGCCGCCTGTTCCCGCTCGAGCAGGTGCTGGCCTACGACATCAACCCGGAAGCGCTGCTCTCCTTCGCGGGGCGGGTGGGCTTCCTGGACCTGGACGTGCGGCCCGCCACGCTGGAGCAGTTGGAGGCGCAGGCCGACATCATCTGCACCGCCACCTCCGTGGCCGTGGGTGCCGGGCCCGTCATCTCCGGCCGCGAGCTGAAGCCCCATGTCCACATCAACGCGGTGGGCTCGGACCTGCCGGGCAAGACGGAGCTGCCCCGGGCCCTCCTGGAGCGCAGCCTCGTGGTCCCGGACTACCTGGAGCAGGCGCGCGTCGAGGGCGAGTGCCAGCAGCTCGCGCCCGAGAAGATCGGCCCGGACCTGGTCACGCTCATGAAGGACCCGGACCGCTACGAGGCCTGGCGCCAGCGAAGCACCGTGTTCGACTCCACCGGCCATGCACTGGAGGACCAGGTCGTCACCGGGCTGCTGCTGGAGCACGCGGAGCGGCTCGGCCTGGGCACCCCGGTGGCGCTGGAGACCATCGGCGGTGACGCGCTGGACCCGTACTCGCTGCTGCGCGGGCCCGAGTCCGGGCCGGCACGGCGGCTGGAGCGCCGCCGCGCCGGCGGGGCCTAGAGCTCGAGGACGATCTTCCCGAAGCTGGCGTTGGACTCCATCCGCTGGTGCGCGTCCGCCACGCGCTCCAGCGGGAAGGTGGAGTCGATGACGGGGCGCAGGCGCCCCGCGGCCAGCTCCGGCAGCCACCGCTCGCGGAAGCGCCGGGTGACGGCCACCTTCTCCTCCGGGGGCAGTGGGCGCAGCGCCATGCCCTTGAGCTGGAGCCGCCGCATGATCACCTGCCGCAGGTCCAGGTCCGCGCTCATTCCATCCAGCCCGCCCAACAGCAGCAGGCAGCCGCCGAACTTCAGGACGGACAGGTTGCGGTCCAGCGCCGCGCCGCCCACGAAGTCCTCCACCACGTCCACCCCCACCCCACCCGTCAGGGCCAGCACCTCCCGGGCGAAGTTCCGCTCCGTGCGCAGCACACCCGCGTCGGCCCCCAGCTCCAGGCACCGCCTCCGCTTCTCCTCGGTGCCGACGGTGACGTACACCCGCGCTCCCACCGCGCGAGCCAACTGGATGCACGCAGTGCCAATCCCGCTGCCGCCCGCGTGGATGAGCACGGACTGGCCCGCGCGCAGCCCGCCCAGCTCCAGCAGCGACTCATGCGCGGTGATGAAGGCCTCCGGCGTGGCCGCGGCCTGCACGAAGGACCAGCCGTCCGGAATGGGGATGGCCATCCCCTCCTCCATGAGACACGCCTCCGCGTAGCCTCCGCCCGCCACCAGCCCGAAGACGCGCTGGCCCGGCTCGAGCGTCCGCACCCCCGCGCCACGGACCTCCACCTCGCCCGCCACCTCGATGCCGAGGCGCGGACTGGTGACACCGGGCGGCAGCGGATAACCACCGCCGCGCTGCACCGTGTCCCCTCGGTTGAGCGCCGAGGCACGCACGCGCACCCGGACCTGCCCGGGCCCCGGCTCCGGGCGTGGCAGCTCGCCCACGCGCAGGACCTCCGGGCCGCCGAAGCCGTCCAGCAGCACGGCCTTCATCGAGGTGTCAGTAGTTCGCATCCACGTCCACGCTGTGCTTGCGGAGGGGTACCAGGAAGGAGCGCTCGAAGGTCATGAAGACGGTGCCGTCCGCCTTCACGCCCTTGGTCTCCACGGAGACCACGCCCTGCGTCTTGCGTGACTTCGACATGCGCTTGTCCAGCACGCGGCTCTCCGCGTAGATGGTGTCGCCCACGAACACCGGCGCGGTGAGGCGGATCTTGTCCCAGCCCAGGTTCGCCACGCCCTTGGCGCTGGTGCTGTTGAGGCTCATGCCCCCGACGATGGCCAGCGTCACCAGGCTGGACATCAGCGGCTTCTTCCACTCCGTCTTGCTGGCGTAGACGGCGTCGATGTGGAGCGGGTGCGTGTTGAGGCACAGCAGGGACTGCCAGATGTTGTCCACCTCGGTGAGGGTGCGCCCGGGGCGGTGCTCGAACACGTCCCCCACCTCGAAGTCCTCGAAGTAGAGGCCGTACGTCTCCCGGTACCGCTGCTTGCCCACCTTCTTGTGGGCGGTGACCATCTTCTTCATGTCTCTCCACTCTCCAGCTTCACGCTCGCCATCACCCGCCGCGCCGCTGCCACCAGCGGGGGGCCAATCATGTTTCCACCCACGACGTGGATGCCGCCCTTCCCGTCATCCGCCTGGGCCAGCACCCGCCGTGCCTGGGCCACCACGTGGGCCGAGGGACGCAGCGCCTCGTGGATGATGTCCACCTGGTCCGGGTGGATGACGATCTTCCCGGTGAAGCCCAGCGCCCGGGCCCGGCGCGTCTCCTCCTCCAGGCCCGCGGGGTCCTCCAGGTCGAAGAAGGGCGAGTCGATGGCGTGGATTCCCGCGCCGCTCGCGGCCATGGCGATGCGCGAGCGCGCATACAGCATGGGCTCCCAGGTGAGCGGCACGCCGAGCTGCGAGGACAGGTCCGCCGCGCCGAAGATGAGCCCGCGCAGCCGCGGCGTGGCGGTGGCGATGTCATCCACCGCCGAGACGCCCCGCGGGGTCTCGATGATGGCCAGCAGCGCGACGCCGGGGAGTCGCGGCCCCAGCAGCTCGTCGAGCTGCCGCAGCTCCACGGGCGACTCCACCTTGGGCAGCAGGACGGCCTCGGGCCGTGCTCCCGAGTCCAGCAGCGTCAGCACGTCCCGCAGCCCGTCCTCGGTGCGCAGGCTGTTGATACGCACCGACATGGGGCCGCCCGAGGGAGCGTGGGACAGGTGGCCGAAGGCGAGCCGGCGCGCCTCGGCCTTGCGGGCCGTGGGCACTCCGTCCTCCAGGTCGAGCAACCCCACGTCCGCGCCCACCTCCACCGCCTTGTCGAAGCGGGAGGGGTCCAGCGCGGGCGTCACCAGGAAGGTCCTGCCGGGGGTGAAGGTCACCATTTGACGCCTCCCCTTTCCTCAGGCCACCGGGGCCGCGACGTCCCGCAGGGCGTCGCACAGCCGCTGCAGGTCCGCCTGGGCCAGGTTGGCGCGCAGCATGATGCGCAGGCCCGCGCGCCCCTTCGGGACGATGGGGAAGAACACCGCCGAGGTGTAGAAGCCCCGCTCCAGCATCCGGCGCGAGCGCTCCACGGCCTCGGCCTCGGGGCCCACCTCGATGACCTTGATGGGGAAGTCCTCGCCCCGGGTGCGGGTGGGGATGCGCTCGTCGAAGTAGCGGATGTTGGCGCGCAGGGCCTGCTGACGCTCGGCCAGCTCCGGTGTGCCGTGGATGCGCGCCGAGGCGAGGCTGGCGCCGATGGCCGGAACGGTGAGGCTCTGGGACCAGCCCAGCGGTCCCGCGAAGCGCCCCACCAGGTCCGTATGGTGGCCGGGCCCCAGCATCACCGCCCCTCCCGCCGTGCCGAAGCCCTTGCCCAGCGAGCCGATGATGAGGGTGCGCGGGCCCAGGTCCCCGCCAATCAGCGTCCGCACGAAGCCCTCACCCGCCGTGCCGTAGAGGGAAAGGGAGTGCGAGTCGTCGAAGTAGAGGAAGAGGCCGTAGCGGTCCTGCAAGGCGAGCAGCTCCTTCACCACGGCCGCGCCGCCCATGGAGTAGAAGCCGTCCGCCACGTAGGCCACGCGGGCGTGCTTGCGGCAGACGTCCTCCAGGAAGTCCAGGTCATTGTGCGGTGACGTGAGGACCTCCGTCTCATCCGCGCAGATGGGCTTGATGAGGTTCATCGAGAAGTGCGCCGCCTTGTCGAACACCAGGACGGGCCGCTTCCCGTCCGGCAGCAGGTGGCCGGAGGCGATGAGCGGCAGCAGGCCCGCGCTGGCGGCGCTGGCCGTCGTGGTGACCACCGTCTTCGCGCGCCACAGCCGGGACAGCTCCGCCTCCAGCTCGTCCATGGCACTCAGGCGGACGCGCAGGCGGGAGATGGCCAGGTTCATCGTCTTCTCGCGCTGGAGGATCTGGATGGCGCCGTCGAGGACTTCGGGGTGCGAGTCCAGGCCCAGGTACGAGCATGAGCACGTGTTGATGAACTCGCGTCCGTCCGGCAGAGCCAGCGTCCCCCGGCCGGTGCCGCGCACCGACAGGTCCATCAGCCCCGCCTCCTTGGCTGCCTGGAAGGAGGGGTTGCCGTGGGTGATCATCGACTCCGTGTTGCGGTAGCGGTTCTTGTCGTTCATGGCTGCGCTCATCACGGGCTGCGGTGGAACCACTTCACCTCGACTCATGGGGCCCCCCGGGCAGGCTGCCGAGGCCCAGGGGCGTTTCCGGGGAGGCCAGCACCCGGTCCAGGAGCGCGAGCAGCGCGTCGCGCAGGCGCTCCATGGTGGAGGGCTCGAACAGGTCGACGTTGAACTCCAGGTCGCCGCGGAAGCCGTCCTCCACCTCGAACAGTGCCAGGGCCAGCTCGTAGATGGAGGCGCCGCGGTCCGCGGCGGGCATGGGCAGCAGCGTCAGCCCGGGGAGCTGGACCGGCTCCGACGGCGCGTTCTGCAACGCGAACATGGCCTGGAAGAGCGGTGTCCGGTTGGGCAGCCGCTGGACGCCGATGGCATCCACCACCTGCTCGAACGGCACCTCCTGGTGGGCGTACGCCCCCAGCGTGACGTCGCGCACGCGGGCGAGGAGCTGGCGGAAGGTAGGGCCCCCGCGCAGGTCCACGCGGAGCGCCACCCCGTTCACGAAGAGCCCGATGAGCAGCTCCAGCTCCGGCAGCGTGCGGTTGGCGATGGGCGAGCCGATGACGACCTCCTCCTGGCCCGCGCGGTGGCAAAGCACCGTGCCGAAGAGGGACAGCAGCGCCATGAAGGGCGTCACCCGCTCCTGCTGGCAGAGCGCGTGGAGCGCGTCGCTGCGGGCCCTGCCCAGCTCCACCGGGAGCGACGTGCCGTTGAAGGTCCTCGTCGGCGGCCGGGGCTTGTCCGTGGGGAGGTTCAGCAGCGTCGGCGCGCCGGCCAGCGCCACGCGCCAGTAGCCCAGGCGGGACTCCAGATCTCGGCCGGTAAGCCACCCGCGCTGCCACGCCGCGAAGTCCGGGTATTGAATCTTCAGAGGTGGCAGCGCCGGTGTCTGGCCAGAGGCGAAGGCGTTGTAGAAATGCGCCACCTCGCGCGTGAGGACGCCTTCGGACCAGCCGTCCGACAGGATGTGGTGCTTGCTGAAGAGCAGCAGGTACTCGGCGTCCGCCAGCTGGAAGAGCGCGCTGCGGATCAGCGGTCCATGCACGAGGTCGAACGGCTTGCGCGCCTCCTCGCCGACGCGCCGGAACACCTCCGCCTCGGCGTCCTCATGTCCCCGCAGGTCGATGAGGGGCAGCTCGAACCGGAGCGACGGGAGCACCTTCTGCACGGGGCGCCCGCCCTCCTCGGTGAAGGTGGTGCGCAGCGACTCGTGGCGGTCCACCAGCGCCTGGAGCGCGGCCCGGAGCGCGTCCACGTTCAGCGTCCCCGCGAAGCGGAACGCCCCCGGCTGGTTGTAGGCCGTGGAGCCGGGGTTCAACTTGAACAGCTTCCACAGCCGCTCCTGGGAGAAGGACAGCGGCAGCGGCCCGTCCCGGGACACCCGTACCAGCGGAGGCACCGCGTGCGCCGGGGCGCGCTGCTCCCCCTCGATGCGCCGCGCGAGGTCGGCCACGGTGGGGCCCTCGAAGAGGACGCGCAGCGGCAGCTCCACGCCCAGCGTGTGCTGGATGCGGGACAGGAGCTGCGTGCCCAGCAGCGAGTGGCCCCCCAGCTCGAAGAAGTCGTCGTGGATGCCCACGCGCTCCCTCCGGAGCACCTGGGTCACCAGCGCGGCCACCTGCTCCTCGACGGGCGTGCGCGGGGCCACGTGCTCGCGCCGCTCCACGCCGGAGTCCACCGCGTCCGGGTGTGGCAGGGCGCGGCGATCCAGCTTGCCGTTGCGGGTGACGGGCAGCGAGTCCAGCACCACGAACACCGAGGGCACCATGTACTCGGGCAGCCGGTCGCGGAGGAACGTGCGCAGGTCCTTCGACTCCGGTGTCTGTCCGGGGCGCGGGGTGACGTAGGCCACCAGCGCCCTGCCCCCGGGCATGTCGTCACGCGCGATGACGGACACCTCGCGCAGGGCCGGGTGCCGGGAGAGGACCGCCTCCACCTCGCCCGGCTCGACGCGGAAGCCGCGCAGCTTCACCTGCGCGTCGCGACGCCCGAGGAACTGGAGCCGGCCATCCGGCAACCAGCGGGCCAGGTCGCCGGAGCGGTACAGCCGCGCGCCGGCCACGGGGCTGAACGGGTCGGGGATGAAGCACTCCGCGGTGAGGTCCGGCCGCCGCAGGTAGCCCCAGGCGAGGCCGTCTCCGGCGATGAACAGCTCGCCCGGCACGCCCACGGGCACCGGCCGCAGCGCGGTGTCCAGCAGGTACACGCGGGTGTTGGCGATGGGCCGGCCGATGGAGACCGAGTGCCCCACCTCCGCGGGGTCGGTCAGCACGTGGCAGCAGGTGAAGGTGGTTCCCTCCGTGGGGCCATAGCCGTTCACCAGCCGTCCCCCGCGGGACAGGTGCTCGCGCACACGTGCCGGGTTCAGCATGTCACCGCCGGAGAGCACCTGCTTCACCCGCGCCAGCGGCTCGGGTTGATGGACGGCCATCTGCTCGAAGAGGGCCGCGGTCAGCCACAGCGTGGTGACGCGATGCTGGTCCAGGAGGCGGCCCAGCTCTTCCAGCGTCGGGGCGTGGGGCGGCGGCACCACCAACCGGGCGCCGTGCAGCAGGCTGCCCCACAGCTCGAAGGTGGAGGCGTCGAAGGCCAGCGGCGCCAGCTGCAGGAAGACCTCTTCCGGCCCGAACCGGGCGAAGCCGGTGCCCACCACCAGCCTCGCCACCGCGCGGTGCGGCACGCAGACGCCCTTGGGCTGGCCCGTGGAGCCGGAGGTGTACATGACGTACGCCAGGTCGGCGCCGGTGAGCTCCACGCCCGGCGCGGTGTCCGGCGCGGCGGCGATGCGCTCCCGGTCCGAGTCGAGGAACAGCACGCGCCCGTCCTTCCAGGGCAGGTGCTGTTCCGAGCCCCGGAGGGTGAGGACCCACGAAGCGCCCGTGTCCTCCAGCATGAAGCCCAGCCGCTCGGACGGAGCCGCCGGGTCCAGCGGCACGTACGCGGCCCCGGCCTTGAGGATGCCCAGCACCGCGATGAGGGCCTCCGGTGAGCGCTCCATGCACAGGGCCACGCGGTCCCCGGTGCGCACGCCCTCACCGCGCACGTGGTTCGCCACCTGGTTGGCGCGGCGCTCCAGCTCCGCGTAGGTGAGCGACAGCTCCCCGCACTGGAGGGCCACGGCGTCCGGCGAGCGCGTGACCTGGGCCTCGAAGAGCGCGGGCAGGCTCGCGTCGCGCGGGTAGTCCACGGCGGTGGCGTTCCAGTCCACCAGCACGCGGCGCCGCTCCACGGTGGACTGGAGGGACAGCTCCGACAGGCGGCGGCCCGGGTAGGCCACGGCGTTCTCCAGCAGCACGCGGAGGTGCTCCATCATCCGCTTCGCCGTGGACGCGTCGAACAGGTCCGTCCGGTACTCCAGGGTGCCGGCGAGGCCCTGGGGGCTCTCGCTCAGGGTCAGGGTGAAGTCGAACTTGGACGTGCCGCTGTCCACCTCCGCCAGCGGCTTGAGGGTGAGGCCGCGCAGGGCCAGCTCCAGGGGCGGCGTGTTGAGCAACCCCAGCGCCACCTGGAAGAACGGCGTCTGCCCCACCTGCCGCGTGGGCTGGAGCACCTCCACCAGCTTCTCGAAGGGCACGTCCTGGTGGGCGTAGGCCCCCAGCGTCACCTCCCTCACGCGGCCGAGCAGCTCACGGAAGGTGGGGTTGCCGTCCAGCCGCGTGCGCAGCACGAGCGTGTTGACGAAGAAGCCGATGAGGCCCTCCGTCTCCGCCTGCCTGCGGCCCGCGATGGGCGCGCCCACGCTGATGTCGTCCTGGCCCGAGTAGCGCGACAGCAGCGCCTGGAGTCCGGCAAGCAGGCCCATGAACAGCGTGGCGCCCTCGCGCTTGCACAGGTTTCCGAGCGCGCGCGTCAGCTCGCGCGGAAACTCCACGTTCACCTCCGTGCCCGGGTTGCGGGCATCGGTGGTGCGCGGCCTGTCGGTGGGCAGCTCCAGCATCGGCGGCGCGCCCTCGAGCCGCTGCCTCCACCAGGCGAGCTGGGACTCCAGCACGTCGCCCTGGAGCCACTCGCGCTGCTTCACCGCGTAGTCCGCGTACTGGATGGGCAGCTCCGGCAGGGGCGACGGCTGGCCGGTGAGGAAGGCGTCGTACAGCGCGCCCACCTCGCGAACGAGCACGGAGAGGGACCAGGCGTCGGAGACGATGTGGTGCATCGTCACCAGCAGCACGTGCTCCTCTTCGGCGAGGCGGAGCAGCCCGGTGCGCAGCAGCGGCCCGCGCGCGAGGTCGAAGGGGCGCTGCGCCTCCTCCCGTGCGAGACGCAAGGCCTCCCCTTCCCGCTCCTGCTCGGACACCTGCCGCAGGTCCGTCACTTCCAGGGCGCAGGGCATGTCGGGATGGATGGCCTGGACGGGCCGGCCCTCCCGGGCCCAGATGGTGGTGCGCAGGGACTGGTGGCGGCGCACCAGCTCCGCGAAGGCCCGCTCCAGCGCGCCCACGTCGAGCGTGCCCTTCAGCCGCAGCGCGGCGGGGACGTTGTAGAGCGCGCTCCCCGGCTGGTACTGGTCCACCAGCCAGAGCCGGAGCTGGGCGAAGGACAGCTCCGCTTCCTCCGTGCGTGCCACGATGACCGGCGCGCGTGCCTTGAGTGACTCCATTTCACGGTTCCCATCGATGCGGCGGGCCAACGCGGCCACGGTGGGGGATTCGAAGAGAGTCCGCAGCGGCAGCTCCACACCGAGCTCGCCGCGGACTCGCGAGATGACCTGGGTTGCCAGCAAGGAATGACCACCCAGGGAGAAAAAGCTATCGGTCACGCTGACGCGCGGCAGCTTCAGCACGGCCGCGAAGATGCTCGCGAGGGTCGCCTCCAGCGGATTTTTTGGATCGACCTGTGGCGCCCCACCCCGCACGCTGTCCACGTCCGGGGCTGGCAGCATGCGGCGGGCCAGCTTGCCGTTGGGTGTGAGTGGCAGCGCCTCCAACCGCACCAGCGCCGAAGGCACCATGTACTCCGGCAGCCGTCGTGCCAGCGACTCCCTCACGCCGTCCGGCTCCCAGGTGGCGCCGGGCTGGAGCACCACGTAGCCCACGAGGCGCCTGTCGCCCGGCGAGTCCTCTCGCACGGTGGCGGCGGCATCCCGCACTCCCGGTGCATCGCGCAGCGCGGCATCCACCTCGCCCAGCTCGATGCGGAAGCCGCGCACCTTCACCTGCCCGTCCAGCCGGCCCAGGAAGTCGAGCGTGCCCTCCGCCGTCCAGCGGACGCGGTCTCCGGTGCGGTACAGGCGCGCACCCGGCTCGCGCGAGAACGGGTCGGGCACGAACCTCTCGGCCGTGAGCCCTGGACGGCCCAGGTAGCCCCGCGTGACACCCTCGCCGCCGATGAACAACTCGCCGGGCACACCGGCCGGCACCGGCCTTCCGCGCTCATCCAGGACGTAGACCCGCGTGTTGGCGATGGGCCGGCCGATGGAGATGGTGACCGGTGCGTCGTCCGTCACCACCGTGTGCAGGGTGGAATAGACCGTGGTCTCCGTCGGGCCGTACAGGTTGGTGAGCGTCATCGCGGGCAGGGCCGCGCGGAGCTGTCTCGCCAGCGAGCCGGGAAGCGCCTCGCCCCCGAGGAGCAGGTGCTTCAACGAGCCCAGGCGCGCCACCGTCTCCGGCGCCAGCAACAATGAGTGCGCGAAGGACGGCGTGCACTGCAGGTGCGTCACCGCGTGGCGGCGCAGCAACTCCGGCAGCGGGAGCACGGAGCCCTTGCGCGTCGCGGCATGCTCGTCATGCAGCACCACGTGATAGCCGCGGCAGAGCGTCCAGAGGAGCTCCACGACGTGGATGTCGAAGGAGATGCTGGTGATGGCCAGCCACACGCCCGGCGGGCATCCTCCGAGCAGCGCGTCCATGCCCGTGAGGAAGTTGGACACGGCGCGGTGGGGCACCACGACGCCCTTGGGACGGCCCGTGCTTCCGGAGGTGTAGATGACGTAGCAGGTGGAACCGGGAGGTACGTCGAGGTCCGGGGCGTGACCCGGCTGGCGGGCGATGGCCCCGGCCTCGGTGTCCACGCGTGACATGCGTGCCCCCGGGGCCGAGGGCAGCACCGGGGCCACGTGAGACTGCGTCAACACGAGGGAGGCCCCGGAGTCCTCCACCATGAACGCCAGCCGCTCGGCGGGATACTGGGGGTCGAGCGGCACGTAGGCGGCGCCGGCCTTGAGGACGGCCAGCATGGCCACCACCATCTCCAGCGAGCGCTCCATGCACACGCCCACCAGGTCCCCGGTGCGAACGCCCCGGGAGCGCAGGTGCCACGCGAGCTGGTTGGCCCGCCGCTCCAGCTCCGCGTAGGTGAGCCGGAACCCCTCGAGCTCCACCGCGACCGCGCGAGGCGTGCGCGCGGCCTGGGCGCCGAAGTGCGTGTGCACGCAGGCCTCGCGCCAGGACGCTTCGCTGGTGGCGTTCCACTCCACCAGCACGCGGCGCCGCTCCTCCTCGGACAGGAGGGACAGCTCGGACAGGTGCTGCTCGGGGTGCTCCAGCGCGCTGTCGAGCAGCCGCGCCAGGTGCGCCATCATCCGCTCCGCGGTGCCGGGCGCGTACAGGTCGCTCCGGTACTCCAGCTTCCCGGACAGGCCCTCCGGCGCTTCGGCCAGCGTCAGCGTGAGCTCGAACTTGGAGGTGCCGCTGTCGACGTCCAGCGGCCGGAACCGCAGGCCTGGCAGCTCCAGGTCCACCTGTGGGGTGTTGAGCAGCACCAGCGCCACCTGGAAGAACGGCGTGCGGTCCGCCTGCCTCGGGGGCTGGAGCGCCTCCACCAGCTTCTCGAAGGGCACGTCCTGGTGGGCGTAGGCACCGACCGCCATCTCCTTCACGCGCCCGAGCAGCTCGCGGAAGGTGGGGTCGCCGTCCAGCCGCGTGCGCATCACCAGCGTGTTGACGAAGAAGCCGATGAGTCCCTCCGTCTCCGCCTGCCTGCGTCCGGCGATGGGAGCGCCCACGCAGATGTCGTCCTGTCCGGAGTACCGGGACAGCAGGACCTGGAGGCCGGCCAGCAACACCATGAACGGCGTCGCGCCCTCCTCCCGGCTGACGTCACGCAGCCGCCGCGTGAGGCCGGCGGGCAGCTCCACCTTCAGCGTGGCGCCAGGATGGTTCGTGTCCGCGGTGCGCGGCCTGTCGGTGGGCAGCTCCAGCGCGGGAGGGATGCCCTCCAGCCGCTGCTTCCACCAGGAGAGCTGCCGCTCCAGCACCTCGCCCTGGAGCCACTCGCGCTGCCACTCCGCGTAGTCCGCGTACTGGATGGGCAGCTCCGGCAGCGGTGACGGCCGCCCCGAGGCGAAGGCCTCGTACAGCGTGGCCACCTCCCGGATGAGCACTCCGGTGGACCAGCCGTCCGAGATGATGTGGTGCATCGTGACCAGCAGCAGATGGGAGCGCTCCGACAGTGAGAGCAGTCGCGCGCGCAGGAGCGGCCCGCTCGACAAGTCGAAGGGACGGCGGGCCTCCTCGCGCGCCAGCCGCGGCGCCTCGGCCTCACGCTCCGGCTCCGGCAGGTGTCCGAGGGACTCCCGCTCCAGGCGGGAGGTCCATTCCGGGGCGATGACCTGCACCGGGCCAGCCTCGCGGGCCTGGAAGGTGGTGCGCAGGGACTGGTGGCGGCGCACCAGCTCCGCGAAGGCCCGCTCCAGCGCGCCCACGTCGAGCGTCCCTTCCATCCGCAACGCGGCGGGGACGTTGTAGAGCGCGCTGCCCGGCTGGTACTGGTCGAGGAACCAGAGCCGCTGCTGCGCGAAGGACAGCTCCGCGCGCCTCCCTCGGGGCGCCAGGCGCGGGCCCCCGGCCTCGCTCGGGACGATGGCCACGGGAGCGCCCTGGCTCGAAGCAGCCGGTGCCAGCGCGTCGATGCGCTTCGCGACCGCCGCCACGGTGGTCAGGTCGAAGAGCTCCTGGAGCGGCAGCTCCACCTTCAGCGTGTTGCGGAGGCGGGAGATGACCTGCGTGGCCAGCAGCGAGTGGCCACCCAGGTCGAAGAAGCTGTCGAGTGCTCCGACTCCCTGGACGTTGAGCACCTCGCTCCAGATGCGAGCCACCGCGCGCTCGGTATCGGTGCGGGGCTCCACGTGGGCGCGGACCTCGCCCCGTTGTGCCTCGGGCGTTGGCAGGGCCCGCCGGTCCACCTTGCCGCTGGCCGTCAGCGGCATCGCCTCCAACGGAATCACCGCGGAGGGCATCATCGCCTCGGGCAGCTTCCGCAGGAGGAAGGCCCGCAGCTCCTTCTTGTCCAGGCGCTGCCCGGAGTGCGGCACGGCGTAGGCCAGCAGCCATGGGCCGTGGGGCCCGTCCTCGCGCACGGTGGCGGCGGCCTGGTGCACCGCCGGGTGCTGCGCCAGCGCCGCTTCGACCTCACCCAGCTCGATACGGACGCCACGCACCTTCACCTGGAAGTCGGCGCGGCCGAGATACTCCAGCCGCCCGTCCTCGCGGTACCGCGCCCGGTCGCCGGTGCGGTACATCCGCGCGCCCGGCTCGGAGGAGAACGGGTCCGGCAGGAAGCGCTCGGCGGTGAGGTCCGGCCGGCCCATGTAGCCGCGCGCCACGCCCTCACCGGCCACATATAGCTCTCCGCGCAGTCCCGGCGGCACCAGCCGCAGCGCCCGGTCGAGCACGTACATGCGCACGTTGGACAGCGGCCGTCCGATGGTGATGTCCCCCTCGCCCACCACGTCCCAGGTGGCGTCCGCGGCGATCTCCGACAGGCCGTAGACGTTGTGCAGCGTGGCCCGGGGCAGCTCCGCGCGGAAGCGCCGCGCCAGCGCCTCCGGCAGCTTCTCGCCGCTGGTCATCCACCATCCCAGGCGGGGGAGCCGGCCCTGGAGCCCGCCCTCCATCTCCAGCAGTGCCTGGAGCAGCGACGGCACCAGCAGGATGCGGGTGACGCGCTCCTCTTCCAGGAGCCGGACCAGTTCCGGCGGGTTGCGCACCGTCGCCTCGGGGACGAGCACGGAGGGCACGCCCGCCAGCAGCGGGCCGAAGAGCTCCCAGAGGGAGTCGATGAACCCGAGCGCCGTCTTGACGCAGCACACCTCTCCCGGCTGGAAGGGGAAGTCCCGCCACATCCATTCCAGCCGGTTCACGATGCCCCGGTAGTGGCCGAGCACGCCCTTGGGCACGCCGGTGGAACCGGAGGTGTAGAGCACGTACGCGAGGCTCTCCGCGTGCGGCCGGGGCGTGGGGTCGTGCACCGGGCGGCTGGCAATCAGGGCCGCGTCCGTGTCGACCGCGACGATGGAGGCCCCACTCGCGGGGAGCCGGTCCAGATGTTCGGTCGAGGTGAGCACCACGCGGGCCTGGGAGTCGCCCAGCAGGAAGGCGAGCCGCTCGGGGGGATGCGTGGGCTCCAGCGGGAGGAACGCACCGCCGGCCTTGAGCACGGCGAGCACGGACACCACCTGCTCCATCGAGCGCGACAGGCACACGCCCACCCGCGTCTCCGCGCGGACGCCCAGCGAGCGCAGGTGGTGCGCGAGCTGGTTGGCCCGCCGGTTCAGCTCACCGTACGTGAGTGACTCCGCGCCCATCTTGAACGCCAGCGCCTCCGGCGTCCGGGCGGCGCGCGCCTCGAACATCGCGGGCAGGGTCGTCTCGCGGGAGAAGCCGGCCCGGGTGTCGTTCCATTCGAGCAGCAGCTTCCTCCGCTCGTCCTCGGACACGAGGGACAGCTCGGACAGGCGGCGCTCCGGCTGTGCCACCACGGCCTCCAGCAGCCGCTGGAGGTGGTTCACGAGCCGGACCATGGAGGCCGCCTCGAACAGGTCGGTGCTGTACTCCAGCGTGCCGGCCAGTCCTTCCGGCGTCTCCGTGAGGTCGAAGGTGAGGTCGAACTTCGCCGCGAGACTGGTGAGCGGCTGGGCGCGAATCCTCATGCCGGGGAGCGCCGCCTCCGCCGGAGGCACGTTCTGGAGCGCAACCATCACCTGGAACAGCGGCATCCGCCGCAGCGCGCGAGGCACCTCCAGGGCTTCCACCAGCTTCTCGAAGGGCACGTCCTGGTGTGCGTAGGCGCCGACCGCCATGGCCTTCACGCGGCCCAGCAGGGTGCGGAAGGACGGGTCGCCCGTGAGGTCTCCCCGAAGGACCATCGTGTTGACGAAGATGCCGAGGAGCCCCTCCAGCTCGGGACGGTTCCGTCCGGCGATGGGCGTGCCCACCGTGACGTCGTCCTGGCCCGCGTAGCGCCCGAGCAGCGACTGCAAGCCGGCCACCAGCGCCATGAACAGCGTGGCCCCGTCGCGCAGGGCCAGCGACTTCAGCCCGTCCACGAGCGAGCGCGGCATTCGCACGGGCACGCTGGAGCCCCGGCCCGTGGGCCGCGCCGGCAGCGGATGGTCCGTGGGCAGCTCCAGCACGCCGCTCACGCCGTGCAGCGCGCGCTTCCACCAGGAGAGCAGCTCCTCCAGCGCCCTGCCCTGGAGCCATCCACGCTGCCAGGCCGCGTAGTCCGCGTACTGGATGGGCAGCTCCGGCAGGGGCGCGGGGACGCCGGCGCGGTGGGCGGTGTAGAGCACCGCCAGCTCGCGGGCGAGCACCGCTCCGGACCACCCGTCCGTGATGATGTGGTGGAGGATGAGCAGCAGCACGTGCTCCTCCTCCGCGAGCTGGAACAGGGTGGCCCGGATGAGCGGCCCTCTCGCCAGATCGAACGGCTGGAGCACGCGCTCACGGATGCGCTCCTGCAGCGTCTCCTCCGCGCTGGACCCGGACAGCCCCCGCAGGTCCACGCGGGCCAGCGGCACCTCCAGTGACGGAAGGATGTGCTGGGAAGGCTCGTCCGCGTCGTGCCGGTAGACGGTGCGCAGCACCTCGTGACGTCGCACCAGCGCGTTGATGCCGCGCTCCACCGCGGCGACATCCAGCGGTCCGCTCATGCGCAGCGCGATGGGCGAGTTGTAGGCCACGTTGTTGGGCTCGAGCTGCGCGAGGTACCAGAGCCGCTGCTGAGCGAAGGACAGCGGCAGCGGCCCGGTCCTCGGAGCGCGCGGAATCGCCCCGGTCGTGTGGACACGGGGCTCGGGACGCGGTGGCTCCGGGAGGCGCGGTGCCGGCGCGGGTTCGGCGTGGCTCCGCCGGCGCAGCACGTCCAGGTACCGCAGGCCCTCCATGGCGACTCCATGCGGAAGACCGAAGTCGATGAGACAGGCCACCTCGTCCACGTCCGCGTGGCGCAGCTGCTCCACTCGCGCGGCGAGCGTCTCCGGTGTGCCGAAGAGGCCCCCCGCTTCCAGGTAGCGCGAGACGCCCTGCTCCAGCAGCACCTCCATGTCGCGCGGGGTGAGGCTGCGCGGGTCGAAGCCCAGCCCCTGACTGGCCACGAGCCCGTGGAACAGCTCCACGGAGCTGCGGAAGTAGCGGATGAGCGGCTCCCTCGCCTGACGCCGCACCTCCTCCACGCTGCCGGCCACGAAGGTGTGCAGCATCAACACCACGTGGCCCCGGTCGTGCCCCGCCTTGCGCCGGGCCTCGCGATACAGGGCAATCTTGCGCGCCAGCTCCTCGAAGTCCTGGCCCAGTCCCAGCACGTTGGTGAGCAGGCCCGCGCCCAGCTCTCCGGCCAGCCGGAAGGTGTCCGGGTTGAAGGCGGCCGTCAGCCACATGGGCAGCTCGGCCTGCACTGGCCGGGGGCGGATGGAGACCTCCACCTCGGCGCCCTGGCCGTTGGTGCGGCGCACGCTGCCGCCGCGCCACAGGGTTCGCACCTCCTCGACTCCGCGCCGGATGGCCTCGGGCCGCTGGTGGAAGTTCCCGGGGGCGAAGACGAAGTCGTTGACGTTCCACCCCGCGGCGAAGGACACGCCCGCCCGGCCGTTGGAGAGGTTGTCGACGACGGACCAGTCCTCCGCCACGCGGATGGCGTCATGCAGGGGCAGCACCACGCTGCCGGCGCGAATGGCCACGCGCTCGGTCACCATGGCCAGCGCGGCGCTGGTGGCGATGGGGTTGGGGTACGGCCCACCGAAGGCGTGGAAGTGCCGCTCGGGCGTCCACACCGCGCTGAAGCCGTGCGTGTCGGCGAACTTCGCGCCGTCGATGAGGAGCTGGTACTTGGCCCTGCCGGACGCCTCCACGTCGTTGGCGAAGAAGAAGAGGCTGAAGTCCAGCGGCTTCCGCGCGCCCGGCGCCTGCGGGTGTGGCGGCACGCGCGGCGCGGTGGGCTTCGCGAGGGCAGCATCGCGTGTCAGCGAGAGGCGCGACAGTGGCTTGTCCGGCGAGTCCATCGCATCCGCGAGCAGTGCCTCCATCTGCGAGAGCATTCGCCGGATGGTCGCGGCGTCGAAGAGGTCGACGGCGTACTCCAGGATGCCGGAGAAGCCGTGCTCGTCCTCGCGCATCAGCACCGTCATGTCCGCGAGCGCGGTGCCGTACTGGGCGGGCAGCTCGGTGACGTCGAGGTAGCTCAGCCGCAGCCCCGGGAAGTCCAGGATGGGCGCGGACACACCCTGCGCGTGCAGGAGGAACACCGCATCGAAGAGCCGCGAGTAACGCGCCTCTTCCCCGGGCTCCAGCTCTCCGAGAAGCTGCTCGTAGGGCACGTCCGGATGGGCGAACGCGGACAGCGTGGTGTCACGCACGCGCCGCGCCAGCTCGCGGAAGCCGGGGTCGCCCTCCAGGCGGGTGCGCAGGGCGAGCGCATGGGCCACATAGCCAATCTGCGGCTCCAGCTCGGGCCGGGTGCGGTTGCCGATGGATGTCCCCACCACGATGTCGTCCTGCCCCGAGCAGCGGGCCAGGAGGGCCTTGAGGCCCGCCAGCAGCGTCATGTACGCCGTGAGGTTCTCGCGCTGGCCGAAGGCATTCAGGGCGGCGCTCAGCTCCCGCGAGAGGGCGAACGAGAGGCGCTCACCGCGCCTGCGAGCCCCCGGGACGCGGGGGCGGTCCAGCGGCAGCGGGAGGGGCCCGGGCCGCCGCGCGAGCCGCTGGCGCCAGTACGCCTGCTGCGCCGCCAGCGTGCCGTCCGCGAGCGCCCGGCGCTGCCATGCCGCGAAGTCGAGGTACTGGACGGGCAGCTCCGGCAGGGGCACGGAGACGCCGTGGACGAAGCCCGTGTAGAGGGCCATCGCCTCCCGGATGAAGTTCACCAGGGACAACGTGTCCGCCACGATGTGGTGGATGGTGACGAGCAGCACGTGCTCGGTCTCCGCCAGCCTCAACAGGTGCACGCGCACCAGCGGTCCGCGGTCGAGCTGGAAGGGCTCCGCGGGGTCGAGACGGGCCCGGCGCATCACCTCCGCCTCGACGTCCCCGGCGAAGCCGCGCAGGTCCACCACGGGGAGCGGGATGCTCACCTCGGGCAGGATGCGCGGCACCGCCCTGCCCTCCACCTGCTGGAAGACGGTGCGCAGGGACTCGTGCCGGCGGATGACCTCGTTGAACCCGCGTTCCAGCGCGGCGGCCTGGAGCGCCCCGGAGATGCGGACCGCCAGGGGCTCGTTGAAGATGGAGCTGCCCGGTTCCTGGAGCTCCAGCGCCCAGACGCGCTCCTGCACGTAGGACAGCGGCAGCTCGCCCGTGCGCGGAATGGTCCGCATCTCCCCCGTCGAGGCCTGACGGGCGGGAGCCTCCTCCTGGAGCCGGGCCTCGATGCGCGCGGCCAGGCTGGCCACGGTGGGGGCCTCGAACAAATCACTGAGCGGAACCTGGACCTGGAAGGTGTCACGCAGCCGGGTGAGGAGCTGCGCCGCCATCAGTGAGTTGCCGCCCAGCGCCAGGAAGTTGTCGTCCGGGCCGATCTCCGCGATGCCCAGGCGCTCGCGCCACAGCTCCACGAGCCGCTGCTCGATGTCGCTCCGCGGCGCGCGCGGCGCCGGCGTGGACGGGGCGGAAGCGGCGGGCTCCGCGGCAACCACCGGAGGCGCCGCGGATGCAGGGGCCACCACGGTCCGCGGCGCGAGCGGGCGCATCTCCAGACCGAAGCGTTTCTCCTCGAAGGCGTAGCCCGGCAGCGGAACGCGGCGGCGCTGCTTGTGGGCATGGAAGCCGTCCCAGTCCACCACCGCGCCGGCGCACCACAGCGCGCCCAGTGACTCCAGCAGGGTCTGCTCGTCCGGCGCGGAGCTGCCACTCCGGGGGAGCGACGGCACCACCATGGCCTGGCGCTCCATGCGCAGGCGCGGCCGGGCCAGCGCGGTGAGGTTCTGGTCCGGGCCGGCTTCGATGAACCAGCCGCAGCCCCACTGCACCAGCGCCTCCAGGCCCGCGGCGAAGCGGACCGGCTCGCGCATCTGCCGTGCCCAGTAGCGCGGCGACGTCGCCTCTTCGGGACGGATCCACGTCCCCGAGAGGCTGGAGACATATGGGATGGTGGGCGCGCGCAGCGTCAGGCCCGCCACGGCCCGCTCCAGCGCGGGCATCAGCGGCTCCACGGCGCGCGAGTGGAACGCGTGCGCCGCGGCAATGCGCACCATGCCCACGCCGTCCCTGTCCAGGGTGCGCTCCAGTTCCTCCAGCGCCTCGCGGGGACCGGACACCACGCAGCGGTCGGGACCATTGAGCGCGGCGAGATCCAGCTCGTCCGGCAGCAGGGGCATCACCTCTTCCGGGGAGAGCCCCACCGCCAGCATGCCGCCGGGCGGAAGCCGCGACAGCAGCTCGCCTCGGATGACGGCCAGGCGCAGCGCGTCCTCCAGGGACAGCACCCCGGACAGGCACGCCGCCGCGTACTCACCGAAGCTGTGCCCCAGCAGTGCCGAGGGCTTGAAACCGAAGCTCATCCACAGCCGCGCCAGGGCGTACTCCACCGCCAGCAGCGCGGGCAGTGAGAGACGCGGCTCGGAGAGCTTCGCCTCCGCTGGGGCTTCCATTCCCTGCTCCGGGAAGAGCACCGGGCGCAGGTCCTCCGCCAGTCCTGCCCCGGGAAGCAGCGCGAGGCAGGCATCCAGTTCGCGCTGGAACAGGGGCTCGGACGTGTAGAGACCGGCGGCCATACGGACCGACTGCGCGCCCTGTCCCGGGAAGAGGAAGGCGACCCGGGCGGAGCGGGCCGCCTCCAGGTCCTGGACCTCGGAGGCCCTGCCGGGTCCCCGTAGCGCACGCAGCAACCCGGCCGCGTCCTTCGCAATCACCGTCCGGCGGAACTCGAACGCCTTGCGCCCCACGGCCCGGGTGAACGCCAGGTCCGCGAGGTCCACTCCCGGGTGGGCTTCCACATGGGCGGCCAGCTCTCGGGCCATCGCATCCAGCGCGGGAGCACTTCGCGCGGAGAGCGTGACGAGCTGCCGGTTGCGCCGGCTGCCCTGCCCCTTCGCGCGCGGCGGCGCCTCCTCCAGCACCACGTGCGCGTTGGTGCCGCCAATGCCGAAGGAGCTCACCCCGGCCCGCCTCGGGCCCTCCCCGCGCTCCCAGGGACGCAGGGCCGTGTTCACGAAGAAGGGGCTCTTCTCGAAGTCGATCTCCGGGTTGGGCCGCTCGAAGTGGAGGCTCGGAGGCAGCTCTCCGTGGTGGAGCGCGAGGGCCGCCTTGATGAGGCCGGCGATGCCCGCGGCCGTGTCCAGGTGCCCGATGTTGGTCTTCACCGAGCCGATGGCGCAGTAGCTGGTGCGGTCCGTGTGCGCCCGGTACGCGCGGGTCAGCGCGGCGATCTCTATCGGGTCTCCGAGCGGCGTGCCCGTGCCATGCGCCTCCACGTAGCCGATGCTGGAGGCGTCCACGCCGGCCGAGGCCAGTGCCCGCGTTATTACCTCGCGCTGTCCCTGCACGCTGGGCGCCGTGTAGCTGACCTTCGCGGCCGCGTCGTTGTTGAGCGCGGAGCCCTTGATGACCGCGTAGACGTGGTCGCCATCGCGCATGGCGTCCGCGAGCCGCTTCAACGCCACCACGCCCAGGCCACTGCCGGGCACGGTTCCGCGAGCACGCGCATCGAAGGCGCGGCAGTGCCCGTCGGGCGAGAGGATCATCCCCTCCTGGAAGAGATAGCCCGTGCGCTGCGGGAGCGAGACCTTCACCGCGCCGGCCAGTGCCAGGTCGGACTGGCGCGTGCGCAGGCTCAGGCAGGCCAGGTGGACGGCCACCAGTCCGGTGGAGCACGCCGTGTAGACGTTGAGGCTCTCACCGGCGAGCTTCAGCTTGTAGGCCGCCTTGGTCGCGACGTTCTCGCCCGTGGTGGTCCCCAGCGCCTCGAACAGCGAGGCCGGGTCCTTCTGGGTCTGCCCGAGCAGCGACATCATGTGCACGCCCGAGGTGCCCGCGCCCGCATAGAGCGAGATGAGCCCCCGGAAGCGCTCCGGGTCGTAACCCGCATCTTCCAGCGCGTTCCATGCGCACTGGAGGAAGAGCCGCTGCTGCGGGTCCATCCAGTGTGCCTCGCGCGGGGAGACCTCGAAGAAGCCCGCGTCGAAGCCATCCGAGCCCTCCAGCACTCCGCCGGCGGGGACGAAGTCCGGGTGGCTCCGCAGCGAGTCCGGGAACAGCGGGGACGGCTCCAGTTCCTCCGGGGTGAAGCGGGAGATGGACTCCACGCCCTGGCGCAGGTTCCGCCAGAAGGCGCGGATGTCCGGCGCGCCAGGGAAGCGCCCCGCCATGCCGATGATGGCGATGTCGTGGGAGTCCTCGTGCTCGGAAGAACGAGACGCCGGCGGTCGCGGCTCGGGCTCGGAACTGGAAGCCACGGCGAGCTCCCGCTCCAGCCGAGCGGCCAGCGCGTGCACGGTGGGGTGCTCGAAGAAGTGGGTGACGGGCACCTCCCTCCCGAGCGCTTCGCGCAGTTGCGTGCTGGCCTTCACCACCAGCAGCGAGCTGCCGCCGAGGTCATCGAAGAAGTGATCGTGCAGGCCCACGCGCGTCACCCCGAGCGCCCGTGCCCAGACCGTGGCGATGCGGTGCTCCAGTTCCGAGCGAGGCTCCACGAAGGAGTCCTCCTTCATCGGCCGCGCGGACTCGGGCGCGGGCAACGCCTGGCGGTCCACCTTGCCGCCCGGCGTGAGGGGCAGTGCGTGCAACGTCACATAAGCGGAGGGCACCAGTACCTCCGGGAGCCGCTCCTTGAGGAAGCGCCGCAGCGTCGCGGGCTCCAGTGCCTCTTCGGCGACGACGTACGCCACCAGCCGCGCCTCGCCCGAGTCTTCGCGCAGTGCCACCACGGCCTGACGCACACCGGGGCATTGAGCCAGCGCCGCCTCCACCTCCCCCAGTTCCACGCGCACGCCGCGCACCTTCACCTGTGCATCGCGCCGCCCCAGGAACTCCAACCGTCCATCCGCCAGCGCCCGCACCTTGTCTCCCGTGCGGTACAGCCGCTCTCCGGGAGTCGTGGCGAACGGGTCGGGCACGAAGCACTCGGCGGTGAGCTCGGGGCGGTGCAGGTAGCCCCGCGCCAGCCCCGGGCCGCCTACGTAAAGCTCACCCGGCACGCCTCTCGGCACCGGCTCCATCCGCGCGTCCAGCACGTACACTCGGGCCCCTGTGAGGGCGCGGCCAATGGACGGACGGTTCGGGTCCACGTCCAGGTCGATGGTGGCGCAGACCGTGGCCTCGGTGGGACCGTAGCCATTCAAGAGTCGGCGTCCGGGCTTCCAGCGGGCGGCCAATTCCGGCGTGCACGCCTCACCCGCGGAGACCACGACCTCCAGCGCTGGCAGCGCCTCGGGCGCGAGCGGTGTCAGCACGGTGGGCGTCGCCGTGATGACGGTGATGCGCTTCTCCGCCAGCACCTGCTGGAGCGGCGGCCCGGGCAGCAGCTTCTCTGGAGGTGCGAAGCAGAGCTCCGCGCCGGAGCTGAGCGCGGGGAAGATCTCCCAGACCGAGGCGTCGAAGCCGATGGCCGCGAGCTGCAGCACCCGGCTGCCCGCGCGAAGGCCGAGCGCCTCCCTGGCGGCGCGCACGGTATTCCCCAGGCCGCGGTGCTGAAGCAGCGTCCCCTTGGGTGTGCCGGTGGAGCCGGAAGTGAAGATGACGTACGCAAGGTGCGCGGGTGAGACCTCCACCGCCGGCGCCGTTCGCGGCTGGCGCTCCAGGGCGGCCTGTTCCGCGTCTACGAGGACCAGCATCTCACCATGGGAGGGCAGCGTGTCCGCGAGCGCTTCACGGGTGACGAGCACGGGCACCCGGGCCTCGCGCAGCATCAGCTCCAGCCGGGCGGGCGGGTAGGCCGTGTCCAGCGGAAGGAAGGCTCCACCGGCCTTGAGCACGCCCAGCAGCGCCACCACCAGCTCCGGGGTGCGCTCCAGGTGCACGCCCACCACCACGTCGGGTCCGACGCCCAGCGAGCGCAGGTGCCAGGCGAGCTGGTTGGCACGCGCGTCCAGCTCCCGGTACGTCAGCGTGTGCTCGCCGAAGGAGACAGCCGGGGCCTCGGGCGTGCGGTGCACCTGTTCCTCGAAGAGGTGGTGCGCGCATGCGTCCGGAGTGGCGGGCGCGGTTTGGCGCCACTCGCCGAGGGCCCGGTGGCGCTCCTGCTCTGAGAGCAGGGGCAGCTCGTCAACACGGCGCTCCGGCGCGGCGGCGGCCTCCGCCAGCAGGGTGCCGAGCTGCTCCAGCATGCGGCCGACGGTGTCCGCGTCGAAGAGGTCGGTGGCGTACTCGCACAGCAACTCCAGGCCGCTGGCAGTGTCGGTGACGGAGAGGGTGAGGTCGAGCTTGGTGGCGCCCGTGTCGCCCAGGGCGCTCTCCAGTGACAGGCCCGGCAGCCGAAGGGGCGCGGACGTGGCGTCCTGCAGCACCAGCTTCACCTGGAACACCGGTGCATGGGCGAGGCTGCGCTCCGGGTTGAGGTCGCGCACCAGCTCGTCGAAGGGCAGGTCCTGGTATGCCCGGGCCCCCAGCACCGCGCCGGTCAGCCGATACAGAAAATCACGGAAGGATGGCGACCCCGAGAGGTCTCCGTGCAGGGGGAGTTGGTTGACGAAGAGACCGACGAGGCCGGCCGTCTCCTGGCGGTCCCGGCACGCGGTGTCCATGCCCACCACCACGTGGTCCTGGCCGGAGTAGCGATGCAGCAGCACCTGGAATCCGGCCAGGAGCACGACGAAAGGCGTGGTGTCCTCGCGCTGGGCCAGCGCCTTCACCCGCTCCCACGTGGCCCGCCCCACGTGCCGCACCACGTGCGCCCCACGGTAGGACTGCACCTTGGGACGGGGGCGGTCCGTCGGCAGCTCCAGCACCGGAGGCGCTCCGGCGAGGTGCGCCCGCCAATGACCGAGCAGCTCCTCGAGTTGCTCCCCACGCAGCCATTGGTGTTGCCAGACCGCGAAGTCGGCATACTGCAAGGGCAGCTCTTCCAGCACCGGCGTGCGTCCGGTGCAGTAGCCCTCGTAGAGCTCGGCCAGTTCGCGCACCAGCACGCGCATGGACCAGCCGTCGGCGATGATGTGGTGCAGCGTCAGCAACAGCACGTGCCGCTGCTCGCCCAGCCGCAGCAACGTGGCGCGAAGCAGGGGCCCTCGCGCGAGGTCGAAGGGGCGGCGCGCCTCCTCCCGAGTGAGTCGAAGGGCCTCCGCCTCCCGAGCCTCCTCGGGCAGGCCGCGCAGGTCCACCTGCGCCAGGGAGAGGGGCAACGAGTCCCGGATGTGCTGGACGGGCTCTCCCCTCTCCTCGGCGAACACGGTGCGCAGCGCCTCATGCCGCCGCACCATCGCCTGGAGGCCGCGCTCCAGCGCCGACGCGTCCAGCCGGCCTTCCAGCCTGGAGACGACGGGCACGTTGTAGAAGGCACTGCCCGGCTCCATCCGGTCGAGGAACCACAGCCGCTGTTGCGCGAAGGACAGCGGCAGCGCACCGGTGCGTGGCACGCGGGCAATGGGCGGGAGCATTCCCGCTGCGTCGCGCCAGGTGCCAATCTCCCGTGCCAGCTCGGAGATGCTCCTGCCGGCCAGCACCACCTCCACCGGCAGCGCCACGCCCAGCTCCTTCTCCAATGCGTGCGCCAGTTCCACGGCCGCCAGGGAATCCAGACCGAAGCGCGTCAGTGGTGCTGACACATCCAGCGTCTCCGCGCGAACGCCCAGCCGGGCCGCCACTCGCGCGAGCACGCGTGCTTCCAGCGCCGCCTGCACCGGCGCCGAGCCATGGGCGCCAGCCCCCCCGGCCGACTCCGAACGAGGAACGCTCGCCTCGGCAAGCGGCGCCGTGCGCTCCGCATACTCCGCCATTACTCCAGCAGCCCCAACAGGCGCAGAGCCTCGCCATGCATACACCTCGCGCAGCTCTCCAATGAGAAACGCCGCCCGGCAGGCGTAGCGCTGCACCTTGCCGCTGGACGTCTTGGGCAGGCTGCCGGGCTCGATCAGCACCAGCGCATGCGGCAGCACCTCATGCCTCTCCGCCAGAGCCTGGCGAATCGCGCCCGCCACGTCCTCCAGGCTCGTCGTCAGCTTGCGCGTGTCCACCTCCTGCACCACCACCAGCCGCTCCTCGCGCTCCACCTCGATGCTGAAGGCGGCGCCACACCCGGGACGCAGCGCCGGGTGGCTCCCCTCCACCGTCAGCTCCAGGTCATGCGGGTAGAGGTTGCGGCCACGCAGGATGAGCAACTCCTTGCGCCGCCCGGTGACATACAACTCGCCGCCTTCGAGGAAGCCCAGGTCCCCGGTGCGCAGGAAGGGCCCCTCGCCGCGTGCCGTGTACGCCTCGAAGACGCTCTGCGACTCATACGGCCGCTGCCAGTACCCACCGGCCACGCTGGGCCCACCCACCCAGATTTCCCCCACCTCACCCGGCGCGCACAC
>NZ_JAIQDG010000055.1 GCF_020037125.1 Myxococcus sp. RHSTA-1-4
CCGCGAGCCTCTCGCGCACCCGCCCCACCGGCAGCACGTCTCCACCCGCCAGCACCTGCTTCACCCCCGCCAGCGCCTCGGGCTGCCTCGCCTGCATCTGCTCGAACAGCGCCGCCGTCAGCCACAGCGAGGTGATGCCCGCCTCTCCCAGCGCACGGCCCAACTCCTCCAGCGAAGGCGTGCCCGCCGGGTACACCACCAGCTTCGCTCCGTGCAGCAACGCGCCCCACAGCTCCAGTGTCGAAGCATCGAAGGAGATGGGCGCCAGTTGCAGCCACACCTCCTCCGGCCCGAAGTGCGCGTAGTCCGCCCCCAGCACCAGCCGCGCCACCGCTCGGTGCGGCACGCCCACGCCCTTCGGCTTGCCCGTGCTCCCCGACGTGAACATCACGTACGCCAGGTTGCCGCCGCCGACTCGCACCGCAGGCGTGCTCTCCGGCTGACGCGCAATGCTGGCCGCATCCGCGTCCACGCACACCACCAGCTCACTGCCCTCGGCCACTTCCTCCGCCAACTTTTCCTGCGCCACCAGCAAGGCCACTCCGGCCTCGCGCTTCATCCACCCCAGCCGCTCCAGCGGGTAGCTGGCGTCCAGCGGCACGTACACGCCTCCGGCCTTCAGGATGCCCAGCACGCTCACCACCAACTCCAGCGAGCGCTCCACGCACAGGCCCACCCGAACCTCGGGCCCCACGCCCATTCCCCTCAGGTGGTGCGCGAGCTGGTTGGCCCGCCGGTTGAGTTCCTCGTACGTCAGCCCCTGGCCCGCGTACTCCACAGCCACCGCGTTGGGCGTCCGCTGCGCCTGGGCTTCGAACAACTCATGCAGGCCCGCCTCGCGCGGGTACTCCACCGTCTTGCCGCTCCACTCCCGCACCAGCCGCCGCTGCTCCTCCTCTCCCATCAGCGGCAACTCCGCCAGTCGCGTCTCCGGCTTCGAGACGGCCGCCTCCAGCAGCACCCTCAGGTGCTTCAACAGCCGCTCCATCGTCTCGGCATCGAACAGGTCGCTGTTGTAGTTGACCGCGACGCCTAGCTCGTGCGGCAGCTCCGAGACGAGCAGCGACAAGTCGAACTTGGACGCCTTCTCCTCGGCGTCCATGCCCTTGAGCGTCAGCTCGCGCACCCGGACTTCCGTCGCGGGCGTGTTCTGCAAGGTCAGCGTCACCTGGAACAGCGGGCTGCGGCTCAGGTCCCGCTCCGGCTGCAACTCCTCCACCAGCTTCTCGAACGGCACGTCCTGATGGGCATACGCCCCCAGGGTCACCTCACGCACCCGCGCCACCAGCTCCCGGAAGGTGGGATTGCCATCGAGCTTCGTGCGCAGCACCAGCGTGTTGACGAAGAAGCCGATGAGCCGCTCGGTCTCTTCCCGCGTGCGGCCCGCGATGGGCGAGCCCACGGACACGTCGTCCTGGCCCGAGTACCGTGACAGCACCGTCTGGAACGCCGCCAGCAGCACCATGAAGGGCGTGGCGCTCTCCTTCTGCGCCAACACCTTGACCGCCCCCCACAGCTCCTCCGTCCACTGCGTGTTCAGCATCGCGCCGCGGAAGGTCTGCATCGCCGGGCGCGGCCTGTCCGTGGGCAATTCAAGGGCCCGCGGGGCTCCCTCGAGCTGCCGCTTCCAGTACGCGATCTGCGTCTCCAGCACCTCGCCCTTCAGCCAGTCGTGCTGCCACACCGCGTAGTCGCCGTACTGGAGCGGGAGCTCCGGTAGAGACGGCCGCTGGCCGTGCGCGAGCGCCTCGTAGAGCGCGGCCAGCTCACGGACCATGATGCCCATGGACCACTCGTCCGACACGATGTGGTGCATCACCAGCACCAGCACGTGCGTCCGCGCATCCAGGCGCAGGAGCGTGACCCTCAGAAGGGGTCCCCTGCGCAGGTCGAAAGGACGTTGAGCCTCCTCGTCAATCCATCGCCGGGTCTCCGCGTCGCGGGACGTCTCCGGGACGGTCTCCAGGTCCACCACCGCGAAGGCGAGCATCGGCTCCGGAGAGATGACCTGCACCGGCGCACTGCCCTCGTTGCGGAAGGTCGTGCGCAGCGACTCATGCCGGCGCACCAGCTCCTCGAAGCTCGCCTCCAGCGCACGGGCGTCCAGTGGCCCTTCCATCCGCACCACCGAGGGCACGTTGTAGAACGCGCTCCCCGGCTGGAGCTGGTCCAGGAACCAGAGCCGCTGCTGTGCGAACGACAGCGGCAGCTCACGCGTGCGAGGCAGCGCCTTCAGCCGAGGCACCGCCTCCCGTGCCCCCTGGCGCTGCTGGGCCAGGTCCACGCGCCGAGCCAGCTCCGCCACCGTGGGCGCCTCGAACAGCTCCCGCAGGGCCAGCTCCACGCGGAACGTGGAGCGCACCCTCGACACGAGCTGCGTGGCCAGCAGCGAGTGCCCGCCCAGCTCGAAGAACCCGTCGTTGACGCCCACCCGCTCCACGCCCAGCACCCGGCTGAAGAAGCCGGCCAGCAGCTCCTCCGTGGGGGTGCGCGGCGCGACGTATTCACGCTCGGAGGCGTCAGACTCCGGAGACGGCAGCGCCTTGCGGTTCAGCTTCCCGTTCGGAAGAAGCGGGAGCGACTCCAGCACGACGAACGCCGAGGGCACCATCGCCGGCGGCAGTCGTCCGGCGAGGAAGGTCCGCAGGTCGCCAGCCAGGGAAGCCGTCTCCGTCGCGGCATCGCGCCGCACCACGTAGGCCACCAGCCGCGTGCCCCCGGTCGAGTCCTCGCGTGCAATCACCGCCGCATCACGCACCGCGGGGTGTTCGCCCAGGGCCGCCTCAATCTCGCCCGGCTCGATCCTGACGCCGCGCACCTTCACCTGGGCGTCCACTCGGCCGAGGAAATCCAGCGTGCCCCCCGTGCGCCAGCGCACCCGGTCGCCCGTGCGGTACAGCCGTGCCCCCGGCTCTCCGCCGAACGCGTCCGGTACGAAGCGCTCGGCCGTCAGCTCCGGACGGCCCACGTAGCCGCGAGCCAGACCGTCACCGCCGATGAACAGCTCGCCCGGGACTCCCACCGGAACGGGCTGCCACCGGGTGTCCAGCACGTACGCCTGCGTGTTGGCGATGGGGCGGCCGATGGGCGCGGTGGGGCCCTCGCCCGGGTCTCCACCGAGCCAGGCCGTCGCGTCGACGGTGGTCTCCGTCGGGCCATACGCATTGATGAGCTGCGTGGCAGGCAGCCGCTCCCGCACGCGGCGGACCTGCTCCACGGCCAGGGCCTCGCCTCCGGACAGCAGCACGCGCAAGCCCGCCGCGCGCACCACGTGCTCGTCCTCCAGGAGGAGCCGCAACTGCGACGGCACGAGCTGGAGCACCGTCACCCGCTGGCGCTCCAGCGTGGCCAGCAAGGCCTCCGTGTCGCTGTCCGCCTCCGCTGGCGCGAGCACCATCCGGGCCCCGGCCACCAGCGTGGCCAGCAGCTCCGGCACGGAGGCGTCGAAGCCCGGCGAGGCCTTCTGCAGCACCCGGTCTCCCTCGCCCAGCGCCAGGGCGGAGATGAACCAGGCCGTGTGCCGCGCCAGGGCGCGATGGGAGACCAGCACGCCCTTGGGACGGCCCGTGGAACCGGAGGTGAAGAGGACGTAGGCGGCGTTGCCGGGCGCCGGCCCCGAGGCCCGGCCCTGGTTGGACTCCTCTCCCGAAGGCATCTCGTCGTCGAGGAGCACCACCGTGGCGACGAGCGCGGGCAGCGCGTCCTTCAGCGCCCGCTGCGTGAGGAGCACCGCCGGCCGCGCATCCTCCAGCATGAACGCCAGGCGCTCCCGCGGAGCGTCCGGCTCCAGCGGCACCCACGCACCGCCGGCCTCGAGGATGGCCAGAAGGCCCACCACGAGCTCGGGCGAGCGGCGGGCGCACAGACCCACGCGCACCTCGGGCCCCACGCCGAGCCGCCGGAGCCTCGTGGCCAGGGCTTCAACCCGCTGCATCAGCTCGGCGTAGGTGAGCTGCCCACCGTCCCAGCAGAGCGCCACGGCCCCAGGCGAACGCGCCGCGCGGGCCGCGAGCTGCGCGGGCACTGGCGTCTCGCGCGGATAGTCGGCCGCGGTGTCGTTCCACTCCACCAGGAGCTGGTGCCGCTCATCCGGTGACATCAGCGGCAGGTCGTACAGTCGCCGCTCCGGCGCGGTTACCGCCGCCTCCAGCAGACGGAGCTGGTGCGACAGCATGCGCTGGATCGTGGCCGCGTCGAACAGATCGGAGTTGTACTCGAACACTCCGGCGAAGCCGTCCGGCAGCTCCTCCAGAGCCAGGGTGAGGAAGAACTTCGCCGCGCCGAGCTCCGTCTCGATGGGGCTCAGGGTGAGGCCCGGCAACGCCCGCTCGGGCATGGGCGTGTTCTGCAAGGAGAACATCACCTGGAACAGCGGCGAGTGGCCGAGGCTGCGCGCCGGCTGCAAGGTCTCCACCAGCCGCTCGAAGGGCACATCCTGGTGCGCGTAGGCGCCCAGGGCCGTGTCCTTGACCTCCGCGAGCAGGTCCCGGAAGGACTTGTCCCCAGAAGGATGGGCCCGCAGCGCCAGGGTGTTGACGAAGAAGCCGATGAGGCCTTCCGTCTCCGCGCGGTTGCGGCCCGCCACCGGCGTGCCGACGACCAGGTCGTCCTGGCCCGAGTAGCGGGACAGCAGCGTCTGGAAGGCCGCCAGCAGCACCATGAAGGGCGTGGCGCCTTCCCGCTGCGCCAGGGCCTTCACCGCGTTGGAGAGGGCGCGGGGCAGCCGCACCGGGAGGTTGGCCCCCCGGAACGTCTGCACCGCGGGCAGGGGCCTGTCCGTGGGCAGCGCGAGGACCTGGGGCGCGCCTTCGAGCTGCCGGCGCCACCAGTCGAGCTGCCGCTGGAGCGCACCACTCTCCAGCCACGCACGCTGCCATGCGGCGAAGTCGGCGTACTGCACCTGCAACTCGGGCAGGGGGGAGGGCTGTCCTTCACGGAAGGCCGAGTAGAGCGCGGCGAACTCGCTGACGATGACGCCCAGCGACCACCCGTCGGAGACGATGTGGTGCATGTTCGCCAGCAGGACGTGCTCCGTCTCGGCTCGCTTCAACAAGCGGGTCCGCAGCAGCGGGCCGCTGGAGAGGTCGAACGAACGGAGCGACTCCTCGCGAATCAGCCTGTGGACCTCCGACTCGCTCTGCCCCGAGGGCAACGTGGAGAGGTCGACAATCGCGAAGGCGAGCTCGGGCTGCTCGGAGACGACCTGAACTGGCGCGCCATTCTCGGTGCGGAACGTGGTGCGCAGCGACTCGTGCCTGCGGACCATCTCGCGGAGGCTGCGCTCCAGGGCGTCCACGTCCAGCGAGCCCGACAGCCGGATGGCCATCGGGATGTTGTAGAAGGGGCTGCCCGGCTCCAATTGGTCCAGGAACCACAGGCGCTGCTGTGCGAAGGACAGCGGCAGTGCGCCCGTGCGCGGCACCCGTGCCAAGGCGGGCGCTTGGGGCTCCGGTGCTTCGCCCTGTGTCTCTCCGCCCAGGCGGAGGGCCAGCTTCTCCACCGTGGGGGCCTCGAAGACGTCCCGCAGCGGCAGCTCCACCTGGAACGCCTCGCGCACCCGGGAGACGAGCTGCGTGGCCAGCAGCGAGTGCCCGCCCAGCTCGAAGAAGTCCCCGTGCAGGCCTACGTCCTTGACGTTCAGCACCTCCGCGAAGATGGCCGCCAGCTTCTTCTCGGCCCCCGTGCGCGGCGCTTCGAAACTCACCGGATTGGAGGCCTGGAAGTCCGGGGCGGGCAGGGCCTTGCGGTCCACCTTGCCGTTGGGCGTCAGTGGCAACGCGTCCAGCACCACGTACGCCGACGGCACCATGTACTCCGGCAGCCGCTGCTTCACGTGTGTACGCAGGGTGGCCGCATCCAGTGCCGCCCCCTCCGTCGCTGTCACGTAGGCCACCAGCCGCTTGCCCTCCGCGCCGTCCTCTCGCGCGATGACCACGGCCTCGTTGACGCCGCCGTGCTGTGTCAGCGCCGTCTCCACCTCGCCCAGCTCGATGCGGTAGCCCCGCACCTTCACCTGACCGTCCCGCCGGCCGAGGAACTCCAGCTTCCCGTCACCCTTCCATCGCACCACGTCTCCGGTGCGATACAGGCGCTCACCCTGGCCGAACGGGTTGGGTACGAAGCGCTCCGCCGTCAGCTCCGGCCGGCCCACGTACCCCACCGCCAGCCCCTCGCCTCCTACGTACAGCTCGCCCGGCACTCCCACCGGCACCGGCTTCATGCTCGCATCCAGCACGTACGCGGACGTATTCGCTATCGGCCGGCCAATCGGCACCGACGCGCCCACCTCCTCCGGCACCTCCATCCGGTAGCACGCGGAGAACGTCGTGTTCTCCGTCGGGCCGTACCCGTTGATGAGCACTCCTCCGCCCGCGAGCCTCTCGCGCACCCGCCCCACCGGCAGCACGTCTCCACCCGCCAGCACCTGCTTCACACGCGCCAGCGCCTCGGGCTGCCTCGCCTGCATCTGCTCGAACAGCGCCGCCGTCAGCCACAGCGAGGTGATCTCCGAGTCCTCCAGTGCCTGCCCCAGCTCCTCCAGCGACGGCGTGCCCGCCGGGTACACCACCAGCTTCGCGCCGTGCAGCAGCGCGCCCCACAGCTCCAACGTGGACGCGTCGAAGGAAATAGGGGCCAGTTGCAGCCACACCTCCTCCGGCCCGAAGTGCGCGTAGTCCGCCCCCAGCACCAGCCGCGCTACCGCACGGTGCGGCACGCCCACGCCCTTTGGCTTGCCCGTGCTCCCCGACGTGAACATCACGTAGGCCAGGTTGCCGCCGCCGACCCGCGTTGGAGGGTTGTTCTCCGGCTGGCGCACGATGGCTTCCCACTGCGAGTCCACGCAGAAGACCGGCTCACCGCCCTCGGCCACCTCGTCCGCCAGCTTCTCCTGGGCCACGAGCAAGGCCACTCCGGCCTCTCGCTTCATCCAGGACAGACGCTCCAGCGGGTAGCTCGCGTCCAGCGGCACGTAGGCGCCGCCCGCCTTCAGGATGCCGAGCACGCTGGCCACCATGTCCAGCGAGCGCTCCATGCAGAGGCCCACGCGCACCTCGGGCCCCACGCCCATGCCCCTCAGATGGTGCGCGATCTGGTTGGCCCAGCGATTCAGCTCCACATACGTCAGCCACTGGCCTTCGTACGCCACCGCCACCGCGTCAGGCGTCTTCGCCACCTGCGCTTCGAACAGCTCCGGCAGCGACTTCTCTCGGGGGTACTCCACCCGTCTGCCGCTCCACTCGCCCACCAGCCGGCGCTGCTCCTCGGAGTCCAGCAGCGGCAGCTCCCACAGCCGCTGCTCCGGACGTGCGACGGCCGACTCCAGCAGCACGCGCAGGTGCCCCAGCATCCGCTCCATCGTTCCGGCGTCGAACAGGTCGCTGTTGTAGTTGACCAGCGCGACGACTCCGTCCCGCACCTCCTCCACCAACAGGGACAGGTCGAACTTCGACGTCTTCTCCTCCGCCTCCATCCCCTTGAGCGTGAGGTCGCGCAGCCGGACCTCGGATACGGGCGTGTTCTGCAACGTGAGCGTCACCTGGAACAGCGGGCCGCGGCTCAGGTCCCGCTCCGGCTGCAGCTCCTCCACCAGCTTCTCGAACGACACGTCCTGGTGCGCATAGGCGCCCAGCGTCACCTCGCGGACCTGCGCCAGCAGCTCGCGGAAGCTCTGCCGGGGCTCCAGCCGCGTCCTCAACACCAGCGTGTTGACGAAGAAGCCGATGAGGCCCTCCGTCTCCGAGTGCGAGCGTCCCGCGATGGGCGCTCCCACGCTCACGTCCTCCTGGCCCGAGTAGCGCGACAGCACCGTCTGGAACGCCGCCAGCAGCACCATGAACGGCGTGGCCCCCTCGCGGCGGCCGAGGGACTCCACGTCACGCCAGAGCGCCTTCGGCCACGTCACCAGCCGGTTCGCGCCGCGGAACGTCTGCGTCGCCGGACGCGGCCGGTCCGTGGGCAGCTCCAGCGCCCGGGGAGCCCCGGCGAGCTGCTTGCGCCAGTACGCGAGCTGCGCCTCCAGCACCTCGCCCTTCAGCCACTCTCGCTGCCACACCGCGTAGTCCGCGTACTGCACGGGCAGCTCCGGCAGGGGCGACGGCTGGCCCTGGGAGAAGGCCTCGTAGATCGCGGCCACCTCGCGCACGAGGATGCCCATGGACCAGTAGTCCGACACGATGTGGTGCATCACCAGCACCAGCACGTGCTCCTGCTCCGACAGCTTCAGCAGCGTCGTCCTCAGCAGCGGGCCATGCTCCACGTCGAACGGGCGCCGCACCTCTTCCTCGGCGCGAGCCTTCGCCGCGGCCTCACGCTCCTCGCTCGGGAGCGAGCCCAGGTCCACGAGCTCCAGCGGCACGCGGCCCTCGGGGACGATGCCCTGCACGGGCGAGCCACCCACGGCGCGGAACACCGTGCGCAGCGACTCGTGCCGGCGCACCAGCTCCCCGAAGCTCCGCTCCAGCGAGCCCACGTCCAGGGTACCCGTCAGCCGCACAGGGGCCCACAGGTTGTAGGACGTATTCCCCGGGTCGAGCTGTGCGAGGAACCACAGCCGCTGCTGCGCGAACGACAGCGGCGCATCCCCCTGCCGAGCCTTCCGCGTCAGCGGCGGCGCCGGGACTCCAGCGACGGCCACGGATCGGGCCACCCGCTCCGCCAATGCGGCCACGGTGGGCGACTCGAAGACATCGCGCAGTGGCAGGTCCACCCGGAACGCCTCACGCACCCGCGCGACGAGCTGCATCGCGAGCAGCGAGTGTCCGCCCACCTCGAAGAAGTTGTCGTGCAGGCCCACCGACTCCAGGCGCAGCACCTCCGCCCAGAAGCCCGCCAGCATCTGCTCCACCGGCGTACGAGGGGCCACGTAGGCCTCCCGCCGCGGCACACTCACCGCCTCCGGCGCGGGCAGCGCCTTGCGGTCCACCTTGCCGTTGGGCAGGAGCGGCAGCCGCTCCAGCACCACCACCGCCTGCGGTACCAGGAACCGTGGCAGCCGCTGTTCCAGCGCCGCGCGGACCTCGCTTCCGTCCAGCGTCTTCCCTTCCCTGGGCACCGCGTACGCCACCAGCCGCTTGTCCCCCGGTGCGTCCTCCCGCACCGTCACCAGCGCCTCACGCACGCCCGGCTGCGCCAGCAGCGCTGCCTCCACCTCACCCGGCTCGATGCGGTGGCCGCGAATCTTGACCTGGGTGTCGCCGCGGCCGAGGTACTCCAGCGTGCCGTCACGCCTCCAGCGCGCCTTGTCGCCCGTGCGGTACAGCCGCGCACCGTTCCCGAACGGGTCGGGCACGAATCGCTCCGCCGTCAGCTCCGGCCGGGAGAGGTACCCGCGCGCCAGGCCTTCGCCGCCCACGTACAGCTCGCCCAGCACGCCTGGCGGCACCGGCTGCAGCTCGCCGTCCAGCACATACACGCGCACGTTCGTCAGCGGCCGGCCGATGGCCACCTCGCGCCCGGCCTCCTCCGGACCGGAGGCCAACGCGGCCAGGTCCACGGAGGTGGCCACTGCCGTCACCTCGGTGAGACCGTAGGTGTTGAACAGGGGCACGGCACTGCCCACGCGGCGGCGCCACTGCGCCACGCGCTCGGGCACCGCACGCTCGCCGCCGATGACCACCCACTTCAAACCCGCCGGGAGCCGCGCCTTGCCCTCGTCCAGGCTCGCGGTGACTTCGTGCCAGAAGGCCGTGGGCAGGTTGAGCTGGGTGACACCCGCCGCCTCGACTCGCGACAGGAAGGCATCCGGCACGTCCAGCATCTCCGGCGTGCGCAGCACCAGCGTCCCGCCGCGCGTGAGGCACGGGTAGATCTCCTCCGCGCTGGTGTCCCAGCTGATGGAGGCGAACTGGAGCACGCGGTCTCCCGGCTCCACCGGGAAGGCCCGCCACGCCGCGCGGGTGAAGTTCACCAGCGAGCGGTGCTGCACCACCACGCCCTTGGGGCGTCCCGTCGAGCCCGAGGTGTAGAGCACATAGGCCGCCGCCGAGGGCGGCACCTGCATCGCGGGCTTCGACACCTCACCGGTGGCCGGGAGCGAGTCCACGTCCAGCCACACCCGCCCGGGTGCGTCACCCAGCTTCTCGCGGAACGCGCCACGCGCCACCACCACGCGTGCTCCGCTGTCCTCCAGCATGAAGCCCAACCGCTCCGCCGGATACTCCGGGTCCAGCGGCACATAGGCACCACCGGCCTTCAGGACGCCGAGCAGCGCCGCCATCAGCTCCACCGAGCGCTCCACGCACACGGCCACGCGGGTCTCCATCCCCACGCCGAGCCCCCGCAGCCGGTGCGCCAGCAGGTTCGCCCTGGCGTCCAGCTCGCGGTACGTCAACGACTGGCCGCCAGCGGCCACCGCCGGGGCGTCCGGAGTCCGCTCCACCTGCGCCTCGAACAGCGCGTGGATGCTCGCGTCGAGGGGAAGCGCCTCGTGCGCCCCGTTCCACTCCACCAGCAGCCGGCTCCGCTCCGGCGCCCTCATCAGCGGCAGCGCTTCCACCGCCCCGTCCGGCGACTCCACCGCCGCGTCGAGCAGCACCTCCAGGTGCCCGAGGAGCCCCTCGATGGTGGCCGCGTCGTACAGGTCCGCGTTGTAGGTGGCCGCCAGCGCGATGCCTTCCGGCCCTCGCGCCATCATCAGCGTCAGGTCCAGCTCCGTGCTCGTCACGTCGGCGTCGAGCATCCTCACGCGCAAGCCGGGGACCTCGCGGACCTGGGGCAGCGCGTCGAGCTGTCCGAACAGCACCTGGAACATGGGCGCCCGCGTCAGGTCCCGCTCCACCGCCAGGGCCTTCAGCAGCGGCTCGAAGGGGACGTGCGGGTGCGCGAACGCCTCCACCGTGCCCGCCTTCGCGCGCCGCAGCAGCTCGCGGAAGCTCGGCCGTCCCGACAGGTTCGCGCGCAGCACGAGGGGTTCGAAGAAGAGGCCGATCAGCCCTTCCGTCTCCTTCCGGTCCCGGTTCGCGTACGGCGCGCCGATGAGCAGGTCCTTCTGTCCGCTGTACCGCGACAGCAGCGCCTGGAGGCCCGCAAGCACGCCCATGAAGAGCGTCGCGCCCTCCCCTCGTGCCAGCGACTCCAGCCGTTCCGCCAGCAGCGCGGGGAGCCGGGCCTTGCGCTGCTCCGCCCGTCCCGTCGCCGAGCGTCTCGGGCGGTCCGTGGGCAGTTCCAGCTCGTGCGGCGCGCCCTCCAGGCGCTTGCGCCAGAAGTCCAGGTGCGCGTCGAGCGCCTCCCCGCGCAGCTTCCCGCGCTGCCATGCCGCGTAGTCCGCGTACTGGATGGGCAGCTCCGGCAGCGGTGACGGCCGGCCTTCGGCGAAGGCGCCGTAGATCGCCACCACCTCATGGGTCAGCACGCCCATGGACCAGCCGTCGGAGATGATGTGGTGCATCACCACCAGCAGCACGTGCCGTTCCGGTGCCACGCGCAGCAGCACCACGCGCGCCAGCGGCCCCTTCGCCAGGTCGAACGGCGTCTCCATCTCCCGCTGGATGCGCCGCCGCACCGCGGCCTCGCGCGCATCCTCGGAGGCTTCCTCCACCGCTTCGACGGCGAAGGGAAGCCGGACCTGCGCTTCGACGAACTGCACCGGCGTGCCGGAGACCTCACCGAAGCGCGTGCGGAGCGACTCATGGCGGCGGGCCACTTCCTGGAAGCTCCGCTCCAGGGCGGCCACGTCCAGGCGGCCAGACAGCTCCACCACCATCGGCAGGTTGTAGGCCGGGAGCCCTGGCGAGAGCTGCTCCAGGAACCACATCCGCTGCTGGGAGAACGTCAGCGGCAGGGCCGGCCGGGGCTTCTTCTCCAGTCGCTTCGCCAGGAGCGCGAGCTTCTCCTCGCGCGTGAGCGTGGGCTTCTTGTCCGTCTCGTTACCCATGACTCAGCTCTCCACCTCGGTCGCGTCCAGCAGTGCGTCCAGCTCTTCGTCCGACAGCTGCTCCAGCGCGGACGGGTCCAGCTCTCTTGACACCCGGGCAATCGGCGCCCCGGCGAGCTCCTTCATCGAGCCCGCGAGGCGCGACACCACGTCCGCCATTCCAGCCAGCGTGGGCGCTTCGAAGACCGCCGTCAGCGGCAGCTCCACGCCCAGGGCCTCGCGCACGCGGGAGACGATCCGCGCCGCCATCAGCGAGTGGCCTCCCAACGCGAAGAAGTCATCCCTCGCGCCGATGCGCGGCCGGCCAAGCAGCTCCGACCAGATGCCCGCCAGCGCCAGTTCCTCCGGCGTCGCGGGGGCCACGTACTCCGCGGCGGCATTGCCCGTGGGGGCCGCGCGAGCCCGGAGCGAGCGCCGGTCCACCTTCCCGCTCGGCGTCAGCGGTAGGGCCTCCAGCGCCTCGAAGGCGGACGGCACCATGAAGTCCGGCAGCCGCTCCTTGAGGAACGCGCGCATCGCGGCGGCGTCGAGTGCCTGCCCCGGCTTCAGGACAGCCCATGCCACCAGCCGGGCCTCCCCGGGCGACGCCTCGTGTGCCACGACGGCGACGCGAGCCACCGCCGGGTGCTGGGCCAGTGCCGCCTCCACCTCACCGGGCTCGACGCGGGCGCCACGCACCTTCACCTGGTCGTCCGCCCGGCCCAGGTACTCCAGCGTGCCGTCCGGCAGCCACCGGACCACGTCTCCCGTGCGGTACATCCGCGCGCCGGGCGTGGCTGCGAACGGGTCCGGGATGAAGCGCTCCGCCGTCGCGTCCGGCCGGCCCAGATAGCCGCGAGCCACCCCGTGCCCCGCCACGTACAGCTCACCGCGCACACCCTCCGGCACGGGACGCAGCGCCCCATCCAGGACGTACGCCCGCAGGTTGTCGATGGGGCGGCCGATGGACACCGGGCCCTGGCCCACCTCGGTGGCCGTTGCGTCCGCGGCAACCTCCGAGGAGCCGTAGAGGTTGAGCAGCCGCGCGTGAGGTAGCCGCTCGCGGAACCGGGCCGACAGCTCCTCGGGCAGCCGCTCACCACTCGTCATCCAGGTGCGCAACAGCGCCAGCCGCCGTCCCACTTCCGGCACCTCCAGCAGCGCCCGCAGCAGGGACGGCACGAGCACCAGCCGCGTCACTCCATGGGACTCCAGCGCCGTCACCAACCGCACCGGGTCCAGCACCGTGTCGTCCGGCAGCAGCACCGCGGGCACGCCCGCCAGCAGTGGCCCGAGCACCTCCCACACCGAGTCCACGAAGCTCAGCGCCGTCTTCACGGCGCACACCTCGCCCGGATCGAACGGGAAGGCACGCCACATCCACGCGAAGCGGTTCAGCGTCGCGCGGTGCGTGGCCATGACGCCCTTGGGTCTGCCCGTGGAGCCGGAAGTGAAGATGACGTACGCGAGCGCGTCGCCACCGCGAGTGGGAGGCAACGGCTCACCGGCCTCCGCTCCATCGTCCTCCAGCCAGAGCACGGGGATTTCGCCGTGGGGAGGCAGCCGCTCCGACAGGTGACGCCGGGCGAGCAGCACCACCGGGCGGCTCTCCTCCACCATCCATGTCAGCCGCTCGCGGGGATACGCGGAATCCAGCGGCACCCAGGCCGCGCCTGCCTTCAGCACGGCCAGCACGCCCGCCACCATCTCCACCGAGCGGTCCGCGCACACCGCCACGCGCGACTCCGGTCCCACGCCCAGTTGCCGCAAGCGGCGCGCGAGCCGCTCCGCGCGGGCGGAAAGCTCCTGGTACGTCACCCGTGTGTCGCCCGCCAGCAGGGCCGGAGCGTCCGGCGTGCGCGTCACCTGCGCGTCGAAGAGCGCGCCGAGGCTCGCCTCCGTGTCGAAGACAGCCTCCGGTCCTCGGCCCGCTTCGAGCACGCGGCGGCGCTCCTCCTCGCGCAGCATCGGCACGTCGCCGAGCCGCTGTGCTCCGGAGGCGAGGCCCTCCAGCAAGGTCCGCCAGTGAGACAGCAGTCGTGCCACAGTCTCCGCCCCGAAGAGCGCGGGCGCGTAGGACAGGCTCAGCCGCAGCTTCTCGCCGGGCACCACGTAGGCGATGAGCGGATGGTTGCCATGCTCCTGGCTGTGCACGTCCCGCACCTCCATCCCCGGGACGCGCTGCCCCAACGAGGTGTCGAGCGGGTAGTTCTCGAAGATGAGCAGGCTGTCGAAGAGCGGCAGGCCGCGCGGCACCTCGCTCCAGCCCTTCACCTGCACCAGCGGGCTGTGCTCGTACCTGCGCATCTCGAGCTGCCGCGCCTGGAGTCCCTGGAGCCACGGCACCACCGGCGCTCCCTGGGGCAGCGTCACCCGGACCGGGAGCGAGTTGATGAACAGGCCCACCATGGACTCGGCGTCGGGCAGGTCCACCGGCCGCCCGGAGACGGTGGCGCCGAACACGACGTCCTCTTCTCCTGCGTAGCGGCCGAGCAGCAGCGCCCACGCGCCCTGCGCCAGCGTGTTGAGGGTGATGCCATTCCGCCGGGCGAACGCCTGGAGCGCCGAGGTGGCCTCGGGCGGCAACCACAGGATTTCCTCCCCGGTGACGGCCGCCTCCACTCCCGGCGCCGCTGGCAGGGCGGCGGGGAGCGGCGTCGGCGCGCTGAACCCCGCGAGCTCCTTCCGCCAGAACGCCTCCGCCCGCGCAAGGTCCTGCCGCTGGAGCCATGCGATGTAGTCGCGCCAGGCCGGCGGGCGCGGCAGCGCGGCCTCCCGGCCTTCCACGAGCGCCGTGTAGATGGCGAAGACCTGTTGCAGCATCAGGCCCACGCCCCACCCGTCCATCACCAGGTGGTGGTGGCTCCAGAGGAACCGGTACGCGCCTTCCTCCAGGCGCACCACGTCCATCCGCGCCAGGGGCGCCGGGGACAACTTGAAGCCTCGGGCGCGGTCCTCGCGAACCATGGCCTCCAGCCGCGCGCGCTGCTCCTCGGCGGAGAGCCCACGCAGGTCATGCTCCGTCCAGGGCAGCGCCGCCTTCGCATGGACGACCTGAAGGGGCTCGGGCAGCCCTTCGTGGATGAACGACGTCCGCAGGACGGCGTTGCGCGCGACGACCTCCGCCAGGGCGCGCCGCAGCGCGGGCAGGTCCACCCGGCCGCGCGAGGTCCACGAGAGCTGCTCGTGGAAGACCCCCGAGCCGGGCGCCGCCAGCGCCGCGTGGAAGAGCATGCCCTGCTGGAGCGAGGTGAGCGGGTACAGGTCCTCCACGTCGGGGTACTGCCGCAACAGGCGCTCCAGGGACGCGGGCGTCAGGCGGGCCAGCGGGAAGTCTCCGGGCGACCGGCGTGCCGCGTCCGGCGTGCCCCGGCCTTCCACCAGCTCGTGCAGCGCGGACAGGAACCGGGCGGCCACGGCCTCGATGGTGGCTCGTGCGTGCAGGTTGGAGCTGTAGGCCCAGACCACCTTCAGCCGGCCGTCACTCACCACCGCGTTCACTTCGATGCGGTGGGGCCGGCGGCCTCCCGGGCCATGCCACGCGCCGCTCGGCTCCTCCGTGAGGGCGAAGCGCTCCGAGCCCCGGGCCGCCGCTTCGAGCTGTCCCAGGTAGTTGAAGCCCACCTCGGCGCGCGGGGACGCGCGCAGCACCTCGGCCGTGTCCTCCCGCAGGTAGCGCAGCAGGCCATGGCCGATGCCGTTCGCCGGCAGCTTCCGCCGTGCGTCGCGGAGGGCTCTCAGCCCGTCACCCGCGCTGCCCCCCTCCGGCAGCTCCACCTCCAGGGGGAACGTGCTGGTGAACCAGCCCACCGTGCGTGACAGGTCCACGTCCGCGAACAGCGCCTCGCGGCCATGGCCCTCCAGCTCCAGCCGCACCTTCCGGCCGCCGGTCCAGTGCGAGATGGCCCGCGCCACCGCGGCGAGCAACACCTCGTCCACGCGCGCGCGGTACGCGGTGGGCGCCTCGTTCAGAAGTGCCCGTGTCTCGGCCTCGCCGAGCGTCACCGTCACCAGCGCCTCCGAGCCCGGCGTGTTCTCGCCTCCCGCCAGGTCCACCGGCAGGGACGGGACATCGCCCGCCGCCTTCCAGAGCGGCAGCTCGCGGGCCAGTTCCTCCGAGCGCGCGTGCTCCACCAGCCGCTCCGCCCACGACTTGAAGGACGTCGTCTTGGCCGGCAGCACCACCGGGGCTCCCCGCTCGAGCTGGGTGTAGGCCGTCTCCAGGTCCTCCAGCAGCGGACGCAGCGAGACACCGTCCACCGCGAGGTGGTGCACCACCAGCAACAGCCGTCCCGTCCGGCCCGCTCCCCGGTTGAAGAGGACCGCGCGCAGCAACAGCCCCTCGCCCAGGTTCAGGCTCCGGTGGACCTCCGCTCCCACGGCCTCCAGCGCCGCGCCCTGCTCCGCCTCCGGCACGGACGACAGGTCCACGCGCCGCACCTGGATGCGCTCGGGCACGGGGGCACACTCCTGATGCCAGCCAGCCGCCGTCCGCGTGAAGCGCAGGCGGAGCGCGTCGTGATGGGCCACCAGCGCCCGCAGCGCCTGCTCCAGCAACGCGGCATCCACCGGCCGGCGCACCTCCAGCACCGCCGCCAGGTTGTAGTGGTGCGGCTCCGGCAGCGCCCACTCGTCGAAGAAGATGCGCTGCATCGGCGTCAGCGGGACAGGGCCCACCACCACGCCCTGCTCCGCCGTGCCGGCCCTGGCCTCGCCCGCCGCGGCGGCCAGCTCCGCGAGCGTCTGCTTCTCGAAGAGCTGGGCCGGCTCCAGCGCCAGCCCCGCCGCCTTCGCGCGGGAGACAATCTGGATGCCGAGGATGGAGTCGCCGCCCAGCTCGAAGAAGTTGTCGTGCAGGCCCACGCGCTCCACGCCGAGCACCTGCGCCCAGAGCGCCGCCAGCCTCTTCTCCGCGTCGGTGCGAGGCTCGACGAAGGTCTTCCCCTGCCCCACGCGCGCGGAGTCCGGCGCCGGAAGCGCCGCCCGGTCCACCTTCCCCGCGGGCGACAGCGGCAACGTCTCCAGCGCGACGAAGGCCGCGGGCACCATGTGCTCGGGCAGCCGCTCCTTCAGGAAGGCGCGCAGCGCGGTGACGTCCAGTGCGGCCGCGTCACCCGGGGCCCGCACGAGGTAGCCCACCAGCCGCTTCGTCCCCGGTGGCTCCTCGCGCACCGTGGCCACCGCGTCGTTCACTCCGGGATACTGGCGGAGCGCCGCTTCCACCTCACCCAGCTCGATGCGGAAGCCACGCACCTTCACCTGGTGGTCCGTACGGCCCAGGTACTCCAGCCGGCCGTCCGCGCGGTATCGGACGCGGTCGCCCGTCCGGTACAGGCGCACACCGGCCTCACCGGAGAACGCGTCCGGCACGAAGCGCTCCGCCGTCAGCTCCGCCCGCCCCAGGTAGCCCCGCGCCACGCCAGGGCCACCGAGGTACAGCTCGCCCGGCACTCCCGGCGGCACGGGCTGGCCCCGCCCGTCCAGCACGTACGCGCGCATGTTCGCGATGGGTCGCCCGATGTCCGGGCGCTCCACGTCCAGCTCCGTGGAGACAGTCGCGCAGACCGTGGCCTCCGTGGGGCCATAGCCGTTGAGCAGCCGCCGCCCCGAATTCCAGCGCCGCGCCAGCTCCGGCGTGCAGGCCTCGCCCGCGGAGATGACGGTCTCCAGCGCGGGCAGTCCCTCCGGCTCCAGCTGCGACAGCGACGACGGCGTGAGCGTCACCGTGGTGATGCCGCGTGCCTCCAGCACCTCGCGCAGCGGCGCTCCTGGCAGCAGCGACTCTCGCGGTGCAAGGTGCAGCTCCGCCCCGGCCACCAGCGTGGACAGCACCTCCAGCACGGACGCGTCGAAGCCGAGCGCCGCCGCCTGGAGCACCCTCTTCCCGGGGCCGACGCCATGGGCGCGGATGACCGCGCGCACCGTGTTGCAGAGGCCCTGGTGCGGAACCAGCACGCCCTTGGGCGTCCCCGTGGAACCCGACGTGTAGATGACGTACGCCAGTCCCTCCGCCGGCACGCCGGAGCGCGGCGCCTCCGTGGGGTTCCGGGCGATGTGGCTCCACTCCGTGTCCACCGAGACCAGCAGCTCATGGGTGGCGGGGAGCTCGTCCTCGAGATGCCCCTGCGTCACCACCACCGACAGCCCGGCGTCCCGCATCATGTAGGTCAGCCGAGCGCTGGGATACGCAGGGTCCAGCGGGACGAAGGCGCCGCCCGCCTTCAGCACGCCCAGCAGCCCCACCACCAGCTCCGCCGACCGCTCCGCGCACAGGCCCACCCGCACCTCGGGCCCCACGCCCAGCGAGCGCAGATGGTGCGCGAGCTGGTTGGCACGCGTCTCCAGCTCGGCGTACGTCAGGCGCTGTCCCTCTGCCACCACCGCCACGGCGTCCGGCGTCCGCGCCGCCTGGGCCGAGAAGAGCTCGTGGATGCAGGCCTCCGAGGGGAAGGGCTCTCGCGTGTCGTTCCAGGCCACCAGGAGATGGTGACGCTCGGACTCGGACAGCATCGGCAGCTCGGCCACGCGCTGGGCCGGGTCGGCCGCGATGCCTTCCAGCAGTCGCACGAAGCGCTCCCAGAGGCGCTGCGCCGTCGCTGGCTCGAAGAGATCGGCCGCGAACTCCAGCGCGCCCGTGAGGCCGTCCTGCGTGTCGCGCAGCTCCAGCGACAGGTCCACCTTGGTCGCGCCGATGTCCAGCTCGATCATCTTCACGCCGAGGCCCGGCGTGCGGACCTCCACCGGCGGCGTGTTGTGGAACGTCAGCATCGCCTGGACCAGCGGCATGCGGCTCGGGTCGCGCGGGACGCGCAGCTCGTCCACCAGCCGCTCGAACGGAATCTCCTGGTGGGCGTAGGCCCCGATGGACGCCACCTTCACGCGGCGGAGCAGTTCCACGAACGTGGGCGCGCCCGACAGGTCCCCTCGGATGGCGAGTGTGTTCAGGAAGCAGCCGATGAGCCCCTCCAGCTCGGGCCGGTTGCGGCCCGCGGCGGAGGTACCGACGATGATGTCGTCCTGGCCCGAGTAGCGGTGCAGCAGCGTCTGGAATGCCGCGGTCAGCACCATGAAGGGCGTGGCGCCTTCACGGCGCCCCAGCGTCCAGAGCGCGTCCACCAGCGGCTTGCGCACGGCAACCTGGAGGCGCCCACCCCGGCCCGACCAGCGCACGGGGCGCGGGCGGTCCGTCGGCATCTCCAGCACCTGGGCTCCGGCGAGCTGCTGCTTCCAGTACGCGAGCTGGGCCTCCACTGCCGGACTGAGCAGCCAGCTGCGCTGCCACACCGCGTAGTCCGCGTACTGCACCGGCAGCTCGGGCAGCGGCGACGGACGGCCCGCCACCAGCGACTCGTAGACCGTGACCAACTCGCGGAACAACACGCCGCTGGACCAGCCGTCCGAGGCGATGTGGTGGATGGTGAGGTGCAGCACCGAGGCCGCATCACCCATCCGGATCAGCACGGCGCGCATCACCGGCCCGTGCACCAGGTCGAACGGGCGGCGAGCCTCCGCGAGCGCCAGCCGCAGCGCCGTGGCCTCGCGCTCCTCCGTGCTCGAACCCCTGGCCTCCAGTTGCTCCAGCACCAGGGGCATGGACGGAGCAATGACCTGATGCGCGCCGCCCTCCGCGAGCGCGAAGGTGGTGCGCAGCACCTCGTGCCGGCGCACCAGCTCGTTCAGCGCCGCCTCCAGCAGCGGGACGCTCACCGCGCCGTCCAGACGGAGGGTGACGGTGTTGTTGTAGGCGATGCCGTTGGGGTCGAGCTGGCTCAGGGCCCAGATGCGCTGCTGGGGGAAGGACAGCGGCAGCGGCTCGTCACGCGAGACGCGCGCCACCGGCGTCGCCGTCGCGGCGGGCACCACTGGGGGCGGCGCGACGGGCGCGACCCCCTTGGGCTTGGGTGCCACCGTGCCGCGAGCCTTCGCCGGATGACGGGGCTTCGTGGCGTGCGAGGGCACCACCAGCTCGAGCTCTCCCGGATTGCGGAGGCGGGCGTGCTGGCCGGTCAGGAAGAGCCGCTCGTCCGGGCCGGCACCCGGCACGGGAATGAAGCGCACACGGGTAGCCTCGGGGTCGTTCCAGAAGCCGCGCGGAATGGCGGTTCCACCCAGCGCCAGCTCTCCGACGACACCCACAGGCACCGGGCCGCCGGAGGCATCGCGCAGGTACACGGGCGCGGTGTGGTGGGTCGGCCAGGCCGCGCCCACCAGTGAGGACTCCAGCTCCACCCTCCTCGCGGAGGTGGAGAGGAATGGAGCGTCCGTTCCACTCGCGGGCCGGGACTCACCGCCCAGCACCCACAAGCGCACCCCGCCCAGTGCCGCATCGGCGCCGGGCAGCTCCGCGAGCGCGCGTGCCTGTGACGGCGCGCACCGCAGCGCGGTGATGCCCTCGCCCCGGACGAGCTCCAGCAGGTCGCCCAGGCCGGCATCGCCTTCGGCCAGCACCGCCTCCTCGGGCAGGGGCCGCACCTGGCTCCGCTCCCGCAGCACGGCCAGCCGGCGCAGGCTGGACATGCTCGGCTCCAGCGGCACGCCGTAGTCGACGAGGCAGGCAATCTCGTCCACGTCCAGGGAGCGCACGCGCTCCACGATGCGCTCGCAGTCCTCCACCGTGCCGAACAGGCCGCCATCCTTCAGGTAGTGCTCGACGCCCTGCTCGAGCATGACCTCCATGTCCTCTGGCGTGAGACCGCGCACGTCCACCTGGAGGCCCTGGCTGCCGACCAGGCTGGCGAAGACGTCCACCGAGCTCTGGAAGTATCGCTTGAGCGGCTCGCGCACCGCGGCGCGCACCTCGTCCATGTCCTGGCCGAGGAAGGTGTGGAGCATCAGCGCCACATGGCCACGTCCCGGCGCGCCCGACTTGCGATACATCTCGCGGTACAGCGCGACCTTCACCGCCAGCTCGTCCAGGCTGGAGCCCAGCCCGAGCACGTTGGTGAGGATGTTCGCGCCCACCTCGCCGGCCTTGCGGAACGTCTCCGGGTTTCCGGTGGACGTCAGCCACACCGGCAGCTCCGCCTGCTTCGGCTTCGGGCGCAACGCGAGCTCCACCTCGTTGCCCGCGCCGTTGCGGCGCTTCACCGTGCCGCCCCTCCACAGGCGGCGCAGCTCCTCCAGCCGCTCGAGGAGCACCTCGCGCCGGCGGGCGAAGGTGTCCGGCGAGAGCACGAAGTCATTCGCGTGCCACCCCGTGGCGAACGACAGGCTCACGCGCCCGTGCGACAGGTTGTCCACCACGGACCACTGCTCGGCCACCTCGATGGGGTCGTGCAGCGGCAGCACCACGCTGCCCGCGCGGATCTGCACGTTGCGCGTCAGCATCGCGAGCGCGCCGCCAATCACCGAGGGCTGCGGGTACAAGCCACCGAACGAGTGGAAGCGCCGCTCCGGCGTCCAGACGGCGGAGAAGCCGTGCGCATCCGCGAACTTCGCGCCTTCGATGAGCAGCTCGTACTTCTCTTCGCCCAGCGAGTCCTCGTCGTTGGCGAAGTAGGAGAGGCTGAAGTCGATGGGCCGGCGCATGTCCGGCTTCCGTCCGAGGACGGCGAAGCGCGCGGCCAGCCGCTCGGGAGGGAGGACGACGCGCATTCCGCGCGCCAGGGCCCACAGCAGGTCCAGTCCCGTCGGGTCCGACGCGGGCCCGCCCGCCGCCAGCCACACCTCGCCCTCGCCCGCCCCCACCCGCGCGTCCAGCGACGCCAGCAGGTGCGCGACGTTGCGATGGGTCAGCATGACGCGGCCACGTCCGCCCAGCGCCTCGGGCGCGGGCACGATGAATGCCAGCCGCTCGGGGGGCACGGTGCCAGCGGCGGCCACATCACCGGCCTCACCTTCCACGGTCAGGACACGCACGCCCACCGGGACCCCGGAGGCTTCTCCGAGGCGGGCTACCAGCAGCACCCTCGGGCCACTGGCCGGGAGCAGAGACGCCAGCTCCAGCACCTCGCCACGAGAGACAGGGAGGCACGCACCGCCGGCCTCCAGCACGCCCCAGAGCGCGACGACTGACTCGACCGAGGGCTCCAGGCGCAGGGCCACGGGCACTTCAGGACCCACGCCCTCCTTCCGCAGCCGGGCGGCCAGTCCTCGGGCCCGCTCCGCGAGCTCACGCCAGGTCAGGCGGCGCGCTCCGGCACTGAGCGCCACCGCATCCGGCGCACTGTCCACCCGCGCTGCGAGCCGCTCCAGGAGTCCGGGCGCGGTCCCCTCCGATAGCTCGCGCTCGCCAGGGGGCGCGACACGCGTCGCCAGTCCAGGCGCCGAAGACTCCGCGCCTGGTCGCGCCATCAGTTCACGCTCGCCGAGCGTCGCCAGCGGGAGTCGGGACACCCGCAGCTCCGGATTGGCCAGGGCCGCGCCGAGCAGCGTCTCCAGGTGCCCAGCCAGCCGGGCGATGCGCGCCTCATCGTAGAGCTCGGTGGCGTACTCGATGAAGCCGTGGAAGATGCCGCTCTGGCTCTCGTGCAGGAGGAGCGTCATCTCGCCCAGGGTCGCGCCGAATTGCGCGGGCGTTCCCGGCACCTCCACCAGCTTCAGCTCGAGCCCCGGCACCAACGGAGTGGCCGCGGCGTTGAGTCCGTGCAGCACGAGGGCCGCGTCGCAGAGCCGCTGCTGAGCCGGGTCGCGTCCGGGCGCAACCATGGGCAGCACGTGCTCGAAGGGCACGTCCTGATGGCTGGACGCGCCGATGGTCGTCTCTCGCGCTCGGACGACCAGCTCGCGGAACGACGGGTCGCCGGACACGTCCGTGCGCAGTGCCATGGCGTGGGCCACGAAGCCGATGAGCGGCTCCAGCTCGCCCCGGGCGCGGTTGCCCACGGGCGTGCCCACCACGATGTCCTCGCGCCCCGAGTAGCGGACCAGCAGCGAGGAGAGCGCGGCCAGCAGCGTCATGAAGGGCGTCACGCCCTCGCGGTGGCTGAACGCGTAGAGCGCGGCGCTCAGCTCGCGCGAGAAGACCACGGGGAAGCGGGCCCCGCGCAGGTGGGAGGCCGCGCCTCGCGGCCGGTCGGATACCAGCTCCAGCGAGGGAGGCAGGTCCGCCAGCACTTCCTTCCAGTAGGCCTCCTGGTGCGCCAGCGCGCCTCCGGCCAGCGAGCGGCGCTCCCAGGCCGCCGCGTCCACGTACTGCACGGCCAGCTCCGGCAGCGGCGCCGGTTTGCCCTCGCTGAACGCCTGGTAGTTCACCGCCATTTCGCGGAAGAACGCCACCAGCGACAGCGTGTCCGCCGCGATGTGGTGCACCGTCAGGAGCATCAGATGGTCCGTCTCCGCCAGCCGCAGCAGCCGGGCGCGGACGATGGGGCCCTGCTCCAGGGAGAACGGCTGCACCGCCTCATCCAGCGCCAGCCGCAGCGCCTCCGCCTCGCGGTCGCCCGCGTACTCCCGCAGGTCCACCACCGGCACCTGGATGCGGAGCTCGGAGGCGAAGTGCTGGCGCACGCGCCCCTGCTCCACGGTGTATGTCGCGCGCAGAATCTCATGCCGGCGGATGACCTCGTTGACGCTCCGCTCCAGCACCGCCACGTCGAGCGACCCGGTGAGCCGCACCGCCAGGGGCATGTTGAGGGACGGGTTGCCCGGGTCGAGCTGCTCCATCCGCCAGACGCGCTCCTGCACCACCGACAGCGGCAGCTCGCCACTCCGGTCGATGCGGAACATCACCTCCGACGCCATCGCGCCGCCGGCCGGGGAGGTCGACTGCAGCATCGCCTCGATGCGCGCGGAGATGCCCGCCACGGTGGGCGCTTCGAACAGCGCGCTCAGCGGGAGCTGCACGGAGAACGTCTCGCGCAGGCGGGTCAGCATCTGCGCCGCCATCAGCGAGTTGCCCCCCAGCTCCAGGAAGTCGTCGTTGGGGCCGATCTCCACCGGCCCCAGCCGCTCGCGCCAGATCTCCATCACGCGCTGCTGGATCTCCCCCACGGACGTGGGAGGCACGGGAACCGCCGCGGCCGCGAGCGACTCGGCCATCATGGCGGCCTCGGCGGGCTTCGCCTCCACGGCCGGCGCGGCTCGCGGCAACACGGGAAGCGCCTGGGACTCCAGCCGGCAGGGCTTCTCCTCGAAAGGGTACGTCGGCAGCGGGACGCGGCGGCACGAGTCCACGCCGTGGAACTTCTCCCAGTCCACGTCCACGCCCGCGCACCACAGGTCGCCCAGCGTCTGGAGCAGCCCGAGGTAGTCTCCCTCCGAGCGGCGACGGCGCAGGGAAGGAACGGCGAGCACCCGCTTGTTCAGCCGTGCGTGGTAGCGGCCATGCGACGTGAGGTCCGTCCCCGGCCCCACCTCCAGCAGGACACTGCACCCCTCCGCGATGAGCACCTCCAGGCCCGCCGCGAAGCGGACCGGCTGGCGCATCTGCCGGGCCCAGTACGTGGGGTCGGTCGCTTCCTCCGGGCGGATCCACGTGCCGGTGAGGCTGGACACGAAGGGCATCTCCGGCTTCTTGAGACGCAGCGCGGACACCGCGCGCGCCAGGTCCGGCATCAGCGGCTCCACCGCGCTGGAGTGGAACGCGTGCGCGGCGGGCAGGCGCACCACGCCCACGCCACGGCCGGAGAGCTCGCCCTCCAGCCGCGCGATGGCGTCCACGGGGCCCGAGACGACGCACCGGCCCGCGCCGTTCACCGCCGCCAGCGAGATTCCGTCCACGAGGAGCGGAAGGACCTCCTCTTCCTTCAGCCCGACCGCGAGCATCGCCCCCGGGGGCATCCGGGCCATCAGCGCGCCGCGTACCACCGCGAGCCGGAGTCCGTCCTCCGGCGACAGCACGCCGGCCACGCAGGCCGCCGCGTACTCGCCATAGCTATGCCCCAGCATCGCGTGGGGCCGGATGCCCCAGGACATCCAGATCCGGGCCAGCGCGTGCTCGACGATGAAGAGCGCGGGCAGCGCCACGCGTGGGTCCGTCAGCTTCCTGGAGGCGGCCTCCTCTTCCTCCGTGGCCAGCAGGAGCAGGCGCACCTCCGCCTTCAGGGCCGGCTCCAGCCGGGCCAGCGCGGCGTCCACGTCCTTGCGGAAGCCCGGCTCGGCCGCGTACAGCTCGCGGCCCATGGCCACCGCCTGAGCGCCCTGCCCGGGGAAGAGGAAGGCCACGCGGCGGTTGCGGCCGGCCTCCACCGCGGTGGTGTTGCGCAGCCGCTCCGCCAGCTCGAGCCTGTTCGCCGCCACCACGGTGCGCCGATGCTCGAACGCGTGGCGTCCCACGTTGCGCGTGAAGGCCACGTCCTCCAGGTCGAGGAACGGACTGCTCTCCACGTGCGACGCCAGGGCCCGCGACATCACCTCCAGGGCCGAAGGGGTGCGCGCGGACAGTGTCACGAGTTGCAAGGGGCGAGCACTCCGCCGCTCCTTTCGTGCCGCGGGCGCTTCCTCCACCACCACGTGGGCGTTGGTGCCGCCGATGCCGAAGGAGCTGATACCCGCCCGGCGCGGCCTCCCACCGCGCTCCCATGACCTCAGCTCCGTATTGACGAAGAAGGGGCTCTTCTCGAAGTCGATCTCCGGGTTGGGACGCTCGAAGTGGAGGCTCGGCGGCAGCTCCTCGTTCTCGAGCGACAGCACCACCTTGATGAGCCCCGCCACGCCGGCCGCCGCGTCCAGGTGGCCCAGGTTCGTCTTGAGCGAGCCGATGGCGCAGTCGCCCCGGCGCTCCGTCGTCTTCCGGAAGGCGCGGGTCAGTGCGGCAATCTCGATGGGGTCGCCCAGCGACGTACCGGTGCCATGGGCCTCGATGTAGTCGATGTCATCGCCCCCGAGCCCCGCATAGGCCAGCGCGTCCGCGATGACCTCGGCCTGCCCCTCGATGCTGGGCGCGGTGTAGCCGACCTTCTGCTGGCCGTCGTTGTTGACGGCGGAGCCCTTGATGACCGCGCGGATGTGGTCCCCGTCGCGCAGCGCGTCCGCCAGCGGCTTGAGCACCACCACGCCCACGCCGTTGCCGGCCACGGTGCCGGCGGCCCGTGCGTCGAAGGCGCGGCAGTGCCCGTCCGGCGAGTAGATGAGCCCCTCCTGGTGCAGGTAGCCCGTCCGCTGGGGACTGGCGATGCGCACGCCTCCCGCGAGCGCGATGTCCGACTGCCGCGTGAGCAGGCTCTGGCAGGCCATGTGGATGGCGACCAGGCTCGTGGAGCAGGCGGTGTAGACGGCGACGCTCTCGCCCCGGAGCTGGAGCTTGAAGGACGCCTTCATCGCCAGGCTCTCCGGGCCGGCGGTGGCCAGGTCCAGCACCGCCCCCGCGTCCTTGCGTGCCTCGCTCAGCAGGGACAGCAGGTGCCCGCTGGAGCCCGCGCCCGCGTAGAGCGAAATGCGGTCCTTGTAGCGGGACGGGTCATACGCCGCGTCCTCCAGCGCCGCCCAGGCGCACTGGAGGAAGACGCGCTGCTGCGGGTCCATCCACTGCGCTTCGCGCAGCGGGACATCGAAGAAGTTGTGGTCGAAGTGGTCAGCCCCTTCGAGGATGCCGCCGGCGCGGATGAAGCGCGGGTGCATCCACAGCTCCTCGGGGATGAGCGGCGAGCGCTCGGTCTCCGCCTCGGACCAGAACGAGATGGACTCCACGCCGCTCCGGAGGTTGCTCCAGAACTCGATCAGGCTCGTGGCGCCGGGGAAGCGCCCCGCCATGCCGATGATCGCGATGTCGTTCCCGGTGTCCTCGCCCTGCATGTCATCGACCTCAGCCATTGCCGTGATTCCCCCGCCGGCCCTGACGCCGGATCGCCTGCCGCCGCTGCTGGGCGCGATCCACGTGGGCCTCGTTGTCCCGTGAGTCCGTCACCTCGCCGTCCCCTTCCAGGGACATGGCGAAGGCTCGGACCGTCGGATGTTCGAAGAAGCGCGTTGCCGGAACGTCCCGCTTCAGCTCGTCCCGGAGCAGCGCGCACGCCTTGACCACGGACATGGAGCTGCCGCCCAGGTCCGCGAAGAAGTGGTCCTCCACACCGACCCGCTCCACGCCCAGCACCTTTGCCCACAGCTCCGCCAGCCGGCGCTCCAGCGCCGTGGTGGGCTCCGCGAAGGTGCTCCCTGACGGGCGGGCCACATCCGGCTCCGGCAGCGCCGCCCGGTCCAGCTTGCCCACCGGCGTCAGCGGTAGCGCCGCCAGCGGCACCAGCGCGGAGGGCACCATGAACTCCGGCAGCGACTCCGCCAGGAAGGTCCGCAGCGCGCGGGGCTCCAGCGTCTCCCCATGCCGTGGGACGGCATAGGCCACCAGCCGCTTGCCACCGGCGGGGTCCGGCTTCGCCACCACCACCGCCTCGGCCACTGCCGGGTGCTTGCGCAGCGCCTCCTCCACCTCGCCCGGCTCCACGCGGTAGCCGCGCACCTTCACCTGCGCGTCCATCCGCCCGAGGAACTCCAGCGTCCCGTCCTCCCGGTAGCGGACCTGGTCTCCCGTGCGGTACAGCCGCCCGCCCGACTCCGGTCCGAAGGCATCCGGGATGAACCGCTCGGCCGTCAGCTCCGGCCGCCCGAGGTAGCCCCACGCGAGCCCGTCGCCGCCGATGAGCAGCTCGCCCGGCACACCCGGAGGCACCAGCCGCAGGCCGCGGTCCACCACGTACACCCGCGTGTTGGCGATGGGCCTGCCGATGGGCACCGGGCCGTCGGCGATGGAGCCCTCCATGACATGGCAGCAGGTGAAGGTGGTGCCCTCCGTGGGCCCGTAGCCATTGACCATGATGCCGCCGCGCGCGAGCCGCTCACGCACCACCGCTGGTGGAAGCACGTCACCGCCCGCCAGGAGCTGGCGCACCCCGTCCAGCGCGTCCGGCCGGGCGGCGGAGATGGCCTCGAAGAGCGCGGCCGTCAGCCACAGCGTCGTCACGCCATGGCGGACCAGCACGTCCTTCAGCGAGTCCACCGTGGGTGTCGTCGGTGGGAAGAGGACCAGCCTCGCCCCGTGCAGCAGCGCCCCCCACAGCTCCAGGGTGGCGGCGTCGAAGCAGATGGGCGCGAGCTGGAGGAACACCTCCTCCGGTCCGAACCGCGCGAAGCGGCTCCCGAGCACCAGCCGCGCCACCGCGCGCTGCGGAACGCAGACGCCCTTGGGCCGTCCCGTGGAGCCTGAGGTATACATGACGTACGCCAGCGACTCCGCCGGCACCCGGATGCTCGGAGACGACTCCGGCTCGCGCGCCACGTCGCTCCAGGCCTCGTCCAGCAGCACCACCGTGGCGCTTCCGGAGGGCAGCAGCTCCAGCACCGACCGCTGCGCCAGCACCACCGGCAGGCGCGTGTCCTCCACCATGAATGCCAGCCGCTCGCGTGGGTACGTGGGGTCCAGCGGCACGTACGCGCCGCCCGCCTTGAGGATGCCGAGCATCCCCACCACCAGCTCCAGCGAGCGCTGTACGCACAGGCCCACCGGTGTCCCCTGCCCCACGCCGTGCTTGCGCAGGTACCACGCGAGCTGATTCGCCCGCCGGTCCAGCTCGCCGTACGTGAGCCGGGAGTCCACGCACTCGGCCGCCACCGCGTCGGGCGTCCGCGCCGCCTGCGCCTCGAACAGCTCGGCGAGGCAGGCCTCGCGCGGGTACTCGGCCCGGGTGTCGTTCCACTCCACCAGCAGGCGCTGGCGCTCCGCCGAGTCCATCATCGGCAGGTCGCCCACGCGCTGACCGGCATCCGCCACCGCGCCCTCCAGCAGCACGCGCAACTGGGACATGAGCCGCGAGGCCGTGGCCGGCGTGAAGAGGTCCGCGTCGTACTCCAGCGTCCCGGAGAGTCCATCCGGGGAGTCGAAGAGCGAGAGAGTCAGGTCGAACTTCGCCGTACCGGAGGCCAGCTCCACCGGACGCATGGCGAGGCCCTCGGGTGCATCCCACCGCGTTCCCTCGTTGAGCGCCAGCACCACCTGCACCAGTGGCGCGTGGCTCAGGCTGCGCGGAGGCTGAAGGGCCTCCACCAGCTTCTCGAAGGGCACGTCCTGGTGGGCATACGCATCCAGCGTCGTCTCACGCACCTGGTGGAGCAATTCGCGGAAGGTGGGGTTGCCCCCCAGCCGCGTGCGCAGCACCAGCGTGTTGACGAAGAAGCCAATCAAGTCCTCCAGGCCCGGGTGGTGACGGCCGGCGATGGGCGAGCCCACGCACACGTCCTCCTGCCCCGACACGCGGGACAGCAGGAGCTGGAACGCGGCCAGCAGGCCCATGAAGGGCGTGACACCCTCATGGCGGCAGAGGGCACGAAAGCGCTCGGAGAGTTCGGCGGGCAGGTGAACGCGGAGGGTGTCTCCCCGGAAGCGCTGGAGGCTCGGGCGCGGGAAGTCCGTGGGCAGCTCCAGGACGGGCGGGGCCCCCGCGAGCTGCTTGCGCCAGTAGCGGAGCTGCGCCTCCAGCGATTCGCCCTTCAGCCACTCGCGCTGCCACACGGCATGGTCCGCGGGCTGGAGCGAGGGCTCCGGCAGTGGCGAGGGGCGCCCGTGCAGCTCCGCCCCATACAGCGCGGCCAGCTCACGGGTGACCACGCCCAGGGACCAGCCGTCGGAGATGATGTGGTGCAGCGTCAGGACGAGCAGGTGCTTCGTCTCCCCCGTGCGGAGCAGCAGCGCGCGGAAGAGCGGCCCATCGGCCAGGGAGAACGGACGCCGGGCCTCTTCGGAGGCGGCGCGCAGGGCCTCTGCTTCACGCTCCGCTTCGGCCACGTTGAGCAGGTCCACCACTGGCAGCGAGACCTGCACCTCCGGGTGGATGACCTGCACCGGATCTCCCGCGTGGCTCGAGAACGTGGTCCGTGGCGCCTCGTGGCGGCGGAACAGCGCGGACAGCGCGCGCTCGAACGCGGGCACGTCCAACGGTCCCTCCAGCCATGCCGCCCAGACGACGTTGTAGAGCGCCGTGCCCGGCTGGAGCTGCTCCAGCAACCACAGCCGCTCCTGCATCGCGGACAACGGCAGGGGGCACTCCCTCGGCACGGGGACGATGGGCGGGAGTCGCACGGCCCCGTTCGCCTGGCGGGCCGCTCGGATGCGCTCCGCGAGCCGCCCCACCGTGGGGTCCTCGAACAGGTCTCTCAATGACAGGGACACGCCGAAGGTGGCCTGGATGCGCGCGACGACGCGGGTGGCCAGCAACGAGTGCCCACCCAGGTCGAAGAAGCTGTCGTAGGCACCGACGTGCGAGACGCCGAGCAGTTCCTCGAAGAGTCCGGCGAGCAGTTCCTCCTCGGGTCCCCGGGGCGCGGCGGAGCCCGCGGACGTCTCCTCCGCGGACTCGAAGCGCGTGGGCTCCGGCAGCGCGCGCCGATCCACCTTGCCATTGGGCGTCAGCGGCAGCCGCTCCAGCACCATGAAGGCGGAGGGCACCATGTACGCGGGCAGGTGCTCGGTGAGGAACTCCCGCAGGACGGCCGGGGACGGAGGCGCGGCCCCCTCCGCCGAGGGGACCACGTACGCCACCAGGCGCCGCGAGCCACCCACGGCATCCTCGCGCGCGAGCACGGCGGCCTGCCGCACCTCGGGGTGCCGCAGCAGCGCCGCCTCGACCTCGCCCGGCTCCACGCGGAAGCCGCGCACCTTCACCTGCGTATCCACGCGCCCGACGAACGACACCGCGCCGTCAGGGAGGAGCCGGACCCGGTCACCCGTGCGGTACAGCCGCGCGCCCGGCGTCGTGCTGAACGGGTGCGGCACGAAGCGCTCCGCCGTCAGCTCCGGCCGGCCGAGGTAGCCCCACGCCAGCCCGTCTCCACCCAGCCATAGCTCCCCCACGCCTCCCGGCGGCACCGGCGCCAGGGCCACGTCGAGCACGTACTGCTCCGTGTTCGCGAGCGGCCGGCCGATGGGCAGGGTCGTCGCTCCTTCCGGTACCTCGGTGATGAGGTGCCAGGTGGAGAAGGTGGTGCTCTCCGTGGGGCCGTAGACGTGCAGCAGGCGCTCCGGCGGCCCTTCGCGGAGGACCTGGCGCACCGGCCTCGGGTCCACCGCCTCGCCTCCAAAGTGGAGCTGCCTCAGCCCGCGGAAGGCGTCCGGCACCTCGGCCGCGACCTGGTTGAACCACGCCGTGGTGAGGAACAGCACGCGGATGTCCTGCTCGCGCAGCCACGTGGCGAAGGCCCTCGGGGCGAGCGCCGTCTCCCGGTCCACGCCCACCAGCCGCGCGCCGTTGAGCAGCGCCCCCCAGACCTCGAACGTGGCCGCGTCGAACGAGGCATTGGAGGCCTGCGCGACACGGTCGTCCGGCGACCACTGGATGAAGTCCGTCTCCACGACGAGGCGCACCACCGCCCGGTGAGGCACGCAGACTCCCTTCGGCGTGCCGGTGGAGCCGGAGGTGTAGATGACGTAGGCCGCGTCCTCCGCGCCGGCCCCTGACTCCGGAGCCGTGGCCGGCATCCCGTCGAGCACGCCCTCCCCGTCCAGCGCGAGCACCCGCACACCTTCCACGGGCAGCGTGCCCCGCAGCCGTTCCTGGGTGAGCAGCACCGGCGCACCCGCGTCCGCGAGCATCCACGCCAGCCGCTCGCGCGGATACGCCGGGTCCAGCGGTACGTAGGCCGCTCCCGCCTTGAGGATGGCCAGCATCCCCACGACGAGCTCCGCGGAGCGCTCCACGCAGAGCCCCACGGTGGAGCCCCGTCCAGCACCGAGCGCGTGGAGCCGATGCGCCAGCCGGTTCGCCCGCTGGTCCAGCTCCGCGTAGGTGAGCGCGGCGCCGCCGTAGACCACCGCCACGGCCTCGGGCATCCGCCCCGCCTGAGCCTCGAAGAGCGCGTGCACGGTGGCCGCACGCGGGTACGCGGTGCGGGTGGCGTTCCACTCCACCAGCACCCGCCGGCGCTCGGTCTCCGAGAGGAGGGACACGTCTCCGAGGCGCTGCTCCGGCTCGGCGATCATCCCGCGCAGCAGGGTCCGCCAGTGTTTCAGCAACCTCGCGGCGGCCTCTTCCTGGATGCGCTCCAGGCGGTACTGCAGCTTCAGCCGGAGGGTGCGGCCCGGCAGGGCCACGGCGGTCAGTGGGTAGTGCGTGCGCTCGAAGACGCGGACGTCGCGCACCTCCAGCCCGGCCGCGCCTCGAGTGAGCGCGGAGTCCAGCGGGTAGTTCTCGAACGCCAGCAGGCTCTCGAAGAGGTGTGCGCCCCGGGGGACCTCGCTCCACCCCTGGAGAAGAGGGAGCGGGACGTGCTCGCGCTGGCTCAACTCCATCAACACCGCGTGCAGCTCGCGCAGCCACGGCACGAGCTTCTCCGAGAGGCGCACCCGCGCGCGTACGGGGAGCGAGTGGATGAACAGTCCCACTGCTTCGTCGATGCCGGGCAGCTCCGCCGGCCGTCCCGAGAGTGCCGTTCCGAAGACGACGTCCGCGCCGCCGCCATACCGCGACAGCAGCAGGGCCCACGCCCCGTGCACCAGCGTGCTCGGCGTCAAACCATGGCGCCGCGCGAAGTCCTGGAGCGCCGAGGTGTCCGCCTCGTCCAGCGACACCTCGCACTCCCCTGTCTCACGCGTGGCCGGGGTGCCGCCCTCCGCCGGCAGCGGCGTGGGCGAGTCGATTCCCGCGAGCTGATCGCGCCAGAAGGACTCGTCCTGCTCGGGCCTCCGGTGCTTCAGCCACTCGACGTACGCGCGGAAGTCCATGGCGGCGGAGGGCCGCCACGTCCCGCCGCTCGCGAGCACCCCATACGCGTCCAGGACCTCCCCCAGCACCCGCGCGATGCTCCAGCCGTCCAGCAGCAGGTGGTGGAAGCTCCAGACGCACCGCCAGCTCCCCTCCTCGAGGCGGATCAGCGCCAGCCGCAGCAGCGGTGCATGGGTCAGGTCGAAGCCCCGCGCGCGGTCGTCACGCAGGAAGTCCTCCAGCATGCGGCGCTGCTCGTCCGCCGGGACACTCCGCCAGTCCTGCTCGAGCCAGGGCAGCGCCACCTGGGCGTGCACCACTTGGAGCGGCGCCTCCAGGCCCTGCCACCTGAACGAGGTGCGGAGCGCGCCATGGCGCTCCACCACGACCGCCCAGGCGCGCCGGAGCGCGTCCACGTCGAGCGGCCCCGCGAGCGTCCAGCTGAGCTGCTCGAAGTACGCCTCCGTCCCCGGCTCCAGCAACACCTGGAACAGCAGGCCCTGCTGGACGGGCGACAGCGCCGTGCCCGCCGTGCCGGCCTCGTCCCGTGCCCATCCCGCCACCGGGCCTGCGTTCCCAACCACCTGGGCCAGCCCGGCCACCGTCGGGTGCTGGAAGAGTTGTCGCGCCGTCAGGTGGAGGCCCGCTTGCCGGGCCCGTGCAACGATCCTCAACGCGAGGATGGAGTCACCGCCCAGCGAGAAGAAGTCGTCCTCCACCCCGACCTGCCGCACGCCCAGCAGCGACGACCACAGCTCCGTCAGGCGCCGCTCGGTTTCCGTCCTTGGAGCGACGTACTCCCGGGCCGCGGCACGCACGCCCTCCGGAGCGGGAAGCGCCTTGCGGTCCACCTTCCCATTGGGCGTCAGGGGGAGCGCGTCGAGCCGCACGATGGCCGAAGGCACCATGTGCTCGGGAAGTGCTTGCCGCGCGAAGGCCCGCAGCGCGTCCTCGGACAACGCCGCACCGGGCTGGGGCACGACGTACGCCACCAGTCGCGCGCCACCGGGCACGTCCTCCCGTGCCACCACCACGACTTGTCCGACTCCGGGGTGCCTCGCCAGCGCGGCTTCAATCTCACCAGGCTCCACGCGGAAGCCGCGGACCTTGAGCTGGTGGTCCACGCGGCCCAGGAACTCCACCGTGCCGTCCGCCCGCCAGCGCGCGCGGTCTCCCGTCCGGTACATCCGCGCACCGGGGACGTCACCGTACGGGTCCGGCAGGAAACGCTCCGCCGTCAGCTCCGGCCTCGCGTGGTATCCGCGGGCGACTCCCGCGCCGCCGATGAACAGCTCGCCGGGCACGCCCACCGGAGCGGGCCGCAGCCCCGCGTCCAGGACGAGGAGGGAGGTGTTGGCAATGGGCGTCCCGATGGGGACCGTCCCCTGCTCCGTGCCCACGCGGTGCGTGGAGGACCAGATGGTGGTCTCCGTGGGACCGTACATGTTGAGGAGCGCACCGCCCACGGTGTCCCTCAGCCGCGCGGCCAGCTCCATGGGCAGCGCCTCGCCGCCCACCAGCATCCGCTCCAGGCCCGCGAGCGCGCCCGGTGCGTCGGGCTCCAGCAGCAGTGCATGGGCCAGTGAGGGCGTCACCTGCAGGTGGGTAATCCCGTGCCCGCGAATCAGCGTGGGAAGTGTCTCGGCGGCCAGGGCGCCCTTCTCGCCCTGCACGACGACCTTGAAGCCGCGTGCCAGCGTCCAGAGCAGCTCCAGCACGGAGATGTCGAAGGACACGCTCGTCACCGCGAGCCACGTGCCCGGCGTGGCGCCAATGCGTGCGTCCATGCCGGCGAAGAAGCTGACGACGTTGCGGTGCGGAATCAGCACGCCCTTGGGGCGGCCGGTGGAGCCGGATGTGTAGAGGATGTACGCGAGGTTGCCGGGGCCCACGCCGCAAGCGGGAGCGGCGTCCGCCTCCTCGGGCCCGCCCGGCGGATCCAGCAGGACCACGGCACGTCCGCTGGCCTGGAACGCCGAGGCCAGGTGCCGGTGCGCGAGGACGACAGGCGCCGCGGCGTCCTCCAGCATGAGGGCCAGCCGCGCCTCCGGGTACGCGGGGTCCAGCGGCAGGTACGCACCGCCGGCCTTGAGGATGCCCAGCAGTCCCACCACCAGGTCCACCGAGCGGTCCGCGCAGAAGCCGACCACACACTCCGGCCCCACGCCCTGCTCGCGCAGCCGCCGCGCCAGCGCGTTGGCCCGCCGGTCCAGCTCGCGCCAGGTGAGCGCCTCGTCCCCGCAGCGCACGGCGACCGTCTCGGGAGCCCGCGCGGCCCGCGCTTCGATGAGCGTGTGGATGCACGCATCCGGGAAGTCCGTGCGCGTGTCGTTCCAGTCCACCAGCAGCTGGCGCCGCTCGGCCTCCGGCAGCAGCGAGAGCGCGGAGACGCGCTGATCCGGGCCGGAGGCGATGGCGTCCAGCAGCACCTGGAGCCGCTGCGCCATCCTCGCGGCGGTGGCCGGCTCGAAGAGGTCCGTGGCGTACTCGAGCCAGCCCTCCAGCCCGTTCGCGCCGCGCGCGAGGGACAGGGTCAGGTCATAAGGCGTGGCGCCGGGGTCCAGCTCCGCACGGCGCGACTCCAGGCCGGGCAGCGCGAGCCCCGCCCCGGGCTCCGGCTGGAGCACGAACAGCACCTGGAACAGGGGCGCGCGGGAGCGGTCCCTCGCGGGCTGCACGGCATCCACCACCCGTTCGAAGGGAACACCCCGGTGCGCGAACGCATCGAGCGTCACCTCGCGCGTCCTCCCCAGCAGTTCGCGGAAGCGCGGGGCGCCGGCGAGGGAGCCACGGAGGACCAGCAGGTCGAGGAAGCAGCCGATCAGCCCCTCCAGCCCGGCCCTGTCCCGCCCGTTGACGGGGGTTCCGATGCAGAGGTCTTCCTGGCCCGAGTGACGCGCCAGCAGCACCTGGAAGGCCGCCAGCAGCGTCATGAAGAGCGTGGCGCCCTCATCCCGGCCAAGCGCCTCCAGCCGGGCGGTGAGGGGCTCGGGGATGTGCAGTGAGATCCGTCCGCCCCGGTAGGACGGCATGGGCGGGCGCGGGTGATCCACCGGAAGCTCCAGGGCGGCGGGAGCTCCCGCGAGCCGTTGCTTCCACCACTCCATCGAGGCGGAGCGCGCGGCTTCCTCGTCGCGCTCCCGGCGCCAGCGCGCGAAATCGGGATACTGGAGGGGCAGCGGTGGCAGCGTGGCCTCGCGCCCCGCCGTGCAGGCCGCGTAGAGCGCGCTCAGCTCACGCGCCAGGATGGCGAACGAACCTCCATCCGAGGCGATGTGGTGCATCACCACCACGAGCAGGTGCTCGTGCTCGTCGAGCTGGATCAGCGTGGTCCGGAGCACCGGCCCCTTCGTGAGGTCGAAGGGTGCGCGAGCCGCCTCCCGTGCCAGCCGGAGCGCCGCTTCCTCGCGCCCGGCCACGGGGACCGCGCGCAGGTCCACGCGCGAAAACCAGGGTGACACCTCGGGCCGGGTGATCTGCGAGGGCGTACCGTCCTCCTCGCGGAACACCGCGCGCAGGGCGAGGTGCCGCTGGGTAATCGCCTCGAAGGCGGACCGCAGCGCTGGCTCATCCAGCTTCCCGGTGAGCCGCACCGCGGCGGGCAGGTGGTACGCCGGATTGCCTCGCTCGAGCTGCTCGAAGAGCCACAGCCGCTGCTGCGCGGAGGTGAGCGGGGCCGGCTCGGCACCCGTCCCGGGGACCAGCTCCGGAAGCGCCGCCGCTCCACGCGCCTCGAAGACCTTGCGTGCCAGCTCGGCCACGGTGGGCCCCTGGAGCAGGACCTCCATCCGGAGGACGGTGCCCAGGGATTCGAGGTCGTTCGCCAGCTCGACGGCGCCCAGTGAGTCCAGGCCGAAGGACGTGATGGGCACGTCGCGCGCCAGCGACTCCGGACGGACGCGAAGCCGGCTGGCGATCCGCGCCAGCAGCCACGCCTCCAGCTCCTCGACGGTGGACGGCGCCGGAGGAGCCATCTCTCCCGGAGTCCCCGCGCGCTCCGGCGCCTCCGCGCCACCCGCGTCCGACTCGCTCCAGGTCAGCAGCGCCCGGGCCGTTCCGGCGAGCAGCTCCGCCCGGCACGCGCGGCGCTGGATCTTCCCGCTGGACGTCTTGGGCAGGGCGCCCGGCTCGATGAGGACGAGCGTGTGGAGCTGCACCTCGTGCGCCTCGGACAGGCCTCGGCGCACGGCGGCCACCACGTCCTCCGGCGTCCACGCCTTGCGCGGGTCCACCTCGTACATCACGGCGAGCCGCTCCTCGCCGCCCACCTCGATGGAGAACGCCGCGCCACAGCCCGGCCGCAGCGCCGGGTGGCTGCGCTCCAGGGTCAGCTCCAGGTCCTGCGGGTGCAGGTTGCGCCCGCGCAGGATGATGAGGTCCTTGCGCCGGCCCACGACGAACAGCTCACCGTCGCGCAGCAGCCCCAGGTCACCCGTGCGCAGGAAGCGTTGCCCGCTCGCGTCGTCCGCCAGCGTCGCGCCGAAGGTGGCCTCGCTCTCCTCGGGCCGTTCCCAGTAGCCATGGGCCACGCTCGGCCCGGAGACCCAGATCTCCCCCACCCGCTCCGGCGGGCACGCGCGCCGCGTGTCCGGGTCCACGACGAGCAGCGTCTGGTCCGGCATCGTCCGGCCGCATCCGACGAGCGGGCGCGAGCCGGAGCCTTCGGGAGCCTCCAGTGCCTCGTTGCGCTCCAGCGCCGCCGCGTCCCAGCTCCGCGTGAGCACGCCGCCGCCCTTCCGTCCTCCCGAGGCGATCAGCGTGCCCTCGGCCAGTCCGTAGCAGGGATAGAACGCGCCCGCCTGGAAGCCGGCGGGAGCGAACGCCTCGGCGAAGCGCGACATCACCTCCGGGCGGATGGGCTCCGCGCCGCAGAAGGCCAGCTCCCAGCGGCGCAGGTCCAGGCCCTCGCGCTCACCGGGGGGAACCTTGCGCACGCACAGGTCGAAGGCGAAGCAGGGACCGCCGCTGATGGTGCCGCCGAAGCGCGTGAGCGACTCCAGCCAGAAGCGCGGGCGCCGGAGGAACGCGAGCGGCGACATGAGCGCCACGGGGAAGCCCGCGTACAGCGGCTGGAGGATGCCGCCGATGAGGCCCATGTCGTGGTACGGCGGCAGCCAGATGACACCGGCGCTGTCGTCACGGACCTCGAACGCGTGGGAGATGAGCCCCAGGTTGTGCAGCAGGTTTCCGTGACTGAGCCGCACGCCCTTCGGGTCGCCCGTGGAACCGGACGTGTACTGGAGGAACGCGAGCGTGTCCCACCGCGGGTCCGGACGTTGCCAGCCCGCCTCCGTCCCGTCGGGGAGCGCGTCCGTGGCCACCCAGCGCAGCGCCGCCAGCTCCGGCGCGCCCTCGAAGAGTCCCTCCCCCATCTCCTGGATGAAGGCGGTGGTGAGCACGACACTCGCACGGGCATCACGGATGATGGCTCGCAGCCGCGGCAGCGTCCTGTCCAACCGCGAGGGGTCTGGAGGGTACGCGGGCACGGCGACCAGCCCGGCGTACAGGCAGCCGAAGAAGCCCGCGACGTATTCCAGGCCCGGAGGATAGAGGAGCACCGCCCGCTCGCCTGCCCGCGCCAGCGACTGGAGCGCCGCGCCGATGCGCCGCGCACGCAGATCCAGCGCCGCATAGCTCAGGACCGTGTCGTCGCCGCCATCTTCCAGGAAGGTGTAGAGGGGCTGCTCTCCGAGCGTACGAGCGCGGGTTTCGAGCAACTCCAGAAGGGTCGCAGCCGGGGGGGTTCGCGCGGAGGAAGGTGCCATGTTCGCCGAGGGGGAGCCCTGGATATCGTCGCTGGTGAGCGGCGCGCAAGCTAGGCGGCTAAAGCCCGAAATGCTGGTTTGGCTGTCGAGGCGGACGACGAGAGCGCGCTCTTCCCGCACCGGCGCGGGTCACGCGGAACTGTCACATGATCCATGCATGTATCGCGGACTCGTGACGGGAGCCGCGAGTGTATCAGATACCGGAGTACACTCACGGGCGCCTCGCGGAGGAGGACCATGTCCGACACGGTGCCCACGCTCGAACGCCTCCCTCCCAACGCGCTCACGCTCTTCCGCCTGTCGGGGCTCATCCGCATCGCCGTGTATGGCGTGCTCGGCTCATTCGCGGCGTTCATCCTGTCAAGGACGGGCCTGGGCGGATGGGCCTGGCTGTTCCCCGGGGCGGCGGTGCTGGTATGTGGCGTGCTCGCCGCCTGGTATCCCCCGCGCGCGCACCAGCGCTGGGGCTGGGCGCTGCGCGAGCATGACCTGCTCATCGCGCACGGCGTGCTGGTGCGGCGGCTCGTGTCCATCCCCGCGGGCCGCATCCAGCATGTGGACGTGCACCAGGGCCCCATCGAGCGGGCCCTCGGGCTGGCGAGGCTCCAGGTCTACACGGCCTCCGGAGGTGGAGCGGACGGAGAGATTCCCGGCCTCGCGCGTGAGACGGCGGATGCCCTGCGCGAGAAGCTCGTGCGGCGCGAGGCCGACGATGTCGTCTGAAACCCCGGCGCCCGTCCCCGAGCCCGAGGAGGTGCCATGGAAGATGCTCAGCCCGAGGGCTCCGCTCGCGGCGCTGTTCCCCATTCTCGGCATCGTGGTGCGTCCGCTCCTGGGCGCCATCATTCCGGCCTTCTTCATGAAGGGCGGAGGACTTCCCGTCCTCCTCTGGGGCTTCATCTTCCTGTTCGCCGCGGTCAGCGCCGCCGCGCTGCTCTATGACGTCGCCACGCTGCGCTACCGGGTGGTGGGAGCGCATCTGGAGATCCGCTCCGGCGTCTTCACCAAGACCTCGCGCTTCATCGAGGCGGCGCGCGTGCAGAACACCGAGGTCCTCCAGCCCTTCGTCTCGAAGCTGCTGGGCCTGGTGGAGCTGAAGGTGGAGACGGCCTCCGGACAGAAGGCCGAGGGCCACCTGCGCGGGCTCACGCCCCGGGACGCACAGGCGCTCATCGACGCACTGCACGCGGCGCGGGGGCACGAGGCGCCGGCACTCGCTCCCGCGGGCGCTCCGGGCGCGGCCGAGGGCGAGGTCCTGGCGCGGATGCGGCTGGTGGACCTGCTTCGCTACGGCGCGACGGCCACGGGCCTGGGGGTTCTCGCCGTGGTGATGGGCGCCCTCAACGAGCTGGTGGAAGCCTTCCACGAGTGGATGCTGCCGTGGATGTCGGCGCGGTGGGCGGCGCTGGCGAAGCCCGGGATGGGCTGGGCCTCCGCCGTCCTGGTCGTCCTCGCGGGGCTGCTCGTCCTCTGGCTGGTGAACGTGGTGCTGGCCGTCCTGCGGTTCCATGGCTTCCGCCTCGTGGATACCGGGAGGCACTTCCGCGCCATGGGCGGCCTCTTCACGAGCCGGCAGGTGACGGTGCGGCGCGAGCGAATCCAGCAGGTCGTGCTGGACGAGCCCCTCCTGCGCCGTTGGCTCGGCTTTGGCTCCGTGGAGGTGGAGACGGCCGGGGTGCGCGCCGGACGGGAGCCGGCCGAGCGCGCCGAGCTGGTGGTGCCGGTGGTGCCCTCCGACCGGATGGAGGCGCTCGTGGAGCGGCTCATCCCGGGACTGCCGGCCACCCTGGGCGCGCTGTCCCTGCGCCCCGCGCACCCGAAATCGCTCCTGCGCGCGCGAATCCGCTCGGTGGGGGTGAGTGTCCTGGTGGCCACGCCCGCGACCTTCCTCCTCTGGCCCTGGGGCGTGCTCGCCTGGGCGCTGCTCCCGCTCCAGCTCGTGGGCGCCTGGTTCGACTGGCGCTTCCAGGGCTGGCTCATCACCGAGGGCCTCGTGGTGGTCCGGCAGGGCTTCTGGCGCAGGCGCACCACGGTGCTCCAGCGCTCGCGCATCCAGTCGGTGAAGGCCGTGCAGGGACCGCTGGAGCGCGGCTACGGCATCGGACACGTCCAGGTGGCCGTCGCGGGCTCGCACGTCATCCTGCCCTGTGTGAGCTGGGACGAGGCCTGGCGGCTCATCGACGCCCTCCCCTCGCCGAGGCGCATCCGCCAACCCCCACCCGGAGTGCGGGACCTCCCGGGGGCCGCGGATGGGGGAACGCCCTCCGCACCGGACGCGGGAAGCATCGGCTGCAAGTGAATCGCCCTTCCGCCTATACTCACGCCTCCCCGAGTGACCCCCTCCGCCCGGATGGCGCTTCCCGGAAATGGGATTGGGTCACCCGCTTCGGCGCGGCACAAAAAACGACGGCGCCGAAATCGATGGCCCGGCCAGACGAAATGCACACCATGAAGAAGACGCTCTCCCTTGTGACGCTGCTCGCCGCGGGTGCCACCCAGGCCGCGGGCTTCCAGATCGACACCCAAAGCGCGCGCTCGACGGGCATGGGCAATGCGTCCACCGCCGCGCTGGACGACTCGTCGGCCATCTACTCCAACGCCGCCAACATCCTCGGCGTGAAGAAGCTGGACATCACCGTCGGCGACACCGGCATCCTCCCCTTCATCGAGTTCACCCCGACGGACGGGGCGGCGCAGGGGCAGAAGATGACGCTGTCTCCCCCGCCCCACGTCTTCGTCGTCTACCGGCCCTTCGAGAAGGCGGCGTTCGGCCTGGGCGCGTACACGCCCTACGGCGCGCGCAGCCGCTGGGAGGATGACTTCGTGGGCCGCTTCAAGGGCCGCGAGTCGAGCCTGGCGGCGTACTACATCAACCCCACGTTCGCGTATCAGCTCCACGAGTACTTCCGGCTGGGCGTGGGCGTGGACGTCGTGCGCACCACGGTGGAGCTGAAGCGCTCCATCAACTTCGTGGAGAGCGAGGGCGGCGTCCACCTGGGCGGCGCGGCCTGGGGCGTGGGCTTCAACGCGGGCTTCCAGGCGGTGCTGCTGCCCGGGGAGCTGACGGCCGGCGTCCACTACCGCAGCGCCGTGTCCACGAAGTACGAGGGCCTGGCGGACTTCCAGAACATCCCCCAGCAGTTCCAGGCGCGCATGCTGGACCAGCGCGTGGAGGCGGACGTGAAGTTCCCCGCGACGCTGTCGCTGGGGCTCGCGGCCACGCCCATGGAGAACCTGACGCTCGCGTTCGACGTCCAGATGGTGGACTGGGCCAGCATGAAGGAGCTGACCATCCAGTTCCCGGACAACCCCGCGCTGAACAACCCGGTGGAAAAGCGGTGGGTGGCGAAGGCCAAGTACCACCTGGGCGCGGAGTACACCCTGCGGCCGGAGCTGCAGGTGCGCGCGGGCTTCGTGGTGGACCTGTCGCCCAGCCCGGCCGAGACGCTCACGCCGGACCTGCCGGACGCCGACCGCTACAAGTTCTCCCTGGGCGCGGGCTACGCGATGGGCAACCTGCGCGCGGACGCGGCCTACCAGCTCGTGCTCCTCGCGAGCACGGAGAGCACGGGAGCCGGTCTCGACGGCACGTACTCCGGCACCGCGCACGTGCTCGGGGTGACGCTGGGCTACTCGCTGTAGGTGCCTCGGGAGGGCGTGCTCACTCCGTTTCCCGCCCCAGGCGCTCGGGGTGGACCAGGGTGATGCGCCCTCCCTCGTAGGCCAGCAGGCCCTCGCGGACGTAGAAGCGCAGCCACTTGTTGGTGCTCTCGCGGGTGAGGCCGCAGAGGTTGGCCAGCTCCGTCTGGGTGAGCTTCTGGGGAATGACGACACCCTCGGCGCCCGGCTGGCCCTGGTTGCGCGCCAGCTCGAGGAGGACGCGTACCAGGCGCGCCCGCGCATCCAGGAAGGTGGTGTCGTGCACCAGTTGCGTGACGTGCCGCACCAGCCGGCTCAGGTTGGCCAGCAGCCCCAGGGCCACCTTGGGACGGGCGTCCAGGTACCTGCGGAAGTCCTCCCGCCGGATGGTCAGCAGGTCCGACTCCTCGCGCGCGACGGCGTCCGTGGAGCGGGGCTCTCCATCCAACAGCGCCAGCTCTCCGAAGAAGTCCCCTCGGTCGAGCAGCGCCAGGATGACCTCCTTGCCATCCGGTGAGCCGAGGCGGATGGCCACCTGCCCCTTGCGGATGATGTAGAGGGACGTGCCCACGTCTCCCTGGTGGAAGATGACCTCCCCCTTCGCATAGCGCCGGGTTCGGAGAAGCGCGGACAGGTGCTCGAGGTCGTCGCCCTCGAGCTGCTCGAAGATGGAGACCTGGTTCAGGAGCTGCGCGTAGGACACGGAGTCACCCCCCTCGAAGCAGCATGTGAGGTGAAGCGATTCGAGATCAACGCCTTTCCGGTTTCTACGCTGTAGCTGCTTTCACCGTGAACCTGTGAGCTGCTTCACAGCCGGGCTCCTTGTCCGGGCCTAACGTGACGGTCAACCTCGCAGTGGATGACCGGATACGCACCATGCCCGGAAAGAATGCATCGGCGTCTCTCGATTCCCCATCCCCCGCCTCCGCCAGGGAAGCCCCGGCCACGGCCGTGCTGCGCGAGGCGAGGAACCGCGGCACCGACATGCTGGTCGCGGGAGACCTGGAGGCGGCGCTCACCGCCTTCCAGGAGGCCGTGAAGGTGGCACCGGAAGAGCCGTCGTGCCGGCAGAAGGTCGCCGAGGTCCTGCAGCGGCTGGGCCGGACGCGTGGCGCCATCGCCGAGTACGAGGCGGCCGCCAGGGCCTGGGAGAAGCTGGGGTGGACGCTGCGCGCCATCGCGCTGTGCAAGGTCATCCTCCAGCTCGACCCGGACCACGGGCGTGCCCACGCGCTCCTGGTGGAGCTGCGTGCCCGTCGCGGACTGCCCCTGCCCGGCGCCGCGGCCGGGAAGAGCGCCGCCGCGCCCCCGGTGACGCCGCCCGCCGAGGCTCCCGTCAAGGCGCGGAGCGCGGACGTGGTCGCCCATCTGGTGCGCAGCAGCCCCCTCTTCTCCCGGCTGCGGCGGCCCCTGCTCCAGACGGTGCGGGACGCCTTCACGCCGTGCACGGTGGACGCGGGGGAGCAGGTCCTCACGCGGGGACAGCCCGCCCAGGCCCTCTACCTCCTCCTGCGCGGGCGCTGCACCGTGTTCCACCAGCACGTGGACGGCCATGAGACGCCCTACCCGGACCTGGTCGAGGGCGACGTCTTCGGAGAAGTCTCGCTGCTGCGCAGCAAGCTGGTGACGGCCTCCGTGCGGGCCGCGACGCCCTGCCTGTTGCTGAAGCTGGAGCGAAGCGCCTTCGAGCAGCTCCTCGACGCGGAACCGGAGCTGCGCCGCGAGCTGCAGCGCATGGGCGCCGAGCGGCTGTGGCGCACCACCCGGCTGCTGACCGGGCGGCCCCCCGAGGCCGCCCACGAGGGGGAGCCTCACCGGCCCGGATGACCGGCGAAGCCGGGTCCCCGTGGACCGGGACGATCCGGCCATCCGGTGGGGCTCCCCGTCAGGCCCCCTCGGGGAGCCCCACCGGTCGCTTGTGCTAGAGAAGGCCTTGGACGGGCCACCGGGTGGCGGCGTGGCCATGCGCACGGGAGGGTGCGGTGCAGACTCTGCAGGTCGTCATGAACCCGGGGCTCCCTGACGAGCAGGTCTTCCCGCTGGGAGAAGGCATCACCCTCATCGGGCGTGACGTGGAGAACCAGATCTCCATCCTGGACAAGAGCCTCTCCCGCCAGCATGCCCGGATTGCGACCGCCGGCGGCAAGGTGGTGCTGACGGACCTGCAGAGCAAGAACGGCACGTTCGTCGGAGGCGCCCGCATCACCAGCCGCGAGCTCCACCCCGGCGACACCTTCACCTGCGGGGCCGTCACCTTCCGCCTGCTCCGGGTGGCGGAGCCGTCCGTCAACCCCACGATGACGCATGAGTCCCGGGCGTTCTCCCAGGTCTCCTTGCAGGAGATTCTGGGCACCCAGGACAGCAGCCGGTCCTCGGCGCTCAAGCTGGGCACCACGAGCTCGGCGGAGCGGGACCGGGACAAGCTGCAGATCCTCCTCAAGGTCAGCCAGTTCCTCTCTTCACCGGGCACCATCGACAACCTGATGGAGCGCTCGCTGGAGCTGGTGTTCCAGGTGCTCGAGGCGGACCGCGCCGTCATCCTCCTGGTGGACCCGGGCAACGGCGTGCTGCGGCCCCGCGTCGCGCGGACCTCGGAAGGCTCCAGGGACCTGGCCCACGTCTACAGCCGGCACATCGCCAGCTATGTGCAGCGCCATGGCGTGGCGGCCCTCTTCGCCGACGCGCGGCTGGACCCACGCCTGGACACGGCCGAGTCCGTCGTGCAGCAGTCCATCTACGCGGCCATGTGCGCGCCGCTCAAGGGACGCGAGGAGCTGCTGGGGGTGCTCTACCTGGACAACCTCCGGCGCCCGGAGCGCTTCTCGCAGGAGGACCTCGAGTTCCTGTCGTCCTTCGCCAACCAGGTGGGCATCGCGCTGGAGAACTCGATGCTCTACCAGCGCATCGAGCAGGAGGCCGTCCGCCGAAACAACTACCAGCGCTTCTTTCCGCCCAGCGCCCTCGCGCGGCTGGAGCAGTCCTCCTCCGTCATCGAGCTGGGCGCGAAGGAGGCCGAGGTGACGACGCTCTTCTCGGACATCTGCGGCTTCACGAACCTGTCCTCGCGGATGCGGCCCGGAGAGGTGGTGGACATGCTCAATGCCTACTTCCCCACCATGGCGGACATCGTGTTCGAGCAGGAAGGAACGCTCGAGAAGTACATCGGTGACGCCCTGATGGCCACGTGGGGCGCGCCGTTCTCACATCCGGACGACGCCGACCGCGCGCTGCGCGCGGCCGTGCGGATGCAGCAGGCGCTTCAGCGGCTCAACGAGCACCGGAGCGAACAGCGCCAGGAAGCGCTCCAGATCCACATCGGGCTGAACAGCGGCCCGGTGGCGGCCGGCAACATCGGCTCCCAGCGCTTCCTCCAGTACGCCACCATCGGCGACACCACCAATGTCGCCAGCCGCGTCTGCGGTGCGGCCGGCCCGGGGGAGATCCTGATCACCCAGAGCACTCGTGATCGGCTGGCGGATCGCCGCTGGAAGCTGGAGCTCCTGCCTCCCACCCCGGTCAAGGGGAAGGACGCGCCCCTGACGCTCTACCGGGTGCACTGGGACGTGTGAGCCCCTCCGACCCCTTGTGACGTCTCAAAGGCCAATGATTCAAGGCACATAGCCACCTCACCTGGTCGCCTGCCCACCGGGAAACATTGAAAAACAGGGAATAAAACAACGGCCCCGGCCGCTTCCCTCCCTCGTCTTCAAGGGAGCCTCGGATCATCCGTCTACCCGTAGACGTGTGGTATGAAGCTGCTGACCATTCGATCCGGCTCGTTGGGCATTTGAGACTTCTTCTTTCGACAGGTTCTGCTCCGTCCTCGCGGCGGAGCTGTTCTGGGGCATTGACCGCGGACCCGCGCTAGCGCGGCGACCCGTCATCCGCTCCACCTCCCTGCGTCCCATGCTCTCCGCGCCTCGCATGCCTCGGCTTTCCGCTTTCAACGCAGCTTTCCCGCTACATCGCGCGGCCCCACGAACCGCGCCTCGAGGGAATCGGTGATGATCCGCCAATCGCCCACCCAGTGGTCCACGCTCGTCGAGCTGCTCGAGGCGAGGGCCTCGGCCCAGCCGGCCGCGCGCCTCTACTCCTTCGTCGAGGACTTCGAGGGCGAAGAGAGTGAGCTGAATCGCGGGGCCCTCCAGCACCGCGCGCGCCTCATTGGCGGGGCGCTCCAGTCGCTCGGCGCCCGGGGCGAGCGCGCCGTGCTGCTCTACCCGCCGGGGCTGGAGTACATCTCGGGCTTCTTCGGCTGCCTCTACGCGGGCGCCATCGCCGTCCCCGCGTACCCGCCGGACCCCACGCGCCTGGAGCGCACCCTCCCGCGGCTGCTGGCCATCATCAAGGACGCCCAGGCCTCCGTGGTGCTCACCACGTCGTGGCTCCTGTCCATGGCGGAGATGCTCTTCGAGCAGGCCCCGGAGCTGAAGTCGCTGCGCTGGGTGGCCACCGACACGCTCGAGGAAGACGCCGCCAGCGTGTGGCGCGCTCCGGACGTGAGCGCCGACTCGCTCGCGTTCCTCCAGTACACCTCCGGCTCCACCGGCACGCCCAAGGGCGTGATGCTCAGCCACGGCAACCTGCTGCACAACCTGGGGCTCATCTCCCACGCCTTCCAGGCGGACGCGGACAGCGTGGGCACCATCTGGCTGCCCCCGTACCATGACATGGGCCTCATCGGCGGCATCCTCCAGCCGCTGTACGGGGGCTTCCCCGTGGCGCTGATGTCGCCGCTCACGTTCCTCAAGCGGCCCCTGCTGTGGCTCCAGACCCTCTCCCGTCACAAGGCCACCATCAGCGGCGGTCCCAACTTCGCGTATGACCTGTGCGTCCGGAAGGTGACGCCCGAGGAGCGCGAGGGCCTGGACCTGAGCAGCTGGCGAGTCGCCTTCTCCGGCGCCGAGCCCATCCGCCCGGAGACGCTGGACCGCTTCGTCGAGGCCTTCGGCCCCCAGGGCTTCCGCCGCGAGTCCTTCTACCCGTGCTACGGCCTCGCCGAGGGCACGCTCATCGTCTCCGGCGGCCTCCCGTCCGAGGCGCCCATCCTCCGCACGCTGGATTCGGCCGCGCTGGAGCAGAACCGCGCGGTGGAGCCTGGCGGCGATGTGGCCACGCGCACGCTCGTGAGCTGCGGCCGCAACCTGCCGGATCAGGAAGTGCTCATCGTCCATCCGGAGACGCGGGAGATTCTCGCGGACGGACAGGTGGGCGAGGTCTGGGTGCGCGGCCCGAGCGTGGCCCTGGGCTACTGGAGGCGTACCGAGGAGACGGAGCACGCCTTCCATGCGCGCCCCGTGGGTGGCGGCGAGCACCGCTACCTGCGCACGGGAGACCTCGGCTTCTTCCAGCAGGGAGAGCTGTTCGTCACCGGCCGCCTCAAGGACCTCATCATCCTCCGTGGCCGCAATCACTACCCGCAGGACCTGGAGCTGACGGCGGACCAGAGCCACCCCGCCATCCGCCCCGGCTGCAGCGCCGCCTTTGCCCTGGAGGTGGAGGGCGAGGAGCGGCTCGCCGTCGTGCTGGAGGTGGACCCGCGCCGCATGGCCGACCCGGCCGAGGTGATTGGCGCCCTCCGCCAGCGCCTCGCGGAGACGCACGAGGTGCAGCCGCACACGCTCGTGCTCATCGAGCCCGGCGCGCTTCCCAAGACGTCCAGCGGCAAGGTGCAGCGCCGCGCCTGCCGCCAGGCGCTCCTCGACGGGCGGCTGGCCGTGGTGTCGTCCTGGTCCGAGTCCTCACCGGGCTCGACCTCCTCCGAGCAGGCCCCGTCCACCTCCGTGAGTGCGACGCCCATCGTCGAGGAGGAGCGCGTCTCCTGGCTGCGCGCCCGCCTCGCGCCGCGCCTGCACGTGCGGCCCGAGGAGCTGGACGCAACGGCGCCGCTCACGCGCTACGGCCTGGACTCGCTCGCGGCGGTGGAGCTGGCGCACTTCTTCGAGAAGGAGCTGGGCGTCTCGGTGCCCATGCAGACCCTGCTCGCGGGCTGCACGCTGGAGGAGCTGGCTCGCGCCCTTCCGGCCGAGCCTCGGCGGGAGCAGGCACTGGAGGTCTCCACCGGCCCCGGTCCCTTCCCGCTCTCTCCCGCGCAGGAGCGGCTGTGGTTCCTGGAGCAGCTCACGCCTGGCAGCGCCGTGTACCACCTGCCCGTGGGCCTGCGCCTGGATGGCCGCCTGGACGTGGCCGCGCTGCAGGCCAGCCTCCACGCGCTGGTCCAGCGTCACGAGTCGCTGCGCACCGTCTTCCATTCCGATGAGGGCGCGCCCTCGCAGTCCATCCTCCTCGCGGGGCGCACGCGCCTGGAGCGCGAGGACCTGAGCGGCCTGCCCGAGGCCCAGCGCGAGGCAGAAGCGCTGCGCCGCGCCCGTGATGAGGCTCGCCGCCCGTTCGACCTGGCCCGTGGCCCCGTGCTGCGCGCCCTGCTGCTGAGGCTGGGCGAGGAGCGCCACGTGCTGGTGCTCACCGTGCACCACCTCGTCTCCGACGGCACGTCCATGGGCGTGCTCGCGCGGGAGCTGGCCGCCCTCTACGCCGCCCACGCCTCGGGCCGCGAGGCGCATCTGCCTCCGGCGCCCGCGCGCTACGTGGACCATGCCGCCGCCCAGCGCGCCCGCCTGGAGCGCGGTGAGCTGGATGGACAGCTCGAATACTGGAAGCACCTGCACGGCGCGCCGCCGCTGCTGGAGCTGCCCACCGATGCCCCCCGCCCCGCGCTGGAGAGCCACCGGGGCGCCCGCCACGCGTTCCAGCTCGATGCCGGGCTGTGGAGCCAGGTGCAGGCGCTCGCGCGGCGCGAGGGCACGACGCCCTTCTCCGTGCTTCTCACCGCGTATCAGGTGCTGCTGTCCCGCCTGTCGGGGCAGACGGACGTGTGCGTGGGGACTCCCGTCGCCGGCCGAGGCCGCGCGGGACAAGCCGACGTCATCGGCCTTTTCGTCAACACGCTCGCCTTCCGCGCGGAGATGTCCGGCGCGCCTTCCTTCCTGGGCCTGCTGAGCCAGGTGCGGGAGCGCGTGCTCGGCGCTCTCGCCCACCAGGACGTGCCCTTCGAGCGCGTCGTCGAGGCCGTGCAGCCCGTCCGCAGCCAGAGCCATGCGCCGCTCTTCCAGGCCATGCTCGTCCTCCAGGACGACCCGGCCCTCGCGCTGGAGCTGGAGGGCCTGCGCTGGGAGCGCCTGGACGTGGACACTGGCGCGTCGATGTTCGACCTCACCCTGTTCCTCTTCGAGGGACGTGAGGGCGCGCTGGATGCTTCCTTCGAGTACGCCACCGACCTCTTCGGCGCCTCCACCGTGGCGCGCGTCGCGGGCCACTTCCGCACGCTGCTGCATGCGGCCGTCACCACGCCCGAGCGCTCCATCGCCGAGCTGCCCCTGCTGACTCGCGAGGAGCGCGAGCAGTTGCTGGTGACGTGGAACGACACGCGCCTGCCCGAGGCGTCCGAGCGCAACATCCCGCAGGTGATTGAAGCGCAGGTG
>NZ_JAIQDG010000056.1 GCF_020037125.1 Myxococcus sp. RHSTA-1-4
GCGGAGGGACGGGCGGCCCAGGTGCAGCAGGGAGCCCTTTACCTCGCTCCTTGCCCGTTACAGCAACACGCTCCTAGGAGGGCGGGCGCCCGCCCGTCCGGGGGCGCTCGGTCAGGGCGGAAAAATCCGCCGGAAAATTCCCCGGGAAGATGGGCGGGGTGCGCCGTTGAGAGGGGCGACCGCCATGAATGCTTTCGCCCTGCAACCATCCGTCCTGTTCTCCGGCCTTTCCCGGACGCGGGGCTTGACTGGCCAGGACCGGACAGTCCAGCCTGCACACCGAGTGGATAGCAGGCCCCAGTCATCGCCAACCCTGGACAGCCGGTGGTTCGCGGCATTCGCCCGGGAGCATGAGGCGGCGCTGCACGCCACCGCCCTGCGCCTGTGCGGCAACGCCGCCGACGCGCGGGACCTGGTCCAGGAAACCTTCGAGCGCGGTCTTCGCAACCTGGCCCGGTACCGTCCCGGGACGGATGGGCGCGCGTGGCTGCTCACCATCCTCCATCACCGATTCATCGACCGGTGCCGCTCCCACGCGCGCGAGCGCCGCGCGGACGTGTCCGCCGAGGACCTGGAAGAGCGCATCGCCGCCCCGGAGGCCGAGGCCGCTCCCGCGTGGGCGTCCATCACCCCGGAGCAGCTCCGCGAGGCGCTGGAGAAGCTCCCGGAGGAGTTCCGCGCGGTGTACCGGATGCACTCGTTGGAGGGCCGCTCGTACATCGAAATCTCCGAGCGCCTGGGGATTCCCAAGGCCACGGTGGGCACGCGCCTCATCCGCGCGCGCCGCCGGCTCAAGGAACTGCTGATGCCCCAGCCCCCGGGAGAGGAGGTCTCATGAGCGCGCACGAGCCCAGGGACCTCGACATCCACGACCAGGTGCATGCCTTCGCGGACGGCGAGCTGTCCCCGGAGGAGGCGGACGCCTTCCGCGCGCACCTCGCCACCTGCGAGCAGTGCCAGGCGGACCTGGATGACATCCTCCAGCTACAGGCGCTCGGCGGGCGGCTGGCGGAGCTGGAGGCGGAGCAGCCCGGTCCGGTGACACTGGCTCCGCCCTCGCGGCGCGCGCACGCGCCGGAGCCGCGCCGGGACGCCGCGGATTCGCGCTCCTTTCGCCCGGCATGGAGCCACCGGCGCAGCCGGGTGGCCGCCGCCCTGTTGGCCGGCTCGCTCGCCGCGGTGCTCGCCGTGGTGGTGGTTCGCTCGCCCGGGAATGTGCCGGACACCGGCGCGGAGGTCCTGGCCCTGGCCCCCACGCGCTCCCTCGAGGCGCGGCTGAGCTGGTCCGGCGCCAGCGCGCACCGGCCATACGCCGTGATGCGCTCGGGTGAGGAACGCCCGAAGGAGCTGGTGCCGTTGCGGGAGCTGGCGAAGCTGGAGGAGGCGGGGGACCTCCACGGGCTCGCCACGGGGCACCTGCTGCGCGGCGAGCGGGAGCGGGCGGCGGAGTACCTCCGGCGCGCGCCGGCCTCGCCGGACGTGGACAGCGACCGCGCGGTGGTGGCGATGTCGGCGGGCGCGCTGGAGGAGGCCCTCACCCTGCTGGACGGCGTGCTGGAGAAGCAGCCCCGGCACCCGCAGGCGCTGTGGAATCGGGCGCTGGTGCTTCGCGAGCTGGGCCGGGACGCGGCGGCGGCCGAGGCGTTCGACGCGGTGGCGGCGCTGCGCGAGCCGGGCTGGGCCGAGGAGGCTCGGGAGCGCGCCGCGGCGCTGCGCCGCGGGCCGCAAGGGCGCTAGGGACACGGGCGGGAAGCCGTCGTCCCGTCCCGCTCAGAACAGCCGGAACACGTCCGCCAGCACGCCGCACGGCCCGTAGCGCCGCTGCGGCGAGGGTGAGTCGTAGACGATGAGGACGGAGTCGTCCTGCTCGAAGTAGGAGAACAGGGACAGGCCCTCCGCGTGGTCCGTCTTCTCCGTGCGGGGGACGTCGAAGAGGGGCTCCAGGTCTCCCGGAGCCTGCCTGTGGAGGGAATCCTCGGTGAGGCGCAGCCCGCCGCGCAGCCGGTAGAGGCGGATGGTGCCGTCCAGCGGCAGCGTGGGCCCGGCGAGGATGAGCAGGTCGTCCCCGTACCGGCTCAGCTCGCGGATGCCCAGCCCGTCCAGGTCGAGGAAGTGCTTGCGGTACCAGCCGTTCTTCTTCCTGCGCTTCGGCTCGAGGAAGCCGCCGCCGGTGTCCACCACCTCCATCTCCAGCAGCACCGCCCAGCCGCGCAGCACCGGGCCTCGCAGCCCCAGGAAGACGCGGTCGCCGTCCACCGCCAGCCCCTCGATGTCCAGGCCGTTGTCCTTGCTGGGAATGGCCAGCGCCCCGGGCGGAGCGCCCTTGCCGGCCGGCACGAGGAAGGGGCCCAGGTGCTCGTCGCTCCGCAGCAACTCCACCAGCGTGCTGCCGCCGGAGCCCGACGGCTCCAGCTTCGCCGCGCCCCTCCGTGAGGCCTTCTCCGGCCCGCCCTGCTCCTCCGTGGCGGGCAGCGGCAGGCGCGCCAGCATGAAGCGCGCGGGCTGGTGCTCCACGGTGGCCAGCCGGGCCAGGTCCTTCTCCACGCGCTTGCCCTTGGGCTTCTTGCGCACGGCGCTGTGCGAGCCGACGAGCCACAGGTGGCCGTCCTGGATGTCCAGCGCCTCGATGTCCATCTCCTCGCCACCCTTCACCCCCAGCCGCGCCGCCACGTCATGGCGCTGCTGGTGGGAGAAGACGCGGGGCTCCTCGGGGCTGAGCCGGTGCAGCACGCCGTGCTCGTCCGACGCCACCCAGACGCCGCCATCCGGCGCGCGTGCGGCGGCGGACAAATCCTCCGGCACCGCGGCGGCGTCCGCGTCGAACTTCAGCAGCAGGCGTCCGAGGAGCTGGGGCGTCTCCATGCGCCTAGTTTCGCAGCCGCGGGTTCGCGGGCTTCGGCGGGTTCATGGCCAGCACCGCGGCGATGTAGCGCGCCTGGCTCTCGCTGGTGCAGCGGACCTCCTGGATGCGTCCGCCCATCCTCACGCGGACGACCCAGCCTTCATTGTCTCGGGTCCATGCGGGCGTGTCCGTCGTCATGGTCTCCATCCTTTGGGGTCATCCTCCCACCCGGAAATGGAGCACCCGGCGTGCCAGCGCCCGGAGCGTGAAAATCCAGTCGCTTTCTCTGTTGGCCGGCCCACGAAGCGTGTGATTCCCGTCGCTTGCCCCGTCCCATTGGCCAGTGGAGGACAGGCGGGCCTGTACTTCTTGCGAACCCGTGGGTGGCGGAGCTTCAGTGTACGTGCTGCTGTCCCTGCTGCTCCACGGGCGGCTCCGCGGTGGCTCCCTTCAAGAGGGGCAGCGCGACGTGGAAGGTCGAGCCGCGGCCCACCTCGCTCTCCACCCAGATGCGGCCGCCATGGCGCTCGACGATGTCGCGGCTGATGTAGAGCCCGAGCCCCAGCCCGCCGTACGAGCGCGAGGACACGTTGCGCGCGCGGAAGTAGCGGTCGAAGAGGAGCTTCTGCTGGTCCGGGGGAATGCCGATGCCCGGGTCCGTCACCGACAGCAGCGCCATCTCGCCGCGCGTGCGCAGCGCCACGCGGATGATGCCGCCGTCCGGGCTGTACTTGAACGCGTTCTCCACCAGGTTGGAGATGACCTGCTCCAGCCGGTACGGGTCGGCCCGCACCAGCACGGGCTGAGAGGGACGCTCGAAGTGGAGGGTGTGGCCACCGCGGTGGACCTCCATGGACTGGAGGACATGCTCCACCAGGTCGTCCAGCCGTGTCGTCTCCGGGTGCAGCGCGAGCCGGCCCGCTTCGATTCGCGAGGCGTCCAGCAAGTCGTTGATGAGGCCGGTGATGCGCAAGAGGTGCTGGCGGGCGTGGCGCAGGGTGGACGGGTCCACGTGCTCGCCGCGTTCCAGCCGGCGCTCCAGCGTGGCCAGCCGGAGGCTGAGCGGGGTGAGCGGCGTCTTCAGCTCGTGCGAGGCGATGGACAGGAAGTCGTCGCGCACGCGGATGGCCTCCTGGGCCTCGCGGTACAGGCGTCCGCGCTCCTCCTCGGCGCGCCTGCGGTCGGTGATGTCCTCAATCAGCACCCCGACGCCGAGGATGCGGCCGTCCGGCGCGCGCACGGGATAGAAGCTGCCGGCCATGTGGCGCAGGGGGCCGGGTATGCCCAGCTCCGCGGAGGTGGCCTCGCGCTTCTCCAGCGGCTCGCCCGACTCCAGCACGCGCCGCATGGCCTGCTCCACCGCCGCGCCGGTGGGGCCCAGCACCTCGCGCGGGTGACGGCCGACGTGCGCCTCCGGGGGCCTGCCGTTGAGGCCGGCCAGCACGTCGTTGACGCGCACGTAGCGCAGGTCCGTGTCGAGGAAGCCCAGGCCGATGGGGGCGGTGCGGAACAGGGTGGCGAGCTGGGCAAGGCTCTCGTCGCGCTCGCGCTCGGTGCGGCGCCGCTCGGTGATGTCCTCGACGATTCCCACTCCGCCCTCCACGCGGCCGGAGCTGTCGCGGATGGGGGTGAAGCGCACGTGCACCGGGGTCCGCTTGTCCACCGTGACGGAGCGGTACTCCCCCTCATAGTCGGCGGGGCGTCCGGCGAGCGTCTCTCGCACGCAGTGTTGGATGTGCTCGTCACGGAGGCTGAGCAGGTTGAGGCCCACCAGGATGCGCTTGGGCGAACCGATGATGCGCACGAACCTGTCGTTGCAGGCGGTGACGACGGGGGTGGTGTCGAAGTGGAAGATGCCCAGCGGCGCGTTCTCCACCAGGACGCGGTAGAGGGAGTCGCCGTTGGTGCTGCCCCCGCCGGGGGCCGGCTTCACCTGGCGCGCGGCGTGCTCCACCGGCTCGTGCACGGTGTCGATGACCTCGTGCAGGCGCCGGAAGTTGATGACGATGCGCTCCTTCTCGCCCTGCCCGCTGGAGCCCACCGTCAGCTCCACGAGGACCTCCACGCCGTCCTTGCGGCGCGCGAGCACGCGGATGGCCCGGCCTCCCAGCGAGTCCCTGCGCGACAGCAGGTAGCGCAGCAGGCTCTTCCCGGCATACTCCCTCAGGCGCTGGGGGAAGATGCAGGAGACGTGCTGGCCCTTCAGCTCCTCCCGCTTCCAGCCGAACAACCGCTCGGCGGCGCTGTTGAGGATGCAGATGTGCTCATGGGCGTCGCAGGCCACGAATGGGTCCACGGCGGCATCCAGCCACGCACTGAGCTCATTTGTGGCGTCGGCCATGCGCTCCCCTGCGCCCGCTCCGCACCTGCCTGGCCGGTGGGCTGGGACTTGGGGCCCTGGCGCCCGCAATGCGAGGCGCGGCGGGCGTGTCCCCTTTCCATACAAGTAGCCATTGACGTCGCGCGTCGCGCCTCCCGCCATGCGGCCGGCTGATGAGACTGGTCAGTCCGCGAGGCGGGCGGGAGGGCGGGCGCCCTGCTAGCGCTTGCTCCCCGTCCGTCCCCGCGCCGGCTTCTTCCGCGCCGTGGGCTTCGCGCGGCCCGCGGCTCGCGTGCGCGGAGGCTTGGGGGCCCCGCTTCCCAGCGTGAGTCCTTCCAGCCGCTCGCGCAGCGCGCGGGTCTCCTCCTTGAGGCGGTCCAGCTCCTCGCGCAGCGCGGCCACCTCGCGGGCCTGGGGCTCGCCCTCACGCAGGGCGCGTATCGTCTCGCGGGCGGCGCGGCGGGCGCGCGGGTCCTCCAGCGGCGTGCCCTCCAGGGCGGGGATGAGCCGCCGGTCACCGAGCGCGCGTCCCGCCTCGAACACGCCCATCTGCACGCGGAAGAGCGGGTCCCTCAGCAGCTCCGCGAGCAGGTCCACGGCCTCGCGCTTGCGGCCGGCCACCTCGGCCAGCTTCGCCACGGCATGGGTGGCGGCGCGGCGGAGGAGGCGAGGCTGGCCATACGCGGTGCGCGCCACGGCGATGGGGAAGGCGGCGGGGTCCTGCGACTCGGCGAGCCCGTCCATGGCGCCCACGGCGATGACGTCCTGGAAGGAGGGCCGGGTGGTGGCGGCCTCCAGCACGGCCACCGCGTCCGGGGCGCGCACCTTGCCGTAGCTGCGCGCGGCCTCGGCCTCCACGAAGTAGCTGGTATCCCCGGCCTCGACGAGCGCGCGCAGGCGGGCGGTGACGTCCGCGTCGCGGCGGAACTCCCCCAGCGCCGCCACCACGGCGCGGCGCACGCGGGGGTGCTCGGTGGTGAGCGCGGCGAGCAGGCGCGCGCGCGCCTCGGGCGTGCGGAGGCGTCCGAGGGACTTCGCGCACGCGGCGCGGGTGCCCCAGAAGAGGCGGGCATCCGCGAGCGCGTCGCCCAGCGCCTCCACGGCGCGCATGCCTCCGTGTTTGCCCAGGGCCACGGCGGCCTCGGTGCGGGCGCGGGACTCCGGCGCGGCGCGCAGCTCCTCCAGCCAGAGGCCCGCGGCCTTGTCCACGTCCAGCGTGCCGAGCACGTCGCGGCGCGGGTCCACGCGCACCTGCGTGGGCGCGGTGGGGCAGGGCAGGAGGAAGGCGTGCTCGGCGTCCGTCACCTCCAGGCGGTGGAGCGTGTCCAGCCCGTCGGCGGTGACGGAGACGTCGAGCGGCAGGCGGAAGACGGGCGTGCCGCCGTCGGTGCGCTGCGTCTGGCGGACCTTGATGCGCAGGCGGGCGTCCTCGGCCTCGTAGCGCACCTCCACCTTGAGCTCCGGGTGGCCGGGGGCGAAGACGTACTGGTCGAAGAAGGCGTCCAGGTTGTGGCCGGTGGACTCCTCGATGGCGCGGGCCAGGTCCACCGTCTCCACGGAGCCGTGGCGGTGGCGGGCCACGTAGTGGCGCAGGCCGCGGAAGAAGAGCGCGTCCCCCAGGCGGCGGCGCAGCTCGTGGAGGACGAGGCCGCCTTTTTCATAGAGGTGCCGGTCGAAGACGTCCATGGGCGCGTGGAAGCGGCGCGCGACGATGGGGCGGGCATAGCGCTCGCGCACCTCGCCCAGGTAGCCCTCGAGCTGGACGACGCGGTGCTGGTCCGCCTCGTCCTGTCCGTCGGCGCGCTCCTTCCAGAGCACCTCGCACCAGGTGGCGAAGCCCTCGTTGAGCCAGCCGTGGGGCCAGTCGCGGCAGGTGACGAGGTCGCCGAACCACTGGTGGGCCAGCTCGTGGGAGACGAGGGGCTCGGCGGTGTAGTCCGGCTGGGCGCGCGCGTCGTGGAGGACGGAGTCGGTGAGGCTGGTGGCGGTGGTGTTCTCCATGCCGCCGAGGATGAACTCGGTGAGGAAGACCTGGGCGTAGCCGCTCCAGGGGAAGGGCTCGCCGGTGAGCTCCTGGAAGACGCGCACCATCTCCGGGGTGCGGCCCACGCAGCGCAGGGCGTCCTCGCGGCGGCCCCTGGGGAAGAGGTAGCGCAGGGGGACGGTGCCGGCGGAGTCGGTGGCCTCCTCGAACTCGCCCACGGCGAGGGTGACGAGGTAGGGGGCGTGGGGCTGCTCCATCCGGAAGTGCTGGGTGCGGCGGGTGCCGTCGGTGCGGTCGCTGACGAGGACGCCGTTGGAGAGGGCGGTCATCTCCGCGGGGAAGGTGGCGATGACCTCGGACGTGGCCTTCTGGGCGGGGGTGTCCAGGCTGGGGAACCACGCGCGCGCGTCGATGTCCTGGCCCTGCGTCCAGGCCTGGCGGGGGCGGTCGGGGTAGCCGGCGTCGGGGCCCCAGAAGTAGAGGCCGCGGCGGGGGTGGCACGCGTAGTGGATGGCCACCTCGCAGGCGTGGCCGGGGGACAGCGGCGCGGGCAGCTCGACGCGGACGTGGGCGCCGGAGTTGGAGAAGCGCGTGGATTGTCCCTCGACGAGGACCTGGGAGACGTCGAGGTCCACGGCATCGAAGGTGACGGTGGAGACGGGGCGGACGGCGGAGACGCGGGTGGTGCAGACGCCGGAGAGGCGCTTCCGGTCGAAGTCGAGGTCCAGCTCGAGGCGGACGTGCTCGGCGCGGACGGGGCGCTCGGCGGCGTAGTGCTCGGTGGCGCCGGGGAGCGAGAAGGGGTGTGGGTCGGAAGGCGGGATGGACTCAGCGGCGTGGCGGTGGCAGCAGCGCATAAGCAGTGAAGACTCTTCCGCAAGCCCGCGCCACCGTCGAGTCACAGCGCACAAAAGTGTGGTCTAGCGTCGGGTATCAACGAAGTCGAACCTGGGCAGCGTTCTCAATCCGTAGGCCGCCAGGGCCAACTCATCCAGCTTCGCGAAGTCCCGCTGGCGGAAGGCCGTTCGTAGGGCACCTGTCAGCTTCTTGGGCAGGTCTTCGGGGTGCGGCAGGCGGATGCGGCGGAGGTACTGCGCCTGGAATCGCAGGTATCCACCTCGCATCTTCACGGCGTAGGACCAGATGAAGAAGAGCGCGACCCTCGAACTCAACAGCCCACCCAGCACCTCCATGTCCCAGGCCGTGGACGTGACGAAGTACAGGTTGTGGTGCGGATGGTAGTGCCCCTCCTCGAAAACCACTTCGTTGGAGCCCGCGATATCCGGCACCAGCAGCTTGGGGACGGGAACCAGTTCCGGATAGACGCGGTCAATGGTGCGGAACCAACCCGTCGTCTTGTTCTGTGCCACGTGACGCTTGCGCAATGCGTCCTCATGGGTGCGGAAGTAACGTGCGAGGCGCGGGTACTGCTTGAGGTCTACGAGACGACCGTCGGTTTCGAAGGCGTTGATGACATAGCGCTGGGCATCGCGGATGCGCCCGTTCTCGATGTCCTCTCGTTTGACCAGTGGCACAAGCCGGTCGGGCTCGATGTCCACACCCTTCGGTACGATGAAGACCTTGTCGCTACCCGTGGCCACGCCGATTCGGACCTTGGTCATTCCGTCGGCTTCAATGGGCTGGAAGCGGGCCTCCAGCGAGCGGAGCAATTCCAGGTGCTCGGGAGAGCTGAGCACCCAGGGTTCATCTCCCTGGAACCACGAATCATAGGTGGAGAGAGAGACTCCAGGGTGGTGCACGGGCTGTTGCTGCGACAAGTGACGCTGGATGCTCAGGCACTCATCAGGCGCGGCGCTCGCCATGCTGGCGACGACCACCCGCTCGGTCTTCCCAGGGCTGATGGCGAAGATGGACGGATAGGCGATGACTTCCGACTCGAACGGCGATGCGCGGTGCAGGTCGATGTAGACGTGCATCCGGAAGTTGTCCGCGAGCTTCTTGCGCAATGGAGCCCCGTACTTGTTGAGGATCCACCGGTCCGCGCAGATGAACGAGAGGGTTCCGGTCGGCTTGAGCAGGTCGAGCCCGCGTTCGATGAACGCGACATAGAGGTCCGCGCGGTCGAACAGTGAGCTGTAGCGGCGCCGGTACTCTGCCTGGAGGTCCGGCGCTAGTTGCTCGATTCGGATGTACGGGGGATTTCCGACGACGAAGTCGAAGGGCTTCTCGGGGGTGAGCAGGAAGTCACCTTCGCGCACCCAGTGCTCGGCCAGACGGTTCGCGGTCCTGCCCGGGACGTCATGCTCCAGAAGAACCTTGCGGAGTGCCGAGCGCGTGGCGTCGACGTGTGTGGGGTCGACGTCATAGGTCGTGATGGCCTTGTCCAGTTCGGAGGGCTTGACCGATTCGCGCCGAGCAGAGGCCAGGAGCCTTCGAACCGCTGGGACCAGGAACGCACCGGTTCCCGCCGCGGGTTCCAGCAGGCGCAGCGAGGCGAGGGAGCGTTCCGGGGTGTATCCCACCAGGTCCAGGATGAGCTCCACGATGTGGGGCTTCGTCAGGACGACCCCGTGCGTTTCCCCGGAGGAGCGCTCTCCGTACTGGTAGGCGGTTCGCCCGAACGATGTGGGTAGGTCCATCTGCAGTTGCATGTCGGTCTCTTGCCTGCGTCTCTCTCAGAGGGATTTGCGGATATGACCCGCCAGGGAGGAGAGGAACTGCCCCATGCCCAGGTCCTTGACAGGCTCAGTGTACAGACCCCTCTGACCTCCATCGCGCGTGCACATGAGCAGCGCGGATGAATCGAAGAGCCCCTCGCTCACGAGCTTCCGCAGGAGTGCCTCGAAGCGACCCGCGATGGACTTGCCCTGGAAGTCCGGCAGTGCGGGAAAGTGAGGCTCCTTGATTTGGGCAGGCCGCATGGAGTCCTCGCTTTCCTCCAGGAGCATCAGCCAGCCAATCCAAGGGCGAGCTCCGCGACCGAATACCCCCTTCTTGATGGCGAGCCGCATGTCCGCACCTGTACCAATGGCCTCCTCCGCGCGGTTGTTGAAGTTGTTGCCGAAGGAGCCCGCCATGGACTTGAACTCCAGTGCGGCAATCAGCTTCTTCTTGTGGACGACGACCATGTCCCATTTCTTGGTGGGCCGGAAGTAGCCCGGCAACTCCAGGGTTCGCTCGATGTGGATGTCCTCGTCCGTGATCCCGTTCTCAAGGAGGAGGTGCTGAACGAGTCTGCAGAACCCGTTCATCTGCTTACCGCCCGTGACCGCTGCCCGCTTCCCTCGGTCAGCATCCCCTGAGCGCTGCTTGCTTCCCTGAAGTTCCAGGGTGCTCCAGTACTGGGCGACTGCATCTCGGGTCAGGGAGGTATGATTCGGCGGCACTTTACTCATGGGGCGAAGTCTCTGGACGCCTCGTGTTTGGAGGCGGCAGTGGGTGGGGAGCTTTCTGGATTTTCCTGTGGATTCGGGAGGGGCGCGACTTCTCGAGCAGGAGGGGAACCGCTGCCCTGATTCGTTGAGGTTCTCCTCCACACGCAGCGTGCGCGCGCGTCCCCACTGCTCGCGGTTAGGCTGTGTTCCACCGTGCAGTCCGTCCTCTTCTTCTCAGACAGGCAGGTGCGTGAGGCGCTCTTCACCCAGGTGGACGGGACGCGGGGGCTGTTGCTCGTGACGGGCGTGCGGCACGGCCCGGCCATGCGGCCGCCGCAGGCGCGCGAGCCCTTCGCAACGCTGGAGCGCCTGTACGGCGGCGTGCTTTCGCAGGTGCTGGTGGCCGACGAGGGCACCGTCGAGGGCATGTGGAGGGACCCGCTCGGAGACCTCGGCGACCGGCTCTACCCGGACAGCCGGGATGACGCCTACGCCGCCGCCTCGGGCTACCTGCTGCTGGAGGATGGCCGCCCGCGCGTGGTGGTGCGCAAGCACGGCACTCCGGCGGAGGACCTCTGGTTCCTCCAGGAAGCGCTCAGCCGCCTCACCCCGCGCGTGCCTCCGCCGGACCCGGCGCGCCGTCCCGGCCAGCGCCGTCCGGAAGCCGCGCCCCGCCCGCCCCGCCGTCCCGCCAGTACGGGCACGTGGGCTCCGGACGACGATGCCACGCCACCGCGGGGCACGCGGGTGCCGCCACCTGCCCCCGTGCCTCCCTCCGAGGCCAGGGATGCCTGGGCGCTGCTGGGCATCACCCGGGACACGCCGCTGGACGAAGCGCGCCGGGCCTTCCGGGCGCTCGTGGCGCAGTACCACCCGGACAAGGTGGCGCACCTCGCGCCCGAGTTCCACGCCCTGGCCGAGCGCCGCACGCGTGAAATCCTGGAGGCCTGGGAGGTGGTGGAGCAGGCGCTCACGAGGCAGGGGTGAGGCGCCCGCCCGCCCGCTCCCCGGCCGGGCCCTCCGTGGCCCGCTGTGCCGTGCGCAACTTGGTGCCATGGCGCCTTTTGACTGGCAGGGACTCTGGACGCCGGAGCTCAACCCCTTCGAGGTGGTGTTCCGCGCCACCGCGGTCTACCTCTTCGCGCAGGTCGTGCTGCGGCTGTCCGGACGCAAGGAGTTCGCGCGCTCCTCCACCTTCGACATCGTCCTGCTGCTCATCATCTCCGTCTGCCTGCGGAAGACCATCGTGGCGGACGACGACAGCCTCTCCGCTGCCTTCATCGGGCTGGGCACGCTGGCGGCGTGGGACCGGCTCTTCTCGTGGCTGGCCATGCGCAGCCACAAGGCGGCGGTGGTGCTGGAGGGCCGGCCGGTGGAGCTGGTGCGCGAGGGCCGCGTCAACGAGGCCAACCTGCGCAGGTGCCTGATGTCCCGCGAGGAGCTCCTCAGCCGCCTGCGCGAGCACGGCACCGAGTCCCTCCGCAGGGTGCGCCTGGCCTACCTGGAGCCGGACGGGAAGGTGACCTTCATGATGAAGAAGGAGGGCGGCGAGGGCACCGCCCTCCAGTGAGCCGCCGCGGCGGGCGCCTTCAGCCCACCGAGGGCACGGCCGCACCGGGCGCGGCGTCCAGCGTGAAGCGCGCGATGATGGGCATGTGGTCGGACAGCCCGTGGAAGCGGCTGGTGGTGTCGCCGAAGGGCCGGGTCTCCTCGGCGTCCAGCCAGCGCACGCCGGGGCTGGAGAACATGTGGTCCAGGTGCATGCGCATGTGCATGAAGCCGGCGGTGGGGAAGCCGCGCGACACGCTCGGGTCTATCTGCCCCACGGCGGCCTGGGCGCAGGTGAGGCACGCGTCGCCGGTGAGGTAGCTGAACACGGGAGAGGACGGCGGCGAGTTGAAGTCCCCGCAGACGATGTAGGGCTCGTCGCCCGAGAGGGAGCGCATGAACTCCGCCAGCTTGCGCGCCTCGTGGAGCTGGTTGACGCCGCGGCCCATCTTGTCCTTCGTCGCCCAGAACTCCTTCGCGAACGGCGTGGGCAGGCTGAGGTGCGTGTTGAAGATGTGGAAGGCCCGCCCATCCGAGCGCCGCCGCAGGTGCATGTGCGCGCAGATGCGGCTCTGCTTCCGGTCCTTCATCCGCTGCACGTGGTGGTGGGTGATTTGCTGCGGCGCGTCCACGTTGTGCGTGTCCACCTCGACGGTGCGGGTGTTGACGAGCACCGCCAGCCCGGTGGTGTAGAGCGACACCTCGGCCAGCTTGTAGTGGTGGGCGCGGAAGTAGAACGCCTCGTAGGGCATGTCCCGCGCCTGGGCGCCGAAGGTCTCCTCCATGCGTCCCATGAAGGCCGCGAGCTGCGTCTCGCCCGGCTGCCTGGGCCGGTGGGCGATGGTGCTGCGCAGGGACGACGTCTCCACTTCCTGGAGGCAGACGATGTCCGGCAGCGGGTCCAGCGCGGACAGCGCGGCGGCCACCCGGCGCTTGGGCCCCACCGTGCTCGCGAGGCCGCGCAGCATGTGGCCGAAGTAGCGGACGTTGTACGTGACGATTCGCAAAGCGGAGTCGCTCATTCCCCCATTGAAATTACCAACCTCCGACCCGCGATGCCGTGTCCCCGTGGGGCATGCCGCGTTTTCCGGACACCCGGCCGCCTGTCCGCCCGCCCCCTCCCCGGCCCTACGCGGGCCGCTTCACGCGCACCACCGTGTCCAGCAGGTGCTCCAGCGCCTGCCCCGGCTCGGGGCTGGGGCCCTGGCACAGGCCCGAGTGCACCGGGCCCGTCTGGATGATGGTGCTGCGCGGGGCCACCAGCCAGTGCCACCGCTCCTTCTGCGGCAGGCGGCCAATGGGCCCGGAGTCCTTCCCGCCCTCGCAGACGCGGCGGAAGCTCTCCAGGTGGCCGCGCACGGCCTCCAGGTCCACGTCCGGCGCGAGCGCCTTCAGCCGCGCCTCGTCCAGCTCCACGCGTGCGCCGAGGAAGCGCTGCGTGGTGCAGAAGAGGACGACGCCCGCGTTGATGAACTCCTCGCGCTCCACGCGGGGCACGACGCGGATGATGGCGTAGTCAAACGAGCTGGGCGCGGGCACGGGCCGCCTCCTCGAGGAACGCTGGCAGCGCTTCCACGCGCTTGTTCAGCCAGCTGACGTACGCCGCCCGGTGCGCGTTGGCGGTGGGGAAGGGGGACTCCACGGAGGTCAGCCACGCCTCGGGAATGGCGGCGACGGTGCGCTCCACCACCTCCGGGGTGAGGCGCTCGCGCAGCAGGGCCTCCTGCGCCGCCAGCGCGCTGGCCCACGGCAGCAGCACATGGTCCTTGATGGGGCCGAAGCGGCTCTGGCTGCGCGCTTCCCAGTCCTCCCACGAGTGGTGGAAGTAGAGCGCCGCCCCGTGGTCGATGAGCCACAGCTCCCGGTGCCAGCTCAGCATGTTGGGGTTCTTCGGCGTACGGTCCACGTTGGTGATGTACGCGTCGAAGCCGACGATGGCCGAGGCCACCTCGACGCTCGGGAAGGGACCGGCCAGCGGGTCGAACGTCACCGAGCCCGGCAGGTAGTCCAGCCCCAGGTTGAGGCCCGCGCTCGCCTTGAGCAGCTCGCGAATCTCCGAGTCCGGCTCGTTGCGGCCCAACGCCGGGTCCAGCTCCACCAGCACCAGCTCCGGCACGCGCAGGCCCACCGCCCGCGCCAGCTCCCCGGCGATGAGCTCCGCGATGAGCGCCTTGGCGCCCTGGCCCGCGCCCCGGAACTTCACGACATACAGCCCCGCGTCGTCCGCCTCGATGATGGCGGGCAGCGAGCCGCCCTCGCGCAGCGGTGTCACGTAGCGCGTGGCGATGACCGTCCTCGGCATCCAGCTCTCCCGTCCTCGCGCGGCCCGGGCCTCCCTGAAAGGCCGTGTGCGCGCGCGCCGCCCTGTACCACGGCGCGGCGCGCCCCGGAACGGGGCGTCCGGCCCGAAGCCCTCTTCCGTCGAATTGATTGCGAGCAATTTAATTGTGCCCTATTGATTGGCCATGCCGGTGGATGACCCGCTCAAGCTGGACCTGCAGCTCTGCTTCCCGCTCTACGCGGCGGCCCGGGCGATGACCCAGGCCTACGCGCCCCTCCTGTCGAAGCTGGGACTGACGTACCCGCAGTACCTGGTGATGCTGGTGCTGTGGGAGACGGATGGGGTGACGGTGAAGGAGCTGGGGGAGCGGCTGTACCTGGACTCGGGGACGCTCACGCCGCTGCTGAAGCGGATGGAGACCCAGGGCCTGGTGCGGCGGGAGCGGTCCACCGAGGACGCGCGCTCGGTGCACGTCCACCTCACGTCGCAAGGGCGGGCCCTGCGCCGCAAGGCCGTGTCCGTTCCCGAGGCCATGGCCTGCAAGATGGGCCTGTCGCTGGAGGAGCTGTCGCGCCTGCGCCGTGAGGTCCGCCGCCTCTTCGAAACGCTGTCGAAGTCCCAACCTGAACCCACGAAGTAACTCCGAGGAGCACTCCATGGCCGTCACTCCCGTCACCACCCCGCTGTACACCACCACCGCCACCGCCCACGGCGGCCGTTCCGGCCACGTCCGCTCGGCGGACGGCGTCATCGACCTGCAGCTCGCCCTTCCCAAGGAGATGGGCGGCCCGGGCGGCGCGAAGGCCAACCCGGAGACGCTCTTCGCCTCGGGCTACTCCGCGTGCTTCGAGGGCGCGCTGCGCCTGGTGGCGCGCATGCAGGGGAAGACGCTGGGCGAGGGCGTGGGCATCACCGCCTCCGTCACCATCGGCAAGACGCCGGACGGTGGCTTCGGACTGGCGGTGGAGCTGAAGGGCATCCTCCCCGGCATGCCCCGCGACGAGGCCCAGAAGCTGATGGAGGCCGCTCACGAGGTGTGCCCGTACTCCCGCGCCACGCGCGGCAACATCGACGTGAAGGTCTCCGTCGCGGAGTAGTGACAAGCCCGTACGCGGACCGGGTCCGGGCACTCCCGGGCCGGTCCGTCGTGCTCGCGCGCGGGGTGGGGCGGTGGCCCGGCGGGGCGTCCCTCCTGGCCGGAGCCGGCCTCGCGTGGCGCCGAGGCCACGCGTGGAGCCCCGGACACGCAGCGCAAATCCTGCGCGCGGCGCGGGTGTGGTTCTCCGGACGCGCAATCCTGGCGCAGTACCCGCACGGACCCTCATGGATGTCAGTGCGCTTTTGAATAATGGCACGTCCCTTGAAGTCATGAGTTCGCCGACGGGGGGACGAACCCAATGCGTGAGCGCCAGCTGATTCCCATTGAAGTCGCGGGCAGCGCCGTTTCGAGCGCGGTGAGCCTGCTGCTGGAGGACCCGGACATCGCCGAGGTCTTCGGGTGGCTGCGGCCCGAGCCCGGCGCCGGGCCGGTGAATCGCTGGGGTGCCGCGGAGGGTGTGCGGCTGTTCGCGGTGGCGGAGAAGGGCAGCGGCATCATCGGCCTCGCCGCGCTCTCCGGCATCCGCCGCGAGGAGCGCCACGCGCGGCTGAGCTGCGCGGTGACGGCGCCGTACCGTCTGTCGGGCGCGGGCCACTGGGCCGCCGCGGAGACCATCCGCCGCGGCGTCCGCCTGGATGGCCTGCGCCACGTGGACGCGTATGTCCGCCTGGGCCGCGACACCGCCCGCCGGGTGCTGGAGTCCATGGGCTTCCGCGCCCGGGAGGACGGCGCGCTGGAGGGCCACCTCCGCCTGCGCCTGGACCTGCCCGCGGACTCCCGGGGCCACTTCCTGATGGCGCCGCCGCCAGCCAGCACCGTCAGGGCCTCGTACCTGAGGACGCTCTCGCAGGCCCTCTCCGCCTGAGCCGGGCCGCCGCGTTTCACGGCGGCCCGCGCGGGTGCTTCAGAAACGTTTCACCTCGGTGAGGACCTGCCGGGAGTGGCGGGTGACGGAGCCGAAGCGCGCCTCCGAATCCCCCCTCAGGCGTTTCGCGGCCTCGCTGGCCGAGTAGCGACGCACCGCGTCCAGGTCGGTCAGCTCGTAGTGGCACACGTAGCGCGCCCAGCCGTCCTTCGCGGGCTCGGTGTCGCGCCACTTGCGGCAGGAGCGGAAGCCCGGCTCGCGCAGCACCTCGGGCACGTGGATGTCCTCGTGCCAGCGGTTCCACGCCTCCTCGGCGCCGGGCTCCACCTCGATGACCACCGTGTAGAGGGCGGGCGTCACGGCTTCGCCCCCGGCACCCAGGCGCCCCAGCCCGCCAGCCGGGTGCTGTCCACGGGCTCGCGCCTGCCGGCGGGCGTGGTGCGGTAGAGCGTCTCGCTGAGCATCTGGAAGCGGGTCTCGTGGGCCAGCCCGGCCAGCGCGCCGTCCCACGGGTCGGCGGCGTACGCCACGGCGCGCAGCCCCGGAGTGCCGTCCACGCGCTCCGCCACGTCGTACCGCAGCGCCGGCACCTGCCGCTCACCCACGGCCACCGAGTCGCGCACCGGGGAGATGGCGCCCGCCGGCCGGGGCGGCCACTCCCTCGCCATGCCCACCGCGTCCAGCGCCAGGGCCAGCACCGCCTCCTCCAGCGGCTGGACCTCCGCCTGCGCGAAGTCCGGGCACGGCGCGCCGCCCTGCGCGGGAGTCCCCTCCTGGCGAAGCACATGGCCGCGCTCCGCGCCCAGGCAGGTGCGCTTCACGGACTGCGTGCCGTCCGGCTCCGTCCGCACGTCGTACCAGGTGCCCGGGCCCAGCGGCAGCGTCAGCGCGGGCACCGTGCCGGTGCCGCCCCCGCTGCCCTGGCGCGCCTCCATGAGGGTGAGCTGCGAGCTTCCGCCGGAGCCGAAGCCGGACAGCGTGGTGCTCGCGTCGAGCAGCCCGTTGGTGAGGTACAGCGGGCCGGGCTCCACCGCGTACAGCCGGTTCTGGAGCGGCCCGTCCACCATGCGCTGGTCGTTGAGGTAGCGCTTCGCCTCCCAGGTGCGGCCGGCGGCGGTGGGCTGCTCGGTGCTCTCCACGCCCTCGCGCGGCACGTCCAGCGGCCGCGTCACGTCCGAGCGCACCGGCACCACCAGCGAGCGTGCAAGGCCCGGCAGCGGCAGCGGCGAGCCCGAGTCGCCGGTGAAGGAGAGGCTGAGCCACACCCAGGGCGCCTCCACCGCCACCACCTCCAGCGCCACCACGCCCGCCACCGCGACGGTGGGCTGCTGGGTGCGGCCTCCACCGCGGTTGGCGGAGAAGGCGTACGTCACCCGGTCGCCCACGCGGGCGCGCTGCCAGGGGGACGTGCCGCGCCCGGGCGTCTCCGGCGTGGAGGACTCCGGCGTGGACACGGCCCCGGTGTCCTGGCCCACGGTGGTGCCGTCGGAGGGGCGGGAGACCTGCGGCTCCACGCTCTTGCAGCCGGGGCCGAGGGCCAGCGCCGCGCACAGCAGCGCGGGCCGGGACAGGAGGGAAGCGGTGGAAATTCGCATGTCGTGCGACCTCGTGGCGGGGCCTGGGATTGCGCGACCCCTGGCGGGGCTTGATACACCGTGGCACTGGCCGTTCCCAACAATCCTGGAGTTTCACGCCTCATGCCCACGAACCTGCCCATCCGCCGTGTCGTCCTCTACAAGCATGGAGTCGGCTACTTCGAGCGCCGGGGAAAGGTGAGCGGCAGCGAGACGCTCCACCTGGACTTCAAGGCGCGCGACATGAACGACGTCCTGAAGTCGCTGACGGTGCTGGACTTGTCGGGCGGCTCGGTGTCGGCGGTGAGCTACGACTCCACCAAGCCGCTGGAGCAGCTCCTGGCGGAGGCCACCATCCGCATCCCCGAGGACGGCAGCCTCACGGCGTTGCTGGGGCAAATCAAGGGCGCGCGGGTGCGGGCGCGCGTGGGCGGCGGCCAGGTGGAGGGCTCCATCATCGGCCTGGACTCCCTCGCGGTGGCGGCGGGGGAGACGAGCGTGGTGCGCCCCTTCCTGTCGCTGCTGGTGGGCGGCTCGCTGCGCACCTTCGACGTGCTGGAAATCTCCGAGCTGGAGTTCCTGGACGAGACGGTCCGCAAGGACCTGGAGTTCTACCTGGCCACGGTGCTGTCCTCGTACAAGAAGGACACCAAGCGGATGGCCATCCTCACCGCGGGCCAGGGCGAGCGCGAGCTGTTCGTCAGCTACGTGCTGGAGGCGCCGGTATGGAAGACGAGCTACCGCATCCTCCTGGACGAGGGCGAGCCCCCGCTGCTCCAGGGCTGGGCGCTGGTGGACAACACCGGTGACGAGGACTGGGTGGACGTCCAGTTGTCGCTCATCGCCGGGCTGCCGGTGTCCTTCGTGCACGACCTCTACAACCCCCGCTACATGAAGCGGCCGGTGGTGGAGGTGAGGACGGAGGCGGCCGCCGCGCCGGTGATTCCGGAGGAGGGGTACGGCGCCATGGACATGGCAGCGGCGCCCATGGCGGTCGCGGCGCCTCCGCCTCCCGCGCCCTCGATGGCCCCGGGAGGGCCCCGGAGGGCCCGGGCGGAGAAGGCGCTCATCGGCGGCCCGGCCGGGGGGCCCCGGCTGCGCGAGGCCATGGAGCAGAGCGTGGCGGTGACGACGCTGACGAAGGAGGTGGGGGACCTCTTCGAGTACGGCGTGGACCGGCCGGTGACGGTGCACCGCAACCAGAGCGCGCTGGTGCCCATTCTGCACAAGGCCTTCGAGGGCCGGCGGGTGCTCCTCTACAACCGGACCACGCGCGAGAAGAACCCCATGGCCTGCATCGAGCTGAAGAACACCACGGGCCTGACGCTGGAGGGCGGCCCGGTGACGGTGACGGAGGACGAGCGCTACGTGGGCGAGGCGATGCTGGACACCATGAAGCCGCACGACAAGCGCTTCGTGCCGTACGCGGTGGAGCTGGGGTGCGTGGTGTCGGTGGAGGACCGGACGGAGGACGGCCCGGTGTTCCGCGTGGTGGTGAGCCGGGGCACGCTGGTGGTGGAGTACTTCCACGTGCGGCAGACGAAGTACCTGGTGCGCAACAAGGCGCCGCGGCCGCAGGTGCTGTACGTGGAGCACCCGCGCACGGGCTGGGAGCTGATGAAGGACGCTCCGGAGCCGGCGGAGACGACGGACGGCTTCTGGCGCTTCAAGCGCGAGCTGGCCGCCACCTCGCAGGACGAGCTGGTGGTGTCCGAGCGCACGCGCGGCCAGCGCCAGTACCTCCTCTCCAACGTGGGGCTGGACGAGGTGGCGTACTTCGTGTCGTCGCGCTACGTCGACCGGCAGGTGGCGGACGCGCTGCGCGAGGTGGTGGCCATCCGCGAGCGGGTGGCGGCGCTGTCCCAGGACGAGCAGCGCCTGACGGCGGAGCGGGACCAGCTCTTCAAGGACCAGGAGCGCATCCGCTCCAACATCGAGTCGCTGAAGAGCGGCGTGTCGCAGCGCGAGCTGGCGGAGCGCTTCGTCGCCAAGCTCAACGAGCAGGAGGACCGGCTGGAGGCCATCGGCCGTGAGCTGGAGCGCCTCATGAAGGAGCGGCAGGCCGCGCAGCAGGAGCTCAACCGCCGCATCCAGTCCCTCAGCTACACGGCGGAGCTGTAGCCGCGGCGGGGGCTCGCGGGGGGAACGCAGGCGACCCGGTCCGGCCTAACCGGAGATGATGCGCCAGCGCAGGGAGCCGTCGGCTCCGGGCGCGATGACCTCCACGCGGGGGTTCTTCGCGCTCGAGCACTCCAGGTAGGCCTTGAAGCCACCGGCCAGCTCGTTGAGCGACACCGGCGTCTGGTAGGAGAACTGGCGCAGCGTCAGCACGCCCGTGCCGTTCTCCTCCGCGTGCAGCAGCTCGCCCTGGTCGCAGTACGAGCGCCACATGCGCCGCGCCATTCCCAGCACCATGGCCGGCGTGGTGAAGCGCAGCACCATCTTGAAGATGGAGTGGATGTCGCGCAGCGTCACCTCGTAGCCAATCGTCTGCGCGCCCGCGGGGTTGCCCTCGAAGTGCTGGTTCACCACGTGCTGGACGATGCCGAAATAGGTCTCCACCGGCACCCAGCCCACGGCGAGCGTCGTCCGCGGGTCCGTATGGGTCCGCAGCTGCGGTGTCAGCGACTCCACCGCCGCGCGAGCGGTCTCCTCCCCGAACCGCTCGTGCACGTAGGCGAGCAGGTTCTGGACGGTGAAGCCTTTGTAATGAACTCCAGACAATGCATCAGATGTCACGGCCAGAGGCCCCCCGCGCCATCCGGTGGGCTGAAGTAGCCCGGCCGGAGAGTGGCGGCGATTCTGTATGCTAGAGCACCCTTCAACTCTGCGAAAATAGCTGGCAGTGAAGCTTGCGGCATGGCGGGGAAGTCGCGGCTACCTGTCTTTAGGGGCAGCAACCTTCCCGGAGTATTCCGAGCTGTGTGGCCGCCACACTGAATCACTACAGTGTGGCTGGCCGACTACTTCCCTGTCCCGGACCTGAAGCGAGGTTCACCTCGCGGGCGCGCGGAAGACCTCGGTGCCCGCCACCACCGTCAGGCGGACGGTGGCGCCGGGGAGCTCGGCCGTGGGGGCGTCCACCGGGTCCACGGACAGCGCGACGAAGTCCGCGTCCATTCCGGGCTTGAGCCGCCCGCGCTGGCCCTCCGCGAAGGCCGCGTACGCGGCGCCCACGGTGAAGCCCTCCAGCGCCTCCTGGCCGCTCAGCCGCTGGTCCGGGTACCACCCGGCCTGGGGCTTGCCGCCAGCGTCCTGCCGCGTGCGTGCCGCGTACAGCCCGCCGAGCACGTCCGGGCGCTCCACGGGGAAGTCGCTGCCCAGGGCCAGCACCGCGCCGGAGGCCTTCAGCCGCTGCCACGCGTAGGCGCCGCGGATGCGCTCCGGGCCCACGCGCGCCTCCGCCCAGGGCATGTCGCTGGTGGCATGCGTGGGCTGCACGCTGGCGATGAAGCCGCCCCTGCCCAGCCGGTCGATGTCCTCCAGCCGCAGCACCTGCGCGTGCTCCACGCGGTGCCGGCCGTCCTTCGTCCCGGTGGCCTCGGCCGCGCGGGTGAGCGCGTCCAGCACCAGCGTGTTGGCCCGGTCTCCAATGGCGTGCGTGCACACCTGGAAGCCGCGGGCCATGAAGGACTTCACGCGCACCTCGTACTCCTCGGGCGACAGCAGCAGCAGGCCCTTGTGGCCGGGCTCGTCGCTGTAGTCCTGGTGCAGCGCCGCGCCGCGGCTGCCCAGCGCGCCGTCGAGGCTGAGCTTCACCGCGCGCAGCGTGAGCAGCCTGCCCTGGAAGGGCCCTTCCTTCAGGTAGGCCTCGCGCTCCGCCGTCTGCCCGTCCGCCATGGCGTAGACGCGCAGCGGCAGCTTCCCGTCCCTGTCCCAGCGTTGGAGCAGCCGGAAGGTGCGCAGGTCCATGCCCGCGTCGTGCACGCCGGTGAGCCCCACCTGGGCGCAGCGGGCGAGCGCCGCGGCGAGCTGCGCCTCGTGCTGCGCGTCCGTGGGCGGCGGCAGCACCGCGAACACCAGGTCCATGGCGTTGTCGACGAGGACGCCGGTGGGCTCGCCGTCGGGGCCCCGGAGGATGCGGCCGCCGGCCGGGTCCTTCGTGTCGCGGCCAATCCGCGCGCGCCGCAGCGCCTCGCTGTTGACCCACAGCGCGTGCCCGTCCACGCGGCTGAGCGCCACCGGCGTCTTCGGGTGCTTCGCGTCCAAATCCACGCGCGAGGGGAAGGCCTTCTCCGGCCAGTCGTTCTGGTCCCACCCCCGGCCGATGAGCCACTCGCCCTGGTACGCGGTCTCCGGCGCGGCGGCGACGCGCTCGAGTGCCTCGGCCTTGGAGCTGGCGCCCTCCAGGTTCACCGTCACCAGCCCGCTGCCCAGCCCGGCCAGGTGGCCGTGCGCGTCGGTGAGGCCCGGCACCACGGTGGCGTCACCCAGGTCCACCACTCGCGCGCCCGGGCCGGCCGCGGCCAGCACCTCGTCCTTCGGGCCCGTGGCCAGCACCTTGCCCTCGCGCACGGCGAGCGCGTCCACCACCGGCCGGTCCGTATCCAGCGTCCTCACGCGCCTGGCCACGTACACCGTGGTGCCCGTGGTGGAGCCCTTGCCGGCCTCCGCCTCCGGCGCGCGCTTCGCGCAACCGGCCACGCCCGTCAGAAGGAGCACCGCACCGAAGAGTCCACCGAGTCGTCGCAGCATCGTGTCTCGCACCTGCCTCGAAGTCCGCCCCGTCCCCCGGGACTGGCGGCGCTGCACTCTGGCGCACCCGGTGGTGGAGGGCCAGCGCCCGCCGGTGGGCGGGCACCTCGGCGCGCCGCGGCGTGCGCGGGCCGTCACGACGCGGGCAGGCGAGGGGGCGTCTACGGATGGTCCGGGTGCAGCCGGTGCCGCCACGTCGTGCGCTGCGCGGTGTAGCGCGGGTTCTGGAACAGCTTGATGAGCACCACGCCGGCCACGAAGCCGCCCACGTGCGCCCAGACGGCCACGCCGCCCGTCACCTGCTCCACCGTCATGAGCTGGGGCAGGCCGCTGATGACCTGCACCACGAACCACCACACCAGCACCGCCCAGGCGGGCACGGGGATGATGTGGATGAAGATGAAGATGACGAACAGCATGTTCACCCGCACGCGCGGGTAGAGCACCAGGTACGCGCCCATGATGCCGGAGATGGCGCCGGAGGCCCCCACCGTGGGCACCGGCGACGCCGGGTCCACCAGCACGTGCGCCCCCGCCGCGGCCAGCCCGCACAGCAGGTAGAACACCAGGAAGCGGAAGCGCCCCATGCTGTCCTCGACGTTGTTGCCGAAGACCCAGAAGAACAGGCAGTTGCCGATGAGGTGCATCCACCCGCCATGCAGGAACATGGAGGTGATGGGGGTGAGGCGGTTGATGGCCTCGTTGTCGATGCCACACCCGATGCCGTCCCCCATCTTCAGGATGAACCCGAGCGGTGCGCGGCCCGTCAGCTCGCCGGGCACCATGCCCAGGTCGCACACGCTCGCCGCGAGCTTGTAGGCGTCGAACCCCGCGCCCTGGATGACCACCCAGGTGAAGAGGATGGCGCCGAGCAGCAGGTACGTCACCACGGGGGTGCGCAGGGTCGGGTTGTCGTCGCTGATGGGAATCATCGCTGGCCCCCATCATGTGCACGGCTCGCCCTGGCGGGCACGGGATTGAATGCCCGGGGGGGGCGGCGCCCGAGGCGTGGCGCCGCGGAAGTCACTCGCGCCCGGCTCCTACACGCTGAGCGCGGGTGGGACGCTTGCGCCAGGAAACCATCCCTCGAGGCCTCTTGGCGCCGTGCGTCGGGTGAGGGATGGTTGCGCACCTCACATTTCCGGGGGAGTCCTGAGAATGAACCTGTCGCTGTCCCGTCGTGGTGCCACGGCGCTGCTCCTGCTCGCCGCCGTTTCCCTCACCACCGCTGGCTGTGCCGGCCGCCGCCGCGAGGCCTTCCTGCACGACAAGGCCCGCGAGCACGTGTACCGCAAGCCCATCGCCGAGGTGTGGCCCCAGGCCGTCGCCCTGCTGAAGGAGAAGGGCTTCTCCTTCCGCGCCGGCAAGGAGGGCTTCGAGGCCTCGACGGAGTTCAAGATGGAGGGCGCTCCCTCCTCCCTGGGCACCACCTACGTGGCCTACCTCGTGCGCGGCATCGAGAAGGGCCCCGGCCAGTGCTCCATCGAGTACTGGAAGCGCATCTCCACCGAGTCGCGCGGCGCCGACAACACCACCGGCCGCCCCAACGAGGTGAACGAAGCGGGCCCGCGCACCGACACCGGCAACTTCAACCGCGAGGAGGAGCTGGAGTGGGAGCTCATCCAGCGCGTCGACACCGAGTCCGCCGCCGCGCTGAAGGCCCAGGCCGAGAAGATCGAGTAGCGCTCAGTCCCGCAGCGGCAGCTCGACGGTGAAGCCGTCGAAGGCCACCTCCACCGGCCCCTTGAACTCCTCGCGCGCCTGCGCGAGCAGCCTCGCGGGGTCGGTGTCGTGGCGGCTGGACAGGTGGGTGAGCACCAGCCGCCGCGCGCCCGCCTCGCGCGCCACCCGTCCCGCCTCGCGCGCCGTGGAGTGGCGCGTCTCCAGCGCCCGCTCCTGCTCGTCGTCGGAGAAGGTGGACTCGTGGACCAGCAGGTCCGCGTCCTTCGCCGCGCGCACCACGGAGGCGCACGGGCGCGTGTCCCCGGAGATGACCAGCCGGCGCCCGGGCCGCGCCGCGCCCAGCACGTCCTCCGGCCGCACCACCCGCCCGTCCGCCAGCGTCACCGCCTCGCCCTTCTGCAGCTTCCCGAAGCTGGGGCCCTCCGGCACGCCCAGCGCCCGCGCCTTCTCCAGGTTGAAGCGCCCCGGCCGCTCGTCCTCCACCAGCGCGTACGCCAGCGCGTTGATGCGGTGGTCCACGCCCACCGCGTGGATGGAGTAGCCGTCGCGGCGCATCACGTCCCCGTCCTTCACCTCGATGATTTCCACCGGGAAGGCCAGCGACTCCAGCCCCAGGTGCACGGCCTGGTGCAGCAGCCGCTTCGCGGGGGGCGGGCCGTACAGGCGCATGGGCTCGGTGCGCCCCATCATCCCCAGCGTGCGCAGGAAGCCGATGATTCCCAGGTAGTGGTCCGCGTGGAAGTGCGTGAAGAACACCGCGTCCACGGTGAAGCCGGTGCCGAAGCGCACCATCTGCCGCTGGCTGCCCTCGCCGCAGTCGAAGAGCAGCAGGTCCGCGTCCGCCTTCACCGCGAGCCCGGACAGGTTGCGGTGCAGCGTGGGCTGCGCGGCGGAAGTGCCGAGGAAGGTGAGCCTGAGGAGGGACATGCCGGCGCTTCCCACGCGAAGAGGACCTCCAGCGCCAGGGTGCGGCGCGAGGCGGCCATTTACCAGGGTTGGACGCGCCCGTGCTTCCCTGACTGACGCTCCCTGCGCTATGAGGCCGCCCCCCCGACACTCTCATGTCTGATTCCCTGATTGTTGGCCCCACCGCCGACCCCCGCCGCGTGCGCACCGCGGACGGCCGCGTCCTCACCGTGCCCGAGGGCTGGGCCCTGCTTCCCCCCGGTGACGCCGGACTCACCCGCCGGGTGAAGGCCGCCGGCCCGTCCTGGACGGTGCAGGAGAAGGTGGGCCGCAAGCTCTTCTCGCGCGGAGTGTGGGCGCCCCAGGCCCACATCCTCCAGGCCCGCGCCGCCCTCGAGGCCGAGCGCGCCACCCCCGCCTACGAGAAGAAGCTGGCCGCCGGCCGCGCCCGCCGTGCCCGGGAGCAGGAGGAGTACGAGGTCGACTTCGCCAACTCCGTCCTGCGCTTCCTCGCCTTCTCCCCGGCGTGGATGCCCCACGCGAAGCGGATGGCCGTCCTCGTGGCCGCCCACGCCACCCCCGTGGGCAGCGGCACCGTGGCCCGCACCGAGCGCATCCCCATCGAGCGCCGCGCCGAGGCCGCCGTCATCGCCTGGATGCGACACCAGACGACAAGCTACGACGACATGCGCATCGCCCGCGTGAAGGGCGCCCGGCGCGAGGTGCGCCGCGAGCTGGCCGAAATCTCCCGCGCCGTGCTGGACCTGCACCGCCGCGACACCCCCCACGGCCCCGCCTCCTGTCCCCTGTGCAGGGCCCTCGCGGCACCCGCGAAGCCGCCTCCCACCGCTCCGTGAGGGCCCGGCGCGGTGTCCGGGATTCGGGCGGCCCTGTCCGATATCGGGACGGCGGGGGAGCGCCGGTAAACCCTTGAGTCTCCTGGGACACCCGCAGATTTTGTAAATAAATTTGACGATACTGGATGCCTGGCCTGCGCCGGGGTGCACCACGGACTCGGAGCGAGTCTTCTCCAACCCTTGAAAATTCCTACGTTGGCGGGGCTGGCGCGGAGCTTGCTCTGCAAGGGCGCAGCCGGGGGGAGGGATGTGCCTTCCTGCCCGGGGCTACTCCCTCGAAACTCATCAAGGAAGAACGATGCTCAAGTTCCGCAACATGGCCCTGCTGGCGGGTGTGTCTCTTCTTGGTACCGCGTGTGGTGGTCCCGAGGCCGAGGCGCCGAAGGACCTCGGCGAGATGACCTTCGAGGAGTTCCGCGCGAGCACCTACGTGGAGCCGGACACCGGCATCATCATCTTCTCCGGCGACCAGGCCGTGGAGAGCGAGGCCCAGCTGCGCGAGGTCTTCGAGCAGGCGAAGTCCGGCATCGGCACCATGGAGGGCGGGCTGGCCGTCTATTACAGCGGCGGCCAGGACGTGAAGTGGACCGCCAGCCAGGCCCTGAACCTCACCTACTGCGTGAGCAGCAAGTTCGGGAGCAACTACAGCAAGGTCGTCAGCGCGATGAACACCGCGACCAGCGCCTGGGAGGGCGCGGCGAACATCAACTTCATCCACGTCACCGCGCAGGACAGCAACTGCACCGCGCGTAACAGCAACGTCGTGTTCGACGTGAACCCGGTGAACGTGAACGGCCAGTACCTGGCGCGCGCCTTCTTCCCCAACTCCAGCCGCCGCAGCCGCAACATCCTCATCGACAACTCGTCCTTCTCCTCGGGCGCCCCGGGCCTGGACGGCATCCTCCGCCACGAGCTGGGCCACACCATCGGCTTCCGCCACGAGCACACCCGTCCCGAGGCCGGCGTCTGCTACGAGGACGCCAACTGGCGCGCGCTGACGCCGTACGACTCCAGCTCGGTCATGCACTACCCCCAGTGCAACGGCACCAACACCTGGAGCCTCAACCTGACCAACCTGGACAAGCAGGGCGCGGCCATCCTCTACCCGTAGTCCCCACGGCCCTTCGCGCCGCGCCCCCGGGGCCGGCGTGAGTGGCAGGGACGGGCGGCCTTCCGCATCCGCGGGGCCGCCCGTTTCCTTTTTCACGGGGTGGGGGCCGGCCTACACGCCCCGGAGTCCGGGGCCCGCGACTCCGGCTTCACCCGCCGATAAGCCGCCCCGTGAGGTTTCTGACCCGCCGTTCAGTCACATTTGCGTTGTTTCTGACCGGCGGGTTAGTAACCGCCCCGTCATGGCACGCCCCGCTGACCCTCATGCCCGTGATGCCCTGGTGAGCGCCGCCCGGGCGGAGTTCGCCCGCAAGGGGCTGCGGGGCGCGCGCATCGAGGACATCACCGCCGCGTGTGGGTTGTCGAAGGGCGCCTTCTATCTGCACTTCCCGTCGAAGGAGGCCCTCTTCGGGGAGGTGGTGGGCGCGTTCCAGGCGGAGATGGACTCGCTGAACGTGCGGCGCATGGACGCCGTGGAGCGCTTCCTCGAGGAGCGCGGCATCCCCGGCCCCGGCGACAGGCTGGAGCGCAGCGGGCGCTACCAGCAGCTCATCGAGCTGGAGGTTGCGTACGACCTGGAGGCGCTGGAGCTGGTGTGGGCCTACCGGGACGTCTGCCGGGTGCTCGTCTCCGGCAGCCAGGGCACCGCCTTCGAGTCCCTGCTGTGGCGGGTGACGAACGCGCAGGTGGAGCGTGTCGCCCGGAACTTCCGGCGCCTGCAGGAGGCGGGCGCGGTGGACCGGGAGATGGACCCGGAGCTGTTCGGCTCCGTCATCGTCGGCGCCTTCCTGCTGCTCTCCCAGCAGCTCGCATATCTGGAGAAGAAGCCGGACCTCTCCGCCTGGGCCCGCACGCTCCAGCGGCTGTGTCAGGAGGGCACCGTGCCCCGGCAGGACGTGCTCCGGTCCGTGCCCGCCGCCGTGCCCGTGCCCGCGGCCACCAGCCGCGTCCCTCGTCCCGCCACTCCTTCCACGCGCCGGCCCCTCGCCCGCGCGAAGACCCGCCGCACCCCGAGGAACCGCCCGTGAAACCCACCAGGAAGCCGTCCGCCGCCCGCGCGCTCGCCGCCATGGGCGTGGCCACCGCCGCGCTGTCGCTGTCCGCCTGCCAGAAGGCGGACGCCTCCTCGTCCCCGGCCGCCACCGCTTCCGCCGAGCCCGCCACGCCCACCGTGAAGGTCGTCGCCGCGCGCACCGTCCAGGCCGCGCCGAGCGAGCAGGTGACGGGCACGCTCTTCCCCGCCCAGGGCCTGCAGGTGGGCTTCGAGGTGGGCGGCCGGCTCGCGGCCGTCAAGGTGACGAAGGGCCAGGGGGTGAAGAAGGGCGACGTCCTCGCGCAGCTCGACCCGGAAATCTCCGACGCGCAGGTGGCCCAGGCCGAGGCCGCGGTGGCCGCCGCCGAGGCCGCCGCCGCCATCGCCGCCGACGTGGCCGCGCGCAACGCGAAGCTCCAGCAGGAGGGTGGGGTGAGTGACTTGCAGAACCGCTCCTCCACCGCGCAGGCCGAGCAGGCGAAGGCGCAGGTGCTGGCCGCGAAGGCGCAGCTCGCCCAGGCCCGCGCCGCGCGGCGCCGGCACGACCTCAAGGCGCCCTTCGCGGGCACCATCGTCGACGCGCCGGAGCAGACGGGCGCCACGGTGGCGCCGGGCACGCCGCTGTTCACCCTGGAGCGCCTGGACACGCTGCTCCTGAAGACGACGGTGGCCGAGTCCATGCGCTCGCGGCTGAAGCCCGGCGTGAAGGTGCGCGTGGAGTCCATCGGCGCGCGCGCCTCCACGGAGGAGGCGGTGGTGCGCACCATCCTCCCGTCCGCGGACCCCGCCACCCGCCGCGTGCCGGTGGAGCTGAGCGTGCCCAACGCGGACGGCCAGTTCGTGGCCCACACCCTGGCGCGCGCGGTGCTGCCCATGGGCGAGGCGCAGGCCGCCCAGGTGGTGCCGGGCACCGCGCTGTCCTCCAACAACGGCGACCACGTCTGGGTGGTGACGGCCGGTGAGGTCCGCCGCGTGGACGTGCAGGTGCTGGAGCGCCGCGAGCGCGAGGTGGTGGTGCTGGCGCCCACGCCGCTGGAGTCCGTCATCGACTACCCGACGCCGGGCCTCGCCCAGGGCACCCGCGTCTCCGTGAAGTAGCCGGCCGTCTCCTTCAAGGCCCACCTGGAGCCTCCTCATGCTTCTCAGCGACGTCTCCATCCGCCGGCCCGTCTTCACGGCCATGCTGTCGCTCTGCCTCGTCGTCCTGGGCCTCATGGGCCTGGGGCGCCTGGGCACGGACCTCTACCCGGACGTGTCCTTCCCGGTGGTGGTCATCAACACCGTCTACAAGGGCGCGGGCCCGGGCGAAATCGAGACGCAGGTCGTCAAGCCCCTGGAAGACGCGGTCGCCGGCATCAGCGGCGTGGACAAGATTCACTCCTTCAGCCGGGAGAACCTGGCCATCGTGGTGGTGCAGTTCAAGCTGTCCACCAACCTGGACCGCGCGGTGCAGGACGTGCGCGACAAGGTGGCGGGCGTGGCCAACCTGCTCCCACAGGACGCGGACGCGCCCGTCGTCGGCCGTGTGGACCTGTCCGCCACCCCCATCCTCACCTACGCGGTGTCCGCGAAGCTGCCGTCGCAGGAGCTGCGCCGGCTCATCGACGACCGCATCAAGCCCGCGCTCGCGCAGCTGGAGGGCGCCGCGGAGGTGCGTGTCACCGGCGGCGACACGCGTGAGATTCAAATCGACATCGACCTGGACAAGGCGCGCGCGGCGGGTGTGTCGCCGCTGGACATCGCCCAGCGCGTGGGCGCGGAGAACCTGGACCTGCCGGCGGGGCGGCTGCGGCTCGGGCCGAGCGAGCTGACGGTGCGCTCGCTGGGGCAGTTCCGCGACGTGGACGAGATTCGCGCGCTGCCGGTGGCGAAGAGCCGCACCGGTGCGCAGGTGCGCCTGGACGAAATCGCCACGGTGAAGGACGGCGTGGCGGAGCGGCGCACCCTGGCGCGGCTCAACGGCAAGGACGCCGTCATCCTCGAAATCGTGAAGCAGCCGGGCTCCAACACCCTGGCGGTGAGCGACGCGGTGAAGAAGACGATGGCGAAGATGGAGCCCGCGCTGGGCAACGGCTTCGAGGCCACGCTGCTCATCGACCAGTCGGTCCTCATCCAGGAGAACGCGCACGAGGTGTGGATTGCGCTCGTCTTCGGCGGCGCCATGGCGGTGCTCATCATCCTGATGTTCCTGCTGGACGCGCGCGGCACCTTCATCTCCTCGCTGGCGCTGCCCACCTCCGTCATCGGCACGTTCTTCGTGATGTACGTGCTGGACTACTCGCTCAACCAGATGACGCTGCTGGCCCTGTCGCTGGCCATCGGCCTGCTCATCGACGACGCGGTGGTGGTGCGCGAGGCGATTACGCACCGGCTGGAGAAGGGCGAGGACCCGGTGAGCGCCGCGTCCAACGGCACGAAGGACGTGGGCCTGGCGGTGCTGGCGACGACCATGTCGCTGGTGGCGGTGTTCGTGCCGGTGGCCTTCATGCCCGGCATCGTGGGCCAGTTCTTCAAGCAGTTCGGCATCACCATCTGCGTGGCGGTGCTCGTCTCGCTGTTCATCTCCTTCACGCTGGACCCGATGCTGTCGTCGCGCCTGGCGAAGACGCGCAAGCCGGGCGAGGTGCACCGGGACAACGCGGTGGCGGCCGTGCTGCGCCGCTTCCTGGACGGCACCGAGCGCTTCTACGAGGGCATCCTCCGCTGGGTGCTGGCGCACAAGTGGGCCACGGCGGGAATCACGGTGCTGGTGCTGGTGCTGTCCTTCGGGGCGGCCAGCCGGCTGGGCGCGGAGTTCATGTCACCGGAGGACCGCTCGCAGTTCCTGGTGGACCTGACGCTGCCGGACTCGGTGAACCTGTCGGAGACGGAGTCCCGCGCCGCCGAGGCGGAGGCGCTGCTGAAGAAGCTGCCGGAAGTCACGGACATCTACACCATCGTCGGCACCAACGGCGACGTGAACAAGGCGCGCCTGCGGGTGCTGACGGTGGGGAAGAACGCGCGCGCGAAGGGCATCGCCACGCTGAAGGAGGAGGCCCGCGCGCTGCTCACCCCGGCACTGGTGGCCACCCGGGTCAACCTGATGGACCCGCCGATGCTGGAGGGCCTGGGGGACTACTACCCCATCATGGTGCGCATCACCGGCCCGGACCTGGCGCGCGTCAACCAGGAGGCCGAGCGCGTGGCGGGAATCCTCCGCGGCCTGCCCGGCACGGCGGACGTGCGGGTGGAGTCCAACCCGCCCAAGCCGGAGATGCAGGTGCGCATCGACCGCGCGCGGGCGACGGACGCGGGGCTGAACGCGTCCGCGCTGGCCCTGCAGCTTCGGCTGGCCATCAGCGGCGACGTGGTGGCGAAGCTGCGCGAGGGAATCACCGAGACGGACATCCGCGTGCGGCTGTCGGAGAAGGACCGCGCCACGCCCGAGCGCGTGCGGGAGCTGGAGGTGTACACGCCGCGGGGGCTGTTGCCGGTGTCGGACCTGGCGTCGGTGGAGCTGCGGGACGGGCCGAGCGTCATCGAGCACGAGAACCGGGAGCGGCAGATTGCCGTCTACTCGCAGCTCGCGAAGGGCGCGGCGCTGGGTGACATCGCCACGGCGCTGAAGGCGAAGGTGGCGGCCGAGCCGCTGCCCGTGGGGTATGCGATTACGTATGACGGGCAGATGAAGAGCCTGGACGAGCAGAACGACGCGTTCGGCACGGCGTTCCTGCTGGCGTTCGTCTTCATCTACATGGTGCTGGCGAGCCAGTTCGAGTCCTTCAAGCACCCGTTCACCATCATGGTGTCGCTGCCGCTGGCGCTGGTGGGCGCGCTGCTGAGCCTGGTGGTGACGGGCTACCACCTGTCGATGGGCGCGATGATTGGCGTCATCCTGCTGATGGGCCTGGTGACGAAGAACGCCATCCTCCTCATCGACGGTGCGCTGCAGCACCTGCGCGAGGGGGACACGGTGGACCAGGCGCTGATGAAGGCGGGGCCGCGCCGGCTCCGGCCGATTCTGATGACGAGCGCGGCGATGGCCATCGGCATGGTGCCCACGGCGGTGGGCACGGGCACGGGCTCCGAGTTCCGCGCGCCCATGGCGATTACGGTGATTGGTGGTGTCATCACCTCCACCTTCCTCACGCTGCTGGTGGTGCCGGTGGTGTTCGCCGGCATGGAGCGGCTGGGCTTCTTCCGCCGCCGCGCGGCGGGCACGGCGCCCGCCGCCGGAGCGCCGCCGGAGGTGAAGCAGGAGCCCGGCCGCGCGGCGTGACGGGGATTGGGGCCTCGGGCCCGCGGTGACGCCGCGGGCTCTCAGTCGGTGTGCGGTAGCGGCCGTCTCACCGCCCCGCATACACCGGCGTCATCGCGTCCAGGATGGCGCGCATCAGCCCCTGGCCCGCGGCCGTGTCCGGGCACAGGCCGCCCCAGACGAGCGTGAGGCGCTCGGCCACGGGGCGCCAGTACATGCGCCCGCGCATGGGCACCGGCTCGTAGCTCTCCCGCCCGCCGGCGAGGTAGTCCTCCTCGGGCACGCCGAACACCGCGTAGTAGGTGAGGTCCGGCGCCTGCGCGTCCTCCACCCGGTGCAGCCCGCTGGGGATGACACAGGCCACGTCCGCGAAGTGCCACGCGCCCTCGCGGCCCTGCGTCACCTCCTTCACCTCGAAGCACATCCTCGAGGCGGGGCACCCCAGCTCTCCGGCCGTGAGGAAGTTGTAGTCGAGCCGCGGCACCTCCAGCATCTCGTCCACGTCCGGCCGGCCGTCGCTCTTGAAGCCCCACGGGCTCCCGTCGCGCTTGTACGAGCGCACGCCGTACGCGCCGTAGAACACGTTGTACCAGGGGCTGCGCGGGTTGAAGTAATCCGAGCACCCCGCGCCACTCGGGAAGTCGCCGATGGTGAAGGCCACCAGCAGGTCGAACATCCGCTTCGTGTTGAACGCCAGGAACGGCTCGTGCGCCACCGCCCCAATCGAGCCCGGCACCGGCGGCACCGGTGTGGCGATACCCAGCTCTTCCAGGAAATTCGTCTTGCCCGGCAGGGGCGTCGCGTTCATCGCCAGCAGGGCCAGTTGTCGTTGCAGTCCCATGGGATTCCTTCTCCCTCTCCGCAACTCCCGGCGGACCGGGGTAGACTTGGAGCATGCCCGAGAAGCTCGTCTTCGAGCACACCCTGGAGGGCCTCTTCGTGCGGGGCCTCGTGGGGCGGATGACGCCCGTGCTCCGGGAGCGCTTGAAGAACGTGGGCGTGGACCTGGACAGGAAGCTCCAGCCCGCCTACGGCTTCGACATCTGGTGCAGGGCGGTGCAGGTGGCCGCGCGCGAGCTGCACCCGGACGTGCCGGACGAGGTCGGCTACGGGCTGCTCGGCGAGCGCATGGTGGACGGCTACCGCGAGACGGTGCTGGGGCGCGCGGCCTTCGGGGTGATTCAGCTGCTGGGCCCCCGGCGCGGGGTGAGCCGGGCACGGCAGATGTTCCGCTCGGGCAACAACTACACCGAGACGCGCCTGGAGGACGTGTCCCCCACGGCGGTGGACCTGTGGATGAACGAGGCGGGGCCCATCCGCTACTTCACCCGGGGCGCGCTCCTGGCCGGCCTGCGTGCCATGGGAGCGCGGCAGCCCGTGGTGGAGGTGCGGGAGTTCACCGACGACCACGTCACCTACCGGCTCGCCTGGGATGACAGGCGTGGGGCCTGAGGCTCGCGACTCCGGCGCCGGGCCGGGGCTGCTCGCGGTGGACCTGGGGCTGCGCTCCGGGCTGGCGCTGTACGGGCGGGACGGCCGGCTGCGCGAGTACCGCTCGCAGAACTTCGGCACCCAGGCGCGGCTGAAGCGGGCGGTGCCGGCGGTGCTGCATGGGGTGGGGCCGCTGGCGTGGCTGGTGCTGGAGGGCGGCGGGCCGGTGGCGGACGTGTGGGAGCGCGAGGCGTCGCGGCGCGCGCTGCCCGTGCTGCGGGTGGCGGCGGAGGACTGGCGGGAGAAGCTGCTGTACGCGCGGGAGCAGCGCAGCGGCGCCCTGGCCAAGGACGCGGCGGACGTGCTGGCCCGGCGAATCATCGGCTGGTCCGGCGCGGCGAAGCCCACGTCGCTGCGGCACGACGCGGCGGAGGCCATCCTGCTGGGCCTGTGGGCCGTGCTGGAGGTGGGCTGGCTGGACAGGGTGCCGGCGGAGCTGCGGCGCTGAAGGTACCCGCGCGGGCCCGGCGGGACACCGGCCCGCGCGTCCTTCATGATGCGGCCATGTCCCGCCCCGACGAGCGCCCCGAGCATGAAACCGTGATTCCCCGTGCCGCGGGGCTGAACCGCCTGGTGGACCCACTGGCCCGCACGCTGTACCGCGGCGCCTATACGCTGGCGCGTGTGTACTGGTTCGTGCGCCGGCCCCGCACGCGAGGCGTCTTCGTGGGCGTCTGGCACGCGGGGCGCGTGCTGCTCGTCCAGAACTCGTACAAGCTGCGCTTCAGCATGCCCGGCGGTGGCTTCCACCGGGACGAGTCCCCCGAGCAGTGCGGCGCGCGCGAGCTGCGCGAGGAGGTCGGCGTGAGCCTCGCGCCCTCGGCCCTGCGCACCGTCTTCCAGACGGTGGGCTCCGAGGAGAACAAGGACGACCACGTCCACTTCCTGGAGGTGGACGTGGAGGCCGAGCCGGGGCTCACCATCGACCGCCGCGAGGTGACGTGGGCCGGGTTCATCGACCTGGACACGGCCCTGCGCCTGCCCGTCTCCGGGCTGGTGCGCGCCTACCTGGAGGACGCGAGGCGCCGGCGAGGCTGAGCCCCCGCGCGAGGGCGGCCCGACGCGCCGCTCGCGTCATGTCGATGATTCGAGCTCAGCGCCCGGGGGCGCCGCGCCCTCAGCGCGCCGCCGCCTGCGCCACGCTGACGGGGGCGGGCTCCGTGCCGAGGAACAGGCGGGCGCGCGTCTTGGCGAGCTGCGCGTGCGCCTCCTCCAGCGAGACGCAGTCCACGGTGATGTCGTCGTCCGGCGACGCCTCGGACGCCACCCGCGCCGTCTGCAGGCGGGAGATGGTCGAGTCCGACACGTGCGCGCACATCAGGCAGCCGTGCTGCCGTCCGTACAACACCACCTCGCCGAAGATGGCCGCCGACTCCGGCTCCAGCGTCCGCAGCCCGCGCATGTCCGCCAGCACCAGGTGCCGTCCACCCGCGAACGTGTCCGTCGCGCTCCGGTAGGCGGTGGCGAAGTCCTTCATCTCAGTCGGCCGGATGAACCCGCTCAGCCGGACGGTGATGGTCCTCCGGTTCACGTCATTCGTGACTTCGAACATGGGTGCGCCCTCCTCGCGAGGGCAAAGACTAACAAAAACAGACACTGGAATGCACCCCACCCCCGGGCGCTCTGGCCGGGTTGGAATTGTGGGAATGGATTGCGCCCGCGATGTTTCAAATGGACGGAACATTCCGGCCCGCCAGCAGCCGCGTCCCGCGTCAGCGAAATCCTCGCGTGGCACCTGATGCGGGGGGTTGCCCGGACCCCACGCCGCCTACGCGCGCTGGCCGCTCTCTCCGGTGACGACGGCCGAGCCGATGAGGTGCGCCAGCCGGAGCGCCTCGGGCACGTGGCCCCGGTCCGTCACGCGGGCCAGCGCCTCGGCCACCTCCGGTGGCTCCGCTCCCTGCGCCTGGAAGGTGAAGCCGCCGAACTGGTGGATGGGCCCGGCGCGCTTCAGCTTCGCCCAGCGCTCGTCCGCGCGGGGCAGGCGCCGCAGCGCGCGCTCCACCGCGTCCAGGTCCGGAGGGCGCCGCATCACCGCCACGCAGGGCTTCTTCAGCCGCGCGGCCAGCTCCGGCAGGTCCACCACGTTGAAGCCGCCGAAGGCGATGCCGTCCAGCAGCACCAGGTGCAGCTGCGGGAGGAACTTGCCGCCTTCCAGCAGCCGGCACACCTCTCGCGTGGCGTTCCACCCGTCCCGGCGCACGCGCCCCCAGACGAGCCCCTCGAAGCGCGTGCCCCCGCACACCACGCCCGCCAGCGGCACGGCGGCGCCGGGGCGGCGCGCGAAGGGCCCATCGTCGAAGCCGATGACTCGGGGGATGCGGGGAAGGCGCATGGGCCGTGAGCCTCGCAAGAGGCGGCCTCGCCCGCAAAAGAGAAAGCCCGACCTCGCCATCGCAAGACCGGGCTTCCGGGGCGTCTACAGGAGGCGGGTGTTCAGGCCGGACGCACGTTCTGCGCCTGCAGGCCCTTGGGGCCGCGGCCGACCTCGAACTCCACCTTCTGGCCTTCCTGCAGCGTGCGGAAGCCGTCCATGTTGATGGCGGTGTGGTGGACGAACACGTCCTCACCGCCGCCGTCCTGCACGATGAACCCAAAGCCCTTCGCATCGTTGAACCACTTGACGGTACCGGTTGCCATGAATCGCGTTCTCTCGTTTCAGAGCGGCTCGTGCCGCGGGTGTTTCGCCCTCTCAGAATCCGGAGGGCCAACTGCGTGCCGTAGTCTGCACGGGGCGGGCCTCCGAGTGGAAGCCCCCCCGTCCGCCTCACGAGCGGGCAGGCCTGGCCCGGACGCCGCGGCGGCCCCCGGGGCCTGGGCAGGCGAGGGCCCTGACGTCATGCGCGGGGCGCGGCGTGCCTACCTTGGCGTCAACGTCATGACCGGAAAAGGAGTGTCGCCATGGCCGAGTCGCAGGTCCCGGACCTTTCCCTCCCATTCACCCCGCCTCCCCCCGAGCCGGAGCGCGGTATCCGCCGCGTGGTTCGCCGCGCACTGGATAAAAGCGCCGCGGCTGGAATTCCTTCTCGCCCACTGCTGGGAAGGCTGCCGGTGCGCCGGTGGATTCCGCAGGACGTGCACTCGGTGCTGGACTATCAGGGCGGTGCCGCCACGGCGCTGGCGGGCATCCTGTCGGGTGACCCGGTGGCGAAGGCGGCGGGGCTGGCGCTGGGCTCCTCCGTCATCGGCGTGTCGTTGCTCACCGACTACCGCATGAGTCTCACCAAGCTCATCCCCATCGAGGCGCACGAAATCGCGGACTACGCCTACGGGGCCGCCGCCATCCTCGCGCCCTTCGTGCTGGGCTACGCGAAGCGCAGCCGCATGGCCACCGTGGTGCACGTCGTGATGGGCCTGAGGTCGATTCTGGTCGCGCTGGTGACGGACTACCGGTGCCAGACGGGCATGCACCTGGGCGGTGAGCTGGCGACGGACCCGGAGGCGATTGGCGGGTGAAGGCGCCCGTTCCTCCAGCGCGGGGCAGTACCGTGCGGGGCGCGCTGGAGGAGGCGCTGGCCTCGGCGCCGGAGGGCGGCCTCACGGCGAAGGACCTCTCCACCCTGGTGGGCATCTCCGAGAAGGACGTGGCCGACCACCTGACGCACCTGGAGCGCTCTCTCAAGGCCCAGGGCCTGCGGCTGGAGGTGCTGCCGGCGAGCTGCATCCGCTGCGGCTTCACCTTCAAGGAGCGCAAGCGTCTCACCCGGCCGGGCGCCTGCCCGGAGTGCCGCTCCACGCGAATCGACCCGCCCGCCTTCCGCGTCTCGAGCTGAGGCGGGCCGCGGGAAGAAGCGAAGCGGCGGGGCACCCGGGGGCACCCCGCCGCTCGTGTCACTTCAGGACCGCGGCAGGACGGCTCAGGCCGTCTTCACCGCCGCCTCGGCCTTCAGCTCGGAGGTGCCGCCGACGCTCTGGATTCGCATGCCGTAGAAGCTGCGGTACACGAACACCGTCGACAGGACGAAGAACACCCCCGCCAGCACGTGGGTGAGGGTCTGCTGGCCAGCCGCCACGAGCTCCACCGCCAGCTCCACGGCGAGCAGGCCGAAGAGGGTGGTGAACTTGATGACCGGGTTGAGCGCCACGGAGGACGTGTCCTTGAACGGGTCGCCCACGGTGTCGCCCACGACGGTGGCCGCGTGCAGGTCCGTGCCCTTGGCCTTCAGCTCCGTCTCCACCAGCTTCTTCGCGTTGTCCCAGGCGCCACCGGCGTTGGCCATGAACACGGCCTGGTAGAGGCCGAAGATGGCGATGGAGATGAGGTAGCCCACGAAGAAGTACGGCTCCAGGCAGGCGAAGGCGAGCGTGCTGAAGAACACCGCGAGGAAGATGTTGATCATCCCCTTCTGCGCGTACTGGGTGCAGATCTCCACCACCTTCTTGGAGTCGCTCACGCTGGCCTTCTCCACGCCCTCCAGCCGGATGTTGGCCTTGATGAACTCCACCGCCCGGTAGGCGCCGGTGGACACGGCCTGCATGGACGCGCCAGAGAACCAGTAGATGATGGCGCCGCCGGTGATGAGGCCCAGGAGGAACGGGGCGTGGAGCAGGGACAGGAACTGCGCCTTCGCCGGGTCCAACACCTGCTCGCCGCCGATGCCGGGGATGATGCCCACCAGCAGCACGATGATGGAGAAAATCATCGTCGTCGCGCCCACCACCGCCGTGCCGATGAGCACCGGCTTGGCCGTGGCCTTGAAGGTGTTGCCCGCGCCGTCGTTCTCCTCCAGGTACTGCTTGCCCTTGTCGAAGTCCGGCGCGAAGCCGAAGTCGCGCTGCACCTCTTCCTTCACGTTCGGGACGTTCTCGATGAGGGACAGCTCGTACACGCTCTGCGCGTTGTCCGTCACCGGGCCGTAGGAGTCCACGGCGATGGTGACGGGGCCCATGCCGAGGAAGCCGAAGGCCACCAGGCCGAAGGCGAACACCGGGGCGGCAATCATCAGCTGGCCCACGTCCACGCCCGCTCTGCCGGCGCCGCTGAACCAGAAGGCCAGGCCCATGAGGCCGGCGATGATGAGGCCCATCCAGTAGGCGGAGAAGTTACCCGCCACCAGGCCGGAGATGACGTTGAGGGACGCGCCACCCTCGCGGCTGGCCGTGACGACCTCGCGCACGTGGCGGCTCTCGGTGGACGTGAAGACCTTGATGGCCTCCGGGATGATGGCGCCCGCCAGCGTGCCGCAGGTGATGATGGCCGACAGCTTCCACCACAGCGTGGTGTCACCGCCCAGCTCGGGGATGAGCACGTAGCTGACCGCGAACGTCAGGATGACGGAGAGGATGGACGTCACCCACACCAGCGCGGTGAGCGGGTGCTCGAAGTTCATCTGGTCCGCGTTCTTGTACTTGCCGGACTGGAACACGTTGTTCAGGCCGTAGGCGGCCAGCGACGCGAGCACCATCACGATGCGCATCACGAAAATCCAGACGAGCAGCGGGACGCGGAAGGGCACCTCCACCGCCAGCAGGATGAAGGTGATGAGCGCCACGCCCGTCACGCCGTAGGTCTCGAAGCCGTCCGCCGAGGGGCCCACGCTGTCGCCCGCGTTGTCGCCGGTGCAGTCCGCGATGACGCCCGGGTTGCGCGCGTCGTCTTCCTTGATTTTGAAGACGATTTTCATCAGGTCCGAGCCGATGTCGGCAATCTTGGTGAAGATGCCGCCCGCGATGCGCAGCGCGGACGCGCCCAGCGACTCACCGATGGCGAAGCCGATGAAGCAGGCGCCCGCGAAGTCCGCCGGGATGAACAGGAGGATGGCCAGCATCAGCAGGAGCTCGGTGCTGATGAGCACCATGCCGATGGACATACCCGCCTGGAGCGGAATGGCGTAGGTGGGGTAGGGCTTGCCGCGCAAGCTGGCGAAGGCGGTGCGGCTGTTGGCGAAGGTGTTGACGCGGATGCCGAACCAGGCCACGCCGCAGGAGCCGGCGATGCCCACGAGGCTGGCGACCAGGATGATGGCCACCCGGCCCACGTCCATGTGACGCAGGAAGCCGAAGTAGCCCACCATCACCACCGCGATGAGCGCCCACAGGATGCCGATGAACTTGAGCTGGGTGACGAGGTACGTCTTGCACGTCTCGTAGATGAGCTCGGAAATCTCGAGCATGGCCCGGTGCACGGGCATCTTCTGGAGGCTGGCGTACTGGATGAAGCCGAACACCAGGCCCAGCAAACAGACGCCAATGCCGGACAGCAGCAGCTGGTAGCCGTTCAGGCCGCCGACGAAGGTGACGGTGGTGAAGTCGGGGAGGACGAGGTCCGCCTCGCTGGCGTGGGCGGCGCTGGTGGCGAGGACCGCCAGCAGTCCGAGGACTCTGGCGGCTCCGCCGGTGACGCTCTTCCGGAGAACGTCCATGCGTGAAACGGTGCGTGTCATGGGGGTGCAACTCCTCACAGGGTCTCATTTCCAGACACGCGGCTGGTGACTCCGCGCGTCAGCAGGGAAACAGGGAGTGGTGTCGAGGGGTTGGCCGCCTGCGAGCGGGGACGCCGCGCGCCTGCGCTTCAGCACAGCCTCGCCCTTCATGGCGCGGGTCGCTCGCCCTGAAGGCAAACCCGCGAATAGCATGGACGCGGCTCTAATGTCGAATTCACGAAGTGTTGGATATGTATCAATCCACCGACTTTGCAGGGAAAGCGGGGTCAATCCCACCCACCGGGTGCTCACAACCTTGACGGACTCAGGGTCTCAGTCGGAGAAGGGAGCCGTCCTGGGCTCGCGGGTAAGGGGTTTCCACAGGATGCGCCCAGCGCAGGGCCCCGTCCGGGGAGAAGCGCGCCACCAGCAGGCGGGGCGTCCTCGAAAAACGGTTGAAGGGCAGGGGGCCTCCCCCGATGTCCACGGGCTCCCGGTACGTCGCCGCGACGAGGACGTCCCCGTCGGGGGCCACCACCATGTGCGGCGCTTCGCTGTCCCCCAGCACCCGCGACCGCGACCACGCGATGACTCCCTCGCCCTCGTCCGCGACCGACCCCACTACCTCCTGGCCCGGAGCCCGCGGCGACGCATGCGCCTTCTCCCCGCACCCCACGAGGAGAAGTCCTGTCGCGCACACCGCGATAATCCACCTCCGCCCCACCATCCCCGCCCCGGCCTTCTCCCCCGCCCCCGACCGACAGCCCCCTGCCCCTCAACCGCCGCTCCCCTTCTGCAAGGGCATTGCCACGGTGCGCCGCGAAGCGGCTTCCCTCTGGGGACGTGGCCAACCCTGGCCCCTGGGACGAGAAAGATGTCTTCCGTCCTGAAAAAACTCCCTGTCCTCCGGAGGACGTCGGGGAAAAAAGCGGCGGACCCTCCTGCCCCCGGGGCGGCCACGCGGGGCGAAGCCGCAGGACGTGGCCTCCGGGCCCCATGTGTCCGGGTGTGGACAGGGTGGGGTGCGGATGTCTGTCATTGCCAGGCGAGGGAGCGACAGGTTGCCGCGGGGATGTGAGCCATTGGAAACACGGACGCCCGCTCGGGCCTTCGCGGCTCGAAGCGGGCGTCGTGGACTTCGGGGTGCTTCGGTTCTTCCGGGGTGACTTCAGTTCACCTTGACCTGGAGCTCCTTGAGCACCTGGTCGCCGCGCATGACCGTCACGGTCCAGTTGCCCGGCTTGTTCAGCCGCACGCCGGTCCACTGGCGGGCGCGCCAGCCTTCGCCCTTGATCTTCACGTCCTTGGTCTCACGGACGACGTTGCCCTGCTTCGTCTGCACCATGATGTCCTCGATGGAGTCACCCTGGGGGACGAGGTAGGCCTGCCACAGCATGGTGGTGGTGCCGGCCTTGACGCCCTCGGGGCCCACCTCGGTGATGCACTCGAACTTGTTGGGGCCTTCCTTGGCCACCTCGGTGCAGAGCTTGGCCTCCACCAGCACCGGACCCTGGCCCTGGCCCTTGTAGAAGTAGTTCCAGGTGTCACGCACCGCGTCGGCGCTCGGAACCTTCGCGGGCTCCTTGGCGGGAGCCTCGGCGTCCTGCGCCATGGCCAGCGACGACATGCCCAGCACCGCGCACACCACGCTCCGCGTCAGCATCTTCTTCATGTTTCAGGGTCCCCTCTTTGTGTTGGGCAGGCTGGCCCCCAGGGCCGCCTGCCTGCCCCTGTCTAGCACAGAACCCACGGCATGCGCCCAGCCCTCACCCGAACAGGAAGAAGGCCAGCGTCACCAGCGGCAGGTACACGAGGAAGGCCACCAGCAGGAAGCCGAGGATGTCCTTGAACTCCAAGCGGGCCACCGCCAGCAGCGGCAGCGCCCAGAAAGGCTGGATGAGGTCGGTGGCCATGTCGCCCCAGGCGTACGCCAGCACCACCTTCTCCGGCGCCACGCCCAGCGTGGACGCGGCGTTCAGGAGGTAGGGCGCCTCGATGGCCCACTTGGAGCCGCCGGAGGGGACGAAGTAGTTCACCACGCCGCTGTAGAGGTAGACGATGGCGGGGAACGTCTCGCGCGAGGAGAGCGACACGAACAGCTCGCCGATGCGGTCCGTCAGGCCGGTGGCCTTGAAGATGCCGTAGATGCCCGCGTACAGCGGGAACTGGAGGACGATGCCGTGCAGCACGGTGCCGGCCTCCTCGCTGGCCTTGAGCAGCCGCGCGGGTGTGCCGTGCAGCAGCACCGCCAGCACCAGGAAGGTGAAGTTCACCACGTTGAGGTTGAGCGCGCGCCAGCCGCCGTTCAGCCACAGGTGCCGGCCCAGCCACAGGAGCCCCAGCACACCGAAGATGACGTTGAGCAGCCGCGAGTGGTCCATCCAGACGGCGGGGCTCCGCTCGCTGGGGCGCTCGGGAGGGACGAAGTCTCCCAGCTTCTCCAGCAGGGCCGGGTCCACCCGCACCGCGTTCTCCGGCCGTGGGTGCAGGGCCCACGCCAGCAGCGTCATGCCGGCCACCACGGCGACGGTGAGGCCCACGTTGAAGGGAGAGAAGAGGGTGCGGTCGATGGGCAGCACGCCGACGCTCTTCTCCAGGAAGTGGCCCGGCGTGGCGACCAGCAGCGGCGCGGAGGCGGACAGGCCCGCGTGCCAGGTGGCGCCGAGGCCGAAGTACGCGCATGCGACGAGCAGCCGGTAGTCCACGTCCGGCCGGCGGCGCGCCATGAAGCGCACGAGCATGGCGCTGGCGACCAGGGACAGGCCCCAGTTGATGTAGGCCAGGGCCATGGAGACGAAGGCCATCAGCGTCACCGCGCCACGGGGCGTGCGGGCGAGTCCGGAGACGCGCTCCAACAGGGCGCGTACCGGGGTGGTGAGGGCCAGCAGGTAGCCGGTGAACATCACCAGCGCCATCTGCATGGAGAAGGTGAGCAGCTCCCAGAAACCGCCGCCCCAGGACTCCAGCACCTTGGGCGGAGCGGCTCCCGCCCACCCCATGGCGAGCCCCATGGTGAGCAGGCTGAGCAGCACCGCGATGGAGAAGGCGCTGGGGACGAAGCGCGCCGAGAAGCGGCCGAGTGCTTCCGCGATGCGGACGAGGGTCTCCACGCGACGGGGGCTCCTGTGAGGGCCGTGCCCCGGGACGGGGCAGGGGAGGGCAGTTCTACACTCTCTTCCTCCTCGAGGGCCCTCGTGCGAGGGGCGTGGCATGAGCCATCACCCCAGCGCGTCCTCGATGAGGGCGAGAAAGCACGAGCCCACGTCGCCCTGGTTCTCGGGTTCCAGTCCTCCGTCCTGGTCGAAGTGACGCAGTTCGCCAGTGACGGGGTGGTAGACGAAGACTCGGCCGAACCCGACATCGATGGGCGCGCACAGCTCGGGCGAGTACTCGAAACCGTCACGCTCCGCGTCCAGTCCCAGGTCACGCCCCAGTGCGCCCAGTGTCCCCGAGAAGCCGTCGTGCAGCACGACGGAGCCCGACGTTCCCGGCTCCCCCAGCCAGGAGCCCCCACAGCGCTCCAGGATGCGTCTCAGCGCGGGCGGCGCTTGCGGGTCGACGTGCTCGTCAGGGGGGAGGAGGGTCCAGGTCAACAGCTCACCCTCCTCGTGAGGCGACTCGAATCGCAGGGTGCGCTCCCCCCTGGCATCGCGCGTCGCCTCCACCACGCGGCTCAGCAACTCGGCCAGGAGCTCCTCCCCGACCTCATCGCCGGCGAGGAAGGCCAGTTCACGACGCAGGGCTTCGAGCTCTTCGGGAGGGAGCATGCGCGGGGGAGCCTACGTCACTTCCAGGAAACCGCCGCCATGAGTCCGGTCTCGCTCGGACGCGCCGGTGTCACGCCGTGTCCCGGCCCTGCCACGGTGCTCTACGCTGGCGCCATGAGACATGTGTCCGCCCTGCTCTTGTCCGCGGCGCTGCTGCTGCCCTTCCACCCCGCCGACGCTTGCCTCTGGGACAACGACACCCTCCAGGAGGAGTCGCTCAACCACAGGGACGTGGCGGACGTGGTGCGGGGGCGCATCTTCAAGCACTCGCCGGCCTTCTACGAGAAGAAGCTGGCGTACACGCTGCCCATGCTGGAGCGGCCCGACGTGCGCCCCGAGCGCTTCGACGATGTCGCGGTGGCGTACGAGAAGCTCGGCCGCATTCCCGAGGCGCTCGCCACGATGGAGGCCAAGGAGAAGCGCTTCCCGGGTCTCTACACCACCCAGGCGAACGTCGGCACCTTCCACGCCCACGCGGGCGACTTTCCGCGCGCCCTGGAGCACCTGCGCCGCGCCATCGCCATCAACCCCGACGCGCACTTCGGCCGTGAGAAGTACCAGGTGCGCGCCATCGAGTACCTGATGCGGCTGAAGGAGGACCCCACGCTCGTCCAGAAGGAGGAGTTCCTGGGCCTGCCCATCGATGCAGGCAGGGCCGCCTTCGTTCTGAGCGAGAAGCGCAGGGCCAACCCTGGCGAGCGGCCCGAGCTGCCGAAGGACGTCCTGGAGGGGCTCGTTGGGATGATTCGCTTCGGCAGCGGCGAGAAGAGCCCGCACCTGTGGTTCAGCCTCGGCAACGCGCTCGCATGGCACGGCCACAAGCACCTCGCGCTGCGTGCCCTGCGCCAGGCCGAGCTGCATGGCCATTCACTCGCGGCCGATCATGCCGCGGGCCTTATGCGCGTCGTCCGGAAGTACAACCCGGACGGCGAGGACTTGACGTGGAAGGGCGTGTGCGTGGAGCTCGACGCTGAGTGGAAACAGGGGCAGGCGTGGGTGGCCCGCGAGCAGCGGAAGGAGGATGCACTGCTCGCGAAGGGAAAGCAGAAGCAGGTCTTCGGCTACTGATTCAGGACGCGGATGAGTCCTGCCGCGAAGCCACTTCGGCCGCGCAGTCGCAGGAACGGCATCTCCGACATGTTCGGAGTGCCCGGAGCCTGAGCGCGTGCGAGGCCCCAGCCTCCGCTTTCCCGCCATGTCGCCCCCCGGCCGCGCAGGTCTGGAATGGAGCGTCCGTTCCGAGCGGCCTTCCGGGCGCTCTCCATTCATCGGGCCCGCCTCCCCGGCCTGCCCCCTGCGCCGCTCGGGTCCGTAATGGAACTTCCATTTCCGCGTGGCCGGTCATGCTCTCACCGCTCATGGGCCCTGCCCCCCGCCCGGACTGTCAGCCCCCGAGCCACCCAGGCCCGGAATGGAACTTCCATTCCGCGTGGCCGGTCATGCGCTCACCGCTCACGGGCGCTGCCTTCCCGCCCGGCCTGTCAGCCCTCCCTCGAGCCGTGGCAGGTTCGGAATGGAAGTTCCATTCCGCGTGGCCCGCCACGCGCTCGCCACTCATGGGCCTGGCCTCTCCATCTTGTCAGCTCCTCCACCCGGGTCGCCCAGGTCCGGAATGGAGCTTCCGTTCCGAGTGGCCCGTGCAGCGCTCCCGCTTCTCGGCCTTACCTCCCCGCCTTGTCTCCTGCTCCGGGCCGCCCTGCGCGGAATGGAGCGTCCATTCCGCGTGACCCGCCGGGTCCTTGCCGGTGGCAGGCCCCAGCCTCCCCGCCATGTCAGACCCCTGGGGTAGACACCACGCTGCGGGAGGAGCTCTCCTTTCAATCGAGGGCCGCCCCGGCCGCGCCTTTTTCGATGGACCGCCATGGCCCAGGCACCGCCGGGCGGCGCCTGTCCTTGGGTGATTCCCTGCTGCGTCATGAATGAGCGGCGAATGCCCGGGCCTTCTGCTCAGCAGCCCACACGCGGACCTTCCGCCTCACGACACCTCGCGCGCACGGGGCGGGGGGCCCCACCCGCGACATGCTAGCCACGCGGCCATGTCCCGTCCCGCTCCGGCCGCGCGCCCCGCCTGGGCGCTTTCCGTCCCTGCACTCGTCCTTCTCCTGGCGGTGAGCGCCCACGCCGCGGCTCCCGCGCGCTCGGCCGCGGCTTCCGCTCCCACTTCCGGCCGTGGCTGGGCCCACCCCTGGGGCCGTGACGCCACCCTCTACGGCGTCGTGCCGAGCCTCTTCGGCAAGCAGCCCTTCAAGGACGTCACCGCGCGGCTGCCCCAGCTCAAGGAACTGGGCGTCGACGTCATCTGGCTGTCCCCCATCAACGAGACGATTCCGGGGGACTTCGGCTACTCGGTGACGAGCTACTTCGACCTTCGCTCGGACTACGGGACGAAGGAGGACTTCCGCGCCCTGGTGAGCCGTGCCCACGAGCTGGGCATGCACGTCATCATGGACTTCGTCCCCAACCACACCGCGCGCGAGCACACCTTCTTCCAGGACGCGCTCCGGCGCGGCAAGGCGTCTCCCTATTACGAATTCTACGACTGGAAGGCGCCGGGCAAGCCCGAGCACTACTTCGACTGGGAGCACCTGCCCAACCTCAACTTCGACGACCCGCGCGTCGATGACATGGTCATCGACGCTCTGGAGTACTGGGTCCGCGATTTCGACGTGGATGGCTACCGGCTCGACGTGGCCTGGGGCGTGAAGGCGCGCGACGCCACGCTCTGGACGCGCACGCGCGCCGCGCTGGAGCAGCTGAAGCCCACGGTGTTCCTCGTCGCGGAGGCGAGCGCGAAGGACCCTTACTACTTCCGCCATGGCTTCGACGCGGCCTATGACTGGACCCGCGAGCCGGGCCACTGGGCCTGGGAGAAGGTGTGGGAGGACCCCGCGCGGATTGCCCCCCGGCTGCGGGAGGCCCTCGCGGATGCCCAGACGCCTCCGGGTGGCATGGTGATGCGCTTCATCAACAACAACGATACCGGCGAGCGCTTCATCACCCGCCACGGCCCCGACATCACCCGCGCCGCCGCGACGCTGCTCTTCACCCTGCCCGGACTCCCGCTCGTCTACACGGGGGACGAGATGGGTGCGGCCTACCAGCCCTATCAGGAGCCTCCGCCGCTCGACTGGGAGAAGGACCCCCACCGCAGGGGAATCGCATCTTCACCTGCGGGAGGCGGCGGGCTTCCGCTTGGGGGGCCGAGGGGTATAGGCCCCCTTCACG
>NZ_JAIQDG010000057.1 GCF_020037125.1 Myxococcus sp. RHSTA-1-4
GGTTCGCGCGCTGGCCCGTGGCGAGGAGGCGTCGCTGGTCGAAGAGGACGTCAACGCCGCGGGCCGGGCCCTCTGGAAGGCTTTGGCTGCGGAGGAGGACTCGCCCTCCCGAGGCTCCGACACGCCTCCTTCTGGGACGGCGAGAACGGAAGACTCCGAGCCCGGAAGCGCCAGCGCGCCAGCGCCCGGAGCGGAGCAAGTCGAGGCCGCGAAGACCGGAGAGCTCGCGTTGGCCACTGGAGCTGCATCACCAGAGGCGCCCATCTCCAATGGAGTGGGGCGAGGCCAGGCCCCCCGAGAAGAGGGCGTGGCCTCAACGCGCGCGGCGCTCCCGTGCGATGCTCGACAACGCGAGCGTCTGGCCGTGTCACCCGGCCGTCGCGCCGCCTGGCCTCCGAGAAACAGGTGTGCCCGGGTCCTCGATGGAGGGATGCGAGGGTCGAGCGCCTTGGCTCCCGGATGGCTCAGGCATCCAGAACACTGGCCTCACCACAAGCGTCCTGGCACAGCCCGGATGGAAGCAGTGCTGTCGATGACCAGGGCCGGCGAGTCCCCCGTCAGAGCCCCAGCCCTTCGCGGATGCGCGCCACCACCTCGCTCACGGGTGACGACACGTCCACCCGGAGCGCACCGGTGGGCACCTCCAGCGTGGCGAGCTGGCTGTCCAGCAGCGACGGCGGCATGAAGTGGCCGCGCCGCAGAGCCAGCCGGCGCGCCAGCACCTCGCGCGGCGCGTCCAGGTACACCCAGCGCACCCGCGCCGGGTCCACTTCCAGGACCTTCCGGTAGGACTCCTTCAGCGCCGAACACGCCACCACCAGTCCCCCGCCCTGCCTCAGCGCTTCCCCAATCACTCCCGACAGCATCCACAGCCAGGGCCACCGGTCCTCGTCCGTCAGCGGCACGCCCGCCGCCATCTTCGCCCGGTTGGACTCGGAGTGCAGGTCGTCCGCGTCCAGGAAGCGCCAGCCCAGCGCCGCCGCGAGCCCGTGGCCCACGGTCGTCTTCCCCGCTCCGGACACCCCCATGACGATGACGACCATCCCGTCCGTCCTCCCAGCACGGTGAAAACCGCCGCCATCCTGCGGCCCCGAGCCCCCCGCGCGCCACCCCCTTGGATGCCGGATGCCCACCCCGTCACGTCCTGGGAATGTCAGACCCCACCGGTACTCTTCCTTTCGTCGCCGCGAGTGACGCGGCACGGAGGGGGAAGTTCATGGCGGACATCGCGGACGGCGAGCAACTCTCGCTCCAGGGCTCCGGCTCCAAGCCCTACATCCTCAAGAACACCGGCGGCGTGTACTCGTGCACCTGCCCCGCGTGGCGCAACCAGTCGGTCGCCATCGAGCGCCGCACCTGCAAGCACCTGCGCAAGGTGCGCGGGGACGCCGCCGAGGACGCGCGCATCGGCGCCCCGGCGTCCGGCACCAGCGCCGCTCCCGCGAGCGCGTCGAAGAGCACCGCCAAGGCGAAGAAGGCCGGCGCCTCCGCGGAGTCCACGGAGGCGGAGGACAAGGCCCCGCCGCTGCTGCTGGCGCACTCGTGGGAGAACGACGTCGACCTCACCGACTGGTGGATGAGCGAGAAGCTCGACGGCGTGCGCGCGTACTGGGACGGCAAGCGCTTCTGGTCGCGCCAGGGCAACGAGTTCTTCGCGCCCGAGTGGTTCACCGCGGGGCTGCCGGACTTCCCGCTCGACGGCGAGCTGTTCGGCGGGCGCAAGCGCTTCCAGCGCACGGTGAGCATCGTCCGCCGGCAGGACCGGAGCCACGACTGGAAGGAGCTCTTCTTCGTCACCTTCGACGCGCCCTCCGTGGACGCGCCCTTCGAGGGACGGCTGGAGCACTGCCGCAAGTGGATGGAGGACGCGAGGCCCGCGTACGCGAAGTGGCACGCCCACGAGCGGTGCCGGGGCACGGCGCACCTGCGCGAGGAGCTGGAGCGCGTGGAGTCCCTGGGTGGCGAGGGGCTCATGCTGCGCCAGCCCGGCTCGCGCTACGAGGCGGGGCGCTCGCACACGCTGCTGAAGGTGAAGAGCTTCAAGGACGACGAGGCGCGCGTCATCGGCCACGTGCCCGGCGCCGGCCGGCACAAGGGCCGCCTGGGCGCGCTGGAGGTGGAGCTGCGCAACGGCAAGCGCTTCAGCGTGGGCACCGGCCTGTCCGACGCCGAGCGCGAGGCCCCGCCGCCCGTCGGCACCATCATCACCTTCCGCTACATGGAACTGACCGACGACGGCGTGCCGCGCTTCCCGACCTACGTGGGCGTGCGCATCGACGCGGCCCCGTTCCCCGAGAAGCCGAAGTCCCGCGCCCGCGCGTAGGGCCACGGCCGCGAGGTGGGGCACCCGAGGGCCCCACCCCGCTGCCCGAGGTCCCGGTCCGCTGTTCGACGGAACCGCCGCGCAGTGCCTTCTGCCGGAAGGCAGGCGAGTTCAGCGAGCGGATGCGCGCGCGAATGCACTGGACGGAGCGCGCGTCCACCGCCCTGCTCGAAATTTCGCGCTTACAGGAAACGACCTCGTGCGCCTGTGCGGTAGCGGTCATCGCAACGCCGCGAACCGGCGTCTCGTACCGGCGGCCGTCCTCTCCTGGAGACTCGCGCGGTCTAGAGACAAACGGTGCAAGCCCTTGCAGAAGCCAGCGACGCCCCATCCTGGTGTCTGCTTTAGACGACCATGCACTGCGAGCTCTGTCTGTCCGACCATCCCGAGGACGTACTCTGCGACAACGTGTGCTGGACACAGGTGGGCCTGGCCACCGAGGAGGTGGAGCCTCCCGCCGTGGACCTCACGGGCCAGACGCTGGGGCACTACACGCTGGTGCGCCGGCTGGGCGCCGGCGGCATGGGCACCGTGTACCTGGGGGAGCAGACGCGCATCGGCGCGAGGGTGGCGGTGAAGGTGCTGCACCCGCACCTGGCCCATGACGAGAGCCTGCGCGCGCGCTTCTACGCGGAGGCCCGCACCGTCAACGTGGTGAGCCACCCGCACATCGTCCACGTCTTCGACATCAGCGAGGCGCCCGGCGGCATCCACTACTTCGTCATGGAGTACCTGGAGGGCGTGCCGCTGTCGCGCCTGCACCGGCCCATGGCCCCCACGCACCTCGTTCCGCTGCTGGCCCAGGCCTGTGATGCGCTGCACGCCGCGCACCGGTGCGGCGTGGTGCACCGGGACTTGAAGCCGGACAACCTCTTCGTGGTGCGCAACGGGGTGGGGCCGCCGTCGCTGCGCGTGCTGGACTTCGGCGTGGCCAAGGCACGCCGCCCGCCCACCGAGGACGAGACGGCGGCGGGCATCGTCCTGGGCACGCCGGCGTACATGGCCCCGGAGCAGTGGGCGGGACAGCCGGTGGACGGGCGCGCGGACATCTACGCGCTGGCCGTGACGGCCTACTACATGGCCACGGGGCAGCTTCCCTTCGAGCGGGGGCAGATGGCGGAGCTGGCGCTGTCCCCGGGGCCGGTGGACCCGCCGCCGCCGCACGTGCTGGCGCCCGCCGTGCCTCAAGCCCTGTCGGACGTGCTGCTGCGGGCCCTGGCGCGCCGGTGCGAGGACCGCTACCCCACCGCGCTGCACTTCAAGGAGGCCCTGCTCGCCGCCACCCTGCCCCCCTCCGCGGTGGCCCACCCGGTGGCGGAGCTCTCGCGGGGGCTCACGCCCGTGCCCTCGCTGCCGATGCTGGAAACGGAAGGGGCCACACCGGAGCCGGGCACCCTCACCCCGCCACTCACCTGGGTGGCCCGGGTGCGCCGCCGCGCCGGCTCCGGCGACGTGGAGGTGCGCTGCACGGAGCTGAACAAGGGCGGCCTCTTCATGTGCTGCGCGGAGCCCTTCCCGCGCCTCTTCACCCGGCTGGAGTTCACCCTGCTGCTGGCCGGCGAGGAGGTGGAGTGCGTGGGCGAGGTGGTGCGGCACGTGGACTTCGCCCAGGCGCGCACCTGGAACATGTCGCCGGGCGTGGGCGTGCAGTTCATCAACCCCTCGCCCCGGCTGAGAGACCTCATCCACCGGGTGCAGCCCCACCGCCGGGGCACACCGCCGCCACCCGCTCCACCTCCCGAAGCCCACCTGTGAGCCAGGCCCCGGCCCGGAGGTACCGGGGTTCCCCGGGCACACTGGCGCTTTCGTTCATGAGTATTCCATCGCCGCGTGCCTTCGTTCCCTTCCCGACGCGTATGGGGTTTCCACGCCCGGGCGGGGCTTCCAGGGAAGTCCCAACCCGCTAGCCTCCGAGCATCATGACTCGCGAGGGTGTGGGTACGGGCCGGAGGCACGTCCGGCCCAGGGGAGTCGTCCTGGTCATGGCGGTGCTGGCGCTGCTGGCGGCGAGCGCGTGTCAGGACGCGGCGAGGGCGGCGGGGACGGCGCTGTATGTGACGACCGAGTTCGACCCGCTGCTGCAGCTCACCCAGTTCCGGATGTCCGGCCGGGTGGACGGTGGGGACCTCCGCCCCGCGCTGCTCCCGGAGCACCCCGGGCGCATCCTCCAGAGTGGCGAGACGTTCCGCGTGCTGCTGCCGGACGCGCCGGACGGCGCCCGCGTGACGCTCCGGCTGGAGGGGATGCGCGGGAGCGAGCTCGCGGCGCTCGGCACGGTGGATGCGGCGGTTCGCGAGGGGTACGAGGTGGACGTCCAGGTGCGGCTCGCGCCCTGGCCGGAGCGCCCCGACGCCGGCACTCCGGACTCCGGCACGCCAGACGCGAGCACCTTCTGTGTGAGCTGCCCGGACGGCTGCTGCCGGAACGGCTACTGCGTGCCGCGAACCTTCCAGTCGTGCGGCGTGGGCGGGGTGGACTGCACCGTGTGTGACGGGGCGCGGGCCAATGCCTGTTCGGCCCTGGGCACCTGCACCTGCGGCGGTGGCCCGGCCTGCACCGGAACCCATGTGGACCGGTGCGCCGACGGCCAGTGCAAGTGCGGCGGCAGCGGCCCATGCGGGGCGGGCCAGGAGTGCGTCAACGGCGAGTGCCGCTGCACTCCCGGCTCCTGCCCCGACGGCTGCTGCGTGGGCAGCACCTGCGAGCCCGGCAACGAGCAGTCCAAGTGCGGCACTGCTGGCCAGGCCTGCCAGCAGTGCCGCAGGGAGTGCACCGCCGAGCGCGTCTGCCGGTAGACGCGCCGGTCCACGCGGGCCCTACTGCTTCGGCTTCTCCTCGCCCTGGGGCTGGCCGGCGCCGCCGACGCCGGCGGGCTGCTCGTCACCCCAGCCCGGCTCGAAGAACGCCTTCCACTTCCACTGGCCCTCGCGCTTCACCAGGAGCCCGGCGCTCCGGCCGTTCCGCTTCTTGCCCTCCATGGTCGCCGTGTAGGTATCGGTGTAGCTGACCATGGAGTCGGACAGCACGGTGATGTCCAGCTTGTGGTTCACCTGCATGTCCGCGGGCATCTGGTCGAAGAAGGGCTTCATCATCTCCGAGTACTTCTGACGCTCATACGACTCGGCCGAGGGAATGCCCTTGCTGTTGTCGGTGGCCATGAAGATGGGGAAGTCGACTCGCTCGAGCGACGCCTGGAAGTCGCGCCGCTTCATGATGGCGTCCTCTTCCTTGATGAAGGCCTCCACCTCCTTCCGCGTCTTCGATTCGTTGGTCGGCTTGCGGGTCCATGGCCCCATCTTCGACATGTCCATGGGCGCGCCCGAGCCGCCCGTGGCGGAGGGAGACACCTGCTTCTCCTGCTGCTTCTCCTGTTCCTGCTCCTGCGCCCAGACAGGCGAGCAGAGAGCGAACGAGACGAGTCCCAACGCGATTCGACGCATCATGACGTCCTCCTTCCTTCTCGCGCGAAGGTCGTGGCCCACCCGTCCCCGGACAACCCGGCCCGTCCGAGGCCGCCCGTCCCGGGCGTCTCCCCGGACGTTGGCTACCGCACGGAGAAGGGGCGCGAGCTGCCCGAGTACGGGCGCACGCGCCCGTCCCAGCCGGACTTCCAGTTCCCGTCGTGGACCAGGCGATAGGTGCCCGCCTCCGCGTCCGCGGGGATGTCCCACTCCACGGTGACGTGCGAGCAGGCCAGCGTGGGCACGCAGTTCTCACGCCGCCAGCGGTAGCGCGTCTCCCAGTCCCAGTCGTACGCGACGTCCACCCACTCCCCGCCGGGGCCCAGCCGCTGCACGCGCAGGTACGTGCCCTCCAGGCGCAAATCGTTCTTCGGGTGGCCGCCCCAGAAGGTGACGCTCACCGTCTCGCCGCGCGAGTAGGCGCCGCGCGCGTCGGTGACGACCTCGCCGAAGTCCACCCACAAGAGCTTGTCGTCGAAGACCACGCCCGGCTGGAGGCTCGCCAGGACGGAGCGCAAATCCCGGGGCGTGGGCCCCGGGGGCACGGGCTTCCCGTCGCGCAGGGCCACGGCCAGCGTGTCGAAGCCCTGCTGGAGGGCGGCCAGCGTCCACGGGCCGAAGTGCGTGGAGGCGCCCTCGTAGGCCTGGCGTGCGTACTCCTCGCGGGTGGCGACGTAGCCCGCGTACGCGTTGGACAGTCCGGCGATGACCACCTCCGTCACCCCCACGGGCGCCAGCCGCTCCAGCACCGTGCGCCGCAGCCGGCGCCCGGCCATGGTCGTCACCTCGAAGGGCACCGCCACCAGCGCGAGGCTGCCCACGGTGACGAGCTGCAAGGGGAGCACCTCCGGCGTCCACGGGTAGGGCGTCATGCTGCCCATCTCCAGGACGATGGGCTTCTCCCCCTGGCAGGGCGTGGTGAAGACGGCGCAGGTGAACTGGCTCCACACGTCGTGGATGGCGGCGCAGGAGGCGCCCTCCACACCGAAGCCCGGCCCGTCCTCCGCGCCCGCCAGCATGGACAGGCCGATGGCGGCGGGACAGGTGCGGCGCGGCGTGCCGTCCGTCCAGGCGGGCGCCACGTCCACCGCGTCCATCTTCAGATAGAGCTGCCGGAAGTCCACCCCGCCCGTGATGGGCGTGTTGGCGATGGCCCACAGCCGCGCGGCGAAGTCGTGCTGCCGGCGGGCGGAAATCTCCGTGTCCTCGAAGTCGTCCGCGCCGCCGCCGTCCGTCCCGCCGAGCACGTTGGGCGTGACGTCGCCCTCGTTGGAGTTGGCGAAGGCGGCGACGAAGCCCCCGCCGCGCGCCTTCTCGAAGAGGTACGAGGCCAGGCCCTTGTTGTCGCCGCTGATGAGGGTGTTGTCGTTGCCCATGGACGTGGCGTGCACGGCGAACCAGTTGATGAAGCCCACCTCGGTGCCGTCCGCGCGGGTGAGGCGCACCAGCGTCATCCGCGGGTCCACGTCGTGCGGGTACCGCGCGCGCTCCTCGGGCGGGTTGAGGCGGTAGGCCTCCGGCGAGCGGTTGCGGCTGGCGCCGAGCAGCTCGCCCGCGGCCAGCCGCAGGGTGCCCTCGCCCAGGCTGGCGTGGGCGCGGTCGATGGAGGCGACGATGCCGGAGACGATGGCGTCGAAGTTCCGCGGCACGAAGCCGAGCGACGTCAGGTTGTAGAAGGTGTAGTGCGAGAAGCCGCCCGGGCCCGAGTGGGTGTGCGTGGCGCTCAGGAGGACGTTGTCATCCGAGTAGAGGCCGCCGTAGCGCGAGCGAAGCTTCTCCACCACCTGCTGCTTCACGCCCTGGAACACCATGCCCAGGTCCGCGCTGACGAACACCACCCGCTTGCCGTTGCACGGCGAGGCGATGACGAAGGCACGCGAGCGCAGCCGCTGGTGGATGCCGGACGTCTGCTGCGCGAGCTGGCCGTAGCCCATCATCCCCACCTCGGCGGCGGGGCCGGTGATGTCGCCCATGCCGGCGCCGATGAGGAAGCGCTGCTGGCCCGCGCACGCGCCTGGCGGGCTGGCCGCCATGCCCTCCGGGGCAGGCACCGAAGCGGGGGGGGTCGCCCGGGCCGCCGGAGCGAGCACGAGGACGAGCGCCAGGGTCAGCCGGACGAGGTGTGTGCGCATACCCATCTCCGGGCGCCTGGGGTGGACGCCTCCTGTAACGAAGATGGTACCGGCGCGCCGGCCCGGGCAGGGGCCTTCAAGGGCGCGCCGTCATGCGGACCACAGTCGCGCGCGGGGAGGCGCCGCTCACGCGTCCGGCCGGCCCGCCGCGCCCTTGGAAGGCGCGGGCGGGGCGACGTTCAGCGCCACGCGGAAGGTGGTGCCCGCGCCCACGGACGACTCCACGGAGATGTGGCCGCCCATCCCGTTGATGATGGTGTCGCAGATGGACAGGCCCAGGCCCGTGCCCAGCCCGGAGGCCTTGGTGGTGAAGAACGGGTCGAAGATGCGGCGCAGGTGCTCCGGGGGGATGCCGTGGCCGGTGTCCCGCACCGCCACCACCACCCGCCCCCCGTCGTCCAGGTAGGAGGTGAGGCGGATTTCGTTCGACTCCGAGTGGCCCTCTTCGATGGCCTGCGCGGCGTTGATGACGAGGTTGAGGAACACCTGGAACAGCTTGCCCTCGTTGCCTTGAACGGGGGGCACCTCGCCGTACTCCTTCACCAGCTTCGCGCGCGCGCGCACCGTGCTGGCCGCCATCTGCGTCACCGAGTCCAGCACCCGGTGCACGTCCACCGCGTCCTCCTTGCCGTCGTCCACCCGGGAGAAGACGCGGAGCTGGCGGACAATCTGCCGCATGCGCTCGGCGCCCTCGCGGGCGTCGTCCAGCACCTGGCGGCACTCCACCAATTCGTCGTGCGAGAGGGGCCGCGAGCGGGGGCCCACCGTGCCGTGGAGGTAGTCCAGGTTGGACAGCACGTAGGCCAGCGGGTTGTTCAGCTCGTGGGCGATGCCGGCGGCCAGCATGCCCATGGAGGCCATGCGGTCGGTGAGCATGAGCTGAGCCTGGGTGCGCTTGCGCTCGGTGAAGTCGCGCGCCACCGTCACCCGCGCGGGCGCCCCGTCCACGACGACGGCCAGCGTCACCAGGTCCGCCACCACCACCTCGCCGTCGCGGCGCATCAGCGGCATCTCCACCGCGCGCGCGGAGCGCTGGCCCTCCATGGCCTGCCCCAGGTGGAGCCGCGCCGCGTCCCGGTCCTCCGGCCGCACCAGGTCCAGCACGTGCCGGCCCGCCAGCTCGGAGGCGTCGCGGTAGCCCAGGTACTGCACCAGGGCCGGGTTCACCGACAGCAGCACTCCGTCCCCCACGTGCACCATGACGGGGTCCGGGAAGGCCTCGATGAGCAGGTGGACACCGGCCTCGGTGCGCCGCAGCGTGCTCTCCGTGCGCACGCGGAGCGCGTTGTCGGTGCGCTGCTCCAGCGCCAGCGACAGCGCGCTGGCGGCGCCGGACAGGAGATTCACCTCGACGGGGCCCCACGGCCGCGCCTCGCGGCAGTTGTCGAAGCCGATGACGCCGAAGAGCTGCCCGTGCACGTGCAGGGGGAGCAGCAGCACGGACTTGACGCCCTGGCCCTCCAGCACCGGCGCCAGCATCTCCGTGAAGCCCCGCGGCAGGGCCTGGACAGGGAGGCCCCGCATCAGCCGCCCGGACTGCTCGGGGTGGAGCGCCTCCAGCAGCGGCAGGCCGTGCATCTCCGGGTCCTCCAGGTTGGGAGGGACGCCGGCCTCGCACCACTCCGCGCGCTGGGAGGCCAGCAGGTTGCCATCCGGGCCGCGGTGCATCTCGAAGACGTAGACGCGGCTGGCGGCGGACACCCGGCCCAGCGGCTCCACCACGGCGCTGTACAGGTCCTGGGGCCGCTCGTGCGGCATCATCCGCCGCTGCACCTCCACCATGACCTCGAGGTAGCGCTCTCGCGTGGTGACGGCCTCCTCGGCCCGCCGCCGGGCGGTGACGTCCGCCAGGGTGCCCACCACCTCGCCGGGCGCGGCCGGCAGGGCGCGGGCGGACAGCGCCACCCAGCGCATCCCCCGCCCCTCCGCCGCCTCGATTCGCAGCTCCTCGCGCGGCGCCAGGCTGCGCTGGGTGGCCGCGGACTCCAGCAGCGCCCGCGCCCGCTCCTGGTCCTCCGGGACGAAGACGTCCACCAGCGGGCGGCCGAGCCAGGAGCCCACCAGCATGCCCGTGAGGCGCTCCCAGGGCTTGCTGACGTGGGTCAGGCGCCCGTGCGTGTCGAGCTGGAACACCACGTCCTGCATCAGGTCATCGAGGATGCGCGCGCGCTGCGCCTCCACCGACACGCCGGGCGGAGAAGCCGGAAGTGCCCGGGACGAGTGCGCCTCGCACTCGCCGGTACACGGCTCGGGAACCGGCCCTGGGGCGTCGTCGCGCCCCGCTCCCCGCTGCTCGTCCGCCAAATCCGGCCTCCTGTGCCCACGGCGAGGGGCCGGAGCCCTGACAGCACCGAAGGCTGCCGGGAGCACCTCCAGACCCTGATCCCCTCCCGGTGGCGACGTCGTCCCGGAGTTTACGGCGACCGAATGTCCGGAAGTCAATGAAGGTGAGTGGGGTTCACACTCCGTCGTCGGGCTCCCACCCCCCAGGAGCACCCGAGCGAGGGCGCTGCCGGCGGTCTCCCATGACACGGGCGGGCACGCCCCCGACGATGGCCCAGGCGGGCACGTCCCGGGTAACGACGGCCCCCATGGCCACCACGGCATGGTCCCCCACGGTGACGCCGTCGGTGATGCCGGCGTTGGCGCCCACCCAGACGTCCGCGCCAATGACGATGCCGCGCGAGGTGACGGGCTGGTCACGCACGGCCCGGTCCGGCGCCAGCCCGTGGTCGAAGGCGTAGAGGGTGGCGCCGGTGGCGATGCGGGTGCCCTCGCCGATGCGGATGCCCGCCGCCCCACCGTCCAGGCTGGCGCGGGCGTTGAGGCTCACCCGGGGGCCCAGCACCACCGGCCCGTGGAGGAAGACGTCCGCGGCCACGCTGCAGCCGGGGCCGATGGAGACGGTGCGCCCGGGCTCCGCGAAGATGCGCGCCTCCGGGGCGATGAAACACCCCTCGGCGATGTCCACCGTCTCCAGCTGGCGCAGCCGCTCCTGCACCTCGCGCTGCCAGGCCTCCGCCCACTCGCGGTGGCGGGGCTTGAGGGAGAAGTAGAGCCACGGCATCCAGGAGAGCCGGAGCTTGTGCTGCTCGCGGCGAAGCGCGTCCAGGTCCACGCCCCCTGACTACCATGCCCCGGGCCCACTCCGGTGCCGCTCGGCCCCTCCTTCTGCCGCCGGGCCCCGGGGCCTGCATCGCCGCGCGGCCGGCACCATCCTCCCGGGGAAGGAGGGCTCCAGGGACATGGCATCCGCGCTGCCCAGGCGGGCATGGGGGTGGGGCAAGGCCCGCATCTTCGCGGTGGGCCACTCCACGCGCACGGCGGAGGAGCTGGTGGCGATACTGGAGGCGCACGGCGTCGGGGTGCTGGCGGACATCCGCACGGTGCCGCGCTCGCGCACCAACCCGCAGTTCAACGCGGACACCTTCGCGAGGACATTGGCGCGAGTGGGCATCCACCACCACCACCTGCCCCGGCTCGGCGGCCTGCGGCATCCCCGGAAGGACTCGCCCAACACGGCGTGGCGCAACCCCAGCTTCCGCGGCTTCGCGGACTACATGCTGACGGAGGACTTCGAGAAGGGGCTGGAGGAGCTGCGGGTGCTGTCGCGCGAGGGGCCGGTGGCGATGATGTGCGCGGAGGCACTGCGCTGGCGCTGCCACCGCTCGCTGGTGGCGGACGCGCTGTGGACGCGCGGCGTGGAGGTGCTGCACCTGACGAGCGCAACCCGCGCCGAGCCGCACCGGCTCACCCCCTTCGCACGGGTGCACGGCACGCGGGTGCTGTACCCGGGCACTCCGGAGGAGGCCCACCTGAGGCCGGTGGCGGAGGGACACGGCGGGCACCCGGCGCCGTGACGGTGGGCTGGAAGCGAACGTGGCGCCGCGCTACGTGGCCGGCACCATCGTGAAGTGGCAGCGCTCGCGCTCGGCGGCGATGACCTCCACGTCCGCCGCCGTGGGCTCCACGCGCGACACCATGTCGTCCGGCTCCCAGCGGTAGGGCTCGCCGTTGAGGAGCACGCGGCCGTCCACCACCGCGCGCGTGGCATCCAGCAGCGCGTGGCCCGCGAGGTCCCTCACCATGGCCTCGAAGCGGCCCTGCCGCAACGGGTCGGCGAAGCGGAAGCGGAAGCGCGCCAGCGCGGCCAGGTGGAACCACATGGGACGGAACGCCACGCCCGCGAGCGCCAGCCGCTTCGCCATCAGCAGCAGCATCTCCGTGGCCTCGCGCGCCAGGCCCAGCCCCGGCACGTCCTGTCCGGGAAGCTGAGGCCGCAGCTCGCTGAAGCGCGCGCGCGGGTGGCGCAGGCTGAGCCAGTTGACGAAGAGGAAGGGCTCGTTCGCGATGGTGCGCCGCTCCACGACGACGTCCACCAGCAGGTGCTCCTGCCCGGCCGACCGGCCCATCAGCTTGATGCGGTCCCCCGCGCCCGTGGAGCCCACCTCCACGCGCAGGCGGCTGTAGCCCAGCCGCTCCAGGTGCGACAGCAGGCCGTAGCGGAACAGCGCGTACTCCAGCGACTGCGCCGTGTAGTAGCCCAGCACCTTCGGCTGCAGCGCTCCGCCCAGCCCCAGCGAGCCCTCGAGGTCCTCCAGCGACAGCGTGATGTCCTGCGACTCGCCCTCCTGGGAGAGCAGCCGGGAGATGCGCTGGTAGCGCGCGCTCAGCGGGTCATAGCGCGCGGTGATGCGGCGGGAGCCCTTCCCCGCCAGCACCAGCACCGTACCGGCGAAGACCTTCCAGGAGTCGGCGTGGTAGCCGCCGCCCGGCAGCCACACGCTGGGCACTCCGCGCAGCGCGTGCGCCAGCGCCCTGTCGCGCCGCCGCGCGCCTTCCAGCGTCAGCCCCACCCGGCCGAAGCGGTCCCCCGAGAGCACGTCACCACCGGCAATCACGAAGGCCACGTCCGGCCGGGGCATGCGCGCGAGCAGGCCTTGCAGCAGCGCCAGGTAGTCGTTGTCGCTGGTGCCCTCGGGGACGCGCGTCTCGTCCACCTCGAGCGGGAGGGCGCCCCAGTCGCTGCCGGACAGCGAGCCAATCCACGCCTTCTCCTGGCCGGCGAGACACTCCGCCGTGCCGTCGGGAGGGTGCGCGTCCAGGTCGAGCACCACCGCCTGCCCATCGAAGCCGTCCGCGTGGAGCGCCGCGAGCGCCACCGCGATGTCGTTGATGGCGCAGAAACCGCCGCCCCGGCCCGGCGCCGCGTGGTGGAAGCCGCCGGCCATGTTCACCACGGGGCCCCGGCGCGCCATGGCCAGGCGGGCCGCGCCGATGGTGCCGCCGCACACCAGCCGCATGTTGGACAGGAGCGTGTCCACGGGGATTTCGGACGGGTCGGTGGCGAAGATTCGCGCCAGCGTCTCCGGCTGGCCGAGCGATTCGAGGTACGCGGGCTCGTGCACCCGGGCCAGCTCCTTGTAGCTGGCCGGCATCGGCCGGTGCACGTCGTCGGGGCGCACCACGCCCTTCTCCAGCAGGTACCAGGTGGTGAAGTCCACCCCACGAGGCTCGATTCCCACCGAGGACTCGATGCCGGTGAGCGGCAGCCGGTAGGACTCGTCGTAGAAGATGGGCACCGACGTGCCGCGGCTTCCCCCGGGCACCCACCGCGCCAGCCAGTTCCACACGCTCATGCGCGACACCTCGCGCAGGGCCAGGAGGGGGACGGATGGAGCGATGGAGCGAGGCGGGGGCTGTGCACGGCGACGGCAAGCTTCGCGCAGGACACGGCGCTCCGGGGGCTTTTTTGCGTCCCTGGACTGTCCCGCGATTCACTCCAGGCGGAGAACGAGGACTGGAGTGCAACGCGCCAGCCCTCCCGGGCTACTTCTGCACGGAGAGGATGAGCCACCTGCGGGTATCCACCGCGTAGATGATGGGGATGTCCGAGAGTGGCGGGCCTTGCAGCTCGCCGAAGCTCGGCCAGCACGAGCGGAGCGGCTGCTGGGAGGCCGAGCGGACTACCGGACCCGGGCGACGACCGAGGCCGCCCCCGCATCCCAGGCCTTCCCGCCGTTGATATCGGAGGTGTGCTCTCCGGTCCCGACCACGAAGAGCCGGTACGGTTTGACCTCGGCGTGGGGGCTCCCCTTCAGCGTGACACGCGCCTGGAGGTCGGCTCCGGCGGGCACCTTCAGCTGGAGCCAGTCCGCGCCGTCGCGCAGGCTGGACCGGCCGATGACCTTGCCGCTCGTGTCGAGGATTTCAAGGTCGAAGTCGTCGAAGTGCTTCGCGAGGTCCGCGGCGGAGTCCTTCCCCGCGGGGCCCGCCTCGGGCACGACGGCGCCCGTCGTCGGAAGGACGAGGACGGTGACGTACTGGTCGACCCGGGAGTGGAAGTTGTAGGTGTCCGAGTCCCGCTTCTTCTCGAGCTGGCCCTCGACCATGAAGGAGGTGTCGTTGTCCTTCATGGCCTTGGCGTGGGCCTCGGTGTAGTTCTCGAACAACTCCTCGGTCTTCACCGCGTCCAGGCCCCAGTTGACGTTGAGGGTCCGCTGGACCTGTCCCTTCGAGTTCTCGTATGCGCCCGCTTCATTGGCGCGGAAGCCATGAGCCCCCGTGGGGCCCAGGGGACCGAGGGCGCCCAGCGCGCCCAGGGGACCCGCGGGCCCCAGGACGGCCTCGGAGCCACCGGGCCGCAGCGGCTCCACCACCCCATTGGAGGCCTGCTGGCTCAAGGGCCCGTACTTTCCGAGAGGGCCCAGTGAGCTGAGGGGCCCTCCCAGCATCGTGTTGAGCTGGGCCCAGGACTCCCAACCGAAGCTCCCGGTGATGTAGCGGGAGGGGTTCCAGGCGTTGCGGCCCACGGGGCCCATGGCGCCCAATGGACCGCTGGGACCGACGGGCCCCAGGTAGCCCAGCTCGCCGGCCGGGTTCTTCAAGCGCAGCGTCACCTGGGGCGCCTTGGTCTTGGCCTCGGCACTGACCACCGGATCGATCTTGCTCACCCCCCGCGCGCCCGCGGCGCTGCCTCCGACAGCCCCGGGGGCGTTCGTGCCCGGCTTCTTCTCACTGAAGCCGTCCCGCGCGACCGCGGCGCTCTTCACGCCGGTCGTCGGGGGCGCTTCCTTTTTGCTCGCGGGAGCGTCCACACGGGCGCCGACCTTCTTCGCGTCGGGCTGCGGGGATGTGAGAGGGGGGGTGCTGCGGTCCGTGGAGCGAACTGAGGACATGTGACCTCCTGGAGGGAAAGGAATGGAGCCGTGGAACTGGCGGCCCCCATGTGTTCGGGACTCCTTGTGGCAGCCACATTGACGGAGCGTGAAAACTGAATCAACATTCAAGTAAAGAATTCCGCGCGCAAAATGTGCGCCGGGAGCAACCGGGGACGCGGCGGAGCGATGGGTCCCCGTCTGTCGTGGCACCGCGCTTCGCCCGGGAAGCCGTGGGTCATCACGTCCGACCCGCCTCACGTTGGACAGCAGCGTGTCCACCCGCACCTCGTGGAGGAGCTCACGAGAGAGGAGTCCGACCGCCTCCACGCCGAGGCGCCTCCTGGCTGCCCGCCTTGAGCCGCCCGCCCCGCGCGAGCCATCACGCGAGGCGGGCGGCGAGCGGTCCCTTCAGAACAGGGCGGCGCTCATCGTCGGAATGGTGAGTCCATACAGCGACACCGAGCCGCGCTCATCCAGGTCGGTCAGCCTCATGTCCGCGGTCATGACGCCGCTGCACCACTGGTAGTGCATCACGCTGGACGGGTCATACGGCGTCAGCGCGCGCCAGTCCGAGTCCTCGAAGCACGTCCCGGACGCGGGGTGGGTGTGCTCATGACGGAAGCCCAGGATGTGGCCCAGCTCGTGGCGCAGCACGCCCTCCGTCGTCATGTTCGGCGCGAGCGTGTCCCAATCCGGATTGGTGTCGAAGTCGTCGTAGTCGATGACCAGCGGCCGGGCGACACAACCCTCGCCGCTCGGCGTGCTTGATACGGTGGTGGTCTCCTGGTCCGCTGGCCCGCAGCCCGCGAGCGCTCCCAGCAGGACCATGGACGCCAGCCCCCGCCACGGAGGTCTGAATTGTCTTGTCATGATGGCGTCTCCCCGCACATCACATCTCGGCCAGGAGCATCTTGATGTAGCAGGTGCCGCTCACACCCTCGTACGCGATCTTCATGTTGCGGCGCGCGAGGCCGCCCGTGAGGATGCTCTTGGAGAGCTGGTCGAACAGCGGGGGGCTGGGAGATGACCAGACCGTCATTGCCAGGACACGGGTTCACGCCATTGGCGTCCGGGAAGTCGTTGATGCGCGTGCCGGCGCTGTTCTCGACAGACCTGCCAGACGTAGTAGTTGCTGGTCGGCGTGGTCTTCCCGGGCATGTATTTCGCATCGCGTGGATGCCTATCACCGCGTTTCCGTCGTGGGAGCCGGCGCAAGACGCAAAGGTGGGGGTGGTCCAAAAACGGGTCCACTCCACTGCCTTGGTTTGCGACAGGTGTTCGCCGTGACCCGGAACAGGTGTTCGGGCCCGTCCGGGGCACGCACCTGAATCAATAGCCAGACCGCGCTTCCCCATCCGTATACAGGTCAGCCCGGAGACAGTCCCGGGTTCAACCCAATGAGGGGGAAGATGAAAATCATCATGAATTCATGGAGTCGGCGAGCAGCGATGCTCGCCCTGGTGTTCTTGGGAGGCGCCAGCAATGCCCAGACATCCGCACCGACGAATGAGGAGGTGGAAGTCCGGGCAGCCATCTGGGGCTTGCGCACCGCGCGCCTGGAGCGGCTCGACCCGGGCACGACGGCCCGCATCCAGAACGCCGAGGCACTGCTGCGGAAGCATCCCGAGACGGCCATGCGCCTGTTGACGAAGCAGTACAGCGAGCTTTCGCCGGAGGCCGCGGGAGAGCGCAAGGAAGTCATCGTCGCCATCGCGGCAAGCAACTCGCCGCTGGCCGCGGACTGGCTCGCCACGCTCATCCGAGAGCCCCTTCCCCCGCTTCCCCCCCGGCCTCCCGCCTCCACGCAGACCGAGGTGATGGGGAGCCCTCGCGAGGAGGAGCTCGTCGTCCGCTACGCCGCGTTCCGGGAGCTGACGCGCCTGGCCCAGGGCGGCCAGCGCCGCGCGGTGGTGCTGCTGGAGTCGCTCACGGCGGAAGCCGACGCGGACCGGATTCTCCCGGCGGCCCAGCACCTGATGGAGGTCGCGCCCGAGCGCCTGCGCATCCTCCGCGACCGGAGCCATGGCGAGCGCCGCAAGGTGCTCAGCTTCGTCATGGGCGAGGGAAGCGCCGAGCTCGCAGTGGACTGGGAGGCATTCACCCGTGGCAACTGACAAGACGATGACGATGTTGGGCGTGCTCACGGTGGCGCTGATGGCCTCCACCCCCGCCCTCGCACAGGAGACGTGCTCGTTCCCGGCGCCAGACCCCTATCACCACGCAATGGACAACTTCGTGTGGGACTACTGGCGGTGTGACCCCGCCGTGTGGCAGGACTACGACACGCGCTTCCAGCTCTCCGACGGAGAGAACTGGGAGGGCTACGGCCTCCACGAGAAGTGCAACCTGGACCTGCCCTATGCGCGCACGCTCAACGCGCTGTACCTGGTCCAGCACTCCGCGCCGGCGTCCAGCGTCGGGACGGGCAAGATGAACACCGGCTGGTCCTATCTCGACGACAAGATTCCGCGCATCGGCGCCGGGTGTACCTGCGACTCCGGCTGTGTCGCCAGGTACTCTCCCGGGTTCTGGCCCTTCGCGCTGGAGCGCGTGCAGGTATTCACGCCCTTCTACTACTCGCGCACCGTCTCTCATCGCGCGGCGGTCCTCATCCATGAGGCCCGTCATGACGAGAAGAGCCACAACGAGTCCGACAGTGCCTGCGGGTCCGGCGGGAGCTGCGACAGCGACTGGGCCTATGACGGCTCCAACCGCTGGCACATCTCCTGGCTGTCGGACTTCGAGGTCTGGGGGAACATCCGGAACCAGGCGATGCGCGATGACGCGGTCAGCTGGGCCAACTACCTCATCGATAATCGCTTCAAGTACACGCCCGACCTCAAGCATGTCCCCGGTGTCGGGCTCAAGCAGAAGTGCTACCCGAACTGCGTGGTGCATACCTGCCAGGAGTACGGGCTGTGCGGCACCTACCCGAGCTGCTACAACTGCAATCCCTGCTACCGGACGGGCGATAGCTCGACTGGCACCTCCGAGGCCGCGGCGTTCTCCAGCCAGGATGGCAAGGCGGGCAGCACCGGGCGGGACGCGCCGCTGCCTCCTCCGGAATGCATGCTCTGAGCCGGTAGCACGCCCCTGGCTGCCTCACGGAGCCGGGGTGCCTCCTCGAGGGCTGGCCCGAGATGATGGGCCGCCGCCAGGCGGCTGGTGAAGGAGCACAACCCCGTGGCGCCTTGCTGGCGCCACGGGGCCCATTCTTTCAGACCAGCAGCAGCGTCCGGTAGCGCCGCGCCAGCACGAGAAACCGGTGAGTGTCAACGTGGGTGACGCGAGAAAGGATTCAGCCGTGCGATTCAACTCCGGCACTGCCTGGATGGGGGCGGAGAGGGACCGAGGCCCCCATCTCCAGCAGCGTGCATCGCGCGACCGCCCCCTTGCGCCTGCATGGGGGCGGCCGGTCCCCAACCGTGCTCAGTGCAGTGCCCAGTAGAAGAATCGAGCCAGTTGCAGTGCGCCCGTCGGATTGGGATGGGCGCCGTCAATCGTGTAGCCGCCAGGTGCCGGCGAATAGGCGTTTCCGAAGTTCACCACCTGCACATACTTCTCCCCCGGGCCGCGGTCCTGGTTGAACGCGTTCGCCGCGCTGATGATGGCCTGGTTCAGGGCAACCGCGTTCTGCGCGGCCTCCGTGCCCGAGGTCTCCCAACCCTCCCAGGTCACCGCGGATGGATCGATCGGTGGGTAGGTCACGGCGATCGGGGTCGCGCCGTAGACATCGGCGATGGTCGTCCAGACCGAAACAATGCAGCTCACCGTTTCCTGGACGGTCCGGCCGCCCAGGTTGACGTCATTGATGCCAATCATGACCGCGATCGCCGCTTCGTTCCTGTCCTGCAGGCGGTCGCTCAGGGGCTGGGGATTGTTGCTGGCACCCAGGCAGGTGCTGCCACCGACGCCGTCCACGGCGACGACATCGAACACCGGCGTCGTCGTCCACGAATACGGATGAGCGACATAGCTGACGAAGGAGGAGTCGGCGCGGTAGGCCGCACATTGTTCGGACGTCATGCCAAGGCCATCGCAGTTCCAGCCGCTGCGGTAGGTGAAGCTGTCGCCGTAGAACGAAATCGTGGACCAGGCATGCGCGTTGCCGGCCAGTAGCAGGCCGGCCAGAAGGAACTTCTTTCTCATCGGGTCATGACTCCAGGAAGGTGAAGGCCAGAGAACCGGCGAAGGAATGTTAGACCGCCGCCCTGTCGTGCAGCCATGCCGAACACAGGTCAGCCCTGGTGTGCTTGATACCTCCGCTGGGCACTCTGAGAATCCTTTCCTCCCGTTCCCGGCTCCAAGAGGAAACGAGGAGGTCGTCATGTGCAGCCAGGTGAAGTGCGGGAAGTGCGGGAAGCCGACGTGGAGTGGGTGCGGGCGCCACGTGGAGCAGGCGCTGGCGGACGTGCCGCACGAGGCGCGCTGCCGCTGCCGTGAGGAGCGCGGGGACGCGGACAAGGCCGACACGGCGCCCCGCCGCCGTCTCTTCGGGCGCTTCTGAGTCAGCGACGCCGGGCGTGGCCTCCCGAGGCCCGGGGCTCCTCGGGAGGCGCTCCGCTCAGGTTGCCTCGCTCATCTGAACTCCTCATCGAGCTTCGGCTGCTTCTTGTCCGGTGGTGGAGCCGCGACGGCTCCAGATGCGACGGACATCAACTCCGAGGCCTCAGCTTTCAAATAATTCACCGTCTGCACTACAGCAGCAGCAATCACGCCCGTTGGTGACATATCGGGTGGTCCGTCGACATTGGCGACATCCATTGCCACGGCATCCACAACAACCCCGATCTTATCGGCGTTTTGTGCAACAGCGACGCCAGCCCTCGTGGAGGCGGCCTGCTGGACGGCGGTTTCGGCACCTGCCACTGCCGTGCGGACGAGGGTGGCGCCTGTGGCGACTGTCCCGGTAGCGGCCAGGGCCCCTCCCGTGGCCCCCAGCACGGCAGGGGCCGCGACCACCGCCATGAACTCCTTGTCTCCCCTGGATGCCCCAGGAATGGGCGTGTACACCGACCGTTCGTTCGGGTTGATTCCGAAGAAAAGCAGCATGGAATCACGGAAGTCACGCCCGTCAGGGTCGACATAGCGATAGGGATTGTTCCCGGCGTACGCGTACCGGTTGAAGCTCTCTCCCGTGTTCGAATCCGTCTTGACCGGGTCGGCGGACAGGAACCGTCCAAGCATCGGGTCCTGGTACCGCTGCTGCATGTAGACCAGCCCCGTCGCCGCATCCATGGCGTGACCGGTGAAGCCAATGCCATCCACGCCGCCGCTCACGGGCAGGCCGTAGGGGGCGTACTCGGTGCGGTCCAGCACGGCGCGGTTGGCGTCCGTGGTCGCGATGGGGCTGCCCAGCGCGTCGGTGTGCTTGTACGAGGGCGTGAGCGCGCCGTCGCTCCAGCGGAAGAACACGTCCGCCACGACGTGGTTGCCCAGGTACACGTGCGTGGTGGCGCCGGCCTTGCGGTTGTCGGCGGTCAGGCGCAGCTTGCCGTCCAGGGCGTACACCGGCACGGCGCCGGTGCCGTCGGCCCGCCAGATGACGATGCGGCGGCCGTGGCCGTCGTACTGGTAGCTCTCCTTGCCCACCACGCTGGCCAGGCGGTTGGCCCGGGTGAAGCTGTACGTGTTTCGCCCGTCCGCCGTGATGTTGCCACGGGCGTCCACGCTGTAGCTCCAGGCCGGCGAGCCACTGCGGGTGACCGAGGTCGGGAGATTGGTGGTGGTGTCGTAGGCGTACGTGTACTGGGTGGTGCCCAGGCTGCTGGTGCGCAGGTTGTCCAGCGCGTCGTAGGTGTAGTTCGCCGTCCCCCAGATGCCGGGGGCCGAGGCCTGGGTCAGCCGGTCCAGGTCGTCATGGGTCATGGCCCGGTCGCGGGCGGTGTTGGCCAGGTCCTCGATGCGGGTCACGTTGCCGTTGGCGTCATAGGTGTTGCGCAGCTCGAAGACCCGGTTGCCGCTGTAGGAATCCGTGCTCACGTGCGGCAGTTGGCGGGCGTTCTGGGTCAGCGTGTGAACGATGCCGTTGCCGTAGGTGAACTGCTTGATGGCCCCGTTCGGGAAGTACTGCACGCCGGTGGCGTAGGCGCCGGCCCGGGTGGGCTGGCCCAGCGCGTTGGGGGCGTAGTCGATGTGCACCTGGGTGTTGTTGATTGCCGACAGGTTGCCCAGCGTGTCGTAGCTGTAGTCGTGGATGTAGTCGCTGTAGAAGAACAGCTTCTCCCGCGTCAGCAGCCGGCGCTTGTTGTACTGGTAGGTCCAGACCGAGCCGTCGCTGCTCAGGCTCGCCAGCTTGCCGTCCGGCGTATAGGTGTAGGTGGCGTCGTTGGTGCCGTCCGGATAGGAGAGGGTCCGCAGGCGGTTGCGGGCGTCATAGGTGCGCACCGTCTTGTCGGACAGGGGCACGCTGGCGGCGTCGCAGCTCAGGCTCGTCAGCGTCGAGCCGTCGGCACTGCGCAGCAGGTTGCCCATGGCGTCGTACTCGAAGTGGGTGGCCCCCTCCTCCGGCACGATGGACTTGCACAGGCGGAGGCGCGGGTCATGGACGTACCTGCGGTCCAGGTCCTGCGACCCGCCCGACCAGGAGCCGGTACGCCGCACGCGCTCGGTCATCCCCAGCACGTTGCGGTAGAAGGTGGTGGTGATGCCCAGCGGCGCCACGATGAGGTCCGGGGCGGACGTGTCGGGCTGGTCGAAGGCCTGGAAGCTGGTGGTGGTGACCTTGCCGCGGGGGTTGGTGACCCGGGTCTGGAAGTTCGTCAGATACTGGTACTGGGTGACGAGCTGGCCCAGCTCGGAGTCCTGGCGGACCGCCGTGGGGCGCCCCAGCACGTCGTAGTCGGTCCAGGTGCCGGTGGACAGCGAGGAGCTCGTGCCCGGGTAGGACGCGAAGCTGGGCTTGCCCGTGGGGTGGTAGTTGAAGCGCTTGAACCGCTGGGTGCCGCTGCTGTTCGCGTTGTCCAGCTCGCGCTCGACCAGCGGCCGCCACATGGCGTCGAAGTACGTCAGCTTCCGGTAGTCGCCGCGTGAGACGGTCTGCCGCCAGTGGCCCGCGGGGATGCCGTATTCGCTGCTGGCGACCTGCGCGTAGCTGATGGCGGTCGGCGCCCAGGCCACGCTGTCGCCGGCCGGGTAGGTGATGTTGGAGAGGCGGCCGCCCGCGTCGTAGTCGTAGCTGGTGGTGAAGCCGTTCTCGTCGGTGACACCGCGAATCTGCCCCAGGGCATCCACCGTGGCCGACCGGGTGGTTCCATCCGCGAACTGGATGTTGCGCGGCACGCCGCGGTACCAGTTGCTCAGAGTGGTGGTGCGGTTGTTGCCGTCCGTGGCCGTGGCGATGGTGCCGTCCGCATTGTACGTCAGCGTCTGCATCAGCAGGGGCGGGGCCGAGCTGTCGACGGTGCCGGCACCGTAGAAGCGGAGCGGCAGGGCGGTCGTGGTGTTGTACTCGGTCTTGCTCAGGATTCGGCCCAGGTCGGTGTTGGCCGTCGTGGCCACCTGGCCCAGCACCCATTTGGAGAGGTGGTCGTAATAGGTGGTGGTGTCGGTGCGGCTGTCCCCCAGCGAGCTGAAGCGGGTGGTGCCGGTCGGACGCGCGAAGCTGTCGAAGCTGTTGGCCTGCCAGGTGAAGGCGGTGTCCTGCTGGCGGATGACCGTCTTGAGCAGCGGGCGGTGGTACTCATTCGGGAAGCTGTCGCCGTTCGCGCGCTGCCCCAGTCCCCAGCGCGCCTTGTAGACGCCGTCGGTCATGGACAGGTCGTAGGTATGCGTGGTGGTCCGCAGGATGTTGTCCGCGCTGGTGCCGACCTCGACGCTGATCAGCTTGCCTTCGTCATAGCGATAGGTGTTGCCGTGCTTGTACCGGACCCACTCGCCTCCCGGGCCCGTGACGGTCGTGGTGCTGCGGCCCGCACAGCTGTCCGAGGTGCAGGGCGGCTTCATGCAGTTCTCGAAGCCGATGGTGCACACCGGGTAGGTGCGCGTCGTCCCGGGGTACATGTGGAAGTTGCGGCCCGACGTGTAGGAATAGTCCCACTGCGCGGGCGTCAGGCCCGGGCCGGTGACGTGCTTGGACTTGAGCGTGAACGCGTCGTACTCGAAGGGCCAGAAGGCCGAGTCGTCATTGGTGTCGTTGCCGGTGCCATTGGGGTAGCCGACCCAGGTCGTCACGTTGTTGCAGGACAGCGGCACGCGGCTGCGGCCATGCTCGACGATGCTCGTCGTGAACGTCCCCACCGCGCCCGAGGGGTGGGTCACCGTGCCAACGGCTTGCAGGTCGTAATTGAGCGGAGTCTCGTTGTTCAGGCAGCTGCGGTAGATTTCACCGAGCAGGAACACCTCGGTGTAGAGAATCTCGGCATTGGTGAAGGCCGAGAAGTTGATTGTCCACTTGCTGGTATCGGGAAGGGTGACCTGGGTGAGCGTGCCACGCCCGGAGGCCGTCGTGCCGTAGGTGTACGTCCAGGTCCGGGTGCCGTCACTGACGCTCGAGACCGCGCCCTGGCTGTTGTAGCTCAGCGTGAGCTGGCGGCCGTCGTTGGCGCTGACCTGGGTGAGCCGGGCCCGCTGGTTGGCGGCATTGGTGTACGTGTAGGTCACCACGTTGCCGAAGCGGTCCTCGACGCGCGTGGCGTAGAGGATGTTGCGTCGAATCTGGATTTCCGCCTGCAGGTTCGTGCCGCCCGGGAGCACCATCGTACTGCCGCGGCGCAGCGGCGGCTCATGGTGCTGCGCCATCCAGTCGAACCAGTATCGGGTGCCATCCGGGGTCGTCGCGAGGAAGCCCTCGCCGGTGCCGTTCTTGATGGTGGTCAGGCAGCTGATGTGGACCTGGTCGTTGGTCATCCAGACATAGGGGCCACCCGAGGCCGGCACTTGCGTGCCGGGCTGCGTACGGAGCAGCTCTCCGCCGGAGACGCCGGGGATGTCGAGGCTGCCTCCCTGCCAGAAATCCGATGCGGAGACTCCCTGCATGGGGCTGGGCGCCGGGCCGCCCACGGAGCAGCGATTGCCGGACCCGTCCGAGGCGAGCCATTCGGTGGCGTAGACCCCGCTGATGCTGGGCGCGTCCACGTCCCAGTCGAGCATCATTCCGTCAGCCTTCCGGTGCCGCCAGTCACGCACCTGGTAGCTCCGGGTAAAGGCCACCGGCAGGCCGCTGTTGCCCGGCAGGCTCACGTCCGTGAGGGAGAAGGACAGGGCTCCGTTCGACAGACTGACCTGGTCGCCGAAGAGGTTGGGGCCCAACGGGCTCACCGCCTCGCTGGCCTTGATGCGTTTGCCGTACTCCTCCCATGGGGCCTTGCCGACCGCGGATTGGGCGAGGGCACTGGTGGAAACCAGTCCCACCAGCAAGAGGCAGACCGCTCGCGACATGTTCAGTCCTTTCGGGATGTCAGTCATTGGTGTACCAATGACTCATAACACGCCACGCATTCTCGCGTCCCTGGCGCAGGCCTGTTCCACCCAATCGAAGCCCTGTCACAGCCGCGTCACCATGCGCCCCTCGGCCAGGCGGGACTCCGGGGTGCACGAAGTGTCGGCCGCCGTCCAGGGCCGGCTATTCGGTGAGCACGCCCAGCTCCTCCGCGCCCGCGGCCTTCGCTCCATCCAGCGCCGTCACCAGCCGGCCGTAGCCCGCGCGGTCATCCATCTTGAAGAACACGTGCCGCTGGCCCCGGGGCCTCGCGTCCAGCACCTTCTTGAGGCGCGGCACGTAGTCCCCGTCCTCCACGGGCTCGCCGTTCAGCGTCAGCCGTCCCTCGGGCGTGAGGGCCACCACCCACTGGGGCTCGGAGGGAGACGACACCGGAGCACTGCTCTCGGACACCGCCGGGAGCTGCACGGCAATCTCCCTGTTCAGCAGCGGCGTGAGGACCATGAAGATGATGAGCAGCACGAGCACCACGTCCACCAGCGGCGTGACGTTGATGTCCGACTGCACGGCCTGGGGCCGCACGAAGCTCTTCTTCGCGGTGTGCATGGCGTCCCCTCTCACCGGGCCTCGAGCTCTTCCACGCCGAACGACACCCGCTCCACCCCGGCGACGCGCGCGAGCCGGATGACCTTCCGCACGTCCCCGCACGTGAGCGCCTGGTCCGCCTTGAGCAGGAACCTCCGCCCCGGCTTCCGGCTCAGCTCGTCCCGGAGCCGCGTCTGCAAGGCCGCCTCGTCCGGGTACGCGTCCGCATCCACGAACACCTTGCGGTCCGGCGTCACGGAGAGGACCACCGGTTCCTCCTTCTCCTCGCGCTCCACCTGGGCCGCCTTGGGCAGCACCACGTCCTGCCCCCGGCTCTGCATCTCGGGGACGAGGACCATGAAGATGATGAGGAGGACCAGCACCACATCGACGAGCGGGGTGACGTTGATGTCGCTCTTGACTCCACCCCGGCCACCACCGGCGGACATTCCCATGCGCGGCTGCTCCTTGCTGGAAGGGACAGCCTCAGGGGAACACGGCAGCGGCGGGGCGTTGGCGGACGCCCGTCCAGCATTCCGTCATCATTCCGTCATGACGTCGGCGCGCTACCGGGGCAGGAGGACGCGGTCCCTGCCCGCGCTGCCGAACACCGCGCCGAGCACGCAGAAGAAGTGCAGGAAGAAGCCCGGGAAGAAGAAGAACCAGTAGCCGGCGCCCACCGCCAGGAACCACGCTATCGCCCGCAGGAGCTGCCCCTTGTAGAGCTGCCCCAGGCCGGGGATGAAGAAGGACAGCACCCCGGCGATGAGGGCACTGAAGCGGCGCTCGTGGATGACGGCAGTGGGCATTCGGGCCTCCAATCCTTGCCCTCCCCATATAAAGGAGGGGACGGAAGAACGAAAACGACGTGTCCGGCCGGACGCTTGGCGCACGAGCGGCGTTGTCTCCCCGCGCCCGGCTGCTATCACGGGACTCCAGGAGGACTTCCATGGCCATCGCCACCATCGACCCGACGACGGGCAAGACGCTGCGCACCTTCGCCACGCATACCGCCGAGGAACTGGAGGCGAAGCTCCAGCTCGCCGAGGACACGTTCCGCACCTACCGCCACACCTCCTTCGCCGAGCGCGCCACCTGGATGCGCCGGGCCGCGGAGCTGCTGGAGGCGGAGGCCCCCCGCTACGGCCGCATCATGACGGAGGAGATGGGCAAGCCGCTGGAGGCCGCCAAGGCCGAGGCCCGCAAGTGCGCCAGCGCCTGCCGCTACTACGTGTCCAAGGCCGAGGCGCTCCTGCGCGACCAGCCGATTGAGGTCGGCGGGGACCGCGCCTACGTGCGCTTCCAGCCGCTGGGCCCGGTGCTGGCCATCATGCCGTGGAACTTCCCCTTCTGGCAGGTGGTCCGCTTCGCCGCCCCGGCGCTGATGGCGGGCAACGTGGGCCTGCTCAAGCACGCGCACAACGTCCCGCAGTGCGCGCTGGCGCTGGAGGAGCTGTTCCTCCAGGCGGGCTTCCCGCGCGGCGCCTTCCAGGCGCTGATGATTGAGACGTCCGAGGTGAACCGCGTCATCGAGGACCGGCGCGTGAGGGCGGTGACGCTCACCGGCAGCGAGGGCGCGGGCCGGGCGGTGGGCGCGGCGGCGGGCAAGGCCATCAAGAAGGTGGTGCTGGAGCTGGGCGGCAGCGACCCGTTCATCGTCATGCCCAGCGCGGACCTGGACAAGGCGGTGGAGACGGCGGTGACGGCGCGGCTCATCAACAACGGCCAGTCGTGCATCGCCGCCAAGCGCTTCATCGTCGCGGAGAGCATCGCCGCGGACTTCGAGCGCCGCTTCGTGGAGCGCATGAAGCGCGTCACCGTGGGCGACCCCATGGACCCGAAGACGGACCTGGGGCCGCTGGCCACCGAGGGCATCCTCAAGGGCCTGCACGCGCAGGTGGAGGAGAGCGTGAAGGCCGGCGCGCGGCTGCTCCTGGGCGGCAAGCCCCTGGAGCGCCCGGGGAACTTCTACCCGGCCACCGTGCTGGCGGACCCGCCGCCCCAGGCCCCCGCCTTCCATGACGAGCTGTTCGGCCCCGTGGCCACCCTGCTGCGCGCGCGCGACGTGGCGCATGCCCTCGAGCTGGCCAACGCGACGCCGTTCGGCCTGGGCGCCAGCGTGTGGACGCGCGACGAGGAGGAGCAGCGCCGGTTCATCGACGGCATCGACTCCGGCATGGTGTTCGTCAACGAGATGGTGGCGTCGGACGCGCGGCTGCCCTTCGGCGGGGTGAAGCACTCGGGCCACGGGCGCGAGCTGGCGGACATCGGCATCCGGGAGTTCGTCAACATGAAGACGGTGCGCATCGCCACCACGGGCGGGGCGCAGCAGCCGCCTGCGCCGCGCGGCGCGGCCAGCGAGTAACACGGGGGACAGGGGCCCGGCGCTCTCTCGCGGGAGCACCGGGCCGTCACTGCTACCGCGTGCGCGTCCGCCCGTCCGGCGCGCGGTGGACCTCCTCCAGCGCCTGCGTCACCGCCTCCACCTCCGCGCCGAGCTGCTCCACACTGCGCCGCAGCCCCGCGCCGGCGACGTCCTCGCCCACCGTGTCCGCCGAGCGCACCCGCAGCACCTGCGCGTACAGCCCCTCCAGCGTGTAGTAGAGGCGCGTGTGCTCGGCCTCCAGCCGGTCCGCCGCGGTGGCCAGCTCCGCGCGCTGGCGCCGCTGCTCATCCAGCGCGGCCAGCGCCCCGGTCAGCCGCTCGCGCACCACCGCGTCCTGCTCCGCCGACACCCGCGCGGCCAGCGCCTCGCGCTCGGACTCCAGCCGCCGCGTCTCCTCCGGTGTCGACAGTGCACGCAGTTGCTGCTCCCTCCGCGCCAGCTCATGGCAGCTCTTGCGCAGCGCCTCCACCGTGCGCTCCGGCGCGTGCACCACCTCGCGCAGCACCGCCGGCCCCTCGCGCAGCTCCGCCAGCAGCTTGCCGCACAGCACGTCCACCTTCGCCACGCGGGGGTCCACCGCCGCGCCCGTGGAGGGCCGAGAGCCGTGAGCCTCCGTGCGCCGGGCGTCCGCCTCGTGCGAGGCGTCCCCCACGCCATGCCCCATCCCCCAGGAGCGCGCCCCGTGCGGGGATGCCCCCGCCTCGGCCTGCTCGCCGTTCTCCGTTCCGCGGAGCTCCGCCGCGCCCACCGAGGCCCCTCTGTCACCCGGCCCGCCCTCCGCGCCTCGCGGCTCGGCCCCGCGCATGGACGGCCGCGGCTCCGGCTCGAACGAGACACCGCGCCGGGGCCGCCCCAGGTGCCTCGCGGCCAGCAGGAAGAACACCAGCGACACGAAGACGAGCCACCAGAGGCGCCGGGGCTGGGCCAGCGCCATCAGCACGCACGTCACGGCCACCGTCGCATACATCCCGCCCCGCACCGGGTCGCGCGAGCGGGCCTCGCGTGCCTCCCGCTCGGCGCGGCGGGCCGCCCGCTTCGCCTCCCGGCGCCACTTCTTCTCCCACTTGCGGCGCACCTTCCGGGACGGCATCCGCCCGGTATGGCGCACCCACTCCGCGATGAACGCCTCTTCTCGCGCCCGGCCCTCCGCCAGCGCCGCCTCGAGCCGGCGGAGGCGCGCGTCCTGGAGTCCTTGGGACGTCAAAGACGTTGGAGGGGGAAGTTGTTCACGGTCCACGCCAGGAACGATAACGACTTCCCCGACATCGAGGGAGCTGGAGCGCCCGCTCTGTCGCCTGCCCCGAGAACGAGCCGAGCTCGCGGGTGTCTCAACAATCGGAAATACTCAATCGTTTGCTTTCCCCTCGGAAAAGCCCGAAGAAAAGAAATCGGTCGGGGGGCCGTAAGGGGACTGCGTCGTGGTGAGCACGGAGGAGAAGGAGGCGTCACGCGGGCTGGGTCCCGAGGTCATCCGCGCTCTGCGAGGTGACCAGAGCCGTGCCGCCTTCGCCCGCCTGCTGGGCGTCACTCCCCTCACCGTCTACCGCTGGGAGCTTCCGGTCGAGGCCCCGCAGGCGCGCCGCCCACGCGGGCGGGTGGCCCAGTCGCTCCGCCAGCTGCTCGACAGCGGCCTGCCCGCCACATCCCTCTCCGCGCCCTCCGCCTCCAAGCGCCAGCCACTCCGGTCCGAGGAGTCCAGCCGGCTGGCGCCGTGCCTCGCCCGGCTGAGGAAGGCGGAGTGGCGGGCGGCGGAAGAGGAGCTGCTGGCCCTGCTGGCCTCGGGCGTGCTGCGGACGCCGGGCGCGCGGGCGATGGCGGCGGTGGGGCTGGCCTACCTCCTGCGCTGGGGACGCGAGGACTGCCGCGGCGCCTTCGCCACCCTGCTGCCCCACCTGGAAGATGCGGCCGAGGGCCTCCTCCCCGAGGCGGTGGAGCTCCAGGTGCACACCCTGGCCGCCAACTTCTACGCCTCGCCGGACGGCAAGCTGTTCGACGCGGACAAGTCGGACGCGCACGTGGCGCGCGCGGAGGCGCTGCTCGCCGCCCACCCGTCGTGCCTGGACACCGCCCCCTCCTTCCATGGCGTCGCGGAGGTGCGCTGCCACCTGCGCATGGTGCAGGTGGCCAGCGCCTTCTACCTCGGCGAGGCGGACCGGGTGGCGCGCTTCTCGGGACGGATGGGGGAGGCGCTCGCGGGGGTGACGGACCCGGTGATGCGCCTGCTGGCCGAGGACACCCTCGCGCACGAGGCCACCATCCGCGGCGAGTCCGTGCAGGCCACACGCCGCTTCCGCGAGGTGGCCCAGGGCGCGGCGCGGCTGGGCTACCCCTTCCTGGAGGCGCGCAACCTGGCCTTCCTCGCGCAGCGGCGCCTGGAGGAGGCGTGTGAGCCGCAGGAGGCGCTCCAGCTCGTGCGCCGCGCGCGCGAGGCCGCGTACGGCGGGCGCATGGTGCGCGGCTTCTCCTTCGTCTTCGCCGCGCGCTCGGAGGCCGATGCGCTCATGCGCCTGACGCGCTTCGAGGAAGCGGGGGCGGTGCTCGACGAGGCCAGCGCGGTGCTGGAGGAGCTGAGCTGGACGCCGCTGCACCTGGTGGTGCAGCGCGCGGTGCTGTGTCTCATCACCGGCCGCCACGCGGAGCTGCGCGGGCTCGCCGGGCGGCTGGCCGCCTATGACGGCCCCATCCAGCGGCGCCTCACCCACGCCTACGGCCTCTTCGCCGAGGCCATGGCGGACCTGGCGGAGGGCCTCCTCTCCCGCGCCGCCGAGCGCTTCGCCGCCACCTCCGCGCACGTCGTGGAGCTGGGCGGCTGGCCCTTCCTGCGCCGCGAATGCCTGGTCTACGAGACTGCCGCGCGCGCCTTCTCGGGGCAGCTCGCGGAGGGCCGCGTGGTGCTGCGCCGCGCGCGCGTCTTCCTGGAGCGGATGCCGTCCGCCATGCACTCCGCGGTGCTCAACCGCTTCGAGGGCGTGCTGCTGGCGCTGGAGGGCCGCCCTCGCGAGGCCCGCGAGCAGATGGAGGCGTCGCTGGGCACGGCCCAGCTCGCGGGCGACCTGTGCATGGCCTCCTTCACCCGCCACCTCCTGGCGCTGGTGGCGAGGCTGGAGGGAGACCCCGCCGCCGAGGAGCTGCTGGCCGCCAGCGAGGCGGAGCTGCGCCGCACGGGCATGGCGATGCCGCAGGACTTCACCCGCTCGGCGGCGCGCCCGCTGCTGGCCCCCGCCGCCCTCGCGGGCCCGGCGCGGCTGGGCGCGGAGGCGCTGGTGGTGCCCTTCGAGCGGCTGTCGGTGCGCGGCATGGGCGCCTCCCTCATCCAGCGCGAGCTGCTGGGTGTGGTGGAGGGCCTGTTCCCCGGCTGCGCGCCCCGGCTGGAGGAGCTGGACTCCCAGGGCCACGCCACGCGGGTGGCCGGCGTGGACACGGTGCCGGCCACGGAGGCGGTGGAGTTCGGCGACGGGTGCGGCCGGCGCCTGCGCCTGGGCGTGGTGGGCCCGCTGCCCGCGGACGGCCGCGCGCTGCTCACCGTGCTGTCGCGCCTGGGGGGCTTCGCGCTGGAGGTCGCCGCGCTGCGCGGCTTCGCGGAGCTGGAGGCGCTCACCGCCCCCCCGGGCAACGCCGAGTCCGAGCGCGACGCGGAGCTGCCGGGCTTCATCGCCGCGTCGCCCGCCATGAAGCGGCTGCGCGCGGAGCTGGCGCGCCTGTCCTCCAGCCGCGCCACCGTCATCGTCACCGGCGAGTCCGGCTCCGGAAAGGAGCTGGTGGCCAGGGCGCTGCACTCGCTGTCCACGCGCTCGCAGCGGCCCTACGTGGCCTTCAACTGCGCCGCCGTGCCGAAGGAGCTCTTCGAGGGCCAGCTCTTCGGCTACCGGCGCGGCGCCTACACCGGCGCGGCCACGGACCACCCGGGCGTCATCCGCGCCGCGCACGGCGGCACGCTCTTCCTGGACGAGATTGGCGAGCTGCCCCTCGAGGTCCAACCCAAGCTGCTGCGGTTCCTGGAGAATGGCGAGGTCTTCCCCCTGGGTGAGATTCGCCCCGTGGAGGTGGACGTGCGGGTGGTGGCGGCCACGCACCGGGACCTGGGCCAGCTGGTGCGGGAGGGCCGCTTCCGCGAGGACCTCTTCTACCGCCTGAACGTGGTGCCGGTGCGCGTACCGCCCCTGCGCGAGCGGCGCGAGGACGTGGTGGCGCTGGCGAAGCACTTCGTGCGGCTGCTCACGCCGGAGGGGCAGGAGCCTCCCCAGCTGGCGCCGGACGCGCTGGCGGCCCTGGTGGCACACCCGTGGCCGGGCAACGTGCGCGAGCTGCGCAACGTGATTGAGCGCTCCATGGCCTACGGCCCGCTGCCGGCCGTGCTGGGCGCCGAGCAGATGCGCATCGCGGGCTGAAGGCCAGAGGAGAGTAGGTCCCCAACCCGCGATGCGCTCCGCCCTGTTTCCCCACACCCCTGTGGGAAATGGGTCAGAGGTCGCACTCCGGGCCGAGGAGGGGGGAAACCCCGACCCGGAGCGCCGTGTTGCTCAAGCCTCTGAAAGAACACACCCGCGGGCCGGAGAGGGGGGAAGCTCCGACCCGGGGTGCCGGGGCCACCGAAGCGGCCACCCAACAAAAGTCACGTGCGGCCGGCCTCTTGAGGAGAACCGTCATGCACTGAGCATTCTCTTAAGCACCCCGCGTGCCAGCGCCCGGAGGCCCCGGGAGGGCAAACGGAAATCATCCTTTGCGGTAGACACAGGGAGCACACGTATCCAACCGGCGGGGTGGGATATCCGAGTGACCATTTCCGGATATATCGGACGGTGGAGGAACTCAGGAACCGAGCAGCCTCGCTGATGGCCGGGGTGAGGCTGGATGAGGGGTGTGGGGGCAGCGGGAGGGGGCGAAGTGGGTTAAGGGGAGCGCGATGAACCACGCCGCCTCGTCCCGCCGGTTCCAAGTCTTCAGCGTTGGGGTGCTCGCCTACACGCTGGCCGTGATTCTGTGGGGTGCCTTCGTCCGGGCCACCGGCTCGGGGGCGGGGTGCGGGGACCACTGGCCCGTGTGCAACGGGGAGGTGGTGCCACGAGCACCCACCGTGCAGACGCTCATCGAGTACACGCACCGGCTGACGAGCGGGCTGGCCCTGGTGCTGGCGGTGGCCCTGTGCGTGTGGGGCCTGCGGGCCCACGCGAAGGGGCACCCGGCGCGGCGCGCGGCGGGGTGGGCGCTGGTGTTCATGGTGACGGAGGCGCTGGTGGGCGCCGGCATCGTCCTCCTGAAGTACGTGGCGGACAACGCGTCGGTGGGCCGGGCGATTTGGATGGGCGTGCACCTGGTGAACACGTTCCTCCTGGTGGGCGCGCAGTCGCTGGTGGTGTGGTTCTCCCGGGGGCGCGCGTCGCTGGCGCTGCGCGGGCAGGGGCTGGTGGGGACGCTGCTGGGCACGAGCGTGGCGGCCCTGCTGCTGCTGGGCGTGAGCGGCGCGATTGCGGCGCTGGGCGACACACTGTTCCCCGCGGAGAGCCTGGCGCACGGGATTCAGCAGGACCTGTCCGAGACAGCGCACGTGCTCATCCGGCTGCGGGTCTGGCACCCGGTGCTGGCGGTGGTGACGGGCGCGCTGGTGGTGCTGGTGGCGCGGTGGGTGGCGCGGCTGCGGCCCTCGGAAGAGGTGCGGCGGGCGTCGACGGCCATCATCATTATATATGCGGCGCAGCTGCTGGCGGGCGTGGTCAACCTGGTGCTGCTGGCGCCGGTGTGGATGCAGCTCGTGCACCTGCTGCTGGCGGACCTCGTGTGGATGGCGCTGCTCCGGCTGTGCGCGGCGGGGCTGGCGTCCGACGCGCCGAGGGCGCTGCCCGTCTCGCAGGGCTCGCCCGCGTCCACCGCCGGAACGGTGTGAGCCGGGCTCAGCGCGACTCCGACTCGGCGCGCAGGCGCAGTCCCTTCGGTACGACGGCACGCTCCACCGCCTCGAACAGGCCACTGGCGAGCAGCGCCAGCGCGGCGGCGGGCACGGCGCCTTCCAGGATGAGGCCCACGTCGTCCAGCCGGATGCCGGTGAGGATGGGCTGCCCGTAGCCCCCCGCGCCCACCAGCGCGCCCAGCGTGGCGGTGCCCACGTTGATGACGGCGGCCGTCTGGATGCCGGCGAGGATGGACGGCGCGGCCATGGGCAGCTCGATTCGCCACAGCCGGGCGCGGGACGGCAGGCCGAGCGCCTCGGCGGACTCGCGTACCTCCAGGGGGATGCCGGCGAGCCCCGCCGCCGTGTTCCGGACGATGGGCAGCAGGCTGTAGAGGAACAGCGCGGCGATGGCCGGCCGCGAGCCGATGCCCAGCAGCGGAATCATCACCACCAGCAGGGCCAGCGAGGGCACCGTCTGGATGATGCCGGCGAGCCCCAGCACGCCCTGCCCCAGCCGGGGCCTGCGCGCGGCGAGCATGCCCAGCGGCACCGCCAGGGCCATGGCGGACAGCAGGGACACGGCCACGAGGAACAGGTGCTCACGCGTGCGGCGCCAGACGCGGGCGGACAGGCTCTCGCCGCGCACCTCGGCGGTGACGCCCAGCGCGCTCGCGAGGAAGTCGGCGGCCACGCGGGCCTCGGGCACGCGCTCCAGCCTCGCGCGGGCGTTGAGCTTCACCATCTCCGCCTCGGACAGGCGGCCCTCCAGCCGCAGCAGCGCCGCCAGCGCATCCGGCGCGCGGGGCTCCAGGTCGGCACGGTAGAGGAGCACGGCATCGTACTCGGGGAAGTGGTGCAGGTCGTCCTCCAGCACGCGCAGCCCGTAGGCGGCGATCTCCGCGTCGGTGGAGTAGAGGTCCGTGAGTTGAATGGCCCCGCTCTCCAGTCCCCGGTAGGCCAGGTCGTGGTCCAGCCCGCGCACGTCGCGCTGGGGCAACCGGTAGCGCTCGCGCAGGGCGGGCCAGCCGTCGGCGCGGTCCATGAACTCGTTGCTGAAACCGAAGCGCAGCTCCGGGTGCGCGAGCAGGTCGGAGATGCGGCGGATGCCCAGGCGCTCGGCCTCGGACTCCTTCATGCCCAGCGCGTACGTGTTGTTGAAGCCCAGCGGCGCGCTCAGGCGCAGCCCTTCCTCCGCGAGCGCCTCCCGGAGGGCCGCGTCGTCCGGCAGCTTGCGTCCGGACAGCAGCTCCTGCCGCAGCGTGCCGGTGTACTCGGGGTAGACGTCCAGCTCCCCCCGGCGCAGCGCCTCCCAGAGCACGGTGGTGCCGCCCAGCTCGCGCCGGTGCACCGCGCGCGCCCCGGTGCTCCTCGCGAGCTGCGTCACCATGTCGCCGAGGATGACGGACTCGGTGAACTTCTTGGAGCCCACGCGCACGGTGGGCGTGCTGTCAGAGGAGCCGGGCGGGCCACCGCCGCACGCGGCCAGCATCAGCGCGAGCACCAGCAGGAGGCTGGAGCCGGAGGAAGACCTCACGACTCCTTGGGCGCACAAGCCGCGCACGAGGCCCGAAACATGCGAGGCACTCACGCCGCCGCCCCTCCGCCCGGCATGGGCCGCTGCGCCTGGATGAAGCGGGTGACGAACGGGTCGGCGGGCTGGGCCTCCAGCTCGGAGAGGCCGCCCTGCTGCACCACACGCCCGTCGCGCATGAGGACGATGTCGTCTCCGAGGAAGCCCGCCTCCGCGAGGTCATGCGTCACCAGCACCACCGTCTTCCGCAGTCGGGCGAAGATGGCGCGCAGGTCCCCTTGCAGCTCATGGCGCACCAGCGGGTCCAGCGCGCCCAGCGGCTCGTCCAGCAGCAACACGGCCGGGTCCAGCATGAGCGCACGCATCAGCGCCACACGCTGCCGCTGCCCACCGGAGAGCTGCGCGGGATAGCGCCCCAGCGCCTCCACCGGAAAGCGTGTCAGCTCCACCAGCGCCCCCAGCCGCTCACGCGTCCGGGCGGCGGGCCAGCGCAGGTGCCGGGCCATGAGGGTGACGTTCTCCTCCCCGGTGAGGTGCGGAAAGAGCCCGCCGCCCTGGAGCGCATAGCCCACCCGATGACGCACCGGCAGCAGCGCCTCCGTGTCCCGGGGCAGCGGCTGCCCGTCGAACAGCACGCGCCCGGTGTCCGGAGACAACAAGCCATTGAGCAACCGCAGCAGCGTGGACTTTCCGCAGCCACTGGGCCCCAGCAGCACCGTGGTGCGTCCCGTGGGCAAGCGCAGCGTCAGCGGGTGCAGCGCCTGCGTGGAGCCGAAGCGCTTGGACACACCTTGCAGCTCGTACACGAGGCACCGCCCTCCAGCGGAGTCAGGGAAGAGAGAACGCACCATTGCACACGGCGGGGAATGGAGCATCGGAGGCCAGGAAGCTGCACGAGGCGTAGAGCGCGCGGTCCTTCCACTCCGTCGCCGCGGCCCAGACCACCAGCGGCCCCCGCCCGGTGGGCGCGGTGAAGCGGGAGCAGCGCGCGGGCAGTCCCTCCAGGCGGCACGGCACCTCCTCCACGGGCCCGGAGCCCGGCAGCGCTTCCGCCAGCTCCGCCACGCCATGGTCTCTCCACAGCACCGTCACATCCGTCCGCGCGGGCATGTAGACATTCCACGCGAAGGAGGAGTCCTCGCAGCGGATGCGCCCCGCGCGGGTGGTGGACGCGGAGACCTGACAGCCCTCGGGCACGGCCAGCGTGCGCCACGGCAGACGCGGCGGGAGGAGCAGCGCGTCCGCGCCCAGCACGTCGCCCTCGGGGTTGCCGTGAGACGCGAGGTACTCGAGCAACTCCAGGCATCGCGCCAGCAGGGGCCGCGCGTTGTCTCGCGCGATACACCCGAGCCCCCGCAGCCGCCCGGGCCCCGCGGAGACGGCGGAGTAGTAGCCCCCGGCCCGGCAGTTCTCGCCGGTGTCCGCGCCTCCATCCGCGCGCTCACACACCACGAAGCGAGCGGAAGGCCAGGGCTCCCCCGCGAGCGGCAGCTCCCCTGGCACCTCCTTGAAATCCTCCCCTCCGAAGCGTGACGTGACGCGCTCCCAGGAATAGGTGAGCACGTCGGCCAGGCTCTCGGTCTTCACCTCGGTGAGCCACACCGACAGGCCGCCGCAACGGTAGGTGCGCGACTCGGCGCTGTCTGGGACGGGCGTGCACCCCTCGAAGAGGGCGCGGGCCTCGGGGAGGAAGGGGCCCGCCGGGGTGGTGCCCTCGGGAGACACGGGTGGCACCCGGGGCGTGGGCGCCGTGCACGCGCACAGCACCCCCATCAGGCACGCAGGCAGCAGCCTCGCAGCGGCCCGCATGGAAGCCGGGATAGGCGCCACCGCGAGGCACGTCAACGGGCGCGTCGCCTCAGCGACAGGCGCCGTACACAGTCGTGGCAGCGCCGGGTCAGTCGAGCACCTTCTCCAGGCTCTTCCCGCGCGCCACCTGGCGGTCGATGACGTTGCTCGTGTGGTTGAGCAGGAGGCCGAACGTGGCATCCGCCCGGTACGTGTCCATGCCGTCCTCCACCAGCTCCAGCCCGTCCTCCTGGTCGTCAATGACACGCGAGATGAAGGCCCTGTCGAACTCCGCGCCTTGCTTCGCCCGCACCTCGTTCAGGTCCTCCTGGGCGTCGCCGACGTCCTCCTCCAGGCGCTTGTCCACGCCCTTCATGCGCGCCTCGTAGCCCTCCTGGATGCCGGCGCTGCCGGAGCCACCGACGCCCTCCTGCCCCTCCGGTATGGCCAGGTCGATGACCGCCACCTCCAGGGACTGCGTGTCGGCCCAGTTCCGCAAGTCATTCAGGTGCTTGCGGTGGTCGGCCACCAACTGCCTCGCGAAGCGGCGCACCTGCGGGTCCTGGGAGCGCTGGAGCGCCAGCTCACCCAGGGCAATCTGCTTGGCATCGAAGAGCACGAGCTGGCCCACGTACTGCTCCCGGTCCGCCGCGGCCTCGCCAATGCGGCGCTCCTGCTTCCGCGAGTCATCCGCGTGGGCGGAACAGCCCACCAGAAGGCCCACCACCAGTGCGGCCGTCAGCCCCGCCGCGCCAAGACCTCTCCCGAGGATTCCAGCCATGTGCACCTCCAGACGAAGCAATGCCCGAAGGTGGGAGCACGCCCGGAGGCACCGCAAATGGGCCACGCCTGTCCGGGCCTCCCCGTGGGGCGGGAGGTCCCATCGAGGGCTTCACATCGCTCGGCCGTCCGCCCGCCGCGCCAGGAAGGAGCCGGTGTCGCATCCCGCCCGTCCGGCATCTTCTCCTTGACCGGAGCCCGCCCCCTATCAATACTCCATCCGGATTGACGGATTGAGTTTTCCCCACGCATGAACACGGCGCCCGCCATACTCGGCTGGATGACGTCGCTCGCCGACCCGACCCGGGTGCGCCTGCTGCGCCTGGTGGAGCGTCACGAGCTGACGGTGGTGGAGCTGTGCGCGGTGCTGCAACTGCCCCAGTCCACGGTGAGCCGGCACCTGAAGGTGCTGGCGGACGACGGGTGGGTGGACTGGCGCCCCGAGGGCACCAGCCGCCTGTACCACATGGCGCTGGACGGGCTGCCTCCCGCGGCGCGGCGCCTGTGGATGCTGACGCGCGAGCAGATGTCCCAGGCCATCTCCGCGGAGCAGGACGACCAGCGGCTGGCCTCCGTGCTCGCCGAGCGGCAGAGCCGCAGCCAGGCCTTCTTCTCCAGCGCGGCGGGCAAGTGGGACAAGCTGCGCCGCGAGCTGTTCGGCGAGCGCTTCGACGTGCTCGGCCTGCTGGCCCTGCTGGACCCGGCGTGGCGCGTGGGAGACCTGGGCTGCGGCACGGGGCAGACGTCGGAGATGCTGTCGCCGTACGTGCGGCGCGTCATCGCCGTGGAGTCCTCCGCGGCCATGTTCAAGGCGGCGAAGGCCCGGCTGGGGAGCCTCCCCAACGTCGAGCTGCACCGCGGGGATTTGCACTCGCTGCCGCTGGATGACGGGGCGCTGGACGTGGCGCTGCTGCACCTGGTGCTGCACCACGTGGCGGAGCCGGCGGCCGTGCTGGCTCAGGCCGCGCGGGCGCTGGCGCCGGGCGGGCGCGTCCTCATCATCGACATGCAGCGGCATGAGCGCCGCGAGTACCAACAACAGATGGGACACGTCTGGCTGGGCTTCGAGCCGGAGCAGCTCACCGGCTGGCTCACCGGCGCGGGCTTCACGGACGTCCGCATCCACCACCTGCCCGCGGACCCCGCGGCCAAGGGCCCCGCGCTGCTGTCCGCCGTGGCGGTCCGCGAGAAGTGAAGAAGCACCTCCAACCCGCAGCTTTCAACCGGAGTCGATGATGAGCACTGCGCTGAAGACGAAGACGGCGGACCGGCCGGCTTTCAAGGTGAAGGACCTGAGCCTGGCCGAGTGGGGCCGCAAGGAAATCATGCTGGCCGAGGACGAGATGCCCGGCCTGATGGCGCTGCGCGCCCGCTATGGGCAGACGAAGCCCCTCAAGGGCCTGAAGGTCATGGGCTCGCTGCACATGACGGTGCAGACGGCGGTGCTCATCGAGACGCTGTCCATCATGGGCGCGGACGTGCGCTGGTGCTCGTGCAACATCTTCTCCACGCAGGACCACGCGGCGGCGGCCGTGGTGGTGGGCCGTCCCGAGACGGGCGGCACGGTCGAGAACCCCAAGGGCATCCCCGTCTTCGCCTGGAAGGGCGAGACGCTGGAGGAGTACTGGTGGTGCACCGAGCAGTCCCTCATCTGGCCCGACGGCTCCGGCCCGGACCAGATTGTGGACGACGGTGGTGACGCCACCCTGCTGGTGCACAAGGGCCTGGAGTTCGAGAAGGCCGGCAAGGTTCCCGACTTCAACGCGGCGAGCGAGCCCGAGGAGTGGGGCGTCATCCTCGGCCTGCTGAAGGACCTGCAGAAGCGCGATGCGCAGCTCTGGCAGCGCGTGGCGCCGAAGATTCGCGGCGTGAGCGAGGAGACGACGACGGGCGTGCACCGTCTGTACGACATGCAGAAGGCCGGCACGCTGCTGTTCCCGGCCATCAACGTCAACGACAGCGTCACCAAGAGCAAGTTCGACAACCTGTACGGCTGCCGTCACTCGCTGGTGGACGGGCTCAACCGCGCCACGGACGTGATGCTGTCCGGCAAGGTGGCCATCGTCTTCGGCTACGGCGACGTGGGCAAGGGCTGCGCCCAGGCGTTCAAGGGCCAGGGCGCGCGCGTCATCATCGCGGAGATCGACCCCATCTGCGCGCTCCAGGCGGCGATGGAGGGCTACCAGGTCGACACGATGGACAACTGGGTGGACAAGGCGGACATCTTCATCACCGCCACGGGCAACCGCGACATCGTCACCGCGGAGCACATGGCCAGGATGAAGGACAAGGCCATCGTCGCGAACATCGGCCACTTCGATAACGAAATCGACATGGCCGGGCTGAAGAAGGTGCCGGGCATCAAGTGCACCAACATCAAGCCGCAGTACGACATGTGGACCTTCCCGAGCGGGAAGAGCGTGCTCATCCTCGCCGAGGGCCGCCTCTTCAACCTGGGCTGCGCCACGGGCCACCCGAGCTTCGTGATGTCCACGAGCTTCACCAACCAGTGCCTCGCGCAGCTCGAGCTGGCGACGAACCTCAAGGCGTACGAGAAGAAGGTCTACACGCTGCCCAAGCGGCTGGACGAGGAGGTGGCGCGGCTGCACCTCGACAAGCTGGGCGTGAAGCTGACGAAGCTCACCCCGGACCAGGCCTCGTACATCGGCGTCTCCGTCGAGGGCCCGTTCAAGCCGGACCACTACCGCTACTAAGAGCGCGGTGAGATGACAGGCCCGGGTCGCCGTGCTTCGGCGGCCCGGGCCTTCTTGTTCGCGCCATCTCACGGAAGCGCGGCGAGCCGCTGCCGCTGCCGCACGGGCAACCGGTTTTCCGCGAAGCCTTCGGTGTCATATGAGGGGATGCCTCAGGGGGCCATGGACAGGATTGCGTTCTACGGGACCCTCGAGACGGGCGACTCCGAGGCGGTCTCCCGCCTGCTGCGGGACTGGCTGCGGACCGAGCGGCTCGACATGAAGGTCGGGCGCGTGGGCGTGGAAATCGTCCACGAGGTGGAGGGCTTCTACCTCTACTGCCACGAGACGGGCTCGCAGCCCGGCATGGCGCCCTTCTATCTCCTGGAGGGCCACCTGGATGGCACGCTCGACACGGCGAGCGCGCGGCTGAAGGAGCTGGCGCGGCTGTGCGCGGAGCGGAGCATCGGCCGCAGCCTCGAGTACGTCCAGGTGAACGAGGACGGAGACGAGCTGAGCGAGCAGTTCACCGTCAGCTGACGCATAGAGGGATGGGGGCCCTGTTGAGGGGGAGGGAGGGTGCAGCGGGGCCGAGGGGGGCCGCTGACGGGGCCGCCCGCGCGATGCTCCCGGCCGGTGGACAGGCCGCTTGAGCCCCCTTGGGGGACACGCCTGCCCAGGCCGCGCTCCCTTCAGGTGCGTGGCAGCGGCCGCCGGCCTGTTGGCTGTCTTGAGCCTCGCGCTGGTGCTCGGCGAGCGTCTCCGGGGAGAGCACGCACACGGCGGTGAGGGCTGGCGCCGCGGCGCAGAGGGACGCGGCGGTGCGGAGCGCGCGGAAGTCGGAAGGGCCGCCCCGCACGCGCAAGGCCGGTGCGCGGTCGAGGGGAACAATGGATAGCAGCGCCTGGAGCGCCGCGAGCGGGTCTTCCTGGATGACCTCGCTCACCGTCGCGGGAAGGGCTCCGGGCGAGGACGGGCAGGGGGTTCCAGGAGGCGGCGGCTCAGCTCCCAGGTGGCGGAGCCGGCGTGGGGCGGCGTCAGGCCCTCCAGGAGGGCGCGGCGCTCGTGGAGCGTCTTGCCCCGGAAGAGCAGCTCGCGCCGGTGGCCCGTGGGCTGGGAGAGGACGACGAAGGCCTCCGCGTCGGCCGTCAAATCCCGCTCGCGGGCGAGCGCCGTGGCCCACGCGGAGACCATGGCCCGGGCGTCATCGTCCTCCGCCACGACGACGCTCAGCCCGTGGCGGTGGACCCACTCGGTCCACAGGGCGAGCGCGCGCTCCGGAGGGCCGACGAGGGTGCTCAGCGTGGGAATGCCTTCCGCGCGCCGCCGCGCATGGCGGTCCAGCGAGTCGAGCAGCGCGTCATCCACCGGCGGCAGCAAGCAATCCCCCCCACGCCGCGTGGCGGAGACCCGCCACGCTGGGGAGGAAGCCTGCGCCTCTTCCGGTGTCGTGGCAAGTCAGGGGGGGATGGGGTGTCGAGCGACCTACCACCGCATGGGTATGGCCGAGTGTCTGTCTTTGAGTGCTTCCAAGCCGTGGGCCTTGCAATCGCACTCAGGCTCACTCACGACCCGAACCCCCGCGCCGTGCTCGTGCGCGGGGGCGGGGCCCTCACTCAGCGCTGGGCGGGGAACCCACTCAGGATGCGCGAGGCCTGCTGCCACAGCACCTTGAGCTCCGCGTCGGTGTTCTTGTCGTTGGCCGCGGAGTCGAAGAACTGCTTCAGCCCTTCGCGGTTCTGGGCCGGGTTGTTCCGGAGCGTCCGGAAGAAGGGCTCGAGCGCGCGGTCCGCCTTGTCTCCATACCGGGAGCTGGCTTCCGTGATGACTCCATCCAGCAGCTGGTGGAGCTGGTCACCGTTCAGCCCGCCGCTCTTTGCCAGCTTCTCGACGGCGGGGATGGGCTCGGGGTCCAGCCCGATGCTGCCGTTCGTGAGCTCGGGATACTTTCGCATGAGGTTCTGGAGCTGGTCCGGCGTCAGCCCCAGCTTCCCCGTGAGGAGGTCGATGCGGTCACCGCCCGCGTCCATCAGGGCGTCCTGGAGCTTGCCCTTGATGCCAATCTGGTCCAGCAGGCTCCGGCGCTCGTTGTCGAGTCCCTTCTCCTCGATGACGTTGCCCAGCAGCTCTCCGACCGCGCTGATGCCGGCGCCGATGCCGCTGGCGACGGCGCCCGGCACCTGGCCTCCCGGGAACGAGCCCAGCGCGCCGCCGAGGACACCGATGGCATCACCGAAAAGGGCCACGGCGTAGCCGGGGTTGCCGGTCTCCTTCGCCTTCTGGGTGTTGACGGCCAGGGACGCGGCGCTGGCGACGGCCCCGAGCCCCGGGGCGAACCTCAGCGCGAAGTCCGCGGCACTCAGCGCCTTGCCTCCATGGCGGAGGGCCAGCCCGTTCTCGGCGTTGCGGCCCAGGTCCACCAGGCTCTGCGTGGCGCCCGCCACGAACTCCAGGGTCCCCTTGCCCGCGCCGGCGAACTCCTTCACGGCCTCCACGTACTCGCCCTGGTTGGCCTTGGCCGCCCCGGTGTGCGCGCTGAACGCGATGAGGCCGGCGGTCAGCAGCTTCTGTCCGGCGCTCTGGTTGGCGAAGTCCTTCCCCAGTTCCTCGAAGAAGTCGTAGTTGCCGTTGGCGGCCTGCTCCATCGCCTTGAGTGCCATGGAGGCCTGCGCCGCGCCGTCCTTAGCGTCGAAGAGCGGCTTGCCAAAGTCGGCGAAGGTCTTGTCGAGCTGCTTGAGCTTCTCCACGTACGCGCTCATCGCGCTCTTCGGGTCCCCGTTGTTCTCCACCAGGAGACGGGCGGCGAGCCCGTTGGCCGCGGGCTGGAGGACCTCCTTGTTGAAGTCCTTGAACTCGTTGAAGGCCCGTCCGACGGCCGGGTCCTTGAAGAGCTTCTCCACCACGTCCGCAGCCCGGGCGGACGCGGGGGAATTGGCCAGCGACTCGAGCGACTCGTAGAGCTCCTTGCGCGCCTGCGGGTCCTTGATGGCCGCCTGCCCCAGCGTGGCCTGGTTCTTCTCCAGCGACTCCGCGAGCGCCTGCGCCGCCTTGGCCTCCTCCGCATAGGCTTCCTTGTTCTCGGGCGCCTGCTGGAACTTCTGGATGAACTGGGCCTTCTGCTTGTCATTGAGCGCCGGGCCGAAGTTCGCCAGGAGCTTCGACAGCCGCTCGTTCTTCGCCTGGGTGGTCTCGCGCGCCTTGTCGAGCCGGGCCTTCGCGCCCTGGACTTCCTTCCGGGCGCCCGCGGCGTTGGTGGCGGGCGCGGCGGCGGTGGGGCCCGACGCGGGCTCGAAGCGGCTCTGCCCCTGGTGGGCGCGCACGTCCGGGTGGTTGCTCGCGGCGGAGGGCGAGTCCTTCGGGGCAGGGGAGGTGGACTTCTTCTTCTGCTCGGGGGCCGGAGGGGGAGGAGTGGAAACGGTGTCACGGCGCCGGGTGATGTTGTCGATCGTGCCCATGATGGTTCTCCGCAGGGGAATTGGCGGGAAAACACCCACCTATGCATGAATTATCCGACGTCGACCCGAGAAGTTGCCTACAGACAACTCCTTTGTGGATGTTTGTAGTTTGGTGTGCGCTTTGTGGGAAATCAGGGATTTGTCAGGAGCAGCGGAGTCCCAGCGCCTTGCGCAGCACCGGCAGCCGTGCCAGGGGCACCGCGCCGAAGACGAAGCGGTCCGGGCGGACCACCGTCACGTCCACGCCGTGTCGGGTGAACCACTCCGCCAGCCTGCCGGTGTGGTCCTCCACCGCGTCGGAGTCCGTGCTCCGCATCCCCGCGGGGAGGAGGGTGAGGGCCCTTCCTCCCAGCGCCTCCGCGAGCTCTTGCGCGGCCTCCACCGCCGGGCCGCCCTGTCTGCTCAGCACGGCGAAGCCGGGGCCCAGAGCGTCGTCCAGCAGCCGCTCCTCCCCGGACGCGAGCCGTACCCGCGGCTGCGGGAAGAGCATAAGAGGGATGTGAGGGGGAGGGAGGGTGCAGCGGGGCCGAGGGGGGCCGCTGACGGGGCCGCCCGAGTGATGCTCCCACGAGCAGCTCGATGCTCCGACGCGCGCCCTCGTCCCGCTCCAGCGCTTCTACTGGCCCGTCCGGTAGCCCTCCCGGGCCTATGGGGCTTCTTCAACGCGGCCCGCTGGACTCGAAGTGGGCGGGCGCGCCGGGGGGTAGGCGGGCGAGTAACACACGCCCTTGTACACGTAGGTGTCCTCGCCACAGTCCTTCAGCTCCAATGCCGTCTTGATCCAGCACCCACCATTGATGGGAACCTGGGACCGGGGGCAGCGGCCCGTGGCATCCGGACGCCTTTGTCCCGGCAAGGGCCGGGGTGGCACTTCTGCGGAGAGGGGCGACCCTACGGAGGGCGCCCGGGTGAGCGGCACCTGTGTCGTCAGCACCGAGTCTCCGACCGCCACGGTGCCTCCATCCCGGGCCTCCTCGGGCGCCTCCGCGCGCACCGTCTCCG
>NZ_JAIQDG010000058.1 GCF_020037125.1 Myxococcus sp. RHSTA-1-4
CCCGCAGCGCCATCACCGCCGCCGAGTCCCGCATGCTCATGAGGTACAGCTGCTCCGCCGTCCACATACCCCTTCCCTTCCCTCTCGCCCCTGGGACGACGCTCCACTGAAAGGAGCGCTCCTCCCGCAGCATGATGTCTACCCCAGGGGTCTGACATGGCGGGGAGGCTGGGGCCCGCCACCGGCGAGGACCTGGTGGGTCATGCGGAACGGAGGCTCCATTCCGAGCAGGGCGGCCCGGGGCAACTGGCAAGGAGGAGAGGTAGGCCGAGGAGCGGCGCGTGTTTCGCGGGCCACGCGGAATGGAACTTCCATTCCGGACCTGGGCCGCTCGAGAGGCTGACAAGGCGGAGGGGCGGGGCCATGGGAGGTGCGCGCTTGCTGGGCCACGCGGAATGGAACTTCCATTCCGGACCTGGGCCGCTCGAGAGGCTGACAAGGCGGAGGGGCGGGGCCCATGGGAGGTGCGCGCCTGCTGGGCCACGCGGAACGGAGGCTCCATTCAGCACAGGGCTGAGCGGGGGCGGGACATGGCGGGATGGCAGACGGCCCATGATGGGGGTCGTCTGTCGGCCATGCGGAACGGACGTTCCATTTCGGGCACGGGCGGTCCGGGGACTGGAATGCCTTGCAGACAAGGGACACCACGGGTGAGGGCGTGCCAATCCACACGGAATGGGCGCTCCGTTCCAGGCACGGGTGGTTCGGGGGCTGGAATGCCAGGAAGGCAAGGCCCACCACCGGTGCGGGTCTGGCAGGCCACACGGAATGGACACTCCTTTCCATGCAATGGGCGGCCCGGGTGCCGCGAGCCCGTGACCGGCGGGCGATTCCCTCACATCGACTGATACGTGGAACGTGATGCCACCACCGCGGGGGCAAGGAACGCGTATGCACAGGTGTCATGGGGCGGCTTCGTGGGCCCTGGTGGGAATCATCCTCATCTTCGGAGGCGCATGTGAGCGAGGGACCACCGCGGGTCACCCTCCCGTCCACGCTCTCGCGCCTCCTGCGGAGTCGCCACCCGATGTGACCCGGCCCGAAACGGCCGGGCCGGCTGCGCCGGGCGCCAGTGCGGATTGCGAGCAGCCCAGGCCAGCGCCGGCTCCCGGTTCCGAGGCCACGCCTACCCCGCGGAACATCTTCATCCTCAGCAACTGCGATGGCGGCAACTACACCCTCGTCGTCGACCAGGACCTCCCCGACATCCAGATTGGAATCATTTCCTACGCACCGTCCACGGTGGCGCTGACGGCCCCGTACGTGGGCAACATCACCGCCGTTCACGTGACGGGCTACAGCACGCAGCCCGTGGTGACGGGCATTCCCTCCGGGCTCGTCACCATGGCGCCCATGGCCCCGGCGACCCTGCGCCAGCCCTACGCCAATTCCCGGAGGGTGTGCGCGACCGGGAAGCGCGTGCTGGGTGCCCGGGAGGCTTCCGGGAGGCCTGTCCGGCGGCGAGGGGTGCAAGGCCGGCGATTACTCCGAAGATGGGTCCTACAGCAGGCTGGGAGGGCGGGGCGGTGGCTCCGGCCAGCCCGGCCGGGAAGCCGGGGCCTGCGGCGCCCTGGTGTCCATCCCCGTGGGCGGAGCGCAAGCGTAACGGGCATGCCATCAATATCCCGGATGGCGCGTACGACGCCGGGTGCGGGCGGATTCGCGGCCCCGTGGGGCCCTGAAGCACCGCGTGGCCACTGCCGGGCTGGCCAGGCTCCGGCCCTCCCCTCCACGAGAAGAGAGAGAGGAGGGCCGTTCATCACTCACCGGCAGCGCAAGCGAATCAGGGCAGGACGTTGATGCGGCCCAGGCCGGTGTTGTTGTCCTTGCGCAGTTCCCAGTCGTAGCCCTCGGGGTCCACGACGGCGCCCAGGTAGAGCGGGCCATACAGGTACAGGGTCCACTCCGCCTGACCGTAGAGGGTCAGCGTCTGGCACTGGCCCGGGGAGAGGGGGTCGGTGTTCTGCCGGAACAGGAGCGGGTCCGGGGACGGGTAGCCGGACGGCACGCTCGCGCTGATGACGGAGTCCTCCGACAGGTACAGCCCCACGCTGGTGTGGCCTCCCATCGTGCCCTGGTTGCACACCTGGACCTCGCTGCTGAAGGACTCGTCCCGCTGGATGCTCGCGGGCCCGGTGACGGACGTCACCACGAAGTCCGGCCGGTACCCGAGGCCGATGCGGTAGCCCACCCGGGTGTTGTTGTCCTTGATGAGCTCGGTGGCCATGCCACGCGGGTCCACGGCGGCGCCCAGGTACCACGCGCCCTCCTCCCCGGTCTGGACGGGAATCAACACCGTCTGGCACTGCCCCGGTGCGAGCATGTCGAGCATCGCGTGGCCCAGGGGGCGGTCCGACCCCGCGGAGTACGAATACGCCGGGGTGATGACCTCGTCCGCGGACAGGAACAGCTCCACCTCGGTGTAGCCCGGCTCCGTGCCCTGGTTGCACACCGTCACCGACGCGTTGAACTGCTGGTGGGGCTCGACGCCCCCGGGCCCGGTGACGGACGTCACCACGAAGTCCGGCCGGTACCCCACGCCGATGCGATTGCCCACCCAGGTGTTGTTGTCCTCGCGCTGCTCGGTCTCGAACTGGCGGGTGTCCACGGCGGCGCCCAGGTAGTACGTGCCTTCCATCGGTACTCCCATGAAGCCGGGAATGGTCACCGTCTGGCACTGTCCCGGTTCGAGCCTGTCGAGGGGACTGTGGCCCGAGAGGATGTCCGGGCCATCGCCGGAGGCGAAGGCCGGGGTGATGACCGTGTCCGCGGAGAGGTACACCGACACCTCGGCGTGGCCCTCCCTCGAACCCTGGTTGCACACCGTCGCGGTGTAGTCGACGGACTGGCCGTTCAGCGCGCTGGCCGGCCCGGTGATGGACGTCACCACGAAGTCCGGCCGGTAGCCCACGCCGATGCGCTCGCCCGCGAGGGTGTTGTTGTTCTCGATGAGCTCGGTGTCCATGTCGTACGGGTCCACGATGGCGCCCAGGGAGTACGTGCCCTCCGGACCGTCCGGCGGCGCGCCGTTGACCGTCACCGTGCGGCACTGCCCGGGCCCGAGCGGGTCGACATGCTCCCTGCCCATGAGGAGGTCCGGACCCGTGCCGGGAGGCACGGGCTGGGTGATGGTGGTGTCCGTGGACAGGTACAGCTCCACCTCGGTGGAGTCCTCCGTCGTCCCCTGGTTGCACACCCGCACCGAGGTGTGGATGAGACCGGTGGCCGGTGAGGTCCCGGACCGGGTGACGGACGTCACCACGAAGTCAGGCCGCTCTCCGAAGCCCAGGCGGTCGCCCGTGCGGCGGTTGTTGTACTCAATCAGCTCGGGCAGGCCGTTGGCCCCGTCCACCACGGCGATGACGTAGCGCACGCCATTCTGGACGTCGGTGGACGCCGGGTGCGTCAGCGTCTGGCACTCACCCGGCTGCAGGAGCGGGGTGGGCGCGGTGCCCAGGAGCACGTCCGGATTCGCACTGGGCGGTAGGGTGAGCTGGCTGTCCTCGGACAGGTACCACTCCACCGGAGCACTGCCCGGCTGCGTGCCCTCGTTGCACACCGTCGCGGTGACGGTGAACGTCCGGCCCGGGAGCACGCCCGTGGGCGCGGTGACGGACTTCATCGCGAGGTCCGGCATGCTCCCCATGCTCATGCGGAGGCCCATCTGGGAGATGTTGTTGTTCTCGAAGAGCTCGGGGACGGCCTGGGTGGGGTCCACCGCGGCCCCCAAGTACCAGACTCCCTCCGTGGGCACGTTCGCCCAGGCTTCCACCGGCTCCGTCCGGCACTCGCCCGGGAGGAGCGGCTGGAGGCTCACTCCGCCCACGGGCACGTCGGTGGACGTGCTGGGAGGTACTGGCGGGGTGATGATTGGGTCCTTCGACAGGTACAGCTCCAGGAAGGCGTCGCCCGGTTCCGTGCCCTGGTTGCACACCAGCACGCTGGCGGTGAACCGCTGGTTCAGCATCGCGGTGGTGGGACGCTTGAGGGTGGACACCACCAGGTCCGGCAGGTACCCCACGCCGATGCGGGTCCCCAGCCGGGTGTTGTTGCTCTCGTTCGTCTCGGCGAGCTGGTTCGCCGGGTCCGCGATGGCGGCCACGGTGTACGTCCCCGCGATGCTGACGGCGGACCGCCCGTAGGCCCACTGCGTGCGGCAATCTCCCGCGCCCAGGTACAGGTAGGTGCTCCCCAGGGGGATTTCGGAGGGGGCAGGTGGGAGGCCGATGCTGGAATCGGGTGACAGGTACAGCTCCACGAAGGCGCCGCCCGGCTCCGTGCCCTGGTTGCACACGCTCACCGTGACGGCGAGCATCTGGTCGGGCTTCATGCTCGTGGGGTTCGTCACGGACGTCACCACGAAGTCCGGCCCCGTGCTCAGGGCCTGCGCCGCGGCCTCGGGCGGCGCCGCCTCGGGCGCCATGGATGACTCGCCGCAGGCGGACAGAATCGTCCAGGCCGCAAGCCCGGTGATACATCTCAAGCCTGCGCTTCTTTGCTTCCTCATACGGTGTCCTCGCTGAAAACCGCCGGCACAGCCCGGCACGGCGAGGAAGGGAAGGAGGTCCCGACGGAGGAGCGCGTCCGGAATTCAACGAAGTGCAGAAGAAACAGGATTGCCACTGCAAAAGAGGCACGGGCTCAGGGCCCGTGCCCCTTCAGGCAGGTCTCTCGCAACTCAGATGTTCGCGAAGTGTGAGACTCCGGGACGGCTACTCCTGGGGAGGCAGACGGCGGCGGTCGAGGACGAGCGGCTCCACGGGCTCCTCGCCGGTGGCGAGGGCGGACGCCTTCATCGCGACGCGGCCCGACTCGGTGGGCTGGAGGCCCATCCACGTGCTGAGCCGCTCCAGGGCCACGGTGCGCTCGGCCTCGGGGAGCTTGGAGATGGAGGAGCCGTGGTTTCCGCCGGGCACGAAGAAGCGGTACGAGTCGTTGCGCTCACGCACCTCGAAGGCGTTGGTGGACCAGGGGTCGAGCTCCCCGTAGACGAGCAGGATGCGCTCGCCGCGCGCCTTCACCCAGGCCTCGATGCGGGGAATGGCGCGGCGGTCGAACCCGTAGGGTTCAATCGGGAAGGTCACGAGGGCGGCCGGCCCGTACTCGCCGGGGTAGCGCACCAGGCCGTGCAGGTGCCGCTCGTCGGAGCGGTAGCTGCCGAGCTGCGTGCCCGCCTGGAAGTAGTAGGGCGAGAAGAAGTGGATGCCGAGGTCGCTGAAGGCGACGTAGCCGACGATGCCGTCCAGCGCGTCCAGCACCTGCTCCGCCGGCGCGCCGGGCGCGGGGATGGCGGGGCACGTCGCGGGGTTGCCGTACTGCCAGAAGGAGAAGGGCAGCTCGAGCATCATGAACTCGAAGGTCTTGTCCGCGCCGAGGAAGTCGAGCGTCAGGCCCTGGGCCGTCGCGTCCGCGGCGACGAGCGGCACCAACTCCTCGCGCCGCGACAGCGCGTCACGCTGGAAGTCCCGGATGCGCTCGCGGCACCCGGCGTCGCCCACGCGGCTGAGGAACTGGATGTAGCGCGGGTCCTTGGGGCCGTGGCTGTTGGGTGCCACGTAGGCCACGGTGGCGTCCACGTCGTCCGGGTAGAAGGCGCGGTGGTAGAGGGACGTCATTCCGCCCTTGCTGCCGCCGGTGCTCACCCACTTCGCGCCGTAGAGGGACTTGAAGGCGGTGACGATGCGGTGGTGGTCCGCCGCGGCCTGCTCCAGCGTGAGGTGCTCGAAGTTGGCGGGCGCGGGCGTGGAGTCGCCGAAGAAGCGGTGCTCGACGAGGAGCTGGTTGGCCTGGAGGAGCGCGGTGGGCTCGAACTGTCCGGCGCTCGTGCCGATGCTGTAGCCCGAGCTGGCCAGCACCACGGGGGCCTGCGTGGCGCGGTGCAGCAGCGTCATGCGCTGCTGGAAGCGCTGGCCCTCGGGGTGCTGGTGGTCCACCGGCTGGTCATAGGTGAGGACGAAGAAGCGCGTGCCGGGAAAGCGGCTCGGGCCTTCGCGCACCACCGTGAGGCCGGGAATGGCTTGCAGCGCGACGAGGATGTCCGTCTCCGCGTCGGCGGAGGTCCGCGCCAGGGTGGCCGCGGCGGAGGCCTGTGCCAGCGGTGCCTGCCCCTCCTCGGGTGGCGGGCCTTCGCCACAGGCCTGGAGTCCCAATGCAATCGCACACGTCAGCGCGGTGAGTGGACGTCGAAAGAGCTTCCGCATGGTGTCGAGAGTCCCTGTTCGAATGCTCCGGAAAAGTCCGGATGGACTCTCAACGCCGGGCGCCCGGCCTCATTGCCTCCGTCCGGCATTGCTTGCCGGATGGAGGTATTCCCGTGAGCGCGTGCGACCCGCTCAGCGGGGGCACGTTCTTCAAGGCTGCTCCAGCTCTCGCACCAGCGACTCCATCAGCGCCGGTGCCGTCCGGTGGCGCAGGTTGGGCGCAATCTGCCCACTCCACAGCGAGACGAGGTCCGTGCGTCCCGCCGCGAGGGCCGCGGGCTTCAGCTTCGACGCGAACCAGCCCAGGATGGGGAAGGGCGGAAGCTCCGGGACGCGAGGGCCCATCTCGTCGCTCCAGCGGTTGCGCAGGCCTCGCGCCAGCCGGCCGGAGAAGGCGCGAGTCAGGGCCGTGCGCTGGGACTGGTCGCTGAAGAGGGCGGCGCGGTGCTCGGGAGAGGCTCCGGATTCCTCGCAGGCGAGGAAGGCGGTGCCGAGCTGCGCGGCCTGGGCGCCCAGCGTGAGCACCGCGCGGATGCCGCGCCCGTCGCCGATGCCGCCGGCGGCGATGACCGGCGCCTTCACGCGGTCCGCGACGAGCGGCGTGAGCGCGAGCGTCCCCATCAGCGAGTCCTCCGCCCGCGCGAGGAACGACGGCCGGTGGCCGCCCGCCTCGAAGCCCGTGGCCACGATGAGGTCCACGCCCGCGCCGTCGAGCGCCTGCGCCTCCGCGATGGACGTGGCGGCGCCGATGGTGACGATGCCGCGCCTGCGGCACTCCGCGAGGAGGGGGGCGGAGGGCACGCCGAACACGAAGCTGAACACCGGAGGCCGCGCCTCCAGGAGGGCCTCCACCTGCTCCTCGAACTTCTGGGCGTAGCGCTGGGGCCGCTCGGGCTTCTCCACGCCCAGCTCGCGGTAGTAGGGCTCGAAGAGGGCGTAGACGCGGTCGAACTCCTCGGGGCTCAGCTCCAACCCGCCCGGGTCATGGTCCGACACCCACAGGTTCAACGCGAACGGGTTCGACGTGAGGGAGCGCAGCTCCTTCGCCACCTGGAAGATTTCGTCCGGGGTCAGGCTGTACGCGCCGTAGGAACCGAGCCCGCCCAGGTTGGACACCGTTGCCGCCAGCCGGGTGGAGGACAGCCCCCCGCCGAACGGCCCCTGGACGATGGGATACCGCACGCCCAGCCTGCGCACCGCTTCCGTCTTGCTGCTCCGTGTCTCGCTCATGTGGGCACCGGGCACTTCAGGTGTCGTTGTTGTCGGAGGAGTGGTTCGGCTCGGCCATCACCTTCACCGTCTGCTTCAGCCGCTCCAGGCCCAACCGCACCAGGGCGCCGCGCAGGTTGGGCTGGATGATGAAGGACTTCTCGAACACCTCGCGGTCCAGCTTCATCAGGGTGCAGGGGGTGAGCGTCCGCACGGTGGCGGTGGCCAGCCGGCTGCGCAGCAGGGAGATTTCCCCGAACAGGGCGCCCTCCTTCAGCGTCGCGAGCGGCGAGTGCCGGCCGTCCTCGTGAGTGTGGAATACCTCACACTCGCCGCGCAGCAGCAGGTACAGGGCGTCGCCCGGCTTGCCGCGGGTGAGGAGCGTCTCGCCCGCCGGCACCGTGACGGGGACGAAGGCGGCGCCGAGCTGTGCCTGCAGCTCCGGGGACAGCGTGGCGAGCAGCGGGTTGCTGCGGATGGCATCCGCCATCAACCGCTCCCGGGCGGCCCGCTCCAGCTTGTCGCCCTCCACGCCATAGTCCGTCCAGGCCTCGCGGCTCGCGGACGGGGAGAGCTCCAGGACGACGGCGTCCTCCACCGCCACCACGGTGGCCGTGCGCGCGGTGCCGGTGAGCAGCGCCAGCTCGCCGAAGAACTCGCCGGCCCCGAGCTGTCCTACCACCTTGGGCTCACCGCCCTCCGACTTGCGAGCCACGGCGACGCGGCCCTCCAGGACGACGAACATGGAGCGGCCGGGGTCTCCCTCCTTCACCACGACTTCCCCCGCCTGGAGGAAGCGCGTGACGACGGGTGGGGGCTCCGGGGCCTGGGCTCCACCGGCGGGCGCGGGCGGTGGTGCCGCCGCTTCTCCGGCGGTGGGCGACGGAGGGGAGGAGAACAGGGACCGGAGGCGCTCCAGCAGGGACATGATGACTTCCGGGTGAAGAGGCGAGGCGGCCCCATCCTACAAGCGCCGCCGGGGTGTCACGGTCGGCTTCCTTCGAACCGACGACGGTGAGATTCATTCCGATCTGCACCGACAGCGGCTTTCCGTCCACGGTGACGGGAATCTTCCCGTTGATGTACCAGCCGAACGAGCCGGTGGAGAACGACTTCACCTCGGCGAGCTGCTCCTGGCCGTTGATGACGACCTTCAGCGGCTCGGCCTTCTCGAGGAACTGCGACAGGGACACGGGGCAGGGGGACCTGACCATGGGCGCGACCCTACCACCGCCTCGTGCTTGACGTGCCCATGCGGCGCGTCCACCTTCTTGGCGCCTGCTCAACCCCCGCGAGGAGAACAGCCCGGTGAAGAAGCTCGTCAATTCGCCACGCGCCGTGGTGCGCGAGATGCTCGAAGGCTTCGTCGCGCTCGCGCCGGGGCAGGCCCTGCTGGAGGAGGAGACGGTGGTGGTGCGCGCCGACACTCCGGCGGACGTCCAGCAGCGCAAGGTGGCGGTCATCTCCGGGGGCGGCAGCGGGCACGAGCCGGCGCACGCGGGCTACGTGGGCGCGGGCATGCTGGACGCGGCGGTGGCGGGGGACGTGTTCACCTCGCCGAGCGCGGACGCGGTGCTGGCCGCCATCCGGGCGGTGGCCGGGCCGGCGGGGGCGCTCCTGGTGGTGAAGAACTACACGGGGGACCGGCTGAACTTCGGCCTCGCCGCGGAGCTGGCGCGGGCGGAGGGGATTCCGGTGGAGACGGTGGTGGTGGCGGACGACGTGGCCCTGCACGACACCGTGGAGCCCGCGCGGCGCCGGGGCATCGCGGGGACGGTGCTGGTGCACAAGGTGGCGGGCGCGGTGGCCGCCACGGGGGCTCCGCTGTCGGAGGTGGCGCGAGAGGCGGCGGCGGCCGCGGCGGAGCTGGGCACCATGGGCGTCGCCCTGGGGCCCTGCACGGTGCCGGCGGCGGGGCGGCCCGGCTTCACGCTGGGCGAGGACGAGCTGGAGCTGGGCCTGGGCATCCACGGCGAGCAGGGCGTGCGGCGCGTGCCGATGCAGTCCGCGGACGCGCTGGTGGACACGCTGCTGACCACGATTGTCGAGGACCGGCGCATCAACTCTGGAGACAGGGTGGTGCTGCTCGTCAACGGACTTGGCGGCACGCCGCCCATGGAGCTGGCCATCGTCGCGCGCCGGGCCCTGGCGGTGCTGCGCGGGGCGGGCGTGCGGGTGGAGCGGGCCTGGTGCGGGACGTTCCTCTCCGCGCTGGAGATGCCGGGCTGCTCGCTGTCGCTGCTGAAGGTGGATGACGCGCGGCTGGAGCGGCTGGACGCGGCGACCTCCGCGCCCGCGTGGCCGGGCGCGGGCCGGGTGGCGGCGGAGCGGGCTGCCCGTCATGTGTCGCCCGCGCAGGTGAGGCCGGTGGAGGCGGGTGAGGTGCGGCCGGGGATGGAGCACTTCAGGAAGGCGGCCCTGGCGGTCGCCGATGCGTTCGACCTGGCCGAGCCGCGGCTGACGGCGCTGGACAGCGCGGCGGGGGATGGGGACCTGGGGCTCAGCCTCGCGCGTGGCGCGGAGGCCATTCGCGCACTGCCCGAGTCGTCCTGGATGAGCCCGTCGCGCGCGCTGACGGCGATGGGCAATGCCCTGCGTCGCGCCATTGGCGGCAGCTCGGGGCCGTTCTATGCCACCGCGCTGCTGCGCGCCGCCCGCCACCTGGCGGAGAAGGAGGGGACGCCGGATGCCGCCGCGTGGGCCGAGGCGTTCAGCATTGCCGTGGACGCGGTGTCGGAACTGGGCGGCGCGCGTCCCGGGGACCGCACCATGCTGGACGCACTGAAGCCCGGGGCGGAGGCCTTCGCCGGGGCGGTGAAGGCGGGCAAGTCACCCGCCGATGCGTGGGCCGCGTGTGTCCGCGAAGCCGAGCAGGGCGCGGAGGCGACCTCGCGCATGCAGCCGCGCCTGGGCCGCGCGAGCTACCTGGGCAAGCGCGCCCTCGGAGTGCCCGACGCTGGCGCCGCGGCGGTGGTGGTCTGGCTGAAGGCGCTCACGCCGTTCATCAAGTGACGGGGCGGCTCGCGGGCAGGTGAGCGGTCCGCGCTGGACTACAGTGGGCCGGGTCATCCCTGGAGAGGACCCGAACCCGATGATGTCCGGCCGGAAGCTGATGGCGGTGATGCTATGCGGAGTGCTCACCGGGGGCGCGCTCGCTGCGGACGCCGCCGAGCCCGCGCCTCCGGACTGTGACTTCCGCCTGGAGTGCCAGCTCGGGGCGCATGCGTTCTCGGTGCGCTTCGACTCCGCCTCGGGGGAGTGCACCGAGGACGACATGCGGGCCTTCGTGGAGACTCCGGCGGGAGGGAGGAGTGAGCTTCCGCTGGAGCCGGACTGGTATGGCTCCATCTCGAACCTCGCGGATGGTGAGTCCATCTGCCGGCGCTCCGGCGCCGTGGTTCCGAACAGCGAGGTGTCCGCCTTCGCGGTGGACGCCCGGCGCGCGCTGGTGTTCTTCACGAAGGACGACCGGCCCGGTTACGAGCACGTGGGCGTGGCGCTCATCGACGCGGCGACGGGGAAGGTCCTCGACGTGAAGCAGAGCCTGGGCGCGTCCAAGGACGACTCCGTGGCCATCCTGAAGACGCCGCGCGGGTTCAAGCTCCGCCTGATTCGCGAGTACCTCAAGGTGGTCCGGTGTGACTGCTCCGCCGCCTTCGCGGACGACTGGCTGTCCGTCGAGGTCGTCAACGGAAGGATTCGCGCGCGGTGGATGAAGTGACCCACCGGCCAGGAGTCAGTGCCGTGCCTGGGAGGTCGCGGGCGGCAGCCACCCGGCGCGCCGCATGGCCTCGTGCGTGAGGTCGGCGAGCTTCTGGGAGCCCTCGGGGCTCGGGTGGAAGCCGTCGTTGGAGAGCCACTCGTCTTCACTCGCCGCGACTCGCGTATGCTGCGCGGCCGAGCACACGGTGCGGCATCCGGTGCGAGGGGGCTGTGATGCGTGAGCATTTCAGGAGTCCGCGGGGAAGCGTTTGCCTTTGCATGGCCATGCTGGCGCTGCTGCTGGCATTACCCGCGGCGGCCCAGGACGCCGGGCGTCCCCCGGTCATGGATGCCGGAGTGGACGCGGGCCTCGACGCGGGCGCCGCCGAGCGACGCGACGGAGGCACCGACGCGGGCCTCGCGGCCATGCAGGTCGTCTTCCGAGATTTCCCTCCGGGGCAGCCCATCCAGCTCTGGAGCGACGGCGGCGTGGTGACGCACACGCTCCACCTCGACGAGATGTGGAACGCCCGGGTCGACGACGTGCGGGTCCGGGCCACCGGGCTCCTGGACGAGTCGGGGGTGAGCGCCAGTCCGGTGGAGCTGCTGGACGAGAGCGACGCCGGTGTGGCGCTGGGCGCGCTGGACTCCATCCCCGTCATGCTCCGGGCACGCATCGACCATCCGGGCACCTACCGGAGCCGGCTCACGATTCTCTACGGGGGGCGCGAGCAGGGCTCCACCGAGGTCGTCATCACCTGGCCGAGGTCGGTGCTGAACGTGGGGCTCGTCGACGCGGTGACCCGCGTGCGGGGCACCACGCCTCCCTGGTCGAGCGAGCCCTCCGTGCGCATCCCGCTCACCCTGCGCGAGACGGCGGGCCTCCCCGTGACGCTCAGCCCGCCCGTGCTCTCCAGCCTCACCGTCCAGGAGGACGCCGCGGACACGGCCACCGCGTATGACGTGCCAGTCAAGGCGAGGGCCCTGGTGGAAGTGGATGGGGGAACGGCGGCCCTGGAAGGTCCCTTCGTCCTCGGTCGCGGGCAGGTGCTGCCGGTGCAGCTCGACATCGACTCCGAGCTGCCGGGCGCGGGGCTCTACAAGGGCACGGTGAGCATCGTCTCGCCCGGAGGGCCACCGCTGGATGCGACCTTCACCCTCTACCTGCGGGAGTCCTGGGGCATGGCGTTCCTGCTCATCCTGCTGGGCGTCCTCGTCTCCTACGGCATCCGCACCTACCAGACGGTGGAGCGCCCCCGGCTGCTCATCGAGCACCGGGCGCAGACCCAGCTCCAGTCCCTGAATGACCTGGCGGCCCACCCCGATTGCGACGTCGAGGGACAGGACCTGGTCAAGAGCCTCCGGGCGGAGGTCGACAGCCTCCTGCGGGAGGCCTCGCAGAAGTGGGCCCCCGGGAATCTGGACACCCTCGGCCAGAAGCTGAGCGTGCTGGAGCGGAAGGTGACGGCGGCCTGGAACTGGGTCCGGCTGCGCAAGGCCGTCCTGGCCATGAGCCCCGTGCAGCTCCAGAAGACGCTCCTGGACAAGCTCGCCGAGGTGAAGGCCACGCTGTCCACTACGGGCACCTCGGCCTCGGACATGGACGGTGTCGAGGCCAGGCTCCGCGCCCTGCCGGCTGAAATCCAGGCCGCGGTCCGGCAGCACCTCGTCACGGGTCTCCAGGGGCTCCGGGAGCGCGTGGCGGCGTTCACACGGGCTTCGCCCACGTCGAGCACGGCCTTCGAGCTGGCGCGCCTCGTGGTGCCGAGCCTGGACCTCGTGGAGAGGAACCTGGACCGCGACCCCGGGGCGGCGGCCCAGGCGCTCGACAAGGCACGCGGGGGCTATACGAGCCTCGTGGCGGACGACCTGGGCAGGCGATTCGACGGCGCTCCACCGGCCTTCATGAGCCAGGACGAGTGGACCGCGCTCGGCAAGAGCGTCAATGGCTTCCTGGCCCCGGTTCGCGAGCGCTCGGTGCTCGTTGATACGGAGGCGGCGGTCCTGGCCTACGAGCAGGCGCTGAAGCACTACGTGCTGACCGCGGCGCAGGCGCTCTCCAAGACGACGGGCGAGCTCGTGGCGAAGGCGGAGGAGTCCCTGAAGAAGGCAAAGGAGGCCGGGCAGCCCGTGCCTCCAGACGCGGAGAAGACGAAGACGGACATGACGAAGTTCCGCGACGCGGCCGACGCCGCGGTGCGGCTCGCGACGGAAGGCAAGCTCGCGGACGCACAGGTCGCGTACGAGGAGGTCCGGGCCCGGTACGAGGACAGGGTGAAGGACCTGACGAAGGCGGGCCAGTTGTCGTGGATGGGGGCCGAGGCTCCCGCCGTGCCCGCCCCCGGAGCGCCTCCGGCCGGCGTGTCCCTGGGGGCGCTGCCCGATGCGCTGTCGCAGAGCCTGCGGCTGGTGATGACCCCGGTGCTGGAGCGGCGGGCCCCGGCGGAGGTCATGGCCTGGATTGGCAAGCGGCTCCTGGTCGCGGACTTCCTCATCATGCTCATCACGCTCCTGGTGGCCTCGGTGGTGGGCTTGAACCTCCTCTGGGTGAATGACCCGCTGTGGGGCGGATGGGGTGACTGGCTCGTCGCCCTGCTCTGGGGATTCGGGCTCCACCAGATTGCCCATCCCGGGCTCGCGCCCCTCATCCAGCGCATCCTCGGTCCGGCGCAGGCCACGCCACAGCCGGCCACGCCCGCGCCTCCGGCGGGAAGGAGCTGAGACATGGCCATCACCCGCTACCGCCGCTTCGACATCCGCGTCGTCCTCCAGCGCTCGGAGGACGGCGGCACCGTGGGAGAGACCCGGGTCTGGGGTGTCTCCCTCCGGCACGCCTTCACGCCGGAGGAGGTCGAGCGGTGGTGCTCCGGCGCGGGGCCCACGGCGGACGAACTGTCCACGGCGCTCCGGCTGCCGGGAGCGGTCGAGCGGCTCTCGGCCTTCCTGAAGCGGGAGCGCGCCCCTGAGGACTCGGAGCGCTTCCTGGCGCGCGTGGCGTTCGAGGTCCGGGACTCGCGGTGGGAGGCCTTCGACCTGGAGGCGGTGCGGGCACCGGCGGAGGTCGTGCTCCGCGAGGAGGCGCCCGACCTTTCCATTCCGGTCTCCGTCGTCAGGGCCTCTCCGGTGCGTCCGCGAATCGGGCTCATCCCGCTCACGCTTCCGGTGCGCGTGTTGGCCCTGGACGCCCGCGGTGGCACGCGAGGCGCCGTCTCCGGACTCGTGTCCGCGGTCTTCGGCTCACTGCCGGGCTGGAAGGACGCCATGGACGTGGACGCCTGTGAGCCCGAGGTGCTCGAACCTTTTCTCCGGCTGCGGGGCTGGCCCACCGCCGAGGTGCTCCACTTCTCCGACCCGGCGTTCTTCCGTCGGGAGGCAGAGGCGGGGAGGCTGTTCTCGACGGCCGCTCCCGACGCGCCGGGAACGCTGGGCTGGCTCTTCCGGATGGCGGACGCGTGGCAGACGCGGCTGGTGGTGCTCGAGTATGAGCACGAGGGGGATGCGCGCATGCTGCGCCGTCTCGCGCACGCGCTGGTGGGGCGAGGCGGGCCGGCGGTGCTGCTCGGGCCGGCGGGGGCCTCCGCCTGGCGCGCGCGGCTCTATGACGAGCTCGTCCACGACCGGCCCCTCGACGCGTGGGGGGAGCCCGGGTGCGTGCTCCTCGGGGGCGCGGGACGGGAGGAGCTGCTGCGCGCGTCCACCATCGCCGCGGCGCTGGCGCGGCCCGCCGTGGAGGAGGAGCTCATCCTCGCGAACCCGAAGGTGGAGGAGGCGCTGCGGACGGAGCTCCACGGCATGGCCGACCTGCTGACCACGCTCAACTTCGACCACGAGTCAGGAGGCATGCTGCCGCTGTCCCAGAAGCTGGGGAACCTGCGGGACCAGTTGATGGTTCCGAGCCCCCGGCCGCCGGTCCTCTTCAGCTTCGCCAGTCCTGGAGGCACGTCGCTCGAGTCCGCCCCGGCCCCGGAGCCCCGACCGGGACCCCGGCAGGTCAACACGCTGCTGCACGTCGAAGCGGAGGACGGCGGGCTCCGTGAGCTGGAGGCGACGTCCACCGCGCTCGAACCGGCGCAGGTGGTGCACCTGAGCGTGCGCATCGACTCGAAGCGTGGGGGCATTCCCAGCCTCGGCTCCATGGCCCTCCTGGAGGAGCGGCTCCACTGGACGCTGGGGGAGGAAGGGCTGTTCCTCGACGTCGGGGTGACGGGGATGGACTTCGACGTCCTGGGCGCTCCCGTCCAGCAGCTCTGGCTGCCGAGGAAGGGCGCGAGCGACGCCGTGTTCTTCGCCCTCGCGCTGCGCTCGAGCACCCGCATCGAGGGCGTGGCCCGACTGCGCCTGTGCCTCTACCAGCGCGACAATCTGTTGCAGTCGTTCCGGCTCGCGGTGCGGGTGCGGCGCCCGGGTGAGGACGAGGGGTGGGAGGCACGCGCGCGGAGGCTGGCGGACGCGCTCGGCGTGGACGTGGCGCAGGTGCTCCAGTCGGGTGAGACGGGCTCGCTCATCCGGCTCGAATACAGCGCGGTGGCGGAGCTGTCGGAGCGGCCCGACGCGCCCCCGCGCGCGCTGAGCTTCGCCGTCAACCAGAGCGCCGGTCAGGACGTGGTGACCGTCAAGGGGCAGGACCTCTTCGAGGTGAAGGTCGGCGGCAACCTGGGCAAGGTGGTGGAGGACGTCCGCAAGACGCTCCTGGATTCATCGAGGGGCCCGCAGGGCCAGTACCTGTTCAACTTCCAGGGCGAGGCGAACCGCGGCGACCCCGCGCAGTTCAAGAAGATGCTGCTGGAGCTGGCCCGGCACGGCTGGAGCCTGTTCACCCAGCTCGTCCCTTCTTTCGACGGCAGGGCGGAGGTCCGGAAGCGGCTCACCGAGGACGGACAGGTCATCAACGCGGCGCACATGGACCTGGAGCGCGTCATCCCCTGGGCGCTCGTCTACGACCGGCCCTTCGACGCCGACCGCCAGACTCCCGCGCCCGTGACGTGTGATGCGCCGCTCCCCGGCGCGGACGGGAGCCCCGGGGCGAAGCAGTGCGGCGCCTCCGAGCGCTGTCCGCTGCACGAGACGAACCGGGCCACGACGGGGCACACGGAGAAGACCGTGGCCTGCCCGCGTCACTTCTGGGGCTTCCGGCACATGGTGGAGGTCCCACCGCAGCAGGTGGCTCGCCTGGATGAGCCCCCGCGTGCGCTCCCTCCGGTCATCACCAGCGGAGACCCCGTCACGGTGCTCACGGGACGGCACGAGGGCCTGGGGCTGGCCGTGCAGCACTTCACGGAGCTGGCGAGCCTGCTCGGAACGACTCCGCCCCTGGCGGTGCTCCGCGCCGCGAAGGGGCGGGACGACCTGCTGGACCTCCTGGAAGGGGCGCAGGGGGCGCCGGACATCGTCTACCTCTACTGCCACGCGTACGCGCGGCGGCCGCCCAACGCCAGGGCCGCCGAGCCGGACGAGCCCCACCTCGCCCTGGGGCCCGCGAGCGCGGTGGGATGGATTACGGCCTCGCAGCTGGCGAGCCTCCCGCCCTTGAGCCACCAGCCGCTGTTCTTCCTGAACGGGTGCGGCACGGCGGCCTTCGACTCCACGCGGCCGGCGCAAATCATCCTCAGCCTGATGGCGGCCCGGGCCGGAGGCGTCATCGGGACCGAGGTGGCCATCTGGGAGGGGCTCGCGGCGGAGATGGCGCGCCTGTTCTTCCAGCACTTCCTGAAGCGGAAGCCCGCGGGCGAGTCGCTGCTGGAGGCGCGCCGCGCGCTCCTGGCCCGGTACAACCCGCTGGGGCTCGTCTACACGCTCTACGGCAGCGCGAACCTGATGCTGGCGCCGGGCAGGCAGCCCGCGCCTTCTGGCGGTTGAGGCCCTACCGGTCCGCGAGGAGCAGCGCCAGGTCCGGTGTGCTCAGGGGAGCCGCTCCACGGTGGCGCCCGCGCGCTCCAGCAGTTCGCGGTACCAGTCGAAGGCGCGGGCGGTGCGGTCCCCGAGGCCCTTCGCGCCCCAGAGCACGGTGAGGGTGCGCCGCGTCTCGGCGTTCGTCTTGGTGCGCTGCGCGTCCTTCACGGCGTTGGCGCAGGGCCCCTCCGCGTCGAAGAGGCACAGCAGCCCCTCCAGGTCGATGCTCTGACCGGAGGCGTTGAAGACGTACTGCGAGCCGGCGGGGGCGATGCCGATGCGGAAGGGCGCCTTCGCGCGGTCCAGGTCCACCACGCTGATGGGCAGGCCGCTGTGCAGGGACACGGCGTTGCAGGCATCCACGGCGGTGTTGATGGAGCCGAGCGAGCCGTCCCCCGAGGCGCGCACGAGGTACTCGGAGGCGGGCTTGCCGCGCCCGGTGGGTTTGTAGCCGCCGTGGCGGAGCATGTCGCGCACGGTGCCGCGCACGGTGTCGTCGCTGGACAGGGGCGCGGTGGCGCCCGGCTGGAGCAGGGCCACCAGCCACTCCGGTGAGGGCAGCGAGCCCAGCGGGGCGGGGAACGTGGTGGTGAAGGCGAGGGTATCCAGGGACGGATGCGGGTCGACGGTCAGCACGACGGTGACTCTACGACACGCGGCGTGCCAGGGCGTGAGGCGCGGGGCCCGGAGTGGCGGCGTGAGCAACGTCGGTCTGGAGGGCTGGACAGGCCGGAGCGCCGGGACTCGAAGCGGTTATCGCAGCCGAGGAGCGGGCACTCGCCACCCCGGTTGGCGCGGTGGAAGAGAAGGAGGTCGAGTGTGGTGTTTTCGTCTCAAGAGCCTGGAATGACAGGCGAAACACACGCCATCAAGTGGCCTGTCGCTGGTGCATGTGCTATTTTCGCACCATGGGTCAGGGAATGGTCACGACATGGCAGCAGCTCGGGGCACGCCTTGCTGAAGCGCGCAAGGCCGCGGGCCTGAGTCAGGCCGAACTGGCCGCTGCGCTGAACCTCGACCGGACAGTCATCACGAAGCTTGAGGCTGGTGAGCGGAAGCTCGACGCTATCGAACTGACGCGCATCGCCGAGCGGCTGAATCGGCCCCTCGACTGGTTCCTTGTTCCGTCACCGCCCGCCGTCGTTAGCCGCCGGAAGAGCCGAGACCTGGCGGATGACTCGCGAGCGGATGTTCTGCTGGAAGGTCTTGCTCGGGATGTCAACCTGCTGGTTGAGCTGAAGGTTCTTGAACCTCCGCTGCCCCCGCGCACCAGGAGCATCGACTCCGTCACGAGCGCGGAGGCTGCGGCACGCGAGCTGCGCAAGAACCTGGGGCTTCCGCTCGGGCCCATCTGGGAGGTCCAGGCCCTCGCTGAGAAGGTGGGGCTCTATGCCTTTGCCCTGGACCTTCAAGACGACGCACTCGATGGGTCGTATCTGCGGCTCGACCAGGGGGGCGTCGCGCTCGTGAACGGGCGTGCCCAGACAGGGCGCCGCCGGTTCACCCTGGTCCACGAGCTGGGGCACCACATCTTCGCCGACGACTTCTCGTCGGAGTGGATTGTCGGCGCGGATGGTGATGACCGTGAGCGTCTCATCAATGCATTCGCCATCCACTTCCTGATGCCGAGGGAGTCCATCCGCTCACGGTGGCAGGAGCTTGAGGGTCGTGCCAACGCACGAGCGGCGGCCATCGTCCTCGGAGCCGAATACGGCGTGAGCTGGACGGCAGTCCTCGGGCATCTTTGCAATCTCGACCTCATCGACAGTGGCATGCGTGACCGGCTTGACGCCGAACGTCCACGGAAGGCCGACTACCTCGATGGGGGCGTCACCTTGCGCGAGGAACTGGCTCCCCCATCCATTCCTCCACGCTTCGCGCAGGCCGTGGTACGGGCCTACAAGCGCCACAAGGTGAGTGCAGAGCGGGCCCTGGAGCTGCTCCATGGCGCACTCAGCGCTGGTGATCTGCCCCCCCAGGATCGGATACCGCTCGAGTCGATGCGCTCGCAGTTCGACCTGGACTGAAGGCATGGCCATCCTGGTATTCGACAGCGCGCCCCTGAGTTGCTTTGCCAGGGCGAAGCGGCTCCCGCTGCTGGAGTTGCTCACGCAGGGCGATGAGCGGGTCACGACGCGCGCCGTGCGGGATGAGCTCGGTGCCGGCGTGCGTGAACATCCCGAGCTTCAAGCCGTTCTCGACCTGCAGTGGCTCCGGGTTGAGCCGGTGGACACGCTGGAGGTGCTGAGCCTCTTTGCCCAGTATGTGCAGCCGCTGGGGGCGGGACGGCGTAACGTGGGGGAGGCCAGCGTGATGGCCTGGGCAGAGGCTCATGGCGGCATCGCGTTCACGGACGACAACGTCGCGGTCCAGATTGCGCGTAACAGGGGCGTCCGGGTCCTGCGCACGCTCGCGTTGGTGGCACGCGGGGTCAAGCGAGGCATGCTGAACGATGCCGAGGCGCAGCTCCTCGCGGATGACCTCATTCGTGCCGGCGCTCGTTTCCCCTTCCGTCCGGGCGAGTTCATTCCCTGGGCCCGTGAGCAGGGGCTCCTTGGAAGTACGCGGGAGTAGGACACCTACGCTGGCACTGGCGGGCGGGCGGGCCCTTGCCGGCCTCCCCTCATGCAAGAAAGCCCGCTCCCTGATGGTTCGGAACACTCTTCCCGGGGCGCCTCCCATGGCATAAGGGCGCCGCAACCGCACCCGGGCTCCCTTGGCACGCACATGATTCGTCTCGACAACATCGGCAAGCAGAATGGCCAGCAGATTCTCTTCATCGAGGCCTCCGCGGCGCTCCACAAGGGGGAGAAGGTGGGCCTCGTCGGCCCCAACGGCGCTGGCAAGACGACGTTGTTCCGGATGATTACGGGCCAGGAGCAGCCGGACGAGGGCCAGGTGGCCGTCGACCGGGGCGTCACCATCGGCTACTTCAGCCAGGACGTGGGCGAGATGAAGGGCCGCAGCGCCGCCTCCGAGGTGATGGACGGCGCGGGCCCGGTGAGCACCGTGGCCGCGGAGCTGAAGGAGCTCGAGGCCGCCATGGGGGACCCGGACCAGGCGGACAACATGGAGAAGCTCGTCGAGCGCTACGGCGTGGTGCAGGGGCGCTTCGAGGAGCTGGGTGGCTACGCCCTGGAGGGCCGGGCGCGGGAAATCCTCGCGGGCCTGGGCTTCAGCCAGGAGATGATGGACGGCGACGTGGGCGCGCTGTCGGGCGGCTGGAAGATGCGTGTGGCGCTGGCCCGCATCCTCCTGATGCGTCCGGACGCGATGCTCCTCGACGAGCCCAGCAACCACCTGGACCTGGAGAGCCTCATCTGGCTGGAGGAGTTCCTCAAGGGCTACGAGGGCGCGCTGCTGATGACCTCGCACGACCGCGAGTTCATGAACCGCATCGTCAACAAGGTCATCGAAATCGACGCCGGCTCGCTCACGACGTACACGGGCAACTACGACTTCTACGAGCAGCAGCGGGCGATGAACGAGAAGCAGCAGCAGGCGCAGTTCGAGCGCCAGCAGGCGATGCTCGCCAAGGAGCTGAAGTTCATCGAGCGGTTCAAGGCGCGCGCCTCGCACGCGGCGCAGGTGCAGAGCCGCGTGAAGAAGCTGGAGAAGATTGAGCGGGTGGAGCCGCCCAAGCGCCGGCAGACGGTGCTGTTCGAGTTCCTGCCGGCGCCGCGCTCGGGCGAGGACGTGGTCAGCCTGAAGAGTGTGTGCAAGGCCTACGGCAAGCGGACCATCTACGATGGGCTGGACTTCCTGGTGCGCCGCACGGAGCGCTGGGCCGTCATGGGCGTCAACGGCGCGGGCAAGTCCACGCTGCTGAAGCTGGTGACGGGCTCCACGCAGCCGGACGACGGCACGGTGGCGCTGGGCGGCAGCGTGAAGATGGGCTACTTCGCGCAGCACGCCATGGACCTGCTGGACGGCGAGCGCACCGTGTTCCAGTCGCTGGAGGACGCGTTCCCCCGCGCCGGGCAGGGCTCGCTGCGGGCGCTGGCCGGCTGCTTCGGCTTCTCCGGCGACGAGGTGGAGAAGAAGTGCCGCGTGCTGTCCGGTGGTGAGAAGGCGCGGCTCGTCATGGCGAAGATGCTCTACGACCCGCCGAACTTCCTGGTGCTGGACGAGCCCACCAACCACCTGGACATGGCGACGAAGGAGATGCTGATTACGGCGCTCTCCCGGTACGAGGGCACCATGCTGTTCGTCTCGCACGACCGGCACTTCCTGGGCGCGCTGTCCAACCGCGTGCTGGAGCTGACGCCGGAGGGCATCCACCAGTACGGCGGCGGCTACACGGAGTACGTGGCGCGCACGGGCCACGAGGCCCCCGGCCTGCGGAGCTGAGACGCCGTACCGGCGCGGCGAGGCACGTTCCCCGCCGCGCCCGTGTTCGTCTCCGGCACGGCGAGGCATGTTCCCGCCGTGCCCGTGTTCGTCTCCGGCACGGCGACAGTGCGTTCCCGCCGCGCCCGTGTTCGTCTCCGGCGCGGCGACAGTGCGTTCCCGCCGCGCCTCCGCCGGGAGAGCCACCGCGAGGGGACGCCTCGTCGCCGCGCGGGGCGGTGGGGCCCGGCTACTTCTGCCCCTGGCGCGGCGGCAGCGCCTGTCGGAGCGCTCGCATCTCGGTGAGCAGCTCCCTCGCGGCCTCCAGCGCGGCGGCGGACGTCCTGCCCGGCTCGACAGGCTCCGGCGCCTGGGGCTCGCCCAGGCCCGTATCTCGGTGCAGCCGCACGCGGGCGAGGATGGCGTCGCGAATCTCCGAGGCATTGCTCACGCCACGGAAGTACGCCTCGTGCATGTGCTCACGGGTGGCGCCGTCCGAGCCCTTCCCTCCGCCGGAGCCGCCGCCTCCGGCCGTCTCCACCTTCACGTCCGAGATGCCGAACAGGCGCTGGAGGGGGTTCTGCTGGAGGGAGACCTGCTGGACGTTGGCGAAGGTCATCGTCTTCTCCTGGAGGGAGACGAGGCCTTCCCGGACGCGCAGGCTCCGGTCGGAGAGGATGTACCAGCGGAACGCGTAGTCCAGGCGCCGGACGAGGAAGCCGATGGGGAGCTGCACGAGGAAGCCCGCCCAGGCGAGCCCTTCGATGGCCCAGGCGATTTCGTCCGCCAGGGGGTAGTTCACCCGGAAGATGAACATTTCGATGAACAGCGCGCCGGCCACCAGACCCGCCGCCACACCGAGCTGTCTCAAGCCCCAGATGAGCAACTGGTAGCGCTGGTAACCCGGCGCGGAGCGGAAGACGCGCCCCTCGTCGCCCGAGGGAAGCTGGGGTGGAGGAGGCACCTTCAGCAGTCGCAGGAGCCACGCGTGCGGGAGCTCAGCCATCCTTCTTCTCCGGAGTCACGGCCTCGCCGCCGCCCAGCCCGAGCCGGAGCGCGCGCACCTCCGCGGCGACCTCGCGAAGTGTGGACGCCAGCGCATCCTCCCCGGCCGGCGCGAGCGCGTGCGTGGCGGGCCGGCCCCGGCTCCCACGCATCTTCGAGTAGAGGAAGTCCCGCATGGCCTCGAAGGCCTGCACGCCCTCGATGGTGATTTCGGCCTGGGCGTTGCCGCTGGCCGTCTGCACCTGGACCTTCGCGAGCCCGAGCCAGCGCTCCACCACGTTGCTGCTCAGGTGGATGTCCTGGATGCGGGCGTAGGTGAGGGAGACCTCGCGCCGGAAGAGGATGCCCCAACGGACGGTGATGCCCTCCTCGTCCAGTTCGTAGCGCAGCGTCTGGAACTTGAAGACGTGCAGCAGCAGGAGGATGGGGAAGCCGGGCCCGGCCAGGAACGAGGTGAGGACGTAGTAGGTGAGCAGGTTCCGGTGCGGGTGCAGCACGGTGGGAAGCCGCGACAGGAACGCCACGTCCGTGGAGGACGACACCGGAGCTGGCGAGGGCAGGCGCGCGTTGGTCATGTCGAGAGAGTCCACCCCGACTCTACGCCGCCAGGGGGCGCCCATTGCACCGTCCTACTCGAACAACCGGCTCGCCAGCCGCGCCAGCTTCCGCGCCTTGTCCGAGTACGGCGGGAAGAACAGGTGTGCCAGCGACGTGCGCCCCTGGCGCAGCACCGCGCGCTCGTGGCTGAACGTCCTGAAGCCCGTCTCGCCGTGGTATGCGCCCAGGCCGCTGGGCCCCACGCCCCCGAAGGGCAGGTTGGGGTTCGCGAAGTGCCACAGCGCCGTGTTGATGCACGTGCCGCCCGCGCGTGTCTCGCGCAGCAGCCGCTCCACCGCGGCCTCGTCCTGGCTGAACACGTAGAGCGCCAGCGGCGTGCCCTCCGCGCGCATGTGCGCCACCACCTCGTCCAGCGACTCGTAGCGGAGCACCGGCAGCACCGGCCCGAAAATCTCCTCCTCCATGATGGGAGACTCCGGCGTCACGTCCGCCAGCACCGTGGGCGCGATGTAGCGTGTCTCCGCGTCCACTCCGCCGCCCACCACCACCCGAGCCCCCGCCGTCACCGCGCGGTCCATCAATCCGCGCACCCGCGTGAAGGCCGCGTCATCCACCAGCCGGCAGAAGTCCAGGCTCGCCCGCCGCGCCTCCTCGGATTTGCCGTAGAAGCGCTCCAGCGTCTCCCGCATCGCCGCGAGCAGCGCCTCCTCCTTCGACGCGTGCACCCACACGTGGTCCGGGGCGATGCACGTCTGCCCCGCGTTGAGGAACTTGCCCCACACCACGCGCTCGGCGGTGGTCCGCAGGTCCGCCGTCGCGTCCACCACCACGGGCGACTTGCCTCCCAGCTCCAGCGTCACCCCCGCCAGGTGCTTCGCCGCCGCCTCCATCACCCGCCGCCCCACGCGCGCGCCGCCCGTGAAGAAGATGTGGTCGAACGGCAGCCGCAGCAGCGCGTCGCCCACCTCGGGGCCGCCCTCCACCAGCGCCACCTCGTCCTCGGGAAAGGCGTCCCTCACCAGCTCCGCCAGGAAGCGCGCCGTGTTCGGCGTCTTCTCGCTGGGCTTGCACAGGACGGTGTTGCCCGCGGCCACCGCCGCCACCAGCGGCGACACCATCAGGTTGAAGGGGAAGTTCCACGGCGCCATGACGAGCACCACGCCCTTCGGCTCGTATTGCACGTGGCTGGAGGTGCCGGCGAGCAGCATGGGCGTCGTCACCTTCCGGGGCTTCATCCACGCCTTGAGGTGCTTCCGTGCGTACGCCAGCTCCTGCAGCACCGGCAGCACCTCGGTGGCCTCCACCTCGGCGCGGGGCTTGCGGAAGTCCTGGTGGATGGCGTCCGCCAGCGCCTCGCGCCGGGCGACGATGAGCTCCTTGAGCTTCTCCAGCCGGGCCAGCCGTTCCTTCGCTCCGCGCCGTGCCACGTCCCAGCGGCGCGCCTGGAGGCGGTCGAACGCCTCCTGCACGCCCTTGGGAATCTGTCCCTCGACCAGCTTGACGACGCGCATGGACCGGCTCCTCCCGGGGGTGTCCTTGCCTACTCCAACAGCCGGGTCGCGCGGGAGGCCCATTCCTGGGCCTTTCCGCGATACGGCGGGAAGAACACGGCGGCCAGCGATTTCATCCACTGCACCGTCACGGCCCGCTCGTGGCTGAAGGTCCGGAAGCCGTACACGCCGTGGTAGTGGCCCAGGCCGCTCATTCCCACCCCGCCGAAGGGCAGGTTGGGGTTGGCCACGTGGATGAGGACGTTGTTCACCACCGCCCCGCCGGACGTGGTGTTCTGGAACACCTCCTCCACCATGCGCTTGTCCTCGCTGAAGAGGTAGAGCGCCAGCGGCTTCCCGCCCGCCTGGATGTGGGCGTAGATTTCCTCCCGCGTCCGGTACGTCATCACCGGCAGCACCGGGCCGAAAATCTCCCCTTCCATGATGGGCATGTCCGGCGTCACGCCCGACAGCACGGTGGGGGCGATGTAGCGCGAGGCCCCGTCCGCCACCCCGCCCACCTCCAGCTTCGCCCCCGCGGCCACCGAGCGGTCGACCAGGTCCTTCACCCGCTTCCAGGCCACCGGGTCCACCAGCCGCGCGAGGTCCGGGCTCGCCTGCCGCTCCGCCTCCGTGGCGCCGTAGAAGCGGGAGATGACGGCCCTCAGCGCGTCCAGGAAGGCCTGCTGCCGGGACTCATGGACGAAGACGTAGTCCGGCGCCACGCACGTCTGGCCGCCGTTGAGGAACTTGCCCCACGCGAGCGTCTCGGCGGTGGCGGCGAGGTCCGCGGACGGGTCGATGATGGCCGGCGACTTGCCGCCCAGCTCCAGCGTCACGCTGGCCAGGTGCTTCGCCGCGGCCTCCATCACCTTCCGGCCGATGCGCGGGTTGCCCGTGAAGAAGATGTGGTCGAAGGGCAGCTCCAGCAGCGCCTCCGCCACCTCCGCGCCGCCCTCGAACAGGGCCACCTCGTTCTCCGGGAAGACGTCCTTCACCAGCCGCGCCAGGAAGCGCGAGGTGTGCGGCGTCTTCTCACTGGGCTTGCAGATGACGGTGTTGCCCGCGGCGATGGCGGCCACCAGCGGCGCCATCAGGAGCTGGAACGGGTAGTTCCACGGCGACAGCACCAGCACCACGCCCCGCGCCTCGTAGCGCACGTGGCTGGAGGAGCCCGCCAGCAAGAGCGGCGTGCCCACCCGCGTGGGCTTCATCCACGACTTGAGGTGCTTCACCGTGTGGTTCAGCTCCTCCAGCGTGGGGTGCACCTCCGTCAGCTCCACCTCCATGGCGGGCTTGCGGAAGTCCTGGTGGATGGCCTCGGCCAGCTCCAGGCGCCGGGCCAGGATGGCCTCGCGCAGCCGCTTCAGCCGGGCAATGCGCTCGGCGGCGGTGGTGCGCGACATCGTCCAGCGGTGCGCGCGCTGGGCCTCGAACGCGGCGCGGATGCGCGCGACGTCGGCGGTGGGCGTCGTCTCGACAGGGGAGGAGAGGGCTTCAAGCATGGGGATGCTCCGGCTTCGAAAGGGAAGGACAGGGGTGTTCGGACAGCGGGGAATCAGCGCGCTTCCAGCCCGCGCAGCAGGGTGGTGAGGGCGGCGGTCAGCTCGCCGGTGAAGTCCACCCTCAGCGGGGCCATGTGCGGCAGCGCCAGCACCTCGCGCGTCACCGGCGCCAGGTCCGCCATCTGCCGCAGGCCCGTCACCAGCGCGTGCAGGTGCATGAGGACGCGGGGGCCCTCGCCCTCCTTCAGGAAGGGCAGCCGCCGCTCCACCGTCGCGCCGGTGTGGAGCAGGGCCTCCAGCAGGTGCTCCTTGAACTTCCGCACCTGCTCCACGGTGACGTTCTGTTCCAGCACCGTCTGCAAGAGCGCCAACAGCCGCGTCAACGACTCCTGGCCCTCCAGCGACTCGGCCACCGTGCGCGCCAGCCGGGGGCCCGTCCACCGGCCCTCGCCGTGCTCCAGGAGCCCGTCCAGCTTCGCGAACCACGCGAAGAGCAGGTCCTCCAGCAGCGCCAGGAACAGCGCCTCCTTCGTGGGGAAGTAGAGGAACACCGTCCCCTTCGCCAGCTCCGCCCGCTCCGCCACATCCGCCATCTTCACGGCCGCGTACGAGGTGGCCTCGTAGAGCTTCAGCGCCTCGTCCAGGATGACGCGCCGCCGCGCCTCCTTGTCCTCGTCCTTCCGCGCCCGCTGGGGCAGCGCCCGCTTCGCCTTCGCCGCTGTGTGGCTGACCATGAGTCAGATATAGGTGACCCGGAGTCACCCGTCAAATGACTTTGAGTCACTTGCTGCGCAGGGCTGGGCGGCCGGTGATTGGCTGGGTGTGGGTGGGTGTGCGAGGCTCGGGCGTATGCGTCCCATTGAAGCCGAGCTCCTGTCGGGCAGCGCGCTGTACCGGGAGGTGGTGTTGGAGAAGCTGCTCCACGCGCGCGAGTCGGTGTGGATGGCCACGGCCAACGTGAAGGCCATGTACGTGGAGCACAAGGGCCGCTTCGTGCCGCTGGTGGAGGTGCTGGACGGGCTGGCCGCGCGAGGCGTGGCGCTGCGGCTGCTGCACGCGGAGCTGCCGAGCCGCCCCTTTCGCGCCGCGTTCGACGCGCGGGCGCGGCTCGTCGAGGGAGGGCTGGGGCTCAAGGTCTGCCCGCGCGTGCACTTCAAGGCGGTGGTGGTGGACGGGGCGTGGGCCTACCTGGGCAGCGCCAACCTCACCGGCGCGGGGCTGGGCGCCAAGGGCGACACGGCGCGCAACTTCGAGCTGGGCTTCGTCACCGAGGACTTCGACGTCATCGACCGGGTGACGGCCCTCTACGAGGCGGTGTGGAGCGGCGCCGAGTGCCGGACGTGCAAGCTGCGAGCGGTGTGCCCGGACCCCATCCTGCCCGCCAGCAAGCGGGTGTCACCCAAGCGGGGCACCCGGGGCGAGGCGCGGCTGGGCAAGGCCCGCCGGCTGCGGCGCCACACCTCCGAGTCCCGCGGATGATTCGGCGTTAGGTGTCCCGGCGTCCGCCGGGGTTCAATCCCCGACGACCTCGTCACCGCCCTGGGCGGACGCGTGAGGCGCGGCGCCCGCGGGCTCCAGGCTTCCCTCCTCGGCGTGGCCATGGCCGCTCTCTCCGGCCTCGGGCTCCGAGGGCGTCTTGCCCTGCTGCCTGTCCCGCCACGCGCTGGGGGACTCGCCCACCATCTTCCGGAAGAGGCTGCTGAAGTGCTGGAGCGAGGCGCAGCCCACCTCCACCGCCACCGCGGTGAGCTTCATGTTCGTCTCCAGGAGCAGCGACTGCGCCATGCGCACCTGCACGGCATTCAGCTCCGCCTGGAAGGACGTGCCCGCCTCCTTCAGCCGCCGCTGCATCGTCCGCTCGGACATGCCCATCTCCCGGGCCACGTCCGACAGGTTCACCTCCGGCAGCTTGCCCTTCATCACCTGGTGCAGCTCGCGCAGCAGCGGTGACTGGCCGGTGGCCTCCGCCACCAGGTCATTCAGCTTCGACAGGAGCGGCGCCGCCAGGGTGTCCGGCTGGCCCAGCCACTCCAGCGCCTGCGCCGGGTCCGAGAAGGCACGGCTGGGGTAGGCCCCCGACAGCAGCGTGTAGAAGCCGCCCACCACCGCGCCGACGACGCCCTCCGGGCGCACCAGCGCCTGCCGCAGCACGGAGGTGCCGAAGGACTTCTCCCGGGGCTGCATGTACTTCACCAGCACCGTGAAGGCGGACGGGTCCGCGGCCTCCAGCCGGCGCGCGTCCACCAGCGAGGCATGTGGCTTCGCGGGGGCCAGCTCCACGTCCAGCACCTGCACGAGCCGGCGCACCTGTGTCTCTCCGGGGCGTCCCCAGAGGATGAAGCCACACAGGTCCTCCGAGGCGTACCAGTGGAGGTAGCCCTCCCCGACTAGGTAACGGCCGAGGGGGTCCCGGAGGTAATCGTCGACTCCGTCTGCCGATCGCACGGCTCGGCAGAATAGCGCTTCACCACGCGGGCCACCCAGTAGGGATTGATGGGTGAAAGTGGGGTGATGAGGGCAGGCCGGACCAGGGACGAGGCGGCGAGCTCCCGGGTGAGCTCCGGCAGCTCGTACCAGGGGGCCTGGGGCTTCAGGTGGTGGGCCTGGTGGTAGCCGGCATTGAAGAAGAAGAGGTTGTACAGGCGCGAGGTGGAGGTGTTGCCCAGCGCGTCACGCTGGGTGGAGTCCGTCTCGAAGTGGGCCGCCAGGTTGAGCCAGAGGATGCACACCTGCCCCACCAGCAGGATGGCCCACCACGCCAGCCCCAGCGCCGGCCTCCAGAGGACGAGCGCCAGCAGCGTGCCGTCCACGAAGAGGAAGTCGAGCACCAGCTCCAGCCGCTGGTTGCGCTTCTTCGCCCAGCGCCACACCTGGGGCACCGTCTCGAAGGGCCAGAACCAGGGGGACAGCGCCGCGCGCAGGCAGTAGCGGAGGGCTCCCTCGCCCCTGCGCCGCTGGCCCCAGTCCCCCGGGCCGTCGTTGTACCGGTGGTGGTTGAAGTGGTGGATGTAGTAGCCGCGGTACGGGAAGCCACAGGCCATGCCCAGCGTCCGCGACACCACCCAGTGCGCCAGCTTCGGCCGGGCGATGGAGACGTGCATGTGGTTGTGCAGGACGGCGTAGTTCCAGAACAGCACCGCCCAGCCCAGCACGCTCATCCCCACGCGCCCCGCCCAGCCCAGGTGCTCCCAGCTCAGGATGAAGGTGGGGAACCACACCCACCACAACGCGAGAACCGCGAGCTGCGGCAGGTCGAAGGTGGGCGGCGGGGGGCGGGCGCGAGTCATGAAGACTCTAAGTACGCCTGCCCGTCACCCGCTGCTTCACTCCACGCGCCAAGCGCTTGCGCAAAGACGAAAGCCGCCCCCTGTTTCCCCCTTGGTGGGCCGGAAGGGGTCCCCTTCACCCCATACCCGGTCCGTTGCGGCTCCCGCTCTTCCGCGCGCGGCGGAAGCAGTGGGCGGTGGCGTCCCGGAGCCGGGACGTCAGTTCTCGAGCGCGTGCGCGACCTGCCCCAACAGCCGCAGCTGCGGCGCGTCCAGCTTGCGCACCGTGCGCAGCAGGCGGCGGACCTCGGGACGCTCGCGGTACTCGGGCGGGTCCTCCGCCAGCGCGGGCGCGGCCTCGACGCCGGCCATGCCGAGCAGGACGTCCGAGGAGCAGTTGAGGACCAGGCACAGCTTGCGCAGCGTGCGGACACTGGGGAGCATGTGGCCGCGTTCCAGCCGGCCGTACACCTCGGTCGCGATGCCCACGCGCTCGGCCACGTCGGCCTGGGTCAGCTCCAGCCGCTGCCGCGCCGTGCGCACTGCGTTGCCAATGATGGTTGCCAGTCGTTGTTCCATGGCGTGCGGAAACCTGTCGAAAAGAGGGCTTCACCCCCCGCCTTCGGGCGGAGAGGCTCCGGGGAGAAGTGACAACCGTCGGCTGCCTCGTGGAACACAGACTACGAGTCGGGTCTGACATTCCGGCGTTCCCGGAAGGGCGTGCGGAAGCGTCCGGAGTCGGCCGGGTTTGCCGCCTCGCGAGGACACTCGGAGCGCGTGGCGCGGAGCGGCGCGGGGGCCCGAAAAATCGGCCTGGGCGGCGTTGTCAATGGCGTGCTGGGCGGGGTTGGGAAAAGCCCTGGTGTTTCCGGGGTTTACGAAGGCGGGACGTCTGGCGTAGGTTGGGCCCCCCGGTGGGTACCGGGATACCGGTGCATCCGCTTCCGGTGACTCGGAACCGGGGGTGCAACGCGCCTCGCGGGGAGGGCTGTTGAGGTCGTGAGCGACGAGCGTCCGGACGCGCTGCTCAAGAGCGCACTCGAGAAGATCGTCTACTTCGAGGCTCGTGCGGAGCAGCTCCACAGTGAGCTGGACTCGACGCGCGAGGAGATGGCGCACCTGAGGCGCGAGCTGGCGGAGACGCACCAGCGCGAGCTGGAGCTGCGGCGCGAGGTGGCGGAGCTGGAAGTCCGCATCAGCCGCATGCAGACGGAGCGCGAGGAGCTGACGCGGCTCAACCAGGCGCTGCGCGGCGAGCGCAACCAGCTCATGGACAAGCTGCTGGACGCCAGCCGCATCCATGCGACGGGGCAGGAGCGCGACGACGAGGACGACGACCTCGGGCTGGACCTGGCCTCCTTCATTTCCCAGCTTCGCAGCGAGGTGCTGCTGCGCGGCGAGGCGGGCCCGGTGGCGCAGGGCGTGGTGGTGCCTCCGGCGCGTGGCCCGGCCGTGCCGCTGCGCGAGGCGGCCAGCGCCGTCTCCGACAGCGAGCCGCCCGTCCCATCCCTCGCGGAGAAGGTGCCGGAGGACAACCTGTCCCCGGTGGCGCGAGAGGCGCAGCGCTTCCTCCAGGCGGGCCGGCTGGGCGTGAGCGCGGCGCAGCACGCGGAGCTGTCCGCGCACGCGGGCTTTGGGGCCGCGGATGAGTCGTTGTTCGGCTTCTCCGTGCGTGAGCTGTCCGCGCCGGACGCGGCCGCCCGGGTGCGCGCCGCCGAGCGGCTGAAGGCGCTGGCCCAGCCGGCCGCCGCGCCCGCGCTGGCCGCCGCGCTGCACGCGGAGACGGATGCCACGGCGCAGGTGGCGCTCTTGCAGGCCTTCGCCTCGCTGTGCCGGGAGCAGGGGGCTTCGGTGGTGTCGCCGCTCCTGTCGTCGCCGGTGCCGGAGGTGCGCATCGCGGCGCTCAAGGCGCTGTTGACGCTGGCGCCGACGGACGCGGCGCCGCACCTGGCGCAGGCGATGAAGGACCCGGACCGCTCCGTGCGACGGCGCGCGTCGCTGCTGGCGCTGGGGCTGGAGGGTGAGACGGCGCGCCGGCTGGGCGAGGAGGCCATCCACGACTCGGACTCGGAGGTGCGCGCGCTGGCGGCGCTGGCGCTCGGGGCCGGCAGTGGAGAGAACGCGCGCACGCTGCTGCTGGGCGCGCTGGCGGACCGCGAGCCGCGCGTGCGCAAGGCGGCGGCGCAGAGCCTGTCGCGCATCCTCGGGCAGGACGTGTCCTCCGTGGTGGAGCTGGACGAGACGCACCGCCGCCGGGAGATTCGCCGGCTGGCGACGTTGCCCATCAAGCCGGTGCGCGCCCGCCTGGACCAGCCCCGTCCCGTGGCCGCCGCGCCGGTGCAGGCCGTGGCCCAGGTGCAGGCCGTGGCTCCGGCCGCCGCCGAGCTCGTGCAGGTCGCGGCGCCCGCCCTGGTCGCCGTGGGCGCTTCGGCTCATGCCATGGTCGCGGCCTCCGCGCCCGCCGCCCCGAGTGCCCGTCCCGCGTCTCCGCCGCCCGTGGCCCGCGCCGCTCCTCCGGCGGCCCAGCCCGCGGCCTCACGCCTGTCTCCCGTCCAGGCGGCGCTGGTGGCCATGGGCGCCGTGCCCGGGCAGGCCGCGCCCGCGCCCCGGGCCTCCGTGCCCGCGCCCGTGGAGCCGCGTGCCACCCAGTCCCGGCCCGCCGCTTCCCCGGTGGAAGCGCTGTGCTCGCAGATGCTGGCGGAGGTCCGGTCCGCCGTCCGGGGCCGCTCGCTCGTCGAGCTGGCGGTCGCCCTGTCGGCCCCCGCGGAGCTCGCCCAGGAAGCACTCACCCTCCTGTCCGCCCGGGGTGCCATCGTCCGAAGGGGGCACAAATACTTCGCCGCTTGAGGCAAGGTAGCCGTTCCGCAGGTCTTTCGAAGGGTCGTCCATGGAAGCGCCGACGTACAGCTCCAAGCAGGTGGCCGAGATGCTCGGCGTGTCCCCGAAGCAGATTCCGGAGGACGCGCGGAAGGAGGCCTACACCCCGGATGACATCTGGGAACTGCGCACGACGCTGAACGCGTTCCCCGCGCGCGTGGGCCACCGCCGGCAGCTCTTCCTCAACTTCAAGGGCGGCACCGGCAAGACGTCCCTGTCCACCTCCTACGCCTGGCGCCTGGCGGAGCTGGGCTACGCGGTCCTCCTCATCGACCTCGACAGCCAGGGCCACGCCACCAAGTGCCTGGGCTACGAGGGCGAGGACTTCGAGAAGACCCTCCTGGACGTCCTCGTCCGCAAGACGCCCCTGGCCAAGGTCATCCAGAAGTCCACCCTGCCCAACCTGGACTTCATCCCCTCCAACCTGACGATGTCCACGGTGGACCTCGCGCTGATGCCCATGGCCGGCCGCGAGTTCAAGCTGCGCAATGCCCTCAAGGACGTGGAGGCGCAGTACGACATCATCGTCTTCGACGCGCCGCCGTCCTTCGGCCTGCTCAACCTCAACGCGCTGATGGCGGCGAACGACTTGTTCGTCCCCGTGCTCGCGGACTTCCTGTCGTTCCACGGCCTCAAGCTGCTGTTCGAGACCGTCCAGAGCCTGGAGGAGGACCTGAATCACGTGCTCGACCACGTCTTCATCGTGGTCAACTCCTTCAACGCCACCTTCAAGCTGGCGAAGGAGGCGCTGGAGGCGCTGCAGACGCACTACCCGGAGTTCCTGCTGCCCACCATCATCCGGCAGTGCACCAAGTTCGCGCAGGCCTCCAGCGAGGGCCGCCCGGTGTTCGTCGCGGACCCCACCTCCAAGGGCGCCAACGACATCCAGGCCATGATTGACAACATCCTGCCGCGCCTCGTCGCCGCGGCAGCCGCCGCCCAGAAGAAGGGCACCCAGCAGGCCGGCTGAGAACCGCCATGAAGAAAGCCTTCGAACAGAACGTGTCCCGCGCCAAGCCCCGCCTCCGCCTGGGTGCGCTGACCGGCCTCATCGACCCCGCGGCCGAGCCCGCCCCCGAGGAGCCGCAGGTCACCGCCGAGGCCCCGCCGGCCCCCGCCGCCGAGGCGCCCGACCTGTCCACCGAGGTGCGTGCCCGCATCGAGCGCGCCCGCGCCCCGCGCCCCACCGCCGCCGAGGCCATGGACGCGGCCCTGCGTACCGCCGAGCCCGCGCACTCCGAGCCGGCCGTGGCGCGCGCGCCCGTCACCTACGCGTCGCCGGCCCCGGAGGCCCAGCTCGAGGCACCGGCGCCCGCCGCCACGCCCGTCACCTTCGCCGCGCCGCCCACGGCGCTGCACCTGGACGGCCTCGCGGCCGCGCACACGCCGGAGGCGCACCCCATGACGCAGGCCTCCGCCCACGCCGCGCCTCCCCACGTCACCGCCGCCATCACCGAGCCCACCGTGGCCCGCGTGGAGGCGCCGCCCGCGGAGGTGGAGGTGCAGACGCCGGCTCCGCCTCGCGAGGAGGCGCACGACTCCGCGGCCCGCCGCGAGCGGCTGAAGGCGCGCCTCAAGGCGGTGCGGGAGAATCCGCGCCCGGAGCCGCTGCCGGCCACCGTGGCCGAGGCGGGCCAGCGCGCGGTGGAGCGCATCACCCACCTCCAGGGGGAGCTGGTGAAGGTGAAGGCGCTCAACCTCTCGCTCACCCAGGAGCTCGAGGTCTCGCGCCGTCAGGCGGAGAAGGCCACCGAGGAAGCCCGGCTGCGCATGGACGAGGCGCGCCGCCTGTCCTCGGAGATGGAGGGCCGGGTGAAGCTCCTGGCCGACCTGGAGCGCGAGCTGTCCGCGCTGGAGGGTGAGCGCGACGAGGCGCTCCTGTCCCTCCAGGAGACGCGGCAGGCGCTGCAGGCCGCGGCCCGCGAGCGCGAGGCGCTGGAGGACGAGGTGGCCCGGGGCAAGCAGGCCCTGGTGGACAGCCTCGCGGAGGAGGAGCGGCTCGCCGGGGAGCTGGAGGCCGCCAAGGACGAGTCCGCCTCGCTGCGCCGCACCGTGGAGGCGCTCCAGGGCGAGCGCGACGTGCTCGCGCAGCAGGTGGCCTCGCTCACCGCCGAGCGCGCCGAGTTGCTGGAGGCCCGCAAGGCCCTGGAGTCCGTGCACCGCGCGCTCAGCCAGGCCACGGTGCGCTGAGCGTCTCACCGCCGGAGCCCGGGTCCCTGAAGCCCCCCCAGGCAGTACCCGCCCGGGTGGCCGGCGCACCAGGCCCGGGGTCTCCCCCGTATCGCGACCTCGCGATGCCCTGGGGGTCCCCATGAAGCGCCTGTTCCTCATCGCTCCGCTGTTGCTCACCGCCTGTGGCGGAGGGCAACTCGGCCTGTCCATCACCAGCGATGACCTGGGCGCGAGCGTCCTGGCACTGGACGAGCACACGGACCTCACCACCGTGAGGTCGCTGAAGCTCACGGTGGATGAAGTCTGGGTCCACCTGGCGGATGGCGACGCCCCGGCCGTGGTGCAGGGCGCGGACGTGGAGGAGGGCTCGGAGGGGTGGCTGCGGCTGACGGAAGTGGACCAGTCCCTCGACCTGATGACGGTGCGCAACGGCGCCACCCTGTCGCTCGGAGACTTCTCCCTGCCCGCGGGGAAGGTGACGCAGATCCGCCTCAAGCTGAAGCCCGACGTCGCGCTGACGGGAGGGCGGGCGTACCTCCCGGGCGCCGTGGTGGAGCAGGACGGCTCGGTGTGCGACCTGAACCTGTCGGCGAGCGCCTTCGACCCGGGCCTGAAGCTCTCCGGCTCCGTCGAGGCGATGCGCATCGAGTCCGGCGGCCATCACCGCGCGCTCATCAACCTCAACATCAAGGACTCGGCGAAGCTGGATGGCGCCACGTGCGCCTACAAGCTGGACCCGGTGCTCAAGGTGAAGCACTTCGAGCCCGGGACGGGCGGGGGCGGCGGCCTGCTGTAGCCACGCGCCCCGGCCGCACTGCTGCTACGGAGTGTCCTTCGCCACGCCGGTGGTGGACTTGATGACGGCGTAGTCCGGCTGCTTCAGCGGCGGCGAGCGCAGGCCCTCGGAGGCGTACTCCGGGAACTCGCCCTCGTCGCCCTTCAGCGTCTCGAGGTAGGCGACGAGCTTCTTCTTCCGCGTCTCCTTCTTCGGGTGGTTCTTCTGGTTCTTGACGTCGGTCATCTTGTCGATGAGGCCGAGGTAGTCCTTCGGGTCGTACCCCGCGGACAACATGAGCCGCGCAGCCATCTGGTCCGCCTCGAACTCCAGCTCCGGCCCGTTGCCGTCGTCGAAGGAGTTCACGGTCTTTTCCGCGAGGTGGGCGAGCAACTCTGGCTCGTTGTCCAGGTCCAGCGTGCCATCACCGTCCAGGGCGGCGAGCAGGGCCTTCGCCCCGAGGGCGGAGAGGAGGGTCTCTCCCCCCGCAACCAACCGGCACGTCTTGACCTTCTGGGCGGTGTACTTGTGGATGGCGTGCTTGAGCACGCCGTGGGCGATTTCGTGCGCCAGCACACCGGCGAGCTGTCCCTCGTTGTCCAGCTCCATGAGCAACCGCCGCGTGACGAGGACGTAGCCGCCGGGCGCGGACAGCGCGTTGAACTGCTCCGTGTCGTTGAGCACGCCGAACGTCCACTCCAGCGTGGGCCGGAGCGACTGCGCCGCCAGGTTCTTGCCCACGATGTTGAGGTAGTCGTGCAGCTTCTTGTCGCCCTCGGTCGCGAACATCAGCCCGTTGCCGCGCTGCACGAAGTGGATGGTCAGCGCGCCACCCAGGGCGTACTCCTCCGCCACGCTCGGCTCGACATCCAGCTTCCCGCACTCCTTCACCTTCGCCACGCCGCCCCCCACTGTCTCCGCCACGCCCCCCGCCGTGGTCACACCCCTGGCGATGGTGTTGAGGTCCATGCCGCGGCAGGACGATGCCAGCACGCCCAGGCCCAGCACCGCGAATACCTTCAACCGCGCGTCCATCACCGGCCCCCCTTCGTCTTCGCCACCGAGTCCCTGGGCCCCACCACCGGGAAGAGCCCGGCCTCCTTCACGTGCGCCGCGATTCGCTCGGGCGTCACCGTCTTGCTCCGCGCCTCCATTGCCTTGATGGACGCGACGGCCTTCGCGTAGTCACCCTTCTTGCCGTTGCCGTACTTCTCGGCCCCGGGGCTGAGCGCCTTCACCGCGGCGCCGCTCGCGACGAACTTCTTCGGGTCCACCTGGCGCTTGCCGCCGGGGTCCGTCACCAGCTCCATCTTGGGCGGGGTGGTGGACAGGTTCGTCTGGAACACGAAGCCCTTCTTCCCGCCTGGCGCCGTCACCCGGTGCCACTGCTTCTGCTTCGGGTCCGCGCCCTCCCACTTCACCTGCTCCCCGGGCTGGAGGATGACCACCGCGTCGGCCGTGGGGGACGGACTCTTCATCACCCGCGTGTTCTTCGCCTTCACGTACAGCGGGTCGCCGACCTTCGCGGCCCCCGCCATACCCGGCAGGCCCAGCGCCAGCATCGCGGCCGCCAGCGCCGCGCTCGTTTTCATCCCCATGTCTCCCCGACTCCTTTCAGCTCACTTGTCCAGGTTGGCCACCCCGTCGAACTCCGGAGGGGGCGCCTTGGCGTATTTGTGGCAGCGCTCCAGCAGCGCCTGCGTGGGCCCGTCCTCCGGGTCCTCCAGCCTTCGCGCCTCCAGCACCGCCGCGGCCTCCGCGAAGCGCGCCTCGCGGTAGAGCGCCAGCGCCGCGTGGTAGCGCTCCACCGTCACCCGCTTGCGCACGTCCAGGCCGCCCTTGAGCGCCAGCAGCTCGTACACGGTGACGGCCTCCGTCTTGCCCGCCACCCGCACACGGTCCAGCTCCCGCACCTCGATGTGCTCCTTCGCCAGCTCGTACGTGCGCGGGCCAATCATGATGACCGAGCCGTACGCCTTGTTCGCGCCCTCCAGCCGCGCGGCCAGGTTCATCCCGTCGCCGATGGCCGTGTAGCTGAAGAGCTGCTCGCTGCCGAAGTTGCCCACGAAGTTCACCGCGCTGTTGACGCCGATGCGCGTATAGACGTCCGGCATCCCCTTCGCGCGGAACTCCTCGCGCATCCGGTCCACCTCCGCCTTCGCCGCCAGCGCCCCGCGGCAGGCTCGCAGTGCATGGTCCGGCTGCCGCATGGGAGCTCCGAAGAGGCACACCACCGCGTCGCCGATGTACTTGTCCAGGCAACCGCCCTCCTTCAGCAACGCGCCGCTCACCCGGGTCAGATACGTGTTGAGGATGCGGACCAGGCTGCGCGGGTCCTCCTTGAAGCGCTCGCTGAAGGTGGAGAAGCCCTTGATGTCGCTGAAGAAGGCGGAGATTTCGACGTTCTCCCCGTCCAGCTTCGGGAGCTGGCGCTCGGAAATCATCTGTTCCACCAGCTTCGGCTCCATGAAGCGGCTGAAGGCCTGGCGGATGAACTCCGCTTCCTTGTTGGCCACCAGGTGGTTGAAGGCCACCGCGGCCACGCTGGCCAGCATGCCCGCCAGCGAGGGCAGGGCGGTGAGCAGGTACGTGCCCGTCTTGGCGAGGACGGGGCCCGTCACCCAATGCATGCCCAGGTAGAGGGCCAGCGGCCACGCGATTTCCAGCGGCGTCCACCGCGTGGTCATCAGCAGCACCACGGACGCGAGCGCCACGGCGAAGACGAGCACCAGGCTCATCCACAGCGGCGCCTGGACGAAGAAGCGGCCGTCGCCCAGCAGCGAGTCCAGCACCGCCGCCTGCTTCACCACGCCGGGCGCGGCGGGGGAGAAGGACGTGGCCTTCACGTCGTTGAGGCCCACCGCGTTGCCGCCGATGACCACCACCTTGTCCCGGAAGAGGCCCGGCGTCAGGCCCGTGGGCTGGCCCTGGTTGCGCAGCGCCCACGCGTCCAGCACCTGGATGAGTGACACCACCTGGAAGCGGTCGTGGAAGTCGCCGCCGAAGTCGATGCGCGTGCCCCCTTCCGCGTCCACCGCGTACGTGCGCCCGCCCAGCCGCAGCGCTCCCCCGGACAGCACCACCTCGCTCGCGCCCAGCAGTCCCGCCGCCACACGCACCGGCAGCGTCGCGTACGTGTTGACGCCGTCCGTGTACGCGAAGTGCGTGCGCCGCATGAAGCCGTCCGGGTCCGCTTCCGGGTCCACCAGCCCGAAGCCGTCCACCGCGTCCACCAGCACCGGGATGGGCGTCACCGGGTACTGGGGCTCGCGCCGTCCGTCCACCTCGTGCGACAGCACCGGCAGCACATGGCTCTCGGCGCGCACCGGGAAGGCCACCGCGCGGGCCATCTGCTCGGGCGTGACGGGCGGGAGCAGCTCCCCGTCCTCCACGTCCTCGAACGTGTCCTCCGCGCCGGACTCGGGGAACGTCTCCTCGGAAGGTGGCGCCTCGCCGGGAGGGGGGAGGGCTTCCGCGGGCAGCGCTTCCTGGGCGGAGGCCACGGGCGCGGCGGGCGGAGCGCTGAAGTCCGCGCGGGGCAGGGGCGCGGCGCTCGCATTGGTGGACATGCCCAGGAAGAAGGGCACCGGTGAATCGCGCAGCGCCTGCGCGAAGGCCAGGTCCATGGCCGGGTCCGTGGAGCGCTCGTCCATCACCGCGTCGAAGACGATGGCGCGCGCGCCCTCGGCCTCGAGCTGCTCCACCACCCGCGCCCACAGGTTCCGGCTGTAGGGCCAGTTGCCGAAGTTGCGCGCGTACTGCGGGTTGGCGCGGATGGCGTCCAGGCTCGGCTGGTCGATGGCCAGCACCACCACGTGCGCCGACTTGCCGCGCCCGTTCGTGAAGGTGGTGACCATCTTGTCGTAGGCGTCGCGCTCGGCTTCCTCCAGCCAGCCTCCCAGCGAATCACCCAACAGCTCGCAGGCCGCCGCCAGCGCGGTGGCCAGCACCGCCACGCCCAGCATCAGCCGCCAATGGTTGCGCCATCGCAACCGGATGAGTTTCCAGCGCTCGCCTGCCACGGCCCCCTCTTGCGAAGCGTACGGTGTTTCACACTACCTCAGTCCCCGTCCTGCCCGGCACCCGTGCCTCGGAGCGGCGTCACGCCGCGCCCTGACACTCCCGCAAAACCTTCTAGAGCCGTTGCCTGTCCTCCAGCCGGGCGGGCGGGCGCGCTCCCGGCGCCTCGATGCCTCCACCCGCCATGAAGTCCTTCCGCGGGGAGTCCACCGGATGCGGCTGGCCAGCCGAGCCGCCGCAGCCCCTGGCGGCACCCGGGCGGCGGCACGCCCGGGGTTTGCCGGTCTCCATGGGCGACCGGACCTTTAGCGCCGATGCGGGAGGCACACCGCCTTCCACCGCTCACGCCCCGCGCAAAGGAGTCAGACGTGGCCCTGGATATCTTCCAAGAAAAAGGAGTCCCACTCGACCGCCAGGTCTTTACGTGGAAGGACCTCGTCAGACGTCCCTACAGCAAGCTGGACGATGACGCCTTCACCCGCGTCTGCGTCATCTACATGAACGGCATCTTGTCGGACGCGCTGCGCACCAAGCACGCCATGTCCCGCATGAACCGGGAGCTGCGCGAGCAGCTCGCCATCATCCGCCGCGTGGAGCAGTTCGAGCAGACGCTCATCAACTGGCTGAACCCGCCGGACCAGACACCGCTGGAGACCACGCTCGGCTTCGAGCAGGTGGCCATCGAGGTGACGGCCAGCGTCGCCCTGCGCGAGCCGGACCCGTACCTGGCCCAGACGTACCGCTTCGGCCTGCTCGAGGACTTCGACCACCTGTACCGCTACGGCGCGCTCTACGACAGGCTCGAGGGCAAGGACCCCAACAACATCACCCAGTCCTATACGGACATCCTCGTCGGCCGGCCCACGTCGGTGGAGCACCGCTACCCGGTGGATGACCTGCGCCGCCCGTATGACAGGCGCACCGCGCACCCGCTCACCAAGATTCACGCGATGAGCATCACCGCCGCGGAGAACCAGACGCACGACTACTACATGACGGTGGGGCCGTTCTTCTCCGACCCGGTGGCGCGCCAGCTCTACGCGGAAATCGCCGCCATCGAGGAGCAGCACACCTCCATGTACGAGTCGCTGCTGGACCCGGACGAGACGCTGCTGGAGCGGTGCGTGCTGCATGAAGCGATGCAGGTCTACAACTTCTACTCCTGCCTCGCGTACGAGAAGAACCCCCGCATCAAGGAGATATGGCAGCGCTTCCTGGACTACGAGCTGGGCCAGCTCCACCACGTGATTCAGCTCTTCCAGAAGGCCGAGGGCCGGGACGCGGCGGAAATCCTGCCGAAGACGCTGCCGGAGCCCATCGGCTTCAAGGAGCACCGCGAGTTCGTCCGCAAGACGCTGAACGAGGAGGAGGACCTGACCTCCATCGGCACGGACTACGTGCGCCTGGCGGAGGTGCCGAGGGACCACCGCTCGTTCGTGTACCGCGACCAGCTCAACTCCGACGGCTCGCCCTCCGAGACGGTGGCGGCCGGCTACCAATGGATTCCCGGGACGGAGCTCGCCGCGCGCGCGGCGCGCATGGGCTCCGTGTACGAGGGAAAGAAGGTTCACTGACATGAAGAAGACGACCAGCGACATCGGCATGAACAGGACGGGCATCGCCACCTCGCCCATCGACAGCGCGGACATCACCCAGGCGGCCCTGGCGCGGCAGCCGAGCCACCTGGGTGACGAGTCCCTCATCCTCAAGGTGCGCCAGCAGTACGCGCTGGAGTCGGAAGGCGTGGGCAGCGTGCCGCCTCCGGTCAGCCTCAAGGGCGTGGCGAAGACGGCGGTGGACATGCTCAAGGGCTCCAAGCCCACCGTCTTCATCGACAAGCTCGGGGAGCGCGCCGCCTTCGAGCGCACCGGCGTCCGGCTCTACCAGGGCGCGCTCGGCAAGCTCGAGGCGCTCGGGAGCTGGGAGGGAGGCCCCACCCGCGAGGGGCTGGAGCGCATCCTCAACGACGAGCTGTCCCACTTCGGCCTGGTGACGGAGGCCCTGACGAAGCTCGGCGCGGACCCCACGGCGGTGACGCCCAGCGCGGACGTGGTGGCGGTGGCGTCCATGGGCATTCCCGCCGTGGTCAGCGACCCGCGCATGAATCTGCGCGACACACTGTCGGCGCTGCTGGTGGCGGAGCTGACGGACAACGCCTGCTGGGAGATGCTCATCGAGCTGGCGCGTGGCGTGGGCCATGACACCCTCGCCGACCGCTTCCAGCTCGCGCTGGACGCGGAGGCGCAGCACCTGTCCATGGTGCGCGGCTGGCTGTCCTCGGGTGTCACCCTGGAAGCGCGCGCGGCGCCCATGCCCCAGGCCGAGGCCACCCGCCCCGCTCCGCTGGTGTAGCTCAGAAGGACGAGCCCGGCTCCTGGAGGAAGCGCTCCTCCTCCGGGGTGGACGGGCGCCCCAGCGCGGCGTTGCGGTGGGGGAAGCGGCCGAAGCGCTCGATGACGTCCCGGTGCCGCCGGGCATAGTCGAGCGACTCGCGGCTGTCCGGGTGGTACAGCGCGAGCATCTCGAAGAGGGCCACGGCCAGCCGCTGGTCGTGGACCTCCTCGCTGTGCTCGAAGGGCAGGTACATGAACCACCGCCATACCGGCGGCAGCGTCACGTCCAGCCCCCGCGCCAGCGCGTAGCGCGCCACCTCGCGCGCCAGCGCGTCCGTGGCGAAGGCGCGCGGCGTGCCCCGGAAGACGTTGCGCGGTATCTGGTCCAGCAGCAGCAGCAGCGCCACGCAGCTTCGCGGCTCCTCGCGCCAGTCGCGCAGCAGCCCGGCCGCGGCGGCCTCGTGGGCGTCCAGGAAGCGGCGCTGGCACTCCTCGTCGAAGGCCGCGTTCCGCAGGAACCACCGCTCGCGGGGGTGGGCGCTGGCGGGGTTGAGGATGGGGTCCGGCGGTTGGCCGAACCAGAAGCCGAGGACTTCCTCCGCGCTCGCCATGACGGACCTCCAGGTCCTTGATGGGGGACCTGCTTTTTCTACACCGCCAGCCGCCGGACTGGCGGCGGGGCGGAGCGGACACCACCTTCCAGAAGACAGTGGCGGAGCCCCAGGGGGGGGCGGGCCACGGGAGGACGACGATGGAGCCGACGACGCGGACAGTGCCGGGCCCCGTGAAGCGCACGGCCCTCAACCCCACGCTGCGCAAGGAGTCCGTGGCGGCGCTGGGCGCCTTCAGCGCGCTCACCCTCGGCACGGCGGTGGCGGGAGGCCGGCAGCGCCCCGCGGACCAGCTGTGGTACCGGCGCCTGCACAAGCCGCCCTTCCAGCCGCCGGCGAAGGTGTTCGCCCCGGTGTGGACGGTGCTGTACGGCCTCATCGCCATCTCTGGCTGGCGCGTGTGGACGGCACCCGCGGGGCCGGCCCGCTCCAAGGCGCTGGGCTGGTGGGGCGTACAGATGGGCCTCAACGCCGCCTGGTCCTGGCTCTTCTTCAACCGCCACCAGCCGCGCCGCGCGCTCGTGGACATCGTGGCGCTGCTGGGGAGCATCGGCGCCTACACCGCCAACGCGCGGAAGGTGGACCGGCCCGCGGCCCGGATGATGGTGCCCTACCTGGCCTGGGTGGGCTTCGCCAACGTGCTGAACGCCGAAATCGTCCGCCGCAACCGCTAGGAGCGTGTTGGAGTAACGGCAAGAACCTACTTGAGGCGTAGGCAAGGGCGTGATGCGCTTGCCTACCCATG
>NZ_JAIQDG010000059.1 GCF_020037125.1 Myxococcus sp. RHSTA-1-4
CGGAGGGACGGGCGGCCCAGGTGCAGCAGGGAGCCCTTTACCTCGCTCCTTGCCCGTTACAGCAACACGCTCCTAGCCCTGCCACGAGCATCGCGCATGGCCTCTTCGAGGCCATGAGTGAGGCCCTCCCGGCCCTCGATGACCTGCTTGATGAGGGCCCTGCCCTCTTCCAAGGGCTCCGCGAGTTGCTCGAAGACGTATTGCCCACGACTCCGGACGAGGTCTCCACCGCTCTCGTGGAGGCGGGGGTTGACCCGTCCTCGCTCGCTCCTGAGCAGATTGATGCCATCGCCACGAGCCTCGGCGGAAACCAAGCAGCGCCTTCCGCTCCACCCGCCTCCGAGGGCGTGCGCTTCAGTGGGTTCGACAGCATTGAGGCCATCAACGACAGTCAGGGGAGCCTGCCCACCTGCTTCCCGGAGACCGTCGAGAACATCATCCAGCTCTACCAGGGCGATGCCTACGGCATCCAGAATGAGCTGGCTCAACTGGTCTCTGACCAAGCCCAGGCTAACGGTTGGACGAATCCCAAGGGAATCATTCTCCACGGCCATCATCAGGACGTCTTCCAGATGCTGGGCATTCCGACCGAGCTGGTGGCCTTCAATAGCCCGAACTTCAGCTTCGATTACTTCAAGGCGCACCTGGATGCGCAATGTCCCATCCAGCTGGGCGTGGACCCAGCGGACTTCGGCAATCCCGGGCCGAATCCGCACAGCGTCACGCTGGTGGATGCGAAACCGGACGCCCAGGGCCGCTGGTTCTATCGCGTGCTCGACTCCGCCAATCCCCAGACGCAGTGGTACCCCGTGGAGACCGTGGAGCGGTCGGCCCGCTCCGCCTGGTTCAAATGGAACGACGGTCACAATGGCAGCGCCATAATCTGCAAGCAGCCGGCCTTACGCTGGCCATTCCGCACCTGATCTAAATACGCCGTGGTCGCCTACGATGACCAGGGCGGCATGAATGCCGCTGCACGCATGTGGTGGATGGTGCGGGCGCTCGGCCACGAACGTGTGTACGTGCTCGACGGCGGCCTCGAAGGGGCGCGCTCGGCGGGCATGACGCTCACGACGGCGCTGCCGGACGTCGACGAGCGGCCGCCCTACCCGGCCGATACCTGGCGCCTTCCGACGGCGGACATCGACGAAGTGGAGCGCGCGCGCCTCTCGCCCTCCATGCGCGTGCTCGACGTGCGCGCCGCCGTGCGCTTTCGCGGCGAGCAGGAGCCCATCGACCCGGTCGCGGGGCACATCCCCGGTGCCCACAACGTGCCGCTGTCCGAAAACCTCGAGGGCGGCCGTTTCAAGTCACGCGACGCGCTGCGTGCCCTGTACGCGCCCATCCTGTCGGGCTCGAGCCCTGAGCAGTTGATCGTCCACTGCGGCTCCGGAGTCACCGCCTGCCACACGCTGCTCGCCCTGCAGCGCGCCGGCCTGACGGGCGCGAAGCTGTACGTGGGCTCCTGGAGCGAGTGGTGCAGAAACCCGGAGCGGCCGCGCGTCCCCTGAGCTCGGCTCGCGCACTGCTCACAGCTCTGGGGCGCGGCGAACGTGAGGCGAACCGCGGCAAGGAAGCCTGGCACCTAGTGAACACAGGCGAGGGCTGGAGGATTGTACGCCGCACTCGGCGGAAGGTGGAGGCCGCGCCGTGAATGGACGTGTGCCGCACCGTCGAGAGCAGGGCGCGCCAGACAATCCTGACATATAGCTGTCACAGGCGGGGTATACCGTGTACGCCATGAACACGAAGGCACTGCCATCCCTGACCCTGCTCGAGCTGGCCGACCCCGGCCTCCCCGGCCTCGAGAGCTATTCCCCGTTCTGCCTCAAGGTGCACCGCGCCCTGAAGTACGCGGGCCTGCCCTACACGCGGGCGTGCGCGGGGAACCCGGCGTCGCACCGGGCCCACAACCCCACGGGGCAGGTGCCCGTGCTGCTGGTGGACGGCGAGGCGGTGCCTGACTCCACGAACATCCTCGCCCGCCTCACCCTGCTTGCTCCGGACCGCTTCGCCGCCAGCCCGGAGGCCCTGCTCTGGGAGGAGCTCGCCGACACGGCGGTCAACGGCTTCCTCGTGGCGTCGAGGTGGGCGGACGAGCGCAACTGGCCGGCCACCCGCGCGGCCTACTTCGCCTCCATGCCAGCGCCGGTGCGCGCGGTGATTCCCAACCTGATCCGGCGCAAGGTGGTGCGGGGGCTGGTGGCTCGCGACGTGTGGCGCGCGGGCCCGGAGGCGTGCTGGCGGCGGTTCGAATCGCTGCTGGACCAGCTCGACGCGCGCGCCCCCGAGCAGGGCTTCTGGCTCCCCGGCGGGCTCGGCGTGGCGGACCTGGCCCTCTTCGGCCAGTTGCACAGCCTCCGCACGCCCCTCACGCCCTGGCAGGCGGGGCAGGTGGCCCTCCGGAAGCGGCTGAGCACGTGGCTGGACCGGGTGGATGAGGCTACCCGCGGCGCGGCCACGCCCCTCCACGCCGTGGAAGGGCCGTGACCGCCACAGGGGGCACGGCCCTCCACGTCACGCCCTGGGCGCGCTCACGCCCCCGAGCCGCGCACCGAGCGCCCTCCGAAGGGAGGGTCGGCCATGATGGCCCGGGCCATGCGGTCCGCGAAGGCGCGGCCCTCCCGTGCGTAGGCGGCCGCCTCGTCCGCGTTGAGCCGCACGCGGACCTCGTACATGGCGATGCCGCCCACCACGACCTCGAGGGTCAGCGTCCCGTCCGGAGCCCGCAGCAGCCGATACATCAGCGGGCTCTGGATGAGGACCTCCTCGTCGCTCACGGGACCTCGGTGACGGTGGCCTGCTCCACCGGCGCGTTGATGGCCATGAGCTCCGGGATGCCGCCGGAGGTGTAGCCCCCGAACTTGAAGCAGTCCGTGTCCTCGGGCGTCTGGCACTTCCACACGCCCGGGTCCTCGTCCACCGGCAGGCGGGCGCAGGTCTTCGAGGCCGCCAGGTCCAGCGTCATCATCCGCAGCGTCCCCTCGAAGTTCTTCGCGGGCAGCCCGAGCGCCTGGCCGATGACCGCGGGGGCATGCTTCCCATCCACCATCGACTTCGCAACGGCCTCCTGGATGGTGGCCGCGGGGGCCGCGAAGAGGAAGCAGCCGCTGTCGTTGCACCGGCCGAAGTTCTTCGCGCCCGTCTGCACGATGAACTTCTGGTAGGCGCTGTCCGTCATCAGCCACGACACCTTGCGGTCCTTGAAGTTCTTGTCGACGTGCTGGTCGATGCCGTACGGGCTCGCGCGCAGGTCCGCGTCCTTGGAGATGGCCTTCTGCGTCTCGTCGCAGTAGGCCACCGTGGACTCGAACACGGGCTCTTGGGGAGTCGGACGGACCTCCGCTCCCGTCTTGCAGCCCACGACGATGAACAGGGAGCACAGCAGGGCACTTCGGAGCATCACTCGCATTGCCATTCCTCGTTTCCAGGGGAGATTGGGAATGCGTAGCTATCACAACGCGGTGGCAATGCCCCCGGCAACGCGTCCGCGCTGCCGGGGGGAGCGACGTCACTGGTTGTACCAGGCGACGTGCACGCTGGCGCCTCCATCCCAGGCCACCACGGGCCTGTTACCCGCGCCCATGACCATGGACAGCCGCCCGGTGCCGCTCGAACTCCCCACCTGCTCCACCGACTGGACGCCGAACGGGTACGTCGCCAGATGCACATGCGCGCCGAACGCACCGCCATTCCAGGCATACACCGGGCGCCCCAGCGCATCGAGCACGGCCACCGGCCCACGGTCCATCTCCATGGAGTCCGAGTTCTCCACGGGCAACCGCTCCCAGTCCATCCCGGACCAGGTGGCGGTGAAGACGGTCGTCTGCCACGTGATGTCCGGCGCTGACTGCTCACTCCAGACAACCCGCGGGTGCTGGCCCTGCTGGATGACGAGCGCGGGGGCCCTCACGCCCAGCCCCGAGCGGTTCAGCGCCTGGAAGCCGCTCCCCAGCGCCGTCCAGCCGGCGCCAGCCCACCGGTGCACGTGGAGGTCGGCGGGCGCACTCGCGCTCGAGGACTCGGCCCATGCGACGACGACCCCGCCCTTCGCGTCCGCCGCCAGCGCCGGCGCCTGCGCCGAGATGACTCCGACGTCCGCGGCACTGGCCCGCCGCGGCGTTCCCAGCGCGACCCAGTGGTCGGTCTCCCAGCGGACGACGTGGACGCCTCCCTCGGCGCTCCACGCCGCGACGGGGCGCCCCTCACCATCCACGGCGAGCGCCGCGCCGTGGACCCGTCCTCCCCCGGCGTCGTTCAGCTGCGTGCCCAGCGGACGCCAGGTCCCCGCCTCCCACTGGAAGACATGGAGCGCACGCCCCGGCTCCAACCCGGTGCCCTGGAGGAACGCGACCACGGGGCGTCCCCCCGGGCCCATCACCATGCGCGGATGGCGCACCGTCGTCTCGGCCACGGCCTCTCCCGCCACCAGCGGACTTCCCTGGAGGGCCCAGCCGGTGGGCGTCCAGCGCTTCACGTAGAGGTGCTCCCCGGGCAGCGAAGGCGCCCCCAGGTCAGCGGCCGTGTAGGCCACGACGGGCTCGCCATCGGCCCCCAGGGCCAGGGCCACGCCGTCGGACACCGACTCGCTCGTGTTCGGGTTGGACTCCCAGTAGGTGGGGACCTGCCACGACCAGCGCAGGAGTCCCTGATCCTGCGTGCTCGGCGCCGACAGCGGGTTGCCCGCCAGGTCCATGAGGCCCGACGTCTCGAGAATGGCCGTCAGCGGCTCTTCGCGCGTGGAGTTGTAGGAAATGCTCAGCGTCTTTCCGTCTTCCGACAGCGTCGCGGACGAGGCGGCGTGCGTCACCGACAGCTGGTCGCTCCGCACACTCGCGGAGAGCATCGGCTCGGAGAACGTGACGCTGGCGACGCCCGTCTCCGCCCAGCGCACGTTGTTGCCCTGCGGCTGCGTCTCCACGACGGTGGGGGGCGTCCGGTCCACCACGACCGGATGCGTGGGGCTCTCGTACGTACGCCCCCGCCACTCGGCGCGGGCCTTGAGCTTGTAGGCCCCTTCCGGCTCGAAGGAGACGTCCCACGTGTACTGGAACGGCGGCGGGAGGACGGCGAGACGCTTCCCGTCACGTGTGAGCTCCACCCGCTCGGGCGTGACGCCCGTGGTCTGCACGGTGATGAGCAACGACTCACCCCGGACATGGTCCACGGCCCTCGGACCGTTGATGTCCAGGACGAGCGCGTCCGCGGCGGGCGGCGCCTCACCATCGGACAGCCCTCCACACGCGAGCAGTGGCAGCAGACACGGGAGGAGGAGAAAGCGCGGTGCGCGGTGGGAGAGGGCTGGACGTGACATCGGGGCTCCTGGCGAAGACCTGAATCGTGTGCGCTTTGGACACGCGAGCCGGTTTCGCTGGGAACCCGAAGTCAGAAGTTCCAGCCCACTCCGCCGCTGGCGCCGAAGCGCGCGGTGAGCCGGGGGCCCGAGTCCTCGGGGATGCGCGCGGCGCCCGCCGTCCCGGCCAGCACCACGGCCACCGGCCCCAGGTCGAGCCAGAGCGACGCGCCCACGCCCCCATAGGGCGCGAGCCCCGTCCGGGAGGTTCCCGGCGCCGTCTGTTCGAGGAAGAGCAGCCCCACCTCCGGCCCCACCAGGAGCGTGCCCTCACCTCCCCGGAAGCGAGGCCCCAGCCCGAGCCGCAGCTCCCACTCCCGCTGACGGAAGTCCTCCCACCGCGTGGAGCGGCTGGACCGCCATGAGGCCGTCGCGAAGAGGGCCTCGGCCACGCGGGGCACCAGGGGCGCGTGGAACGCCGCGAGGACCTGCACGCCGGTCGCGGACGAGAGGTTGCCGCCCGTCCTCGTGGCGAAGGTGCCGCCCACGCTCACCCCGCCGCGCCACGCGTCTTCCGCCATCTTCCCCCGGCTGGCGACGAGCGTCCCATGGCGGAGCACTTCCGCGTCCACCGCCGCCACGCCCCGCGCCGGCACGGTGACTCGGGTCTCCAGCCATGCCGTGTCCCGGCGCACGCGCAGACGGTAGCCACCGGGCGGCACCGCGAGCATCACCGGCCCGCTGCCCTTGGAGAAGACGCCCAGCACCACGCCACCATCCTCTGAAGCAACCACCCACTCGCCCGGCTCGGGCACCGCGATGACGAGCTGGCTGGACGCGGACACGGGAGCGGTGAGGACCAGCTCGCCCTGCCCCTTCAGGTCGAAGAGGAACTCCGGGTGCTGCGTGCCGGCGCGCGTGAGCAGCGTGGACTCCACCGTGCGCCCATACGCATACGTATACGCCTCCTGGAGCGTGACGCGTCCGTCCTTCGTGAGGTCTCCCGCGCCGCGCAGCCCCGCCAGCAGGTGGTGCGTGAAGTAGGAGCCCTGGATGTCATCGGACTCCTGGGACAGCTCGTCCGCGCTGGACGAGGTGACGATGACGCGGCCCTGGATGGCGGGCGTGGACCACTGGACGAGGCGCTCCTCCACGGGCTGAATCCCCTTCACGCGCGTGGCGGCCCCCGAGCGGCACGAGTCGATGAACATCACCGCCACCCCCACCGGGGCCTCTTCCACGAACCGCACCAACTCCTTCACCGGAAGCCGGGTGCCGGACAGGTGCAGCGAGTCGCCGTCCGCGTGACTCGACACGTAGACGACGAGCTGGTCGGCCGGCCCCGCGTGACGCGCCATGCGCGCGCGCAGCGTCTCCAGCGCGGAGCGCACGCGGGCCGCGTCCGCGCCCGTGACGAACTGGGCGTCTTCCGGCAGGAGCCCGCCCGCCTCGCGGAACAGCGAGAACATGCGGCGCGCGTCGGAGTCCGCGAAGCGCAGCGGCTCATCCGCGGCGAGTCCCCGGTTGGCGCCAATCAGCAGCGCGTACCTGCGGGGCAGCGGCTCGGCCGTGGCAGGGGACTGCGACAGCAACACGGCGGCCATCAGGGGGAGGAGCATCATGGGGCCGGACTCACGGTAACGGAGAGGCGGTAGTGGCGCGCCAGGCCCTTCACCTCCGAGGGCGGCGCGCAGTCCGCGGGCCGGCCCCGCTCCTCGCATCCGGCGACCGCGCGGGCGACGGCCTCCCGCACCCGGGCGAGCGGCAGGGGCTCGTCCGAGAAGAAGGCATCGAGCATGAAGTCGCCGGGCGTGATGACGAAGGTGGGCGACGCCGGAACCTCGACCGGGTCTCCGCTCCGGTCTCCACGCGACGGCCAGAGCGGAGCCGTGGCGCCCCCCGCGTCGGTGACGAGCACGAACGCATACCGGTGGGGCGCCGCATGCACCGAGAGGGTCACCACGTCGCCCGGACTCAGGGGCGCATCCACCGCCCCATCCCGCAGGCGCACGAGCGACACGAAGGGCCCACCCTTGATGCGCGTACCCTCGGACGGACTTCCCACCCACACCAGCACCGCGAGGCTCATGGCCATGGCGAGTGGGGCCGCGAGGCGCACCCAGGAGAACCACGGGCGAGCCGGGGCTGCCGCTTCCGCGTGGGCCAGGATGCGCGCCTTCCCACGAGAGAACTCCGGCGTCGCACGGAGGGCCACGCCCCGCTCGCGACGCCGGGCCAGCCGCGCGCGGCACTCCTCGCAGGCGTCCAGATGGGAGGGCGGCGGCCTGCTCCCCACGGTCAGCTCGTCGAGGACGAGGTTGGAGAGGTGCTCACTCATGACGACGCCCCCCATCCGGGTTCGAGCGTGAGCTGGCGGGCGCGGACCCGCACCTTCTCCAGCTCCTTGCCCACCGTCTTGCGCGACAGGCCCACCACCTCGACGATTTCCTCCTGGGTGAGCCCATCCATGAAGTGCAGCGTGGCAATCTGGAGGGCCCGCTCATCCAGGTCGCGAGCGAGCGCTCGCAGCAGGTTGCGCGCCTCCACCTCCCCGGGCGACGCCCCCTCCTGCTCCTCCGAGGGCTCCGGCTCCCGGGTTGTCACGTCCCGCAGCGCGCGCGAGCGCAGCAGGTTGAGGCTGACGTGGGTGGTGACCCGGTAGATGTAGGTCATCGGACGCGCCTCCGCGCGAAACGCCCCCGCGGACTCCAGCAGCCGGCAGAAGACCTCCTGCACGGCATCCCAGGCATCCGAGTCACGGCCAAGCAGGGTCCTGGCCCGGCCGAAGACGGTGGGCGCGTACAGTTCGTAGATTTCCGCGAGCTCCGAGGCGCTCAGTCCCCGTGCCATTTCGACTCCACGCCGGTTGAGACACGCGACCGGCCTGGCGTGGGAACCCGGCCCGCGAAAAAAGAAGCGGGCGGGCCCCGGACGGGCTCGCCGCCGGTACCCACCCGCCCTTGTGGCCGCGCGTCAGGCCGTCTTCGGCTTGCGAGGCCTCTTCGCGGCGCCGGTGATTTCCAGCGACAGGTCCATGGCCCGCGCGGAGTGCGTCAGCGCGCCCATGGACACGAAGTCCACGCCCAGCTTCGCCAGGCGGGGCAGCCGGTCCAGGGTGACGCCGCCGGAGACCTCGAGCGGAACGCGGCCGTTCGTCAGCTTCACGGCCTCGCGAATCTGCGCGTCGTCCATGTTGTCGAGCATCACCACGTCGGCGCCGTGCTCGATGGCCTCGGCGAGCTGCTTGAGGTTGGTGACCTCGATTTCAATCTTCACCAGCCGGGGGCCATGCAGCTTCGCGAGGCGGAGCGCCTCGGAGACGGAGCCGCCCACGGCCGCGATGTGGTTGTCCTTGATGAGGATGCCGTCGAAGAGGCCGAAGCGGTGGTTGGACGCCCCGCCCATCCGGACGGCTTCCTTGGCGAGCGTGCGCATGCCCGGCGGCGTCTTGCGGGTGTCCAGCACCTTCAGCTTGGAGCCCCGCACCGACGTCATGGCCTGCTGGGCCAGGGTGGCGATGCCGGCGGCGCGCTGCACGAGGTTGAGCGCGGTGCGCTCCGCCGCGAGCAGCGAGCGCATCCGCCCGTGGCAGCGCGCGGCGACCACCTTGGGCTTGATCTCCTCGCCGTCACGGCGCAGCAGCTCCACCTCCACGTCCGGGTCGACCTTGTGGAAGGTCCGGATGAAGGCGTCGAGCCCCGCGAGCACCAACTGCTCCTTGGCGACCAGCTCCGCGCTGCCCTCCGCGTCGGGAGGGATGAGGGCCTGCGAGGTGACGTCTCCCGCCGCCCCCAGGTCCTCATCGAGTGACAGCGCGATGAGCCGGTCGAGGTAGTCCTGCTGCACGTCTCCTCCAATTACCGCCGGGCCCTGGCCCGTGCAGTGGGCTTCGCCCGGGTGGCCTTCTTCGCCGCCGCCTTCTTCGCGGGGGCCTTCTTCGCGGCCGGCTTCCGGCCCGCCGCCTTCTTCGCGGGGGCCTTCTTCGCGGCTGCCTTCTTCGCCGGAGCCTTCTTCCCGGCCGCCTTGACCACGGCCTTCTTCGCCGCGCCCTTCTTCACCGCCGCCTTCTTCGCGGGGGCCTTCTTCGCGGCCGCCTTCTTCGCCGGAGCCTTCTTCCCGGCCGCCTTGACCACGGCCTTCTTCGCCGGGGCCTTTCCGGCCGCGGGCTGCGCGGCGGCCTTCTTCGCCGGCGCGGCCGCCTTCTTCACCGGGGCCGGAGCCTCGGCGGCTTCCGCGGTCGGAGGCGGCGCCAGCTTGTCGCCGTGCACCTTCTCGGGAGCGGCCGCCTTCTTCTTCCCGGCCGGGCGCGCGGGCTTCGCCTGCGCCTCCTCGCGCGCGACCAGCTTGTCCCCATGGGCCTTCACGGGAGCGGACTCACCCTCCTCCGCGCCGGCGGCGGGAGCCTCGCGGGTGTCGCCGCCCTCCTTGGCCCGGTTGAACTCCCGCATCGCGTCGTCCACGAGCCCCATGGTCATGTACGCGACGCCGAGGTCATGGTGGTCGGACGGGGACAGTCCCTCCTTCGTGCCCTCGCGCAGCTTCGCGAGCGCCTCCTGCACCTGCGTGTCCGTGGCCTCGGGCGCGCTGCCCGTTTCGCCCAGCTCACCCTTCAGTTCCTGGCCCAGGTCCACGCCGCCCGCCTCTTCCTGCTTCGGGGCGACCTTCACCTGGGCCGGCTCGGAGGGGGAGGCACCCTCTTCCGCGGGCTGCATGCTGCGCTCGGACGTGTGGCTTTCGGACGGCGTGGACTCGGGCATGGAGGGCTCCGGGGCAATCCGCTGCAGGTGGTCCTGAAGCTTGGCCTTGCGCTCCTTCAGCTCCTCGACGCGGGCGCGGTCCTTCTCCACCACGTCCGGGGGCGCCTTGGCCACGAAGTTGGGGTTGTCCAGCTTGCGCAGCACGCCGGCCATCTCCTGCTCGGCGCGGGCAATCTCCTTCTTCAGCCGCTCGCGCTCCGCGTCCAGGTCGACGAGGCCCGCCAGCGGGACGTAGATCTCCAGGTTGGAGCCCATGAAGGCGGCGGCCTGCGGCGGCTTCGCGCCCGGCGCGCCCACCTGCACCTCGGACAGGCCGGCCAGCGGCATGAGGTAGCCGCGCCACCGCTCCAGCAGCTCACGCGTGCGCGGGTCCGCGCTCTGCACCACCGCCTTCACCTTGGTGGCGGGGGGCAGGTTGCTCTCGCCGCGGATGGTGCGCAGGCCCTCGATGGCGGCGATGACCGGCGCCATCTCCGACTCCGCCGCCTCGTCCACCAGTGCCGCGTCCGGCTCCGGGTACGGCGCAATCATGATGCTGTCCGTCGGCCGGGACATCGGCAGCTTCTGCCAGATCTCCTCGGTGATGAACGGCATGAACGGGTGCAGCAGCCGCAGGATGCGGTCCAGGCTGTACACCAGCACCGCGCGGGTGGAGTCCTTCGCCGCCGCGTCCTCGCCGTAGAGCGCGCCCTTGGCCAGCTCGATGTACCAGTCGCAGAACTCGGCCCAGAGGAACTGGTACAGCGTGGAGGCCGCCTCGGCGAAGCCGTACGCCTCCAGCGACGCGCGGGCCTCCGTGGTGGCGCGCTGCAGCCGGGAGAGAATCCAGCGGTCCGCCAGCGTCAGCTTGCTCCTGTCGAGCGGGCGGTCCTCCAGCCGGAAGTCGCCCATGTTCATCAGGGCGAAGCGGCTGGCGTTCCACAGCTTGTTGCTGAAGGCCTTGTAGCCCGCGAGCCGGTCCATCGACAGCTTGATGTCGCGGCCCTGCTGGGTGAGCGAGGCGAGCGTGAAGCGCAGCGCGTCCGCGCCGAACGCCGGCATGCCCTGGGGGAACTTGTTCTTCAGCGCGGGCGCGAGCTTGTCCGCCGTGGCGCCGAGCACGATGTCCAGGGGGTCGATGACGTTCCCCTTCGTCTTGGACATCTTCTCGCCCTTCTCGTCGCGCACCATCGCGTGCAGGTACACGGTGCGGAAGGGCACGTCGCCCATGAAGTGCAGGCCCATCATCATCATCCGGGCGACCCAGAAGAAGATGATGTCGTGGCCCGTCTCCATGACGGACGTCGGGTAGAAGGTCTTCAGCTCCGCCGTCTCACGCGGCCAGCCCAGCGTGGAGAACGGCCACAGGCCGGACGAGAACCAGGTGTCCAGCACGTCCGGGTCCTGGATGAAGGACGTGCCGCCGCACTTCGGGCAGGACGTGGGCTGCTCGCGAGCGACGATGGGCTCCGCGCGCGCGAAGTCCACCCCGCCCACCTTCACCGTGGGCGCGTCCAGCGGCAGGTCCGTGTCGTCGCCCTGCCGCGGGCTGCACGAGGTGCAGTAGTACGCGGGAATCTGGTGGCCCCACCAGAGCTGGCGGCTGACGCACCAGTCGTGGATGTTGCGCATCCAGTGGAAGAACGTGTTCGTCCAGGACTCGGGGACGAACTTCGTGCGGCCCTGCTCCACCGCCTCAATCGCCGGCTTCGCCAGCGGCTCAATCTTCACGAACCACTGCGGCGACAGGCGCGGCTCCACCACGGTGGCGCAGCGCTGGCAGGTGCCCACGGACAGCTTGTGCGGCTCCTCCTTCTCCAGCAGCCCCTGCTCCGTGAGGTCCGCCAGCACCTGCTTGCGCGCCTCGAAGCGGTCCATTCCGGCGTACTTCCCGGTCTCCTTCAGCATCCGGGCCGCGTCGTCCAGGATGGTGAGCATGGGCAGCTTGTGCCGCAGGCCCGTCTGGTAGTCGTTGAAGTCGTGGGCCGGCGTCACCTTCACCACGCCGGTGCCGAACTTCGGGTCCACCAGCTCCGCGTCCGCGATGATGGGAATCTCGCGGTCCGTCAGCGGCAGCTTCACCACCTTGCCGGCGAGCCCCTGGTAGCGCTCGTCCTCCGGGTGGATGGCCACCGCGGTGTCGCCCAGCATCGTCTCCGGGCGCGTGGTGGCCACGGTGAGGGTGCGGTCGCTGTCCTTGACGGGGTAGCGGATGTGCCAGATGGAGCCGTTCTTCTCCTCGTGCTCGACCTCCAGGTCGCTGAGGGCGGTGCGGCACGAGGGGCACCAGTTGATGAGCTTCTGGGCCCGGTACATCAGGCCCTCTTCGTACAGGCGCACGAAGACCTCGCGCACGGCGGCGGAGGATTGCTCGTCCATGGTGAAGCGCTCGCGGCTCCAGTCCAGCGAGGCGCCCAGGAAGCGGTGCTGCTCGCCGATGCGGGCGCCGTACTTGCCCTTCCACTCCCAGACGCGCTCCAGGAAGGCCGCGCGGCCCAGGTCGTGCCGGCTCTTGCCCTCGGTCTTCTTCAGCTCCTTCTCCACCACCATCTGCGTGGCGATGCCGGCGTGGTCCGTGCCGGGGAGCCACAGGGCGTTGTAGCCGCTCATCCGCTTCCAGCGCGTGAGGATGTCCTGGATGGTGGCGGTGAGCGCGTGGCCGATGTGGAGGCTGCCCGTCACGTTGGGCGGCGGCAGCACGATGGAGAAGGCGGGCTTGTCGGAGGTCGCCTCGGCGCGGAAGTAGTTCCGCTCCATCCAGACGGCGTACCAGCGGGCCTCGACCTCGGTGGGCTCGTAGGCCTTGGACAGTTCAGTGGTGTCGGTCATTGCAGACGGCCGGCCCCGGGAACGGGGCCGGCGGGAAGGTCAGAGGGTACGGCGAAGAAGAACGCGTCAGTGCTGCGTCTCTCGGTCCTTGATGAGCCGCTCGAGCTCCTCACGGATGATGGTCTCCGCGAGCTGCGGTACGACCTCCCAGGCAATCTTCTCGATGACCTCGCGGGAGGCCTTCGAGAGGGCCTCGCGCAGCAGCGCCTCGCCCCCATCCGCGGGACGGGCCGCGGCCGGAGTGACGGCCGCTACCGGCGCCGGAGCGGCCGGCGCCGGGCCGCCGATATCCAGGGAGATCTCCTCGGCGCCGCTGGGCTCGGGCAGCGAGTCCTCGATGCTGATGGACGGCTGGGCCGGCGCCGCGGGAGCGCCCAGGCCGAATGGATCCCTCGCGCGGGCCGCCGGCTGCGGCGCCGCACCCGGAGCGGGAGGCAGCGGCTGGGCGCCCCCCGGGGGACGGGGGAAGCCCGGCTGGGTGCCCTGGGGAATGCCCGGACGGGCCATGCCCGGAGGCGCGGGCACACCCGGACGCGGCGGCATGCCCGGCGCGTGCGCACCCGGCGGAGGCGGCACGCCCGGACGCGCGGCGGCGCCCGGCGGCATGCCCGGGCCCGGAGGACGCGGCGCTCCCGGAGCACCCGGCGGCATTCCAGGCCCCGGCGGGCGGGCCATGCCCGGCCCCGGCGGCATGCCCGGGCCCGGAGGACGCGGCGCTCCCGGAGCACCCGGCGGCATTCCAGGCCCCGGCGGGCGGGCCATGCCCGGCCCCGGCGGCATTCCAGGCCCCGGAGGACGCGGCGCTCCCGGAGCCCCCGCAGGCGGCATTCCGGGCCCCGGAGGACGGGGGAAGCCCGACTGGGTGCCCTGCGGAATCCCACCCGGGCGGGCGCCCGCGGGAGCCGTGGGCTGGGGACCGGGGGCCGGCGCGGGCGCCGTGGGCTGGGCGGAGGGCGGGCGCACCTGCGTGGCCATGGAGGCCGGCATCGTGTTGGACTTCTGCCCCACCAGCGCCTTCACCTTGTCGAGCAGCACCTGGCTCTCGAAGGGCTTGGCGATGTGGTCGTCCGCACGGGCGGCGCGGGCGCGGTTCTCGTCGAAGGCCTCGAAGGTGCCGGCCAGCAGCACCACGGGGATGCCCTGGGTGGCCGGGTCGTTCTTCAGGGCCTCGCAGACCTCGTAGCCGCTCTTCCCCGGCATCATCACATCGGCGAGCACGACGTCCGGGCGCAGCTCGCGGGTACGGGAGATGGCGTCCAGCCCGTTGTCCACCGCGGTCACCTGAAAGTCCTCGGTCGCGAAGATCATCCCAATCACCTTGCGGATGGTGAGCGAGTCGTCGGCGACCAGCAGATTCTTGGGCATCGGTTCGGGCCTCGGGGGGTGTTCCACCCCCCTGAATTCGTTGGAGATTCCTGCCGCGTCAAACCCAGGTCGCGGCACTGTATCAAGCGGGGCAGCTTACGGTTCGCGCTCCGGCACGATCAAGAAAACATGCGCTGCAGGTCCAGGAACAGCACGGGGCCGGGCACCCCGGGCGCGCGGAAGGAGCCGGCGGTGTCGTCTGGCTCGAAGTGCTGCAGCACGCCGAGCACCCGTGTGGCCGTCAGCCCCACGTTCCGGCCGGCCAGCTCCGTGAGGATGAAGAGGGCCTCGGGGGCTGGAGCCGCCCCCAGCAGCGCGGGCACCGAGCAGATGGGCCAGAGCACCTGGACATGCGGAAAGATACCGGCCACGGGCCCGCTCTGCACGGGCAGGACGCTGAAGGCCTCCCCCCGCTCCACCACCTGCGAGACGAAGCCCAGCGGGACGCCGTACAGGCGCCCCTGCGACTCGAAGACGAGCGCCTTCTCGGGCGCGGCCTCGGCCCAATGGACGGGGCGCGGGGGGGCGGGCGAGGCCCGGGGGCCTACCCGGTGGGGCAGCGCCTCCGCGATGAGCTCCAGGTAGAGCCGGTCCTTGTGCAGCACCGCGCCACGGCTCAGGGGCGCGAGCGAGTCCGCCAGCCCGGGGGGCAGGAGGAAGAACGGCGCCCGCGCCACGTCGGCGACCTCCACCACGGAGCGCACGCGCACGGCCAGGGTGGGACTCACGTCGAGCACCACCACCATGCCCGGTCCCTCCTCGGGCGGGCCGCCGAGCAGGGCCGACAGGTCCTTCACCTCCAGCACGCCGCGCAGGCTGGAGCCGTTGGCTCCTGGCATCGCCACCTCCATGACGGAGGTGGCCTCCACCGCGTAGCGTGTCTCCCCTGCTTCCACGAGGAGGCAGAGCCGGCGTCCGCTTTCAAAGGGTGACACGGGGCCACCCTAGCAGCGTTCCACGCCTTGGTGGTAAGCCCGCGTGTGAGATGGCGCGCATCCTCCTCGTCGACGACGAAAAGATCGCCCGCACCCTCTACGGCGACTACCTCACGGCCGTGGGGCACGCCGTCACGGCGGTGGGCTCGCTCCAGGACGCGCGGGAAGCGCTGGCCGGCGACCGCTTCGACGCGGTGGTGACGGACCTCATCCTTCCCGGTGGCGACGGCATGGAGGTGCTGCGCTACGTGCGCGAGCGCCACCCCGGCGTGGAGGTGGTGGTCATCACCGGCCTGGAGAAGGTGGACCCCGCCGTGCGCGCCATCAAGAGCGGCGCGGCCGAGTACCTCGTCAAGCCGGTGGCCCCCGAGGCCCTCCAGCACGCCGTCCGCCGCGCCCTCACCACGAGGGACCTGATGCAGGAGAACGCCTCCCTGCGCCGGCACGTCGCCATGCTGGAGGCCGGACAGCGCATCGCCACCACGCTGGAGCGGGAGAAGCTGGCCGCCGCCACCACGAGTGCGCTGCAGTCCATGGCCTCCGCCAGCGCCGTGGTGCTGCTGGAGCGCGACGGCACCTCCGGCCTGCTGCGGCTGCAAGGCGCGAGCGGGCTTCCCGCCGGGCGGGAGGAGTCGCTGGTGGCCGCGCTCATCGGGCACCTGTCGGACGCGCGCGCCCCCCGGGAGCTGGAGGGCCTGGACGCGTCCTTCCCCCGTACCCTCTCCATCCCCGCCGTGGAGGGGACGACGGTGCTGGGGCACGCGGTGCTCTTCTTCGACGGCGCCGAGCCGGAGTGGACCGGCGAGACGGCGGGCTACCTGGTGCGCAACTGGGCGCTGGCGCTGCGCAACCTCGGCCGCTTCGCGGCGGTGGAGGACCTGGCGTACGTCGACGACCTCACCCGCCTCTTCAACACGCGCTACCTGCACCTGGTGCTGGACCGCGAGGTCCAGGACTCACTCCAGACGCAGCGCCCCTTCAGCCTGCTGTTCCTGGACCTGGACCACTTCAAGTCCATCAACGACACCCACGGCCACCTGGTGGGCTCCAAGCTGCTGGTGGAGACGGCCCGGGTGGTGAAGGGCTGCGTGAGAGACCACGACGTGGTGGCCCGCTACGGCGGGGACGAGTACGTGGTGCTCTTGCGCAACACCGACTCGGGCGGCTCGCTCAAGGTGGCGGAGCGCATCCGCCGCACCATGGAGACGCACCACTTCCTGGCGCGCGAGGGGCTGTCGCTGAAGCTCACCACCTGCATCGGCGTGGCCAGCTTCCCCGAGCACGCCCGGGACAAGGCCACGCTGCTGGACTTGTCGGACCGGGCCATGTACCGGGGCAAGCGCGGCTCCCGGAACGTCGTCTACATGGCGGCGCGGGACTTGGAGCCCCTGCCGGCGGAGCGGCGCCTGGGCGGTACGGGCCCCGGCGGCTCCGGCGCATAGCGTCAGCGGCGCAGGTTGCCCACGGTGAGCTGCTTGTGCGGGCTGACGTCCACCTCGGCGCGGGCGCTGCCGCCCTCCTTGCCCACCGCCTCCACCGCCTCGTGTGACGCGCCCGAGGTGATGAGCCGGTACTTTTCCGACGCCTCGCGGTCATGCTGGGCCTGCTCGGGGTCCAGCCGGGCAATCAACTGCCAGAAGAGGGAGGCGTGCTCGCGCTCCTCGTCCATGACGTGGCGGAGGATGGCCTTGGCCTCCTCGTTGTCGGTGGCGTCGAGGTGGGCGGCGTAGAGGTTGATGGCGTCCAGCTCCGCCTCGATGTTCAGCCGGATGGAGCGGGCCAGCTCCGAATCCGTCATCTTCCGGGGCACCAGCGAGTGGAACGGGTTGGTCTGCGGCATGGAGGCCCTCCCGAGGCCGGCGGAGGCGTCCAGAACCTGGACGCCAGGGATTGCGGGGAGCATCCGCGCGGCCAGGGGCCCGGGTCAACGGAATCCCTCCGCCCGCGTTGCGTAGAAGCCGCTGCCTCCGTCATGCTCAGGGCATGGAAACACCCGCGCCGCTCTCCCAATTGCTCCAGGCCCTGGAGGCGGGAGACTTGCCAGCCGCGCGAGCGGCGGCGGCGGCCATGCAACGGGCGGGCGCCCATTCGACGCAACTCGCGGCGGAGGTGCTGCACGAACTGCGGCAGCCCCTGCTGGGCGTGAAGGCCTACGCGCAGCTCCTGGCGGAGGACGGCGGCCCCACCGGCCCGCTGCGGCTGCTGCTGGCCCAGGTGGAGCGGATGGAGCAGATTGTCTCCGACTACATCCGCCTGGCCAGCGAGCGCCCCGCGCCACAGCAACGCCTGTCGCTGGCGGCACCCATCTGGGCGGCGGCGAAGCTGTTCAGCGTCAACCCGGACTCGGCCCGCATCTCCCTGGAGGTGGAGGCGCCCGAGGACATCACCATCCAGGGCAACGCGCGCCTCATCGAGCAGCTCACGCTGAACCTCCTGAACAACGCGCGCGACGCCATGGCGGGCCGCGGGCGCGTGAAGGTGGTGCTCTCGCGCGAGGGCTCGTCGCCGGTGCTGTACGTGGCGGACTGGGGCCCGGGCATCCCCGAGGAGCTGCGCGAGCGCATCTTCGAGCCGTACGTCACCGCCAACAAGCGGGGCACGGGGCTGGGGCTGGCCGTGTGCAAGCGCATCGCCCAGGAGCACCGCGCGACGATTGGCCTCGCGGCCCCGGGAGCGATTCGCGACGTGCCCCCACCGGCCACCGTGTTCCGGGTGCTCTTCCCCGCCACGGACGCGCCGCCCCAGCAGCGCAAGCGGCTCCTGGTGGTGGACGACGAGACCATCATCCGCATGGTCTTCCGCGACCTGATGAGCAAGGACTGCGAGGTCATCGAGGCGGCCAGCGGCGAGGAGGCGTTGGACCTGCTGCGCCAGGCGCCGGTGGACCTCATCGTCACGGACAAGAACCTGCCGGGCCTGTCCGGGCTGGAGCTGGCCCAACAGGCGCGGCGGCTCTACTCCAACTCGCGCGTCATCCTGATGACGGGCTACCCGTCGCTGGTGACGACGCAGCAGGCGCTGGAGCTGGGCGTGGTGGACTACCTGCTCAAGCCCTTCGACGACATCCGGCAGGTGCGCGGGCTGCTGCGCACGACGCTGTCCTCGGAGCCGCCCGTGCCTCCGGTGGTGGCCCCCGGGGCCGAGATGCGGCGGGTGGACGTGCTGGAGGACAACCCGGCCACGGCGCGCCTCATCTCCGAGGCGCTGGGCATACTGGGCCTGGAAGCGCGGGTGCTGCCCTCGTCGGAGTTGATGGCGATGGAGAAGCCCGTGGGCGTGGTGGTGAGCTGGGACTTCGCGCCGGCCTATGGGCGCAAGGCGCTGGAGCTGGCCAAGGCGCTGGCCCAGGGCGCGCCCTTCGTCGTGTTGGCCGAGCACCTCACCATGGAGACGGCGCTGGAGTCGCTGCGCGCCGGTGCCTCCGCGTGCCTGCCCAAGCTGCTGTCCGACACCACGGCGCTCAGCCGTGAGCTGAGCCGCGCCTTCAAGAGAGAGGTCCCATGAGACTCGCGCTCCTGTCCGTCCTGCTGCTCGCGGTGGCTTGTTCCTCGGACAAGCCTCCGCGGACAGGACAGCCAGACGCGGGTGGCACGGAGGACTCCGGGACGGGCGGCGACGACGCGGGAACGGTGGAGGATGGCGGCACGGAGCCGGATGGTGGCTCCGGCCCCGATGGTGGCGCCGAGCCGGCGGACTCGGGAACGGACGGCGACGCGGGCACCGGGGGCGATGGTGGAACCTCTGACGCGGGAACGGCGGATGGTGGAAGCTGTGAGGCGCCCGCGGCGGAGCGCGGCGCGGAGCTGGCCACGCGGCTGAATACGCCCCGGCGGCTCGCGGTGGACGCGACGGACCTCTACATCTCCGAGTCCCACACCCTGAACCCGCAGCAGCCGCAGCCGGGGCCGGGACAGGTGCTGAGGCTCTCCCGCTCCGGAGGCGAGCCCACCCCCTTGGCCACCGGCTTCCGCGCGCCGGACGCCATCGCCGTGGACGCGACGAGCGTCTACGTGCTCGACCTGGACGGGTTGTGGCGCGTGGACAAGGCGACGGGGAGGCGGGGCGACCAGCCCATCGACGCGACGGTCAGCAACGTCACCGTCGGCGGCACCGAGGTGCTCCGCGCCACCCTCTCCGGCCGTGACGTGCTGGTGGTGGCCACGGGGCAGCGCTGGCTGGTCCGGGTGGACACCGACGGAAACAACCGCCAGGAACTGTACGCCGGCACGGGCGCCGCCCAGGTCCGTGGCGCGCGGGTGGTGGGCACGGACGTGTGGTTCCTCGTCAACGCGGGGACGGCCGCCGGGAACAGCTCGGGCCTGTACCGCGTCCCGCTGGACGGCAGCGCGCCCGCGGAGCGGACGGATGCCACGATTCTTCAAGGCAACTCGCTGGAGGTGACGCCCACGCACTTCCTCATCACCGAGGGAGGTGGGGGCACGGGCCGGGTGCTGAGGCTGCCCCGCGGCGGGGGCACCGCCGAAGTCCTCGCCGAGGGACTCCAGGGCCCGTGGTTCCCGGTGGAACTGAACGGAGCCGTCTACTTCAAGGAGGCGCGTGCCGGCAGCGCGGACTTCCTGCGCCGCGTGCGCGCGTGCGCGCCTGGCACGTCGGACCCGGTGGGCCCCCTGGGCACGGGCCCGGGCGGACTGCTGGTGGACGGCAGCACCCTCCTCTACACGTCGCAGGAGAGCGGCTCCGGCGGCACCGTGGGCCGGGTGCCCTGAAGGACTCCCCAGCCCCTGCGCCTCGCATGGGGCATCCAGGGCTGCGTCCCTCACGTCCGCCGACTCCCCTACCCCGGAAATGACAACGGCCCCGGCGCCTCGCGAGGAGGCATCCGGGGCCGCGTCCTTCACCGGACCGGCGGGCCCGAGGCCTGGGCCCCGGGCCGCCAGGAGCGGCTCAGTACTCCATGTCGTCGCCGCCGTACTCCGGCATGCCGCCGCCGCCGCCGTTCTTCTTCTTCTTGGCGGGGCGGTCGGCGATCATCGCCTCGGTGGTCAGCAGCAGCGAGGCGACGGACGCGGCGTTCTGCAGCGCGGTGCGCTCGACCTTCGTCGGGTCGATGACGCCGGCCTTCTCCAGGTCCTCGTACACCTCGGTGCGGGCGTTGTAGCCGAACGCGCCCTGGCCCTCGCGGACCTTGTTGATGACCACGGCGCCCTCGACGCCGGCGTTGCTGGCGATCTTCCGCAGCGGCTCCTGGAGCGCGCGGCGAATGATCTCCACGCCGAAGTCCTGCTCACCGCCCAGCTTCAGCTTCTCCAGCGCGGGCAGGCAGCGCAGGAAGGCCACGCCGCCGCCAGGGACGATGCCCTCCTCGACGGCCGCGCGGGTCGCATGCAGGGCGTCCTCCACGCGGGCCTTCTTCTCCTTCATCTCCGTCTCGGTGGCGGCGCCCACGTTGATGACGGCCACGCCGCCCACCAGCTTGGCCAGCCGCTCCTGGAGCTTCTCGCGGTCGTAGTCGCTGGTGACGGTGTCGATCTGCCCGCGGATGAGCTTGATGCGGCCCTCGATCTCGCTCTTGGCGCCGGCGCCGTCGACGATGGTGGTGTTGTCCTTGTCCACCGTGATGCGCTTGGCGCGGCCCAGGTCGTTCAGCGTCAGGTTCTCGTACTTGTGGCCCAGCTCCTCGCTGACGACCATGCCGCCCGTCAGGGTGGCGATGTCCTTCAGCATCTCCTTGCGGCGGTCACCGAAGCCCGGGGCCTTCACCGCGGCCACGTTCAGCACGCCGCGGATCTTGTTCACCACCAGGGTGGCCAGCGCCTCGCCCTCGATGTCGTCGGCGATGATGAGCAGCGGCTTCCCGGAGCGCGCCACCTGCTCCAGGATGGGAATCATGTCCTGCATCGACGAGACCTTCTTCTCGCTGATGAGGATGTAGGGGTCGTCCACGACGACCTCCATGCGCTCGCGGTTCGTCACGAAGTACGGAGAGACGTAGCCGCGGTCGAACTGCATGCCCTCCACCACGTCGAGGGTGGTCTCCAGGCCCTTGGCCTCCTCGACGGTGATGACGCCCTCCTTGCCCACCTTCTCCATCGCGTCCGCGATGATGGCGCCGATGGTGTCATCACCGTTGGCGGAGATGGTGCCCACCTGGGTGATGGCCTTCTTGTCCGCCGTGGGCTTGGAGAGCTTCTTCAGCTCCTCCACGACGACTTCCACGGCCTTGTCGATGCCGCGCTTGAGGTCCATGGGGCTGTGGCCGGCGGCCACCAGCTTCAGGCCCTCCTCGTAGATGGCGCGCGCCAGCACCGTCGCGGTGGTGGTGCCGTCACCCGCCTTGTCGGAAGTCTTGGACGCGACCTCCTTCACCATCTGCGCGCCCATGTTCTCGAACTTGTTGTCGAGGTCGATCTCCTTGGCGACGGTGACGCCGTCCTTGGTGATCGTGGGCGAGCCGAAGCTCTTCTCGATGACCACGTTGCGGCCCTTGGGGCCCAGGGTCACCGAGACGGCGTCCGACAGAATCCGGACACCGCGCAGGATGGCCTCACGCGCGGACTGGTGGAAGAAAATCTCCTTCGCTGCCATCGCAACCTCCTGAAATCACTGGGGGATTTAACTATGACTACGCTGGCCGTTAGCACTCGGCCATGGCGAGCGCCAACATAAGGGCCGGCCCAACGATGTCAACCAGGAAGGGCGGGCCTGTGGGCGAGCGGACGCGGCCAGGGCCCCTGGGGCAGGCCGGGCGCTACTCGGCGAAGCGCACGAGGTTGAGCAGCTGCCCCATGTCCAGCGGCTTGCGCAGGGTGAGGGCCACGCCCTTGCGCAGGCCCTTGTCGGTGACGCCCTCGTCGGTGGCCCCTGTCATCAACAGGACGGGAATGGCCTGGAAGCGGGGGTCCGCCTTGAGCATCTCCGTGAAGTGGATGCCGTCCAGGTGGGGCATGAGGTAGTCGGTGATGACCATGCCCACCTGGTTGCGCTCCAGGATGTCGAGCGCCTGCAGCGCATCCGCCGCCGAGTAGACCGTGTAGCCATGCATCTCCAGGAAGCGAGAGAGCATGGTGCACAGCTCGAGATCGTCATCGACGACAAGGATGTTCACGGGACGGGCCGCCACACATGGACGGGCCGCGGAACCTAACAGCCGTCCCCGTCGTTGACAACGCACAGTGCGGCTTCATATGTGCCGGCCCATGGGGAAGCGGACCGCGAAGCGAGAGGGGGTGGGCGGCGTGGAGGCTCGGCTGGACGCGGTGGCGGACGCTTTCGACGCGGGGGACTTCGAGGCCGCGCTGGCCGGGGCGGAGGGCCTGCTGGCGGACGCGCCCGAGCGCCCCGAGGCCCTCCACTTCCGGGCGGCGGCCCTGGTGGAGCTGGGGCGGCTGGAGGAGGCCGGGCGGGCCTTCGGGCAGGCCCTGAAGGTGGCCCCGGAGGACCTGGAAATCCTGCTGGGCGCGGCGGACTGCCTGGTGTGCCGCGCCGGGGAGGACCGGGAGGCGGTGGCGGAGGGGCTGGCCCTGTGTGCGCGGGGGCGGCGCCTGGCCCAGAAGGCCGACGATGTGGAGATGTTGTACGAATTCCTCCTGCTGGAGGGCATGGGGCTGAACCAGATGGGCGAGTGCGCCACGGCCCTGGTCAGCCTGGAAGCGGCGCTCGGCCACATGCCGCGCTCGCTGGACGCGCAGCTGGAGCGGGGCATCGCGCTGTTCGAATTGTGCCGCTTCGACGAGGCGCGGGCCGCCTTCGACAAGGTGCTGAAGGACGCGCCGGACGAGGCGTGGGCGCACCACTACCTGGGGCTGATTGCCGAGCGGCACGGGGACGAGAAGGAGGCGAAGCGGCGCTTCGGCAAGGCGCAGGCGCTGGTGCCCGAGGAGTTCCCCCCGCCGGTGGAGCTGGAGGAGGCGGAGTTCGACCGCGCGGTGGAGGACGCGGTGAAGTCCCTGCCCCGGCACGCGAAGCAGTACCTGGACAACGTCACCATCGCCGTGGAGGACCTGCCCTCGGACGAGGACCTGCTGGGGCAGGACCCGCCGCTGTCCCCGAGCATCCTCGGGGTGTTCCGCGGCACGCCCGTGGGCGAGCGGAGCGTGACGAACGCGTATGACCACTTCCCCGCGTCCATCGTGCTCTACCAGCGGAACCTGGAGCGCTTCGCGAAGACGCGCGAGGAGCTCATCGAGCAGATTGGAATCACGGTGATGCACGAGGTCGGTCACCTCATGGGGCTGGATGAGGACGACCTGTGGCAGCGGGGGCTGGACTGACGAGCGAGGCCCGCGTGGCCTCGAGCGTCTGGCGGATGCCCTCGCTGTAGGGCGTCTTGTGCACGGTGCCCAGCAGCCCGCGCAGCGCCGAGTCGTCCATGAGGACGGGCTCGGTGAGCAGGTAGTGCATCTCCACCATCTCGCGCATGAACGGGTCGAACAGGCCCATGAGGCGGAGCATCCCCTTCCCCGCCGTCATGAACTTCGGGCGGTGGCCGGCCTGGGCGTAGATGTCCTCGACGAGCTTCCGCTGGGTGGTGACACCCGCGCCGGCCAGGTTCCACCAGCGTCCGTAGGCGCGGGGCTCGTCCATGAGCGCCGTCACGGTGGGGCCCACGTCGGGCACGTAGACGAACTCGTGGGGCCGGTCGATGGGGCCGATGAGCGAGGCGCGCTGGCCCTGCGCGGCGGCGAGGAAGGCGCGGTGGAGGAAGCTCTTGTCCACGCCCGGGCCGTAGAAGTCAGGGAGCCGGAGGATGGTGGCGCGGAGCTTCCCTGCCGCATCCGCGGCCATGAGGAGGTCCTCCTGCTTCTTGCGCATGCGTCCCTTGAAGGTGTGCGGCTCGCGGGGGTGGTCCTCGGTGACGGGCGTGGTGCGGGGCCGGCCGTATGGGTACACGGTGCCGATGAGCACCACCCGCTCCACGCCCTCGGCGATGGCGGCGTCCACCGTGCGGCGCATCAGCTCCGGGTGGAGCTGGAAGCGCCAGTAGTCCACGCCCACCATGTAGATGAGCGTGCGGATGCCCCGGGCGGCGGCCCGGATGGTGCCGGGCTCGTCGGGATTCCAGGTGACGACCTCCGCCTTCGGGTCCGCGCCGTACTGGGCCTGGAGTGACGCCCGCGAGCGGCCCACCACCCGGTAGGACCGCCCCTGCTCCCTGAGGCTCTTCACAATGCTGTGCCCAATGGCGCCCGAGGCGCCGAACAACGCCACCTTGTCCGTGTCCATGCCGTGCTCCCTCGTTCCGAACGGCGAATGGATTCTGAACGCCGTTCATTGTGAACACTGTTCATCTACTGCTGGCTGTTCGGAACGTCAAGGCCTACACTGCGGATATGGGGATTGCGGAACGGAAGGAGCGACAGCGGGCGGAGCTGCGCGAGCAGATCCTCCGGGTGGCGCGGGACATGGTGATGCGCGAGGGCTTCGCCGCCCTGTCGATGCGCAAGCTGGCGGACGCGGTGGAGTACGCGCCGGCGACGCTCTACCTGCACTTCGAGAACCGGGACGCGATTGCCCGGGAGCTGTGCGTGCGAGGCTTCCAGGACCTGCTGGCCGCGTTCGAGCCGGCCGCGGCCGTGGAGGAGCCGGTGGAGCGGCTGTACCGGCTGGCCGAGGCGTACGTGAAGTTCGGCCTGGAGCAGCCGGAGACGTACCGCCTCATCTTCATGGAGGACCCGAAGCTGTCGACGGAGCTGTTCAAGGACGCGCCGGACGGCGCGGGGCCGCGGTCGTTCGGGGTGCTGGTGAAGGTGTTCGAGGATTTGAAGGCGGCGGGACGGCTGGCGGAGGAGGCCGAGCCTTGGAAGCTGGCCGAGGTGCTGTGGGCCGGGGTGCACGGCCTCGTCAGCCTGCGGCTGACGTGTACCGGGTTCAAGGGCTCACCGGCGGACGAACTGGCGCGGCTGCTGGTGACGACGCTGGTGAATGGGTTGCCCGAGTTGAAGCCGGCCAGGGCGGCGAAGAAGGCGCGCTGAGACGGGGCGTTGGTTGACGAGGCCCTGGCCGTGCGGCAGTAATCGACGACGGTAGGGCCTCCGGACCTGGTGGCCGGCCCGGTCTTCAAAACCGGTGAGGGGCGCCGAGAGGCGTCCCTGGTGAGTTCGATTCTCATGCTCTACCGCCATGATTTTCTTGGGGTTTTCTGACGCGGCCCTGATCGGGTTGCGGGACGTCCCGCCCTCCTTTACCTCTCGTACCCAAGTTTTACCCAAGTAGGGGTACGGGAGCCGCGCATGCCGAAGTGGAGCGGGAAGTGGAGCGGGGGCCGCACGTACACGGCCACGGACGGAAGCACGCGCTGGATCATCCGCAAGACCGTCGCCGGGGTCGCGTACAACGTCACGCTGGACGTGCGGAGCGAGGCCGAGGCCCTGGCCGAGCTGGCGGCCTTCCGCCGCAACCCGGCCGCGTACCGGACCGCGAGCCAGGAACGCCAGGACGAGGCCCAGCAGGCCCAGGTGGACGCCGCGCAGGCGGTGTTCCTGGACGAGGATCGCGCCCGGCGGTTCCTCCAGCACCTGAAGGCCAGTGGCAGGTCCGACGAGTACCTGAAGAGCACGCGCAGCTACCTGGCCGCGTGGGCAACGGCGCTCGCGGACAAGGACCTGCGCGCGGTGACCGGACCGGCGTTGAAGAAGATCCTGGCCACCTGGGACACCGGCAAGAAGTGGCGCATCATCGTCTTCAAGTCCTTCACCTCGTTCCTTCAGGACGCGGGCGAGCTGGACCCGATGGTGAACCCCGGGCGCTTCCTGAAGGTCCCCCCTGCCCGCCGGAACCACGAACTCAAGGGCTACAGCATCGAGCACGTCCAGAAGCTCTACGCGGCCCTCGGCTCGCAGGCGATCCGCGACGTGCTGTGCCTCCAGGCCAAGACCGGGATGCACGGCACCGAGGTGGACCGGCTCGCGCGCGGTGACGGCAAGATCGCGGTTCTGAAGGACCAGGGCGAGATCGCCGCCACCGTCACGTTCAAGCACAAGACCGGGAAGCGGTTCACTGTTTCGCTCGATGCGCAGGGACTCGCCGCTGCCCAGCGTCTCCAGAACCGGGGTTCAGCTCCAAATCGGCAGACCATCCGTGAGGCCGTGGAGCGCGTGTGCACGCGCACGGGCTTGGAGTTCATCCACTTCGGCGCGATCCGGCACAGCTTCGCAACGTGGCTGGTCGAGCGAGGCAGCATCTACAACCCGCAGGGCGGCGGCCTCTCCTTGGAGGCCGTCGCTCAGGCACTCAACCACAGCAGCACCCGGACCACAGCCCTCCACTACGTCAGCGCCACGGTGCCGCCGATGTACGTGGTCCCCATCCAACTGGAGCACCCCGGGGGGCCAGCAAAGCCGCACGCAGCACACGATCCCGGGGACGCTAAATAGCTGTGCACTCCAATCACAATCCCTGCTCTTCGGCAAATCAACCACGCGGACCATGCGCCTTCCAAAAAAATGGTCCAAACAAATGGCATATAGGGCGGCAAACCAGGGCACGCTAAAGCTGCAACGTGCTTTAAACTTGATCGTCAAACAAACCTTGGAGTCAAATCGGCTTCTCCACCCAAACCCGCGATCAACAGCATGCCCAGCACTCGCTCAGAGAAAGAAGCACAGGAACTGTTGGAGTCAAATCATTTTTCCGTCGAGAAGATCCCCGAATCCGATCGACGCACAGCAGACTTCTTCGTAAGCAAGAACAGCGACAGATACTTAGTTGAAGTAACCGAGAAAGAGCCAGCGAACGCGTTCACGCAGATGCTTCAGACGGCGGACAAGGAGGGCCTTGGGACGCTCATTCGAGAACTGGATCGAAACAATAGGCTTGATGGGGTCATAAAGGAGAAAGTGAATCAACTACGCGCAACCAACAAGGAGGCCGACTTCAGACTATTGTGGATTGCTGGACTGCATGGAGATGCCGACTTCTTGCGCGACGTGCTCACACGAACACTGTATGGCATGGCGCGACTCCTTGTATTTCACTCAACGGATCTGGACGTCCTGAGTAAATCTCCGCCGACAACATGCACATGTTTCTATTACGATTACTTCTCATTCTACCGAGTGCCCGATCTCGATGGCGTCATTTTCTCGGCCCAGGGGCAGAAGACTTTATTTGTAAATCCTTTTGGAGACAAGATATCCGCGTTTCGCGAATCCGAAATGTACGACCTGTTTAAGAATGTCGGGACTGTGGCTGATCCCGGCACCATCAAGGATCCCTCCGTACTCTTTCTTGGCCTTGATGTAGATCGCTCAGAGGAACGTGCGAAGTGGGAGTACATCAGAAAGACCTACGGTATTCCCACGAGCCGCATGGTGGAGTCTTCCTTCCAAGGAGTGGTCCCTTTTAAGATCTCAACTTGATACTACCCGGGCACATCGGCTCATTTCTGAGGGAAGAAATTCCATAGGAATTCTCTAACACCCAATAGCCCCTCCCCCGAGGAGAAAGCCAACTCGGACGGTGGAGGAGATGATCGGGCAACTGCTGGCGCCGTGGTCCCCTTTCGTTTGTTTAAAAAGGAATATCAAGTTGGGAAAGCCAACGTCTTCTCAAGCCAAGAGCACGATCAAGAGTTCGCTACTTTTGATTGTCGACCCGGAGCTAAGGGATGAAGAGAAGGATCGTGTCTGGTCGTACTTTGGCTCTGCATGTGGCTACTGTGGCCGGAAGCTCAATCGTGCGGCGAGAGAAGGCCATGTGGATCATTTGATTCCCGTGTCACTGGGAGGGCGCAATCACATCGGTAATCGGGTGCTTGCATGTGCGGCATGCAATGGGAACGAAAAGAGAGATCTTCCGTGGGAACCATTCCTCAAGAGCAAGTGCACGACGCCCGATGCTTTTGCGGCGCGGCGAGCCCGGATCGATGCATGGAAGGCGCACTTCGGTACGGATGACCTCCAGTTGCCACCCGATGTTCTTGCGGTGCTTGAAGCAGCAACAGCCCGTGTCTTTGCGGCGTACGATGCCGCAGTAGAGGAGGTTCGCGCCCTCAAGAACAAAATGGATTAGAGCCCATTGTCACTCGGTCGCTGCCTCTGCTCCCCAAGTGCTTTTCTCCTCGGGAAGGATTCCGATCTGACCGGGCAGTACCAATGCGCCACTGGTTGAATGCGCCTGCCATCTGAGCGGTTTCCCCTTATATCGCTATCTCGCGGATCGCACACTCAAGGGCATTCAAGACCTTGATGCCCTCACAACTTCGAGTTTGTGCCCCTCTCTTCTTTGAGCCAAGGCTCGCCCTTGGCTTCGTCAGCTGCGTGTTGCCCTTCCGTGGCACACCCTCCGCGAGCAGAGCCTCGATGCTCGCCACCGTGATCATCACGGACCGCCCGACCTTCGGGGCCCGCTTCAACCGGCCTTGCGCCAAGAGGTTAAAGATCTGTGCCCGCTTGCAGCCGAGCATCGTCTCTGCGCGCTCCAGCGGCACGGCCGAGGCATTCAGCGTGGCCGATTGAGCGCGAAGCGCACAAACCTCGCGCTTGATCTCGGCCAACTCCTGGAGGATGGCGCATTCCAGGGGCGCGGGCTCATGGTCTTCAACAGTCTCGGCAGGTCGGAAGACTGGAATGGGAATAGGAATGAAATCCGACGGTGGTTCCGTTCGGGCAAGCAAGGAGTTTGCACGGATGTAGCTGAGGTTCTCGAACATGGACTTGTACTCGACCGGTCCCCATCGGAGCCGGTGGATGGTGTCGAAGGTGTGAATCGAGCCGAGGGCCCTAACAACCACGGCGGTGGAGGACGGCGCTCGTGACGCCCGGTGACGACCCGGTTCGGTCGGGCCAGAAGAAGGGGGCAGTTCCTTGTCTCTTCTGCTTCTTCTGACTCAATCAAAGGGTCGTCACGGGTGTCACCGACGCGCTACCCGAGCGAGATCGGAGTGACAGCCTCAACGGCTCCGGTTGTCACTCCGGCCGTCACGGTCGTCATCAGCGAACCGGTCCCCGCAGCACCTGTGGAAACGCCTCCGGAGGGAGTGGTAGCTCATTCCTCCCTTCGGCCAGGTTCTCGTAATACCGCTCGGAGTTGGAGCGCCGGTAATTGATGCCATGGGTGCGCTCCATCCATTGCTTGAAGTCGCTGATTTCGTTGTCGCTCAGGTGCTCGGCGCGCGCTCGCTTCGAGACGATGCTGGCCGTGAGCTTCGCGCCCTGGGCGAAGACGAAGTTCTCGTCGAAGAAGTCCTGGAACTTCTGCTCGAATGAGGCAGCGCGCTCATCCTGGAGCGCGCGCGTGGTGTCCGTCAGTGGCAGGTCACCATGATGCGGACACAGGCGCTGGTAGATGAGCCTGCACATCCACAGGAAGCCCGGCAGTTCGACCATGAGCCGGGACCGCCACGTCGGGTCGTCCTTGCGCTTGCTCTCGGCGATCTCGATGTAGAGCATCCTGGAGCGGTCCGAGTTCTGGCTGCTGATCTCCGGCTTCGGGTTGCTGGCCACGAACAGCTTGGTCTTGAGCGGGTACGAGAACGGCGTCTGGCCCTTGTACTCGACCAGGACGTGATCGCCGCTCGTGAGGTTCCGGACGATCTCCATCATGCCGAATCGGGGGTTCTTGCAGTCGGCGTAGACCGCGAGGCGCTTGCCGTAGAAGGCGCTGTAGACGAACTGGTTGCCCTTCAAGTGGCTGTTCGTGATGCCCGTGGCAGCCGGGCCGAACACCTCCATCAACACACCGAGCACCACGGACTTCCCATCCTGCCCCTCGCCCCGGAGCCACAGATACTGGCGTCCCATGTTCTTCGGCTCGAAGCAGGACCAGACGTAGGCCATGAACGTCTCGCGGTCACTCAGCCGCTCCAGGAACTCACTCCATGCCGGGCAAGGGGCCTGGGTGGGCTGCCAGTCGAAGCGTTTGAAGCAGAGCCGCTGGTCCCCCTCGAAGCAGAACGGCTCCGGCTCAGCCACGAGGCGCGGGCATTCCTTCTTCCAGAGCAGGATCGCATCGCCGAGGAGTTTGTCCGGCGGGATCTGACCGAAGCGCGCCTTCAGGTGGTCATGAAGAACCTGTCGCAGGTGCGCGTCACCGTGGAGCAGGTTCACCTCTCGGCGGGTGTTCATCGAAAAGATGCGCTCAATGCCATCCTCGGCCCGCAGGAGCGCGAACCGCTTGTTCAGCACCGGGACGCAGTGCTCCACGAGCTTCGCGGTCCCGAAGTTCGTGTACGCGGCCTCGGCGGTGAGCACTTCGGCAGGAGATGCGTGGTTCGCGATCTCGTCCTCGTTGATACCGCTGAGCCTCTTCTTTGCCTCTCTCTGCCACCGGTTGAAGTCGTGCCTCTTGAGCAAGAGCCGCGCGAGCTTCGCAACCCGATCGAAGTCGAGCATCTGCTGCTTCCGGTTCATGTCGTCCCAATGCTGCTCCAGCCAGTCCAGGGCCTCGGCCACATTGAATGGTCGAACCGAGTCCTGAAGAAGCTCCAGACGGCACTCCAGCTCCGGAGAGGACACGGCGAGGTAATCGTCGATCCCCAGCTTCTCCTCCCCCTTCTCGTGCGGCAGGTACGCGACTTCGACGGTGGCACTCTCTCCGGCAAGGAGCACACCGAGTTGGTGGAGGCCCGAGAGGACGTTCCCGTTGGTGTCCACGTCGGAGTCGAAGCAGATGATGAAGGTCTTGTCCGCGACGGCGAGCCGCTTCAGCCCCTCGGCGAGCACGCGCTCGTCCCTGCCCTCACACTTCGCGATCCAGCGCGCATTGCCATCGCCGCCGTTCTGCGCCCCTTGGATGGCAACGGCCGCGAGCCCTGCCTGACGCAGCGCCAGTGCCTTGAACTCGCCCTCGCAGATCCAGATGCGCGTGGCCGAGCGCAGGAGAGGGTCATCCAGCCCGAACGGGTAGTACACGAGCGAGCCCTTGCCGCACGGGCATAGATACTTCGGGCCTTCGATGAACTGCGGCGGCGGGTCGCGCATGTACTCGACCGCGATGCTGTGCGGCACCTGGTCCTCGGGGACCGGTACCCGAGGATCATCGGGCCGCAGTTTCACGTACCCGTCGCAGCCCGAGTACGGAATCACGAGGCCAGGGGCTGGGATGTACCGGTGGCCATCACGTAGGTCGAGAAGTTCAGCTCCCTCTTCCTGTGTCCAGTACGCGCGAATCCCGGCCTTGATCGCGGTTTCGACGGTGATGCCACGCTCAGTCAGAGCCGCCTGCGATGCGGCAGAGAACTTCGACGTGTTCGTGTTGCTCCCCGTGTCGGTGTTGGTGTCACTGCTGCTGCATTCATTGAGGTTCGTCGAGTTGTCCATACCGAAGAGATATCGAATTGAGTTGCTGGCCTTCTGCGCCCCGAGGGGCGGCACCGAGCACCACGCGCGGGAAGGTGTTGATATGGATGTATCGAATTCAGGCTCCAGACCTCCCCCGTGGTGGGCAAGGGCGCATGTAGGCCCCTAAGCGCATCCACGCGGTGAGTGCGCATGAGGTACACGGCTCAGTTGTCCAACCGCGCTATCCTGAGCCGAGGATCGTCAGGGGCAGGAAGGGGGGATTCGCGGCGTACACCGGACGGCAACCTTACGTGTATGAGCCGTGGCACCCGCTGGAGCACGGAGTACCTGGACGCGATGATCGCGGCCTGGGAGAAGTCCGGGCTGACCTCGGAGCAGTTCACGGCCACGGCCGCGCCAGGGCTGCCTGCGCGTACCCTACGGCTGCACCGCCAGCGAAAAGAGAAGGAGATCCACGCAGAGCTTCAGCGGCTTCGGGATGAAAACGCGACGCTCCGGTCGATGCTCGAACGGAGCGCGTTGGTCCCTGATGGTTGCCGGGCGGCAACCGTCAGCGACTCCAGCGGCCACGGCATTGGAGATCGCCATGTGGCAAACGGAACCGAAGCCCCTTCGCCGACCGCGACCGGGCCGCCAGCATCGGAGCCGGTACAGCCGCGCGTGGTGCCGCAGGACCAGGTTGCCGGACCCGCCCCCGGTGATCACGATGGTCGTGTGCTCGTAGGGGAAAACACCGAGCCGGTGCCCCCGAAGCGACCGGCGTTCTCCTGGGATTGAGGGCCCACGCCTGCTGGCCGATGTCGGGCGCCATCTACCGCTGGTCTTGGTCCGCGAGCGCCTTCGAGAGCTTCTTGATCTCGGCCGAGGACATTGTGCGGATGCGGTCCACGAGGCGTTGCCGCTCGTCATCCTCGGGGAACGTCAGGAGGTCCAGCGGCAACACTCCCAGGTGGTCCGCCAGCACCTTCAACGTGCGCAGGGTCGGACGGGCCAGCCCCTTCTCGATGTCAGAGAGGTACCCCTTCGAGCCGAGATCGCTCTCGTAGGCGAGCTTTTCCATCGTGAGCCCGGACTCCTCACGGAGCTGGCGAATGCGGGCGCCCACAGTCTTCGCGAGCGGGTCCGGGGTGCGGCGACGGGGCATCCGGCTTGACTACGACCTGGGCCCCGTTCACCAGTTCGTCCTGGACGAACCTCAAGCCCGGGGCCCTGGATGACGAAGAGCCTGACCGCCGTTCTTGCCGTAGCCGCTGCCGTGGGCGTGATCGGCTTCCTCGTGGTCGGCGCTCAGGCAACGCCGGACGCATTCGCGCCCGACCAGACCTTGCCCGCATCACCTCGGGAGAATCCTGTGCGCGATGCTGAGGACGCGGGCCAGTTCGGACCGGAGGACTGCGCTCCCCAGGTACTCGAAGAGATCAAATCAAGCGGCATGCTGCTCATGGATCTCCAGACCGTCCTGACCGCATGCGACCACGATGTTCCGAGCGGAGCACGTCGTGCCCTGGCGGAGCTGCCGACGCCTCTCCAGGTGCTGCTGGCCGATCCGGATTCAGCAACCGAGCGCTTCGTTCTGGTTCACGTGGCGGTGTCGCCCTCGGGCTACTTCAATTGGGGGTATGGCAACGCACGACGTACCCACTTCGCCTTTGAGCTTCGGAGCATCCTCCACGCTGGCGGCCAGCCCGAAGGGCCGCGTGCGTACGGGTACGCCGAGAAGGCATGGGCCAGACCCTTCTTCCAGCAGGTGACCGACGACATGCAGAGGAACGGCACGTCTTGGGCACCTGCCACCCTGGTCGTCGGCTTCCTGTCCAAGCGCATGAACATGGAGTCCGTGGAGCAGTTGGAGATCCTGGCCGCCGAGTTGGGGCTCAGCCCGGTTCCAGATCCGGCGCTCGTGAACCAGAGGCTCCAGACCGAGAGGCTGGCGGCCGAACAGAAGCGCCAAGCTGCGCAGGTGGCCGCCGCGAGCGAGAGCGCGATGTGTACGAGCGAGAAGTTGCGGCGCACGTTCATCTCCTCGTGTCAGGGGCTGTATGCGCTCGGCAACATGATGGGCGGCGACCACGGTGACTCCAGGCCCTTCTGCCGCTGCGCCTCCGAGCACGTGGACTACCGCAAGCTGCGGAAGGTCGTCATGTACGGCGGCTGCGACATCATCAACTCGCAGGTGCTCGTCGCCACCATCAACGACGACGTGATTCAAAACCGGTGCGCCCCTCCGGCTCGTCGGTGAACGGAGGGCTTATGGCCGAGTGGTCCATCAGGCGGTTGAGCACCGGCGAGATCGAGGTCCTGTACCTGAACCACTTCACGCGGGAGATCGTTTCCTGCGGCAAGAACCGCTGCGACACACCCGAGGCCATGATCGCGGACTGGATGATGGCAAACGCGGACGAGCACGACCTCATCCGTCTCCTGGACCGCACGGTCCTGCTCAAGCTCCCTGCGGCCAGTGCCTAGAGGTGGGACGCAGGGCATGCAGCTGCGGCAGAACGCGCGCACCGGGCAGGCGAACCGCCGCACGCACTCGGCCGAGTCCTGTGGTCGCTTGTAATACCTTTTGGGTTTATGAATAGTAGACCTTGGACCGCGATCGCCACCGGCCCCGTCTCCCGCAGCCGAGGCCCCACCAGGGAGCCGGGAGGCCCGAGCCAGTGCCCGCCGCGCGTCCCTTCCCACCTGGAGGCCGCACATGACCGATGACCGCACTCCGACCGACGAAACGCAGATCGAGGACCCGACGCCGGAGAACACCTCCGACCTGGAGAGCGCCCGCCCCCGGCTCCGGTTCACAGTCGAGACCACCACGTACGAGGCCATCCGCACGCTGGAGCGGCGGGGTAACGGCGAGGTGGTGCTCCTGGCCGAGCGTCACCTCCCCCATGGACTCGCCGGGCTCGTCACCATCAAGCGCCTGCGCAATCCCGTTACTTTCGAGCGCTGCCAGCGGCTGATCGAGGAGGTCCAGCTCGCCTTCCGCCTCCACCACCCGGCCATCGCCCAGGTCCATCACCTGAAAATCCACGCCGACCGGCCGCACGTCATCGCGGAGTACGTGGACGGCCCCACGCTGGACACCATCATCAGCCTCGCCACCATGCGCGAGAAGCCGCTCTCCGCGCCCTTCGCCCTCTACATCGCCGCCGAGGTGGCCGACGCCCTCCACCACGCGCACACGCTGAGAGATTCGGAGAACCGGCCGCTGGGCATCATTCACCGCGACGTGGCGCCCCGGAACATCCGCGTGGCCCGGAGCGGCGAGGTGAAGGTGACGGACTTCGGCGCCACCTACTCGCTCATGGTGGGCCGGGAGGAGACGCCGGGCCTCCTGCTCAAGGGCGACGTGGCGTACGCCTCGCCCGAGTACCTGCACCGCAAGCCCATGGATGGCCGGTCCGACATCTTCTCTCTGGGCCTCGTCCTCCTGGAGATGCTGACGTGCAAGCACCTCTTTGACGTGGAGGACGAGAAGGCCCCCAACGCCACCGTGGACGTGAAGACGGAGGAGATGCCCTCGGTGCCCCTCACGCGGATGATCGCGCTCGTCAACCGCTACCGCCCCGAGGACGTGGAGAACGCGATGGCGGGCCTGCCAGACGCGCTCAAGGCCATCGTCCACAAGGCCCTCCAGCGCAAGCTCTCCGAGCGCTACGCCACGGCCGCCGAGATGCGCGATGCGCTGCGGGCGGCGCTCGCGGCGGAGTCACAGCGCTTCGGCCGGAAGGAGGCGAGCGAGGAGCTGGCGCGGATGCTGTCGGAGGCGTCCGTCCTGCGCGACCGGGTGGAACTGGACGAAGAAGGCATCTTCCCCGAGGGACTGGACGCCGACGAGGCCACGCCCGCGCCGAACGAAGAGTGAGAACGGGCGGCCGAACATTCCTGGAAGCAAGCGGGCCCCAGGTGTGGGCCCGCGTCGTTTCAGCGCAACAACACCTGGGCCACCTTCACGAGGGCATCGAGCTGGTCCTCGTCCATCTTGCGCGCGAGGCCGGTGAGCTGGCGCAGCTTGGGCGCCCCGCCCTGCCCTCGCGCCCCCTTGCCCGATTTCGCTCCCTCCTCCGCGTCCGAGAGCCCCAGCAGTTCGTCCGAGGAGATGCGCAGCACCGAGCATATCCGCAGCAGCGTCTGGACGCTGGGCAGCATCTTCCCGCGCTCCAGACGGCTGTAGACCATGTGCGCGAGGCCCAGCTTCTCGGCCACCTCCGCCTGCGTGAGCCCGAGCTGCGTCCGGGCCTCTCGGGCGGCACTTCCAATTCGGGTCGCCAGTTCTTCGTTCATGCGTCGGGGTACCAGGAACACCGAGAACCAGGTCTGGCGCGGGCAGGGGGCCCGCGCCTCGGGGACGCCCCTTCCTGCCGCATCTTGGCGGCCGTGTCGATGCGCGATCCGCACCCCGTCACGAGGCGGCACCGTGCCTATTGGCCGGAACCTTCGGGGGCAGAGACCGCCAAGCCATTGCCGCCCAGGATCAGGTCCACGGGGACTCGGAGGACACCGCACAGGTCCACCAGCGTGGGGAGGCTGGGCAGCAACCTGCCGCGCTCCAGGCGGCTGAACACCAGCGTCGGCACGTGGATGGCCTCGGCCACCTGGGCCTGCGACAGGCCCGCCCGATGCCGGGCGGCGCGGACATGGGTTCCAATCTGCTGGGAGAGCTTCGCGTACATGAGGAGACCTGGGAGAAAGAGGAGAATGCCGCGTGGGCGGCACTCCGAGCATACAGCTCATCAGGTTCAACGATAGTATCCGCTCAAGGTTTACCCTTCTCCCGCGCCACTTCGCGGTGGGAACTCGTATGAGATCCGCTACCGGTTGAGAGCATGTCCAGGAACGCCGACCCCACACGCCCCGCCGAAGGAGAGGACACTTGAGCCCGCGTCTGCATCCCGTCGTCCCCCCGGGCACGGACATCGGAGGGTACCTCGTGGAGGAGAAGCTGGGGGCCGGAGGCTTCGGAGCCGTGTACCGCGCCCGGCGTGGAGGGCGGCTCTACGCGCTCAAGCTCATCCCACTCTGGGGGCTGGCCGAGTGGGCCGAGCGCGAAGTGGCCATCCTCCTGCGGCTCAAGCACTCCAATCTGGTACGCATCCGTGGGCACGGACAGTGGCCGGACGAGGCGCCTCAATACTTCTTCATCGTCATGGACTACGTGGAGGGGCGCCGGTTGGACGTGTGGGCCAGGGAGGAGAACCCCTCGGCCCGCGAGGTCGTGCTCAAGGTGCGCGGCGTGGCGCGCGGGCTGGGCGCCGCGCACCGGGCGAAGGTGGTGCATCGAGACCTGAAGGAGAGCAACGTCATCGAGCGCACCTCGGACGGCGAGGCAGTGGTGGTGGACTTCGGCGCGGGCGGGTACGAGAGCGCCCCCAGCATCACCGGCGGCGTGCTGCCACCGGGCACGCCGGAGTACCGCGCGCCCGAGGCATGGCGCTTCCAGCAGGAGCACGGGGACGAGCGTGGCCGCTCCTACCAGCCCGGCCCCTCGGATGACCTGTACGCGCTGGGCGTCGTTCTCTATTGCCTCCTGACGGGCAGGCAGCCCTTCCTCCCGGACGAGGCCGCAGGGGTGGAGGCCGTGCTCAACCGCGCCCCCAAACCACCCCACGTGCTCAACTCGCGCGTCCCCGAGGCCCTGAGTGCCGTGTGCATGCGCCTGCTGGCCAAGGAGCCCGAGGAGCGTCACCCGGACGCCGACGCGCTGTGCGCGGAGCTGGAGGCCCTGCTGGCCCAGGCGGACGAGTCCTGGGACGTGAAGCTCTGCGACGCCTATGGCCCGGACACCGCCACCACGCTCGCGGAGGTGCCGCACGCGGGCGAAGACGAGCTGGTGCAGTGGTTGAAGAAGCGCAAGGCCCGGCCTCGCCGGGGGCCGCGTCAACGAGCGGAAGATGCCGCGCACGATTCGGAGTCAAACGCGGTGGCCATCCAGGCCGAGCTGCCACCCCCAGCTCATGCACGCCCCGGCCCCCCGCCTGCGCCGCCCCCGGCACGTGCCCTTCACTTCAATGTCCTGCGCGTGGCGATCTGGATGAGTCTGCTGGTGGGCTTGAGCGTGGGCGTGCTGGTGCTCGCGCGCAACCTGACGCCCGCCCCTGCTCCTGCCGCACGTCACGGACTGGAGCCCCATCCCATTGTGGCCACGGACTCACCACCCGCATCTCCCGCGCTCGCGCTCGCGTCCTGGGCTCCCGGCCAGGAAGTGGCGGCCCCCTGGATGCCACTGGAAGCTGACCCAGCCGCAGCCGCGCTCGATGGCGCGCCCACCCTTGCGGCCGTCGCCCTTCCCGCGACGTTCTCCCAGGAGAAGGCTTCCGTGAAGATGAAGAAGAACACCAGCGTATCCCCCGAGCCCGAGCCGCAGCGCCTCCGGGGCGGAGCCGTTGGCAAGGCGCTCGGCCTCGGTGTCGCGGTCTGCATGGCGATGGCCTGCCCTGGCCCCCAGGTGCGCCCAACGCCTCCGCCCGAGGAGTGTCCTCCTGGGGCCGTTGAGGCCATGGAAAAGCTCGGCCTTTTCGCACGTGGGGCTGGCAGGGGTGAATCCACCTTCGACCTGCGCCCCGAGACCTCCAGGTTCATCACGGTGCGCGAGGGAGAAACCACGATTCGCATGATCCGCCGATGGGGAAACCTACCCTCCCCGACGCTGTTCTCCGGGCGGCTCATCGTAGGCCCGGAACGTGTCTACGGGCGGCTCACAGAGGCGCGTACTCCTGACAACGAGCGCATCCCGGTCTGCGTGCAGTTCCTCGACCCCCAGGACAATGCCATCGGAATCCAAAAGCGAGAGCCCACGAGCGATCCCAGCACTGCCATCGTCTACTCCACCATGGACCTGAAGGCCGTCCGCCGCTTCGAGTGAGGACTGATCGTGCCCGCGTCACCCATCGTTGTTCTCGTGGTGCTCACGCTCCTGTCCGGAGCCGCGACCGCACAACCGCGTCCTGTGGCCCCGAGTCTCGGTGTGCGTCGCGTTGAGATCCCGGCCGAGAACTCTGAGGCGACGCAGACACCCGAGGTCCAGATAAGCCCAGGCGTTTCCACCACGTTCGAGTTCGACTCCGACCTCGCCACGGAGAAGATCGTGCTCGAAGGTGCAAAGCGCTTCTCGCTCGTGGACGTTGGGCGGAGCACGCTCCGGCTGGTGCCCTCGGAGCAGATCCTGCCCGGCGAGCGCCTGCGACTCACTGTGCGGTTCCTGGACGGTTTTGTCCCGTCCGGTGCAGCCTTCATCCTGGTCGCGCACCCCGCGCGTGTGGAGCGACTTGTCGAAGTATGGCGCCAGCCACGCACGGCGGAGTCGTACCGGCAGGAAGCGAAGGATGCCCGCGCGGAGACCCAGCAGTGCCGCGAGGAGAACGAGCGGCTACGCGCGGAGCATGAGGGACCGGGCGGGATCGCGGGCCTCCTGGCCAACGGCTTGATTGTCCGCGAGCAGGGAGTCGCCGCGAAGTTCCTTCTCGTCAACGAGGCGATCCGCCAGCGTCCGGGCGAGATTCTCAGGGTCAACCGAGCCTGGAGTTATCGATCCCCTGTCCGCGTAGCCATGGATGTACTTTTTGATACTCCGGATGCCGCAAATCCCTGGACAGCAGAAGGGGCGTCGCTGGTGAGCAAGACCGGCACGTCGTTGAAGGTTCTGACGGTCTGGAGCGATGTGCCCTCAAATTGCAATCCAGGGTGTCGTGTCGTGGTGGAGGCGGAGGCGACGCCCGATGCAGCCCACGGAACGTTCACGCTGAAGCTGTGGGACTCGGGCGGGCTGCGCACGATCACGCTCTCCGGCGTGACTTTCCCGTAACGTGGAGCCCATCTCCGAGAGACGCACAACTACGCGGCATGAAGCCCGTCCCCCATGAATGTCGCGGGGCCCTTGAACAACAAGAACAGGAGAACGGTTCCATGAGCCAGCGCGGAGCAATCGGCCACAGGCGCAGAGGCGAGATCGTCAGGGCGTTGTTCGAGATCGTCATCAATGCCCCTGGAATCAAGGGCTCCAAGGTCCTGGACCAGCTCGTTGAGCGAATGAACTTGGACGACGACGAGATCGACAGGGCATCGTGGGGAACGACCGGGGCGACCAAAGTGGGCTGGTTCCGGAAGCAGCCTCGCGGCTGCTGGACGGTCACAGCGGATGGTCGGCGCGCGTACGACCAGTTCTCGGACCCAGAGGAGTTCCATCGCGAACTGGACCGCCTGTACCGCGAGCGAACCCAGGATCGTAGCAAGTCGCACAAGTAGCGCTATGGTGCCCCCATGCCACGCATCAATGGAAGGTCCCCAATCAAGGGCAGTCCGCGCGTACTGACGATTGAGCCGGACAGTGACCCGAAATGGCTGCGCATCCGGATCCACCCGCCGGGCCCACAGGCAAGGGCGGGCTGGACGATCCGAGTCCGCAAGGCCCAGTTCAAGAACTTCATCCAGAGTCTCCCTCCGTCCTTGCTCGGCCCATGATGAAGGAGCTTGGTCGGGCGGGCCGATTCGTACCCAGGCTGTACCCAAGATGAACGGACGCGGGTGGACCTCCATGGACGCTCCACCCGCCCCGCTCCAGAGGGAAACCGGCCGACCCTCAATCCCTCCGGGCACCTCGCGGATCGGGGTGGCGGGGCTTCAAAACCGGTGAGGGGCGCTGAGAGGCGTCCCTGGTGAGTTCGATTCTCATGCTCTACCGCCACTTTTTCCCTCTAACTCCAGGCATTTGACGCGGTTCGCGGTGAAGCCCGAACTGTTCGGGCGGGTACGCGGGCGTTCAGTCGGTTACGTCCCGGGGAAGCGCCAACGCCCAGCGGCACGGTGTTCTCGCAAGCTCTCGCTCCCGCCCGGGCCCCCTCGTGCCCCTGAATCCGTGCCGCAGGGGCACATGGCGAAGGTACCGGGCCACAGAGTCGGTGCTCCCCGGATCGCCCCGAGCACGAGCCGACGCCTCCTGATTACAAATCGGGGCTGCGGCGACGCAGTGGCGCTTGCTCAGCAGCTGCCGACCATACAGGCGCTACCCGTGGGAGCACCTGAACGTGGTGCTACGAGTCATCAACGATCACCCCCATGAACCAAGTCGCGGACCTCGCGCCCGTCAATGCGGCGCGAGCCACTCTGCTGTTGGGGATGTGGCCGAGGGTTTACGCCGTCACGGAGGTCGTGCGCGCGCAGCTCGCCGCCGAGATCTCTGCGAAGACGACCTACAGCCCCGATTCGGGCACAGCTCGCAGAAGCCCACCATCCACTGAGGGAGAGCCCGCCATGGCGACGTTCGCGCCGTGGCGGCTCGCCGGGCTTGAGGTTCAACCGGTGCCCGCGGCGCTCATTTCTTGCCGACACCTCCCGGGCCGAAGGAGGCGAACGCCCCCCGGGCGCAGCCCCCCATTCTCAGGAGCGGTGGCGCGCGGCGACGCGGTAGAGCTGGGTGAGGGAGTAGTCCAGCAGCGACTGGCGGGAACGCATGTACCGATGGGCGCGAATCATGGGCAGCCAGACGCGGTTGCCCACGAGGACCTGCGCCTCCCCGAGCTTCTTGCGCGGTATCCACTGTCCTCCCAGGTTGCGCACCAGCACCTCTCCCAGGTACGCGCCCACGGCGGGCACCGCGTGCTCGTCGATTTTCTCCCGCTCGAAGACTTCCGGAAAATTCTCGAACCAGAACCGGGAGTCGACATCCGTGAGCGACTCGGGGGTTTCCTCGAAAACCGAGGGCACGTTCGTGTGCAGCAGCGCGACGAGGTGCTCGGCGAGGTAGCCGTAGTGCTCGCGCACGCGCTGGGGGCTCTCCACGTCCGAAGGCAGGGCGGAATCGGCGGGGAGCCACTCCTCGGGCTCGGGCGGCTGGTACGCGTTGAGCTCGGCAATCCTGCGCTGGCGCTCGCCGAGGGAGCTCAGGTCAACCACGCGGGAGAGGAGCGGAGCCACGTCCGAGTGGAAGCGGGGCTCCACGGGGGCCAGCGTGGCGCTGCGCTCGCGCAGGGTGCGCAGCACGGTGGAGAAGTCGAGTTCCGGGCGGAGGTGGACGTGGGCACGGGCCTGGGCCACACGAGCCTCGTCGCTGGCGAAGTCCGCGGCGGTGGGCCACGTCACCAGGAGGACGGAGCCATTGGGCAGTGCCTCCACCCGGTGCGCTGGCGTGGACAGCATCCGCTCGCGGCCCTGTTGACGCGCACGTCTGCTGATGGGCGAGCAAGCCGGCTGGTTGATGGGCATCCGTCAGGAGCAGGCGGGCCGTC
>NZ_JAIQDG010000005.1 GCF_020037125.1 Myxococcus sp. RHSTA-1-4
GCGCTGGTGCGCGAGGTGCTGGCCCTCGGTGAGCGCGAGGGGGCGCTGGCGCCGGGCAGCGTCCGGGTGGGCGAGGGACTCATCTGGGGAGCGCTGGCGGAGCTGGTTCGCGCGCTGGCCCGTGGCGAGGAGGGGGCGCTGGTCGAAGAGGACGTCAACGCCGCGGGCCGGGCTCTCTGGAAGGCGCTGGCAGCGGAGGAGGAGTCGCCTTCCCGAGGCGCGGACTTCGAGCCTGGAGGCACCGGCACGTCCACTCCCGCGGCGGAGCACGTCGAAGCCGAGAGGACTGGCGGGTCTGCGTTGGCTGCCGGAGCCGCAACGCCCGAGGCGCCTGTCTCCGACAGAGTGGTGCCGGGTCATGGGCCCCGAAAAAGCGGCGCACTCTCAACGCACGCCGCGTCCCCGTCCCCATGCGCGCCCCGGCAATGCGAGCGCCTGGCCGTGTCACCTGGCCGTCGCGCCGCCTGGCCTTCGAGGAAGGTCGAAGGCCTTGGCTCCCGCGCGGCCGCGAACGCGGCGGGACGTCCACCCTGGTCCGTACAACACGAGGGCCTTCATCGAGGGCCGCCCCGTTCGCGCCTCCTCCGATACACCGCCATGGCCCAGGCACCGCCAGGCGGCGCCCCGCCTCGTGCGAATCCCTACCGCGCCACGAATCAGGAGCGCAGCTCGATCCAGACCGGCGCGTGGTCGGACGGCTGCTTTCCCTTACGCGCCTCGCGGTCCACGTCGGACGCCACCAGGCGCGAGGCCAGCGGCGCCGTCACGTAGAGGTGGTCGATGCGCAGGCCGCGGTTCTTCGGGAAGGCCAGCATGCGGTAGTCCCACCACGAGAACTTCTGCACGTCCGGGTACAGCTCACGGAAGGCATCCTTCAGCCCGAAGTCACACACCTTGCGCAGCGCGGCCTTCTCCTTGTCGGTGAAGAGCGTCTGCCCCTCCCACTCCTTCGGGTCGTAGGTGTCGATGTCCGCGGGAGCGACATTCCAATCACCGCCCAGCACCAGCGGCTCTCCAGGCTGGTGCCGCGAGTCCAGGTAGCGCCGCAGCCGCTCGTACCACTGGAGCTTGTAGTGGTACTGCTCCGAGTCCACCGACTGCCCGTTGGGCGCATAGGCGCTCACCACGCGGATGCCGCCCACCGTGGCCGCGATGAGGCGCGCGTGCGTGTCGTCCACGCCGTCCGACAGCCCCTTCACCACGTCCCGGGGCTCCTCCTTCGCGAGGATGGCCACGCCGTTGTACGTCTTCTGCCCGTGCACCGCCGCGTGGTAGCCCACCTCGCGCACCGCGTCGGTGGGGAAGTCCGCGTCCGTGCACTTGAGCTCCTGCAGGCACACGATGTCCGGCTGCGCGGTCCTCAGCCAGTCGAGCACCCGCTCCTGGCGGGCCCGAATCGAGTTCACGTTCCAGGTGGCGATCTTCATCGCGCGGACCGTCGCATGACACCCGCGCTCCCGCCACGCTTTTCCCCCGCTCCGTGGCCAGGGGGCCACACCCCGCGCCGTCTCTCGGGGGAAAGCCCCTGGCACGGCAGTGGCATTGGCTCCCGGGTGGGAGTCCGGCACACGGCTCCCCGGAGCGCCCTTCCCGGGCGCGCCGACGGAAGTCGAGGTCGCCGCCATGAGCACGAGGAAGGCCACTCCCCACGCCGGTTTCACCCTGCCCTCCGCGTTGAGGAAGTCGCTGCTGCCCGCCTGCCTCGCCGTGCTCGGGTTCGCCGCGTGGGACGACGTCCCCCTGCCCCCCTCCTGGCGCCCGTGGGTCGCCGTCGCACAGCAGCAGGCCCGGCGGCACGAGGGCGGAGACGCGGGCAACGGCGGCGTGAAGGCGGCCCCGCCCGCGCTCCCCCTCACGGAGGAGGCACCGCCGCACTTCTGGCACGAGGCGCCCTCCTCGCCGGATGACGCGCGCACGAGCCCTGATGAGACGCCCTCGGCCGAGCGGCTCGCCCTGCCGCACACGCACGGCCGGCGCGTGGACCACCTGGCCCGCGCGCGCTCCCTGAAGGAACTGGGTGACGTCTCCGGTGCCCTCACCGAGTGCCGCCGCGCCCTGTTTGACGACCCGGCGGACACGGACGCGCTGGCACTGGCTGCCCGGCTCGCCCGGCTGGGGGGACAGACGGAGGTGGCGGTGCTGGCCTATGAGCGGCTCGGCCGCCTGCTCCCCGAGGACAGCGACGCGCTGGTGCAGCAGGCGAGACTGCTGGTGTCGCTGGGCCGCTACGCGGAGGCCGTGCGCGTGGGCGAAGAGGCCGTCCTCAGGAGTCCGGAGGACGCGGAGGTGTACCAGGTGCTCGGCCGCGCCCACCTGAGCGCCGGGGAGCTGCCCGCCGCCATCCTCCGCTTCCAGCAGGCCGTGCACCTGGACCCGGAGCACGGCTACGCGCTCAACAACCTGGGCTTCGCGTACCTGCGCGCGGGCGAGGATGCGAAGGCGGCGGACGTGCTCTCCCGGGCCGCTTCCCTCCTCCCCCACGTGGCCTACGTGCACAACAACCTCGGGGTGGCCTGGGAGCGGCTGGGCCGGGTGGAGGACGCCCGCGCCGCCTATGCCACCGCCACCCGCCTGTCGCCCCGCTACGTCCAGGCGCGCGTCAACGCGGACCGGGTGAACCGGCTGGCCCGGGCGGACGTGCCCCTTCCCACCGTCCGGGACGCGGCGTCCGTGACGCCCGAGCCCTCCACGCCGTAGTGCCTGTCCGCCCGGACACCGGCCCGGGGTGGACTCCGGGCCGGTTCCCGTTCCCGTCCCCACGGTCTAACGTGCGGCCCTCTTCGAAAGCGCCATGACCCCGGCTCCCGTGATGCCCCATCCGCCCGACCCCTCCACGCCTTCCCCGGCCGCGCCTCCGCCTCCGGCGCGCCCCGGACCCGGTGCCCGCCTGTGGCGCTGGACGAAGCGGCTGCTCATCACCGGCGCCGTGTGCCTGGTCCTGGGGCTGCTCGCGATTGCCGGCGGCTACGTCTACTACAGCCGGGATTTGCCCTCGGTGGAGGCCCTGCGCCACTACCAGCCGCCGCAGGTCACCAAGGTGACGTGCGCGGACGGCAGCCTCTGCGCCGAGTTCGCCCACGAGCGCCGCACCCTCATCCGCGTGGAGGACCTGCCTCCCCACGTGCGCAATGCCTTCCTGGCCGCCGAGGACGCGGACTTCTACAAGCACGAGGGCCTGGACCCCTTCGGCATCGCCCGCGCCGCCGTGAAGAACCTCATCCCCGGCAGCCGCAAGTCCGGCGCGTCCACGATTACACAGCAGGTGGTGAAGAACCTGCTGCTCACGCCCGAGCGCAGCTTCAGCCGCAAGGCCCGCGAGTGGATTCTCACCCCGCGCGTGGAGGAGGCGTTCACCAAGGACCAGATTCTCGCCCTCTACATCAACCAGTCCTACTACGGGCAGCGCCGCTACGGCCTGGAGGAGGCCGCGCTCTTCTACTTCGGCAAGCACGCGAAGGACCTGTCCGTCGGTGAGGCGGCGGTGCTCGCGGGCACCGTGCAGCTTCCCCACCGCATCAACCCGGTGACGAACATGACGCGGGCCAAGTCGCGCCAGCGCTACGTGCTGCAGCAGATGGCGCGGCATGGCTTCGTGCCCGCCAGCGTGGTGGAGCCGGAGATGGACAAGCCCATCGTCCTGGCGCCGCGCCAGGAGAAGCCGGTGGGGCTGTACTACGCGGAGGAGATCCGCCGCACCCTCATCGCGCGCTACGGGGAGCAGGCGGTGATGGCGGGTGGCCTGCGCGTGGACATCGCCATGGTGCCGAAGCTCCAGGCCGCGGCCGAGCAGGCGGTGCGCGAGGGCCTGGAGGCGGTGGACCGGCGCCAGGGCTACCGCGGCCCGCGGGGCACGCTGACGGACGCGCAGTGGCAGCGCCTGCGCGGGTTCATCACCACCCGAATCGAGGAGGCCGGGCGCCGGCAGAAGGACCAGGGCTACGTGGCCGACCTGGCGCCGCTGGCCCGGGTGGAGAAGGAGGAGGAGCCCAAGGGGCCCCAGGCGGGCGGCGCGAGCGGCCAGGCGGAGCTGGAGGAGGACGGCTCCGAGGAGCAGCTCCCGGAGCTGACGCCCGAGGAGGAGGCCGCGCGCTCCGAGGAGGAGAAGCTGGCGCGCGCCGTGCGCCTCAAGCCGCTGGAGGAGGGGCTGCGCCTCACCGGCTACGTCACCGAGGTGGACGACAAGCGCAACGTGGCGCGCGTGGACCTGGTGGGCCGCACCGCCGAGGTGCCCTTCTCCACCGCGACGTGGGCACGCCAGAAGGGCAAGGGCTCGCCGAAGAAGGCCTCCGACGTGTTCGAGAAGGGCCAGCTCGTCTACGTGCGCGTGCTCAAGGCGCCGCCCGCGCCGGCCTTCGTGGAGGCCGCGCTGGACCAGGTGCCGCTCGTGCAGGGCGGGCTCGTGGTCATCAACCCGGAGAACCGCAACGTGGCGGCGCTGGTGGGCGGCTATGACGCGGAGCGCTCGTCCTTCAACCGCGCCACGCAGGCGAAGCGCCAGCCGGGCTCGTCCTTCAAGCCCTTCCTCTACGCGGCGGCCCTGGGCAGCGGGCGCTACACGCCGCTGTCCAAGGTGAACGACGCCCCCGAGGCCATCCGAGACCCGTACACGGGCAAGACGTGGAAGCCGCAGAACTACGACCGCCAGTTCGAGGGGCCGATGACGCTGCGCGAGGCGCTCACCCAGTCGAAGAACACGGTGTCCGTGCGCCTCATCGAGGCGCTCACCCCGGCGAGCATCATCGACTTCGCGCGCCGCGCGGGCATCCACTCGCCGCTGCCGGAGAACCTCACGCTGGCGCTGGGCACCGGCGAGGTGACGATGCTGGAGGCCGTCAACGCCTACGCGACGCTCCAGGCCAATGGCCGCTACGCGGAGCCGCTGCTGCTGCTGCGCGTGCGCGACGTGAATGGCAAGGTGCTGGAGGAGCACCAGCCCGCCTTCGAGGAGACGCTGCCCCCCGCGGTGGCGTACCTCACCACCTCGCTGATGCGCAGCGTGGTGGAGGAGGGCACGGCCAGGGCGGTGCGGGAGCTGAACCGTCCCGCCGCCGGCAAGACGGGCACCACGCAGGAGTCCAAGGACACGTGGTTCTCCGGCTTCACCGCGGACTGGGTGGCCAGCGCGTGGGTGGGCTTCGATGACAACTCGCCGCTGGGCGGCAGCGAGACGGGTGGCCGCGCCGCGCTGCCCATCTGGCTCCAGTTCATGCGCGTGGCCCACGAGGGCCTGCCCGCCCGCGAGTTCGAGGTGCCCTCCGGCGTCGTCCAGGTGCGCATCGACCCCGTCAGCGGGCTGCTGGCTGGCGCCTCCGTCCCGGGCCGGCTGGAGCCGTTCCTGGAGGGCACGCAGCCCACGGCCGAGGCGCCGCCTCCGGGGCAGGTGACTCCGGAGAACTTCTTCATCGAGGACGGCAACAGGAACGGATTGTGAGCCGAGCCCCACTCCTCGCCCTGCTGGCCGCGCTCGCGGCCGGCGCCGCGCCGCAGTCTTTCCCCACCGCTCCGGAGAGCGCCTCCGCCGTCGACCGCCTCGCGAAGTCGCTGGCGGAGTCGGTGCGCGCGCTGCCCGCGGAAGCTCCCGTGGCCCTGCACGTGTCCGGAGGCTCCGCCGAGCTGCGGCGCGCCGTGGGCACCGTGCTGGCGGCGCGGCTGGCCGCCGCGGGGCTGGCGCCGGTGGTGGTGGACGCGCCCACCGCCGAGGCCGCGGAGGGGGCCGCCCGCGCGCAGGGGGCCCGCACGCTGGTGCGCCTCACGGTGGACGTGGAGGGCGGCGAGCTTCGTGCCCGGGGCGACGCGCTGGGCACCTGGGTCAACTTCTGGTCCGGCCGCACCGCCACGCGCCCGCCGAAGCCCGCGGGCACGCTGGCCGGCGCCGTGGAGGCGGACGCGGCCGTGCTGGCGCTGGCCTCGGCCGGTGCGCCGTCGGGGCCCGCCACGAATGGCTCCGCCCCCCGGGGCGTGCGCCTGCTGGGCGCCGTCCTGGCGCGGCTGGAGCATCCGCTGGCCGCGCTGGCCACGGGAGACCTGGACGGCGACGGCAGGGACGAGGTGGCCGCCCTCACGGAGCGCGACGTGTCCGTCTTCGCCGCGGACGGACGGCTGCTGGCGCGCCGCGAGCTGGACATGCTGCCCTTCGCGAGCGCCACCACCCGCGAGCCCTTCGGCGCGCTGGCCGTGCTGCCGGGGCCGCCGCGCCTGGCGGCGTGGAGCACCCGGCACGCGCACGGAGAGGTGCTCGCGCTGGAGGCGGCGCGCGCCACGCTGAGGCCACTGGGGCCGCTGGACGCGGCGCCGCTCGGGGCCGCCGAGCGCGGGGCCTTCGTCCCCGGGCAGACGGCCTTCGCGCCGGAGGTGCGGATGGCGGACGGGCGCGCGATGACGGTGCCCGCGCCCTTCACCACCGCGAGCCTCATCCCGCCGCGGCTGCTGTTCGTCCACCCGGACGGCTCGGCATCCCTCTACCCGCGCGCCGGCGCCGCGCCCACGCGGCTGCACGGCCTGGGCGCGGGCAGCGCGCTGGGGGACGTGGACGGGGACGGGACGCCGGAGCTGCTCACCACCTCGCCGCAGCTCCAGCCCTCGCCGGACGTGCTGCGCGTGTACGCCGCCACCGGGGACGAGCCCACCGCGCACGAGCCGCTCTGGCAGGGCGCGCTGCCCGCCGGCCGCGCGCTGTACGTGGTGACGGCCGACCTGGACGGCGACAAGCGCCGCGAGGTGGTGGTGGGCCTGACGAAGCCGGACGGTACCGGCGAGCTCTTCCTCCTGCGCCACGGTGCGCCATGACGCTCCGCTCCGCCCTCACGTGTCTCGTCCTCCTCGCCTCCGCCTCCGCGCTGGCGGCCGGCCGCCCCCGCTACGGCGGCGAGCTGCGCGTGGCCCACGACGGGCCTCCGGAAGTCGCCGAGCCCGCGCTCGCCGACACGCCCCTGGAGGCCACGCTGCTGGGGCTGCTGTCGCGCCCGGTGTGCCGCATCACGACGGACGGCGCCGTCCACCCGTCGCTCGCCCGCGAGCTGTCGCGTCCCACGCCGCAGTCCGTGCGCCTCACCCTGCCCAACGCGGCGGCGGCCGGCGCGCTGGCCCGCGCGTGGATGCGGCTGGCCAGCACGGAAGGCGCCTCGCCCTACCGCGCCCTGCTCTACCCCGTGCGCGGCGAGGGGCGGCAGGTGAGCGCCAACGGCCCCCTGCTGGAGCTGTCCCTCTCCTTCCCCTGGCCGGACCTGGAGCGCGCGCTGTGCCACCCGGCCCTGGCCGCGCCCGTGGCCTCCGGCCCCCTGGGCCCCTTCAGCGCCGCGGGCCGCGGCGCGCTGGAGGCGCGGCTCGCGTGGCCGCAGGGGCGCCCGTACCTGGACCGGCTGCTGCTCACCGGCACGGACGAGCGCGGCCTGTCGCGCCTGTGGTCCGCCCGGCAGGTGCAGCTCGTGCTGGGCGTCTCCTCGGAGACGGACACCACGGCAGGCGCGCCCTTCTACGCCACGTACCTCGCCTTCTCGCCCCGGCGCCTGCCCTCGGACTTCCGGCAGGCCGTGGAGAGCGCCATCGACCGCGAGGACCTCACCCGCCTCTTCGTCCACGCCCCGGCGCTGCCCATGCCGCACCTGCTGCCGCCCATGCTGATGCAGCAGGGCCCCCGGCCGCGCCCCGCCCCACCCGCCACCGGGCCCGCTCGCAAGGTGACACTCCTCTACGACAGCTCCGTGGAGGACCAGCGCGCGGTGGCCGAGCGCATCCAGGTGAAGCTGCACGAGCGCGGCTACACCGTGGCGCTGGAGCCGCTGCCGCGCGCGGCGCTGCGCGCGCGCTGGGCGAAGGGTGACTTCGAGCTGATGCTGCACGCCCTGCTGCTGCCGCCCGTGCCCGGCCCCGCGCTGGCGGTGGTGCTGGACGCGGGCGGGCGGAGGGATTTGCTCGGCGTGGAGCTTCCCGCCATCGGCGCGCTGGCGGACGCGGCGGCCCGGGACACACGCGCGAGGGAGCGGGCGTTGGCGCTGGCGCCGTCCGTGCCGCTGGTGCCCCTGTACGCGCAAGGCCTGGGCCTGCGCGTGGCGCCCGAGGCCGGCGGCCTGAGGTTCGACGCGCAGGGCCTGCCCATGCTGGACGGGCTCCACCTGGTGCCCCAGGAAGCGACGGCCACCGGAGGCCGCCCGTGAGGAGGCCGCCATGCGCCTGAGGACGCGGCTGGCGCTCGCCTTCGCCCTGCTGGCGCTGGTGCCGCTGGCGGTGGTGGTGCCCCTCACCCTCACCCGCCTGCGGGACACGCTGTCGCGCGAGCTGGACGCGCGCATGGAGGCCGCCACCACCTCCGCGCAGGAGTCGCTGGAGCGCTCCGGCGCCACCGCCCGCCGCGCGGTGGAGGAGCTGGTGGACAGCCCCGCCATGGAGGACCTGGCGCGCGAGGCCCGCGAGAGCCCCACCCGCGCCATCAAGGCCGGCACCGCCGAGGGGCTGATGCAGAGCCGCGGCCTGTCGGTGCTCGCCCTCTTCGACCGGGGCGGCACGGTGCTGTCCTCCGGCCACCTGCCCGCGCGGCGTGGCGACCCGGACCCGGACCTCTTCGCCGTCACCCGCGAGAAGTCCCTGAAGCCCGTGCCGGTGCGCGTGGACGTGCGCACCCCGTCCGGCCTGCGCCAGCTTCCCGCGCTCGTCACCGCGCGCCCGGTGGACTACGGAGATTCGCGGCTGTGGGCGGTGGGCGGCGTGCTGCTCGACGAGGGACTGGCGCAGCACCTGTCGCGACTCACCCAGGCGCAGGTGTCCGTGGTGTCGGGTGGCACGGAGCTGGCCCGGGCCGGCGCGGCAGAGCCACCCACGGTGGCGCGCACGCTGCCGCTGGGAGAGGCCACCACGGTGCGGCTCGTCTTCAGCCGGGCCCCGGCGCGGGAAGCCGAGCAGGGCGTCATGCGCGCCTTCCTCCTGCTGGCGGGGCTGGGCGGCACCTTCGCGGTGCTGCTGGGCCTGCTGGTGTCGCGGTGGATGACGCGCCCGGTGGAGGCCCTCACCGAGGGCGCCCGGCGCGTGGCGGAGGGCGCGCTGGACGCGCAGGTGGCGGTGGAGGCCAGCGGCGAGGTGGGCGAGCTGGTCCGCACCTTCAACCGGATGACGGGCGAGCTGAAGGCCACCACCGAGCGGCTGGTGGCCAGCGAGCGCATCGCCGCGTGGCAGGAGGTGGCGCGGCGGCTGGCGCACGAAATCAAGAACCCGCTGACGCCCATCCGCATGTCGCTGGAGACGCTGCAGGCCGCGCAGGAGGCAGGGCACCCTCGCTTCCCCGACATGTTCAAGGAGAGCGCGGGCGTGGTGCTGGAAGAGGTGGACCGGCTGCGGCGCATCGTGGACGAGTTCAGCCGCTTCGCGCGGATGCCCAAGCCGCAGCTCGCGCCGGTGGACCTGGGTGAATTGGTGCAGAGCGTGCTGTCGCTGTACGCCACGCCGCCGCCGGGCATCCAGCTGCTCCCCTCGCTCCAGACGGGCGTGGTGGCGCGGGTGGATAGAGATCAGCTCACGCAGGTGCTGGTCAACCTGGTGAAGAACGCCGAGGAGGCCATGGCGGAGAAGGGCGGCCCGCTGCGCGTGCGGGTGAAGGGCACGGAGGCGGACGCCATCATCGAGGTGGAGGACAGCGGCCCGGGCATTCCGCCGGAGCACCGCGCCCGTATCTTCGAGCCCTACTTCACCACCAAGGACGGCGGCACCGGCCTGGGGCTGGCCATCGCGGCGCGCATCCTCCAGGAGCACGGCGGCAAGCTGGACGTGGGCGGCGAGCCCGGCCAGGGCGCCCGCTTCAGCGTGGTGCTGCCCCGCGCCGAGGGCGTGGGGCCCGTCAAGTCACGGGCGGAGTGACGGGACGTCCCATGCGGGGGTGTCACCCACGCGGCTGTCTTCACACGCGTCGTGGCTCCGATGCACTTCGGGTGCGATGACTCCCGGCGGAGCCTTGACGGCCACGAGGCGTGAGGGCCGCGCCGCTCCCGTCCTCCCGGGCTTCCGGGGGTCTTGTTATCTTGCGCGCCCATGAATGAGCCCACGGCCGTGTCCGACCCGCGCATCGGCTCGGTGTTGCAGGAGCGCTACCGCATCATCGAGCGACTCGCGGCGGGTGGCATAGGCGTGGTCTACCGGGGCGAGCGCCTGGAGGTGGGCAAGCCGGTCGCCATCAAGTTCCTCCACGCGTGGGCGGCCCGGGACGAGGACTTCCGGAAGCGGTTCCAGGTGGAGGCGCGCGCCATGAGCCGCCTCACCCATCCGTGCTGCGTGTCGGTCATCGACTTCGGCGTGGACCAGGACTCGCCGTACATGGTGATGGACTTCGTCACCGGCGAGACGCTGCGCGGCCTGCTGCGCGACGGGCCGCTGCCGCCGGCCAGGGCCCTGGCCACCATCCGCCACGTGCTCGCGGGACTGGCGCACGCGCACGCGCAGGGCATCGTCCACCGGGACATCAAGCCGGAGAACATCATCGTCACCCAGGCCGTGGGCCTCGGGGAGCAGGTGCGCATCCTCGACTTCGGAATCGCCAAGCTCCGGGACGAGGCGACGGGCCTCACCTCCGGGCTGATGCTCGGGACGCCGGCGTACATGGCTCCGGAGCAGATTCACGGCGAGCCGGTGGGCCCGCCCACGGACCTGTACGCCACCGGGGTGCTGCTCTTCGAGCTGCTCACCGGAAACAAGCCCTTCACCGCGTCGAGCAACGCGGAGCTCTTCCACATGCACCGCGAGGTGAAGCCCCCGCCGCTGCGCGAGGTGGCGCCCGAGGCCGGCTTCACCGCCGAGCTCGAGGCGGCGGTGGAGAAGGCGCTGGCGAAGGCCCCGGCGGAGCGCTTCCAGTCCGCGACGGACTTCCTCGCCGCGCTCGACACGGTCGTGTTCGCGCCGGCCCGCATCCACGTGGCGCCGCCGGGCCAGGACGCGGCGCCGGGTCCGGGCGCCGACTCCGCGCCGGCCCGGGCTCACGCGACGCCCTCGCGCCAGGAGGCGCCCGAAGCTCCGCGCACCACCGACGCCGCATCCGCACAGCGGGAAGAGGCGCTCGCGACGGAGGGGGCCTCGGCGCCGCGGAATTCACCGTCCAAAGCCCAGGCTCCCGCCGCGTGGGCGGCCTCGACGGAGGCCGTGGCCGCCGACTCCCCGCGAAACGTCCCCACGGAGCGCATCCCCCTGACAGCGTCCGGGGCGACTCCAACGACCCGGGGCCGCTCGCCCGCCATCATGCTGGGGGGCGCGGCGGCGCTCGTCCTCCTCGGGGCGGGCATCGTCTGGTGGGCCGCTGCCTCCACCTCCTCCGCTCCAGCGCCCGCGACCTCCGAGGCCGCGAAGCGCCCACAGGCCCCGGCCTCGCGAGGCACTGCGACGCGAGAGCAGCCCCGGACGGGCGCCTCGCCCCGCGAGGACTGGCGTCCCCCTCCGGAAGACCTCCCGGGTCTCGACGAGGTCCACCGGTTGATCGACGCCCAGCGGCGGGACGCGGCCCTGGCGGCGCTGAAGAAGCTGGCGGCGAAGCATCCGCGGAGCGCCTACGTGCGCTACCTGGAAGGAAACGTCAACTTCGACAACCTCCGCTGGGTGGATGGCGTGGCGGCGTACCGGGCGGCGCTGCGCAACGACGCCTCGTACCGCGACTCCCCCACCCTCATCCGGAACGCCATCCGCTGCCTCGTCAGCGACCGGTTCCATGGCATCTGCCAGGACTTCATCCGCAAGGACCTGGGCGACGCCGCCGTGCCCTACCTGGAGGAAGCCGCCCGCGCGGACCCCATGGCCAACGTACGGACCCGGGCCGCGGGGCTGCTCCGCGAGTCTCGCTGAGCCTCCGGTGTAGCCCCTCCCCCCACTGCATCGTCCCCGCCGCAATCATCCCAGGAGACTGTCGGCGCGCGAGCAGACAGGGTCTGAGCTGCCTCAATTCGCGGCCACTGGTGAACGATGGGGGGGCTTCGCGCCGGGGGCCTCCATGCTGATTCGCAAGTGCGTCGCGGTGTTGGTGGGACTGGTGCTGGTGAGCTGCGGAGATGATGACCCGCCAGCCTCGCCGGGGCGCTTCGGTGAGGTGACGAGCGCGGTGGTGCTGGTCAACCCGGTCATCAACCAGGGGTCCACCACGTCCGTGGTGCCGGGCAGCGGGGCGACGTGACAGTGCTGGCGGAGCCAACCGCATGCGCGGCGTGAAGGTCACCGGCCGGCTGACGAGCAACGCCAACAGCTTCTCCGGCGCCTTCTCGGACATCGCCAGCGCCACCATCACCGGCAACGGCGTGACGCTGCCGCGCAACCGCTTCACGGCCGGGCAGGCCACGGTGCCCAGCTCCAGCGCGGTGCTGGTGGACAACACGGGGATTCCCTGAACGGCGGCTCGCGCTCGGACCGGGACTGGGGCTGAGACAGCGGCTGGGGCCTCTACGGCGAGCTGCTGCTCAATCCCGCCTTTCCCAAGGTGCCCGTCCTCATCGTCTCGCGCGCGACGTGGCTCCCGCGGGACGTGCCCCTCTCGGGCATCCTCGCGATGCTGGAGACGCCCACCAGCCCGAGCGCATGGGAGCACTTCCGCGGCAGGGTGCGCCCGATTCTCCGGACACTGGCGGAGCAGGTGCGGGCCGAGGAGAATCGGTAGCCTTTCCGCCATGCTCGCCCACAAGCCCGTGCTCCGCGGTGAACGCGTCGTCCTCCGGCCTTTCCTCCCCGAAGACGTGCCCGCGCTCTGGCGGATGCTCCACGAGCCCGAGTGCATGCGGCTCACCGGCTCGCAGCAGCCGTTCACCCGGGAGGCCGTGGAGGCGTGGTACGCGAGCCGGGCCGAAGAGCCGGACCGGCTCGACCTGGCCATCACGGATGCCGCCACCGGCGAGTGCCTGGGCGAGGTGGTGCTCAACAACCTCGACCCGCACAACCGCGCCTGCAACTTCCGCATCTCGCTCACCGGGCCCGGCGTCTTCGGACGCGGGCTGGGCACCGAGGCAACACGGCTGATGCTGCGGCACGCCTTCGAGAGCGTGGCTCTGCACCGCGTGGAGCTGGAGGTCTACGCCTTCAACCCCCGCGCCCGGCGCGTCTACGAGAAGGTGGGCTTCGTCGCCGAGGGCGTCCGGCGGCAGGTCCTCTGGTGGGAGGGCGCCTGGCATGACGCCATCCTCATGTCCCTCCTCGCCCCCGAGTGGGCGAGCCACTCCGGGAGGCTGGGAGGCCGCTGAGCGCCACGGCCGGCGCTCAGCGGGCGACGGCCCCTCCCGGAGTGACGGGAGAGGCCGCGCCGGTGCGTCAGTTCATCTCAATCTGGTTGTAGAGGACTTCCGTCGGCGCGACACCATCGCTGAAGTCGACGATGCGCGTGTAGCGGTGGGTTCCCAGGTAGGGGGAGCCGTACAAGAGCTGGTCATGGCCGAGCGCGCGGAAGTCGCCGACGAAGGCCGTGGTCGTCAGGTTGTACAGGACATAACCATCGCCAATCTCCTCGCGGTAGCGCACCTCGGCCGGAGGCACGCCATCCAGGAAGTCCGCCACCAGCAGCCTGGGGCCCGTGGTGCCGTTGTTGACCAACAGGAGCTGGTCGTACCCGAGGCCGCGGAAGTCGCCGACGAACCCGGCGTCGCCGTCATCGGTCAGTCCATCCAGCTGGGGGAAGGCTCCCGTCTGCTCGGAGTAGCGCACCTCCGCCGGAGCCACGCCGTCCCGGAAGTCGAGGACCTGCACCCGGCCCTGGGTGCCCGCGCGGTTGATGCAGAGCACCTGGTCATACCCCCGGTTCTGGAAGTCCCCGACGAGGAGCTGGTCGTTCGGGTCAATCCAGCCCTGGAGGGTGTCGGGGAGGCTGCTCCAGGACTCCAAGTAGCCGACCTCGACGGGGGCGGCGCCGTCGCTGAAGTCGGCAATCATCACCCGGCCGCCCACGCCGTCGCGGTTGATGAACATGACCTGGTCATGACCGCGCCCGAGGAAGTCGCCCACGAGCTGGAGGTCCTCCGGGCCCTGCCAGCCATTGAGGATATCGCTCTGACCGTAGGGCTCGTGGTAGCGGACCTCGACGGGCACCACGCCGTCGCGGAAGTCGGTAATCATCACCCGGCCGCCCCAGCCCGAGTTGTTGATGAACAGGAGCTGGTCGTAGCCCAGGCCCCGGAAGTCGCCCTTCAGCTTCACGTCGGACGGCTCATGCCACCCGTCCATCACACCCGAGTCGCCCCAGTTCTCCTGGTAGCGCAGGTCGTACGCGCCATTCTTGAAGCGGTAGTCGTAGGCATTCACCCGGCGGCCGGTGCCCCCGCCGAAGATGGCCAGGAGCTGCTCGGTGCCTGACCCGATGAAGTCGCCGGCCTGGTAGACAATGGGCATCGCGAGCCGGAACGTCCGGGGCGCGCCATTGAGCAGCGGGCTGTTCCGCCCCTGCGCGTCCAGCGCGAAGACCTGCAGCGTGTGCTCCTGCCCGTCGACGTAGGAATCCGGGAGCCGGAAGCTGAAGCCGTGGTTGCCCGTGGTACCGGGGTAGGCCGCGTTGACGTCCCCCCGGTAGAGGTTCGCGGTGATGGTGGCGGCCGTGGCCGGGTTTCCGTCGATGGAGTAGTAGACGTTGATGGAGGCGGAGGGCGAGTCCAGGTCCAGCGCCCAGCCCGTCACCACGCCGTCACCTCCGATGGAGTCCAGCGTCCCGAAGGCACCCGGCAGGTTGAAGGTGCGAGCCGAGCCGTCCAGCAGCGGGTTGTGGAGGCCCTGCGCGTCGATGCCATAGACGTACATCGTATGCGGCTGGCCATCGCGGAAATACGCCGGCACGGGGAAGTAGAAGCCGTGGTCGCCGACGATGCCGTTGAAGGCGTCGTTGACGTCGGAGCGGTAGACGTCCGTGGCCGCCGCCCCGCTGTACGCGCCGGAGCCCGCCGGCCCGTCGATGTAGTAGTGCACGTCGATGGAGACCCCGGGAGAGGCGGTGTCGAGCGCCCAGCCCTTCACCTGTCCCGTCGGGGTGATTTCCTCGAAGTACCCCTTCACCACGCCGGGGTACATCTTCGCCGCGGCGGCGACGTCACCCGGGCTCAGCCCGCTTCGCTGTCCGATGGACTCGCCGTTCTTCGTCCGGATGGTGGTGAGCTTCGCGCCCGTGACGGGGTCGGTCTTCCCGAAGGACGTGGAGCCGTAGTGCATGATGGAGTTGAAGTCGTACGGCCCCTCGTCGTCTCCATCGCTGATGTGCTGCTCGAAGTTGTGCTCGCTGCCATCCAGGATGTTGTCCCAGAGGATGTCCACGTACTGGTCGCGGTCCGCCCGGCTCTGCTCGTGCCAGAGCCCGATGGCGTGGCCAAGCTCATGGACCACCGAGCCGAAACCGCAGCCCTCGGCCAGGATGATGAACTGGCGGTCGCCCTGCATGCCGACGGCGGAGGAGCAGACGGTCCCCTTCGTGAAGTAGACGTGAGGCGTGGAGGTGGGAGTGGACGCGGAGACGGGGGAGAACCGCAGGCCCGTCTGCCGCTCCCAGTGCCGCATGGCATCCGCCACCACGTAGTTGTCGTAGAGCGAGCCGTAGACGTGGACGTAGGGCACCACGCCGTTGGGCCAGCGCTTGCTGGTGGGGGTGACGATGAGGCCCTGGGCGGAGACGCGCCCCTCGGCCTGGGCGCGCAGGGACTCGGACTCGCGCTCCACCTGCTCCGCCGTGCCGAGGATGATGTCGCCCTCGAAGATGGCCATGCCATCCACGACCTCGTACTTCACCTTCCGCGGCTCGCCCCTGGGGCCGATGCGCGCATAGGCGGTGCGCACCTTGGAAGCGGGAGCCTGGACGGGCTCGGGCGTGGCCTGTGCCGCCGGCGTCTCCGCGTCATCCACGGGCCGGCATCCGGCCGTGAGGCACACCGCGGCCATCAGGGCCCGTCCCAGACGGGACCTGTCGTTCGTTCTACGCATGTGGGGCGACTTCCCTTCGGTGGAATGGAGGTGAATCACTCCCAATACGAAGGCACGGGAAAATCCTGGCGGGCCTTTCGTGCATGCCCCGGCTCGTTCCATTCGCGGACAGGTTTATTCACAACTAAACCTTCTGATAGGGTCCGCCCACTCACCAGGAGGGTGCCGCGTGAATGAGGCAGTGTCCGTCCCGCTGGGACGCGGGTTGAGGGATGCACGGCTGCGGACCGGCCTGACGCCGGCCCAGGTGGCGGACGCGGCGCGCCTTCCACCCGAGGCCTACGTGCGCATCGAGCGCGGGAAGCTGCTGCCCACCCTGCCCGCCCTCTACCTGTTGTGCCGCGCGCTGGGCATCCGCGCGGACTGGCTGCGAGGAGAGCCGTCCGCGAACCCCTGAGTCCACGCCCCGGGCCCGGCGTGTGCGCTACCCTCGCGCCCGCGCATGGAATGTCCCGCCAGGCCCCCACGGCCCACCCACCATGATTGATTACAACCCCAAGGACTGGTTCACCTTCATCTTCCGGATCCACCAGGCGGACACCTTCCGGAAGCTGCTGCCGATGATTGTCGCCATCTGCCTGTACTCGGCGCTGGTGGCCTGGCTGGAGTCCGCGGTCTGGAAGCTGCCCGACGACAGCCGCGTCAAGAACATCTCCCTGCTGCACAGCCTGCTCGGCTTCGTCATCTCCCTGCTGCTCGCCTTCCGGTCCAACTCCGCCTACGACCGCTGGTGGGAGGGCCGGAAGCAGTGGGGCGCCCTGGTCAACAACAGCCGGAACCTCGCCCTGAGGATGAACGCCCTCCTCCCCGAGGAGGACCGGGACAACCGCGAGTTCTTCCGGGCGATGATTCCCAACTACGCCTTCGCCCTGAAGAACCACCTGAGGGACCAGTTCAACCCGGAGGAGTTCGTCGCCGGGGGCGGCGTGGAGGCCCGGCACCTGGACCCGTCCCGGCACGTCCCCAACCAGCTTGCCTCGCTCCTGATGCGGAAGGTCTACGCGCTGCAGAAGCAGGGCGTCCTCACCGGGGAGCAGCTGCTCTCCATGAACGCGGAGCTCCAGTCGTTCACCGACATCTGCGGGGCCTGCGAGCGCATCCGCAACACGCCCATCCCCTTCTCGTACTCGGTCTTCCTGAAGAAGTTCATCTTCTTCTATGTGATGACGCTGCCCTTCGGACTGGCCTTCAGCCTGGGCTACTACGTCATCCTGGCGGTGGCCTTCGTCTTCTACGTCCTCGCGTCGATGGAGCTCATCGCGGAGGAAATCGAGAACCCCTTCGGCACCGACGCCAACGACCTGCCCACGGATGGCATCAGCGGGAAGATCCGCCGGCACGTGGGGGAGATTCTCTGATGTTCCGTGCCCGTTCTCTGGCCTGGCGCACCGACCTCATGCTCCGCGCCTTCCACGGCACGGTGACGCAGCTTCCGGACTGCGTGCGCGTGGAGACTCCCTCCGACCCGGACTTCTACAGCGGCAACCTGCTGCTGTTCCCCTCGCCGCCCGGCCCGGGGGATGACCTGCGCTGGGTCCGCCGGTTCCACGAGGAGTTCGCACACGCGCCACGCATCCGGCACGTGACGCTCGGCTGGGACGACCCGCATGGAGGCCCCGGGGTGGAGGAGCCGTTCCTGGCGAAGGGCTTCACGCTCATCGCGGATGTCGTCCTCACGGCCGAGGCCGTCCAGCCGCCACCGCGTCCCCTCGCGGGGCTCGACGTCCGGCCGCTCGCGGGCGACGCGGACTGGGCCGCCGCGATGGAGAACCACCGCGCGGAGCGCCCGCCATCGGTGCCGCCCGAGAGCTACGAGCCCTTCATCCACCGCCACCTGAACCGGTACCGGGAGATGACGCGCACCGGGCGGGGCACCTGGTTCGGCGCGTTCCTGGAGGGCCGGCTGGTGGGGGACCTGGGCATCTTCGTCGACGAGGGCGTGGCTCGCTTCCAGGAAGTGGGCACCCATCCGGAGTTCCGGAACCGGGGTGTCTGCGGAACGCTGGTCCACGAGGCCTCGCGCCATGCCCTCGCGCGCCTGGGAGCGCGCGTGCTCGTCCTCGTCGCGGAGGAAGGCGGCCCGGCGGAGCGCATCTACCGGTCGGTTGGATTCCGGGAGACGGAGCGGCAGCGCACGCTCACCCTGCGGCCCGTGGCGTGAGGCCATGCCCCCATCCTGATGCAGCCGTGATGGAACCATGAGCAACGGGAGGGCGCCGCGTGGCACAGATGTCATCCAGGCGCGCGCGTTCCTCCCGAGCCGAGGGGGACGGGAGGCGGTCTCGCGGGCGCTGCTGTCTCACGACGTTCCCCACGCCGCGCCCCAGGACCTTGGAGCTGGGGCCCGCTGGCATGCGTGGCCCGGACGTGGGGCAGCAGCGCCCGGACGGCCGGTGCTCCCCGGCGCCGGCGCTGTCGAACAGGCGACAGCGCCGCCGCGTCGCGGTGCCGGGCTCCAACGCCACGGCGCCCCATTCATGACAGGAGGTGTCAACAAAGGACTCCAGACTCCCGCGTATGACTGAACCCCGAGAGACACCTGTCACGAGCCTCCCCCTGCACGGCAAGGTGGCCCTGGTCGCGGGCGCCACGCGCGGCGCGGGCCGAGGCATCGCCGTCGAGCTGGGCGCGGCGGGCGCCACCGTCTATGTCACCGGCCGCACCACGCGCACACAGCGCTCCGAGCAGAACCGCCCGGAGACCATCGAGGAGACCGCGGAGCGAGTCACCCGAGCCGGAGGACACGGCATCGCGGTCCAGGTGGACCACCTGGAGCCGGCGCGGGTGCGGGCCCTGGTGGAGCGCATCGACCGCGAGCAGGGCCGGCTCGACGTGCTGGTCAACGACATCTGGGGCGGCGAGCACCTCTTCGAGTGGAACAAGCCCCTCTGGGAGCAGCCCCTGGACGCCGGGCTGCGGATGCTGCGGCTGGCCGTCGACACCCACCTCATCACCAGCCACTGCGCGCTGCCGCTGCTCATCCGGAAACCCGGGGGGCTCGTCGTCGAAGTGACGGACGGCACCGCCGAGTACAACGCCACGCACTTCCGGGTGTCGACGTTCTATGACCTCGCGAAGGCGGCCGTCCTCCGGCTGGCGTGGAGCCAGGCCCACGAGCTGCGGCCCCACGGGGCCACCGCCGTCGCGCTGACGCCCGGCTGGCTCCGCTCCGAGATGATGCTGGAAATCCACGGCGTCACCGAGGCGAACTGGCGCGACGCGACGGCCCAGCAGCCGCACTTCATCATCTCGGAGTCACCGGCCTACGTCGGGCGCGCGGTCGCCGCGCTCGCCGCGGACCCGGACGTGGCCCGCTGGAGCGGACAGTCCCTCTCCAGCGGCCAGCTCGCGAAGGTGTACGGCTTCACGGACGTCGACGGCTCCCAGCCCGACGCCTGGCGCTACATCCCCGAGGTCCAGGACGCGGGCAAGCCCGCCGACGCCACCGGCTACCGGTAGCCGGCTCAGGGCCTCGCGCCCCCCCGGGACCTGCGCAGGCGCGTGGAGAGCTCGGTCATGGTGTCGGCCCGGCACACGGTGGTGTGCTCGACAGAGTCGAAGCCCTTGCGGACGAACTTCACGCGCAGGGGCGCCCCCGGCGTGCACTCCAGCGTCAGCGACAGGGGCGTGGTGCCCTGCTTCACCCCGTCCACGCTCACCGTGGCCCCCGTGGGCTCGGACTCGGCGATGAGCAGGCTGGTCCCCTCGATGGGGGCCCGCTGCTCGCGCACCTCGCCCTCGCGCACCGGCGCGGCCGTGTCGAAACGCGGCGCGAGCGTCTGCTCGGGGAGCGCCGGGTTCTCATCCGCGGAGGACTGCGACACGCGCTGAAGCTCGGGCAGCACCAGCAGCACGGCCGCCAGCACACCGAAGCACGCGGAGCCGAGCCGCAGCGCGGCGGCCAGGGGCCTCGCGGGCGCGGGCGGAGGCGGCTGTGGAGCCGGTCTCACCCGAGGGGACTGCCGCGCCCCGGCCGGACTTCCCGGCGCGGCCCCGGCGCGCGGGGCGGGCGTCCCGGGCACGGGCACGTCCCGCGGCTCGGACGTGGACGGTGGCCGGGTGTGGACGGGGCCCGCCTGCGCCTGGACATGGCCAAGCTCCTCCGTGCGCCCCATGAGGGACTTCGACCAGGTGTCGCCTTCGGGCCCTTCGTAGACGGGCCTCCCGCTCGCGGGGGTTGCCTCGTTGCTCATGTGTCGTCACTCCCCCGCGGGCTCAGCCGCCCACCACTCGGAACACTTCCCTCAGCGTCGTCGCTCCGGCGCGCGCGCGCTCCACGCCCGCGGCCAGCAGCGGCACCATTCCCTCGCGACGGGCAAGCTCCTGGATGCGGTCGCTGGGCACCTTCGCGTTGATGGCCTCGCGGATGGCGGGCGTGACGGCGAGCATCTCGTAGATGGCCGTGCGGCCCAGGTAGCCGCTGCCCTCGCAGCGCTCACAGCCCACCGGGCCGTAGAAGGTGCCGCGCTCGAGGCCCGCCGCGTCCAGCCGCACCGCGTCCTCGGGGGTGAGGGGCATCTCCGTCCGGCAGTGCGGACACAGCCCGCGCGCCAGCCGCTGCGAAAGCGTGGCGGCCGTCGCGGACGCGAGGAGGAAGGGCTCCACGCCCATCTCGATGAGGCGGTTGAACACGCCCGCGGCCGAGTTGGCGTGGATGGTGCTGAGCAGGAGGTGCCCGCTCATGCCCGCCTGGATGGCCGTGCGCGCCGTCTCCGGGTCGCGAATCTCGCCCACCATGATGACGTTGGGGTCCTGCCGCAGCACCGCGCGCAGGCCCTGAGCGAAGGTGAAACCCTGCTCGGCGTTGACCTGCGTCTGGGCGAACAGGGGCACGTCGAACTCGATGGGGTCCTCGATGGTGGCGATGCGCGTCAGCTCACCGCGCGTCTGCTGGATGTGGCCCAGCGAGGCGTACAGCGACGTCGTCTTGCCGCTGCCGGTGGCGCCCGCCACCAGGATGAGGCCCTGCGGCAACGCGAGCAGCCGCTGGTACTGCTCCAGCAGCGCCGGGGGGAACCCGAGCGCCGCGAGCTGGGGCAGCCGCACACCGGTGCGCGCGATGCGCAGCGCCACCGACTCGCCGTGGTTGGTGGGGAGGATGGAGACGCGGATGTCCGCCGGCCCGTCCTGCGTGGCGAGCGGGAAGTGTCCGTCCTGCGGCTTGTCGAGCTGGTACAGCGGGAGCCGCGAGAGGACCTTCACCCGGTTGATGAGCCGCGGGTGGTGCTCGCGCGGGAAGACGAGCACCTGCTCCAGCACCCCGTGCACGCGGAACGCGATGCGGGTGCCCGTCTCCAGGGGGTGGATGTGCACGTCGCTGGCGCCCGAGCGGATGGCCCCGTCCATCAACTGGTCCATGAAGCCGATGATGTCCGGCTCATTGCGGGCGGCCATGCCGCGCAGATGCCGCCCCAGCACCAGGAGCATCTCCCGCACGGCCCGGGCCCTGTCCTCGCCATCCGCCGCGAGCGGGGACAGCTCCGGCAGCTTCAGCGGAGGCGCGGCCACGCGGCGGGGCAGCGCGTCCACCGCCCGGGAGGCCACTCCCAGCACCAGCGCGAGGCCCACGCTCCCGAGGAGCAGCGGCGTCACCGCCACCTGGAGATAGAGCCCGCCCAGCTTCATCGCGGGCCCGGCGCCGAGCGAGGCATGCCTGTAGACCCAGGAGGCGAAACCGGCGACGAGCACCAGCCCCGCGACGGCCCACAGCACGCGGGCGGCTCGATTCATCGACACGCTCATTCCCCGGACGGTAGCACCGGGGAAGGGCCCCACTCTACCCGTGCAACCGGATGGCGCCATCCCGCACGAAATGTGAGAAGGCCCGCGACCTCCGGGGAGGTCACGGGCCTTCGGTGCCACGAGCGAGGCGGACGTTCAGTCCTTGACGGGCGTGGCCTTGAGGGCGGCCTTGCCCTCCTTCACGTACACCTGGAAGCGCACCGTCTTGCACGCGTACTTCTGGACGAGCTGCTCCTTGTTCTTGCGGAGCTTCTGCACGAACTTGTCGTACGTCAGGCCGTCGGCCGGCTCGCCGCACCGCTCGCGGGTGGTGACGAACTCGCGGAAGACCTCCTGGAAGTGCTGCTCCTCGGAGAGCGCCACCGCGGAGTTGCCCAGGCCCGGCAGCGGAATGGCGGCCTGGGGCGGCGCGGCGGTGCGCGGAGGCGGCATGGGAATGGCCTCCGACGTCGGCGGGCGGGCGCTGGCCTGGAGCAACTCGCGCGGAATCGCCGACACGCGCGTGGTCTCCGTGTTCTCCGGCGCCTGCGCGGCCGCCAGCGCGAACGGGTCCGCCGCCTGCTGCAGCGAATACGCCGCCGTGGGCTGGTCCTCGAAGGCGAACGCGCCGCGGCGCGGGGACGCCGGCGACAGGGGCTCGGCCGGCGGGAAGGACGCGGGGTCCGGCTCGAACGGCATGGCCGCCGCCGCGGTGAACGGCGCGGGCGGGGCCGCCGGAGGAGGCGCGGGGAACGGGAACGGCTCGGCGGAACCAAACGGGTCCGCCGAGGCGAACGGGTCCGCGGCCGGCGCCGGCACCGGGGGCGGCAGCGCGAACGGGTCTCCCACGGGCGCCTGGCCCGGCGGGGACATGGCGAACGGGTCCGCCGCGGGAGGAGGCGCCGGCATCGCGAACGGGTCCGCCGCGGGCGTCGGGGGCGGCGCCGGCATGGCGAACGGGTCCGCCACGGGAGGCGGCGCCGACGTCGCGAACGGGTCGCCCATGGGCGCGGAGGCGTGGGCCGCCGGCGGCGCGGCCTGCGGCTGCGGAGGCGTGGTGGCGGCCATGGCGGCCGACAGGCTCAGCGTGTCCGAGTTGCCCTTCACCTCGTCACCGCTGCTCCGGCCGGAGCCCATCAGCAGCGTCCACAGGAGCGTCAGGCCCAGCAGGCCCGCCAGGCCCATGAGCGCGTTCTGCTGGTAGGCGGCGAGCGCGCCCAGCACGGAGCGCGTGTCGGCCACGGCGAGCACCTCCAGCGGGGTGCCCTCCAGCGCGTGGCGGGAGCCCACCATCAGCGGGGCCTTGCCGCCCAGGAAGTCGCCATTCGTGAAGACGGGCAGCATCACCGGGCCCAGGGCCTGGAGATGACCGCTGCGCAGCACCACGCCCCCGGCGTTGGCCTGCACCTGCGCCAGCGAGCCCTCGGCCAGCGCCTTCTCCGCGCCGGCGGCGCCCACCACCGCGTCACCCTTCACCAGCGCGAGCGCCGGGACACCGGACGCCTGCGCCGCGGCCTCCAGCAGGCCCTCGTCCACCAGGGGGGCGCCCACCACCAGCGTCGCCAGCGGCTGCAGGCGCGAGTCGCCGCTCCACAGCAGGGGCACCGAAGCGAAGGCGTGCGGAGCGCCGAAGGCCTCCACCACCGTGCCGCCGGCCTTCGCCACCGCGGCCACGTCCAGCTTCGCGGTGTCCGAGGACGGCTCGCCGCCCGCGACGGCGTGGAACTGGACGTCCTGCGCCACCAGCGCCACCACCGCGCCCTTGAGCTCCTTGGGCAGCACCGCCTCGGCGGCGGCGCGCACCGCGGCGAAGCGCTCGGCGGTCAGCGGCTGCGGGCCGGAGGGCGCAGCGTCGTCGTCGGCGGGGCGGGCACGCGGGTTGCGCGGCGCGGGCGCGCGGGCCGGCTCCGGCCTCAGCGCGGCCACCGCGGAGGCCACGTCCTGCGAGGCGGCCAGCTTCAGCGCCAGCGACTGCACTTCGGCGCGGCGGGCGTCCACGCGGCGCGCCACCTCGGCGGCGCCCGCGGCGGCCTGAGACGTGGCTGCCGCCACGGCGCGCTCGCGCTGCGGTCCCGACAGCATCGGCAGATGAGCCAGGCCCAGTCCGATGACCAGCAAGGCGAAGACAAGGAACTTGAGGCGGACCATCGCCATCCTTTAGCCCGAGGGTGAAGGGTTCCGCTTATAGCGTTCACCGTTCAGAGCCAGCAAGATTCGGGCACCCGGACACGACAGGCCCGGCCGCCAGGTAGACAACCTGGAAAGCCGGGCCGTTACCGCCTCACCCCCTGACTAGTAGGTGGGCACGTCGACCGCCACGTCCTGGGGCAGGCCGTCCGTCTGCACCTCACGCCGTCTGTCTCGCGAGCGCTTGAGGGCGTTCTCCAGCCGGTCACGCGCCGCGTCGATGGCGGGGAACAGCGAGTCCGCCGTCTCCGTGACGTGCACCGAGGAGAGGCCGGGCATGCGCACCGTCACCCGGCACTCCTTGTCCACTCCGCCCTTGGGGCCATTGATGTCCACCAGCGAGATGTCGATCTCCGCCGCCTCGTCGTCCGCGAACCGCTCGATATGGCTCACCAGGTGCTCATCCACGTACGCCCGGAGGGCGTCCGTCAGGTCCAGGTGCACTCCACGCAGCAACACCTTCATGGCATCACCTCCGGGGCCAAAGATGGACAGCCTCGCGTCCGCCGGTGAGGGGGAAACTCCGTTGCTCCCCTGCCCTCCCAGCGGGGGGGCGGTGGAGCGCCCGCGGCCGACGGAGGACGTTTCAGCCCGACACGTGGGTTTCGCAGGCACATGGATGCCGCGCGAATCAAGGTCCTGCTGGTGGAGGATGATGGGGACAGCCGGGAGCTGCTGGCGGAGCTGCTGGAGGTGGATTTCGACGTCAGCACCGCTCCGGACGGGCTGGCCGGCCTGAGGGCTTTCGAGTCCGTGCACCCGGACGTGGTCGTCACCGACGAGTCGCTGCCGGGCATGCTCGGCACCGAGCTGGCCGCGAAGGTGAAGGAGCGCGAGCCGCGGGCCCGCGTCATCCTCGTCTCCGGCTACACGCAGGTGAAGGGGGCCGAGCACTGCGACGTGGTGCTGCGCAAGCCCATCGACGTGGAGCGGCTGAGCGCCACGGTCGGCCGGCTGGGTGACGAGGCACGCCACTGGGCGGGCGGCGGCGACGAAGCCCGCCACTGAACGATGCGTCTGGACGGGGGTGCGGCTCGCGGGGGCCGGACCTACCATGTCCCTCCAGACACCACGCGGGAGGGAGCGTCATGAAGTACTGCGCCAGGTGCGGCTCGGAGTACCAGGACAGCGTGCGGGAGTGCGCGGACTGTCCGGGCAACCCGCTCCTCGTGAGCGCGGAGGAGATGCGCGCCCGGGGCCTGCCGCTGCCCCACGAGATGGACAAGCGCGTCTTCGTGCGCGCGGCCACCGCGGAGGACCCGTTCACCGCGGAGGCCTTCGTGGGGGTGCTGCAGGAGGCAAACATCCCCGTGCTGGTGCGCGCCGGCCGCTCCGGGGTGGTGGACAAGCTGACCACGGGCAACCTGCTGCCCTGGTGGGAAATCCTGGTGCCCGAGGACCTGCGGGCCCGCGCGGTGCCCCTGCTGGAGCAGGAGCGCGTGCAGGAGCTGGCCACCACCGACGAGGCCGCCCGCGCCGCCGAGGAAGAGGAGCGGGAGACCGAGACGCCCCCCAGCCCTCCGCCCGCCCCCTGAGCAGCCGGGCAGCCGCGCTTCAGGGCGAGCGAACGGCGGTGCTGGTGCCGGCGCCTTCCGGCCGGCGCACCTCGAAGAGGCTGACGCCCGTCACCTTCCACTTCGCGTAGCGCGCGTTGCGGGCGAGGAACGTCTCCAAATCCTCGTCCACCACGCGGTTGTAGCCGCCACGCGAGGCATGGCGCAGGTACGTGCGCTTCTTGCGCTGCACCACGAAGCCCAGGTGCGTCACGCGGGTGGCCTTCAGCGGCAAATCCTCGCGCAGCACCACGAGGATGGTGCCGGAGGGGATGGAGCGCGCGTGCGCCATCACCTTCTCCAGCGGGAGCATGTTCAGCGGGTACGTGCCCACCGGACGCCGCTCCTTCGGAAGGCCCAGCGCCAGGGAGGAGCGGGACTGCCAGGTGAGCGGGGTGAGCGACTTGGTGACGGGCACCGAGTCCTCACCGGCGTAGCGCCGCGTCACGTCCACCAGGAAACCCTTGCGGATGTTGTTGGGCAGCCACTGCGCCTCCATGAGGTGGTTGCGGTCCTCATAGGAGGGCGTGCTGGCGTAGCGGAGGTTCTCCAGCAGCGGGGCCACGTCCGCCTCGCCGCGCGCCAGCCCCAGGGCCACGGACTGCTCCACGAAGGTGAGGCAGTCCACCGCGTCCAGGCGGAAGGTCGGGTCCGGGTCCACGCCCTGGCCCTCGCCCAGCGGGGACAGCACGTAGGGCGTGTTGATGAAGCGCTCGCTCATCCGCAGGAGGCGCTCGGCGACGGGCGCATCCGCGTCCTGGGCCACCAGCGCCGCCCGCTGCTCCGCGGACAGGCCCTCCCAGCCGTTGGGACGGCGCGGGGTGGCGGTGGCCGCCTGGGCGGACGCGGCGGGAGACTCGAGGAGGGAGTCCGCGCCCGGAGGCGCGGAATCCGTGGGGGGAGTCGGGGCCGCGGGCGCCTGGGACAAGAGCGCCGCGGCCAGCAGCGCGGCGGCCTTCATTTCGCGACACCCGCCTTGCGGAGGATGGCCTTGCGCCGGTCGTCGGCGAGCTGGAGCGTCTCCAGCTCCTTCTCGTACGTGAGCTTCTCCTCCCCCTTCGCGTTCCACGAGGCCAGCACGAGCCAGTCCAGCATGGAGGCGTCCCCGCCCTGGTAGAGGATGCGCGCGGCGCCGGCGGCCAGCGCGCGGTCCTTGTCCTCCAGCAGGGGCTTGAGCGCGGGGGCGGCCTTCTTCGCGCTGACGCCCTCGTACAGCTCCAGGCCCTGGCGGCGCACGAAGCGGTCCTGCGAGCCCAGCAGCTTGCCCGCGAAGGCGAAGCCGTCCGGCGAGCCCAGCCGGCACAGCCCGCGCGCCGCCGCGAAGCGGGAGCTCTCCGAGTCGCTCGTCAGGTATGCCTTGAGGGCGGGCATCTGCTTCGCGTCCCCGGTGTCTCCCACCGCGGTCAGCATGGCGGCACGCACCTCCAGCTCCTGCTCCAGCTTCGCCGCCTTCATCAGCGCGGCACCCATCTTCGGGTTGCGAGAGGCGCCCAGGGCCCGCGCCGCCTCCCGGCGCACCCCGCTGCTCTTGTCCTGCAACAGGGGCAGCAGCACCTGGGTGTTGCGGCTCTTCAGCCGGGCCAGGCCCTGCGCGGCGTACATGCGCACCGCGCTGTCGTCGTCGCCCGCGAGCCGCGCCAGCGTGGGCTCGGCCTCGCGCGTCTCCAGCCCGGCCAGGACGGCGGTGAGGTTGCGGCGCACCCGCTCGTCCAGCACCTTGCGCAGGGCGAGGGTGATTTCCTCGGCCGCGTAGGCCTCCTCACGCAGGAAGCGCAGGCGCGAGACGGCCGCGGGCACCGGGGCTCCCTCGAGGAGGCCCTCGATGACGGCTTCCGTCTCCGCGCGCCGCTGGCCACGCTTCGCGGCGGATGGAGGCGCGGAGAGGGCGAGGAGCGGGAGCAGCAGCGCGAGCAGCAGGACTGGGCGGACGGGCGGACGCACGGGGATGGAACGATGGCAAGCGCGGCGCCGGCCGTCAAAGTTCCGCCTCCATGCCCGGCCCCCCGGCCAGCGCGGTCTGCCCGATTCTTGACCCCCCAAGGGGCGATTGATACGACCGGCGGGTCCTACCCCTCATCTAGAGGCGCCACCCTATGAAGAAGCAGATGGTGCTGGTGGCGGTGGCGGGGGCGCTCGCCGCGTGCGGCCCCGTGAAGTCCACCGCGAACATCCTCGACGCCGAGGTGCAGATCCAGGCCGCGCGCACGGCCGGGGCCGACAAGCTCGCCCCGTTCGAGTGGACCGCCGCCAATCTGTACCTCGCCAAGGCACGCGAGGAGGTGGGCTACTCCGACTATCAGGCCGGCGTGGACTTCGCCGTGAAGGCCTCGCGCTACGCCAACGAGGCCCGTGAGAAGGCCATGGCCGCGGCTGGCGCCACCGAGCCCGGTGGCCGTCCCCAGAACCCGTGACGCCCAAACCCGTGACGCCCGAGCGCTCTCCGATGAAGCGTCCCTCTCTCGCCGCGCTGCTTCCCCTGCTTCTCTCCGTCGCCTGTGTCAGCGGCAGCAAGATTCGCGCTGACACGGAGGTGCTCGCGGCGGACGTGGAGCGTGCCCGCCGTGGCGGCGCCCTCCGCTGCGCCCCGGTGGAGCTGGCCACCGCCGAGGCCCACCTCGACTTCGCCCGGGGCGAGCTGAGCCAGGGCAACAGCGGCCGCGCCTCGCAGCACGTGCGCACCGCGGACACCGCGGTGGACCGCGCGCTGGAGCTGTCCAAGAGCTGCGGCCCGCGCCAGGTGCTCGTCCGTGAGCGCCCCGAGCCCCAGCAGCCCACCCAGCCGCAGCAGCCCACCCAGCCGCAGCAGCCGCAGCCGCCCCAGGTCGTGGTCCGCATCGAGGAGACGGACAACGACGGCGACGGCACGCTGGACAAGGACGACCCCTGCCCCGACCAGGCCGAGGACAAGGACGGCTTCCAGGACGAGGACGGCTGCCCCGAGGCCGACAACGACAACGACGGCGTGCTGGACGGCAACGACAAGTGCCCGCTCAACCCCGGCGTGCTGGAGAACCAGGGCTGCCCGCAGGAGGCGCCGAAGGACCGCGACGGCGACGGCATCTTCGACCCGGACGACAAGTGCGTCGACCAGGGCGAGGACAAGGACGGCTTCCAGGACGAGGACGGCTGCGCCGAGCTGGACAACGACCAGGACGGCCTCGTGGACAGCGTGGACAAGTGCCCCAACGAGACGGGCCCGGTGCAGAACGTGGGCTGCCCCATCCTCGACAAGGACGGCGACGGCCTGAACGACCCGCAGGACAAGTGCCCGGACGAGCCGGAGGACAAGGACAACTTCGCGGACGACGACGGCTGCCCGGACCTGGACAACGACAGCGACGGCCTGCCGGATGGTCAGGACAAGTGCCCGCTGGAGTCCGGCCCCGCGGAGAACGGCGGCTGCGCGGACAAGGACGCGGACAATGACGGCGTCGTCGACCGGCTGGATGCGTGCCCGGACCAGCCCGGCGTGAAGGAGGAGCGCGGCTGCGCCAAGCAGTACAAGATGGTCGTCATCAAGAAGGACCGGATTGAAATCAAGAAGCAGATCACCTTCGGGTCCGGCTCGGCGAAGATCATCGGCAAGCAGAGCTTCGCCATCCTGGATGACGTGGCCCAGGCGATGCGGGACGCCCCGTGGATCAAGAAGATCCGCATCGAGGGCCACACCGACTCGCTGGGCAAGGACGCGTCCAACCTGCGGCTGTCGCAGAAGCGCGCGGACTCGGTGATGGCGCAGCTCATCCGCCGTGGCATCGACCCGGGCCGCCTGGAGGCGGTGGGCTTCGGTGAGACGCGGCCCATCGGCCCGAACAACACCAAGGCCGGCCGCGCGATGAACCGCCGCACCGAGTTCAACGTCGTCGAGCAGTAGGCCACCCCGCCCCGGCCCACCCAGGCCGGGGCCCACGGGCTGAAAAGCGAAGCGCCTCCGCGGGCCCGGCCCACGGAGGCGCTGTCGTTTCAGGGGGCCTCACCGGGCCGCGGCGCGAGGCAGCGCCCTTCAGCCGTCCTTGAGCAGCTCGTGGAGGACCTCGGTGGCGTACGCGCCCCGGGGCAGCTCGAAGGTGAGCCACAGGTCCTCGCCCTCCGGCGCCAGCTCGGGCGAGCCCAGGCGGACGCGGTAGGGCCTGCGCCCTCCTTCCGTCTCGCCTCCGCCGCGCTTGAAGTCGTCCAGGGTGACGCCCTCCGCGGCCAGCAGCCGGGCCTCGGCCTCGGCCACCTCTCCGGCGGCGGCCGGAATCTTCGGGCCGAAGAGGGGCCCGGCCGGGCTCACCTCGAAGGCGGCCACGCGCGGGCCGTCCACCTCCGGCGCCTCGCAGACGAAGAGGCCGCCCGTCTCCTCCTTGCGCAGCACGTCCCCGCGCAGCGCGGCAGCCAGCGTGCCCGCGCGCAGGCGCTCGGCCAGGGCCCGGTTGAAGAGGCGGGACTGGAAGGCGGACAGGTACAGCTTGCGCTGGAAGCGGTCCGGCCGCTTCGGCAGCCGCTGGCCCAGCACCAGCAGCCGGCCCAGGTCCGCATTGTCTCCCGCGCGGCCGAAGCGCTGCTCGCCGAAGTAGTTGGGCAGGCCCCGGTCCACCAGCCGGGAGAAGGACTCGCGCGCGGCGCCCACGTCCCGCACGCCACGCAGGCGCAGGCGGAAGCGGTTGCCACGGAGGTGCCCGGTGCGGAGCTTGTTGCCGTGCCGCTTCGTCCACAGGACGCTGACGCCGTCCAGGGCGAAGTCCCCCACCTTCGCCTCCGCGCGCGCGGGCACGGAGATGAGCTGCCGGGTGACGGCCTGCCGGTCCTTCATCCCCGCCACGCCGATGTCGTCCTCGGACACGCCCAGCGCCGAGGCCAGCGCGCGCACCACCTCGCGGGTGTCCCGGCCGCGCTTCTCCAGCCAGAGGTAGAGGTGCTCGCCCTCGCCGGACGGCGCGTAGGCGGGAATCTCCTCCACCTCGAAGTCCTCGGGCACCAGCTTGAACGCGCCGCCGCACCCGGGCACGTCCGCCGTCAGCCGCGGAAGCTCAATATCCGTCACGGCGCCTCGAGCGTGGCCAGCAGTTCCTTCACGCGGCGGGCGAGGTCCTCGTCCGCGCGCGACTCCAGCAGCTCTCCGGCCTGGAAGAGCAGGAAGAACATCACGTCGCTGAGCGCCTGCTTGAAGGACGCCAGCGGCTCGCTGCCGAGCTGCGAGCGGTGCCGCTCGAAGCCCTCAATCAGCTTGCCCTCCGGCAGGCTGCCGTCCGCCGCGAAGGCCAGCCCCTCCAGCACCGGCGAGGACGAGAGGGCCTGTCCGGACAGCGCGGCGTTGGCGGCGGCGATGAACTCGCGGTCCATGCCCTGCTTGGCCACCTCGTCGCGAATCTCGCGGAAGATGAAGTTGAAGACACGCGCCACCGGGCGGGGGTCCACCGCCGGGACGGCGCGGGTGGGCGGGCTGGCCGGCGTGGCGGACACGGGCACCTGCTGCCGCGGCACGGGGGTGGGCGCGGTGGCGGCGGGCACCATCAACGGCTTGTCCGTCACCGACGCGAAGCCGCCTTCCAGCAGCCGGAACACCACCTTGGTGATGTCGAACTCGGACAGGCGGGCCGCGTGGCCCAGCTCCAGGATGGTGCGCCGGCCGTCGAGCATGGCCAGCACCCGGTCCTCGTCCTCCTCCAGCTTCCCGTCCGAGGGGCGCTTGCGCGCCACGTACAGCCGCCCGTGGGGGATGCGCTTTCGGAAGTGCGCCAGCTCGTCGATCTTCCGGATGCTGTCCATCAGCAGGCTCTGCGTGGACAGCTGGATGATGTGGCCCGTCTTCTCGTCCACCGGCTGGTCCACGAGGAAGAAGCTCCCCTCGCGGCACAGGACGATGGCGTGGAAGATTTCGCTCACCTGGTGGGTGACGCACTTGAAGAGGTCATGCGCCTGCAAGAGCCCCTTCTCCACCAGCGCGCGGCCCACCTTGGAGGGCGGCTGCTCGCGCAGCGCGGCCTCCACCTGGGCGCGCTCCACGTAGCCCAGGCGCACCAGCACCTCGCCCAGCCGGTCCGCCGGGTCGTCGGAGGAGGCGCCCCGCACCTCGCCCTCGCGGAAGGTGATGGAGCGCTCGCCGCTGGGCGAGCTGACGCGGATGACGCCGCTCCAGCGCGACTGGCTGAGGAAGGCGATGAGGTCGGACAGCGGAAAGCCGCCGGCGTCCCCGGACATCACCACGCGCGGCGCGGGGATGGAGCCGCCCGCCGCGGGGGTGCGCGAGAAGACCAGCAGGTCGGGCGCCGTCGGCATCAGCGCGTACGTCCCGGAGCGGCCCGACAGCGGCGACGGGCCGTGGCGATCCTCGGGGACGAGCTGGGGCCCGTCGATGCGGAAGCGCGGCATCATCCCGCCGTCAGTCGGAGGCCCATGCGTTGTTGTTCGTGCGCCACTCGACCTCGTCCTCCAGGCTGTGCGTGAGCAGTTCCTCCTGGATGAAGGCGAGGTCGACGGGGCGCCCGTTGAAGTACACCGACGGCGTGCCGGTGATGCCGGCCGCCCGGCCCTGGTTGCGGAAGCCCTCCAGCTCCTGCTTGTAGGCGTCCGACTTGAGCACCGCGGCCAGCTTGTCGCCGTCCAGGCCCAGCCCCCTGGCCAGCGCGGGCAGCGCCTCCGGCTTCAGGTTCTCCTGGTGCTCGAAGAGGGCGTCGTGCATCTGCCAGAACTTCCCCTGGTCCCTCGCCCACAGCGCCGCCTGGGCGGCGGGCACCGCGTTGGCGTGGTTGGACAGCGGGAAGGGCAGGTAGCAGAAGCGCACCTGCTGTGCGTTCTTCCTCGCGAAGGCCTCCAGCACCGGGCGGGCCTTGGCGCAGTAGGGACACTCGAAGTCGGAGAACTCGACCACCGTCACCGGGGCGCCGGCGCTGCCGGTGCACATGCGCTCGTCCACCTTGAACTGCGCCCGCGGCTGCCGGAAGGCGGCGTAGTACTGGGACAGCGAGACGATGACCTCGGTGGCGGGGCTGCCGTCGGACACCATGCGCGCGGCCAGCCGGGCCATGCGCTTTCCGTGCCGGCAGCCGGTGTGCTGCTTCACGCAGGCGCCCAGCGTGTGGGGGCAGCCGCAGTAGCAGAACTCGTCGCTCATCACCGTGGCCAGCTCGCGCCGGGCCACCGGGGACAGCGAGGAGAAGTCCATGCCTGGAATTCCGCTCAGGACGGCGGCGGGGTCCGTGGGCGCCGCGGTGGCGGCGGCGGGAGGAGGCGTCGGAGCCGCCTGGGGGGCGGCGGGAGCGGGGGCGGCCGGCGCCTTGGAGGCGGCGGGGGTGGCACCCTCGGGGCTCTTGCAGCCCGGCCCCGTCAGGACGGCGGCGGCCAGCAGGGGAACGACACGCTTCCAGCAGGAAAGGAGCACGCGGCGGGTCTTAGCCACGCGCGCGGGGCTTGTAAAGGAACGCCAGCCTTGGCAGGGAAGCCCCCCTGCTCATATGCCCAGAGTCCTGCTGCTGCATACCGGGGGCACGCTCGGAATGGCCGGTGGCCGGCCCTCCGCCCTGCGCCCCGCGGCCTTCTTCCAGACGCTCAAGTCCCGCGTCCCGGAGCTGTTCCGGCTGGCCGACATCGAGCTGGAGCTGTTCTGCAACCTCGACAGCTCGGAGATGCAGCCGGAGCTGTGGAGCCGCATGGCCGCCCACCTCCACAAGCGCCTGCCCCACTTCGACGGGGCCGTGGTGACCCATGGGACGGACACGCTCGCCTACACGGCCAGCGCCCTCTCCTTCATGTTGCGCAACCTGCCCTGCCCGGTGGTGCTGACGGGCTCGCAGCGGCCGCTGGGGGAAATCCGCTCGGACGCGCGGCTCAACCTCATCGACGCCGTCCTCTCCGCGCTCCAGGGGCCGCGCGAGGTCACCATCTGCTTCGACTCGCACCTGTACCGGGGCAACCGCACGCGCAAGGTGAAGGTGGCGGAGTACGACGCCTTCGAGAGCCCCAACTGCCCCGTGCTGGGGACGCTGGGCGTGGACGCCACCTTCGAGCCGGGCCTCAAGCCTCGCGGCGCCTTCCGCCTCTACGAGAAGCTGGACCCGCGCGTCTTCCTCCTGAAGGTGTACCCGGGGCTGGACCCCGCCCTGCCGCTGCAGCTGCTCCCCCACATCCGGGGGCTGGTGCTGGAGGCGTACGGGGCCGGCAACTTCCCCATCACCCCGGAGCTCGGGCGCTCGCTGCGCCCCCTCTTCACCCAGGCCCGGGAGCGCGGGGTGCCGGTGGTGGTGGTGAGCGAGGCGTACCGCAACGGCGTGGACCTCTCCCTCTATGAGTCCGGCGCGGCGGCGCTGGAGGCGGGGGCGGTGGGCGGCGCGGACATGACCCCCTCGGCGGCGCTGGTGAAGCTGATGCAGGGGCTGGCGTACCACCCCCACTCGCAGGAGGCCCTGGCGCGCTTCATCCGAACGCCGGTGGCCGGGGAGCTGACCGTCGGACGGCCGACAGTCCCCCCGCCCGCCCCCACCCGGCGCCGTCCCGCGCGGCGGGTGCGGGTGGCGTGACGGACGGTGGTGGAGAGAAGGCCGAGGGCAGCATGCTTGCCCAGGCGAAAAGGCGGCCCGTAAGATGGGTGGTGCGATGTCCGAGGAGAAAACTTCCGTCCATTCCATTGCGGACCTGCTGGGCAGCGCCCAGCAGCAGAGCGCGTACCTGATTGTCATCAGCGCCAAGTCCGCCGCGGGCATCGGGCGGATGTTCAAGCTGGACCGCTCGGAGGTCGTCCTGGGGCGCAGCTCCGAGGCGCAGTTCCAGGTGGAGGACGACGGCATCTCGCGCAAGCACGCCAAGGTGGTGGCGCTGGGTGACGGCCGCTTCCAGCTGGTGGACCTGGCGAGCACCAACGGGACGTACCTCAACGGCCTGAAGGTCAACGCCGCGCCGCTCTACGACGGCGACAAGATCCAGATCGGCTCCAACACCGTCCTCAAGTTCTCCATCCAGGACGCGCTGGAGGAGCAGTACCAGCGCAGCATCTACGAGTCCGCCACGCGTGACGGCCTCACCCGCGTCTACAACAAGAAGTACTTCCTGGAGACGGTGCGCAAGGAGTTCAGCTACTGCCTGCGCCACCGGGTGCCGCTGTCGCTGGTCCTCTTCGACGTGGACCACTTCAAGAAAATCAACGACGCGTATGGCCACCCGGCGGGCGACTACGTGCTGACCCGCATCGCCCAGCGCGTGAGCGACACCGTCCGCACCGAGGACCTGCTGGCGCGCTACGGCGGCGAGGAGTTCGCGCTGATGCTGCGTGAGTCCGCGGAGGACCAGGCCCTGGCCTGCGCCGAGCGCTGCCGCTACGCGGTGGACAAGGCCGACTTCGTCTTCGGCGGCACGCCCATCAAGGTCACCATCAGCCTGGGCGTGGCCACCCTGCTGGACTCGGACTTCTCCCAGCCCGAGGACCTCATCGCGGCGGCGGACAAGTACCTGTACCGGGCCAAGCGCGCGGGCCGCAACCGCGTGGACGCCAAGGCCGTCAGCGGCATCTGACGCCCTCCCCTCCTCTACAGGCTGAAGCCGAGCCGGCGCAGCCCCTCGCGCGACACGTGCTGCACGTGGGTGTCCGAATCCCTGGCCGCCGCGTCGGACAGGGCGGCGGCGGCGTGAGGACCGCCAATGCGGCCCAGCGCCTGCGCCGCGGCCACGCGCACGTCGGCCACCGGGTCCTCGCGCAGGCAGGTGGCCAGCCCCTTCACGTGGGGGGCGCGGCCAATGTGCTCCAGCGCCCGGGCGGCGGCGGCGCGCACCACCGGGTGCTCCGAGCCGAGCAGCCCCGCGGCTTCGTCCCCCCGGGAGGACTGGCGCTGGCTGGCCACCACCTCCAGCGCGGCGGCCACCACCTCCGGCGACGGGTCCTCCAGCGCGCGGACGGCGGCGCCCACCACCACCTCCGGGTGCCGGGAGGCCAGGGCCCCCAGCGCGCGCAGCGCGCCGGCCCGCACCGGCGCCTCCGCGTCATTCAGGTAGGCCGCCAGCGAGCCCACGCGCTCTCGCGAGCCCTCGTCACAGTCCACCAGCTGCGCCAGCGCGTCGCCGCGCAGGGCGGCGGGCAGCGCCCTGTCCCCGGCCGCGCTCAGGAGGAAGGCGGCGCAGCCCTTCTCCCGCGCCATGGCCTCCAGCCAGGGACGGGCCGCGGCGGCATCCCCCGCCTCCAGGCGGCGCTCCGCGGCCAGCCGCGTCGCCAGCCCCTCCGCCTGGGCCAGCGCCCGGGCGGCGTCGCGGCGCACGGCGCGGTCCGTGTCTCCCAGCGCGCGCTCCAGCTCCCGCCGCGCCAGCGGCCCGTACACCCGAAGGGACAGCACCGCCTTGCGGCGCTGGAGGGGGTCCGCCACCGCCAGCGCCGGCTGCAGCGCCTCCAGCTCGTGCGAGTACACGGCGAAGAGCCGGTTGATGCGCGCCTCGTCCGCCGGCCGCGCCTCGTCCAGGAGCAGGCGTCCCACGGAGGTGCCCTTGCGCTCGGCCACGGCCTTGAGGGCACCGGCGATGATTTCGTCCGTGGACTCCGGCCGGGACTCCATGGCGTCCAGCACCACCCGCGCGGGCCGCCGGCCCAGGAAGCCCGACAGGTGGAGGAGCGCCGCGCCCCGCACCGGCACCTCCTCCGCGTACAGCTCCACCTCCAGCGCCTTGCGGATGGCGTCGCGGCGGGCCCATACCCGCGCCGCCGCGTCCGGCCCCCGGGGGCCCGCTCCCTTCAGGAAGTCCGCGGAGGACTGGCCCGCCTCCGCGGCGGCGCGGGCGGCGGTGAGGCACGCGTCCAGGTCGGCGGAGGCGGGTGTGGAGGCCACCCACTCCGCCAGGAGGCGGCGCTCGGTGGTGCCGCGGAGCTTCGCGTCCATGCGCACCGCGGCCCACCGCACCCGCCAGTCCGCATCCTTCCGGGCGGAGGCGAGCGCCTCACGGGGCGCCGGCCTCATGCCCTCCAGGGCGGACACCCAGGCGTCCACGCGCCCTCCCGACAGGCAGGCCCCACAGGCCCTCGCGCGTTGAGCGGAGCCCACCACGTGCCGCTGGCAGGACATCCAGCAGTCCTTCGCCCCGGAGCCGGCGCTCTGGCCGGTCGCCAGGAGCACCACCAGGAGGAGGGCAGGGCTCACGAGGCGGCCACTCTAGTCCAACAGCACCAGGTTTCCCCCCAGCACCCTTGCGTTTTCCCGGGCGCTGGGCCATACCCGCTGCCCCTTTTGAAGTACACCCACATCCACGCACGGCGGAAGGAGGTGACAGTATGCCCGGTATCCGAGTCAAGGAAGGAGAGTCCATCGAGAGCGCCCTCAAGCGCTTCAAGAAGGCCACCGAGAAGGCTGGAATCCTCTCTGAGATCCGCAAGCGCGAGCACTACGAGAAGCCTTCCGTCAAGCGGAAGAAGAAGGCCCTCGCGGCCAAGAAGCGCGCGGTGAAGAAGGCCCGCAAGTCGTTCTAACGCGAGGCCCGTGCGCGGAGCCGGGGCGCCGTCAGGTGCCCTGGCTCCCGTCGTCCAGTCCCCGAACACACTTTCCACAGCGGAGTCGCGACATGGCCACCCTGAAGGAGCGGATCGACGCGGACCTGAAGGACGCGATGCGGTCCAAGAACGAGCTCACCACCAGCGTGCTGCGCATGCTCAAGAGCGCGGTGAAGTACAAGGAAGTCGAGCCGGGCGCCTCCGCCCTCGACGACGCGGGCATCCAGTCCGTCATCACCGGCCTCATCAAGCAGCGCCGCGACTCCATCGACCAGTTCAAGTCCGGCGGCCGGCCCGAGCTGGCGGACAAGGAGGAGGCGGAGATTGGCGTCCTCCAGAACTACCTCCCCAAGCAGCTCACCGCCGAGGAGCTGACCGCCGCCGTCCAGGCCGCCATCGCCGAGGTGGGCGCCAAGGGCCCCAAGGACATGGGCGCCGTCATGAAGAACCTCAACCCCAAGCTCCAGGGCAAGGCCGAGGGCCGCGCCATCTCCGAGGCCGTCAAGGCGGAGCTCGCCAAGCTGTCCTGAGCCGCTCCAGCCTCGGTGCCCCTGCCGGCGCTGTCGGGAAACCGGCGGCGCCGTTGCATTTGGGGCCGTCGAGGGGGCGGAAACTTGCCCCCCCGGCCCCCCGTCATTAAGTGCCTGAGCAGGCCCCAACCGCGCCCCCGCCCCCGCCGGCGGCAAGGCAGCGCCCAGGAGCCCCAGGAGTCCGTGCCGTGCCCCTCCCCACCCCGCGAGCTTCCCGCTTCCCTTCCGCCCCACGCGTGGGACGGATCCGGCGGGTCGTCTGCCCGGCGGAGGACGTCAGCCTGGGCCGCGATGATGTCAGGCATGGGCCCACCTCTGCGTGGGCGAGGGGGTGGCAGCCGTGATTCCGGAGCACAAAATCCAGGAGGTCCTCGAGCGGGTGGACCTCGTCGCCCTCATCGGGCGCCACGTGGAATTGAAGAAGGCCGGGCGTGAGTGGAAGGGCCGCTGTCCCTTCCACCAGGAGAAGACGCCCTCCTTCTACGTGGTGCCGGAGAAGCGCTTCTACTTCTGCCATGGCTGCCGCGCGAGCGGCGACGCGGTGTCCTTCGTCCAGCGCTACCTGGGGAAGACCTTCGTCGACGCGGTGAAGGACCTGGCGCAGGAACTGGGCATCGACGTCCAGGGCGAGGAAGACCCGGGAGTCCGCGAGCGCCAGCGCATCAAGGAGGCCACGGACTTCGCCGCCGAGCACTTCCGTGCCCTGCTGTGGCAGCAGGACGAGGGCCGCGCCGCGCGCGCCTACGTGGCCAGCCGGGGTGTCTCCGAGGAGACGGCCATGGCCTTCGGGCTGGGCTGGGCCCCCAACGCGTGGACCCTCCTGGCGGACCGCTTCCAGAAGCAGGGCATGCTGGAGTGGGGGCAGCAGGCGGGCCTCGTCACGCCCCGCAACAGCGGGGACGGCTACATCGACTTCTTCCGGGGCCGGCTCATCATCCCCATCCGCTCCCCGGAGGGCCGCGCCATCGCCTTCGGCGGCCGGCTGGTGGGCTCGGATGACGGGCCCAAGTACCTGAACTCGCGCGAGTCCCGCATCTACAACAAGAGCGAGACGCTCTTCGGGATGAACCAGGCGCGCGACGAGATTCACAAGCGCAAGGCCGCCATCCTGGTGGAGGGCTACTTCGACTGCATTGGCCTGTACCAGGTGGGAGTCCGCAACTCCGTGGCCCTGTGCTCCACCAACCTGACGCCCGGCCACCTCCAGGTGCTGCGGCGCGTGGAGGCGAAGCGGCTCTTCCTGCTGCTGGACGGAGACAAGGCCGGCCTCGCCGCCGTCGAGCGGCTGGCCGGCCCCCTGCTCGCAGCGGGAGCGGACGCCCGGGTGGCCTTGCTTCCACAGGGGGATGACCCGGACACTTTCGCGCGACGCGAGGGTTTGGAAGGTGTGGAGCGGCTGCTCGAGAGCGCGCAGCCGCTCACCACCCACCTGTTCACGACCGTCCTCCCCGACGGCACTCGGTCCCCCTTCGAGGAGAAGATGGCGGCGCTGGACCGGCTCAAGCCGATGATTGCCCAGGTTCCCCCGGGACTGGTGCGCAAGGACCTCTTCGAGGCCCTGGCCACCTGGTTCGGCTGGACGGCGGCCATCGTGGACGAGTCCCTCCGCAACCTGCGCCCCAAGCCCGGCCCCACCGCCGCCCCCGCCTCGCAGCCCGCGGGCCCCGCCCGGCAGCCTGCCCGCCCCCCCGAGAAGGCGCCCCCCTGGCTGGAGACCCTCTATGTGGCCTCCGTCCTGAGGGACTCGCGCCTCCTGGCCCGCGACACCTTCCGCGTGTGTGACGAACTGTCCCACATGGGCCTGCGCATGGCGCTCGCCCATGCGACCTCCGGGCATGGGACGGAGGACGCGCTCTACGAGGCGTCGGACGCCGTGAAGCGCGCCGTCGAGGAGGCGTGGCGCCAGCTCCCCGAGCCGGGAATGGTGCTTGAGCAGGACTTCTCGAACATCTGCCGGGAAATCATGGTGCGGCGCATTGACGAACGGCTCATTTATATAAGACGGGCGACGGAGCAGACGGCGGGGGCGTTCGACCTGACAGAGGAGACGCGCCAGCTCCTGGCGGAGCGCGTGGAACTGTTGGCCCTCAAGAAGCGTGTCCTGGAGGAGCTCAAGCCCGGCTCCTCGGGAACAAAGGCGCCCATGCAACCGGTTTGAGTTCGCGTTTGTAAGAAACCCTGACTTTGCGATAGATCGGCCGGCTCGCCCCTGGCCTACAAGCCCCTGAATTTCTTAAGGAGAAGTACCCGAATGCCGACGCAGAAGCCCTCGAAGGCGTCCGTGAAGCCCACCAAGAAGAAGGTGGATCCGGTGATCCGCAAGAAGAAGGCGCCCGAGAGCACCGCGTCCGCGGCGAAGGGGAAGGCGAGCGCCGAGGAGCAGGAGGCGGTCTCCGCGAAGAACGTGGTCGCCGAGGCCACGGAGAAGCTCAAGAAGAAGAAGGGTGTCGCCCCCGCCATGGCGGACGACGTGGACCCCGAGGAGGCCGCGGAGGAAGCCGCCGCCGCCGTCCAGGTGGACCCCGACGCCGTCGAGGACGACATCGAGGAGGATCCGGTCGCCGAGCGCAAGGAGGTCAAGGACCTGCTCGCCGCGGGCCGTGAGAAGGGCTTCCTCACCTACGACGAGGTGAACGACGCGCTCCCCGCCGACATCGTGTCGTCCGATCAGATCGACGACGTGATGAGCATGTTCGGCGACAACGACATCGAGATCGTCGACGCCCAGAAGGCCGCCCAGAACAACGAGATCAAGCCCACCGTCACCGTCGAGGAGGAGAAGGAAGACGCCGACGAGGACGAGAAGGACGAGGACGACGAGCCGGGCGGCAAGTCGAACGACCCGGTGCGCCTGTACCTGCGCAAGATGGGCAGCGTCAGCCTGCTCACGCGCGAGGGCGAGGTCGAAATCGCCAAGCGCATCGAGGAGGGTGAGAAGGAAGTCCTGCGCGCGCTGCTCGCCTGCAAGGTGGCCGTGGAGGAGATCCTCGACATCGGCAACAAGCTGAAGACGGCCAAGCTGCGCGTGCGCGACGTCATCAAGGACGCGCCGGAAGAGTCCCAGTCCGAGGGCGGCGACGACGCTCCCGAGGAGGGCGCCGAGGGCGATGCCCCGCAGCAGCTCGCGCAGAGCGAGCTGAACAAGATCGAGCAGATCTGCAAGCAGATCGAGCGCTTCCGCAAGTTCGCCAAGGACTGCGAGGTGCTGGAGGAGGAGCTCGCCTCCAAGAAGAAGCTGACCGAGGTCCGCAAGAAGGAGCTGAAGCAGGAGATGAAGGACCTCCGGACCAAGATGATGGAGGTCCTGGAGGAGATGCGGCTCAACAAGAAGCAGGTGGACCGCATCGTCATCAACCTGAAGGCCCTCATCGAGCGCGTGGACAAGGCCGAGGACGAGCTCCGGGATTTGGAGCGCCGCTACGGCATCTCCATGAAGGAGCTCCGCCCGCAGCTCAAGGAGTCGCGGGAGAACCCCAACATCGGCAAGAAGCTGCAGAAGCAGCTCAACCTCACGCCCGAGCAACTCGAGGTCCTGGACCGCGACGTGCGCACGGCGGTGCGGAAGATCAAGAAGGTGGAGGAAGAGGCCAACCTCCCCGTCGAGGCGCTGCGCCGCAACTACGACGCCATCCGCCTGGGTGAGCGCCGCGCCGAGCGCGCCAAGAGCGAGCTGGTGGAGGCCAACCTGCGCCTCGTGGTGTCCATCGCGAAGAAGTACACGAACCGCGGCCTGCAGTTCCTGGACCTCATCCAGGAGGGCAACATCGGCCTGATGAAGGCGGTGGACAAGTTCGAGTACAAGCGCGGCTACAAGTTCTCCACGTACGCCACGTGGTGGATCCGCCAGGCCATTACCCGCGCCATCGCCGATCAGGCCCGCACCATCCGCATCCCGGTGCACATGATCGAGACCATCAACAAGCTCATCCGCACCAGCCGCTACCTCGTGCAGGAGATTGGCCGCGAGCCGACGCCGGAGGAGATTGCCGAGAAGATGGAGCTGCCGCTCGACAAGGTCCGCAAGGTCCTCAAGATTGCCAAGGAGCCCATCTCCCTCGAGACGCCGATTGGCGAGGAAGAGGACAGCCACCTGGGCGACTTCATCGAGGACAAGAGCCTCGTGTCGCCGGCGGACGCGGTCATCAACATGAACCTGGCGGAGCAGACCCGCAAGGTGCTGGCCACGCTGACGCCGCGTGAGGAGAAGGTCCTCCGCATGCGCTTCGGCATCGGCGAGAAGAGCGACCACACGCTGGAAGAGGTGGGCCAGGACTTCGAGGTGACGCGCGAGCGCATCCGTCAGATCGAGGCCAAGGCGCTGCGCAAGCTGCGCCACCCCAGCCGCTCCAAGCGCCTGCGCTCCTTCGTGGAGAGCTGAACAGCGCCTGAAGGCGTGCCCGAGGCCCCCGCTCCCCTTCGTGGACCGGGGGCCTTCGTGTTTCTAGAGTCCGGGGCGTGGCGCTCCGAGCGAAGAAGAAGCCCCTGGCGAAGTCGAAGCCCCTGTCAAAGAGCGGGCCCGAGAAGCGCCCGCCCTTCTCCGAGGCGGTGCGGCGCGCGGTGCGGGCGATTCCGCGCGGGCAGGTGCGCTCGTACGCGCAGGTGGCGCTCTACGCGGGGCGGCCCGGCGCGGCGCGGGGCGTGGGAATGGAGCTGAGGGACTTACCCACGCACCACGAGGTGCCCTGGTGGCGCGTCATCCGCTCGGATGGGACACTGGCGCCCTTCGTCGCCTACGAGCAGGCCCGGCGCCTGCGCTCGGAGGGCGTGGAGGTGCAGCAGCGCGGCGAGCGGTTCCGCGTGAAGGAGGACGGCGACGAGCGGGGGTGACGGCCGCCCCGCCCGGGAGGCCTCCTCGCATCCGAGGGGAGCGCCCCCCCGGCCCTCTTGCCAGCGGCGCACACGGAGGGTTATTCACCCGGACGCGGTGACTGTTGCGTGTTCTTGGGGGCCCTTAGCTCAGCGGTTAGAGCTGTCGGCTCATAACCGATTGGTCCCTGGTTCGAATCCAGGAGGGCCCACTCCCCTTAACCCCGCCCAGCGCTTCGGGAATCTTCTCCAAGGCGCTGGAGCGGGGGCTGCCTCCGCCGAACTCCGCACCACCGGCGCACCAGGCGGGCCGCCCACGGCCGGCGGGAGCATCTAGGCAAGAAGCTCCTCGGTTGGCTGGAAGCTGAGCACCTCCAGTCCCGCGCACATATCCGCGACATCTGGGTGGCCACCGCCCCGACGGAGAGAGTCCACTTCAGGATGTTTCGAAACATGTTTCACCCACTCGTGAGGAGTTATCCGGGTGAAACGAATCGACGCTTGAAGCTGTTTATCCCTGTTCAGGCCCCAGGGATGAGGCGGCGGTCCGTCAATGAACAGACACGGCTGACTCGAGACCGTCCAGCGGGTTCGCCTGCCAACCGACCTGCTGGTTGAGCTGGTGGGTCGCGACCGCCGCCGCTCGCCCGAGCATCCCGGTGTAGGTGGGAAACGAGAATGGGACTCGCGCCAGCTCCGCGACCCGCATCCGCGCCGCGATGGCGATTGCCGCCGCCTGCGCTGTCTCCGCGGCCCGCTCGCCGACGATATGGCACCCCAGGATGGTGCCCGAGCGCGCGACGACGAGCTTGCAGAAGCCCGTCGTCCTCCCATCGATGAGGGTGCGGGTGGCCGCGTCGCAGTGAACCGTCGCCACGATGACATCGTGGGTCTCGCGGGCGTTCGCTTCGGTCAATCCCACCTGCGCATACTCGGGGTCCGTGAAGCTGGCGATGGGGTTCACGGAGTATTCACTCGTCAGGCTGGCGCCGAGCACGGCATTCGTCGCGGCGACGAAGCCGTCCTGCATCGCCGGGGGGACCAGCATTCGCCGGCCAGTGACGTCGCCCGCGGCGAAGATGTGGTGGGCAGAGGTCCGGAGCTGGTCGTCCACGGCGATGAAGCCGCGAGCAGAGGTGTCGACCCCCGCGTCTGCCAGATTCAACCCCGCGACGTCCGCAGCCCAGCCAATCGCAACGACCGCGAGAGCCGCCTCCGCTCGCTCTCGTCCGCGAGCACGGGTGAAGTTCATCTGGACGCCGTCCCGTATCCGCTCGAACGAGTCGATGGTGCCAAAGCCCTCGCGCACGTCGATGCCCGCCTCGAGCAGCGCGGCCCTGACGGCCTCGGCCACGTCCTCGTCCTCGGTGCGCAGGATCCGAGGGCCCGCCTCGAAGAGCTGGACGCGCGAGCCGAAGGCGTTGAAGACCGATGCCAGCTGCACCCCGGTGGCTCCACCGCCGACGACCAGGAGTGAAGGCGGGACGCGGGTCAGGCTCCACGCATCGCTGTGGGTGGCCGTCAGCTCGGCGCCTGGAACCGGGAGCGGGCGGCTGATTCCTCCGGCGCAGATGATGAACCTGTCCGCCCGCAGCCGCTGGCCGCTCTCTGTCTCGAGGGTGTGCTCGTCGAGAAAGCGCGCGGTGCCTGCCTTCTCGAGCACCGTGACTCCAAGGCCCTCGAGCTGCTCCCGAAGGACCGAGTGTGCGCGCACGTCGCGGACGACCTCTTGCACCCGGCCGAGCAGGTGGCCGTAGTCCAGCCGTGGCGTCCCCGTCTCGATTCCATACCGGTGACATTGGCGGACCTCTCGCATCAGCCGGGCCGCATGGGCGAGCGTCCGCACCGGAACAGGTCCGTCATTGGCTGCCATGCCGCCATATTCAGCGCGGGTGACGAGCGTCGTTCGTGCTCCCAGGACGGCGGCACGCAGCGCCGCCGCCAGTCCCGCCGGCCCGGCGCCAATGATCAACACATCCATCGCCAGCTCCTCCTAGGTACGCAGGTCTCCGAGCCAACGCAGGGCCTGGAGCCCCGGCATGAAGGCGTATTCACCGCCGCGCGTGGTGACGAAGCGCTGCAGGCCAGTCAGGCGGCGGCGAATCGGGCGGTGGGGAATCGAGAACTCACCCGTGCCATCATGGGTTCCGGCGATGGGGTCCTTCGTGTGTCCCCCGCCGAAGAAGGTGCCCTCGTTCATCCATTCCGACTGCACGAACTCGAACTGGCGTCCGAGGTGCGCGCCGACGAAGGCGAACATCAGCCCTCGCTCGGCACCGTCGTCTTCGAGGACTCCCTCGGGCAGAGGGGGGCCGTAGGACGTGCCCCGCCGGAGCATCCGATGCAGGCTGACGACGCCAGCGACAGGGGCGTCGCGCGGGTTCGCTCGCCGGATGTGCGAGCCGGCCGGGGTCTTGTACCCAATCGCATCGTCTTCCTGGAACAGGAAGTCGTTGTTGCGCCGGGGGTCGCCGCCGAGCTCGGGGTCATCGTGAAAGGGGCACCTCGCGAGGGGCGCACCACTGCGCCAGCGCCCCATCATCTTCGCGGCGAGCCACTCTTCCTCCCCGGCCTTCGAGGCGTTGGCTTTCAGGTACTGGCGGAACCGCGCCACATCCTGGTGGAGCTTGCGGAAGGCGACGTAGGTGCCATTGCGGCCCAGGGCTTCGGGGACCGGCGCGGGAGGAAGTCCCCCCGTTTCGTCCGGGTAACCGAGCACGAATTCGCCCGCCTTGAGGGGGCGCTCGTGTGGGTTGGAGCCAGGAACGGCCGAGCCTTCGATTCCCGGAAAGCTGATTCCATCCTTGAACCCAAAGGCCTCCCTGCCGGTGGCCAGGGAGTGACAATCCTGGCGCCAGAGTGCGCGGATGCCGGGCTGGTCCTGGTAGGCACGGCGTGCACGCTCCAGCGCGCGCTCGAGTTGCTCCGTTTCCGGAGCGAGCGCGACCAGGATGACGTGAACCTTCCGGCTCCCCAGGGGCGCTTCCCAATGTTCGGGGCTGCTGGCGCCGGTATCTCCCAGCACCCCTGCCCGCGCCGCCATGCCCTGCCGGAACTCCCACGCGAAGCTGGCGAGCGACTCCTCGGGGACGCCAAGCGCCTCGAGTCCGGAGTAGGTGAGCGCGACGCTCACCCACGTATCTCCCGCGGGGCTCGTCAGGTGCTCGGCCGAAGCGACGACTTCACTCAGCCGTCTCATGAGCGCGCGTCCCGCGGCAGGGTCTTCGATTTGCAGCAGGATGTAGGTCGCGGCGTAGGGGGAGGGGCGCGCACTCAGGATTCCGCTCTGGATGTTCTCCAACTCGAGCGAGCTACCGTTGCTTCCGCCCATGGCTGCCCCCCTGCCGCTCACTTCTTGTTCGCCAGGTTCTTCCAGAAGCGGTCCAGGCTTTCGTCCATCCCGAAGAGGGTGCTGAACACCGTCGAGTCGGCCATCAGGACGTCTCCGCCCCGGCTCCCGCCAGGTGGGAGCCAGACCAGGGCATTGAACTCGCGATTTCCGGCCTCGGTGAAGGGGTGGGGCCTGGACAGGTCGATGGGCTGCTTCGCGAGGACACGGATGGCCTTGGCGTCGTCTCGCGTCGGCGCATAGTGGGGCAGGTGCATGTGCGAGGAGAGGGTGGTGACTCCCTCCAGCCAGCCGCGGGTGTCCAGGTCCCGGTTGGTGGAGAGCGGGGCGGGCCTGCTCGTCGAGTCCTTGGACGGTGCGGGGCGAAGCCCGAAGCGATTCTCGATGGGGATATCCAGCCCCTGCATCAGGGAGCGAAGGTAGCCACCGAACCGCTGCTGGCGTGGAACCAGGGGGTCCCCATGGTGGCTGTACTCCTGCGCCCGCACCTTCTGGTCATCGGACGCACCGACGTCATGGTGTGGCCCGAGCACCAGGCAGGTCCCCTCGCGGGAGAGGAACTGGCGTACCGCTTCAATCTCCGCCGGCTCCGCCGTCTGCTCCGTCACCGTGTGGTCGAGTCCGAAGACGAGCAGGGTGTCCGTATCGCCCAGGACGCGTTCGTCGAGCGGCAGCCTGAACCCGGCCTGGTCGACACGTTGGCAGACGGGAACCCCATGCCCCGTCAGCTCTTCGACGATGCGTTGGAAGCGGGTCCAGGAGCGGAAGAACAGCTCCAGCCCGCCCGCGATGCCCTGTTGGAACAGCCCGGGGTGCGCCCATTCCCGGCCCTCCCACCGAGGCCATTCCGCTCTCCGCACCTCGGTCATCGTCGAGAAGCGGTTGTCCATGACGGTCACGTCCCGGTTCGCTTCTCCCGGGAAGCTCCACGACACGTAGATGCTCACGCGCCGGCGGCCTGCCGTGTAGGGGCGGGGGCGGTGGTTCTGATTGTAGGTACGCGCCGGTCCCTTCGGCTGCGCCCGCACCGAATCGCTCTCTGCTCCGTACATGGTCACTCCTACTGCATCGCGTCGAGCACGGAGCTGAAGGTGCGGCGAACCTCGAGAGCCTTCTCGACCTCGGTGACCGTGGTGCCTGGATAGCTCGCGAACTCGAAGATGCTCTCGACTTGATGCTTCCTGAAGAACTCGACGAAAGCGGGGATGTTCGTCTTCCAGTCGTCGGGGAAGCCGACCATGCACTCGAAGAACGTCGCCAGGCCCGACTTCATGAACAGCCGATGGGCATCCTCGACGTACAGCTCGAAGTCCGTGTCGAAGATGGCCTGATACATCAGCTGGGTGTCGTTGTTGATGATGACCCAGCGGGCATAGTGGAGGGTCAGGGGCTTGAGCAGCTCGTACAGCTCCCTGGGCGAGGTGGCGGCTGCGCGCTCGCGGGCCATCTGTCGAAGCTGTTGGGCCCTGCCCGGCTTGATGTCACCGATGATGGTGAAGCCGTGCGCCGGAGTCTTCGGAGCAATCGGACCATACTTGCCGACTTGCGGCTTCGTCTCCGGCATGGGTAGCGCCGCGGCGTAGGGCATTGGGTTCTGGTTGGGGGCCGTCATCGCCTTCTCCTCGGGCTTCACTCCTGGTGGGGAGGTGAACACGAAGGAGGAGAGCAACAAGTGCGGCCTCGACGTCTGGACGGTGAGCGCCGGGCCGGAAGCCCGCTACTCCAGCCAGGGGAAGGTCGCAGACCGTGAGCGAGCGGCACGATGCCGCACCTCTCCGCAAGGCAGCCAGGGAGGCAACAGGCGTCATCTCTCCGTCCCTTCGGGCCCATGGCAGGCTGCACGCACGCGCTCCGTTCGCACACCTCCCAGGAAACGCCATCCACGCGGACTCCGGAGGAGAAGGGCGAGGTCATCAAAGTCGTCCGCGCCGAGGCATCCCGGCCATGGTCGGCGACGGCATCAACGACGCCCCGGCGCTGGCGCTCGCCGACATCGGCGCCGCGATGGGAGCGCGCGGCGCGACGGCGGCCTCCGAAGCAGCGGACGTCGTGCTCACAGCGGACCGGCTCGAGGGGCTTCTTCTCGCGGCGCGCATCGCGCAGCGCACCCGGCGCATCGCGCCGGAGAGCGTCTTCGTCGGGAGCGGACTCTCGCTCGTCGCGGTGGTCTTCGCAGCGGCGGGCTACATCACCCCGGTCGCCGGGGCCGTTCTCCAGGAGGAGGGCATGGACGTCCTCGTCATTCTGAACGCGCTGCGCGCGCTCGGCGGCGGTGGGCTCGTCGCGCCCAAGCGCGCGGAGGCAGGGGCTCGCGCAGGGGCTCGCCTCGGCCCATCACTCGCTGCGCCCCCACGTCGGCGAGCTCGCGGCGCTGGCCGCACGCCTCGATTCACTGGCACACCCGATGCACGCGTGCAGCGCGAGGGGCTCCGCGAGATGCTCGAGAAGGAGCTCTTGCCGCACGAGCGCGAGGAGCACCAGACGGACTACCCGCTGCTCGGCAAGATGCTCGAAGAGGAGGACCCGACCGGGCCGCTCATCCAGACGCACCACGAGCTCCACCGGCTCACGCGTCTCTTCGGCCGGCGGGTCGCGCAGCTTCCGCCCGAAGGCCCTCGCGCGGACTCAGCCTGCTCGGGGCCGAGCCGACGTATCCTTTGGGGAGCCCCGTTCGTTTCTCGCGCATGAGCACCGACAACCCCGACCTGCCAGATGCCGTCCGCGCCTCCTGGCACCGCTTCGCCGACACCTACGAGCCGCTTCGAGGCGAGCTGTATCGCTACTGCCGTCACCTGACGCGGTCTCCCTGGGACGCGGAGGACCTCGCGCAGGACACGATGTCGCGCGCGTTCGCCGCGCTCGGACGCATGGGGTCGGCGCCGCCGAACCCGCGCGCATGGCTGTTCCGCGTGGCATCGAACCTCTGGCTCGACCACGTGCGGAGGCCGCGCCTGTCCATCGAGCCCGCGCCAACCACGTCGAGCCAGCCCATCGAGCTGCGTGATGCGGCGGGTACGTTGCTGGTCCAGCTCGCGCCTCAGGAGCGAGCTGCCGTCGTGCTGAAGGACGCGTTCGGCTTCTCGCTCGAGGAGGTCGCCGGCATCCTCAGGACGACGGTAGGCGCCGTGAAGGCCGCGCTGCATCGAGGTCGTGGCAAGCTGCTCGCTCCTGAAGTCGATGCCGGTCGCGCGCCAGCGCGTGGCGTCGTCGATGCGTTCTGCGCGGCGTTCAACGCGCGCGACATCGAGCGGCTCACGGCGCTCCTGCTCGATATGGCGACCGTCGAGGTCGTCGGCGCCACCGCGTCGTACGGCACAGACGAGACGCGCAACCAGATGCTGCGAGGAATGCTGTTCGGCAGCGAACGCCTCGCGAACGCCGCTACCCAGGGCGGCATCGAGGCGCGCTTCGTGGGCGGGGCACTGCCGACGCCGCCGCGCGCCGAGACGCGCATCTATCGTGGTGAGGCGATCGCGCTGCTCTGGTACGCCCACCAGGACGGCGAGCATGTGCGCGCCATCAACCGCTTCGAGGTCGATGGCGACCGCGTCGTGCACATGCAGAACTACTTCTTCACGCCGGACCTGATCGCCGAGGTCTGCACCGAGCTCGGCATCTCCTCCCGTCCGAACGGATACCGCTGGTGGCTCTCGCGTGAGGGGTGCCCGTGATGCTGACGCTCTACTACCATCCGCTCGCCACATACTGCTGGAAGGCGCTAATCGCTCTCTACGAGAACGGTACCGACTTCGAGAAGCGCGTCATCGACCTCGCCGATGCCACGCACCGCGCCGAGCTGACGGCGCTGTGGCCGCTCTGCAAGTTCCCCGTGTTGCGCGACGCGGACCGCGTCGTCGCGGAGAGCTCAATCATTGTCGAGTACCTCGACCGCCACCGTCCCGGCCCGCGCGCGCTGGTTCCTCACGACGCCGACGCGGCGCTCGATGTGCGCCTGTGGGATCGCCTGTTCGACAACTACGTGCAGACGCCCGTGCAGGAGATCGTCTTCGACCGGCTGCGCAACGCGAACGGTGACCTCAGACGCGCTCACGCCACGCTGGCCACCGCCTACGAGTTGGCCGAGAAGCAGCTCGCCACGTCCCGGTGGATGGTGGGCGACGAGTTCAGCCTCGCCGACTGCGCGGCGGCGCCAGCGCTGTTCTACGCCGTGACGTTGCACGCGTTTCCGGCCCATTGCACGCGGCTGAGCGCCTACTTCGAGCGTCTCGTCGAACGTTCCTCGGTGCGGCGCACGCTCGAAGAGGCCAGGCCCTACTTCAAGAACTACCCGTTCGAGAGCGCGATCGCGGCGCGGTTCCGTTGAACGGCCGTGTATCTGAGCGACTGCGCCTGCTACCGTTGCTCGGCGCGCGAGCGCCGAACGGGCGCCGACGTTGGCGCGTGGTACGCCGAGTCAGAAACGTCCGTGCAGCCCGAGGTTCGCGCCCCCGGGGCCGACCACCAGTGCCGGGGACATTGCCGCCTGGGAGTCGTCACGCCACCACAGGTCCAGCAGGTATCCCACGCCGATGCCCGTGAGCCCGCCCAGCAGCGCGGCACTCATCCGGCACGGACTGAAGAAGACCCAGGCGCGGTCAGCGCCCTCCGGGCACATCGCGTCGCCCGCCAGTCCCCCAGCGATTCCACCCGCCAGCCCCAGCGTCAGGTAGCCCGCGGTGCCGATCCCCATCTGCGTTCCGGCGCGCGGATCCTCACGAGAGCGTAGTGGCTCGGCTCCGAAGGTTCCTGGCGTGCCTTGCGAGCCCTCTGGTGCCGCCTCTGGCACCTGTACAGGTTGAGCCGATGCAGTTCCCGCGAGGAGCAGCAAGAGGAGGGACATGAGCCCACTCCGAGCGCGTAAGGAAGGGCGCTGTTGGATTGCCTTGGCGTGCATGCCGGGGCTACTGCAAGTCACGCACCATCAGGGACGCCCCTGGGGCCCCCCTCTCGTGTGAGTGTGTCTGCACATACCGTGCGGGAGCTTGCACAGGGTGCGGTGGCGGCATCGCGGAGATGTGGCCGGCACTCGAGGCCCCACCCCAACGGGCGAATTGTCATCCCTCGTCGAGAGCAGAACCTTGCGCGTGTCGTTCACGAGAGGGGGATGCACATGTACGGATTGAGGCGTTGGTGGGGAGGCGTGTTGCTGGGGGCGACAATGCTGGCATGCGGGTCCGTGGCCGGGGAGTCCGAGCTCCTGGCCGCGGAGCCCCAGACGAACCCGGAGGCGCCGGAGCAGGAGGTGTCCTCTCAGCACCGGAAGAAGCCCCTGCCCGAGCCGCGCCCTCTGCGAAGCGGGAACGTGGCGGTGGCCTACGGCGGTGGCAAGTACCTGGTGGCATGGGAGGACGTGAGGGAGGGCAACGTCTACGCCACACGCGTGAAGCCAGACGGGACGCTCCTCGACCCGGAGGGCATCCGCCTCAATCCACTCCCTGGCGCCGGAGGCCAGCCCGCCATCGCATATGACGGTACGAACTTCGTGGTTGTCTGGGATACCGGGGATGGGGCCTCCGGCATCCGGGTGAGCCCGAGGGGCGAGGTGATTGGAGAACTCTTCGAGGTCTTCTACTCCGGCGACGTGTTTGGCCCGGTGGACATCGCATGCGGCCGGGAGATGTGTCTGGTGACGTATGAGGTCACCGCGGATGACGCGGACGACATCTGGATGACCCGGATGCGGCCCGACGGGACGGTCCTCGAAACCAGGAGTCTCAGTGACTCCGACCGCGACGCGGACAGTGCGGCGGTGGCCTGGAACGGAAGGGAGTTCCTGGTTGTCTGGGGCGACACGCGCGGAGGCGACCTGGATGCGCGGAACATCCATGGGGCCCGGGTGCTGCCCGACGGCACCATTCTCGACCCGGGAGGCCGCCCCCTCGTTTCCGTGCCCGGGGATCAGCGCACACCCGACGTGGTGTGGACCGGACGGCGCTTCCTCGTCGTCTGGTCCGACAACCGGGGAGGCGATTACGACGTCTACGGCGCGCGCGTGCGCTCCGACGGACGCGTGGAGGACCCGGACGGCCTTCCCATTTCCACGGCAGCGGGAGATCAGCTCTTCCCCTCGGTGGCCCACCATGGCCCGAAGTCCCTGGTCGTCTGGGGCGACTCGCGCGACGGCGCGCCCCGCGTCTGGGGTGCGCGGGTGACGGAGTACGGAGAGGTGAAGGACCCCTCCGGCTTCCTCATCTCCAGCGGTGACTTCGCGGAGGAGAGCACCCCGGAGGTTGCCTACGGAGCCGACCGCTTCCTGGCCGTGTACGAGGGGACGGGCTCCGAGGGGGGCTACACCCTGGCAGCGCGCGTGAAGCACGACACGCGAGTGCTGGACAGCCCCGCGCGGGTGCTCACCCGCTCGACGGAGGAGCCCGAGGTGGAGTCGACGCGCTGAGCGCGAATCCGCCCCCGTGCGTGTCCGGTGCCGGGAGCCCGCATGCCCCCGTGGGGCCATTGGGGAAGTCCACGGCCGCATCCATCCTCGACTCGCCCGTTGGCAGTACCCGGTAGCCGCGGCTGGCCAGGACAGGTGACGGTCATCCGACTCCAGGACAGTCTCGATGTCGAAGTTCCGCCCCTTGGGGACACGCCCGCCCTGGCCGCCCTTCCATGGGGTGCGCGGCAGGGGCCTGGCTCTCTTGTCCCGGGCCGCTTGAACCTCACTGGCCTTGCGTCAACTACGGCTCATTGAGGATGAGCAGGCCGCGCGCGGAGTCCGCGACGTACACGTGTCCGTCGCCGGGGACGCGGACGCCGAAGGCGCCCTCGTAGATGTTGTCCGTGCGGCCGGGGTCGGTCTCCCGGAAGGTGTTGTAGTGGGCTACCTGCCGAGGCTTCGTGGGGTTGGAGACGTCCAGCACGCGCAGCCCCTCCTGGTACCACGCGATGTAGAGGCGGTCGCCGCGCAGAATCATGTTGTGGATGGAGGTGACGGGGCGCATGCGGAACTCGCCAATCTTCACGATGTTCGTGGGGTCGGTGACGTCCAGCACGCGCAGGTGGGCGCCGTTCGTCTCGCCGCCTTCGAAGGCGATGGTGCGGCCGGCGAAGGTGCCCACCGCGTTGTGGTGCGAGTAGGCCCGGCCGCCGTGCACGAACTGGCCCAGGTGCCGCACGTTGTCCAGGTCGGTGACGTCCATGACGGAGTAACCGCCGTTGCCGTGGTTGATGTAGAGGCGCCCCTGGTAGGCGAAGGCGTCATGCGGGCCGCCCTCGGAGAGCTCCACGGGCAGGGAGATGCTCTGGAGCAGGACGGGGCTCAGCGGGGTGGACACGTCGAAGACGAACGTCGCGCCATTCAGTGACATGGCGTAGAGCCGGTCCCCGTCCACGAGCACGGTGTGCACGCCCTCGGGACCGGCGGCGTAGCTGCGGATGAACTCGGGGGCCGCGGGGTTGGAGATGTCGTAGACGATGAGGCCCGAGGCCATGCTCGCGATGTAGAGCGCGTCACCCCTGGCCCAGACGCCGTTCCAGTAGTTGTCCCCCGGCAGGCTGATGGCCGTCTTCAGGATGGGGAAGCGCCGGTCCTTCACGTCGAAGACGGTGAGCCCGCCGCTGACGCCGAAGCGGGCGAAGGAGACGACATAGGCGTGGTCCTTCGTGACGAAGACGTCCGCGGGCTCGCCCAGCGCGACGTGCGCTTCCGAGATGAGCCGCAGCCCGCCGGAGGACTCCTCCTCGCCCGCGTGCACCGCCACGCGGTGGGCCTCGAAGGTGCCCGTCCCCGCGAACCTCCCGCCGGAGCAGCGGGTGAAGCAGCCGGTGAGGACACCCGGCGAGGGCACCTGACACCCCGCGAGCGCCGTCACGGTTCCGAAGGTGTTCGCGCTGGCGATGAAGAACGTCCCGCCATCCGTCCGCCGCTGGGTGAGGGGCGCACCGGACATCGTGTCGGTGCCTCCGTCGGAGTGGAGCTGGAAGCTGGTGAAGCCAGGGGTGACGCGGGTGCCGCCGTCCGCGAGCCGCCGCTCCGTGCGGAGGTCGGTCAGGTAGATGCCGTGCGGCTCGACGTCCGCGAGCGCGCCGGGGGCGCACTTCGACAGGTCGTAGCGCGCCAGGTCCTCGCAGGAGACGGTGGCGGGGTCCCCGACGGAGTCGAAGGCGCACGGGGCGTAGCGGCCCCGGTCCACCCAGTTCCCGCGCTCCTCGAGCACCGTGTAGCCGCCGTCCCAGGGCTCGGGGCCCGCGTCGTCGGAGCCGGCATCGCCGGAGCCCGCGTCATCCGGGCCCGCGTCGGCGTCTCCCTCGTCAGGAGTGCCGGAGTCCTCGGTGGAAATGGGCGTGGGGAGGGGCTCGGGCGAGTCGGTGCAGGCGGAGAGCGCGAACAGCCACAGGACGCAGGTGGGCAGCAGCGCCCACGGCGAGCGCGGTGAGGACGTCATCGAGAAGACCTCGCGGGCAGGGCGCCGCGCGGGAGTGCGGGCGGCCTGTCCGGATACGTCTCCGTCGGGCCCGCATGGCGCGCGTCCCCGGGAATGGTTGCGGCGTGACGCGCGACTCCCGCCGCGAGTGCCGATTCGCAACGCTCCGGCCCTGTTGGTCAAGACATTGCAGAGCGCCAGGCGCGCCGGGGGCGGTGGAAGGACGCGCCTGTACCGCGCGGCCCGGTCATTCGAAGAGGGGGAGGCGAGGTGGTGCTTCCTCCGGCTATATGGGGCGGAGGGAGGCGCGGTCGATGTCGACGGAGTCCTCGTCATCGCCCAGCGAGACTTCGTTGGCCCGGAAGCGCTTGCCCTCTGGCGTGACGAGGAGCCAGGTGGTGGCGACCGCGGGGTCGTCCGCGGGAGGCGAGACGAGGACCTCTTCGCCGAGCAGGGCAGAGACCCGGGTCGCCACGTCCAGGGATGTGAGCCCGGGGGCTCCGCTGGCGCGGGAAGCATCGGCGTAGAGGGTCACATCCGTGCGGAAGCCAGCGGGCCGGAGCGTGGTCTCGACGAGCACGGCCGCATCGGCGGGGCCGTCGACGTCGAAGCGTGCCGCTCCGCCGGGAGGAAGGCCGAGCGCGCGGGCGATGCTCTCGAAGAGGTGCTCATCGCTCACGGCGCCACGGACGAGAAATCCGAGAACCTGTCTTTCGGGCTGCATGTCTCTCCCTCTCAGCCAGCCTTGTGCGCCTTGAGTGCGGCCTGCCTGTCACCCGGCGAGATGCCCATCTTGTCCAGGATCTCCCTGGCGCGCGGGGTGTCCTTGAACTTGTTGTAGACACCCAGCGCCTTGAAGGCCGAGCGGTTCAGCTCGTGGAGCCCGGAGCCCCGGATGGGGAACAGCGTACCATTGTCGTGCGCACCATAGGTCCGCCCGTTGATGGACCAGGTCATGGTACCGGACTCGCTGCCCTTCTTGGCCTTGCCGTCGTTGATCTCTTTTACGTCCCGGCTGACGTCGACGCGTGACTCGATGACGGTGTTCTTGTCCTTGGCGACGGTGGATTGGTCGACCTTGCGGATGAAGTGCCGGTCGACGGGCCGGGTCGTGGGCCTGGCCGGCTTGTCCGCCCAGGCGGGCGGCGCGATGAGCAGGACACCGAGCGCCATCAGCACGGTGGCCAGGGGCAGCAGGATGGAAGGCCTCGGAGCAGCGGGACGATGCATCGTGTTCTCTCCTGCGGTGAAGGGGCGTGGCCGCGAGGCAAGCCTCTCACGGTGTGAAACGGAGCGCGCAGCTCCTCGCGAGGCCAACCGCGCGTTCGCCGAGCGGACTCCGGAGGAGAAGGCGGCGCGTACGGCATCGACGCACCAGCGTCCTGCCGTAACGCACGGAGCAGGGCTCGCGCCCCATATCTCCGAGGCGTCGAGACGGACAGGCACCATCGGCATATCGGCTGCATAGGCCGGTGCCGCCGAACACGCACCGGCATCACGCGGCGGGAGGGCACGTCCTCAACGTGCCCTCTCACAGGTTCATCTCGGCAACTTCTGTATCCCAGCTACCGCATCCCCGAACAGTCACCGGAGCCCCATGGCACAGCGGAAAGCCCCGAACCAGGTTCCCGCCCAGCGGCCGGCACAGTACGCGTCGTCCGACGTCGGCTCGCTGAAGCAGAGCGTCAACCTCTTCCGCGGCTCGGTCAGCTACCAGCGGCCCCTCGTCTCGCTCGGGGGGAAGCTGGGGGACGACACGCTCACCGTGGAGCTGGCGCTGTCCTACGACAGCTCCATCCACCAGGCGGCGACGCGCTGGAACCTGGACGCGCCCACGGGCGTGGCGGGCCTGGGCTGGACGCTGCCCCGCGAGCGAATCATCGCGGAGTCCAGCGGCGGCCTGTCACTCGCCGCGCGGAGCTTCAGCATCGAGACGGGAGGCACCCGCAACCGGCTCGTGCCCACCTCGCGCCCCTGGGTCCGCGCGCTGCTGGACGTGGCCCTCACGTCGCAGCTCGGCGGGCCCGGCGTCCCCCCCGAGCTCATCGCCGCGTTCGCCAGCGCCGGGCTGCCGCTGTCCTCCCAGGCCACCCTCAGCGGCCAGGGGCCGTGGGAGGTCTCCGACCCCGTGCACGAGCAGTCCTTCGTGCTGTCCGAGCAGTCCGGCGCGACGCCGGTGCTCGCCGTGGCGGCGGGAGGCCTCGGCTTCGAGCCGCAGGACTTCAGCTTCTGGCGCGTCCGCTACTACCCGGACTTCGAGCGCTGGGTGCTCGTCGACGACTCGGGCACGCAGCGCTGGTTCGGCGGCGGCGTCTCGAAGACGTCCGAGGGCTTCGCGACCAGCGCCGGCCAGTCCATCGAGTGGGGCGTGCGCTTCGGAGGCCCGCGGGGGAGCTGGACGGGCAGCTCGGTCCTCGCGGAAGGCCAGGCGCAGTATGCGCGCGCCTGGAATGTCGTCGCGCGAGTGGACCGCTACGGCGACCGCGTCACGTACGCGTACGCGCCCGTCGAGCAGCGCGTCGGCGCGGGCGGGCTACCCTACACGAAGGCCTGCTACCTGTCCCGCATCACCGGCGTGGGCGGCCGCGCCGTGGAGCTGGACTACGCGCCCAAGTGGTACACGCAGGACGTCCACGAGTACCAGGACCCGCACAAGACGCTGGTGCCCGCCGCCGAGGGCGAGGAGCCGGAGAACCTCGACACCCCCAACGCCTTCCAGGACTGCTACGAGACGCGCTACCTCGAGCGGCTGCGCGTGCTGGACTCGGAGTCCCGCGAGCTGTACCGCGTGGAGCTGCAGTACGCCCCGCCACGCGCCCTCCCCGGCACGCCGACGGAGACGGCCGCCGACCTCTGCAAGCGATACCTGACGGGCATCATCGAGAAGGACCCCGCGGGGCGCTCGCTGCCCGGCTACGTGTTCGGCTACGCCCTGGAAGAAGGGGAAGCCAACCCGGGCGCGCTCACGCGCATCACCTACCCCGAGGGGGCCACCGGCACCTTCACGTACGACGGCCCCGTCGCGCTGGACATCTGCGAGCGGGACCAGGTCGTCGCGCCGCCCTCCGAGTTCGGCTCCGGCCACACGCCCTTCGTCTGGCTGGGGCCGGACTACGCCGTCACGTGCTGGCTCGACTCCGAGCGCAAGCGGCTGAGCGTCCAGGTCCACACCTGGACGGGACGCTGGCAGGCCAGCACCGTCAGCGGCGAGTACGTCTTCGACGGGGAAGAAGCGCTGGACCCGGACTCCCTCACGGGCGTCACGTCCGGGGACTTCTTCGGGCTGGCCTACCGCGTCGGTGACGAACTGCGCGTGCACCCCTTCCGCCGCGGCACGCTGCGCACCTGGGAGTGGGAGCCCTACCAGGGAAGGGACGGGACCTCCTGGCTCACCTTCGCGCAGGCGACCACGGCGCGGCTGGCCGCGGGCGACCGCTTCCTGCTGGCGGTCATCACCGGCTTCGACGGCGCGGGTGACAGCCTCTACCGGCTGACGTGGGACTGGCAGCGGAGCACCTGGGACGGCGGTACCGGGCCCGCGGAGCGGGGGCGGAGTCTGCAGGTGCTCGCGCGCGGCGAGCGCTACCTGCTGTGGAACCATGTGGACGGCAAGGGCACGGTGTCCCTGGCGTGGCTGGACGGCGACCACCGCTGGAGCGCGGGCGGCTCGCTCGACGTGGACCTGGGCCCGTATCAGTCGGCCATGGCGTGGGCGGATGGCGCCTCCATGGTCGCCTGGTGCGAGGCGCTCGACTCCAGCCCCACCGGCCGCTACGCGCTGCGCGTGCGCCGCTGGGACGCCGACTACGCCTTCCAGGAGGCCCAGGGCACGGACGCCGAGGACCTGCGCCTGTCCTCCGTCACGCAGGTGCCCACGCCCTCGTGGCCCCCCACGCCCTCCGTGGCCGGCGATGAGCTGGTGGGCACGGACCGGTACCTGTGGCGCTTCAACGGCGTGAGCTGGAGCTTCTCCGAGGCGCTCACCGACCAGGGGCGCGGCCGCCCGGGCTGGCTCGCGTATGCGTATGGCCAGGACGTGGCGCTGCAGGTGCTCAACGTGGCGGACGCCATCACCACGCGGCTGCTCGCGTACGACGCTGACACGGGCAGCTTCGCCCGCGTGCCCAAGGCGCTGCCGGCGCTGCCGCCCGGCGAGGACTCGGGCTACCCCGCGGCCACGGGCGGGGACTTCATCGTCGCCTGCGACACCGTGTGGTACCGCGGCACCGCTCCGGCGTGGTCCGGCCCGGAGAGCCCGCGGCCCGTCTACACGGGCGCCCCGTCCGGCGCGGACTCCTTCAGCGTCGTGGACGCGTCCCCCTCCTTCGTCGCGTGGCGGCTTCCGCCGAGCCAGGGCGTCGCGCGGCTCGCGCTCGCCGTGCTGGAGAACGGACGCGCGAAGTCCACGTCCACCATCGCCGGTGAGACGTACCACAGCCCCCTCTCCCGCGACGGCGCGCTGTCACCGCCGCGTGCCGGCAAGAGCCCCGCGGGGCCGAACACCTTCGTCACCTACCCGCAGACGGCGCCCGACTTCGACCGCGCGCCCCATCTCACCCTGCACCGCTTCGTGGGCGACGCCCTCCAGGGGCCGCTGATGGACTGGCCGGTGCGCTCGCTGCGCATCGACACCGGCTTCGGCGCGCCGCTGCGCTCCACCTGGAGCTTCGACCGCGTGAGCGCGGCGTGTGACGCGTCCGGCGACGTCATCAAGTACTACCGCTCCACGTCGTGGGAAGGCTGTGACGACGCGTCCGCGTCGCGCGGCGGCCGCACCGTCACGACGTACGACAACGGGTCGACGGCCGAGGGGCTGAGCATGCTGGATGGCCAGCCCCTGCAGACGCTCACCTTCGAGGGCGCCGCACTCTTCGCCGCGCCCACCTCCCCGGAGCTGGGCCTCACGCCCGACGTGGCGCCCGGCACTCCCGTGCCAGACGCCCTGCGCGCGCTGTTCCCCGCCGAGGTGGCCCTGTCCTCCCAGGCCGTCTACGAGGCCCGCCGCGTCGAGGGACGTTACCTGTACTGGTCCGTGGAGGACCCCGCCACCGGGCGGCTGTACAACGTGGACAGCGACGAGGACCCGCGGTCGCCCACGGCGGTGCGCGGCTACACGGGCCGGCTGGTCGCCAGCGAGACGAACGCCTGGGACGTCTTCACCACGCGCGCCGGCTTCACGTCCGTGGCGGACGCCGTCGCGGGCACGTGGAGCGCGCTGACGCTGCACGGCGCCTATGTGCGCCCCGCGTCCATCAGCTCCATGCGGGACGGCCTCGCGCTGGTGACGCGCTACGGCTACCTGGATGACCTCCCCGCCCCGCTGACGGGCGGCACCACGTCCGAGTCCTTCGACACGAAGGACGTCTACGGAAAGACGTGGACGACGACGATGTCCACCACCTTCGCCGCCGCCGTGCCCGCCTACCGCGCGCTGGCGTGGCACAACGTCCTCACACACGTCGCGCAGCTCCGCACCCAGGTGCGGGCCGAGGACGGCACCCTCTCCACGTCCGCGTGCGCGGCGACGACGTTCGGCGGCTTCCAGGCCGCTGGCGGCTGGACGGTGCTCGACGTGACGGCCCGGTATGACTGGGGCGGCTCCACGGCGCCGGATGCCGCGCGGTTCCCCTTCTCCACGAGCACGCAGGCCCCTCCTCCCGAGTGGTACGCGCGCACGCTCATCGAGACGCGCGGCGGCGGCGGAATCGCCACGCTGTCGCTGGATGCCGCGGGGGTGGCGCACAGCACGCGAGTGGATGACGCCGGGCAATTGCCGCTGCTCATCGTGACGAACGCGGACCTCGCCGCCGGGGAGGCCGACGCCTGCGGCTTCGAGCCCCAGGAGTCGCTCTCCGCGTGGACGTTCGCCGGAGGCGCCGCCGTCGGCGAGTCCCGCGCCCACACGGGTGTCCAGTCCGCCTGGCTGCCGGGCGGAGCGGCGACGCTGACGCGCGCCCCGCTGACGCCCACCTCCAACGCGCGCACCTACGTCGCTGGCTGCTGGTACACCCGGCCCCGCGGAGCCCCCGGGGGCGGCGCGCCCGCGCTGGTCATCACCGTGACGTCGGGCAGCGCCGCGGTGGGTGAGCCCATCCGGCTCGCGATGGAGGACACCTCCGGGCGGTGGGCCTGGGTGCAGGCAGCCCTCCCGCTGGCGGAGTACGCCGCGCGGTCCGGCACCAGCGCTCCGCTCTCCGTGCACCTGCGCGTCGAGGCAGGCGGAGGCGAGGTCTGGGTGGACGACGTGGGCTTCTACCCTCGCGAGTCCCACGTCCTCGCGCAGTCCTTCGAGCCGGGGACGAACAAGCTGACCGCGCACGTGGGCCCCGGGGGCCTGACGTCGCGCGTCGCCTACGGGCCCGCGCGGCGCATGCTCGGCGTGGTGCGCGCCAACGGCCAGCTCAAGGGCGTGCAGTTCGAGTTCAGCTCCCGCCAGCGGCACGACACATTCTCGGCGGAGGACCCGAACACGCAGGTGTCCCTCCAGGCCACGCGGGGAGGCTCGCTGCAGTCGTTCCGCGACGGTGAAGACTGGCAGGACGCGTGGACGCCCTCGGCGGAGGGCGCGTGGCGCGCGGACCGGGGCGTGCTGCGGCACGAGGACGCGGCGAGCGCCTCGCTCACCGCCATGTCGACGGAGACGGACGAATGGGCCCTCTACGCCGAGCCGGTGGCGCTCGACGGCGGGCCCGTGCGGCTGCCGGCGGGGTTCGGCTTCACCGTGGGCGACACCGCGCGGCTGTCCTGGGACGGCACGTGGCGCTTGGAGGTGGACGGGGCGGAGGTGGCGCCGGTGGGCGAAGGCGCCTCCAGTCCGGCCGCGCTGCTGCTCGCGGTGACAGGAGGAAGGCTGCTCTTCTGGACGGACGCGGGGCTGGTGTTCTCCGTGGCCGGCGAAGTGCGAGGCGTGCCGGTGCTCACCTCCGGCGCGGGGACGCTGGGCCTGCGCAACCTGGCGTGGATGGAGGGCCCGTCGCTGCAGGCGCGCCTGCAGGACGCCACGGGCGCGGACCGCCAGCTCCATGCGCTTGGCGGCACGACGTACCTCGTCACCCAGCGCATCCAGGACGCGCTCGGACGCGACGTCGTCAAGACGAAGCCCGTGCCCGGGCACTTCGGCTCGGGCGCCGCGCTGGCCCCGCTCCTCTACCGCCCGGGGCTGGTGGACCTGGAGGCCTTCGAGCTCTCGCTCGCGGGCAGCGGGGCGATGGCCGGCGACGCCTCGGACTACTGGAACGGCGAGGCGGGGCGCTCGGCGGATGGCGGCTACCCGTACTCGCGGCAGCGGCTGGAGGCGTCTCCGCTGGGGCGTCCGGTGGAGGTGGGCCTGCCGGGCGCGGCGTGGGCCATCATCGACCCGTACACCACCCCGGAGGACTCGCGGCCCACGACGAAGATTCATTACACGTCGAGCACGCCGGTGCTGCCCGGGCTGAACCTGCCGGCCACCGACTTCCGCGTCGCGACGTACGTGTCCCCCACGCGCGAGCAGCGCCTGCGCGTGAGTGACGCGAAGGACACCGCGCTCGCGCGGCTCGTGCCGCTGAAGGACGGCGCCACGTTCGTCTCCGCCGCGGCCATCTCCTACGAGCCGGGCGGCACGCGCACCCGCAACATCCTCCCCGACGGCTGGCGCGACGGCACCGGCGCGGCCATCGTCCGCGACCATGACTGCCTCGGGCGGCTGTACTCCGAGTCCACCCCGGACTCAGGCGAGTCCCGCTACCTCCACGACCGCGGCGGGCTGGCGCGCTTCGTCCAGTCCTCCGTGGACGCGGAGGAGGGACGCATCACCTGGATGACCTACGACGCGCTCGGCCGCATGACGGCGCGCGGCCACGTGGCGGCCGAGTGGGACGAGGCGGTGCTGCGCCCCCTGGCCAACACGCCCGGGTGGCCGCTGACGGACCCGGCCTCGGGCGCGGTGACGACGGGGCTCTGGCACTACGACGGCGACGGGAGCGACCCGCTGGCCCTCGGCCAGTTGATGCGCACCCGCTCGCAGGACACGGGCGCGCCCGCGACGGTGGAGTCCACATACCGCTGGACGCCGCTGGGGCTGCTCGCCGCTCGCTCGCTGAGCGTGACGTGGGACGACGGCGAGGTGACGGGCCCGTACGAGGTGGACTTCGCCTACGACAACACGGAGGCCACCGTGCGCATCGGCCTCCCCCGCTCGCTCTTCCCCGAGCCCGGCCTGCTCCACTACGGCCGCGACGCCCTGGGCAACGTCACCTCCATCCACGACGCGGCGGGCGCGAGGCTGGCCTCCTTCGAGCTGGATGCGATGGCGCGGGTGCGCGTGAGCGAGGCGGGCCCCGTGACGTGGGCGCTGGACTACGACTCGCCGGGCCACCTGCTGGAGACCTCGGCCTCCGGACAGACGCGCGCCACGCAGGGCTACACCTTCTCTCCCGACAACAACGTGCGCGGCGCGAGCGTCTCGCTCGGCACGCACCGCGAGCAGCTCGCGTACGGCTATGACGGGCTCGGCCGCATCACCGCCTCCGACACGGTGGAGGGCGCCGGCGCACCGGAGGCGTTCCAGTACGACGGCGACCTCAACGGCAACATCCGCGAGTTCTCCGGCGCCAGGATGACGTACGTGCCGGGCACCAACCGGCTGGACGCGGTGACCTGGCCCGGAGGCGCGCGGACGGCGTACACCTACCGCGCCGACGGCACGGTGGCCTCCCGCCGCACGCAGGGCACCGGCCCGGTGGACCTGGACTTCACCTACTCGCCCGGCACGGCGCTGCCTTGCCGCATCACCGTCCGGCCCGGCGCCAGCGACGCGCGCACCGTCGAGTACGCCTACGACTCGGACGGCCTGCGCGTGGCCACCCGGGTGCGCGACGCCAACGGGGAGGAGCGCCGCTTCCAGTTCCCCGGCCAGGACCGGCCGCTGTTCCGCACCGGAGGTACGGACACCGTGCTCTTCGTTCCGGGGCCCACGGGCTTCCCCGTGGTGTACCGCAACGGCGACCGCTACCACGCCGCCAGCGACAGGCTCCAGTCCACGCGGGCGCTGTTCGACGCGAACGGCGCGCTGGTGACGGGCTTCGGCTACACGGCCTTCGGCGCGCCGCGCGAGTCCGGCGTGGACATCGCGCCGTGGATGACCCAGCGCTACACCGGCGCCGCGTACGACGCGGAGACGGGCCTCTACGACTTCAACGCCCGCCTGTATGACCCGGCGGTGGGCCGCTTCTACTCCACGGACCCGGCCAACGAGTTCGCCAGCCCCTACAGCTACGTGGGCAACCACCCCACGGCGCTGGTGGACCCGACGGGGTGCATCACCGACTCCGGCCGGGCCGCCCTCGCCGTGTTCTGCGGCGTCGTCTCCGTGGGGGCCACCGTGGCCGGGCTGATCTTCATCCCCGTCACGACGGGCCTGGCGACGGCCGGGTTGATGGCGCTCTCGAGCGCCGTCTCCGCGGGCGCGTGGAACGGCATGTCGTACGCGCTGACCACCGACACCTGGAGCACGAAGGAGTTCCTGGGGGAGGTGGGCGTGGGCGCGGTGAGCGGCTTCATCCGGGGCGGCATCACGGGCGGAGTCCGGGGAGGCGGCAAGGCGGGTCGCGAGCGGAAGGTGCGCGGGTTCCCCCAGCAGCGCGCCCAGCAGTACGCGGAGGAGATTCGCAGGCCCGGCTCGACGTGGACCCGGAGCAAGAAGTGGCTGTCCGAGGCCACGTACTGGGGAAAGCTCGAGGACGCGCTCAACCCCGCCCAGGACGCGTGGGAGCAGTTCATGGTGGCCTTCCCGCTCGCCGTGGTGGGCAGCACCCTCGGCTACACCGTCGCGGGGCTCGTCTCCATCCCGATGACGAACCTGGTGTACGGCCGGGAGCTGTTCGACGTGGACGGGAAGGACGTGCTCGACGTCTTCTCGGACATGCTCTGGGGCGCCGCGGTGGGCGTCGGGGGCTCGCTCTTCGGCTACGCCACCACCCGCTACGCGGTGAAGGACCGGGCGAAGGGCAAGCTCGCCGCCACCAGCACCCGCGGCAAGGTGGCCATGGGCGTGGGCCTGGTGTCGGGAGTGTTGGGCGCCAGCGCGGTCTCACTCGTTCCGGCCAACCTCATCATCGACGTGTTCGGGTCCAACGAAGAGTCGTCGTGAAGTCCTGGCCCAGGGTGGGCCCGGCGTCAGGCACGGCAGCGAGGGAGGCAGATGAGAATCTGCGTAAAGACAGCGGTGATGCCGAAGGACAAGACGTGGGGCTCGCCCATGCGGGTCGACTTCAGTGAGGACCTGCTGCCGGGCGAGCGCGTGCTCGCGGCGATGGCGGGGCTGAGCTACTTCCGGGTGTACTACGCCGACAACGGCTCCACCTCCGAGCCGGTGGGGCAGCTCAGCGCGACGCTGGTGCCCAACCTCGCCGAGGACGCCGTCCTCGTCACGGCGAACCTGGTGATGACCAACTACTCTGGAGGCGAGGCGGCCGGCTCCACGGATGGCAGCGGGCACGACAGCTTCGTGCGCATCACCGTCGTCGCCGCGCTCGGCGTGACGATCTCCGGGAACCAGGTGGTGGCGGGGAACCTCTCCGGGCTCGCCGGGGATTGGGAGGCGCCCATTCCCATCGCGTCGCAGGCGGCGGAGGCGCGGGCGTTCCTCTCCGGCTTCTTCATCGCCGGCGGCAGCGCGATGGAGGTGAGCAGCCTGTCGCTCACCGCGTCCGTGGCCAGGCCCGGCGGAGCCGAGGCGACGGTGTCGGGGACGGCGTCGCTCAGCGGAGAGGAGGAGCGCGGCGGCACGGCGGACGTGGCCTTCCTGTCGACGGACGGGGTGACGACGTACCGGGTGCTGTCCATCGACACGAACTCCGGCAAGTGGAGCGAGATCAGCGAGAGCCTGGGCGTGAAGTGCGACTTCAGCGTGAAGCCCACGCTCTCGGAGGGCGAGTCGGTCCGCCGAGCCGGGGTGCTCCTGCAGAACGTGACGCTCGACCTCGAGGACGACAAGAAGAGCGACGTGGAGCTCTTCGAGGCGGGCGTCACGTCCGACACGCTGACGGTCGCCACGGACGGCACCATCTCGGGGGCCCTCATCATGAACATCTTCAACTCGCGCTCGGGGGATGACTACGGCATCCAGCCGCCTCCGACGAGCAACCTGACGGCCTTCGTGGTCGCCGAAATCTCACGACGTCCGGGCGGAGGTGCGCGATGAGCTGGGAATTCGGCTACCAGGAGGTCGCCTCCGGAGACACCGCGACGTTCGACTTCACCGGGGACGTGTCGCTGGCGCTGTATGGCATCTCCCACTTCGACATCTCCTTCGACATCGACTCGACGGCCCGTGGGCTGGTGGGCTCCGCCATCTCCGGGTTCGGGGTGCAGCTCACGCGGGAGAACGCGGGAGAGGACAGCCGGCGGCAGGTCAAGGTGAAGGCCACCGTGACGGGCACGCCCATCACCTCCTCCAAGGTGGGGGTCAGCGTGCTCGCGTGGGTGGGAGGCGCGTCCAGCACGCGGTTCGTCGTGAGCGGCTCGAGCCTGGCGACGGGACAGATGTCGGCGCCGCAGAGCGTGGTGACGTGGCCGGCCTTCGCGTCCGCGGCGCTGGCGGGCTTCAGGCTCGCCTTCAGCTCGGGCAGTCACGACGTGGGCGGGGTGGGCGCCTCGGCGGGAGTCGCCGCGGCCATCACCGACCCGGGCAAGGCCTACGTCATGGGCGCGGCGACGCTGACGGGCGACGGGGCCTCGAGCTGCACGGTGGACCCCGCGGGGCTCGTGCTGGGAGACGCCGAGGAGGGCGCCTGGTTCGGGCTCGTCACGGATGAAGAGCGGTACGACGTCAATGACACCAACTGGGGGACGCGGACGATTCGCGTGGAGACGGGCGCCCCGGCTCCGCTGAAGGGCGCGGTGGTGATGCTGCAGTCCTTCTTCGGACGCTTCAGCGCGACGGCGCTCGAGCCGGTTCCCCTGGACAGCGTCACCATGGGCGCGGGCGCGCCGGTGGTGGTGCCGGCGGAGAACGGCGTCTTCGAGTTCGACTCCACCCGGTGGCTGTCAAATGTCTTCATCGACACGACGACAGGGACGACCTACTACGAGCCGGCGCAGACGTACTCGGCCGTCTACCTCTGGGCCGCGCTGTAGGCGTGTCGAGAGCGTCCCGGCCTGCCCGGCGGTGTAGCCCCGCGCCCCATCAGCCGCCCTGGCCAAGATTCTCTTCGCCGAACGTGCTCGGCCTGTGCCGGTTGCTGCTGGACACCGAGCCGGAGCCGGAGGCGCGAAACGCCTACCACCTTTCACTGTGCTTCATGAGCGGCATGGCGTTGTACCTGGGCTGCCTGCGAGAGGCCGACGCCTGCTTCGAGAGGCTGGAGCGCACCGGGCGCGAGGTCGTCGCCCGAGATGACATGGTGCGCGGCTGGCGGAACATCGAGTACAGCTTCCGGTCCCTGTACTCGCATGGCGAGCCCTGGCAGGCGCTCGCCTGGGCGGAGCAGTGCGTGGGGACCTTCGGCGCGGTGGGCTCGGAGCGTGGCGATGTGGTGGTGCTGTCCTGGATGGCCCAGGCCCTGCTGGCGCTCGGGGATGTGCGGGGCGCCGTGGAGCGAGCGCGCCAGGGTGTGGCCCTGGCACTGCGGGTCTCTCCGCGCTTTGGCGTCACCTTCGCCCAGCAGAACCTGGCCACGGTGTTGGTGGCGAGCCCCGAGTCCGCCCACCGGCAAGAGGCGCGGGAGTTGGTGCTCGAGTGGATGGAGCGTCGCATCGGCAACCGGCTGGACCTGGGCGTGGCGCACCGGGTGCTGGCACAGGCCGCGGCGGCGAGCGGCGAGCAGGGTGAGGCAGAGGCGCGGGCCCGTCAGGCGTGCGAGTTCCTGGCGCCTTTCATTCCCTTCCTGTCGGAGGCGCACTCGAAGCTGGGTGCCACCCTGTTGAGCCAGGGGCGCGCGGCCGAGGCTCGCGAGGAGGTGGAGCGCGCGCTGCGGGAGCTGGAGGCCATGGGGGGCGAAGGACGGGTCCGGGTGGAGCTGCTCCAGGTGCTGGCCGAGAGCTGCTTCGCGCAAGGAGATGTGGCCGCCGGCGAGCAGGCCCTGCACGATGCGCTGCGGAGCCTGCGCGCCCGAGCCTCCATCATTCCGGAGCCAGCCGTCCGCCAGCGCTTCCTGCACCAGGTTCCCGAGAATGCCCGCACCCTGGAGCTGGCCCGCCAGCGCGACATCGTCTTCGGGATTTGAGGCTCCGCTGACGGAGTCCGGTGTTCCTCCCGGAGCTCCGTCAGCAGGCCACGACGGCTCGACTCATACTGCGAGCACTCGCAGTCGGCGTCGCCGTTGCACCAGCCCTCGGTGTATCCCTCCCGCTTGCACTTGACGTTGCAGGCATAGTCATCACAGAACTCCCAGCCGGTCGCCTGCGAGGGCAGCGAGGCCTGCGAGGGCTGCGCCATGCCCACGCCGAAGCCGGAAACCAGACCGAGGGCGAACACGCCACGAACGAGCAGCTTCTTCATGATGTCTCCTTGGGGTTGATGAGAACCGCTCCGGGCCCGTCGCGAATCGCGTGGGGGCCGGAGGGCCTCGGGCGAGTGCATGAGCAAGCCACGTACCAGCGCAGCGCTTCGAGCGGCTCCAGAGGGGAACTCGCTCATATGGCCCGTCCGCCGAGGGCAGCCCCCCGCGATGCCGCGTGTTTGAAACACGCTCTCGCGTAGTGCCGCCACGCTGGCGGAGGCGCACCACGCCGGGTCGAAGCCGTGGAACCGGTGCCAACCGGCACCGCCCCTGCTCCCTGTGAGGCCCCAGTCATTTCCGCAGGTTGCGTAGCGCTGCCAGGGGCTGCGAGCCCCTGCCAACCGGCCCTACCCCGGCTCATGACCGATGGGCCCCTGGTTCGAATTGAGCTGCGCCAGGCCTGCTCGCATGTCCTCGACATCGAGGTGTTCGACAACCGCGAGCGGCGCTCAATCCCCGTGTATGTCTTGAAGACAACACCCGTGGAAGGTGCCCCGAGGTAACAAGCGGGTGGGGCCCACGTCATGACTGGGAGAGGCGGCCGTTGACCGCGCTCGCAATCACTGACGCTGGGGGACGACATGCATCAGGAAGAGGTGAGGTTCGGCGCGCACCACGCCCATTTCGAGCCGCCAGACACCCTGGTGGCCACCTTCGAGGGTGTCCTCTCCGTGGATGACGTGAAGCGTGCGTTGCAGCTCTACCGGGAGACCTTCGAGCGCCGCGGGCAGTACTTCTGCATCGTCGACGTCGGCCGCTCCGTGCTGGACGTGGCGGGCCGCAGGTACCTTTCCGCGCATGGCCGCTCCGAGTGGTTCCACGCCGCCATCTACGTGGGCGCGGACCTGGTGCAGCGCACCTACGGAAAGGCCATTGCCCTGGCGCTGCTCTTCACTGGCAAGACGACCTTCGAGACGGTGTTCGTGCCCACCGTCGAGGAGGCCCGCGAGTGGGTGGCCCGGAACCGCGGCTCCTTTCCGCAGCGCAGGGCCGGTTGAGCGTGCAGTACGTGAGAGGGGTGTGAGCGATTCTGGAGCACCGGGGGTCTCCTGCCTCGCCGCGCCCTGGGGCGCCATGCTCGCCTCCTCCGCTCCCGCTCGGAGGAGGCGCAAGGGCACGGTGAGCCCGCGGCCCCCACGGACACTGCGGCGCCGCGGACGCACTGAGGCATTTCGGGACTCAGGCGCTCCGAGCCAGCGCCACCGCGTCGGGGCCGGCTGGGAAGCGGAGCGTCCCGGTCGCGTCGTTCGCGGCGCGCCACACCCCCTCGGCCACGTCGGACTCGCGCGTCACCGCGGTGAGCTGGCCGAGGGAGGCGAAGATGCGCTCCGCGAAGGGTGCGTAGGCCTCGGGGAGCAGCCCTTCCATGCGGGGGCCCCCGTTGCTCGCGAAGCGCGTGCTCGGGCAATAACCCGGCTCGACCAGCTTCACCCGCACGTTGAACGCCTCGAGCTCGAACGCGAGCGACGCGGTGAAGCCTTCGATGGCCATCTTGCTCGCGGTGTACACGGCCACCAGCGGCATGGGCGCCAGCGTCGCGCTCGACGTCACATTCACGATGACTCCCGACTTGCGCGCGCGGAACCGGGGCAGCACGGCCTGCGTCATCGCCATCACGCCGAAGGTGTTGGTCTCGAACAGCTCGCGCACGGTGGTCATCGGGGTGACCTCGAAGGCGCCCATGAGCCCGATACCCGCGTTGTTGACGAGCACGTCGATGGGCCCGCTCGCCTCGAGCGCGGCCGCGATGCTCTCGGGCTTCGTCACATCCAGCGCCACCACGCGCAGCCGCTCCGAGCGAGGGAGCGCGTTCTCGCGCGGCGTCCGCATGGTGGCAACGACGTTCCAGCCCTGCGCATGGAAGTGACGCGCGGTTTCGAGGCCATAGCCAGAAGAGCAACCCGTGATGAGCACGGTCTTCATGCCGACTCCTTTGCCGCGTGAGCGCGGCGTTCATGACTCGAGTCAAGATAGTGGCGGCAGGCCGGACTCTCTATCGTGGGGAGTCCGAATCTCATTGGCGGGAGTCCGAACATGAGCGACCCACTCTCGGAAGTCATCGCGCTGCTTCAGCCGCGCGCCGTGTTCTCGAAGCGCATCAGCGGCGCCGGTCGCTGGGGTGTTCGCTACTCGGACTTCGGCCAGCCGAGCTTCTGTGCCGTGCTCGAGGGCCGCTGCCAGCTCTCGGTCGACGGGCAGCGGACCGTCACGCTCGAGGCGGGTGACTTCGTGCTCCTGCCGGCAACGCCGGGCTTCACGATGTCGGGCTTCGAGCCCGTGACGCCCGAGCGCATCGACCCCAAGGTCACGCCCTCGCCGACGGGAGAGGTCCGCCACGGCACGCGTGGTGGCCGTCCCGACGTGCGGTTGCTCGGCGGCTTCTTCGTCTTCGACTCACCGGACGCGGCGCTCCTGGTTTCGCTACTGCCAGCGCTGGTGCACGTGCGCGGTGTCGAGCGGCTCTCGGTCCTGGTGCGGCTCGTCGGCGATGAATCGAACGAGAAGCGGGCGGGTCGTGACCTCGTGCTCACGCGGCTCGTGGAGGTGCTGCTCATCGAAGCGCTGCGGACGACTTCAGGGGACGACGCGCCTCCGGGGCTCTTGCGCGGATTGGCCGATGCGCGGCTCGCGCCAGCGATACGACAGATGCATGGCCACCTCTCGCGTCCGTGGACGGTGGACCAGCTCGCGAAGACCGCGGCGCTCTCGCGCTCGACGTTCTTCGAGCGCTTCACCCGCACCGTGGGACTGCCGCCGATGGAATACCTGCTCGCCTGGAGGATGGCCGTCGCGAGGAACCTGCTCCGAGGCCACGACCTCGGAATCGCCGAGGTCGCCGAGCGCGTCGGCTACGGCTCGGCGAGCACCTTCAGCACCGCGTTCACCCGACACGTGGGCCAGCCTCCGAGCCGCTATGCGCGTGCGGGTTAGTACTACCCGGTCAGATGAATCGAGCGTTGGCGCCCCGTGTTGATGGGGCATGACGCCCACACAGCTACGCAGGCTCGACCGGGAGTGGTCAAGTCCCAGAGCGTGTGTAGGAGGGGGAGCGGGGGGAGTGCCTCGGGTCCTCCAGGTGAGCTGCTGAACGGACTGTTCTTGGCTGGGATTGAGCAGGGACATGTCGAGATAGCAGCGGTCGCTCCAGATGCTGGAAACCTTCAGCGCGACGGTGGTGATGAGGCGCAGGGCACTGGCCCTGTCGCGGAAGGCGCCAACGAAACGGGTGCGACGCTTCACCTCGCCATGCAGGCGCTCCAGGCCATGGGTGGAGCGCAGGCGGCGCCAGTGGCCCTGGGGGAAGTCGCAGAAGACGGTGGCCGCGGCGAAGCCCTTCTCCAGGCAGGCGACGGCCTCGGGCAGATGGGCGCCCAGGCCCGTCTTGAAGGCCTCCAGACGTGCCTTGGCCTCCTTGCGGCTGGGGGCGTCGAAGACAGCGGAGACTTCACGGGCGACTGGCTGGCGCACGCGCTGGGGCACCTTGGCGGCCACGTTGCGCGTCAGGGAATACTCGGAGCCGGCCTGCTACACACTACACCTGTGCCCAGCCGCTGGCCCCCTTGGAGTAGACACCAGGGAGGAATGCGAGCAGCGGGACGACCTGGAGGGACTCGGCCCTACCGGCTATGGCGCGTCGTCGCGATTCGTGGGTCCCGAGGTGGGAGGGCGTTGCAGAGCCAGGACCGGGACGTAGCACGCGCCCTTGTACGCAAAGCCGGCCGCGGCTTCGCAGTCCTTCAGCTCCACAGACAACTTCACCCAGCAGCCGCCGTTGATTGCGACCAGTTCCTTTCCGGGACATCGTCCGTCACCGTCGGGCCTGCGCTGACCTGGCAAGGGCTTCGGCGGCAACTCAGCCCGGATGGGCGACCACATGGAGGGGGCTGCCTCGGGCGCGACTGGTGCCGTCAGCGCGGCATCTCCGACGGCGACCGTGCCTCCATCCTTCGCCTCTTCCCCCTCCGCGAGGTGCGTCTTCTCGGGCGGCTCGACGGACCGCGTGCGCAACAGCGCTCCCGCGCCCAGGGCCAGTGATGCACTGAGGCCGGCCGCCATGAACCGGGGCCACCGCACCCCGCGAGGAGGTGGCCGCACCGTGACGCGTTGGACTGGAGGAAAGAGGCCGGCGGGCCTCGCCTCCTCTCCGGTGAAGAGAGGCACATCCGCGTCAGGCCCCGCCTTCCGTGCGGCCTGCTCCAGCGCTTCGGCCACCTCCCTCGCGCTGCCACGCGCCTCCGGCCGGGGCAGGAGCATCCGGGACACCAGGGCGCTCAGCTCCGCGACGCAGCGGGCATTGCTCGTGCTGGCAGTCCAGAGCGCCAGCTTCTCCGGGTGCCACAGCCAGGCGTCCTCCGCACGCGGATGCGCCGAGGGCGGGTACTTGCCGGTGACGAGCCGGTAGGCGGTGACACCCAGGGCGAAGACGTCATCGGCGGGGCCGGGCGCATAGGCGACGGTGGGAGGCTTGCCGGGGCCCAGCACGAAGCGCCAGGCCTCGGGAGCGCGGTAGGCGGGAGTGCCGGGAGGAAACGGCTGCCACGTCAGCGTGGCGGCCCCCAGGTGGTGCCCCGAGCCGAAGTCCATGAGGAAGGGCTGTCCGTCCGCACGCCGCACGCGGACGTTTTCGCCCTTCACATCCCGGTGGATGCCTCCGGCGGCATGGGTGAACTCCAGCGCCCGCGCCAGCCGGGCGAGGAGGTGGAGCACCTGCCTTGACGACGGGCGCCGCGCCACGGCCCAGTCATACAGGGGCACGCCCTCGAGCCACTCCATGGCGAGCCAGGCGTAGGACACGCCGTCGCGGGGCTGCCACTGTCCGTGGTCGAAGAGGCGCGGAACAGCGGGATGGTGGACGCGGGAGAGCAACTCGGCTTCACGCACGAAGCGGGCATCGCCGGGGTACAGGGCCAGCTTGAGGGCCACGACGCCCGGAGGCTCCTCCACGCTCTCGGCCCGGTAGACGACGCCGTAGGCGCCCCGGCCGCGCTGCTCCAGCAGGCGCCACCGGCCGATGGAAGTCCCCGGGGGCAGGCTTGCCGGATTGAGGGAGTCGGACTCCATGAGGTGCCTCGCAGGCGGTCCATTCCGCGGACGCGCAGGCTACTCGCAAGGTCCTCGGCACCCCAAGCCATCCGTCAGGTGGACCGTGGCACTTCGTCCCCCGCGGCCCGCAGAGGCTCCCTCCACCGGTCTGCCTCAGTCCCCGTGCGGCTCCAGCAGCCGGGGGTCCTCGCTGCCCGGGGTAAGCGGCAGCCACAGCCGCTCGGTGCCGGAGAGCCCGTCGCGCGCGCTGTACACCACCCCCACCGCGCGCCCGAGCAGCTTCGCGCGCGGCACGCGGTGGCCGGAACCCTGGATAACCGGTCGAGCTGATGACGGGAAATCTGCGCTCACCCAAGACCGCCGACACACACCGCGGGTGTCACCTGCCCGCGCCGCGAGGAGCCCCCGGCCTCGTGGGGTCGGCGAGCCCGTGCTGTCGCCTGTACGCCGCCGGCACCAGATAGTGCAGTGCGTGCCAGGTGAAGGCGGACAAGGGCGCGGCGGGCGCAAGGTTGTCCTCGAGGAGGCGCGTCCAGCGGCGGTGCGCGGATTGGACGCGCCCGGCGCTCAAGTGCTCCTCCATCTCCTCGACGCTCGGCAGCAGCTTCGTACGGACGTGTCCCTGTGCGCGATCCGCCAGCTCGCCGAGCTTCAGGACGGCAATCGTCGCATCGCCCTCATCGGTCAGGCCCAGAGGGGTCCAAATCCAGTCGCGCCTGTCGAAGCTCTTGCTCGTGGGAACCCAGGTGATGTGGTCGAGCGGGTCCTCGCCCCCCGCAGGGTCGATAAGCAACGGATGCTCCGCGGAAACGCCCGCGAGCGGCTCCGGAGGAGGAAGCGGAACGGGGGCGGCGGGAACAGCCGCGGGGCCTGTCCCGGCACGCAGCGGGAAATAGTTCGCCTTGTGGCCCGCGTCGTTGCACCGCGCGCACGAGAACAACAGGTTGGACCATGTCCAGGTGAGCCACCAGTAGTGGCCCGCGTCGACGCGCCCCTTTTCGCCCGGCAGATGCCTCCAGGCCCCGTCCTTGGGACGATAGTGCTCCACCGGCGAGCTGCTGAAGTCCGTCTCGCGCTCGCACCAGGCACACTTCTCATGCTGGGCTTTGTACAGGGCCAGCTTCGTCGCACGCGCGTTGTACCCGTCCAGCATCGCCGTGAGGGCCTCCGACGGCCCCCCGTGCGCATTGAAGACCCGCACCGCGGCCTCCAGGCGCCTCCGCGCCGCTGTCTTCAGCCCCCTGGGCTCGGCCCCCCGGGCAATACGAATCATGAGGTGCCTCCCGTGCCCTCGCGGCTCGCCTCGATATCCGAGAAGGCCCTCTTGCCTTCGGTAGGCCCGAGCCGCTGGATGAGCTCCCGGCGGACCGAGCTGCGCAGCTCCCTCAGTTCCCTCTTCTGCGCCGCCGTCGGAGCCGGATGCACCGAGAGGACCTGGAGCCGCCGCAGCTTCTCTCCGAGCGGGTTGGGCGTGACGCCTTCGAGCCCGAACCAGGTCCTGTAGAGCTCGCCCCCGGTCATGATTCGTGGGTCGGGCTGGTGCTCGGCGTCCTGGATGCCGGGACGGAACTGCCCGCCACCGCGCGCCCAGCCGCCCTGGACGATGTCGCCGGTCTGCTCGTCGACGGTGAGCCGGATGACCTCGTGCGGAGCCAGCGTCGAGAGCACGATGGGCGAGTGCGTTGTCGCGACGAACTGGATGCGGGGGAAGACCCGGCGCAGAGCGGGAATGAAGCGCGCCTGCCAGGTCGGGTGCAGATAGAGGTCGATCTCGTCAATCAGCACGAGCCCTTCCATCTCGGTCGTGGTGACCTCTGTCCTCGATTCGAGCAGCACATGGCCAATCAGGTCCGCGATCCACGCGAAGGTGGATTGGTAGCCATGGGAGAGCGCGACTCCCGCGATTGACACCGGGTCCTGCCCCCTGGCCATCACCTGGTAGAAGCGGTCGCTCTCGATGAGCGCGGTGCTCGACCGGGCCCCGCCCTGCCCGCGCAGCTCGAGACGCGCGAGGCCGGGGAAGAGGTCATCCCCTCCGAGCTTGACGGCCTGATTCAGCATCCGGCTGAAACGCCGGGAGGTCTCCCCGGGCCTGCGCCCCTCCCGCCGGTCCTTCTCCAGGAAATGGTTCGCGAAGCCGGTGGACGCGAGCCGCTGCTGCCGGAACAGGGGTTCCAGGCGTTCGATGGATGGGCGTGCCAGCGCTGGAATCTCGTTCGCATCCGGCAACGCCCGCGAGATGCCGTACCCCGCGACGAACCAGAGCGGTGTGTTCAGGGAGCGGGCCTCCGCGAGCGGGTCAGGACCGCGCGATTTCGGCTCGTTGCCATAGAACGCAGTTGCGTCGAGCGAGGTCGCGCCCGCATCGAGGCGCACCTGGGAGCGGAGCATCAACTCCGCCGGCTTGTGCTCGCCCGCGGACGGCAGGTGCGGGTGGATCGCCTTGCCACCCTTGCGTGACTGGGGGCCGAACGCGAACGTCGCGTCAATGAACATGTGCGCTTCGTCGCGCCGATCTCGTAGGTGCTTCACGGCTGGCCCCGCGAGACCGCTGACCTCCCTGAATCCCGCCGCCGCCAGCGCGAGGGCCTGCAACAGCGTCGTCTTCGCCGTCCCGTTCTCGCCAATCATCACCGTCCACATGCGCGGCGCACCGCGATGCGTGAAGTCGAGTTCAAAGGCCGCAAGCCGCTTCAGATGCTCGACCTTGAGGTGGCGGATGTACATGGGTGGAAGGTCACACGCGGGGGGACCTGCCGCAAGAGACTCGCCCACCCTCTTCGTCACTCCTCGCGATCAGCGGGACCTCACGGCGCGGGAGAATCGGAGAACCGGAGCGATAACCGATGGGTCCCCGGTTCGAATCCAGGCCGAGGCGGGGGGCTGCCTCCGCCGAACTCCGCACCACCGGCGCACCAGGAGGGCCGCCCACGGCCGGCGGGAGCACCTCTGCAAAGGGGGCTCCTCGTCCGGCTGGAAGCGGTACCACCTTCCACGGCAGCCCGTCGAAGCCGTACCGCGGTCCGAATGCCTGTGCCCAGCCGCTGGCCCCCTTGGAGTAGAGGGACTCGGCCCTACCGGCTATGGCGCGTCGTCGCGATTCGTGGGGCCCGAAGTGAGAGGGCGTGTCAGTGCCCAGACGGGGACGTAGCACGCGCCCTTGTACACAAAGCCAGCCGTGGCTTCGCAGTCCTTCAGCTCCACGGGCAACTTCACCCAGCAGCCGCCGTTGATTGCGACCAGTCCCTTGCCGGGACATCGTCCGTCGCCAGTGGGTCTGCGCTGCTGTGGCAAGGGCCTCGGCGGCAACTCAGCCCGGATGGGCGACCACATGGAGGGGGCGCGCTCGGGCGCGACCGGGGCCGTCAGCGCGGCGTCTCCGACGGCGACCGTGCCTCCATCCTTCGCTTCTTCTCCCTCCACGAGGTGCTTCTTCTCGGACGGCTCGACGGACCGCGTGCGCAACAGCGCTCCCGCGCCCAGGGCCAGTAAGACACCGAGGCTGGCCGCCACGAACCGGGGCCACCTCACCACGCGAGGAGGTGGCCGCACCGTGACGCGCTGGAGCGGAGGAAAGAGGCCGGCGGGCCTCGCCTCCTCTCCGGTGAAGAGAGGCACATCCGCGTCAGGCCCCGCCTTCCGTGCGGCCTGCTCCAGCGCTTCGGCCACCTCCCTCGCGCTGCCACGCGCCTCCGGCCGGGGCAGGAGCATCCGGGACACCAGGGCGCTCAGCTCCGCGACGCAGCGGGCATTGCTCGTGCTGGCAGTCCAGAGCGCCAGCTTCTCCGGGTGCCACAGCCAGGCGTCCTCCGCACGCGGATGCGCCGAGGGCGGGTACTTGCCGGTGACGAGCCGGTAGGCGGTGACACCCAGGGCGAAGACGTCATCGGCGGGGCCGGGCGCATAGGCGACGGTGGGAGGCTTGCCGGGGCCCAGCACGAAGCGCCAGGCCTCGGGAGCGCGGTAGGCGGGAGTGCCGGGAGGAAACGGCTGCCACGTCAGCGTGGCGGCCCCCAGGTGGTGCCCCGAGCCGAAGTCCATGAGGAAGGGCTGTCCGTCCGCACGCCGCACGCGGACGTTTTCGCCCTTCACATCCCGGTGGATGCCTCCGGCGGCATGGGTGAACTCCAGCGCCCGCGCCAGCCGGGCGAGGAGGTGGAGCACCTGCCTTGACGACGGGCGCCGCGCCACGGCCCAGTCATACAGGGGCACGCCCTCGAGCCACTCCATGGCGAGCCAGGCGTAGGACACGCCGTCGCGGGGCTGCCACTGTCCGTGGTCGAAGAGGCGCGGAACAGCGGGATGGTGGACGCGGGAGAGCAACTCGGCTTCACGCACGAAGCGGGCATCGCCGGGGTACAGGGCCAGCTTGAGGGCCACGACGCCCGGAGGCTCCTCCACGCTCTCGGCCCGGTAGACGACGCCGTAGGCGCCCCGGCCGCGCTGCTCCAGCAGGCGCCACCGGCCGATGGAAGTCCCCGGGGGCAGGCTTGCCGGATTGAGGGAGTCGGACTCCATGAGGTGCCTCGCAGGCGGTCCATTCCGCGGACGCGCAGGCTACTCGCAAGGTCCTCGGCCCCCCAAGCCATCCGCCAGGTGGACCGTGGCACTTCGTCCCCCGCGGCCCGCGGCGGGTGGGACTCGCCGGGCAGCGCCTCAACGCTCGCCTGCGCCCCTATTTCCGAGCCCTGCCACCAGGGCGGGCACTCTTCGCCTTCGGCGCCTTCTTCTTCGCCGCGGGCTTCGCACGTTTGGCGGCCGCCGGGGCCTTGCGCGCCGGGCGCTTCGCGGCGCGGGCCGGGCCCGCCCACACCTCGAGCGCGGCGCGCGTCTCGGCCGCGCGCGTCTTGTTGCCCAGCGCCTCCTGCAGCAGCGCGAGCCCCTCCATGGCGTGGCGCACCTGCGCGTCCGTGAGCTCCTCGTGCTGGAAGAGGTTGCGGTAGGCCTTGGCGAGCCGGGCGAGCGCGACGAGCGGCTCGGTCACCACGCCGCTGCCCGTGGCCTGCGGGGAGCGGAAGTGCCCGAGGCGGTAGCTGATGCTGCCCCAGTCCCAGCGCTCGCTCGCGGCGCGGCCCTGCGCCATCCGGTCGCGCTCCAGCGTCGCCTGCCAGTCGGCGCCGAACTGGGCGCGCAGGGCCTTCTCGAGGAAGGCCTGGAGCGCGTCGCGCGCGCTGCTCAGAGCCGGGTCGAGCATGGCGCTGACGGTGGCGTTGCGGGTGCTGGCGGTCGTTCTGCGGATGGACACCGGGTGCAGCTCCTTCATGAGAGAGGGGCGCGCAGGGTACCGGGCCTGTCCGGGGTCGGCCAGGAATGCGCCGGCCCGAAGCGCCGCACGGGCCGGCGCCTCGGGCCTCCAGGTTCAGGAAGGGCTCACTCGACCCAGTGCTGCTCCGTCAGGATCCGGAAGCCCGTCTCCGTGTCGACGAAGAAGTGAACCTGGATGCCGGCCCACGGGCCGTTGCTGTAGCTGAGATGGCAGCCCTTGAAGGTGCGGCCAGCGATGCGCGCCTCGAGATCCGCCAGCCCCTCCGCGACGACCTCGCTCGAAACCGGGTGGTTGGAGCTGGCGGTGGAGACGGCGCCCGTGACGTAGTCGCGAACTTCGGTGGCGGTGGCCAGCGTCGGACGGTTCGTCCAGGTGCTCGGGAAGGTGCTGGGGTCGAGGCCGAAGCAGGTCCCCCCGGCGCCGTAGTCATTCCCGTGCTCCCCCGCGATCACGTCCGCCACCTCGAAGGACAGATCCAGCTTCACGGTCCACTCGTCCTCGGGCAGGGCGTTCACCGCGGAGACGAGCACCTCCAGGGAGTAGCCCATCGTGGCGGCGTTGCGGAGGTTCCGCAGGCTCACCGCGCCGATGCCGGTCGTGTTGGAGATGGCCTGGACCGAGGTGAACGGACGCAGGTTGATGAGGTTCGTGGCCCCATTCCACGCGTTGGGCAGGACGGCGTACAGGGTGCTGGCGCTCGCGTTGTTCACCAGGGAGACCATCGCCGAGGCGTCATCGGTGGAGAGGGCGAGCTCGTCCAGGATGCCGACACAGGTGCTGTCGATGTAACCGAGGGCACGGGCGCCAGTCTCGATCTGGGTCAGACGAAACGAGCCAACCAGGTTGACAGCGGAGACCTCCGCCAGCGTCACGAAGGGCGCCGTCGAGCGGCGGGCGACGAGGTTGCTGGCGACGTCGCTGGGAAGGTACGCGTCCAGCGTCTCGAATGACGCCGTGTTCACGAAGGTCAGGATGCCCTGGCACTCGGGGGCAACGTCCACGTCCGTGGTGGTGAGCGGCGCATCCTGGCGCGCGAGTGACGGAGTGGAGGATGGCTCGGATTCGCCAGGCCCGCAGCCGGCCAGCAGGCTCACGGCAAGAAGGGTGTGACCGAGACGACGCATCGGAGACTCCTCAGGTGTACGGCGGGGGAAACGGCTCCATACACCAATTCCCCCACCTCCCATGTCACGGATGTTGTCACCTCGGCTACAGCCCGGCAGCGTCCGGCGGAACAAATCCGTCTGGGTATAGGAGGAATGGGCGTGACGAGCTCGGTGCCGGTCACGGCCCCCACACCGGCCCGCTCGGGGTGACCGACATCGCCTGGACGCCAGCGCGCAGCGGCGCCAGGGTGACCGGGCCGCTGGCTGCGTAGCCGAAGCTGCCGCCGGAGCTCTCGATTCCCTTCTCGAAGTGGACCACCGCGCTGCCGCGGGTCGGGTGGAGCAGCGTCACCGTGTACGAGGTCGATGCCTCGCTGAGCGAGATTTGCAGTGCCCCGCCGCTGGCCGCATCCCGGGCCTGCACCACGTGCAGGAAGTGGCTCACCACCTGCCCGGCGGTCTCGATCTCGCCGCGGAACTGGCCGACCGGGTACGGGTAGGTGCCGTCGTTGCGCACCGGGCCGCGCTCGTCGACGATTCGCCGGGCCGGGTTGGCCGGCACCAGGGTGCTGACCCGCAGCTCCTGGCCGCCGCTGCTCGCCGACCAGGTGTTGCCGGTGAGCACCGGGTTCTCCGGGAAGTGGATGACGAACGTCTTGTCGACCGAGGCGTCGTTGCGTGCGCTCTCGAGCCGGTCGAACACGATCAAGGTGTCGAGCGGACGGACGAACAGGGTCTCTCGCACCACGCGGCCGGCGTACGGGTTGCCGACCTCGGCCTCGCGGTGGGCCCACTCGTCATTCAGGTCGTACACGCCGGTGAGGTCGACCGCGGCGTAGTTGGCCACCGGCGACGAATCGAGGCGCAGCATCCGTGGCGCGTGGTGGTAGTAGCCGACCGTGCCCAGTCCCTCGAACAGGAGGGTGTTGTGCGCCACCGGCGACTCGCAGTCCACGGCCGCGCCGCCGGCGTAGCCGATGATTGAATTGGCGTAGCCGACCGTCTCGCGGGTCAGGAACTCGCCGGCCCGCCACAACTGGAAGCTGCCGGCGTCGCGGTGGGCATGGCCAGCATTGGCGGTCGTGCCGAACTGCAGGTTGACCATGGTGGCATCGGGCGCCCACGCGGTCTTGGCGTACACCATGCCCAGGCCGGGCGCATGGTAGTCGAGCGGCAGCTCGGCGAGGTCGCGCGACGGCACCGCCGCCAGCGTATCGCTGTAGACGTACCGGATCAGGCGGTCGTCAATCGGGTGTCCGGTGAGCTCGAGGAAGCGCTTGGCATAGCCGGCGATCGGCTGGTCCGACCACTCCTCGATCAGTGGGGCGAAGTAGCTGCCCAGCGAGGTCTGCGCGGTGTTGCTGGGATCCCACCGATTCAACCAGCGCTCGTCGTCGTTGTACGGGAAGGTCTCGAACAACTGGAACTGGCCCATCCGGCTGCGCCCCGGCGTGGTCGAGTAGATAGACCAGAAGACCGACTCCATGAAGTAGCCGGTCTGGTTCCACATGTCGTGGCCATACAGGCCGAGCGTGGTGAACGGCACCGTCAGGTAGCCGAACGTCCGGCGGCCATACGTCGAGCCCTCGTGGGGTGCTCCGCCAGCGCCTGGCCCTTCGAGGTAGGGCCGCAGCGAGAAGTCCCAGCGCGAGTTCATCGCGTACTGCAAGAGGTCGTCGGCGTACGGCTGGTTCTCGTGCCAGCTGGCGATGGCCCAGAGGATGGAGTTGCGGAAGTAGCCCGTGTAGTAGTTGTTGCCCTCCATGCCGATGCCGCCCCACGGGTTGGCGTTGAGCGCCTCGATGGCGAAGTTCCAGCGGTCGCGCAAGAGCGTGCGCTCCGCTGGCAGCAGGTGAGCGAAGCACCAGTCATAGGTGAGGATCACCCCCTCGCCGTACCAGCGGGCTGGGTCGCTCGACACGGTGTTCTCGGTGATGGGGATCTCGGTGCGCACTGCCCAGTCGATTGCGGCGCGGCACGACGCCGGGGTACCGGTGAGCAGCGAGTGCATCGCCGCGTCGATTGCCTGTTCGGGGCCTTGCACGTTCGCCACCGGGGTGTACGGGTGCTGCGCGAAGTGCGCCTGGGCCCGGGCCAGCCGGTCCGCGGTGAACCAGAGCCGAGGGTGCGCCACCGGGATGTCGAGCACCACGGGCGGCCCGTTGGCGACGGTGAGCATGATGGGAGCCGAGGTCGTGCGGTTGCCGGCGCGGTCACGCGCCACCGCCGTCACCGGGAAGGTGCCATTGCCCAGCCTGGTGGTGGTGACGTTGATCCAATACGGATAGCTGAGGTCCTCGGCCCCGAAGTCCTGGCCGTTCACCTGCAGCTGGACGCCGGCGACCGTCACGTTGTCGTAGGCATCGATCTTGATCTGGATGGTGCCGCCCACCGTGACTCCGCTCGAGGGCGCGGCGATCTGAACCTCGGGGGGAGTGACGTCGGGCGGAGGCGCGCTCACGTTGAGCGATACCGGTGCCGAGAGGGTGACGTTGCCAGCGGCGTCACGAGCCACGGCGGTCAGCTGCCGGGTGCCGTAGGGCTGCAGCGCCTCGGTGTCGAGCGTCACCGACCAGGGAGCGGCCACGTCCGCCTCGCCGACCTGAGCGCCGTCGAGCTCGACGTGCACCCGGGTGACGCCAACGTCGTCGGTCGCGCTCATCCGCACCGTGAAGGGGCCGCTCACCGTCTCGCCGGCGACCGGCGCGGTGATTTGCACCTCGGGGGCCGAGGTGTCGACGAGCTCGTTGTCGATGGTGATTCGCACGGAGGCCGAGGTGGTGAGGTTGCCGGCGGCGTCGCGCGCGTGCGCGGTCAGCACGTGGTCGCCATTGCGGAACTGGCGGGTGTCGAGTTGCGCCGAGTCGAGGTTGCGGCCGTCGATGCGCAGCTGCACGCTGGCCACGCCGACGTTGTCGCTCGCGTCCACCACGATGCCGATCACGCCCTCCACCGTCGCGCCACCCGCGGGCGACGTGATTGCGACCGACGGAGGCGAGGTATCGCTGCGCGGTGCGGGCGGGTTGTACTCGATGGTGAGGAGCGGCTGTCGCTCCGGCTGGGCCGCCAGGCTGGTGAACACCTTGGCCACCTTGCCGGCCTTCGTATTCGCCAGCATCACGCCCTGGTTGGTCGACGGGTCATCGACCCACGACTGCACCACCGCCACGTCGAGCGGTACCTCGTGCACGCTCACCGTGGCCGGAAACGAGCTGATTGCGAATGACGGACCGGCGAGCAGGTCCGTTCCCTGCCCGACTGCCCCCAGCCGGTCCCACTCCAGCCCATCATCTCGGAACTGCCATCCCAGGCCGTTGGCCAGCAGGCTCCAGGGCGCCTGCACATACGAGCCGCGGATCGAGAAGTCACCGGCATATGTCTCCACCGCGAACCTCAGCGTGGCGCTCTGCACCACGGAGCCGGGCGGCACACCCGGCTGCGGGAAGCGCAGCAGCGTCTCGACCTCATAGTCCTCGGTCTGGAACACGCCGAGCAGCACCTGGTTGCGGTGCGCCGCGCCGTTCAGGGTGATGCCTTGGCTGGTGATCGCCACCGCCTCCGACAGCGTCACCGACGACGTCACGGCCTGCTGCACGCTCCCCGTGCCGAGCTCCCGCTCGCCACCCTTCGTGCATCCGGCGAGCATGAGCGCGGTGAGCACCCCTGCCCACAATCCCGTCACGCGGTTTAATCTCGAATTCATTGTCTTACGGCTACTAGCGTACCCATGACAGGAAGTCCACCGGCCGGCGTCGAAGGGGCGCCCCCCAAGCGGTGGAGTTACAGCGAGAGGCGCCAGGGCTCGGCGCCGTGGGTGCCGTCATCCGCGCTGAAGAGGATGGCGTCGCCGACGCGCGTGAAGAGCCCCGGCGCCGAGGTGCCAGGCCCCGGGGCGAGGTCCCCCACCATGCGCGTTCCGGCCTCGGTGCCGTCGGACACCCACGGCTCCGAGCCGTGCACCCCATCCGAGGCCCGGAAGAACACCAGCCCTTCCTCCAGCCCGAGGAACGGCGCGAACTCCACGCCGCCGCCGGTCCCCGGGAGGATGTCCTTCACGAGGCGCGTCCCCTCTTCCGTGCCATCCGAGCACCACAGCTCGCGGCCGTACTGGGCGGTGCGCCCCACGAAGCAGACGCCGTTGCCCACGGCGACCAGCGGGTGGAGCTCGCTGAAGGGTGTCAGCGTCACCCGCGAGGCCTCGCCGGTCAGGCTGTCGTACTTCCAGAGCTCGGGAGCCACCCAGTCATCGAAGCGGAAGAAGAGCGTGTGGCCCACCGGCGTCAGCTCCGTCGCCGGGTAGTACTCCGCCAGGGGCGAAGGCACGACGATGCGCGCCGGCGGCCCACCGGCCGCGTCCAGCTTCCACAGGGAGGCGACGAGCCTGCCCGCGTCCTCGATGAAGGCCGTGAAGTAGAGCGTCCCGTTCATCACCGTCAGGTTGGACGGCGAGGAGGAGCCGCCCGGCCACAGGTCCGCCACGAGCCGCGTGCCCGCCTCCGTGCCGTCGCTCCGCCACAGCTCGATGCCGTGCACCCCGTCCTGCGCCGTGAAGTAGAGCGTTCCGCCCACGGCGACGAGGTGCTGGGGCACTCCGCCCTGGCTTCCCGGCCAGATGTCCTTCACGCGCACGGTGCCGGCCTCCGTCCCGTCGCTCTTCCACAGCTCGGTGCCCCACGTGCCCCCCGCGGCGGTGAAGAACAGCGTTCCCCCCACGTCCGTGAGGTCCGACACGTTCGGGCCGTAGTACGAGCCGGACGAGATGTTCTTCACACGCACGGTGCCGGCCTCCGTCCCGTCGCTCTTCCACAGTTGCCGGTCATCGCCTGGCGAGAAGAAGAGCAGGCTCCCCACCTTCCGCGGCGTGAAGAGGGACTGGGAGAAGCCGCCCTTCACCCGCACGGTGCCCGCCCCGGTGCCATCCGTCTTCCACAGCTCGACGCCGTTGCCGGTGCTGGCGGAGAAGTAGACCGTTCCGCCCACGTCCACCACGAACTCGGGAGCGCTCCCGCTGCCCGGCGCGTTGAGGTCCGCCACGAGCGCCGTGCCCGGCAGCGTGCCATCCGTCCTCCACAGCTCGAGGCCATGGATGCCGTCGTTCGCCGCGAAGAAGAGGGCATCTCCCAGGGCGAGGGACGGGGCGAGGTAGAGGCCCCCATTGAGATGGGGCCAGACGAAGCCCTGCACCGGGGTGGAGCCCGTTCCCGTGCTCCCCACCGACCACATCTCCACGGGGCTCCCCCACGACGCGCCACTCACGAGGAAGTGCAGACGCGACCCGAGCCGGACGAGCGCCTCGGTGCTGAGCATCGCGTGCTCCGGGAAGTCGGAGACCCGCACGGTGCCCGCCTCGGTGCCATCCGTCTTCCACAGCTGCTTGCCCGCCACGTTGTCGAAAGCGGTGAAGTAGAGCGCACCGTCCAGTTCGGCCAGGGCCCCCGGCATGGAGGACCCGCTCCCGGGGAGGATGTCCTTCACGCGCACGGTGCCCGCCGCCGTGCCGTCCGTCTTCCACAGCTCGCGTCCGGATGGGCCATCCACGGCGGAGAAGTAGAGCGCCCCACCGAGACGCTGGAAGCCCATTGGATAGAAGTCCGGCCCCCGGGGAGTGCCGCCCTTCACCTTCACGGTGCCCGCCGCCGTTCCGTCCGTCTTCCAGAGCTGGGTGTCGTTGCCCTCCATGAACACCGTGAAGAAGAGGTTCCCTTCCAGCTCCACCATGTCACCGATGAGGGAGCTGTCGCCGCCGGGAGTGAGGTCCACCACCATCACGGTGCCGGCTTCCGTGCCATCGCTCTTCCACAACTCCGTGCCGTGCGCTTCCTCGTAGGCCAGGAAGTAGAGCGTGCCGTTCACGTTCCGGAGCTCCCGCACGTGCGAGAGGCCGTTCGGGTCGATGTCCTTCACCTGCACGGTGCCCGCCGCCGTCCCGTCCGTCCTCCACAGCCCCACTTCGGTGCCCTCTCCGCCGGGGAAGTAGAGCGCGCCATTCAGGACGACGTGCGGCGTGTCGGGGTCCGCGCCCGGCCCTCCCTCCAACACGAGCCGGGTGCCCTCGGGCGTCCCGTCGCTCCGCCAGAGCCGGCGAGGCCCTCCGCCTCCGTCATACGCCGTGAAGTAGAGGATGCCGTCCATCACGGTGAACTGCGCCGGGTCGGAGGCATACACTCCCGGGTAGATGTCCCGCACCAGCCGGGTGCCCGCCTGCGTCCCATCGCTCACCCACAGCTCCTGGCCGTGGCGGACGTCCCAGGCCCTGAAGAAGAACCGGGTGCCAACCTGGATGAAGCCGGACGGCTCCGAGCCGACATCGGGCGGAAAGACCGAGGGCGGGCGGACGTCATGCACCAGCTCCGCCGCGCCCACCGCGAGCGCACTCCGGGACAGGGCGCTTCCTTCCAGGCTCGCGGGCACGTCACCCGCCGCGTCTGAACAGCCGGCTCCCGCAATCCAGCACACCACCAGACCGCCCACCGTGCTCTGAACTGATTTCAGCATCACCGGGTACTCCTCCTGGCCAGCCCGCATTGCGCGGGGGTGTTCAAGGCATACGCAGCGACGCCGTATTCCTGGCAACCCCAGACAGCGCACGAAGTTCGAACCCGGAAGAGTCCGCTCGGCATGGAAATCTTTGACGTGGCAGCCCGGAGTATGGGTATTGGCATTATGGCTTGTATTCACGCACAGAGCGCCATACATGGCCGCGCACTTCGGAGCCCCAAGGAGGGGACGTGAAACGCAACAACATCTTGAGCTTGTTGGTGGGAGTTGTCCTCGCGCAGCCGGTGTGGGCGCAGCAGAAGTACGTCAGCGCCAGCTCCGTGGAGGCGCTCAACGGGAGTCTGTCTTCCGTGCAGCCCGCCGTCCTCACGCCGTCCAACGCGGCGTCCTACCTCTCGTCGAGCAGCGCGCTCGGCTATGACGGCCCCCTCGGGCCCTACGGCCCCCTGGGGATGCTCGGCCCCATCGGGGACAACATGTGGAACCCGTCGTACTGGATCAGCGCCATCGGCGACTGGTCCGACTGGTCCGACGACATGACGGATCTGGGAGGCCCGCTGAGCGAGGCCGGCCCGCTGGGCCCCACCGGCCCGCTCAGCGCCACGGCGTACTGGGTGGACCTGCCGGCCATCAACGACTTCGGCAAGCAGCTCCAGGCGGGCGGCGTGTGGACGGTGCTCGGGCCGGTGGGGCCGCTGGGCGCGCTGGGGCCCCTGGGGCCCCTCGGGCCGGTGGGCGCGCATGGCTACGCCACGGATTCCGACGGGCGCTACGTCCACAACAGCGTGGAGATGCGCACCGTGTCCGTGCCCTACAGCGGCAGCACGCGCGTGTATGGCCTCTACGAGAAGTACACCGAGTCCTACGCCAAGACGAAGACGGACAACGACACGTCGTTCATGGTGGAGGGCTACATCGCCTATCCCTACGACGAGATCGACAGCTACCCGTTCTACTCGGGTGAGAGCCAGTTCGTGACCATCCTCCTCACGCCGCTCTACGCGCTGGATGACTTCGACCTGTACGTCTCCGACCAGACGGGGCAGGTGCTCGCCTACTCCTCCTCCGGGCCCTTCGTCGACTACGTGCAGGTCAAGGTCCCCGCCAACACGCTGCTGGTGGCGCACGTGCAGCTCTACTCCACGGGCCACTACCTCACGAAGGACTACCGCCTCTACGTGACGGGCTCCACGCAGCACATCAACACCACGGACATCACGGGCAACCACCAGGTCCCCGTGTACCCGTTCCCGTGAAGCACGCGCGGGGTTGAAGCAGGTGCGGGGCCGCCCACCGGACGCACGCCGCGTCAAAGCATCAGCATCAGAAAGATGGGAGGCGGCTTGAAGGCGAGGGCTGGAGCGCAGGGCGGCGCTGCGGCCCTCCCCCCTGCAACGACCCATGAGCACCTGCCCGCCGTCGTTCACCTTGAAGGTGCCGTGGGTGGTGAGGCGCGCCAGCGAATGTTAAAACGCGGCATTCCTGCTCATGGAAGGGCCTCGAATGAGATACCTCCTGCTCCTGCTCCCTTTGCTTTCGAGCTGTGCCTCGCCCTCCAGAGGCGCGGTCGCGCAGGGGGCCGTGGCGGTATCTGACGCCGACCGGATCGTCCGTGACCTTTGCGACAAGAGGCTCGCTCTGCTTGGCGAGGAGTCCCACCACGGAAACGGCAGGACCATCGCCTTCAAAGCAGAGTTGACCCGCAGGCTCGTGGAGGAGTGCCAATACGATGCCTTCTTCATCGAGGCAGGCATCTATGACTTCCTCCACATCCAGGAGCGGCTGACGGCGGGCCAGCCCGTCAGCGAGGACATGGTCGCATCCGCGATTGGCGGGATGTGGGCCAACCAGGAGATGGCGCCCCTGATTCCGTTCCTGTCCGAGCGGCTCAAGGCGGGGACCCTCGTCGCCGGTGGGCTCGATGACCAGATTGGCAGAGGGACCTACGCACAGCGCCAGATGACGCGTGAGCTCATCCCCGCTCTGGAGGGCCCGAGGCAGGCCGAGTGCGGAGCGGAACTCGAGAGGCACATGTCATGGCAGTACGACGACGCCCACCCGTACACGGCGGAGACCGCGAAGTTCATCCTGGGCTGTTGGAAGGAGCTGGAGTCGGTGCTCTCCAGGCCCGGAGCGGCTGCGACACCGAGGCCCCAAGGCCAGCTGCAGATGGTCCGCAACCTGGAACGGAACTTCGCCCGCCAAGTCGCCGTGATGTCCCGGGCTTCGGAGCAAACCGGAGGGACCCCGGACTGGAGCGATTTCAACGAGCGTGACCGCTCCATGTTCATGAACCTGGAATGGCTCCTGTCCCAGTCCCCCAGGCCCAGGAAGGCCATTGTCTGGCTTGCCACCATTCATGCAGCGAAGGACCTCAAGGGCCTGGATACGGACGCACGACACGGGATTCCCTTCGGGTCCTATGTCCGGGAGAAGTTCGGGGCGCAGTCCTTCGTGCTTGGCTTTTCCGCGCTCTCCGGGAGCTATTCCCTCGGCAGCACTGCTCGCACATATGCCATCGCGCCCGCACCGGCCGACTCCCTGGAGGGCTGGGCGTTCTCGAGCCACACCGCGGACACCCGGTATCTGGATGGGAGCCAGCTTCGTGACTTCGGGCCCAGGGTGGCCCGTCCCTTGAACTACTCGTGGACGACGGCCCCCTGGGCAACGGTCATGGATGGGCTGCTGGTCTTCCGGGAAGAAACCCCACCGCGCCCGGTGAGCCGCCAGGGCTCATCGGAGAAGTGAGAAACCTCGGCCGCTCACGCCTTGACGGGCTGCTGCTGCGGGGCCTTTCCCTCGTCGCGGCCATGCACCGCGGCCGGCGGGCTGGTGGCCTCCACGGCGGAGAACGTCTCCAGCACCTTGTACGTGTGGCTGGAGCCGCGCGGCACGAGCCACGAGTCGCCGGGGTTGAGCAGGATGACCTGCCCCTCCAGGTGCAACTCGGCGCGGCCCTTCAGCACGAAGCCCACCGTCTCGTAGTCGCGGGCGGTGGCGGGCGGCGCCTCCCCGGGGGGCTCGTCCTCCCACAACCGCATGGACAGGCGGATGCCGGACGCCAGGTACTTCTGCCCCATCTCCCCCTTGGGAGAGTGCCGACTCTCGACCTTCTTCACGCTGGTGTCGCCCATGCCTTCGTCTCCTTCGCCGGCGGCGGGTGTGCCGCGCTCATGCCGACAAGGTAAGGAAGGATGCCGGGCGTCGACGGGTGGACACCTCGCGTCCGCCCGCCCGCCGGGCCAGGGGCCGGAAAGACGAAGGCCCAGCCTCCCTGTGGGAGACCGGGCCTGATGAAGCCTCAAGGGAGGCGTGTGTCTCAGCCGCCGACGGGACGGACGTTCTGGGCCTGCAGGCCCTTGGGGCCGCGAGTGACCTCGAACTCCACCTTCTGCCCCTCCTGGAGGGTGCGGAAGCCATCCATGTTGATGGCGGTGTGGTGGCAGAACACGTCCTCACCGTTGTCCTGCGCGATGAAGCCGAACCCCTTGGCGTCGTTGAACCACTTCACAGTACCGATTGCCATGTGACCTTCTTCTTTCTGCTTGCGGCGGTCCGGACTTCCCGGCCCCCCTTGTGGAGCGGACATCGCCCCAACATCGAGACGACAATCCACCTCGGAGTCCAAAGTCCACCACCCTCCCTCCCCGCTGGGCGAGCAGGCGTCAGGCGGAGAACACTCCGGGGGGAGCGTCGCTCGCTGGAAAAACCTGTCGAGCGCTCCCTCCATTCCGGTTCTGGCCGCCTGCTCCCTTCACACTTCTTCACGAGGCTCGGGCGCGCCCTTCACACCCGCCTTCTACCTTCCTGCCCGTCAACAGCGCCGGCCCCTCTCGGGGTCCGGCCTCTTTCGGGAGCAGGACCATGTTCGGATTCGTCTTCGGTACCGCGTGCCTCGCCGGCCTCGTCTACACGCTGCGCGGCGGACGCCACTGGCATCACCACCGCGCGGGCCGCTGGGGCCGCGCCCGGCTGCGCTGGCTCTTCGAGCGCCTGGAGACCTCTCCCGGCCAGGAGAAGGTCATCGTCAAGACGGTGGACGAGGTGATGGAAGCCTTCGCCAAGGTGCGCGACGAGGTGGGCCCGAGCCGCGCCGCCCTGGGCCGCGCGCTACGGGGTGAGCAGTTCGACGGGGCCGCGCTGCGCGAGCTGTACACGCGCCATGACGTGGCCCTGGACAACCTGCGCCGCACGGTGCAGGGCGGGCTGGCGCAGGTGCACGAGGCGCTGGACCCGCGCCAGCGCCGTGAGCTGGCGGACCTCCTCGAGCACGGCTTCGGCCATGGCTGGCACCCCGGCCAAGGCCATGGCCATGGCCGCTGCGGCGGGCGGGGAGGCTGGCGTGGGGACGGCCACCAGATGGTGTGAGCCCCAGGCCCGGAACCGAACGAGCGCCATCCACACGAAGGAGAGAACGCCATGCGCCACCGCCGCCTGCTGATTGTCCTGCTCGCCCTGGGAACCGTTGGAGGCTACGCCTCCGGCTTCGCCAGCGTTGCCCGCCGCCACCACCGCTGCCACGCCGGCGCCTGGGGTGAGCGCTGGGACTCCCGCTGGGACTCGCGAGGCCCCAGGGGTTCGTGGGAGCCTCGCGGGTACCGGGGGTATGACGCCCCGCCCGCCGAGTCCCCCTCCCCCGCCGCCGAGCCTCCCGCGCCCACCGGAGGGCCGCGCTAGATTCAAGAGCCGCCCATGTCCACACGCGTCCTGCTCATCGACGACGACACCCGGATGTACGAGTTGCTCGCGGAGTACCTCGGGCAGAACGGCCTCAGCGTCACCCACGCGCCCGACGGAGGGCGCGGCCTGGCGGCGCTGGAGGCCGGGGCCTACGACGCGGTGCTGCTGGACGTGATGATGCCGGGCATGGACGGCCTGGAGGTATGCAAGCGCATCCGGGCGAAGAGCCGCATCCCCGTCCTGATGCTCACCGCGAAGGGCGACGAGACGGACCGGGTGGTGGGACTGGAGCTGGGCGCGGACGACTACCTGCCCAAGCCCTTCAGCCCGCGTGAGCTGCTGGCGCGCCTGAGGGCGGTGCTGCGGCGGGCGCAGCCGTCGGCGGTGGCGGACCGGCTGGAGGCGGGCGGAGTGTCCATCGACGTGGCCGGCCGCGAGGTGCGCGTCGAGGACCGGCTGGTGGACCTGACGGGCCTGGAGTTCGACCTGCTGGTGGCGCTGGTGCGCCGGGCCGGGCGGGTCATCCCTCGCGACGCGCTGCTGGGCGAGGCGGGCCGCAGCGATACCGTGGTGGGTGAGCGCACGGTGGACGTGCACATCTCGCATCTGCGGCAGAAGCTGGGTGACGCCGGGACGCGCCTCATCAAGACGGTGCGCGGCGTGGGCTACGTCTTCGCCAAAGAGGGCCCATGAGCCGCCGCCGCGAGTGGGGCCAGGGGCCCGAGTGCGACCCTCCGGGGCATGGGCCGGAAGGCGGCCCTCCCGGACCTGGCCCGTGGGGGCACGGCCCCTGGAAGCACCTGCATGCCAGGCACCTGCGTGCGCATGCGCGCTGGCATCACCGGTACTGGCGCATGGGCCGGCTGGGGCACTTCGTGCGCGCGAGGCTGCACCGGCGCCTCTTCGTCTGGTTCGGTCTGTCCATCCTCGCCACCGGCGCGGTGGTGGCCACGGTGATGAGCCTGGTGGGCGGCAGCACGTGGAAGCAGGAGGGGGAGCGGGTCCGGACCTTCGTGGCCCACCAGTTCGCGGAGGTCTGGGACGAGCCCGCGCGGCGCGACGCGCTGGTGCGCGCCATCGCCACCGACCTGGACGTCGGCGTGGAGCTGCACGACACCTCGGGGGCGATGCTGGTGCGCGCGGGAGCCCCCTGCCGGCGCGCGGAGCTGGGCCTGCCCGTGGAGCGCGGCGGCGTCAGGCTGGGAGTGGTGCGGGCGTGTTACGCGCAGTTCCGTCCGAAGGCGCCCTGGCGGGTGATGCTGCCGCTGGGAGTGGCGGGCCTGGTGCTGTGGCTGGCGGCGGGCAAGCTGGCCCGGCGGCTGGCGAAGCCGGTGGACGCGCTGGTGCGCGCCACGCAGGAGCTGGGCTCGGGCCGGCTGGACGCGCGAGCGGAGGTGCTGCCGCGCACCACGGGCGAGTTCGCCGTGCTGGCGGAGGCCTTCAACGACATGGCGGCCCGCATCGAGAAACAGGTGGCGGACCAGCGCGAGCTGCTCGCCGCCGTGTCCCACGAGCTGCGCACGCCGCTGGCGCGCATGCGGGTGCTGACGGAGCTGCTGCGCGATGGCGGAGGCAACCCGAGGACGCTGGACCAGGTGGACCGCGAGGTGGTGGAGCTGGACGCGCTCGTGGGGGAGCTGCTGGCCAGCTCGCGGCTGGACTTCGGGCAGATGACGCCGCGGGTGCTGGACGGGCGCACGCTGGCGGCGCAGGCGCTGGAGCGCGCGGGACTGTCCGTGGAGCTGCTGGACGTGGAGGCGGCGGACGCGGGGCTGATGGGCGACGCGACGCTGCTGGGACGGGCGCTCGCCAACCTGCTGGAGAACGCGCGCCGGCATGGCGCGGGCGCGGAGGCGCTGCGCGTGCACGACAGGGGCGAGCACCTGGCCTTCTTCGTGGACGACCGCGGCCAGGGACTCCAGCCGGGCGAGGAGACACGCATCTTCCAGCCCTTCTACCGGAAGGACCGGGGCGGCGAGGCGCGCGAGGCGGGCTCGCTGGGACTGGGGCTGGCGCTGGTGCAGCGGATTGCCCGGGCCCATGGGGGCGAGGCCTTCGCGGAGAACTGGCCCGGCGGCGGCGCGCGGGTGGGCTTCACGGTGAAGAAGTCGGGTCCACCCGCTGCGACCGGCCGTCCCGCGGCGTGAGCGGCGGGCAGCAGGGGCCGCGCGAGCCCCTGCATTCCCCTGCCCTACTTCTTCGCGGACACGTCCGAGGCGGAGAAGGCGAACGAGACCTCGGCCGGGGCGTCATCCTTCACCGTGACTTCGGCCGTCTTGGTGCCCAGCGTCTCGTGCCAGGCCTCCACGGTGTACGTCCCCGCGGGCAGGCCCTGGAGGGTGAATGCGCCGTCCTCGCCCGTGGTGGCGAAGTACGGGTTCGCGTTGGTCACCACGTACGCCGTCATCCACGGGTGGACGTCGCACTTGAGACGGAGCACCTCCGCATCGGGGGGCAGGGGCTTCTTCACCGGCGCGCCCGAGGGCGGCTGGGCGATGTTGAAGGCCGACTTCGTCCCCACCACGCCGCGCACGTTGTGCAGCGTGCCGTCGCTGTTCTTGAAGGCCACCGTCTGACCGGCCATCGCGCCCTGCACGCGCGGCACATAGGTGCACTTCGTCTGGTCCACGACGACCGGAGTGGCCGGCGCGGCGGACGCACCCGGCACGTTGCCGCGCACGCGCACCAGCACGTTCGCCAGCTTCCCGTCCTTCACCACCACCGACAGGTCCTTCGTCGCCATGCCCTCGCAGGCCGGGTCGTTGCTCGGCGGGATGTCAGCCGCGGCGGGCGGAGTGCCGGTGAAGGTCACCGAGCCCTTCACCACGCCCTTGCCGGCGGGAGCGGCGGGCTCGGCCGGAGCGGCGGCCTGGGCCCCGGTCTCCCCGATGGGCGTGGCCGAATGCTCCTTCGGCGCGGCGGCGGGGGCCGGAGCAGCGGGAGCCACCGGAGCGGCGGAGGGCGCCGGAGCCGCCTCCTTCTGGCAGGCGGAAAGGGTCAGCAGACCCGCGGTCCCCAACAGGCTCAATCCGAGCGTGCGCAGCGTCATCGTGCAATCTCCTCGGTGAAAAGGTTCAACATCACGTCGCTACTCGCGGCGGCTGACGCTGAAGGCGGCCAGCCCCAGGAACACCGCGGCGAAGGCGAGCAGCACCGGCACCTCCAGCCCCGTCACGGACGCGGGCCCCACCGCCACCGACGCCTCCGCGCCGTACAGCGCGCGCCGCACGCCCTCCACGGAGAAGCGCATCGGGTTCACCCGCATCACCCACGCCAGCCACGAGTCCGCGCCCTTGAGCGGGAACATCGCCCCGGACAGCACCCACATGGGCAGCAGCACGATGCTCATCACCGCGTGGTAGCCCGCGCTGGAGCGCACCCACCACGCCAGCGACATGCCCATGCCGGTGAGCGCCAGCGCGGACAGCACCATGACGGAGAAGAGCAGCGGCAGGTTGACGGTGGCCGCGCTCACCCCGGCCAGCGGGGCCAGCAGCAGGAACAGCGACGCCTGCATCAGCGCAATCGCGGACGAGCCCAGCGCCTTGCCCAGCACCACCGCCAGCCGCGAGCCGGGGCCCGCGAGCACCGCCTGGAGGAAGCCCTCGCGCCGGTCCTCGATGACGGTGATGGTGGCGAAGATGGCGCTGAACAGCAGCACCATGGTGACGACGCCGGGGAAGAAGAACTGCTGGTAGCCCAGCCCCTGCGCGCCCTCCACGCGGAACGAGCCCGCGAAGCCGGAGCCGATGACGAACCAGAAGAGGATGGGCTGCGCGAGCGCGCCCACCACGCGGCTGGGCTGGCGGAAGAAGCGCACCACGTCACGCGTCATCAGCACGCGCACCGTGGCCCACTGGAGCGCCAGCGCGCCCGGCGCGGCGGGGGCCGGCACCCGGGCCTCCACGGGCTGGGGAGCAGCGGAAACCTCGGCGTTCATCGGCGTCTCCTCGGCGCGGGCTCGGCGGCGGGGACGTCCGCCCCCAGCGCGCGCCCGGTGAGCTGGAGGAACACGTCCGCCAGCGTGGGCCGGCGCAGCGACACGGAGGCCAGCCGCCCAGCGGGAAAGGACTCCACGAGCCTTGGCACCAGCGCGTGGCCCTGCGCGGCCTCCACCTGCACCCGGCCCTCCACCACCTTCGCGTCCAGCCCCAGCCGCTCGCGCACCTCGCGCGCCAGCGCTTCCGGCTCGGGCGCCTCCACGGTGAGGATGTCCCCACCCATGCGCGAGGCGAGCGCCGCCGGCGTGTCGCACGCCACCAGCCGGCCCGCGTCCAGCACCGCCAGCCTGTCGCAGACCTCGGCCTCGTCCGCGCGGTGCGTGGTGAGCAGCACGGTGATGCCCTCGAGGTCGCGCAGCCGCTTCAGGTGCGCCCAGAAGGAGCGGAAGGCGGCCTCGTCCAGGCCCTGCGTGGGCTCGTCCATCAGCACCACGCGCGGCTGGTGCACCAGCGCCCGCGCCAGCTCCAGCCGCCGGCGCATGCCGCCGGACCACGTGGACACCCGCTCGTCGCCGCGGTCCGCCAGGCCGATGAGGGCCAGCATCGCCTCCACCCGCTCGCGAGCCCGCTCCCCGCCCAGGCCATACAGCCGCGCGCCGAGCATCAGGTTCTCCCGCGCGGTGAGCAGGTCATCCAGGCTGCTGCGCTGGAAGATGATGCCCATCTGCCGCCGCAGGCTCGGGTCGCTCAGCGCCAGCACGCGCCCGCCGAAGCGCACCTGCCCCGCGTCCGGAGCGAGCAGCCCCGCGAGCACCTGGAACGTGGTGGACTTGCCCGCGCCGTTGGGGCCCAGCAGGCCCAGGATTTCGCCCTGCCGCACGGACAGGCTGAGCCCGTCCACGGCGGTGCGGTCCTTGAAGCGGCGCGTGAGTCCCTCGAGCTGGAGCAGCGGCGCGGAGGGGATGGAGACCGAGGTATCAGGCATGGACGGCATCCCCCCGGGCCTGTCGCGCTAGCCGCGGGGGACGCGGTCCAGCGTCATCGCGACGAACAGCCCGGTGAGGTAGATGAGCGAAAAGAAGAACGTCTGACGCGCCCAGGGCTTTCCCAGCCTCCGGAAGAACCCCCACGCTCCCAGGCCCAGGAAGCTCAGCCCCAGCACCACCGCGGCAGCCAGGTACCACGTCCCGGCGATGTGGAGCTGGAAGGGCAGCAGCGACATGGGAATCAGCGCCACCAGGTAGAAGACAATCTGGGCGCGGCTGGACTCGTCCCCGCGCTCCAGCGGCACCGACTTCAGGCCCGCCGCCGCGTACTCCTCCTTGCGGAACAGGGCGATGGCGATGAAGTGCGGCATCTGCCAGAGGAAGAGGATGGCGAAGAGGGCGAAGCCGCCCGCGTCCAGCTGGTTCGTCACCGCCGTCCAGCCCATCAGCGGCGGCAGCGCGCCGGGCACCCCGCCCACCAGCATGGCGGCGGAGGTGCGCGCCTTCAGCGGCGTGTAGGCCAGCACGTAGCTGAGCAGCGCCACGAGCCCCAGGGCGGCGGTGAGGAGGTTGGCGCCCAGCGCCAGCGCCGGCAGGGACACCAGCGCCAGGGAGATGCCGAACCACAGCGCCACCGACGGCTCCATGCGCCCGGAAGGCAGCGGCCGGTTGCGGGTGCGCGCCATGAACTGGTCGCTGTGCCGCTCCCAGTAGCAGTTGAGCGCGTTGGCCGCGCCCACCGTGCCGGCCGTGGCCAGCAGCGTCACCAGCGCGCGGACGGTGTCCAGCGGGCCAGGAGCCAGGAACATGCCGCCCGCGGTGGTGATGAGCACCAGCGAGGACAGGCGCGGCTTGGTCAGGGAGATCAGGTCGGACGCGGTCGTCGACAGGGACTCGGCACGCGCGCTCACGCAGACTCCAGGGCAAGGCGCGACAGGTTCACTGCCGGCGCGGTAACGGCCCTCCCATACAGGCACCAGCGGGGGGTGGGCAAGGATACGGAGCCCCCACATACCGGCAGCGGACGCCCGCCCGCCTGGGGACCCTGCCCCACCACCAGGGTGCTGGCGCCTGGGGAGAGGCAAACGACAACGGGCATAGCGTCCACCAGGGGGGCCTTCAACCACGGCAACGGGGCTGACCGCGCGTCCTTCTGCCCGCGCGCATCAGCCCCGCTTGTCCGGCCCCGGCGGTACGTCCGCCCGGGCCCGGGAAGCCCCCGTGTCGCGCCTCAGCCCCCGGCCAGCGCGCGGGCGGCGTTGACGTGCTCGCCGCTCGGGTCGCGCTTCAGGTACTCCTGGGCCAGCATCTTCGCCTTGGCGCCCTGCTTCGAGTCCTTCGACAGCAGCGTGGCGTAGAAGTAGTAGGCCGGGGTGTAGCCCTCGTCCGCGTTGAGGGCGCGCTGGTACGTCTCGTCCGCCTTCGCCGCGTCACCCTTGCCCTGGTAGACGCGCGCCAGCTCGGTGAGCGCCATGGCCGCGCGGTCCGCCTGTCCCAGGAACTCCTGGCTCGCCTTCTCGAGCTGCTCCTGGGCCTTCGGCCAGTCGGAGCGCTCGCGGTAGATGGAGCCCATGGCGAGCCGGGCCTCCGGGTTCTTCGCCTTGGGGTCCTTCACCGCGCGCTGGTACTGGGCCAGGGCCTCGTCCAGCTTGCCCTGACGGCGGTAGGCGTTGCCCAGCATCACCACCAGCTTCGGGCTGTCGCCCATCGTCTTGAGGGCCGTCTGGAGCGCCTCGGCGGCCTCCTTCTCACCGCCCTGCTTGCCCATGAGCGCCTTGGCCAGCTCGACGTGGAACTGGGCGCGAGAGGCGTCCACGCGGATGGCCTTGCGAATCTCCTCGGCGGCCGCGTCGTAGTTGCCCTCCGCCAGCAGCCGGCGGCCCTTGATGAGGCTCAGCTCCGGGTTCTGCTTGTCGAGCGCGAAGCCGGTCTCCTCGCTCTTGAGCATCTCCGCGCGGGCCTTCTCCTTCTCCAGCGGCACGCCGGTGGCCTCGGACAGCTTCTGCTGCACGTCCGGCTTGAGGTCCGCCATGGCCGCCGACACGCGGCTGATGAGCAGCGAGCGGGCTAGGTGCGCGGCGGCGAGCTGGCGCGGCGACGGCGGCGGGTCGGACTCCAGCAGCTTCTTGAGCATGGAGTGGGCCAGCCCGAAGTTGGGCGTGTCCTGCTCCAGCATCAGCAGCGAGCGGCCCAGCAGCGACTCCGGGTGGTCCTTCTCGTACCGGAGGGCGAAGTCGTAGTTCTTCCAGGCGGTGTTGTCCTGGCCCAGCCGCCGGTACACGGCGCCCAGGCTCGCGTAGATGCGCGGGTCGTCAGGTGACAGCACCTGCGCGCGCTCCAGGCTGTCCCGCGCGCGCTCCAGGTCACCGGCGTTCATCTGGATGAGGCCCAGCGTCAGGTAGAGCAGCGAGCTGGAGCGGCCCTCCGCGTCCAGCGCCTTCACCTTCTCCTCGAGCTGGCCCAGGGCCTCCTTGCCCTTGCCGCCATACGTCTGGATGAGGGCCTCGGCCGCGATGAGGTGCGAGCTGACCACGTCGCTGCCCTGCTTGCCGGCGGCCAGGTGCTCCTCGGCCTTGCGGCGCGCGTCGTCACCCCCACCGTGCTCGCCCCAGCGGATGGCGTACGCGTAGGCCAGGTAGCCGTGGGCCACGGCGGAGTCGGAGTCCACCTCCAGCGCCTTGTCGGCCGCCTCGCTCGCCTTCTTGTAGCTGTCGAACGAGTCGTGCTTGAGCAGCTCGCTGGCCGCGTCCAGGCCCTTCTTCAGCTCGCGGGCCTTCTGCTTCGCGTTGGCGGAGTACCAGCCGTAGCCCACGGCGAACAGCGGGATGGCCACCAGCAGCGCCAGCGTCACCATCTTCCCGCTCTTGCCCCCGGACGGCGGGCGGCGGCGCGAGGAGGGAGAATCGTCGTCGTCCTCGTCCACCTCTTCCACCACCACCGGCGCGCGGCGGAGCTGCTGCGGACGGGCCACGGGCGCCTCCGGCCGGGCCGTGGCACCGGACGGAGTCTTCGCGGGCTGCTGCGCGGGGGCCGTGGGAGCCTTCGCCGCGGGCTGCTGCGCGGGGCCCGTCGCCGTCGCCGCGACACCCGGCTGGGTGGCGGCGGACTGCTGGGGGGCGGACGGCTGCGCGGCGGCGGCCGGGGCCTGCTGGGGCGCGACCGGCGTCACCACCGGGGCCTGCGGCGCGGCCGGAGCGGCGGGCCGGGGCAGGTCGATCTTGTACTGCTGGAGAAGGGTGACGGTCTCCGGGTCGCCCGGGTCCGCGCCGTAGGCCTTGAGGAGGTTCGCCTTCCCGGTCTCGGCCTCACCGGTCTTCAGCTGGAGCGCGCCGGCCATGCGCAGCGCGGCCTTGTCCTCCGGCTGCACCTGCAGCGCGCCGAGGACCTCTTCCAGCGCCTTCTTGTCCTTGCCCTGCTCCGCGTACACGCGGGCCAGCAGCAGGCGAGGGTCGGCGGCATTCGGGTGTGCCTTCACCCCCTTCTTGCAGACGACCATCGCCTCCATGAAGCGACCCATGCTCAGGTACGCTTCCGCGAGAGGCTTGTAGGCGGCGGACGAGGGGTCGGAGGCGAACGCGTGCTCCAACTTCGCGAGCTCGGCCGGGCTCAACGTCTTCGAGGGGGAGATAGACATTACCGGGGGAGGTGCAACGGGCGGGAAGGATACGCCTGGGACGAGGGGTTTTTATGGCACCCGGTGCGCGGCACGTCAATCGCAGGAATTATTGGCGACGGCTTGCGCTTGACAGCATGAAAGGGCTCCGGTACTAGCCCGTTCCACTTCGGCGGACCCAACACCGCCGGGGCGCAGCAGGCAGGCAGAAGTACGGTTGTGGGGGTGTAGCTCAGTTGGGAGAGCGTCGCGTTCGCAATGCGAAGGTCGTCGGTTCGATCCCGTCCACCTCCACCATGAAGAACCGAAGGGCCTCACGGGAAACCGTGAGGCCCTTTGCATTTGGGGCACTTCCCCCAATTGCCGAATTGCAAAGCAGGCGGGCTTTGTTATCCGGAGTCGATGACCGACCCGTCTGCCTCCCTGTCGTTCTTCGCACGCTTCTGGCTCGCCTGGCTGTGCTTCTGGCGGTGCCTCGTGTCCCGCGAGTTCGCCCAGGCCGTGCTGCCGGCCAGCCGCGCCTATGACGCCGGCACGCTCGCCCAGCTTCCCGCCGGTGGCGCCGAGCCCGCCGCGCTTCCCAGGCCGGAGGCCACGAAGCCCTTGGTGGTGGTGAAGCCCGCCGAGCCGCCCCCCGCCCCGCCGCCCGAGCGCGAGCACGCCAGCGCGCTGTCCCTGCTGGGCATGCTGCAGCGCGAGGGCCGCTTCGTGGACTTCCTCCAGGAGAACGTGGCGGCCTTCTCGGACGCCGAGGTGGGTGCCGCCGCCCGCATCGTCCACGAGGGCTGCCGTAAGGTGGTGAACCAATACCTCACCCTCCAGCCGGTGCTGCCGCAGTCGGAGGGGGACAACGTCACGGTCCCCGCCGGCTTCGACGCCCAGCGCACCCGCCTCACCGGCAACGTGGCCGGCCAGCCGCCCTACAGCGGGACGCTGCGCCACCATGGCTGGGTGACGACCGAGGTGAAGTTCCCCTCGGTGAGCCCATCGATGGACCCGCGCGTGCTGGCGCCCGCCGAGGTGGAGCTCGCCTGAGCGCGGGGCCGCCGTTCCGCTGAGCGAACAAAACGGAGCCCTCAAGGAGTTCCAGCCCGATATGGCCCGCTATTCCATCGGCATCGACCTTGGCACCACCCACTCCGCGGTGTCCTACTTCAACCTCGAAGAGGGCAAGCCGCGGGGCCCGGCGCAGTCCATGCTGCCCATCCCCCAGCTCACCGCGCCCGGCACCGTGGAGGCGCGCCCGCTGCTGCCCTCCTTCCTCTACCTGCCCTCCGCGCAGGAGTTCCCCGCCGGCAGCCTCGGCCTGCCGTGGAACCCGGAGGCGGGCACCCTCGTCGGTGAGTTCGCCCGCTCGCACGGGGCCAAGGTGCCCACGCGCCTGGTGTCGTCCGCCAAGAGCTGGCTGTCCCACCCGGGCGTGGACCGGCGCGCGGCGCTGCTGCCCTGGCAGGCCCCGGAGGAGGTGCAGCGCGTCTCCCCGCTGGATGCCTCCGCGCGCTATCTGCGCCACCTGAAGGAGGCGTGGGACCACACCTTCGCCCGCGCCCGCGAGGAGGCCGGCAACGCGCTGGCCGAGCAGGACGTCATCGTCACCGTCCCCGCCTCCTTCGACGCGGCGGCCCGCGACTTGACGCTCGAGGCCGCCAAGGCGGCGGGGCTCCAGCACATCACCCTCCTGGAGGAGCCCCAGGCCGCGCTCTACGCGTGGCTGGAGGCCATGGGGGAGAACTTCCGCAAGCAGGTGCAGCCCGGCGAGGTCATCCTCGTGGTGGACGTGGGCGGCGGCACCTCCGACTTCTCGGTCATCACCGTGAGGGACCGCGAGGGCGAGATGGAGCTCCTTCGCGTCGCCGTGGGCGACCACATCCTCCTGGGCGGCGACAACATGGACCTGGCGCTGGCGCACACGCTCAACCAGCGCCTGGCGGCCGAGGGCAAGAAGCTGGACGCGTGGCAGTTCAACGCCCTCACCTACGGGTGCCGCCACGCCAAGGAGACGCTGTACGCGGACCCGTCCATGGAGCGGGCCCCCATCTCCATCCCCGGCCGCGGCTCGTCGCTCATCGGCGGCACGCTGCGCACGGAGCTGACGCGGGAGGAGCTGGACCGGGTGCTCACCGACGGCTTCTTCCCGGTGACGCCCATCGCCGAGCTGCCGCGCACCGCGCGCCGCACGGGCCTGGCGCAGATGGCCCTGCCCTACGCGCAGGACCCGGCCGTGTCCAAGCACCTGGCCGCCTTCCTCACCCGGCAGGCGCAGGCGCTCGCGGCCAGCGAGGACTCGCCGGTGGACGTGAGCGGCAAGGCCTTCCTCCACCCGACGGCCGTCCTCTTCAACGGAGGCGTCTTCAAGGCCGGCCCGCTGAAGGCGCGTGTCATGGAGGTCCTCAACGCCTGGCTGGAGGCGGACGGCGGCCAGCCGGCCAAGGAGCTGGAGGGCGCGGACCTGGACCTCGCGGTGGCGAGGGGCGCGGCGTACTACGGCTGGGTGCGCCAGGGCCACGGCCTGCGCATCCGCGGCGGCACCGCGCGCGCCTACTACGTGGGCGTGGAGACGGCGATGCCCGCGGTGCCCGGCATGGAGCCTCCCGTGAAGGCGCTCTGCGTGGCCCCCTTCGGCATGGAGGAGGGGACGCAGGCGGACGTGCCGCCGCAGGAGTTCGGCCTCGTCACCGGTGAGCCCACGAGCTTCCGCTTCTTCGCCTCGTCCGTCCGCCGCGACGACAAGGTGGGGACGATGCTGGAGGACGTGGACGGCGAGCTGGCCAGCGGGGGCCTGGAGGAGGTGGCGCCCATCGAAACCACCATGCCGGGCCAGCCCTCCGCCTTCGGGGACCTGACACCCGTCAACCTCCAGGCGGCGGTGACGGAGGTGGGCACGCTGGAGCTGCGCTGCCTGGAAAAGGGCGGCCCGGGGCGCTGGAAGCTGGAACTCAACGTCCGCATGAAGGAGTAGAAAGCCGTCCGTTATTCGGAGGCGTATGCGAATCGTTGGAATCGACCTGGGAACCACCCACTGCGCGGTGGCGTCCGTGGACCCCTCGAAGGGCGCGGGCGCCCCCGTGGAGGACTTCCCGATTCCCCAGCTCGTCCGGCAGGGAGAGGTGGCGCCCCGGGCGCTCCTGCCCTCCACCGTCTACGTTCCCGCCGGCCACGAGCTGGCCGCCGAGTCGCTGAAGCTGCCCTGGGGTGATGACGGCGGCCCGTGGGTGGTGGGCGAGCTGGCGCGCTGGCAGGGCGCCCGGGTGCCGGGGCGCCTCGTCGCCAGCGCCAAGAGCTGGCTGTGCCACCCGGGCGTGGACCGCTCCGCGCCCATCCTCCCCTGGGGCGCCCCCGCGGACGTCCAGAAGGTGTCCCCGGTGGACGCCAGCGCCATGCTGCTGACGCACATGGCACGGGCCTGGGACTTCGCGCACCCGGACGCGCCGCTGTCCAGGCAGGAGGTGGTGATTACCGTCCCCGCCTCCTTCGACGAGGCGGCCCGCGCCCTCACGGTGAGCGCCGCGCGCAAGGCCGGGCTGGAGAAGTTCACCCTCCTGGAGGAGCCGCAGGCGGCCTTCTACGACTACACCGCGCGCCACCGGGCGGACCTGGAGCAGACGCTCTCCAACGTCCGGCTGGTGCTGGTGGTGGACGTGGGCGGCGGCACCACGGACTTCACGCTGGTGCACGCGGGCCTCTCCCCCGAGGGGCCCATGCTGCGGCGCCTCGCGGTGGGGGACCACCTGATGCTGGGCGGCGACAACATGGATGCCGCCCTGGCCCGCCGCGTGGAGGAGAAGCTCTCCAAGGACGGCCGGCGCCTGTCCGCCACGCAGTGGACGCAGGCCATCCAGGCCGCGCGCACCGCGAAGGAGGCGCTGCTGGGGAAGGAGCCGCCGGAGAAGTACGGCGTGTCCCTCGTCGGCGAGGGCAGCCGGCTGCTGGGCGGCACGCTCTCCACGGAATTGCTGCGCGACGAGGCGCACGCGCTGGTGCTGGACGGCTTCTTCCCGAGGACGCCCCCCACCGAGCGCCCGCGCCGCGCCGCGCGCATGGCGCTCCAGGAGCTGGGGCTGCCGTACGTGCAGGACCCGGCGGTGACGCGGCACCTGGCCGCCTTCCTCGCGCAGCACGCGGCGGCGGGCTTCGCGGCGCTGGGGGAGACGGCTCCCGCCGAGGGCGCCCTGCCCCGCCCCGACGCCATCCTCCTCAACGGCGGCGTCTTCAACTCGCCGCAGATTTCCGAGCGCCTGGTGGAGGCCCTCTCCGCGTGGTGGCCCGGAGCACCGCGCATTCCGCTGCTGCGCCACGAGTCACTGGAGCTCGCGGTGGCGCGCGGCGCCGCGTACTACGGCCTGGTGCGGCGCGGGCACGGCCTGCGCATCGGAGGTGGCGCGGCGCGCGCGTACTACGTGGGCTTGCAGCGGCCGGCGGACAGCGCGGAGCAGCCCGCGCTCTGCCTCATCCCCCGCGGCTTCGAGGAAGGACAGAAGGTGGACCTGGGCGAGCGCCCCTTCACGCTCACCCTGGGGCGGCCGGTGCAGTTCCAGCTCTACTCCACGACGAGCGACCGCATCGACAAGCCGGGAGACCTCGTGCCCCTGGCGGAGGACCTGAAGCCCCTGCCCCCCATCCACACGCTGCTCAAGGGGGCGTCGGGCAAGGTGGCCGAGGTGCCCGTGCACCTGCAGGCGGCGCTGACGGAGATTGGCACGCTGGAGCTGTACTGCGTCTCCGACGTGGCGGACGAGCGCTGGCGGCTGGAGTTCGAGCTGCGCGGCACGGGTGGCTCGCACGAGCTGACCGTCACCGAGTCCATGCCCGCGCGCTTCGTGGAGGCGAAGGACAACATCGAGCGCGTCTACGGCAGCAAGCCGCTGCCCATCGGCCCCAAGGACGTGAAGCAGCTCGGGCGCACGCTGGAGAAGGCGCTGGGCCCGCGCGAGACGTGGCGCGTGCCGGTGCTGCGCGAGATGTGGAGCACGTTGTTCGCGGGCGCCAGCAAGCGGCGGCGCACGGCGGACCACGAGCGCGTCTTCTACAGCCTCACCGGCTTCACCCTGCGCCCGGGCTTCGGCTACCCGCTGGACGGCTGGCGCGCGGAGCAGACCTTCGGCCTCTTCGACGCGCTGGTGCAGCACCACACGGACAAGGCGGTGTGGACGGAGTTCTGGGTGATGTGGCGCCGCATCGCCGGCGGCCTCACGGAGGCGCAGCAGCAGAAGCTGTACGCGTACCTCCAGCCGCACCTCGCCCGGAAGGTGCCGCCGGACGCGCCGCCCGCGGGGAAGCTCAAGGGCATCCAGCCGGAGGGACTGGAGGAGATGGTCCGCACGGCGGCCTCGCTGGAGCACCTGTCGCCCGGGGACAAGTCCGAGGTGGGCCGGTGGGTTGCCGCGAGGCTGAAGGCCGAGGCGAAGTCCGGCGGCCCCTGGGCCTGGGCCCTGGGCCGGCTGGGCGCGCGCGTGCCGCTCTACGGCAGCAGCCACAAGGTGGTGGACGTGGAGACGGCGGAGGCGTGGCTCACGCTGCTGCTGGAGCTGGACCTGAAGAAGATCGACGGCGCCCCGTTCGCCGCGGCGCAGCTCGCCCGGCTCACCGGGGACCGCACGCGGGACATCGACCCGGAGCTGCGCGAGCGCACGGCCCGGGCGCTCATCGCCGCGAAGGCGTCCGACACCTGGGTGCGCATGGTGCGCGAGGTGGTGGCGCTGGAGGCGGCCGACGAGGCACGCGCCCTCGGCGACACGCTGCCCGCGGGGCTGCGCCTGTCCTGATCGACGGTAGGAACGGCCCGGGAAGCCGGGCCGGAAGCCCCGGCGTCAGCGCCGCGGGCTCATCGAGCGGTCGGATCCCTCCCGTCGGGGCGGCCCGGATGGGCCCACCCTCGGGAAGGAAGCTCGCCGGTGGATCAGCTTCAGCCCCGCGCGGCGGCGGGCGGCGTGACGGGAGTGTCCCCCGCCTCGGCCGTGGCGTCCGTGCCGGCGACGACCTGGAGCACCGGCGCGGCCTCGGGGGCCGCCGCGGCGGCGTCCTTGCCGGCCTTGGCCTTCTTGGAGCCCGCGCCCGAGCGGCACGTGCGGCACCACGGCTGATTCCGGATGGCCCCGTCCGCCATCTTCCGCAGGCCGAACTGGGCCAGCGGCTTCAGGGTCCGGCACTTGATGCACATCAGCGAGATGAGCACCTCGTGACCGTCCGCGTCGTACACGGCGGACTTGCGCCGCTTCCGCGGCTGACCCTGCCCCGGTTCGCGCGGCTTGGCCTTCTCCTGCGCAGGCGGCGCCATCATCGGGGTCACTTTGTAGAGCATGTCTGTCCCTCCCGCTCACGGTCGTCCGCGCGCGCAGGCCCTGCCAAAGGGCCACCTCGGCTCAGTCGCTCGCGATCACTAGAGTAAGGACTCTTCCGCCCGTTGAAAACTGATCCAGGGCCGAAAAATCGGGCCCTGGCGCGTTTTCTCCGTACTTACGCCAAGTTGGCCCTGTTCGTTCAGTCCCAGCGGATCACACCCGGACCGAAATTTCGGCCCGGGCTCTCTCAGCGCGGTGCGCTGGAACAGTCCGCCACACCCTTGTAGCGCACGCGTCCCAGCGGCGGCGCGGAGAGGATGCCGCCCCGGGCCCGCCCGTAGGCGATGAGCGCCTCGCGCAGGTCCATGCCGCGCGCGGGCGTCAGGTCCACGCGCTCGGGGGGCAGCGCCCGCATGACGGGGCCCACGCCGTCGCCGCCGCGCGCGAGGAAGTCCGGCAGCGCCACCCGGTACGTCCTCCCGGGCTCCAGCGCCCTGCCCCCCTCCAGCGTCACGTCCTGGAGGCGCTGGGGCCCCGGGCAGCGCGCCAGCGTCACCTCCAGCCCGGAGACGGGGAAGACGGCGCCGCGCTCCGAGGCGTTGGCCAGCTCCAGCAGGAGCCGCAGCTCCACGCCGGTGAGCTGGAGCACGGCCACGGTGTTGTCGAAGGGCAGCACCTCGTAGACGTGGCCGAAGGAGAGCGGGCCCGCCGGCAGGTCCGCGCGCACGCCGCCGGGGTTCATCACCGCCACGTCCGCGCCGGCCACCTCACGCATCGCGTCCGCGATGAGGTTGCCCAGCGCGCCCTCCTCCGCGTAGCCGCGCGCCAGGGGCGTGGCCGCGGAGACGCCCACCGGGCGGCGCTGCGCCTCCTCCGCCAGCGCCAGCGCCGGGGCCAGCAGCCCCGCCACCTCCGCGTCCGGCACCACCGGCGCGCCGAGGAACGTGGCCGGCACCAGCCGCACCCCGGACCTGTCGCGAAGGCGGCGCCCCTCACACGTGCCGCTGTCCGCATCCACGCGGGCACAGAGGGGGATGGCGGCCTGGATGCGGGTGCGCCCGGGCAGCACGCGGCGGCTCTCCGGGTCCACGTACAGCTCCACCACGCCCAGCGAGCGCGACTGGCCCGTCGTCTCGATGACGGGCACGTCGCCGAAGAAGTGGCCCATGGACTGGTGCGTGTGCCCGGCCACCACCGCGTCCAGCGTGCCCGGCGGCAGCGCGTCCAGCATGGCGAGGATTTCCGCGTCGCCCCGCTCGCAGCTCGACGTGTCGCGCGGGTTCTTCAGGTCCGGGCACTTGCCGCCCGCGTGCGCCACGGCCACCACCACCTCCGCCCCGCGCGAGCGCAGGGAGCGGGCCGCCTCCAGCGCGGCGGGCGCCAGCGGCAGGAAGCGCAGCGAGGCCACGTTGGCGGGGTTGGTGACGTCCGGCGTGTCCTCCGTGGTGAGCCCCACCAGCCCCACCTTCACGCCCTTCACGGTGACCAGGTGCGTGCCGTCGTTGCCCAGCCATGCCGGGCGCCTGCCGGTGGCGGCCTCGAGGATGTTCGCGGACAGGAGCGGGAAGCGCGCCTGGCGGACGCGGGCCTTGAGGGCGCCCAGCGGGTCCTCGCCGGGTTTGCTGGCCATGGCGCCCGGCCCCACCGGGCCGTAGTCGAACTCGTGGTTGCCGATGGCCGCCGCGGTGAAACGCAGGCGGTTGTACACGTCGATGACGACGGCCCCCTCCGTGAGGTTGGAGGGCAGCGTCCCCTGGAAGAGGTCCCCGGCGTCCACGAGCACCACCCCGTCCGGGTTGTCCGCGCGCAGCCGGGCCACGTAGGCCGCCAGGGTGGCCGCGCCGCCCTCCTCCACCACCTGCCCGTCCTTCAGACGCGTGCGGTGGGGCTCCACCTGGCCATGGAAGTCGTTCAGGCCCACCAGGGTGAGGCGCACGGGCTCCGCCGGAGCGGAGCGGGCGGCCGCGGGAGGGACGGAGGGAGCGGTGCCGGCACAGGCGGTGGCGAGGGCCGCCAGCGCGAGGAGGACGAGGCGAGAGGAACGCAGCATGAGGGCGCGCACTTCAGCGCGGGGCGCGCGCCCTGGCAACGCGCATCAGCTCCGCCGGCGCCGGCCCGCGAGCGCCAGGGCGAGCAGCGCGAGCACCGCGGAGGCGGGCACGGAGGCCGTGGCGCACGAGCACCCCCCGCCCTCGTCGCCACCATTGCCGGAAATGGGCGGGTTGGGGGGCGGGCGAACGGGGGGCCCGGAATCTGCTCCCGCATCCGCCCCGCCGTCCGCGCCACCGTCCGTCACCTGCGACGTCTCGATGCGCAGCGCCGGGTCGAAGGCCCGGGCCACCGCTCCCCAGGAAGCGAGCTTGAGGTTCTCCGGGCTCGGGCTGTTGGTGCCGTCATGCCCGGCGAAGAGGCCCTCCGGGAAGTCCGGGCCCACCGGCCGCGGCGACACCGCCAGGGCGGCCGGGGCCTCCACGCTGTCGATGCCGCCGTCCTGCACCATGCGGAACGTGCCGATGAAGGCCTGGGAGCGGCGCTCGAAGACGGCGAACGCATCCGCGCCCGTGTCGGCCACGAGGAGGTACCCCTCGCCGTTGCTCGCGGGGTACAGGGCCACCCGGCCCACCGTCAGGGAGAGCTGCCCGCCGCCGAGCGCCGACACCTGCGTCCGGTCCGTGCCACCGTCGGGAACGGCGGAGTAGCGCCACAGGCCCTGCCCCGCCTCCGTGACGAACAGCAGGCCGGTCTCCTCGTCCGCCGCGATGCCCTCGATGGCGCCTCCCGTCGTGCGGAGGACGCGCACGGGGGTGGCCGTCACCCCACCGTCCGCCCCGGTCAGCTCGAACTGCTCCAGGCGCCCGTTCTGGCTGCCCGCGAAGGCGTAGAAGCTGCCCGAGGAGGCACGGTAGAGCGCCACGGCGGTGAAGGGACCGGCGGCGAAGGCGCCCGGAGCCCCGATGCGCAGCACGCGGTCCGCGCCCCCCGGGTCCACCCGGTAGGCCGTCAGCCCATTGAAGTTGCTGTTGGCCGTCACCACCAGCGTCCGGTTTCCGCCTCCCAGCGGGAAGTCGTCGCGCGCGCTCACGCTGACGGTGGGCCCGTCCGCCAGCTCCGCGTCCACCTGCTGCCCATCCACCCCGAAGGTGATGAGGCCGGCACTGCCCTGGGCGGTGAGCAGCAGGCTGGCGCCAGCGTCCGCGGGGTTCACCCACAGCGCGACGTCCTCGACCGCCCCACCCGAGGCGCTGGCCTGCGGTGTGGTCTCCCGCAGGGGCGCCACCGTGGCGGGTTGCGCTGACGCCGCCGCTCCGGAAAGCAGCGCCACCAGGGCGAGGAGGGTGGGGTTGCGCATGACCGGCTCCTTGGGCTTCATGGGAGCGCCTACCTTGTCACGGGAAGTATGTCTTTCAAGTCCGAAGACGCGGGGAAGGGTTGGCGGCGGGTGATGCCGTCAGGTAGAACCCGCGCGTTCTCCAGCCAACATAGAAAATGACCATGGCGACCAAGCGTGCACTGATTACGGGAATCACGGGGCAGGACGGCAGCTACCTCGCGGAGCTGCTGCTGTCGAAGGGCTACGAGGTGCACGGCATGGTTCGCCGCTCCTCGGAGGAGAAGTTCGAGCGCATCCAGCACCTGCACGGGAAGATTCAGCTCCACCAGGGAGACTTGCTGGACCAGTTCTCGCTCGCGGCGCTCCTGAACCTGGTCAAGCCGGACGAGGTCTACAACCTGGCGGCGCAGTCCTTCGTGCCCACGAGCTGGAACCAGCCCGTGCTGACGGGCGAGTTCACCGCCCTGGGCGTGACGAAGATGCTGGAGGCCATCCGCCACACCCGCCCGCAGGTGCGCTTCTACCAGGCGTCCTCCAGCGAGATGTTCGGAAAGGTGCTGGAGGTGCCGCAGACGGAGGAGACGCCCTTCTACCCGCGCAGCCCGTACGGCGTGGCCAAGGCGTACGGCCACCACATCACGGTGAACTACCGCGAGTCCTTCGGCCTGTTCGCGGTGAGCGGCATCCTCTTCAACCACGAGTCCCCGCGCCGCGGCCTGGAGTTCGTCACGCGCAAGGTGACCTACAACGTGGCGCGCATCAAGCTGGGCCTCCAGGAGAAGCTGCCCATGGGCAACCTGGACGCCAAGCGCGACTGGGGCTTCGCGGGTGACTACGTGGACGCCATGTGGCGGATGCTCCAGCAGCCGGAGCCGGACGACTACGTGGTGGCCACCAACGAGACGCACACGGTGCGCGAGCTGGTGGAGATTGCCTTCGCCCGCGTGGGGCTGGACTGGCAGAAGCACGTGCACATCGACCCGGCCTTCGTGCGCCCCGCCGAGGTGGACCTGCTCATCGGCGACTACTCCAAGGCGAAGAAGAAGCTGGGCTGGGAGCCCACCGTCCGCTTCAAGCAGCTCGTGGAGATGATGGTGGACGCGGACCTGGAGCGTCTGAAGGCGGGGCAGCGGTAGATGCGCATCCTCGTCACGGGAGCGGACGGCTTCGTTGGCCGGCACCTGTGCGCCTTGCTGCGCGCCGCGGGTGACGAGGTGATCGAGGCGCACGGGCCGCGCGGAGAGGGCATCAGCAGCAGCGCGCTGCACTTCGACGTGGCCAACGAGGCCGCGATGAAGGCCGCCGTGGCCGAGGCGAAGCCCGAGGGTGTCATCCACCTGGCGGGCTTCAGCTCGGTGGCCAAGAGCCACCACAACCCCTCTCGTGTGTTCGCGGTGAACACGATGGGGGTGGTGCACCTGCTGACGGCGCTGCGCGACACCGCGCCGAAGACGCGGGTGGTGCTGGTGGGCTCGGGCGAGGTGTACGGCCCGGTGCCCGAGGGCACGCGCGCCACCGAGTCCATGCCGCCGGTGCCGCTGAGCCCCTACGCGGCCTCCAAGTCCGCGGCGGAGCTGGCGGGCGTGCAGTTCCACCGCAGCTACGGGCTGGAGGTGGTGATGGCCCGGCCCTTCAACCACCTGGGCGCGGGGCAGGACCCCACCTTCGTGGTGCCCTCCTTCGCCTCGCAGATTCGCGCGATTGGCCTGGGCACGGTGGACCCGGTGCTGCGCACGGGCAACCTGGAGGCGGTGCGCGACTTCTGCCACGTCCGCGACGTGGTGGAGGCGTACCGGCTGCTGCTCCTCAAGGGCGAGCCGGGGCAGGCGTACAACATCTGCAGCGGCGAGGGACGCACCATCCGCAGCCTGCTGGACGAGATGCTGACGCTGGCCGGCGTGGAGGCGCGCATCGAGCTGGACCCGGCGCGGCTGCGGCCCTCGGACATCCCGAGCCTCGTCGGCGCGCCGGACAGGCTGCGCGCGCTGGGCTGGGAGCCGAAGCTGTCGGTGACGGACGCGCTGCGCGACGTGCTCGGCCCCAAGGTGCCGGCGCGCCAGGGCTGAGACTCCCGGGGACGCACGAAGGCGCCTGCACGCGCGTGGCTCGGGCCCTCATGGGGCGCGAGCCACGCCGGCAGGTCCGGAAGCCCGCCGCGCCGGCTCAGCCCGCCAGCGCCTGCCAGGCCTCCAGCCGGCGGTCCAGCGCGGTGAGCGTCCACAGGTCCGCCGGGTTGTCCGGGCGCACGGCGGCCAGGTCGCGCTGGAGCGGCCCCCGCGCCTGGAGCACGCCCCACTCGGACAGCACGCGCAGCGCCATCAACGACGGCTTGCGTGCCACCAGCGCGAGCAGCGCGTCCACCACGCGGGGACTGCGCTCCGCGGCCAGCCGCTGCACGGCCTCGTGGCGCTCCTCGTTGGTGGAGTCCGGGTCGTCCAGCGTGCCCGCGAGCGCGTGGAAGCGCGCGTCCTCCAGCAGCGGCCGGGGGCCGGACACGTCCCAGTGCTCCACGGTGACGCTCGTCCGGCCGAAGGAGACGCACTCGCGCCGCACGCCGTCATCACCGAAGAGGTCCAGGATGCGCTCCTGGGAGGGCGTGCCCCCTTCGAGCACCCTCCCCGCCCGCCCGGAGAGCTCCGGCGAGGCGCCGAGCAGGTGGACGCGCAGCACCGTCGCCTCCGTCCCCGCGGACTGCTCGGACGGGACGCGGCCCCACTTGAGGAACACCTCGGCCAGGCCGCGCTCGTGGACGTACCAGCGGTACTCCAGCCACACGGCGCTCGGGCGGAGCACGAAGCGCGAGTCGTCGGGCTCGATGAGCCGGGGCGCCCCCTCCGCCATGCCGGCGAAGCAGCGTTCCAGCAGGACCTGGGCGTCGGAGAGCTTCATGGGGAGCCAGTGTGCATTGTAATCCCCCCCACGTCAGGCTCGCGCGAGTCACACGTTAGTGTAACCTCCACACCAAGCAGGAGGCATGGCACATGGACGGAGCGGAGCAGCGCAGGTTCACGTTCTTCTGGCGTGAGGAGTCCCCGTTCTCGCAGTGGCACCGCTCGGAGTTCGTGGTGGACGGGGTCCGCTACGTCTGCGCGGAGCAGTACATGATGGCGGGCAAGGCGCGCCTCTTCGGGGACGCGGAGGTGCTGGCGAGCATCCTGAAGTCCGCGTCCCCCAAGACGCACAAGGCGCTGGGGCGCAAGGTGCGCGACTTCGACGCCGCCGTCTGGGAGCGCGAGCGGGAGCGCATCGTCTACGAGGGCAACCGCGCGAAGTTCACCCAGAGCGCGGAGCTCTTGAAGACCTTGCTGGCCACCGCGGGCACGGAGCTGGTGGAGGCCAGTCCGCTGGACCGCATCTGGGGCGTGGGCCTGGGCGCGGAGGACCCTCGCATCCAGGACCCGTCGAAGTGGCGGGGGCAGAACCTGCTGGGCAAGGTCCTCACGAAGCTGCGTGAGGACCTCGTCGCGGAGGGCGTGACGGAGGCCCGTCCGGCCGTCGCGCGTTAGCGCGGCTCAGAACTCGTAGCGCACGGTGGGCTGGCCTTGCAGGGCCAGGTCCACCGCGCCGGAGGACTTGCCGTACTTCTCGCGGAAGCGCTGCGCGATGGGCTTCAGGTCGAAGCGGGGCGTGGCCATGACGATGGCCTTGCACCGGTCCTCCTGGGCGTCGTGCATCAGCACCAGGTTCGCCACCGGGGTGCCGTCCGTCCCCTCCCGGAGCTCGCCGTCCCACGCCAGCGAGTACACGTGGTCCTTGCAGCCGCCCCCATGCTTCACGCTCACGTCCATCACGTCCCGGAAGGCGCGGAAGCCCTCGATGGTGAGCGGGTCCCCCGGCTGGGCGCTCGCGTCCATGACGAGTTGCTGGATGGGCGCCTTGCCCTCCTGGGACGTCGTGTTCTTGGGTGACTCGCCGGGCTGGAACTCCGGCTGCGTCACCGCGGGTTCCTCGGTCTTCTCCGGCGTGCTCTTGCACCCGACGAGCAGTCCGCACAGCACCACGCCACTCCAGATGAGCTTTCGCATGAGTCTCCTCCGTTGATCAACGCCGGAGCGCGGCCTCGTACGCCGCCAGGGTGCGCTCCGCGGTCCGCTTCCAGGTGTACTCCGCCGCGCGGGCCTTCCCGCGCTCCGCCAGGGCCCGCCGTTCCTCGGGCGAGCGCAGCAGCCGGTCGATGGCGTGCGCCAGCCCGTCCGCGTCGTCCGGCCGCACCGCCAGGGCCGCGTCGCCGCAGACCTCCGGGAGCGAGCCCGCGGTGGAGACGATGGTGGGCGTGCCCAGGTGCATCGCCTCCAGCGGCGGCAGGCCGAAGCCCTCGTAGCGCGAGGGGAACACGAACACGGCCGCCCGGCGCATCAACTCGTAGAACACGGCGTCGCCCTGGTAGCCGAGCGAGCGGATGTCATGCCCCTCCGAGCGCAGCCGGGAGACGCGCTGCTCCACGCGGCCCGAGCCGAACCAGCTCTGCCCCACCAGCACCAGCGGCACCGGCCGCCCGCGCGCCCGCAGCCGCTCCATGGCGTCCAGCACCAGGTCCACGTTCTTCCGCACGTCCAGCGAACCCGCGTAGAGCACGTAGTCCCTCGGCAACGACAGGGCGCGCAGGAAGTCCACGCTGATGGAGTCCAGCACCGGCGCGTGGACATGGTCCACCCCGTTGTGCGCCACGACGGTGCGCGCCTCCGCCTCGGGGAAGCGGGCCAGCAAATCCTGCCGGGTGCGCTCGCTCACGCACACCACCTGGCCGGCCAGCATCAGGCTGCGCGCCAGCCACAGGCGGAACTGCCAGCGGAACGCGCGGGACACCGTGTCCGGCATCAGCAGCGGAATCAGGTCGTGCACCGTGAGCACGTAGGCCGTGCCGGGCACGCGGGTAAGGGGCAGATTGAAGTTCCCATGCGCGTGGTACAGCGGCGCGCCCAGCCGCTGGAGCACCCCGGGGAGCTGGCCGAGCGTCCACGCGGTGCGGCCGGAGTCACCGCGCGGGTGCTCGCCGGAGCCGTGCGCCCCGAGCCTCACCAGTCGCACACCCAGTCCCTCCAGGGCCGAGGCCAGGCAACGAGTGTAAAGGCCGATGCCGGTGGTGGGCTCGTCCCAGAGCGTCGCGTCGAAGGCGATGGGGCCAATGGACACGGAGCGCCTCATAGCACGCTCGTGTGATAGGCAGGGCGCGCATGGCGATCCACCAGTTGATTCCGAGCTTTGTCCCCGGCGACGCCACCGGGCAGGCCGCGCTGCACCTGCAGCTCCTGCTGCGCCGGATGGGCCACGCGGGCGCAATCTACGCGGATGAGGTGGGCGCGGGCCTGGAGGGTCTGGCCAGCCCCGCCTCCGCCCTGCGGCCGGAGCCCGGGGACCTGGTGCTCTACCACCACGGCATCGCGTCGCCGCTGAGCAGCCGGCTCATGCACCTGCCCTGCCGGCGCGGCGTGGTCTTCCACAACATCAGCCCCGCGCGCTTCTACACGGGCCTGCCGCTGGAGGACGCGCTGGTGGCGGGGCGCGCCCAGCTCGCCGCCATGGCGCCCTTCGCGGACGTGGCCATCGGCGTGTCGGACTTCAACGCCGCGGAGCTGCGCGCCGCGGGCTACCGGAACGTCCACACGGTGCCCCTCTTCATCGAGCCGGAGCGCTTCAGCCGGGCCAGCGCGGACCCGAAGATGCTCCAGCGCCTGTCCGGCCCCGGCCCGGTGCTGCTGGGCGTCAGCCGGGTGATGCCGCACAAGCGCTTCGAGGACCTCATCACCCTGCACCGCGAGGTGCTGCGGCTGCGGCCCCAGGCGCGCCTGCTGATGGTGGGCGGGTACGAGCCGGGCAGCCGCTACTTCCGCTCGCTGAAGCGCGAGGCGAAGGGGCTGAGCGGCGTGCACTTCCTGGGGCGGCTGAGCCACGCGCAGCTCGTGGCCGCGTACCGCTCCGCGTCCGTCTTCGTGTCCATGAGCGAGCACGAGGGCTTCGGCGTCCCACTCATCGAGGCCATGGCGGCCGAGGTGCCGGTGCTGGCCTACGCGGCGGCGGCGGTGCCGGAGACGCTCGGGGGCGCGGGGGTGGCCTTCGACCAGAAGCGCTTCGCCTTCTTCGCCGAGCTGGCGGTGGACCTGAGCGAGGACCTGTCCCTGCGCGAGCCGGTCATCGCCGGGCAGACGCGCCGGCTGGAGCACTTCTCCGCGGAGTCCGCGCAGGCGGCCCTGTCCCGTGCGCTGGAGGGGCTGCTGCCCCGGCCCGCGCCGCGCCCGCGCCGGGTGCCGAAGCGCCCGCGCGTGGGGCTGGTGGTGCAGCGCTACGGCGAGGTGACGGGCGGCGCGGAGAAGCTGGCCGCGCAGGTGGCCGAGCACATGGCCCCGCACTGGGACATCACGGTGCTGACCACGTGCGCGAAGAACCACCTGTCCTGGGAGAACGCCTTCCCGCCGGGGCCGGACGAGGTGGACGGCATCAAGGTGCTGCGCTTCCCGTCGACGCGGGTGCGCAACATCCGGGGCTTCAACGGGCTGTCGCGGCAGGTGTTCGACAAGCCGAACGAGCGGCTGCGCGAGGAGCAGTGGGTGGCGGAGCAGGGCCCGCTGTGCCCGGGGCTCTTGAATCACCTCGCCACCACGCGCGACGCGTACGACGGGTACCTGTTCTTCACGTACCTCTACGCGCCCACGGTGTGGGGCCTGCCGCTGGTGGCGGACCGGGCGCTGCTGGTGCCCACCACGCATGACGAGTCGCCCATCCGCTTCGGCCTGTACGCGGACGTCTTCGAGCGCCCGCGCGCGCTCCTCTGCCTCACGCCGGAGGAGCTGACCATCATCGAGAAGTACTTCCCGGACCACGCGCGGACGCGGGTGGTGGGCGTGGGGGTGGACCGGCCGGCGGCGGACGGCGCGCGCTTCCGGGAGAAGCACGGCCTCCGCAAGCACTACCTGCTCTACGTGGGGCGGCAGGAGCCGGGCAAGGGCGTGGGGGAGTTGCTGGAGCACCACCACGCGCTGAAGGAGCGGTACGCGGACGCGCCGGACCTGGTGCTGGCGGGTGACAGCAACATGGAGCTGTCCGGCGAGGGCGTGCGCTACCTGGGCCGCATCGACGAGCAGGACAAACACGACGCGCTGGCCGGGGCGCTGGCGGTGGTGGTGCCCTCCCGGTACGAGAGCCTGTCGCTGCTGACACTGGAGGCGTTCGCCCAGGGGACGCCGGTGCTGGTGAACGGGCGCTCGGACGTGCTGGTGGGACAGGTGGAGCGCAGCGGGGCGGGACGGACGTACACGGACCTGGACTCGTTCATCCGGGGCCTGCGCGAGGTGGGTGACGAGCGCACGCCGATGGGGAAGAAGGGTCTGGAGTACGTGAAGAAGCAGGGCTGGCCACAGGTGGTGGCGGCCTACCGGGAAGAGATGGAACGCATCCTCGAGGAGAATCGCCAATGAAGCTGTTGGGACGGGACATCCCCGCGCGGGAGCTGATTTCGCGCATCGAGGAGCGCCTGCGCCTGCGCGGCCTCCCCACGTCGGAGCCGGTGGAAGTGCCCGCCGAGGGCGTGGAGCCGAGGGTGGAGCCGCTGACCTTCAACCTGCACGCGCTGGAGGAGAACGCGGACGCCACGCGGGCGCTGCCGCTGCACACGCACCGGGGCGGCGCGGGGCAGCTCGTGCTGGTGGCGAAGTGGGCCTTCCGCAAGTCGTGCCAGGTGTTCATCAACGAGGCCCTGGGCCGGCAGCGCGTGTTCAACGGGCACGTGCGCGACTCGTACGCCCAGCTCTCCGCCGAGGTGATTCGCCTGCGGCGCGAGGTGGAGGAGCTCCGCGCGCGGCTGGGCGGCAGGCCGCCCGAGGACGACCGGCGTCCCATCCCCGCGCAGACACCCGCCGTGGCGAAGACGGCGCCGTCCGAGAGGGCGGTGGAGGAGCGGGAGGCCCCCGAGAAGGCGAGGCCCTCCGCGAAGCCGGCTCCCGCGGTGGAGCCCACGAAGCCTCCCGCGAAGGAGGCGCCTCGGGGGAAGTCCGCTTCCCACCGGAAGCCCACCGCCGGGTCCGGAACCGAGCCGCTGGCGGCCGGAGAGGCCGTCCTGCCCAAGCCGCGCCACGCCAGGTCCGGAGCCGGCCAGCAGCCTCGCGCACGGGAGGGCGCTCCCCGCGCTCGCCCCGAGCCCGAGAGCTCCGCGACGCCCGCGACGGGGAACGCAGGTCAGCGCGCTCGGAAGCCCGCGCCAAAGCAGCGCGGCCGCCGGAAGTAGCCGGGCCCCGCGCCGCCACTTCGTGCCTCTCCGAAGTCGCCCGCATGCTCGGTGAGGCCCGCTGGCGCGAGCACATGGAGCCCGTGCGCGAGGCCGCAGGCTGGTCCCGCGGGGCGTGCCCGGCATCGTCGCGGCGAGGCCGCGAGGTGGCCCCGTCCACTCTCCGGGGCACCCTCCGCCCGCGCCCGCGTCAGGGCCCGGCGGCCCCGGATTCCTCGCATTGACGACCCGGCGGGCCCGTGTCAAACCGGGCCCGTGGAAGCGCCCTTCATCAGCATCGTCATCCCCGCCTACAACGAGGGCCAGCGCCTGCCCCGCTACGTGACGGAGCTGACACGCGTCTTCCTGGAGCGCTCCGCCCCTCCGGTGGAGTTCATCGTCGTGGACGACGGCAGCCGCCCCGAGCACGCCACGCTCCAGCGCGCGTGCGTGGACGACGCCCAGGCCCGGTTCTCCGCGAAGGGCGCGCCCCACCGCTTCACGTACGTGGCCGCGCCTCGCAACCAGGGGAAGGGCTCGGCCATCCGGCTGGGCTGGCGTAGCGCGTCTCCGGGCGCCACGTGGCTGGCCTTCGTGGACGCGGACGGCGCCATCAGCGCGGAGGAACTCCACCGGCTGGTGGAGCTGACCACCACCGACACCGGCCGCGCGACGGACGTGATTGCCGGCTCACGCATCCTCATGGCTGGACGCCGCGTGGTGCGAAACCTCCACCGCCATCTGCAAGGCCGCGTCTTCGCCACGCTGACGGACACGAACTTCCGCCTGCACTTCTACGACACGCAGTGCGGCGTCAAGCTCATCCGCGCGTCCATGCTCCGCCCGCTGCTGGACGTGTTGCGCGAGGAGCGCTGGCTCCTCGACGTGGAGCTGCTGGTGCTGCTCAAGCGCCAGGGGGCCCGCGCCCTCGAGGTCCCCATCGACTGGGAGGACTTCGGCGGCTCCAAGGTCATCCCCGGCCTCGACGGGCTGCGCATGTTCTGGGGCCTGCTCCAGCTCCGGCGCAGGCTGAACCGGGTGTCCCTGCCGGCTCCCGCGCCCCGCGAGCAAGCACCGTCCCTGCCCTCCCCCGCCGGCGTCACGGGAAGCGATAGACGGTGACGTAGGAGTCCTGGTGCACCAGTTCCCCGCCCAGCTCCTCCACCACGAAGCGGTGGCGCATGGGGTGGTGGTAGTGCGCGACGTACCAGCGGTAATGGTTCTCCTTCAGGAAGCGCCGCATCTGCTCGCGCTCCTCGGCAGTCACCTTGCCGGCCACGCCATGGAGCCCCTCCAGCGCGCGGAAGATGCGCTGCTCCACCATCTCCGCCTCGCGCACCGGCAGCCGTGACAGGCGCGCGAAGGACACCGGCTTGCCGTGGAATATCTGTTCCCACTGCCCCAGCACATGGTCCGTGAAGACGGCCGCCGGCATGGGCGCGTCGCGAATCTCGTCGAACACCGGCGGCAGCGCCGGCAGCACCGGCATGGCCATGGGCTTGCCGAGGTACTCCACGTTGGGCACCACCGCCACCACCACCGCCACGCCCAGGCCTGCCAACGCGGCGCGCCCGGATGCCATGCGCCCCAGGTGCGCCGCCGCGAAGGCCACGAGGACGCCCAGCGCCAGCGTGGTGAGCAGCTCGAAGCGCACCGGCATGCCCCCGCGCGAGAAGAGCGGCACCACGTGCTTGAACACCACGTACGGCATGGGCACCTGCACCCGCAGCGGCTCGTTGAACGCGGTGAGCGGCGACAGGTACGCCATCAGCGTGCACAGGCCCAGCAGCAGCGTCACGTCCCGGTGCCACGTCCGCCCACGCCACGCGGGCCACCACCCCACCCACAGTGTCACGGCGGCGAGCAGCACCACGGGGGACACTTCGTCCTCCATGCCGATGTTCAGCACCGTGCCCATGGACAGCACCGCGAAGCCCAGGCCCAGCCCCGCCCAGCGCCGGCCCTCGGGCACGCCCTTCCAGAGGGCGAAGACGGCCAGCAGCGGCGTGAGCCACCCCAGGAAGGTGCCCGCCTCCTCCGCGTTGGTGGACATCTTGTGGCGCACCACCCCCAGCGCGAACTCCCGGGCCCGGGCGGGCATCGACTCCAGCCAGCCCGACAACGTGTCCGGCAGGAAGAAGGCGTACAGGTCCGTGAAGTAGTCGGAGTCCCCGTGGTGGATGGCCAGCGGCGCGGGGAACAGGTGCACCAGCAGCGGCACCACCGCGGGCAGACACGCCACCGCCGCCGCCACCGCGGCCAGCCCCGCCCGGCGCACCCCCGCGTCCTTCAGCGTCCCCAGGGACAGCAGCGGCCCGTGGCGCCAGCGCTCGGCCACCGCCCACAGGAAGGAGAAGAGCGCGATGTAGAGCAGGTAGTAGTAGTCACACAGCAGCGTGTAGAGCGCGGCCAGCGCCAGGCCCGCCAACCACCGGCGCTTCCCCTCGTCCAGCCAGCGCAGGAAGAAGTACAGGTAGAGGGGGATGCCCTCCAGCGCGGACAGGTTGAGGTGGGTCGTCGCGTGGCTCAGGTGGTAGCGCGAGAAGTCGAAGACACACGCGCCCGCCAGCGCCGCCACCGCCGCCAGTCCCGGCGCGAAGCCCGCGCGCTCCAGCAGGTAGCGCATGAGCAGCCACGCCGTGTACCCCGTCAGCACGAAGCTTCCGAAGAGGACCAGGTTGTAGGCCGTCTCCACCGGCATCCACGGCAGCAGCACCACGCCCCACAGCGTCTTGGCCGGGGACAACGTGTGCCAGTACAGCTCCGCGCCCAGCGGCCAATGCAGCATCGGCGCGAAGAAGGGGTTCCGCGGGTCCACCCACACCGCCTGGCGCATCCACCAGAGGTGCCACATGTTCATCAGCACGTCTTCGCGCCCGCCCGCGACGTGCCCCTTCAGCTTCGACAGCAGCGGCCACGTGTGAAACGCCGACAGCAGGGAGAAGGCCAGCAGCACCAGCGGGTGGAGCACCCGCCGCGGTAGAGGTGACATAGGCAGAGGGAGTCAGGCCGGCCGCTCGGCGGCCATCAGCATGTTGTCGCCCAGGTTGAACGGAATGGCCCACGCCCCCGGCACCACGCGCCGCGCCAGCTCCAGCACCGGTGCCACCGGCCGGAAGCTCGCGCCCACCTTCCGCAGCAGGTAGTCCGCGGAGATGATGTGCGTGTACGTCCGCGAGTCCGTCACGCGGAAGCCCACCTCCTCCAGCAGCGTCGCGAGGGTGGCGCGGCCGAAGTAGAACAGGTGCATGTCCATCAGCCACGGCCACCGGCCGCCGAGGAGCCGGGCCACGAGGCTGCCCGCGTCAATGGTGGACAGGTAGACGTGGCCCCCGGGGCGCACCAGCCGGAAGGCCGCCTCCAGCTCGGCGCGCGGGTCCGCGAAGTGCTCCACCACGTCCCACAGCGTCAGCACGTCGTACCGCACGCCCCGCTCCGCCAGCTCCGCCAGCGGAACACCGTGCACGGTGAAGCCCAGCGAGCGCGCATGCCCCGCCGCCCAGCGCGACAGCTCCAGCCCTTCCGGCCGGAAGCCCGCCTCCCGCGCCACGTCCAGGAAGTAGCCGCAGTACGCGCCCACGTCGAGCAGCGTCCGCCCCCGCGCCGGCCCCAGCGCCCGCACCACCTTGCGGAACGTGTGGTAGCGGTTGTCCTTCTCCGCCACGTACAGCGGGTCCTCCACGTCCTGGTACGCGGCCAGCAACTCCCGCGCCGGGCGAATGGGCCACTGGAACAGCATTCCGCATTCCAGACACTCCCAGATGGGCGGGTGGCTGCGGTGCCCGAAGGAGGTGCAGTTGTAGGCGGCCGCGCCCTCCGGCTCCCCTCCGCCTCGGGCCGGGAACTTCACCCGCAGCCGGCTTCCCTTGCAGAGGTAGCAGGCGTCGGGCACCGGGGCCAGGTGCGGCTCCGGGTGGCGGCGGTGGGCGCGTTCCGTCATGGCGGCGCACCGTATCCCCGGGGGCCAGACCCCACAACACGACAGGTGGGGGAGTCCCGCTTCCGCCCGCCCCCCTCTCCCAGGTGAAGCGGGGGGTGGTATGCCCGCCACGTCCCGGCGCGTTACAACCGAAGCCGGGCCAATCGCTCCCATCGCCACCCTTCACGGCCGGTGCCGAGCCCGCTTGCTTTCCGGGCGACTGCCCGCGAAATAGGCCCCGCCCGGGGGCCGTTCCTCCAGGTTCCTCCTACACCTTCAGTGATATGCGCGCCTTGACCGACCTGCCCTCCGACCCCACCCCCTCGCTGACCCTGGGCCTGCCGGGCTTCACCTTCGAGGACCTCTACCGCCCGCGCGGCCTGCGCCGGCTCTCGGAGCGCTTCGACGCGCAGCTCGCCGGGGATGAACCGGAGCTGTTCCAGGCCTTCGACGCGTACCGCAAGTCCGGGGGCACGAGCCTCACCGGCCCCGCCGAGTCGGACCTGCTCATCCGCGTGGCCCGCCACATGTCGCGCTTCGTCGCGAAGCTCTTCCGCATCGAGGCGGACGTGGACGGACTGGCCGGCCGCCTGAAGGGCGAGCTTCCCCTCTTCGACTTCAAGCGCGAGTTCATCACCCGCCGCGTCTTCAAGAAGGGCGCCGCGGACCGCCCCACGCTGGCCGAGTTCCCCTCTCTGGACGCGCGCATGCGCCTGCTCTTGAGCCTGGGCTTCCCGGAGGCCGTGGCCACGGGCGACCTGGAGCGCGGCCTCGCCGAGTCCATCCTCACGCTGATGGATTTGGAGCGCCTGTTCTCCGGCGGCCTCCCCGCGGAGCTGCAGCCCCAGGCGGAGGCCCTGCGCGCCCGCTGGGCCGCGCTGCGCGCCGTGCTGGTGTCCACGCAGGAGGGCCGTGACGCCTTCGGCTCCAGCCTCGTCACCCACGGCGACGACGCCGCCGAGCTCCAGGCCGTCCGCGCCCTGCTGTCCCTGGCGGACCGCTGGACGTACGCGCGCGCCCTGCACCCGGAGACGAAGGAGCTCTTCCACACCTGGCCCACCCACCGGATTCCCAAGCCGCTGGTGTTCGACCAGCTCGTCCAGCTCAAGCGCCCGGACGCGGAGCTGCCCGAAGTCACGGAAGGGCTGGAGCACCACCTGCGCCACCGCGACGGCTTCAAGCTCACCGACCGCCGGGGCACCCCGCGCGACGTGATGAACGAGGTGGACTACTGCGTCATCTGCCACGAGCGCCAGAAGGACTCCTGCTCCAAGGGCTTCCCCGCGAAGGACCCGGTGGCGGAGGGGCACAGCTTCAAGAAGAACCCGCTGGGCATCCCCCTCAACGGGTGTCCGCTCGACGAGCGCATCTCCGAGGCGCACCTGCTCAAGCGCGAGGGCAACTCCGTGGCCGCGCTGGCCATGGTGACGCTCGACAACCCGATGTGCCCGGGCACCGGCCACCGCATCTGCAATGACTGCATGAAGGCCTGCATCTTCCAGAAGCAGGAGCCGGTGAACATCCCCCTGGCGGAGACGGCCACCCTCACGGACGTGCTGGCGCTGCCCTGGGGCTTCGAAATCTACGGCCTGCTCACCCGGTGGAACCCGCTCAACGTCCGCCGCCCGTACGCCCTGCCCTACACGGGCCGCAACGTGCTGGTGGTGGGCCTGGGCCCCGCCGGCTACACGCTGTCCCACTACCTCCTCAACGAGGGCTTCGCCGTCACCGGCGTGGACGGCCTCAAGATTGAGCCGTTCCCCGACGCGCTGGTGGGCCGCAACGGCCACGCCCTCAAGCCCATCCGCGACTGGTCCCGCCTGACGAGCGAGCTGGACGAGCGCGTGCTGGAGGGCTTCGGCGGCGTGTCCGAGTACGGAATCACCGTTCGCTGGGACAAGAACTTCCTCACCCTCATCCACCTCACGCTGGCGCGCCGCGAGGGCTTCCGCATCTTCGGAGGCGTGCGCTTCGGTGGCACGCTGACCATCGACGACGCGTGGGCGCTGGGCTTCGACCACATCGCCATCGCCGCCGGCGCCGGGCGCCCCACCATCATCGGGATGAAGAACAACCTCATCCGGGGCATCCGCAAGGCGAGCGACTTCCTCATGGCGCTCCAGCTCACCGGCGCCTTCAAGAAGGACTCGCTGGCCAACCTCCAGGTGCAGCTGCCCGCCATCGTCATCGGCGGCGGCCTCACCGGCATCGACACCGCCACCGAGCTGATGGCGTACTACCCGGTGCAGGTGGAGAAGACGCTCGACCGCCACGAGAAGCTGGTGGCGGAAATCGGCGAGGAGGCCGTGCTGGCCCGCCTGGACACGGAGGAGCGCGCCACCTATGCGACGTTCCTGGAGCACGGCCGCGCCGTGCGCGCCGAGCGCGAGAAGGCCCGGGCCGAGGGCCGCGCCCCGGACTTCATCCAGCTGGTGCGCGCCTGGGGCGGCGTGAGCCTCGTCTACCGCCGCGGCCTCACCGAGTCCCCCGCCTACCGCCTCAACCACGAGGAAGTGACGAAGGCCCTGGAAGAGGGCATCCGCTTCATCGAGCGAATGAGCCCGGTGGAGGCCCTGCCGGACGCCACCGGCGCGGTGCGCGCCCTGCGCTTCGAGCGCATGGTGACGGTGGACGGCAAGCTGAAGGGCAGCGGCCAGTTCTTCGAGCTGCCCGCGCGCACGGTGTGCGTCGCCGCCGGCACGTCCCCCAACGTCACGTACGAGAAGGAATACCCGGGCACCTTCCAGCTCGACGAGGCCGGCGAGTACTTCCAGGGCCACGAGCTGGTGGAGGACGGCGGCGGCTTCAGCCTCCAGCCCGTGGAGGCGAAGGAGGACCCGGCGGTGAAGGCGGGCTTCTTCACCAGCTACCGGAAGGACGGCCGCTTCATCTCCTTCTACGGCGACAACCACCCCGCCTACGCGGGCAACGTGGTGAAGGCCATGGCCAGCGCCAAGGACGGCCACCCCGAGGTGGCGCGCCTGTACGCGAAGGAAATCTCGGCGCTCGACTTCACCGACGAGCTGGCCCAGTCCCGGCGCGACGAGCAGCGCGCCGCGCACTTCGCGAAGCTGGATGACGCCTTCACGGCCACCGTCGTCGCCGTCAACCGCCTGACGCCCACGATTGTGGAGGTGGTGGTGCGCGCGCCCTTCGCGGCCAGCCACTTCTCGCCCGGCCAGTTCTACCGCCTGCAGAACTTCGAGCGGACCGCGCCCGTGGTGGACGGCATGCGCCTCACCATGGAGGGCCTGGCCCTCACCGGCGCGTGGGTGGACAAGGAGAAGGGGCTGATGGGCACCATCGTCCTGGAGATGGGCTCGTCCTCGCGCCTGTGCGCCGCGCTCCGGCCCGGCGAGCCCGTCGTCCTGATGGGCCCCACCGGCGCGCCCACCGAGATTGGCCACAACGAGACGGTGGCCCTCGTGGGCGGCGGCCTGGGCAACGCGGTGCTCTTCTCCATCGCCCGCTCGCTCAAGGCGGCCGGCTGCCGCGTCGTCTACTTCGCCGGCTTCCGGCAGAAGTCGGACGTCTTCAAGCGTGACGAGATTGAGGCCGGCACGGACCAGATTGTGTGGTCCGTGGACGGCGGCGACACCATCGAGCCCCGCCGCCCGCAGGACTCGGCCTTCCGGGGCAACGTGGTGCAGGCCATGCTGGCCTACGCGGAGAACACGCTGGGCCCGGCGCCCGTCGTCTCCCTGGCCGACGTGGACCGCATCATCGCCATCGGCTCGGACCGGATGATGCGCGCGGTGGCCGAGGCCCGGCACGGCGTGCTCCAGCCGCACCTCAAGCCCGGGCACGAGGCCATCGGCTCCATCAACTCGCCGATGCAGTGCATGATGAAGGAAATCTGCGCCCAGTGCCTCCAGCGGCACGTGGACCCGCTCACCGGCAAGGAGACGTGGGTCTTCTCCTGCTACAACCAGGACCAGCGGCTGGACCAGGTGGACTTCGTCAACCTCAACCAGCGCCTGCGCGGCAACACCGTCATGGAGAAGGTCGCCGACCTCTTCCTGGCACAGCTCCTCAAGAAGGCGCCGCACCTCAAGCGCGTCTGAGGCGCGGCCTCCCCGCGGTCTTCACCGGCGCGTGCCGGTGAAGACCCGGAGCATCTCCTGGTAGTTCTTCATCAGGTCCTCCTCACGGGTGAGGACCACGTCCACGTTGGCGTCGCCGTACTCGCGCCGGGCGTCGGCCAGCTTCTCGAAGGCCTCCACCTGGCGCCGCATGGAGGCCACCTGCGCCGCCATCCCCTCCTGCTGCTCGGGCGGCAGCTTCTCCTGGAGCGCCTCCAGCTTCTTCAGCTCCTCCTCGTACTGGAGCGTGCGCCCGAGCTGCCGCTGGCTGATGACGGCCGTCACCACCTCGGCGATGCCGTTGACGTCCGCCTCGCTCAGCCCCGCCTGCGCGCGGGCCTCGGCCTCCGCCTTCGCCTTGGCCTCCACCACCTTCAGCCCCGCGCGCGCGGACGCCATCGCCTCCGGCGTGCCCGCGTCCACCAGGGCCCCCAGGTTGTGCAGCCCCTTCAGGAGCGAGCCGTACACCTCCAGCATCCGCCGCTGGTAGCCCACATAGGCGTCCAGCTTCTCCTTCGTCACCACGTAGGGGCCCGCCCCGTCCTCCCCGTCCTCCGGGCCGCCAGCGCTGCCTCCGGCCGCCTGCTCGGGTGCCGGACGGGATGCCGCCTCCTCCTTCTTACAAGCCGAGAAGGCCAGCAGTACCCACAGTCCCCACAGCACCTTGCGCATGCGTTCTCCTCCAGACGGGCCGGCGCCGCCGAGCATTCCAGCCACTTGCGCGGCGGGCGGTGACTCCCTTCCCTCTCTGTCACGACGAGGTTGTTCCGGCCACTGAACAATCGCCGCATTACCTTTGACCAACCGGGCCACGCTCGTGTACGAACCGCGGTCCTGTCGAAAGCGGTGGAGGGACTTTGAGGATTTTCCTGGTTAGGCACGGCGATGCGGACGCGGAGATCCCCGAGGGTCTCGGCGACGAGGCGCGCGCGCTCACCGCCAAGGCCCGCGCCAATACCGCCCAGCACTTCGCGTCGCTGTCGGAGCGCATGGGGCCGGTGGGCCTCATCCTGACCAGCCCGCTGGTGCGCACGGTGCAGACGGCGCAGATTCTCTCCTTCGTGACGAAGCACGAGGGGCTGCTGAAGGTGCACCGCTGCCTGCTGCCGGACATGCCGGTGGGCGCGGTGGAGCCCGTCCTGACGGAGCACATGGACCAGAACCTGGCGCTCGTGGGGCACCAGCCCTCCATGGGCGCGCTGGCGGCCCACCTGCTGGGCATGCAGTCCTTCCCCAAGCCGGTCAACCCGGGCACCGTCATCGCCCTGGAGCGCGTCGACGGGGAGACGCCGCAGATGAAGTTCCTGTTCTACGCGGCCCCTGGCCAGCAGGTGCTCGACGTCATCCAGTGAGGCCCGTGCGGCCATGATGGACGAAGCCCGCTACAACCAGCTTGCCGCCGCCGCCTTCCGCCGCATCCTCGCGGCGGCGGACGCCATCGACCCGGACATCCTGGAAGCCGAGAGCACGGGCGACATGGTGACGCTCACCTCCCGCTCCCGGGAGAAGTGCATCGTCAACACCCAGCGCGCCGTGCGGCAGATATGGGTGGCCGGCCGGGGCCAGGGCATCCACTTCGACTACGACGCGGCCACCAGCACCTGGAAGGACGACAAGGGCCGGGGACTGGAGCTGCTCTCCTTCGTCGCGGACGTGGTGCACGACCTCAGCGGCGTGGACTTCATCTACCCCGGCTGAGGCTTCCCGCCCGCCGGCTCCACCCGGTTGCCGCCGGCCGCCTGCGCGCGCCGCAGCGCCTCGCCGGCCTCCTTCAGCAGGCTCCCGAAGCTCACCTGGGCCTGGGCCCCGGACGGCGCGCCCTTGCCTCCGGGCGGCTCGGACACCGCCACACCCACGGAGGCGCTGGTGCCCGGGAGCCCCCGCAGGGCCCCTACCCGCTCACACAGGCGCTCGGCCACCACCAGCGCGCCGGAGCGAGGGGTGTGCGGCAGGAAGACGACGAAGCGGCTGTCCGCGAAGGGCACCGCCACGTCGATGTCGCGCACGCCCGCCACCAGCAGCCCCAGCGCCTCGGCCAGCGCCGCCGTCCGGGCGGCCGGGGCCAGCGCGGCGGCGCGCTCGGCGAAGCCGTCCAGCTCCACCAGCAGCAAGGCAATGGGGTAGCGGTAGCGCCGGCTGCGCTTCACCTCCATCAGCATCAGCCGCTTGAGGAACTCGAAGTCCGGGGACGACGCCGCCCCCGCCGCCGGGAGTTCCGGGCGGGTGACGCGGCGCCCCTCGGGCTCCAGGGTGGCCAGCGTGCCCGGAACGGGGGTGATGGCGAACCCCGAGGCACGCGAGGGCACGGCCGGGGCGCCAGCGGTCCGGGCGGCAGCGGACACCGCGCCCGCGGGGCTGGACACAAGCCCCCGGGCCTCCTCGCGCTGCACCAGCAGCGACACGCAGGTGAGCACGTTGGCGCGCTTGAGGGGCCCCACCAGGCACCCATCCGCGCCCGCCTCGGCGGCACGCTGGTCCGCATGCTCCTCGTCCGGCGGGTACACCAGGAGCACCGGCGGCGAGGCGCCCTGGGCCCGCAGGCCCCGGCACAGCGCCTCGCCGTCGAGGGGGCCCACTCCGGACGCCAGCAGCACGGCCGGGGGGCGCTCCCGGGCGGCGCGCAGGGCCTCATCGGCGCTGCCCACCCAGGACACCTCGTGGCCGGCCCCTTCCAGGTAGCGGCGCAGTACGCCCGCCACCGGGGCGGAGGGCTCGGCCAGGAGCACGAAGGACATCAGACCTCCATGACCTCCTTCTCCTTCTTCTTCACGATGTCGTCCACCTGGGCAATCCCGGCGTCCGTCTGCTTCTGGACCAGCTCGGTGATGCGCTTGTGGTCGTCTTCCGTGATCTTCTTGTCCTTGAGCTGCGTCTTCAGCGCCTCGTTGGCGTCGCGGCGGATGTTGCGGATGGCGACCTTGTGGTCCTCACCCTTCGTCTTCACCTGCTTGGCGATGTCCTTGCGGCGCTCCTCGGTGAGCGGCGGGAAGGGCAGGCGGATCATCTCGCCGTCGTTCATCGGGTTGATGCCCAGGTTCGCCTCGCGCAGCGCCTTCTCGATCTCCTTGAGGACGCTCTTCTCCCACGGCTTGATGGTGATGAGCCGGGGCTCCGGGGCGTTGACGCTGGCCACGCCGGACAGGGGCGTGGGCGTGCCGTAGTAGTCCACCCGGATGCCGTCGAGGATGGAGATGCTGGCGCGCCCGGTGCGCACCTTGGTCAGCTCCCTGCGCAGGTCCTCGAGCGTCTTGTCGATGCGGCCCTTCAGTTCGGCGACGACGTCTCCACTCATTGTGGTCTCTCCTTAAGAGCTTCCGAAGTCGGCGGGCACCGGGCCCGTCAGGCCCAGGCCGTCTCCGTCCCACCCACCAGCGTACCAATCTCTCCGTTGCCCAGCACCGCGCGGCGGATGTTTCCACGCACGGTCAGGTCGAAGACGATGATGGGGAGCTTGTTGTCCATGCACAGCGAGATGGCCGTGGAGTCCATCACGTTGAGGTTCTGCCGCAGCACGTCCATGTACGTCAGCGTCTTGTAGCGGCGCGCGGTCGGGTCCTTCTTCGGGTCCGCGTTGTAGATGCCGTCCACCTTCGTCGCCTTCAGGATGACCTGCGCGTTGATTTCCATGGCGCGCAGGGAGGCGGCGGTGTCGGTGGTGAAGTACGGGTTGCCGGTGCCCGCGGCGAAGATGACGACGCGGCCCTTCTCCAGGTGGCGCACCGCGCGCCGGCGGATGTAGGGCTCGGCGATCTGCTCCATCTTGATGGCGGACAGCACGCGAGTGTGCAGGCCCTTCTTCTCCAGGGCGTCCTGCATGGCCATGGAGTTGATGCAGGTGGCCAGCATGCCCATGTAGTCCGCGCTGGCGCGGTCCATGCCCTCGGTGGCGCCAGCCACGCCGCGGAAGATGTTGCCGCCGCCAATGACGAGGGCCACCTCCACGCCGGCCTGCGCCACCTCGATGACCTCGTCGGCGATGCCGGCGAGCGTGGGCGGGTGGATGCCGTACTTTCCTTCGCCCATCAGGGCCTCGCCCGAGAGCTTGAGGAGGATGCGCTTGTAACGGAGGGGGCTCTTGGTGTCGGAGGACATGCGCGTCCGCTTCTATCCCCCGTCCCGCGCCCGATCAACGCCGGAGTCGGGCCTCGCGGCCCACATCGTCCGCTGGCAATCGCCCGGGCCGGGGGGCGGCCCGCAAAGGCGAGGGCCGCGTCGCCCGGCCCCCCTCGTCGGGAAGCCCATGCGCGCGGCCCTCTGCTACCAGCGTTCCGCCTCACGGCCCCTCGTCAGGGCCGCGCGGGCGGCTCAGGCCTGGCCCAGCTGCTTGGCGACCTCGGCGGCGAGGTCGTCCTTCTTCTTCTCGATGCCCTCGCCCACCACGAAGCGGGCGAAGCGGCGGATGGAGATCTTCTCGCCAATCTTCGCGGCGCGCTCGGTGACCATCTCACCGACCTTCTTCTTGTCGTCCTTCACCCAGGGCTGGTCCACGAGGCACGCGCGCTCGTAGTACTTCTCCATCTTCCCGACGAGGATCTTGTCCAGCATCGCCTCGGGCTTGCCCTGCTGCTTGAGCAGCTCGCGCTCGATCTCCTTCTCCTTCTCGAGGTTCTCGGTGGGAACCTCCTCGCGGCGGACGAACTGGGGGTTGGCCGCGGCGATGTGCATGGCCACGTCCTTCACCAGGGCCTGGAAGTCCTCGTTGCGGGCCACGAAGTCCGTCTCGCAGTTGACCTCCACGAGCACGCCGATGCGGCCACCGTGCACGTAGGTGCCGATGATGCCCTCGGCCGCCACGCGGTCGCCCTTGGCGCCCGCCTTGGCGATGCCCTTCTTGCGCAGCCACTCCTCGGCCTTCGCGAAGTCACCGCCGGTCTCGGCGAGCGCCTTCTTGCAGTCCATCATGCCCGCGCCGGTCTTCTCGCGGAGCTCCTTCACCATCTGGGCGCTGACCTCGGCCATGTTCTTCTCCAGCCTCCGCCTCACCAGGGGCGCGAAGCGCCGGGCGGAGCATCAGTGTTGAAAAGGGGTACTGCGATACACGGGAAACAGGGACGGCCGGGTCGCTGCTGCGCCACCCGGCCGCCCGGAAAACGACGAGAGGAAGGGACGGCTACTCGGCCGCCGTCTCCTCGCCACCCTCGGAGCCGGAGCCCTCGGCGGCGGGCTCGGCGGCCACGGGGGCGCCCTTCATCTCCACGAGGGGGCCACGGCGCTCGCCGCGGTCACCACCCCGGTCACGGTCGCCGCCACGGCGGTCACCGCGGTCGCCACGGCGCGGGCCCCGGCGGTCGTCACGGCGCTCGCCGCGCTCCTCACGGCCCTCGCGCTCCTCCTGCTCGTCGCGCTCGGCGGCGCCGGACGCGCGGTAGCGCGCCGCACCCTCGATGCAGGCCTCGGCGATCTTCGAGGTGAAGAGCTTGATGGAGCGGATGGCGTCGTCGTTGCCCGGGATGACGAAGTCGATGCCGTCCGGGTCGCAGTTGGTGTCCACCAGGCCAATCACGGGGATGCCCAGGCGGCTCGCCTCGTGGATGGCGATGTGCTCCTTCTTCGGGTCGATGACGAAGACGCAGCGGGGCAGCTTCGACATCTCCTTCACGCCGCCCAGGTTCTTCTCGAGCTTCTCGCGCTCACGCTCCAGCTGGGCGACTTCCTTCTTGGGAAGGCGCTCGAAGGTGCCGTCCTCGGCCATCTTCTCGAGGGTCTTCAGGCGGTCGATGCCCTGCTTGATGGTCTTGAAGTTGGTCAGCGTGCCGCCCAGCCAGCGGCTGGTGACGAAGAACTGACCGGCGCGCGTCGCCTCCTCGCGGATGACGTCCTGCGCCTGCTTCTTGGTGCCCACGAAGAGGACCGAGCCACCACGCGCCGTCACGTCCGCCACGAAGCGGAACGCGGAGCGGGCCATCGTCACCGTCTTCTGCAGGTCGATGATGTAGATGCCGTTACGGGCGCCGAAGATGTAGGGCTTCATCTTCGGGTTCCAGCGCTTCGTCTGGTGGCCGAAGTGAACGCCGGCCTCCAGGAGCTGCCTCATCGTGATGCCGCCGGCGGCGGCCATCGCCTGCTGCTGCGTCTGCGTGTCCTGCGTCTCCATGTGATTCTCTCTCCGGTTGTGTCCGCCACGCCCGCCAAGCTTCCAGTCGTGACGACCGCAAGGGAGTCCCTCTCCGAGGAGAGGCCCTCCACCCACGGAAGCACCGGCGACCGGCACGAGCGTGTGTGTAGTGGTTGCTACCTGCTACCAGGGCTGAACGACTCCCCGACCCCATACCCAGGGGCGGGGGGTCCTTAACAGAACCCTTCCGCGCGGCGCAAGCTTCACGGCACCGCCAGTCCCACCCCGGACGGCCCGTGCCCGCCCGTCTCCCCCGCCTCCTGGAGGAACACCCCCTCCCAGGCCCCCTGGAGCCCGGAAATCCCCGGGCCCTGGAAGGTCCCCCCAGCCCCCGGAAAGACCACCGGCGCGGTAGCCGCCCCCCTTCGAGGGGACGACGCCGCGCCGGAGTCCTGGCTGACGCTGTGAGGGGCCCGCGCCCTAGACGCTGGCCTCCGCGGCGCCGTGGCACTTCTTGTACTTACGGCCGCTGCCGCACGGGCAGGGGTCGTTGCGGCCCACGCGCGGCCCGTCGGCCTTGGCGGCGGCCGGGCGGGCCGTGGCGGCGACGGAGGCCTCGTCCAGCTTGCCGTCCGCGGTGCCGCGCCCCTCCACCGCCCGCTTCTGCTGCTGCGCGAGCTGGCGCTGGATGCGGGCGGCCTCCTCCGCGGCATTGGTCGCGGAGCGGGGCTGGACCTGCATCATCTGGGTGATGAACTGCGCCTTGATGGCGCCGAGCATCTGGATGAAGCCCTGGTAGCCCTCCTTCTTGTACTCCTGCTTCGGGTCCTTCTGGCCGTAGCCGCGCAGGCCGATGCCCTGGCGCAGGTGGTCCATGGCCAGCAGGTGGTCCTTCCAGAGCCGGTCGATGGTCGCCAGGTAGTTGTACTGGAGGAAGCGCAGGAAGTTCTCGCCGAACTCCTCCTCACGCGCCAGGAAGACCTTCTCCGCCGCCTTGTAGATGTGCTCCTGGAGCTCCTCGCGGCTGCCCACGCCCTCGAAGCCCATCTCCAGGCTGAAGGTCTCCTTCACGCCCTGGGTGAGCGCCTGCATGTCCCAGCCGTCCACGCCCTTGGTGGGCGCGTACGTGTCCGTCAGGGACACGATGACGTCCTCCATGGCGTCCAGCACCATCTCCCGGAAGTCCGCCCAGCTCACCATCTGCTCGGAGCGGGACTTCACGCGCGTCTTCGGGTCCTCCGTGTACTCCACCAGCGGGAGTCCCGCCCCGGCGGCCAGCACCTGACGGCGCAGCTTGTAGATGGTGCGCCGCTGCTGGTTCATCACGTCGTCGTACTCGAGCAGGTTCTTGCGGATGTCGAAGTTGTGGCCTTCGACCCGCTTCTGCGCGCCCTCGATGGCACGTGACAGCCACACGTGCTCGATGACCTCGCCCTCCTCCATGCCCAGCCGCTCCATCAGACCCTGGATGCGCTCGGACCCGAAGATGCGCATCAGGTCGTCCTCGAGCGACAGGAAGAAGCGGCTGGCGCCCGGGTCACCCTGGCGGCCGGCGCGGCCGCGGAGCTGGTTGTCCACGCGGCGCGACTCGTGGCGCTCGGTGCCGATGATGAACAGGCCTCCGGCCGCCATCACCTCCTCGCGCTCCTTCTTCGTCTGCTCCTCCAGCTTCGCCTTCGTCTCGGCGAGCTGCTTGTCCCAGTCCGCCAGGGCCTGCTCGTAGGCCGTCAGGTCCAGCGGCTGCCCTTCCGGGGCCTCGGTGGGAGGCTCCGGCGGCGGGCCCATGGCGGCCTTGGCGAGCACCTCCGCGTTACCACCCAGGAGGATGTCCGTGCCGCGGCCGGCCATGTTGGTGGAGATGGTGACGGCGCCCTTGCGGCCCGCCTGCGCGACGATGTCCGCCTCGCGCTGGTGCTGCTTGGCGTTGAGCACCTGGTGGGGGATGCCGCGCTTCTTGAGGAAGCTGGACACCACCTCGCTCTTGGCGATGGACACCGTGCCCACCAGCACCGGCTGCCCCGCCTTGTGCAGCTCTTCAATCTGCGCGGCCACCGCCTCGAACTTCTCGCGCTCCGTCTTGTAGACCACGTCCTGCAGGTCCTTGCGGATGGCGGGACGGTTGGTGGGGATGACGCGGACGTCCAGGTTGTAGATCTTCGCGAACTCCTCCGCCTCGGTGTCGGCGGTGCCCGTCATGCCGGACAGCTTGGAGTACATGCGGAAGTAGTTCTGGAACGAGATGGTCGCCAGCGTCTGGTTCTCGTTCTCTATCTTCACGCCCTCCTTGGCCTCGATGGCCTGGTGGAGGCCGTCGGACCAGCGGCGTCCCGGCATCTGGCGGCCGGTGAACTCGTCGACGATGACGACCTCGCCGTCCTTCACGACGTAGTCCTTGTCGCGCTTGTAGAGCGTGTGCGCGCGCAGGGCCTGGTCCACGTGGTGGAGCGTTTCAATCTCCCCCGGCGCGTACAGGTTGCTGACGCCCAGCCGCTTCTGGAGCTTCTCGATGCCCTCGTCGGTGAGGGACACGGAGCGGTGCTTCTCGTCCAGGGTGTAGTCCTGGTCCGGCACCAGCCCGGGGATGACCTGGTCCACCCGGTAGTACTTGTCCGTGGTGTCCTCGGTGGGGCCCGAGATGATGAGCGGGGTGCGCGCCTCGTCGATGAGGATGGAGTCCACCTCGTCGACAATCGCGTAGTTCAGCTCGCGCTGGACGTAGTCCTGCAGGCGGAACTTCATGTTGTCGCGCAGGTAGTCGAAGCCGAACTCGTTGTTCTGCCCGTAGGTGATGTCCGAGCGGTACGCCTCCTGCCGCTGCTTGTCCGTCAGCTCGTGCAGCACGCAGCCCGTCGTCATGCCCAGGAAGCGGTAGACGCGCCCCATCCACTCCGCGTCGCGACGGGCGAGGTAGTCGTTCACCGTCACCACGTGCACGCCGCGGCCGGACAGCGCGTTGAGGTAGGTGGGCAGCGTCGCCGTCAGCGTCTTGCCTTCACCGGTGCGCATCTCCGCGATGCACCCCTGGTGGAGGAACATGCCGCCGATGAGCTGCACGTCATAATGGCGCTGGCCGATGACGCGGCGCGCCGCCTCGCGGGTGAGGGCGAAGGCCTCGAAGAGCAGGTCGTCCAGCGACCGGCCATTCTGCACCTCCTGCCGCATGCGGGCCGTCTCCCGGGGGAAGTCCTCGTCCTTGAGGTCCCTCATCCGGGTTTCCAGCTCGTTGACCCGCGCTACCTTCCCATGGGCCTTCTTGAGCTCGCGCTCATTCTTGGTCCCGATGAGTTTCTTCAGCGTCCATTCGATCATTCGGTCGACTCTCTCGCCGGAGAATCCTCGAAGGACGGCGGCGAGTGAAGGGAAATCCCAGGAGGTGTAAGGGGGGAACGGTTGGAAACCACGTGCAACCGCCGAATCTTCCACTCGGCCGGTTGCCCACCACGCAGCGGCCCAGAGTAAAGCGGAACCGAGCGCACGCAATGTCCCCCACGCGAAATCAACGCCGAAGGCCGGCCCGTCCTTCTCCACCACGCACTTCCCGTCACTCCGGACGCCCGGGCCCGAAGCAGGGACGCCCCGGACCCGCCCCTGCGGGCCGGCAGGGCCCCGGTGTTGGTGGCCGACAGGGTCCTGGCACCGGAGGCCGGCAGCGCCCCGGCGCTGGAGGCGGGTCACCTGCACGCGCCGCGCCGCCCGCGCCCCGGGTCCCACCCCGGGCCCGCGTGCCCCCCATGCCCGCACAGACGCTCGCCGCCCGGCCGGGGCACTGGCTGTGGACCTGCCGTGCCGGCTTCGAGCCGCACCTCTACGAGGAGCTGGAGTGGGCGGGCGCGCATCCCCGCCTGCTGGGTGAGGCACTGGTGGAGAGCGAGGCCGTCCCCGGCCTCTCGCCCGCGTTCGCCCGGGCCGGCTACCGCGTGGTCGTCTCCCTGGGCGTGAAGACGCCGGAGGAGACCGCGGAGGCCGCCGCGCGGGCGGTGACGTCGCTGCCGGGCCACGGGCCCTGGGTGGTGCAGGCCTTCACGCCGGACACGCCGCGAGGCAACACGCTGACGGCGCCCGCGGAGGCCCTGGAGGCGGCGGTGCGCGCGAAGCTCCCCGAGGAGCGGCTGCTGGAGGACGCGCAACGGGCGCGCGAGGCGGGCGCCGTGCTGGTGGGGCTGTGCGTGGCGCCGGACGGGGTGACGGTGGTGGGCGCGGTGCCCGCGCGAGAGGCGCCCTCACTGGCGGCGGGTGGGCGGCGGCGCATGAAGCGCGCGGGCGAGTCCCCCTCGCGCGCGGCCATGAAGCTGGAGGAGGCCCTGGACGGGCTGGCCTTCGAGCCCGGCCGTGGCGACGTCTGCGTGGACCTGGGCGCGGCGCCGGGCGGGTGGACGCAGCGGCTGGTGGCGCGCGGGGCGCGGGTGGTGGCGGTGGACCCGGCGCGGCTGATGCCGGAGCTGGCCGCCAACCGCCGCGTCCAGCACGTGCAGGAGAGCGCCTTCGCCTACGCGCCCGAGGAGCCGGCGGACTGGCTCTTCTGCGACATGGCCTGGCGCCCGCTGGAGGTGGCGCAGCTGCTGGCGAAGTGGGGCCGCAAGGGCTGGGCCCGCCACCTGGTGGCCAACATCAAGCTGCCGATGAAGGACAAGAACCCCGTGCTGCTGCGCGTGCGCCACACGCTGGAGCAGGAGGGAGGCTGGGAGGGCCTCACCGTCCGGCAGCTCTACCACGACCGGGACGAGGTGACGGTGACGGCCCACCGCATGAAGTAGTGAAGGGAAGCGCCTGCGCCGGAGCGCCAGTCGCGCTACACAAGACGCGCCCATGCCCTACCCGCTCGACGACGCCACCGCCACCGCCCTCATCGCCCTCCACCCCTGGGTGCTCCAGCGCCACCCGCAGGCGCCGGTGCAGGCCGCGGTGGAGGTCCTCCTCCAGGCCGAGCAGGCCCGCCGCGGCCACCCGGATGCGAAGACGGGCGCGCTCCAGGTGCCGGCCCTCACCCAGGGCAGCCTCCTCAAGGAGGAATATGACTTGTCCACGCACGCCCACCATGACGGGTGGCGCGTGGGCGCCGTCATCGCCGACGTGCAGGGGATGATTCACGTCAACGCGCGCTTCGGCTTCGCCACCGGGGACGCGGTGCTGCGCGCCACGGCCGAGTCCCTGTCCGCGCAGTACCCGGGCGCGAAGGTGCTGCGCCTGCACGCGGACTGCCTCGCCGCGCTGCTGGTGCCCACCTCCCAGCTCACCGTGCGCGAGGACCTGGACGTGCCCACGGCCCGGCAACTGGCGCGCGACGTGCGCCGCGTGCTGCCCGAGGGCACGCCCGACACGGACGTGCCCGCGTGGACGGTGAGCCTGCTGGAGCTGACGGTGGATGCACCCTCGCACTGGCAGGTGCTGGGGCCGCTGGTGTGGGCGGAGCTGGAGCGCACCCACGTCATGGTGCGCACCGGGCGCGCACACGGCCTGCAGCGCCGGCGCCTGCGCCTGGATGGCTTCGTCCCCGCCGCGCCCGCCACACCGTGAGGCCACCTTCGGGCCCCTCCCGGGGCCAGGCGCGGTGACGTCACCTCGAGGGACTACTCCTCGAGGATGAACTTGCGCGGGTTCTGGGGAATCCCGTTGACGCGGACCTCGTAGTGGAGGTGCGGGCCGGTGGAGCGGCCGGTGTTGCCCACCGCGGCGATGAGCGAGCCGCGCTTCACCTTGTCGCCCGCCTTCACCAGCATCTTCGACAGGTGGCCGTAGCGCGTCTTGATGCCGTAGCCGTGGTCGATGACGAGCACGTTGCCGTACCCACCCTCGAGCCCGGCGAACACCACCGTGCCGTCCGACGGGGAGTAGACCTCCTTGCCGTGCGGCGCCGCGATGTCGATGCCGCCGTGCATGACGCGGTCGGCGGTGTACGGGTCCACGCGCGAGCCGAAGTCGCTCGTCACCCAGCCGCGCGCGGGCCAGACGGACGGCGTGGAGGCCAGCATGGACTTCTGGTCCTGGAAGTACGCCTGCAGCTCCTGGAGGCTCTGCTCCTGGCGGGTGGCCTCCGCGCTCAGCTTGTCCAACCGGCCCACCAGCGCGGCCGGCGTCTCCGTGGTGGTGAGCTGGGTGAACTGGGTGTCCGTCGCCGGGGCCGTGGTGCCCGCCTCGGGCTGCGTGGGGCCCAGGGCCAGGTTGCGCTGCGGGTCGGACAGCAGCGTAATCGCGCGCAGCTTCTGGTCGAACCGCTCCACCCGGTCCAGCGTGGAGCCGATGTGCTCGATGCGCTCGCGCACCGACTTGAGCTGCGAGCGCAGCGTCAGGTTCTCCTCGCGGAGGATGCGGTTCTCCGACGCGTCGGCGGCCACCTGGAAGTAGTGGATGCTCGCCCCCGCCGCCAGTCCCACCACCAGCATCAGCCCCATCCCCACCTGGACGAGGAAGGACCTCTGGATGGTGTACCGCTTCACCGGCGCGTCGTGGTCCGGGATCACCATCAGCGTGAAGGACTTTTTCGCCACGGGACCGCTCCCCTGCTCTTGCGTGGGACTTCTGGCGCCAGAAGCTAAGTCGCCTGCTTCCGCGCAACACCTCCCCCCGCCACTCCCCTCCCCGGCACCGTCTCTCAGCGGCGTTTCGCCACCGCTGGAAACGTTGGGGCAGCTACCATTCGCATTCCGAGAGTGTCAAGGTCAACAGACCGCCAGGGAGGGCAATGGCCACGTCCCGTGGGGGCTGGCGACCTCAGGCTTCGACGCGCACCACGATGACGGTGATGTTGTCGTCCCCGCCCCGCTCGTTGGCGAGGTCGATGAGCCGCTTGGGAACCTCCTCGAAGGCCCGCGTCTTCGTCACCACCTCGTGGATTTCGCGGTCCTCGAGCATGTTCGCGAGCCCGTCCGAGCACAGGAGGAAGACATCACCGGGCTCCGACACCAGCCCCATGACGTCCACCTGCACCTCCTCCTCGAACCCCACGGAGCGGGTGATGATGTTCTTGTAGCGGGAGTGCTTGGCCTCCTCGGGGGTAATCATCCCGGCCTTGATCTGCTCGTTGACCAGGGAGTGGTCCTCGGAGATCTGCTGGATGAGGTCCCCGCGGATGAGGTACGCGCGGCTGTCGCCCACGTGGGCGAAGAAGGCGTGCTCGTCCCGCACCACCAGGGAGATGACGGTGGTGCCCATGCCGGACAGCCGCGCGTCCTCCTGGGCGGCCGTGAAGATGGCGAGGCACGCCTTCTCCACGGCGGTGCGCAGGGACTCGGGAATGGGCGAGTCCTGGAGGTTGGGGACGGAGAGGAAGGGGTTGTCCTTACCCTCCCGCGCCCGCCGCATCTCCTTGTCGATGGTCTCGACGGCGATGCGCGACGCGGTGCCTCCTCCCGCGTGGCCTCCCATCCCGTCCGCGACGACATAGAGCTGCAGCTCATCATCAATAAGGAAGCTGTCCTCATTGTGATTGCGCTTGCGCCCGACGTCCGTCAGGCCTGCGGAGACAATTTTGAGGCGGGAGGCCGCGGTCTGCCCTGCGGTGCTGGACACACCCTGGATGCTATGTGAGGCCCACGGATGGGGCAAGGACACGGATGCACCCACCGTTCATCACGCAGTGCGTCGGAGCCGACCCCGGGGGGTACCCTCCGGGCCGGTCTCCCTCCTGGCCCTCGGGGTAGGGGCCCCCAGCGCCCGGTGGGCCGACCGAACCAGGGCCTCGGCGGCCCCCAGCGCCTCACGCGTCACCTCCACGCCGGACATCATCCGGGCCAGCTCGCGGGTGCGCTCCGCCCCGGCCTCCAGCACCACCACCTCGGACACGGTGCGCTCGGCCTTGAGGCCCTTGCGGATGAGCAGGTGGGCGTCCGCGTAGGCCGCCACCTGGGGAAGGTGGGTGATGCAGAGCACCTGACGGTGGCTGCTCACCTCCTTGATCATCCGCCCCACCACGTCGGCGATGGCGCCGCTGACACCCGCGTCCGCCTCGTCCAGGACGTAGCAGCCGCAGCCGTCGCTGTCCGCCAGGGCGCGCTTGAGGGCCAGCAGCAGGCGGCTCGCCTCACCACCGGAGGCCACCTTGGCCAGCGGGCGCGGCGGCTCGCCGGGGTTGGCACTGAAGAAGAACTCCACCTCGTCCGCGCCGTCCGGACGCAGCGTCTCGCCCGGCGTCACCCGCACCTCGAAGGCCGCCTTGCCCATGGCCAGCCCCCCCAGGCCCTCGCGCACCTGGGCGGAGAACTCCACCGCGCTCTGCGCGCGCTTGCGCGACAGCACCATGGCCGCCTTGCGGGCCCGCTCCTCCACCCTGCGGCGCTCCTCGGCCAGCTCCTCCAGTACCTCCTGGCGGTTCTCCAGCGTGCCGAGCTCGGCCTCGATTTCGCCGCGCTTCTTCAGGAGACCATCCAGGTGGGTGCCGTGCTTGCGGCACAGGCGCTTGAGCGCGTCCAGCCGCTCCTCCACGTCCGCCAGCCGCGAGGGGTCCGACTCCAGCCCCTCCACGTACCGGTTCAGCCGGCGCTGCGCCTCCTCCAGCTCCGACAGGGCCGTGCTCAGCGCCTGCGCCACCGGCGTCAGCATGGCGTCGCTCTTCACCGCGTCGTGCACCAGCCCGAGCGCGCGGCTCACCGTCTCCACCGCGGACTGCTCCTCGCCAGCCACCAACAGCTCGGCCTCGGACGCATGGCGCTTGAGCTTCTCCGCGCTGCCCAGCCGCTTGCGCTCGGCGTCCAGCCGCGCGTCCTCCCCGGCCTCCGGGTCCAGGCGCGTAATCTCGTCCAGTTGGAAGCGCAGGAACTCGGCGCGCTCGCGCACCTTCGCCTCGTCGCCCCCCAGCGCATTCATGCGCGCGTCCACCTCGCGCAGGGCGGAGTACTCGCCGAAGTAGTTCGCCAGCACCTCGTCCAGGGAGCCATACCTGTCCAGGAGGACGCGGTGCAGCCCCGGGTCGAAGAGGCTGACGTGCTCGTGCTGGCCGGCGATGTCCACCGTGCCGCGGGTGAGCTTCGACAGCACCCCCACCGTCACCAGGGCACCATTGACGTACACCTTGCCCCGGCCGGTCCGGCCGAGCACCCGGCGCACCAGCACCTCCTCGCCGAGGTCCGGCAGCCCCAATTCCTCCAGGCGCATGCCCAATGCCGGGGTGCGCGCGAAGACGCCCTCCACGGACGCCTCCTCACAGCCGGCGCGGATGACGTCCGCGTCGGCCCGCCCGCCGAGCAGCAGGCCCAGTGCATCCACGAGGATGGACTTGCCCGCACCTGTTTCACCTGTAAGGACGGTGAGGCCGGCTCCGAACGCCACCTCCACCTCCTCAATCACCGCCACGTTCGAGATCCGAAGACCCAGCAGCACGCGCGCCCTCCGTGGTCCGTACGACGGCCCTGGTAACTGAACACCCTAGCAGGTCCCTCTGACACTGCACAGGCGTTCGGGTCGGGCGCACGTCTGGCGTGCGGGTGGGAGAGGGAGCTCCGTCGGAGCTCCAACTTCGCAACCCCTCAGATTTCGGTGAACAGCTCCTGGATGTCCTGCTCGGTGAGCGTCCGGCCCAACTCGTCACCGTCCGCGCCGAGCACCCCGGCGGCCAAATCACGCTTGCGGCGCTGGAGGGACAGAATCTTCTCCTCCACGGTGCCGCGGGTAATCAGCTTGTAGCTGATGACGGCGCGCGTCTGACCGATGCGGTGGGTACGGTCTGTGGCCTGGTCCTCCACGGCGGGGTTCCACCACGGGTCGAAGTGGATGACGTAGTCCGCCGCGGTGAGGTTGAGGCCGGTGCCTCCCGCCTTCAGGGAGATGAAGAACAGCGGCGGCCCGTCGGGCTGGTTGTACTCGTCCACCTTGCCCATGCGGTCCTTGGTCCGGCCGTCCAGGTAGAGGTAGCGCAGGCCCTTCTTGTCCGCCTCCGTCTTGAGCAGCTCCAGCATCTCCGTGAACTGGCTGAAGACGAGCGCGCGGTGCCCCTCGGCCACCAGGTCCTCCACCAGCTGGAGGAAGCGCTCCACCTTGGCGCTGGAGGGCAGCAGCGTGCCGGGCGGCATCTTGAGCAGGCGCGGGTCGCAGCACACCTGCCGCAGGCGCATCAGCGCGGCGAGGATGGACACGCGGCTGCGCTTGAAGCCCACCTTCTCGATGGACTCGGTCACCTTGCGGCGGCTCTCCTCCAGCACCTCGCGGTAGAGGGCGGCCTGGCCGGGCTCCATCTCGCACCAGGCGATGCTCTCCGTCTTGGGCGGCAGGTCCTTGGCCACCTCCGTCTTCAGACGGCGGAGGATGAAGGGCTGGATGCGGCGGCGCAGCCGGTCCTTCGCGGTGGCGTCGTTGGCCACCTGGATGGGCTGCTCGTACCTGTCACTGAAGCCGTCCGCGCTGCCGAGGAAGCCCGGCATCAGGAAGTCGAAGATGCTCCACAGCTCCGACAGGCGGTTCTCCAGCGGGGTGCCGGTGAGCGCCAGGCGCGTCTCGCTGGGCAGCGACTTGCACGCCTGCGCGGTGGCGCTGTCCGCGTTCTTGATGTTCTGCGCCTCGTCCAGGATGACGTAGCGGAAGCCCACCTGGGAGAGCTGGTCCAGATCCCGACGCACCAGGGCGTACGAGGTGAGGACCAGGTCCATCCCCTTCAGGTCCTCCGCGCGCTCCTTGCGGTCCTGGCCGTGCCACACCATGACCTTGAGGCCCGGGGTGAAGCGCTCGGCCTCGCGCTCCCAGTTGGCGAGCACGCTGGTGGGGGCCACCACGAGCGACGGCTTGCGCCCCTCGTCGTTGGCCACCTTCTGCATGAGGCTCAGCGACTGCACCGTCTTACCGAGACCCATGTCGTCCGCGAGGATGCCGGACAGGCCGTGGCGGCGCAGGAACCAGAGCCAGGACAGGCCCGCCTCCTGGTAGTGGCGCAGCGTGGCGTTGAGCCCCTCGGGCACGGCGACCTTGGGCACGCCGGCCGTCTCGCGCAGCTCCAGCATGGCCTGGCGCGCCTTGGCCTCCACCTCGGTGAACTCGCCCAGGTCGGCCAGCAAATCCAGCGCGACGGCCTGGTGCAGCGGCAGCCGCGTGCGGGAGCGGCCCGGCATGGCGCCGGCCTCCTCCAGCAGGTCCGCCACACGCTTGAGCTCGGCGGCGTCGGCCTCCGCGAAGGTGCCGTCCTTCAGGGGGACGAAGCGGCGGCCGGAGTCCAGCCACATGCGCACGGCGCCCAGGTCCACCGCCTGGTCGTCGGTGACGAACTCCGCGTCCAGGTCGAACCACTGCACGCCGCTCATGCCCACGCGGATGCGCGGCTTGAGCTTGGGGCGCAGGCGCACCTTGGGGGCCTGCACGCCGAAGCGCTCCCACTCGGCGGGGAGCGAGGCGAGCCCTCGGGCCCAGAACTCCAGCGCGGTGTCGCCGGCGGCGTCGAAGACGGCGCTCTGCGGCTCGAAGCGCAGGCCCAGCTCGAGCAGCAGCTTGCCGGCGGCGCGCTCCACGTCCTCGCGGCGGCGGTACAGCTTGCGGCTCTCCGCGCCCACGCCGCTGGCGTAGCCCAGGTGCGTGGCCGTGGGGGACACCGGCACGGTGGTCTGCCCGTAGCGGGCGGCGAGCTGCACCTTCACCTTTTCCGGGTTGCCCTCCAAGGTCACCATGAAGCGCGGCTCCACCGACTCGTCCACGTCGATGTCGTCCGCCTTCAGCGCCATGCGGAAGCGCGGCAGGTGCGCGGCGAAGAAGGTCAGCACCCGGTCCAGCTGCCCGGCCGGGAAGGACATGCTCGGCTCCAGCAGCCACTTGCGCAGCAGCCGGGGCGGGAAGTCCGGCTCCACCGCGTGCAGGTTCTGCCCCTGGATGACCCAGGTCTTCTTCCCCGACAGGAGGATGACGTCCTTGAGGGAGTAGCTGGCACCGTCCGGGAAGAGCAGCTCGATGCGCGCGGTGGCGCCGTCCGGACGGGACTCCAGGCGGATCTGCGGGCGCACGGGGGCTTCCGTGTTGATGAGCGCCGTGCCCCGGTAGATGACGCGGCGGGTGCGCAGGAACTCCAGCGCCTCGCTCAGGTCCTCGTCGGAGAGGACGATGCGCGAGTCATACCGGTGCTCGTGGCGCGAGAGCATCATGAAGACGCGCTCGTCCGCGGGAGCGATGCGGCCGCCCGTCTGCAACAGGCGCTTGACGTGGATGGGGCCCTTCGTCTGCGCGTCCTGCCGGCGCACGTCCACCACCCAGTGCCGTCCCCCGTTGCCGGTGCTGGAGGCCGTCAGGCGGTAGAAGAACTCGTAGTCGGGCAGCGAGGACAGGCCCAGCCAGCTCTCCACCTTGGCGAGCGCCGGCAGGTTCACCGCGTCGACGCCCGGCGACGCCGGCTCTACGGGCACCTCGTCGTCGATGACCTCGTTGGGGGCCTCGGCCTGGGCCTGGACCTCGGGCACGGGCTTGGGGCGCGGCTGCGGGGGCGCGGGCGGGCGGAAGCGCGCGGCGTAGATGAGGGCGGCGGCCACCACGTGCTTGCAGTGGGGGCCGTAGACGTTCCACGACTGGCAGGTGCAGGTGGACGTGGCCTTCCCGTCCCCCAGCGCCAGGGCCACCTGGTAGCGCTCGCCGGACGAGCCGGCGACCTGGGCGGTGATGCGGTCACCCTCGCGCTGGAGACCGAAGACGCGGCGCGTTTCGGCCACCTCCCGTCCCTTCTTGAAGGTGGTGGGTTGGACTTCAGCCTTCAGGGCCCGCAGCCACACGGTGTCCTGAGGAGGGAGGGCGTCTCGAATGTCGGCGGTGGATTGCACGGCTGGCAAAGGCCCCAGGCTCCAATGGCCGCGGGGAACCCGTTGGACTACCACAGCGACGGGGCTCCCGCTCGCGGGAAAAATCGATGCGTCCGCCAGCGGAACCCGCCCGCCGGCCTCAGGCTGTGAGAGCATCAACCCCCGTCATGGCCCGGACCGTCCGCCCCCGTGTCTTCGTGACCCGCCAGCTTCCTGGAGAGGCCCTCGGCCGACTGGGCAGGCACGTGGACCTGCGCGTCTGGGAGGAGGAGCTGCCACCGTCCCGTGACACGCTGCTGGCCGAGGCGGCGCTCGCCGAGGGGCTTGTCACCCTGCTGACAGACCGGGTGGACGCCGGGCTGCTCGCCGCCACGCCGGGCCTGCGAGCGGTGAGCAACGTGGCCGTCGGGTACGACAACATCGATGTGCCAGCATGTACCGCGCGCCGGATTGCGGTGGGCAACACCCCCGGCGTGCTGACGGAGACCACCGCGGATTTCGCGTTTGCCCTGTTGATGGGGCTGGCCCGGCGGGTGGCGGAGGCGGATGCCTTCGTCCGTGCGGGGAAATGGCGGACCTGGAGCCCCACCCTGCTACTGGGCACGGACATATATGGTGCCACGCTGGGCATCGTCGGCCTGGGCGCCATCGGCGCCGCGGTGGCGAGGCGGGCGCGGGGCTTCGGCATGCGCGTGCTGTACGTGAGCCGCCAGCCGAGGCCGGACCTGGAGGCGGAGCTGGGCGTACGGCGGGTGGACAAGGCCACGCTGCTGGCGGAATCGGACGTGGTGAGCCTGCACGTCCCGCTGTCGGCGGCGACGCGGCACTGGCTGGGGCGCGAGGAACTGGCGGCGATGAAGCCCGGCGCGCTGCTGGTCAACACCGCGCGCGGCGGGGTGGTGGACCAGGAGGCGCTGACTGAAGCGCTGCGAGGGGGGCGGCTGGGCGGGGCGGCGCTCGACGTGATGGAACCGGAGCCATTACCGGCTGACAACCCGCTGATGACGCTCCCGAACGTATTGCTGGCGCCGCACATCGCGAGCGCCTCGCATGCCACGCGGGGCCGCATGGCCTCCATGGCGGTGGACAACCTGTTGGCCGCGCTGGAGGGACGGCGGCCTCCTCACTGCGTCAACCCGGAGCTCTTCTCATGAACCTGCCCGCAGCGAACCTGACCGACACCACCCTCGCCGCCGACGTGACGGCGCGGCTGCGCGACGTGCCGGACTTCCCCAAGCCGGGCATCGTCTTCAAGGACATCACCCCCGTGCTGGCCGACCCGCTCCTGTTCGGCCGCGTCATCAACGCCATGTCCGCGCCCTTCCGCGGGCAGCACATCACCAAGGTGGTGGGCGTGGAGGCCCGAGGCTTCCTGCTGGGCGCGCCCATCGCCCTGGCGCTCCAGGCGGGCTTCGTCCCTGCGCGCAAGCCGGGCAAGCTGCCCCACCGCTCCATCGTGGAGCGCTACTCGCTGGAGTACGGCGCGGACGGCGTGGAGATGCACGAGGACGCCATCCTGAAGGGTGAGCGCGTGCTCGTGGTCGACGACGTGCTGGCGACGGGCGGCACGGCGGAGGCCACCTCCAAGCTGGTGAAGCGGCTGGGCGGTGAGCTGGTCGGCTACAGCTTCCTCATCACCCTGGACTTCCTGGAGGGGCCGAAGCGGCTCGGCGCCGACAAGGTGACGACGCTGCTCTCCTTCTGAGGGACGGCGGGCGCCTCCGGGCATCCCCGCCCTCCCCCGCCCGACTGCTGCCGAGCGGACCCGGCCTGCCCAACTCTGGAGGAGCCACTACCTCACGGAGGGGAAGACCATGCCCGAGGTGCGCTCCAAGGACGGCGCCCACATCCACTACGACGACGTGGGCCGTGGGGAGCCCGCGCTGCTCTTCATCCCGGGCTGGTGCACCACCCGGGCCGGCTTCCGTCAGCTCCTCCCCCGCTGCGCCTCCCGCCGCCGCGTCCTCTCCGTGGACCTGCGCGGACATGGCGCGTCCTCGAGTGGTGGCACCGACTTCGACAGCGCCACCGTGCTCGACGACCTGCTCACCGTGGTGAGGACCAGCGGCGCGCGGCGGATTGTCCCCGTGGCCCTGTCGCACGCGGGCTGGTGGGCGCTGGAGCTGCGGCGCGAGCTGGGCGCCGAGCGCGTCCCCCAGCTCGTGCTGCTGGACTGGATTGTCACCGAGCCGCCTCCTCCCTTCCGCGATGCCTTGCAGGCCCTGGTGTCGGACCGCTGGCGGGAGGCCCGTGACGGGCTGTTCGGCATGTGGCTGCAAGGCGTGGAGGACAAGAGCATCATCCGCTTCGTCCGCGAGGACATGGGCTCCTTCGGAGAGGAGATGTGGGCCCGGGCCGCGCGGGAGATTTCCTCCGCCTACGCACGCGAGGGCTCCCCGCTGCGAGCCCTGTCCGCGCTGACGCCGTCCACGCCCACGCTGCACCTGTACTCGCAGCCGGAGTCACACGACTACCTCGAGGGACAGGTGGCCTTCGGCACGCAGAACCCGTGGTTCCACGTGATGAAGCTGCCCGCCGTCAGCCACTTCCCCGCGCTGGAGGTGCCCGACCTCGTGGCCGCCGGCATCGAGGCGCTGGTCTCCGCCCGGGAGACCTACATGAACACCACCCTCGACATGCCGGGCCCCGCGCCGGCCTGACTCCCGGCGGCCCACCCCGCCGCACACCCGAGCACCGACCCCGGCCCGCCCACGCCGGGTTGACGCCTGCGCATGGTCTGTTTATAAGTTGGTCACACAACCAACAAACAAGGCCACCATGCCCCGTCCGTCCAACACCGAGGAGCGCCGCCAGCAGATTGTCGCCGGGCTGCTGAAGGTCATGGCCGAGCGCGGGTACGAGCGCGCCTCGGTGGGGGAAATCGCGAAGGCGGCGGGCCTGAGCCCGGGCCTCGTGCACTACCACTTCAGCGACAAGCAGGAGATTCTGCTCACGCTGGTGGAGCAGCTCGCGTCCCGGGCACGGGAGCGGGTGGCGACGCGGCTCGCGAAGCTGAAGGGCGACGACGCACGGGCCCGGGTGGACGCCTTCATCGACGCGTTCCTCTCCACGGGCGCGGACGCGGCCCCGGAGGCGGTGGCGAGCTGGGTCACCATCAGCGCGGAGGCCATCCGCCAGCCCGAGGTCCGCGCCGCCTACGAGAAGGTGGTGCGCGCGGACCTGGAGCAACTGGAGTCCCTCGTCGCCGCGGTGGTGGGCAGGCGCCGCGCGCGGGCCATCGCCGCGGGCCTCTTCGCCGCGGTGCAGGGCTACTTCGTGCTGTCAGCGAGCTCACCGGGCCTGGTGCCCGCGGGCTCCGCGGCCGGCACGGTGAAGCGCATGGCCGCGGGCCTGCTGGACACGGCGGAAGCGCGGGAGGACGCATGAAGGCCTCGACGAAGCTCGCGCTGCTCTCCAGCCTCTACCTGTCGCAGGGCCTGCCGTTCGGCTTCTTCACCCAGGCGCTGCCCGTGCTGCTGCGCAAGCAGGGATTGTCGCTGCCGGCCATCGGCCTCGCGCACCTGCTCGCGATGCCGTGGGCGCTCAAGTTCCTCTGGGCGCCACTCATGGACCGGCACGGCTCCACGCGGTGGGGACGCCGGCGCGGCTACATCCTCCCCTTGCAGTGCCTGTCCGCGGGGCTGCTGCTCTCGCTCGCGCTCCCGGCGGACGGACTGGACACCCACGTGCTCCTGGCCGCGGTGCTGGGCATCAACCTCCTGGCCGCCACGCAGGACGTGGCCACGGATGGACTGGCCGTGGACCTGCTCGCGCCGGCCGAGCGCGGCTGGGGCAACGGCGTGCAGGTGGCCGCCTACCGCGTGGGCATGATTGTCGGAGGAGGGCTGATGCTCGCCGTCTTCGACGCGGTGGGCTGGCGCCCCACGTTCCTCGTGCTGGGCGCCCTGCTGCTCGCCGCCACCGTGCCCATCGCCCTCTTCCGGGAGCCGCCCTCCGAGCCTCCACCGGCGCAGAGCCTGGGCCTCTCCTGGTGGCTCATACGCCCGGGAGCCGTCGCGTGGCTGACGCTGCTCATCGTCTTCAAGGCGGGCGAGGCCCTGGCCACGGGCATGCTGCGCACCTTCCTCGTGGACTCGGGGCTGACGCTGACGGACATCGGCTGGATGCTCGGAGGCGTGGGCTTCACCGCGGGCCTCCTGGGGGCACTCCTGGGCGGTGGGCTGGTGGTGCGGCTCGGCGGGCGGCGGGCGCTGCTCCTCTTCGGCGCCATCCAGGCCGGAGCGGTGCTGCTGTACGCGCTCGCCGCGCGCGGCGGCCCCGCCTCCCTCCCCATGCTGACGCTCGTCTGCGCCGTGGAGCACGTGGCGAGCGGCATGGCCACCGCCGCCGTCTTCACCGCGATGATGGACGCGTGCCGCCCCGAGCACGCCGCCACGGACTACACCGTGCAGGCCTCGCTGGTGGTGATTGCCACGGGAGGCGCGGCGGCGGTGAGTGGCTTCAGCGCGAAGGCGCTCGGCTACTCCGGACACTTCGCCCTGTCCGCCGCCCTGTGCGTCGCCGGCACCCTGTACGCCGCCCTCACCTTCCACCCGTCCCGGACGCTGGCGCCCGGGGCGGCTCCCGAGGTGTCCTCATGACCATCGCCGTCTACGCCGGCAGCTTCGACCCCGTCACGGCCGGCCACCTGTCCGTCGTCCGTCAGGCCGCGCGCCTCTTCGGCCACGTCGTCGTCGTGGTGGCCGTCAACCCCAGCAAGCAGTACCTGCTGTCCACCGACGAGCGCATGGCCCTCCTGCGCGAGGCCGTGCGGCTCCACCCCAACGTCACCGTGGCCCGCACGGAGGGGCTCATCGTGGACTTCGCGCGGGAGATTGGCGCCAGCGTGCTGCTGCGCGGGGTGCGCGGCGCCACCGACGCCCAGTTCGAGACGGAGCTGGCGCACAACAACCGCGCGCTGGCCCCGGAACTGTCCACCCTCTTCCTCCCCGCCGAGGCCCACCTGGCCGAGGTGAGCAGCAGCGGACTCAAGGAGCGCGTCTCGCGCGGCGAGGACGTTTCGGCCTTCTGCCCGCCCGCCGTCGCGGCGAAGCTGCGGGAACGACTCGCACCCTCCGCCCGGAGCCCTCGGCCATGAGCCTGTCCTTCGTCACCCTCGGCGTCGGTGATGCATTCTCCGCCCTGCACTACTCCTCGTGCCTCGCCGTGGAGGCCGAGGGGCAGGTGCTGCTGGTGGACTGCCCGCACCCCATCCGGAAGATGATGCGCGAGGCCTCCGAGTCCTCCGGCGTGCCGCTCGACGTGGACCGCGTCAGCGCCGTGGCCCTCACCCACCTGCACGCGGACCACGCGTCCGGACTGGAGGGCCTGGGCTACTTCTCCTTCTTCGTGCTCAAGAAGAAGCTGGAGGTGCTCACCCACCCCGCCGTGGCGGAGCGACTCTGGGACGGGCACCTGGCCGCCGGCATGGAGTGCCTCATCCAGCGCAAGGGCGCGGAGCCCGACGACAAGCACTTCGAGGACTACTTCGAGCACACGCCGCTCTCCACCGAGGCCGCCGTGCGGCACGGGCCGTTCCTCATCGAGAGCCGGATGACGTACCACCACGTGCCCACCACCGCGCTGCGCATCCACGCGGGGGGCCGGTGCCTGGGCTACAGCGCCGACACCGCCTTCGACGAGGGCCTCATCGAATGGCTCTCGGAGGCGGACCTGATGATTCACGAGACGAACTACGGCGTGCACACGCCCTACGAGAAGCTCGCGGCGCTGCCCGCGGAGCTGCGCGCCCGGATGCGGCTCATCCACTACCCGGACGACTTCGACACCGGCGCGAGCGTCATCGAACCGCTCGCGCAGGGCCGCCGCTACCACGTGTGAGCAACGGCGCCCCACCCCGGAATGGGAGGGGCGCCGCTCCCCTCACGCGCTACTGCGAGAAGATGACGAGGGAGTACGGCCCGATTCTGACGTTGGCGTTGTAGCCCATGCCATCCTTGGCTCCGCCGTTGGCCGTGATGTTGAACGTCTGCGTGTTCCCGAAGTCGGACGAGTACACGTTCGCGTCGCTGTTGAAGCGCGCGTACCAGGTGCCGCCGCGCGGGAAGCCCACGTTGTAGCTGTCGAAGTAGGTGTTGCTGAAGTTGGCCACGATGACCACGTCATCGCCCCCGCCACCGTTCTCCCAGCGGTGGTAGGCAATCACCTTGTTGGTGTTGTTGACGTGGTGGACGTTGACGTTGCCGCCGCGCAGACCGCGGGTGTTGTTGAACCAGTTGCGGCGCAGGCGGATGAGGTCTCGGTACAGCGTGCGGATGCCGCTGTAGGTGGTGTTCTTGTTCCAGTCGAGCGGGTCGGAGTCCTGGAAGTAGCCGTCCTCGAGGAACTCCTGGCCCTGGAACATCATGGGGATGCCGGGCGAGGTGAAGGCGATGCCCGCGGCGAGCGTGGAGCGCTTCTTGGCCGCCCAGCTCCCGGCGTTGCCCGGCCAGATCTCCTCCGGCACGCGCGCATGGCCGTTGGCCACCTCGTCGTGGCTCTCCGTGTAGATGATGCGCGCGGTGTGCCGCCCGCTGAAGCGCTGGGTGATGGCGTCGCGCACCGCGTACATGTTCCGGTTCGCGTCGTTCTGCTCGATGACCGCCGCGCGGACGGGGTGCACGAACTCGCCCGCCCACTGCGCGTCGAAGTCGGCGCCACCCGCGATGTCGGACGAGGAGGCGTTGGTGATGGCGTCACCCGCGCCGAAGTCCTCGGCGATGCTGATCTTCCACGGCTGGTTGGCGTTGATCTCCCGGTTGATGGACCGGAACACGCGCCAACCATCGGGGATGTCGGTGGAGTCGCTGCCGTTCTGCGTGCGGATGTACTTGGTGGCGTCCCAGCGCAGGCCGTCGCCACGGAACGCGTGCGTCAGGCTCATCATCGAGTCGCGGATGTACGCGCGGACCTCGGCGCGGCCGTAGTCAGGGCGCGTATCGCCCCACGGCGTGCTCTTGCGCCAGTCGGTGTAGAAGTACTCGCCGCCCGAGCCCTGGCAGTCGCCGCTGAAGCACCACATGGGCAGGTCGCTGGGGCCGTAGTGGTTGTGCACCACGTCGAAGATGACGCCGATGCCGCGGTAGTGCGCCTCGTCCACGAAGCGCTTCATGTCGTTGGGGTGCCCGTAGGCGCTCTCAGGGGCGAACGGGAAGGCCGCGTTGTAGCCCCAGGAGAAGTCACCGGCGAACTCGTACGCCGGCATGACCTGGATCATGTTGATGCCCAGGTCCTTCAGGTGGTCCAGCTTGGCAATCGCGCTGTTCCAGTTGCCGGGACCCCAGCCGGGCGAGTCGTTGAACGTGCCAACGTGCATCTCGTAGATGACCATCTCGTTGAAGCCCGGGCTGCCGTACTGCTGGGCGTTCCAGTAGTACTCGCCGTGGTCATAGATGATGCTGGCGCCCGTGGAGTTCTCCTGCCACGCCGCGCGCGGGTCCGCGCGCCACGAGTCACCGTCCCACTGGTTGCGCGTGACGAACTTGTACTTCTGGCCCTTCACCGCGCCCGCGACGTCGCCGGAGAAGTTGCCGTTGAACTCGTTGCCCAGCTCGATCCAGCCCCAGCTGCTGAAGTCGCCCGCCACGAACACCTTCTTGGCGAAGGGTGCCCAGACACGGAACGTGGTGCCGCCCGCGTAGACCGTCGCGCCCATGCCGGGACGCGTCGAAGCGCTGAGCTGCTGGACGACCTGCCCTGTCTCCTCACCGGAGCCCTGCTGCGTCTCGAGCGCGGACTCACCACAGCCGACCATCCAGCCGGCCAGTAGCAATGCACTCCACCTGTTGCGGAACCGCATGATGATGACCTCCCTTGGTTGCTGGCCGTCCTAGCAACCAGAGTGAAGTCCACGCAAACTCAGGATGTCCCGCTTCTGTAACTTTCCAATATGCCGCACCGCATCAACCCTCATCGAATCGCCACCGCGTTGCAGCATGCCCGCACGAAAAGTGAAGGCGCGGGTGCTCGCGTTCGACTCCCGACTGCGCTACTCCCGCAGTGAGATTGCGGGGCGCCACGCAAGCGCCTCCCGGAGAGAGAGCCGAGATGAAGACGACGACAGCGCCGGCCCGACGCGGGGCCCTGCTCCTGCCGCTCGCGTTGGCCGTCGTGCTGGCCGCGGGCTCCGCCTCGGGGGCTCAGCCCTCCGCGCCCGCCGCTCCGGTGCGGGTGACGCTGTTGCACCTGGCGGACGTGTACCAGGTGCAGCCCGTGGAGGAGGGCCGTCGGGGTGGGCTCGCCCGGGTGGCCACCCTGCGCCGGCAGGCGCTGAAGGAGTCGCCGAACGTGGTGACGGTGCTGGGGGGCGACACGCTGTCACCCTCGGTGGAATCGCTGCTGAACGTGGACGGCAAGGCGCTCAAGGGCCGGCAGATGGTGGACGCGTGGAACGCGCTCGGCCTGGACTACGCGGTGCTGGGCAACCACGAGTTCGACTTCGGCGACGAGGTGCTGCGCGAGCGCATCCGCGAGTCGCGCTTCACGTGGCTGGGCGCCAACGTGGAGGACTCGAAGGCGGGCGGCCTCTTCGCGGGCGTGAAGGCGTACGACGTGCGCGAGGTGGGCGGCGTGAAGCTGGGCTTCTTCGGCGTGGTGCTGGAGGAGACGAAGACGTCGACCAAGGCGGGGCCGGACACCCGGTTCACGGACTTCTGCGAGGCGTCGAAGCGCGCGGTGGCGAAGCTGCGCGAGGCGGGGGCGACGGTGGTGGTGGGGCTGACGCACCTGCCGCTGGAGCAGGACCGCGCGCTCGCGAAGTGCGTGAAGGTGGAGGCGCTGCTGGGTGGACATGACCACGTGGGCGCGGAGGACCGCTCCACGGGGACGCCCATCTTCAAGGTGGCGGCGGACGCGGTGGAACTGGGCCGGCTCACGCTGGACGTGGACGCGGCGACGGGCGCGCTGCGCAAGGCCACGTGGAAGCGGCTGCCCGTCACACGCAAGGTGCCGGAGGACAAGGAGTTCAACGAGGCCATGAAGGCCTACGACGCGCTGTTCGCCCGGCTCTCCGAGCGCGTGGGCCGCACGCCGGTGTCGCTGGAGGCGCGCGCCGGGGAGGTGCGCACGCGGGAGACGAACCTGGGCTCCTTCGTGGCGGATGCCTTCCGCGCGGCGGCGGGCGCGGACGTGGCGCTGGTCAACGGGGGCGCGCTGCGCGCGGACATGGTGATGCCGGCGGGGGCGATGACCCGGCGCGATTTGCACGCCATCCTCCCGTACGAGGACGCACTGGTGGTGGTGGAGGTGAAGGGGGCCACGCTGCGGGCGGCGCTGGAGAACGGCGTCAGCCTGGCCCGGGAGGACGCGAAGCCGGGCCGCTTCCCGCAGGTGTCCGGAATGCGCTTCACCTACGACCCGGCCCGGCCCGCGGGAGACCGCGTGGTGGACGTGAAGGTGGGCGGCAAGCCGCTGGACGCGGAGGCCACGTACCGGCTGGCCACACTGAGCTTCCTCGCCAGCGGCAAGGACGGCTACGAGATGCTGAAGGGCCTGCCCTCCACGCCCGCGCTGGCGGACGGGCGCACGCCGCTGGACGTGCTGGCGGAGGCGTTGCGCTCCGGCAAGCCCGCACCACGCCCGAAGGCGGAGGGGCGCATTGCACGCCTCGGCCCCGGCTCGCTGGCGAAGGACGCGCGCCGGCCTCCGGCGCCGCTCAAGTAGCGCCTCGGCACGGGCCCGGCCACAGCGCTGCGAGGAAGCGCGTCATCCGCCGGCACCACGCAAGGAGCGCGCCGGCCGTGCCGGGAGTCCCGCACACCGCACCATGACGCGCCTCATCCGTCGGCGCTGCTCCAGTGGCACTCACGGCGCCGTCCACCCGCGCCACCGGTACACCACGCGCCCCGCCAGCTCGCGCAGCACGTCCGTGCTCTGGCTGAGGTTGCCCGCGCGCGGAAGCCAGCTCATCCGCCGCAGCGGCGTGGACGAGGCACGCACGTCCACCGGCAGCGTGTCCGCCCGCAGGCCCACCGCCGCGTAGCACCCGGCGGCGCGCGGCATGTGCGCGGCGCTCGTCACCAGCAGCAGCGTCTTCCACCCCTGCTCGCGGACGATGCGCTCGGACTCCAGCGCGTTCTCCCGCGTGTTGCGGCTGCGCCCCTCGGTGAAGATGCGCTCCGCCGGAATCCCCCACGCCTGGAGCTGCCGGGACAGCACGTCCGCCTCCACCACCGCCTCGGGCCTCGGGTCCAGCGAGCCGCCGGAGATGAGCACCCGTTGCGCCCTCCCCTCCTTCAGCAGCTCGAAGCCGCGCAGCACCCGCTCGGGCGCGGCGTTGTACTCGGGCCGGCCGGAGCGCTCGGTGGCGGCCGGGTCCAACCCTCCGCCCAGCACGATGACGGCGTCATACGTCACGTCCGGCCGGAAGGTGGACACCGCGCCCGCCTCCACCGCGCGCATCAGCGCCGTCGCCACCGCGTCCGTGGAGAACACGTAGAGCACCAACAGGCCCAGCGCGCTCAGCACCCGCGCCCGCCTCCGCACCACCATCCCGGCCACCAGGAACAGCAGCGCCCAGGACAACGGCGACAGGAAGATGTCGAGCACCTTCGACAGGAAGAGGAACACGGCGCCCCGTCTAGCGCTCGCCCCAGTGGAGCTTCTGCCGGAGGATGGAGAAGTAGGCCACCCTCGGGTTGCGCACCAGGTTGACGCGGTTGGGCGAGCGCACCACCTCGATGCAGTCCCCGCCCTGGAGCCCGTGGCCCGTCTGCCCGTCCAGCGTGAGGTACGTATCCGCCGTCTCGCTGCGCAGCGTGATGCGAATCACCCGGTCCGCCGGCACGACGATGGAGCGCTGGGTGAGCGCGTGCGAGCAGATGGGCGACAGCACCGTGCAGTCCACCGATGGGTGGACGATGGGCCCGCCCGCCGACAGCGAGTACGCCGTGGAGCCCGTGGGCGTGGCGAGGATGACGCCGTCCGCCTTGTAGGTCGTAATCGGCACCCCGTCGATGGACGTCTCGTGGTCGGCGATGCGCGCCAGCGCGCCCTTGTTGATGACCACGTCGTTGAGGATTTCGTCCTCGACGAGCGTGCGTCCCCCTCGGACGAGCCGGCAGGTGAGCTTCATCCGCGAGTCCATCTGGAAGCGCCCCGCCAGCACCGACTCCAGGGTGCTGAAGAGCTCCTCCACGGGAATCTCGGTCATGAAGCCGAGGCTGCCCAGGTTGACGCCGAGGATGGGCACCCCGCGTCCCCCCAACATCCGGGCCGCGTAGATGAGGGTGCCGTCACCGCCCAGCACCACCACCAGGTCCGCCCGGGACGCCAGCTCCCGGTCCTCCACCCGCGGCCAGCCGAGCACATGCGCCAGCGAGCGGTCCCCCAGCACCGTCAGGTGCGGGTAGCGCTCCCGAAGCTGCGCCGCGAGGGCCGCCGCCTCGGGCTTGTCCTTCTTCGCGACGATTGCCAGGGTCTGCACGCGAACCCGCGTTCTAGTCCAGGCGGCCCTCCGGGCGCTCCCCCGAAATGCCGGGGTGCCCTCCCGCCGACACAGTTCCCCGCGCGCCCGCCGCTTCTACACCCCCTCCCGGAACGGGGAGGAGGCGGAGCTGGCGGAGCGCCACGAGGCCATTCAACGCCAGCTCGCGGAGCAAAACCCCCGCGAGCCGGGCGAGGAGGGCTCAAAGCCCTCCCTGGGGCTACTTCAGGACGCCGCCTCCATGGCGTCGCCCTCGTCCACCTTGGCCTGGCGCGGCTTCATGGAGCGGCCGGCCACCTCGTACTGCTTGAGCAGGCGACGGAAGTTGGAGCGGTCCACGCCCGCGGCGCGCGCCGCGCTGGACACGTTCTGGTTGTTCTTCTCCAGCAGCGCGGAGAGGTAGCGCCGCTCGAAGGCGCGCATCGCCAGGCGCTTGGCCTGGGCGTACGGCAGGTGCGCCAGGCTGAACACCTCCACCGTCGAGTCGGCCTGCGGCGCCGCCTGGAAGCCCGGGGGCAGGTCCTCCACGTCGATGATGTCGTTGGACGTCAGCACCACCGCGCGCTCGATGACGTTCTCCAGCTCGCGCACGTTGCCCGTCCACCGGTTGCAGGTGAGGGCCTCCATGGCGCGCGGCGAAATTCCCGTCACCTTCTTGTCCGCCTTGGCCGCGTACAGCTTGAGGAAGTGGTGCGCCAGGAGCGGCACGTCCTCGGGGCGGTCGCGCAGCGGCGGCAGGTCGATGGTGATGACGTTGAGGCGGTAGAAGAGGTCCTCGCGGAACTTGCCCTGCTCCTTCGCGCGGGACAGGTCCACGTGGGTGGCGGCGATGACGCGCACGTCCACCTTCACCGGGTCATTGGCGCCCACGCGCTTGACCTCGCCCTCCTGCAGCACGCGCAAGAGGCGCACCTGGGTGGCGGGGGGCACGTCGCCAATCTCGTCCAGGAAGATGGTGCCGCCGTCGGCCGCCTCGAAGAGGCCCTTCTTGTTGCCGGTGGCGCCGGTGAAGCTGCCCTTCACGTGGCCGAACAGCTCGCTCTCCAGCAGCGTCTCCGTCAGCGCCGAGCAGTTGACGGCGACGAAGGGCTTGTCCTTGCGCGAGCTGCGGTAGTGGATGGCGCGCGCCACCAGCTCCTTGCCCGTGCCGCTCTCACCCTGGATGAGCACCGTGGCCGTGGAGTGGCTCACCGTCTCCACCAGCTTGAAGACGGAGCGCATCTGCGTGGACTGGCCGATGAGGTCCTCGAACTGGCTGCGCGCGGTGAGCGCCTCCTCCAGCGCGCGGGTGCGGTCCTTGAGCGCCTTGCGCTCGGCCGCCTTGGCCACCGTGAGGCTCACCTCGTCGATGTTCTCGAAGGGCTTGGTGAGGTAGTCGTACGCGCCCGCCTTCACCGCCTCCACCGCCGTCTCCACGGTGGCGAAGGCCGTCATCATGATGACCTCCACGTCCGGGCGCTCGGCCTTGATGCCGCGCAAGAGGTCCATGCCGGACAGGTTGGGCATCTTGATGTCGAGGACGACCACGTCGATGGTCGGGTCCTTCGCCGCCGTCAGGCCCTCCACCGCGTCGTCAATGGCCACCACGGGGTGGCCCTCGCGCTGGAGAATCTGCGTCACGGCCTTGAGGACGACGGAGTCATCATCCACGACGAGGACTTTGGCGCGCTTGACTTGATTCACGGCAACCTCTCGAGCTGCAGGGGAATGGGCAGGAAGACGGTGAAGCGGGAGCCTTGGCCGACCTGGGTGTCCACGTGGAAGCTGCCCCCGTGGTCCTGGACGATGCGGTAGGCGATGGACAGGCCCAGGCCGGTGCCCTCACCGGGGGCCTTGGTCGTGAACGAGGGCTCGAAGATGCGCGGCAGGTGGCGCTCCTCGATTCCCGTGCCGGTGTCGGCCACGGCGAAGTAGCAGCGGTCCCCCTCGCGCCCCGTCACCAGCGACAACCGCCCCTCCGGCTTCGGCAGCGCCTGGAGGCCGTTCTGCAGGAGGTTGAGCACCACCTGCGCGAGCTGGCCCGGGTCGCCGTACACCTTGGGCAGCCCGTCCGTCAGCCCCAGCGACAGCTCCACCTTCGGCGTCGCCTTGAGCTGCGCGCGGAACAGCACCGCAGCGTCCTCCACGCACTTCGACAAGTCGAAGAGCCGCCGGTCCTCCACGCGGCTGTGCCGGCTGAACTTCAGCAGGCTCTCCACAATCCGCTTGCAGCGCAGCGCGCTCTCTTCAATCAGCTTGAGCGACTCCAAATCGGAGGCGCTGCGGCCCGCGTCGCGCGACATGAGCTGCGCGAAGGCGAGGATGCCGCCCAGCGGGTTGTTGATTTCGTGCGCCACGCCCCCGGCGAGCTGGCCCACCGCCGCCATCTTCTCCGTCTCGATGAGGCGGCGCGTAATCGACTGCTCCTCGGTGACGTCCCGGTAGGTGCACACCACCCGGTCGTCCCCCGCCATGGGGTAGGCGGCCACGACGTAGGTGCGCCCGGCCTGCTGCACCTCGCCCCGCGCGCCCTTGCCGCTCTCCACCGCCGCCGGCAGCGGGCAGCCCGTGCACGGCTCGTTGCGGCCGAAGAGGTAGCGGAAGCAGGCCGTGTCGGACGGAATCTCCTCGATGGAGCGGCCGGCCACGCGCGCATACGCGAGGTTGGCGCGGCGCACGGCGAAGTCCCGCGCGCGCACCACGCACAGCGGCGTCTCCATGCAGTCGAAGGACAGCTCCCACTCGCGCTTGGCCTGGCTGAGCATCCGCGTGCGCTGCGCGACGCGCTCCTCCAGGTCCGCGTTGAGCAGCTTGAGCTCCGCGTTCTGCTCCTGCGTCACCCGGTACAGCCGCTCGTTCTCCGTCTGGAGCGCGTACTGCTCGAAGGCGCTCTTCACCGTCAGCACCAGGTGGCTGTCGTTCCAGGGCTTGGAGATGAAGCGGAAGATTTCGGAGCGGTTGATGGCCTCCTCAATCGCCTGCTGGTCCGCCTGGCCCGTCAGCATGATGCGCTGGGCGCGCGGCTCCTGCTGCTTCACGTGGGTGAGGAACTCCACCCCGTTCATCCCCGGCATCCGGAAGTCGGAGATGACGACCTCGGGGTGGAACCGCTCCAGCGTCCGCAGCCCCTGCTCCGCGTCCGTCGCCGTCTCGATGTCCCAATCCCCCCGCCGCAGTACCCGGCGGATGGACTTGAGGATGTTCTCCTCGTCATCCACCAACAGCAGCCGCCCACGGGGGGCGGTGTCCTGCGACTGGAGCTGTGCGGCTTGGGGACCCATGGATTCTTTCTGCCTCACGACAATTGCAATGGCCCTGCCAATGGCCGTTGCGAGCCAAACTCCTGGAATCACGGGAGTTAACGCTCTCGTGCGCCAAGAAGTCGTGAGTCAGAATAGACCCTCCCCCACCAAATGGGTCAACATGAACCCAGGGTGATTGACCCGGGTCAGCCGCCCTGGGAGGGAGGGGGCGGGAAGGGCGGCATCTGGGAGTGCAGGCAGATGCGGTCTCTCCCCTCGTGCTTGGCCCGGTAGAGGGCCTCGTCGGCGGTGAGCAGGAGCTGCTCGGGGGTGAGGACGGAGCGGTGGGGGAAGCTGGACACCCCGAGGGAGGCCGTCACACGCAGGCAGCCGTCCGGGCCCACGCGCAGGGCGCGCAGCTCGCGGCGCACCCGCTCCGCGACGGTGAGGGCGCCGGTGAGGTGGGTGCGCGGCAGCAGCACCGCGAACTCCTCTCCCCCGTAGCGGGCCACCAGGTCCGTCTCGCGCACGCCGCGCTGGAGCGCGCCCGCCACCTCGCGCAGCACCCCGTCCCCGGCCGCGTGGCCGTGCTGGTCATTCACACTCTTGAAGTGGTCCAGGTCCAGGAGGATGAGGGACAGCGCGTCGTCGTAGCGCTGGGCGCGGCGGAACTCGTCGCGCAGCCGCTCCTGGAAGTGGCGGTGGTTGTGGACGCCGGTGAGCCCGTCCGTCGAGGACAGCCGCTGCAGCTCTCCCACCTGGGTGGCCAGCGCCTCCATCCGGGCCTGGAGGGCGAGGCAGCGGCGCACCCGCGCGGCCAGCTCGTCCGCGTCCCATGGGTCAAAAACAACCTCAGCGCCGCGACGCAGGGCCTCCAGCCAGGTCTCCCGTGGCTCCGGGGGAGCCAGGACGAGCACCGGGGGGCCGGGCGGGTTGTCGCTGGAAAGCAGCCGGTCGAGCAGCGCCAGGGTTCCGGAAGCCTCCTCACCCGGGCAGAGCACCACCAGGGCGACCTCCCGGGCCAGCCGGGGTACCTCCGCCCCATGGGAAGTGACTCGGAGGGCGAAGTCCTCCGGCCCCAGCGCACGGGCCAACCTCGGCAGCGTCAGTTGCGAATCATCCACGACCAGCAGGGTGTAGGGCCTGACGTTCACAGTGTCCCCGCAAAATGTTGCCTATACGGTATCACACCGGTAATCCGGGGTGCGACCCCCCGTCGTTGATTGCTGCTGGGAGCTTTGCTACCGAGGCCCGTCCACTCCTGCACGTTACGCCGCCGAGGTCGCCCGTGGGTAAGTACCCGAGTATCAGCCTCTTCTTCCCCGCCTGGAACGAGGAGGACTACGTCGAGCGCGCGGTGAGCCGGGCGCTCGAGGTCCTGCCCAGGCTGACCGACGACTTCGAAATCATCATCGTCAACGACGCGTCCACGGACCGGACGCGCGAAATCTGCGAGGCGCTGGCGCAAAAGGTGCCGCAGCTCCGGGTCATCCACCACCCCGTCAACCTCAAGCTGGGCGGAGCCATGCGCACGGGCCTGGCGGCGTCGACGAAGGACATCGTCGTCTACTCGGACGTGGACCTTCCCTGGGACATGCGCGAGCTGGAGCGGGCCCTGCACCTGATGGAGTACCTGGAGGCGGACATGATCTGCGCCTTCCGGTTCGACCGCACCAGCGAGGGCCCCAAGCGCATCGTCTACTCGTTCGTCTACAACCTGCTCATCCGCGCGCTGTTCGACATCCAGATAAAGGACGTCAACTTCAGCTTCAAGGTGATGCACCGCCGGGTGCTGGAGGCCATGGAGCTGCACAGCCAGGGCTCGTTCATCGACGCCGAGCTGGTGGTGAAGGCCATCCGCAAGGGCTTCCGCGTGTTCCAGATGGGCGTGGACTACTTCCCCCGCACGCGCGGCATCTCCACGCTGGCGTCGCCCTCCGTCATCGTGAAGATGGTGAAGGAGCTGGTGCGGCTGTACCCGGAGACGCGCTCGCCGCCGTCGCCGGTGCAGCCGGTGCGGCTGCCTCCGTCGGTGCAGCAGCTCCACGCGGCGCCCCCGGGGCGCGCGGCGCGGGGATGAGGACTGGCGTGGCGCGCTCCCTCACGCGCCTGGTGGTGAACGCGGACGACCTGGGGCTGCACCCCGCCCTGGACGCGGGCATCCTCCGGGCGCACCGCGAAGGCATCGTCACCAGCGCCACCCTGCTGGCCATGGGCCCCACGGCCCCCGAGGCCGCCGCGCGCGCGCGCGCCCAGGGGCTGGCGGTGGGGCTGCACCTCGCGCTGTCCACGCGGCTGCCCCCGGCCGCGCCCGTGCACGCGGTGCCCTCGGTGGCGCCGGGTGGACGGCTGCGGGGCAACTGGGCGGAGTTCGCGAAGGCGTGGCTGTCCGGGGCCGTGCGGCGCGAGGAGGTGGAGGTGGAGCTGGCCTCACAGCTGAAGCGGGCGCGGGAGCTGGGCGTGGAGGTGGACCACCTGGACGGGCACCAGCACCTGCACCTGCTACCGGGCGTGCGTCCGGTGGTGGAGGCGCTGGCCGCGCGCGAGCGGCTGCCGCTGCGGTGGCCGGATGCGTTGCCGACGATGAAGTGGCTGCGGGCCCCCGGGCCGGCGGTGAAGGCGGCGGTGCTGTCGGTGCTGGCACGCGTGCCGCCGTGGAGCGCGCCGGGCGTGCGCCGGGTGAGCGCGGGCGGCGTATTCGAAGCGGGCCGGCTGGACGAGGCCGCGCTGATGGATGCGCTGGACGCGCTGCCGGCGGGGGACTTCGAGCTGGGGTGTCACCCGGGTGAAGGCACGCCGCATGTGCCCGAGGACCCGGCGTGGACCTATGGCTGGCAGGCGGAGCTGGACGCGCTCACGAGCCCGAGGGTGAAGGCGCGGCTGCGCGAGCGCGGCATCGAGCTGCACACCTACGGCAGCCTCGCCTCCGCGACGTAGAGCACATGGGGCGTGGTGTAGCCGCGGCCCAGCTCCACCACTTCCTCCACGTTGAAGCCCGCGTCCGCCAGGAGCCGCAGCATCTCCCCGCGCGGCTTGAGCGCCATGCCCCCGCTGGCCTTCGTACGCCCGAGCAGCGACACCATCACCCACTCCTGCGCCAGCGCCTTGCGGTGCTTCCAGGAGCCGTCGCCCTCCACCTCCTTCAGCAGGAAGCGCCCGCCGGGCTTGAGCAAGCCATGCACGGTACGCAGGAAGGCGGGCCACTTCTCCTCGGGCAGCAGGTAGAGCACGTCGCACACCACCGCCGCGTCGAAGGAGCCCGGGGCCTCCGTGGCGAGCGTCTCCTCCACGGTGCCCTCCGCGAGCCGGACGTTGGGCAGCCTCGCGAGCGCGCTCCGCGCCCAGGCCACCTTGCGCGGGTCCGGGTCCACGCCACGCACCGTGCGCTTCGGGTCGGCCAGCGCCAGCACCGCGGAAAGCAGCCCGTGCCCGCAGCCGATGTCCGCCACCGTGCCGCCGGGCGTCCGCACGGCCACGTCCATCAGCGGCGCGGAGAAGGCCCGCGCGTGCACGTGGAAGCGCTCGGTGGGAGGAAGGTCGGAGTACAGCGCCAGTGCCTGCTGAATGAGCGCGCTCATGAGATGTAGTAGTCCGCGCCGAAGGCCCAGGAGAGGACGAGCACGGAGACGGCGCCCACGGCCAGCGACGCCCGGAGCACCCGGGGCCGCTGCCGCAGGAGCATCGCGGCGGTGAGGAAGACGGGGAAGGCGGACAGGAGATAGCGCCCCATGCCCATGAAGTCCTTCGTGGACCACGCGGGCAGGCCGACAATCGCCAGCACGTAGAGGGCGTAGCCCCACCCCAGCAGCTTCCGGGTGGGCCACACCAGCGCCAGGGCCAGCAGCGTGAAGAAGGCATGCGCGGCCAGGCGGAACGCCTCGCGCTTGTCCGTGGGCGAGAGGATGACGCGCTCGAACCAGCTCACCTTCAGCCACGTGTGCCAGCCGGGGTTCTGGTCCCAGCCCGCGGCGCCCTGCACCTTCACGAAGGCGAAGGGGTCCCCGAACTTGTGCCAGAGGAAGAGCATGTAGCAACCGAAGCCCAGCCCCGCGAGCACGGGCAGGAAGTCCACCGCGGTCCACTTCTCGCCCCGCGCGTGCTTCCACTCCAGCCGGCGCGCCAGCAGGCCCAGCACCACCGCGGGGGCCACGGGCCGCGCCGCCGTGGCCACCGCCGCCACCAGCACCGCCGGCACCAGCAGCCCGCGCTCCAGCAGCAGGAAGGCGGACACCACCAGCAGGACGAACAGCGCGTCCGAGTACATGGCGCCGTAGAAGTAGAAGGTGAACGGGTAGCAGGCCATCAGCAGCCCGGCCTTCAGCGCGGTGTCGTCATCGGTGAGGCGGCGGGCCCACCGTGAGAACATCACCAGCGCCAGCGGGCCGCACAGCAGGGTGATGAGGACACCGGCCTGGTACACATTGGGCCCGAGCGTCTCCACCGCGCGAATGAGCATCGGGTAGAGCGGGAAGAAGGCCACCGAGCTCTGCTGCCCGGGGGTGAACTGGTAGCCCTCCTGGGCAATCCGCATGTACCAGCTCGAGTCCCACGCCACCCAACCCATGGTGACGTACTCGTCCAGCCGGACGACGGGGTTCTGCGGATTCTTGTGGAAGAAGCGCCAGGCCCCGGCCGCGGCGGCGGCGCTGCACAGGACGACGGCGACCAGGGTGACGAGGGCGATGCTGCGGGACGCGGAGCGGGCCATTCGGCCGGCAGGCTTGGTCCAGAACGCCGCCCCGGTCAAGCCCGGGAACCCGCGCGTGACGCGAAGGCTCCCGAGCCGGTGGGAGGCGTCAGCGCGGGTAGAACGTCTTGCCCGCCTTCACCATCTCCACCAGGTGCGGCGCGGGCGTGAAGCGCTCGCCGAGCTTGTCGTGGTAGTGCTCCAGCTTGCGCAGCACCTCGGCGGGGCCGCGGCTGTCCACGTAGCGGAGCGGGCCGCCCAGGAACGGCGGGAAGCCCAGGCCGAAGATGGCGCCCACGTCGCCGTCACGCGGGCTGCGGAGGATGCCCTCGCCCATGCAGCGCACGGCCTCGTTCACCATCTGCAGCACCAGCCGCTCCGCCATCTCCTCGCGGTCGAACGACTTGCGGTCCCTGCCGTGCGGCAGGAGGTTGTAGACGGTGGTGTCCACCTCCTTCTTCTTCCCGTTCTCGTACAGGTAGAAGCCCTTCTGCGTCTTGCGGCCCAGGCGGCCCTCGGTGACGACGTGCTCCAGCGCCCTGGGCGCCGCCATGCGCTTGCCGAACGCGGCCTCCATGATGGGGCCCACCTTCTGCGCCACGTCGATGCCCACCTCGTCCAGGAGGGTAATCGGGCCCACCGGGAAGCCGAAGTCCACGAGCGCCTTGTCCAGCTCCGCGATGTCCGCGCCCTCGGCCAGCAGGTACGCCGCCTCGTTCATGTACGGCGCGAGGATGCGCGAGGTGTAGAAGCCCGGCCCGTCGTTGACGACGATGACCGTCTTGCCCTGCTTGCGCCCCACCTCCACGCAGGTGGCCGTCACCCACTCGGCGGTGCCCGGGTGGGTGATGATCTCCAGCAGCGGCATCTTGTTCACCGGGCTGAAGTAGTGCATCCCGATGACCTGCGAGGGCCGCTTGCTGCCCTTGGCCAGCTCCGAAATCGGGATGCTGGACGTGTTGGACGCGAAGATGCAGTGCTCGCCGGTGACGGCCTCCACCTCGGCGATGATGCGGTGCTTGAGCTTCAGGTCCTCGAACACCGCCTCGATGACGAGGTCCGCCGACTTGAAGCCGCTGTAGTCGGTGCCCGCGGTGACGAGCGCCATCTTCGCCGCCGCCTCGCGGTGCGTCAGCGAGCGCTTCTTCGTGCGCTCATCCAGGATGGACTGCACCTGCTTGAGCGCGCGGCGCACGCCGTCGTCATCCTTGTCCTTCACGCGCACGGGCACGCCCTGGAGCGCGCTGGCCACGTAGGCGATGCCGCCGCCCATCAGCCCGCCGCCCAGCACCGCCACCTTCTTCACCTCGCGCGCCTTCACGCTCGGGTTGGAGGTGCCGTTCTCCTTCTTCAGCGCCGTCGTGGCGAAGAAGATTTCCACCAGCCGCTTGGAGACGTCGGACATCACCAGCTCGCCGAAGGCCTTCGCCTCGGCCTCCTGGCCCGCCTTGTGCCCGGACTCCAGGCCCACGCGGATGACCTGGAGCGCCCTCTCCGGCGCCGGGTAGCGGCCGCGCGTCTTCTTCAGGAGCTGCTTGCGCGCCTCGTCGAAGACGAGCTTGCGGCCCAGCGGGTTGTCCTCCAGCGCCACCTCGGCCCACAGCTCCTTGTTGGCCAGGCCCTGGAAGAAGCCCGCCAGCCCTTTCTTCTTGCCGCCCTCGACCACCGCCTTGAGGCCCTGGCCGTGCTTGCGCTCCACCTTCAGCGTGCCCGCGGCCAGCTCCCGCGCGCGCTGGAGGGACAGCTTGCGCAGGATCGGCACCGGCACCACCTCGTCCACCACGCCCAGCTTCTTCGCCTTGGAGGGCTTGAGGCTCTTGCCGGTGAGGATGAGGTCCAGCGCCGCCTGCACGCCGATGAGCGCGGGCAGCCGCTGGGTGCCGCCGGCGCCCGGAATCAGGCCGAGCTGCACCTCCGGCAGGCCCAGCGACGTCTTGGGGCTGTCCGTGGCGATGCGGTAGTCACACGCCAGCGCCCACTCCAGGCCGCCGCCCAGGCACGCGCCGTGGATGGCCGCGACGACGGGCTTGGGGAAGGCGTCCAGCCGGTCGAAGCCCTCCTGCCCGTTACGGCTGATGGCGGTGGCCTCCTCCGCCGTCTTGATGGTCTGCAGGAAGTCGATTTTGGCCCCGGCGACGAAGGTGTCCTTCTTGCCGGAGATGAAGACCACGGCCTTCACCTCGGACTCCCGCTCCGCGCGCGTCATCAGCCGGGAGAAGGCCTCGCCCGTCTCCGGCGACAGCGTGTTCACCGGCGAGTCCGGCAGGTCGTACGTGATGACGGCGACGCCGTCCTCCACCTGGTAGGAGAAGCCCTGCTTCGCCTCGAGCTCTTCAAGCTTGATGGCCATCACGCACGCTCCAGGACCACCGCGGCCCCCAGGCCGCCGGCGGCGCAGACGGTGCACAGCACCGTGTTCTTGTTCCGACGCTTCAGCTCGTTGAGGGCCTGGGTGACGAGGCGCGCCCCCGTGGCACCGAAGGGGTGGCCGATGGCGATGGAGCCACCCGTCACGTTCAGCCGCTCGCGGTCCACCTCGCCCACCGGCGCGCTCCAGCCCGCCTTCTTCGCGAACTCCCTGGACGCCAGCGCCTGGAGGTTGCTCGCCACCTGCGCGGCGAACGCCTCGTGCATCTCCACCAGGTCGATGTCCGCCAGCGTCATGCCCGCCCGCTTCAGCGCGGTGGGCACCGCGTACACCGGGCCCTGGAGGAGCTGGTCCCCCGGGTCCGTCGCGGCGTAGGCGTGCGCGCGCAGGTAGCCCAGCGGCTCATGGCCCAGCGCCTTCGCGCGCTCCTCGCTCATCAGCAGCAGCGCCGCGGCGCCGTCGGTGAGCGGCGAGGCGTTGCCCGCCGTAATCGTGCCGTACTTCCGGTCGAACACCGGCTTGAGCTGACCCAGGGCCTCCACGCTGGTGTCGTCGCGGACGATGTTGTCCTTCGCGGCGGTCTGCTCGTACTTCGGCGGCACGGGGACGTGCATCACCTCGTTGTCGAACAGGCCCTCCTTCCACGCGCGCGCCGCGTTGCGGTGCGAGTTGTAGGCGATGCGGTCCTGCTCCTCGCGAGAGATGCCGTTCTCCTTGGCCATCTTCTCCGCGCTCTCGCCCATCGTCATGCCGGTGGAGAACTCGGCGATGGCGGGGGGCACCGGCAGCAAGTCCTTGGCCTTGAGCCGCTGGAAGGGCTTGAGCTTCTCCGGCAGCGAGCGCCCCTTGGAGGCCGCCACCAGCGCCTGCGCCAGCGGACGGCTGGTGAAGATGGGGGCGTCCGACATGCACTCGGTGCCGCCGGCGATGACGACTTCCGCCTCGCCCACGGCGATGGCGTTGGCCGCCGTCGTCATGGCCTGGATGGAGGTGGCGCAGGCGCGCGCCACCGTGAAGGCCTCAATCTTGCGCGGCAGGCCCGCGGCGATGACCACCTCGCGGGCGATGGACGGGGCCGTCAGCGTGGGGATGACCTGACCGAACACCACCTGGTCGATGGCGCCCGGGTCGATGTCCGTCCGCTGCACCAGCTCCTGGACCACCATGCGTCCGAGGTCCAGCGCGGTAAGCCCCGAAAAGACGGAGCCTGCCTTCACGAAGGGGGTCCGCAAGCCGCGGACGATGGCCACCCTCGGGCGGCCGTTGCGCTTCTCGCTTGCCATGTGTCCCTCACTTCCTGCTGCGTCAATGAAGCCCATCTAACGGGCCGCGATGCGCCGCGTCAATCGCCCGTTGATTCAAGAGTCAACCGCTGGGCGAAAGGCGCCCCCTCCCTTGCCCGCACCAGGACAGAGCGGACAGGATGGGAATTCCACCATGAGCCCAGGCGCACTCCCCAGGCGGCACGGCGTACGTGGAGCGGCCCTGGCCGCCCTCGCGGGTCTGCTGCTGTGCACCCTGCCAGCCGGCGTCCGGGCCCAGCAGGTGCGCCTGAACTTCCAGGAGCGTGGCGACGAGGCCTTCCTCGCCCCCCAGGCGGTCCACACCAACACCGAGTTCACCGGGACGCCGGGGGTGCTCCAGGTGCGCCAGTGGAGCCCCGACGAGCGCGCGGCCTTCCCGAACCTGACGGGCAACACGCTGCGGATGCGCCTGGACGAGGCGGCGGCCGTGCCCGGGAACACGCTCCAGTGCCTGCCGGCGACGCCGGGGCTGACACCTTTGCTGGAGGGCCTTGGCGCCAGTGACGCCCGGAACGTGACGGGGGTGCTGGGCAACGGGCTGGACCTGCCGCCGGGCCGGAACACCCATGTGCGCCTCGTGTCCGGAGGCGTGGACCTGGCCAGCAACGCGGGCGCCATGACGCTGATGACGTGGCTGCGCCCCGATACCCAGCTGGACACCGCCTCCTTCGCGGACGTCATCAACGTGGGCGGAAGCGGAGGGACGCGGCTGGGCTTCTCCATCCGTGGGGGCGATGGGCTGCGGGCCTGGGCCGAAGCGCCGGATGCCGCCGTGGACCCGCTGACCACCTCCATCCAGGTGCCCTGGGCACCGGGCGTGTGGCGGCTGGTCGCCACGGTGTTCGAGCTGTCCCCGGCCAACCGGGTGAGCTTCTACCTGGATGGGCGGCTGCTGGGCGTCTCCCCCATGCCCTTCTCCGCCGCGGCGACGAGCGCCGCGCTGTCGGACCGGGCCGCGCTGGGCAGCAACGAGGCCTACAGCGGCAGCTACTTCGAGGGAGCGCTCGATGAGCCCTCCATCTGGAAGCGGGCGCTGCCGGCGGAGGAAATCCGCCGCCTCTGGCGCAGGCAGAGCGGCCCCTACGGCGGCGGAGAGCCGTCCCTGTTCGTCTCGCGCGTCCTCGACTCGGGCGGGCCCCGCGTGCGGTGGGACACGCTGGGGTGGAAGCCGCGCGCGCCCGCGGGCAAGGGCCTGCCGGACGAGGGAATCACGGAGACGGGCTACACCGAGAGCAACGTCTCCATGGCGGACAACGTGCTGCTGCTGCACGCGGATGGCACGGGGGCGCTGGTTGACGGCGCGACGGTGCCGGATGCTTCGGGGCGAGGCCATGCGGCAACCTTCACCGCGCCGGACGGGATACCGGGCGGGTACGTCCAGGGCCGCGTCGGAGAGGGACTGGCGCTCCCGAGGCAGGGCTACCTGACGGTGGGCGGAGACGCGGCCCCGGACTTCGCCTTCGCCCGGGGGGACTTCACGTGGGCGGCCTGGGTGAAGACGACGTCCTGCCAGGGCAACAACCTCGTCGTGATGGGCGCCGAGGGCTCCAGTGGCAATCCCCATGTGTGGATGGGCGGAGGCTGCGAGGCCCTGTGCCCGGACGGCCGGGGCTGGTGGGTGGTGCGGGACAGCACCGGCGACTTCGCGAGCGTCTGCCACCCCATCCGGCTGGATGACGGTGAGTGGCACCACCTGGTGGGAGTGAAGCAGGGCCGGAACCCGGTCACGCTGACGCTGTACGTGGATGGAGAGCCGCTGTCGGTGACACACGACTACGCGGGCGACTTCAGCTTCGACCAGCGGCCGCTGCTCGGACAGTTTCCGGGGATGGGCTTCCCCACCGAGGCGGCGGTGGACGAGGTGGCCATCTGGCGCCGGGCGCTCTCCGCGCAGGAGGCGCGCGACGTATGGCGGCGTGGGGGCACGCGGCTGAAGCTCCAGGTGCGCACCTGCGACGAGCCCGGCTGCGCGGGCGTGCCCTTCGTGGGTCCGGATGGCACGGCGGCCACGTTCTTCTCGGAGGCCACCCACGGCTCGGACGACCGCCCACCGGACCTCGGTCCGCTCGGACAGGCCGGGGCGCGGCCCGGGCGGTACATCCAGTATGCCGTCACCCTGGAGACGGACAGCTCCCGGGACACGCCGGGCCTGACGGAAGTCACCGTGCTGGGCCTCAACTCCGCGCCCATCGCCATGCCGGACGCGTACGAGACCGCGAGCAACAAGACACTCCAGGTGGAGGCCCCGGGGGTGCTCGGCAACGACGTGGATGACGAAGGCGGCCCGCTGCATGCGTTGCTGCTCGTGGGCCCGATACGCGGCACGTTGCAACTCGGAGAGGACGGGTCTTTCCAGTACACGCCGGACCCGGGCTTCACCGGGACGGACCGCTTCCGCTACCGGGCGAGCGACGGCGCACTGGACTCTGTCCAGGTGGAGGTCGTCCTCACGGTGAGCGCCATGCCAGGCGCGCCACGCATCGAGCGCCCCGCCGCGAACGAGGTGCTGCACACGCGCACGCCGGAGTTCGAGGGCACCGCGGACCCGGGCATCGAGGTGGAACTCGTGGTGGACGACACGGTGCTGGGCCGCACCACCGCGGGCGCTCAGGGCCGCTGGCGTTACGCGGTGACACCGGAGCAGGCGCTCACGATGGGAGGCCACCGCGCGGTGGCCTACGCCGTGGGCGTGACGCAGCTTCGCAGCGCCCCATCCAACGAGGTGCCCTTCGTCATCCAGCCCCGCGAGCTGGACGTCACGGGCTGCGGGTGCGGCGGCACGGGCGGCGGACACGCGGCCGTGGGGCTCGCGTGGCTGGCCCTGATGGCGTGGATGCCCGCACGCGTGAGGCGTGCCCGCCACACGCGCTGAGCCTGCCTCCTACTTCCCCAGCGTCCCCTGCCGGAGCGCCACGCCGTGCCGGTGCACGGCGTCCACGAGGAACTTCGCCGCCTCGGGGTCCGTGGGCGGGAGGATGCCGTGGCCCAGGTTGAAGATGTGCCCCACGGGCCCGGCGCGCAGGAGGATGTCCTTCACGCGCCCCTCCAGCTCCTCGCGCGGGAGGAACAGGTGCAGCGGGTCCAGGTTGCCCTGCACCGCCACGTCGGGCCCCAGCACGCGGCGGCCCTCGTCCATGGGCATCGTCCAGTCCAGGCCCACCACGTCCGCGCCCGTGCGCTTCAAGAGCGGCAGGTGCGTGGACATGCCCACGCCGAACACGATGACCGGGACACCCGTGGCCTTCAGCTCGGACACCATCCGCGTGAGGTAGGGAATGCAGAAGCGCTCGTAGTCCCACGGCGACAGCTCGCCGCCCCACGAGTCGAAAATCTGGACGATGCTCGCGCCCGCCTCCACCTGCATCTTCAGGTAGGGAATCAGCGTGTCCGTGAGCTTGCCGAAGAGGCGGTGCGCCAGCTCCGGCTGCTCGAACATCAGCCGCTTGATGAGGATGTAGCTCTTCGAGCCGCCGCCCTCCACCATGTACGCGGCCAGCGTGAAGGGCGCGCCAGCGAAGCCGATGACGGGCACCGAGTCATTCAGCGCCTTGCGCGTGCGGCGGATGGCCTCGGCCACGAAGCCCGTGCCCTGCACCGGGTCCGGCACGCCCAGCTTGTCGATGTCCGCGGCGGTGCGCACGGGGTTCGGGAAGTGCGGCCCCTTGTCCCCCAGCTCCAGCTCAATCCCCATCGCCTCCACCGGGATGAGGATGTCCGAGAAGATGATGGCCGCATCCACGCCCAGGCGTGTCACCGGCTGCACCGTCACCTCGGCCGCGAGGTCCGGGTGCTTGCACAAGTCCAGGAAGCCGATGTTGCCTCGGATGGCCCGGTACTCGGGCAGGTAGCGGCCGGCCTGGCGCATCAGCCACACGGGAGTCGTATCGGTGGGCTGGCGGCGCGCCGCGCGGAGGAGTCTGTCGTTCACTTCTGTCCCTCGAAGTTGGGAGAAATGCTCAGGCGCAGGGGCTCACGCCCCTCCGGAATGAACAGGAGGCGGTTGTCACCGTCCTCCCAGTCGAACTTCCCCGGAGTGCTGTCACGCACGAGCTTGTACTCGAAGACGGCGCCCACGGGCAGCGACAGCTTGAATCCGCCCGATTCCGAACGCAGCGAGCGCTCCGGCTTCCAGCCGCCCAGCTCCGGCCCGCTGCCCACCAGGCGCACCGCCGAGTCACTCACGGCCAGCTCCACCGTGCGCCGCTCGCCCTGCCCCCGCCAGCGCGAGCCGGCCTGCTTCGCCAGCGCACCAAAGCCACCGGCCGCGCCCGGCTTCAGCCGCAGCAGCGTCACCTGCCCCGGTGGGACGGACAGCGAGCGCGCCGCCCCCGGAAGCCCGGTGCCCGTGAGCAGCTCCGAGACACGCGCCCCCACCAGCCCCTCCGGGAGCGCCACGTCCGAGGGCGCCCTGCCCGAGTTGACGGCGATGACCACGGCCTCGTCCGGCGCCACGCGCGCGTAGGCAAAGAGGTCCTCCCGGGCGGCGAGCACGAGCGTCTCGCCACCCTGGAGGGCCCCACTGCCCCGGCGCACCGCCAGCAGCCGGGTAATCCACGCACGCAGCGGGTGGTCCGGCGTGAAGCGCATGTCGCCCCGGTTCTCCGGCTCCTTCTTCCCCGTGAGCCCCTCTTCCGTGCCGTAGGTCAGTGCAGGCACCCCGCGCGCGGTGAGCTGCACGGCCAGCGCGCGCTTCACCCGCTCCACGTCCCCGCCGCACTCGCTCATCACCCGGGGCAAATCATGGTTGTCCAGCAGCGTCACCAGCGAGCCCGGCGCCGGGTAGAGCCTGTCGTTGAAGAGGACGGCGCCCAGGTGCGAGGGCGAGCGGTCCCGGCAGAAGACGTCCACCATGGCGAAGGCCAGCGGGAAGTCGAACATCGTCCCGAAGCGGCCCTGCTCCAGGGTGCGAGCCAGCAGCACCGGGTCTCCGTCCAGCATCTCGCCCAGCAGCAGGAAGTCCCGCCCGGCATGGGCCCGCAGGTCGTCGTTGTACCGGGCCCAGAACTTCAGCGGCATGTGCTTCACCGCGTCCAGCCGGTAGCCCGCCGGCCGCACCGCGTCCACCCACCTGCGCGAGTGCCCCAGCAGGTGCGCGTACACGGCGTCCTTCTCCACCGCCAGGTCCGGCAGCCCGTGCACGTCCTTCAGCACCAGCTCGCGCGAGTCGTTCCAGTTGTCGATGGGGCCCAGGCCGTGGAACCAGTCCGGCTTCTCGCGCACCAGCCGCGTCTCCGGGCCCACGTGGTTGAGCACCACATCCAGCACCAGCCGCATGTCCCGGCGGCGCAGCTCCTCCGCCAGCCGCGTCAGCAGCGCCTCGTCACCGAAGCGCGGCTCCACCCGGCCGAAGTCCTCCACCCAGTAGCCGTGGAAGGCCCCGTACCCGTAGAACTTCTCCGTGCGCATCTGGAAGACGGGTGAAAGCCACACCGTGCGCACACCGAGTTCCTGGAGCCCGTCCAGCCGGTCGATGACGCCTTGCAGGTCGCCCCCGTGAAACGCCTGCGCGTCCTTCGGGTCCACCTGTCCGTCGTTGCGCGAATCTCCATTGGCGAAGCGGTCCACCATCACGAAGTAGATGGCGTCCCCCGCGGGTGGCACCCACGACGTGCCGCCGTCCGTGGGGGGCGGCGGCTGGGTGGGCGTCGCGGAGCCCGGCTCCATGCCCTCGCCCGCCGGCGCGCGCAGGCCCGGCACCACGCCCGGGCCGCCATCCGTCACCGGCACCGTCATGGGCGAGGCGATGAACGAATCGAAGAGGCCCGCGGCCTGACCCGAAATCTGCCGGGCCACCTCGATTTGCGCGTCGTTCTCCCGCTGCTGGTCGAACTGGAGCGCGGCGCCGTAGTCCTGGGTGACGGTGCTGGGCTCCATCTCCGAGTGGGCGCGGCCCGCCGTCGTCCGGACGTAGACCTCCCAGGAGAAGCGGCCCGTCACCTGGCCGAAGAAGGAGACACGCGTCTCCACCAGCAGGAACAGCGGCGCCTCGGGCGCGAGGGCCTTCAGCATCGCGTAGCGGCGCTGCGAGTCCGTCACCTTCGCGAAGTCGGCCGCGTATTCCTCATACGGCACCACCTGCACCTGGAGGTTGCGTTTCGCCAGCGCCTCCGCCACGCGCTGCTTCACCTGCTCCGGCACGTCCGCCACGGTGCCGCGCCGCTGCACGTCGTCGCGCACGTAGGCCACCGCCACCACCGTGCCGTTGGGCGCCAGCACGGGCGGCGACGAGCGCTGCAGCAGACAGCCCGCCGCCGTCACCGCCAGGAAGAGGAAGACACCCCACCGCTGACTCAGAACCATCCTTCGGCCTCGATGGCGACCACCGAGTGCCAGTGGCGCTCGGGGCCGATGTACAGGTTGTACTGGTCCAGGCTCTCCACGAACGAGTTGCCGAACGCCGCGTGCTGGGTGGAGTACTGAATGCCGTAGAGCAGGCGCAGGCTGGGGCGCGCGTAGATGCCCCGGCCGGTGGGGTTGAGCACCACGCCCACCTTGCCCTGCCACGTGTCGCGCGTGTTGCTGTCACCGAACTCCAGCCCGCGCGCGTCCGGAAACCCTCCCGTGTTGGTGAACACCGAGTCCACGTGGTTGCGGTAGAGGTTGCCGTTCTGGCTCTTCTCCCGCGCGATGCTCGTCTCCGCCAGCAGGTGGACGCGCTCGGTGAGGAAGTACTGGAGGCGCAGCACCGTGGAGGCGACGAGCCGGTCGTCCTCGCCCGGTTTGATGGCGTTGTCCTCGTTGAAGGAGTAGCCCACCCACAGGCCCCACAGCGCCTCCAGCTTGTCGGGGATGATGCGCAGGTACGCCTCGTTGCCGAGCGTCGCCTCGTAGCGCTCGTCCGTCTGGTCCGCGATGTAGACCGTCCAGTCGCGGCCCCGGAAGTTCTCCGTGTACGCCTGCTCCGGGTGCTTGCGCTCGAAGGTGAGGTAGAAGTTGTCCCAGACCAGCGGGCCCACGTTGCCGAAGCCCAGGTAGCCCACGGTGCGGAAGTACGTCCCGCTGCGCGGGTTGAGGTCCGGCACCAGGTCCTCCTGGCCGGGGTTGGCCTCGAAGTAGCGCCGCACCACCTCGCGCCGCACGTAGTCCTCGTAGTTGATGCCCGGCGACGCGTAGAGCGCGTTGCGGTTGCCGCGCACCGCCGGCTCGTAGCCCACCTGCGCGCGCACGCCCGCCTCCAGGTGCCCCGGAATCAGCCGGTAGCGGAACGACGCGGCGCCGGTGAGCACCGTGTTGTACTTCTGGGGCCGCAGCGTGTAGCCGCTGTCTCCCACCGCGAGCAGCACGTCGTAGCGGTCCCCCTGGTAGGTGCCGGACAGGCCCACCGTGTCCCAGAGCAGCGTGGCCGGCCGCTGGTCGTAGATGTGCAGGTCGTTCCAGCGGTCCTCGAGCGTGCCCAGCTGCCACGTCACGCGGTCCAGCAGGATGTTGCCGGCGCGCACGAAGAGGTAGTCCGCGCGGAAGTTGATGAACGAGCCGTTGCCCGGGTCCGCGGAGCGGAACGACGTGCCGGAGAAGCGCGTGTGCACCTCCGCCCAGACCTCGTCGCTGCCCGGCGTGGACTGGAGCACGTCCAGCCGCAGGTTGAGCTCGCCGTAGGGGCTCTCGTTGAGGAGCCGGCCGTAGAGCCAGTAGTAGCCGAGCTGGCCGGAGCCGCCCGAGAAGTCCGGGCGGGTCATGATGCGGAAGTAACCCGCCGCCCCGAAGCGATCTCGGGGCGCATCGGCCAGGGCCAGAAACGGGCTGAGGAGCAGCAGCAGGAATGCGCCGAGGCGCGCGGGCGGGACTCGCATGGACGGGCCCCGCTTATAGCGCACCCTCGGCGGCTTGCCCTACTCCGCGCGCAGGACGACGATGGTCCGCTCCGGCACTCCGTACGTCGCCCCCGCCACCGGCGCGGGCGCGTCCAGCCACGAGTTGCCCGTGACGCGGCTGCTCAGGCCCGCCGATGTGAGGTACTCCGGGCTGTCGAAGTACGACTGCGTGTCGATGAGCCGCTTCCACTGGCGGCCCGGCACCTCGGGCAGGGTGAACTCCACCGCGCGGGGCTCCATGTTGATGAGCACCACCAGCTCCGGCCCGAAGGACACGTCGTAGTAGTGGATCATCAGCTGCTTGGTGTCCCAGACCACCTCGGTGTTCTGCGCGCTCTTCCAGGCCAGCGGCGCGCCCTTCTCGTAGTCCGCCGGCGCGAAGGCGTACGCGTGCTCCTTGCGCAGGCGGATGGCCGCCTTGACGAAGTCGTACATCCGGTGGCGCTCGTCACGCGCCAGGTAGGCGCCCCACTGGTACCAGTTGAAGGGGTTGTCCGCGCGCGTGGAGTACGCGTTGTTGTTGCCCAGCTGCGTCCGCATCCACTCGTCGCCGCCCAGAATCATGGGCGTGCCGTGGCTGACCATCATCGACATGAAGGCGTTGCGCATCATCTGCCGGCGCAGGCTCTCCGCGCGGGGGTCTCCCACCGGGCCCCAGTTGCGCGAGCGGTTGTGGCTCTCGCCGCTCTCCTTGTCGCAGAAGGGGCTGTTGGGCGTGTCGCAGCACACCGGGTTGAGCGGGCCGCACTTGTTCTGCTTCTCGTCGTACGCGAACAGGTCGTACATCGTGAAGCCGTCGTGCACGGTGATGAAGTTCATCGAGTGGTACGGACGGCGCCCGTTGCGCACGTACCACTCCTTGCTGCCGTACATCAGGAAGGCGCCGTCGGCGGAGCCCGGCCTGCCGCACAGCGAGCCCTCGTTGGAGTTGAGCTTCCAGTCGTCCCGGTTGATGAAGGAGCGCCACCAGTCGCGGAAGCGGCCGTTCCACTCGTACCAGCCGGCGCCCGGCTGGGTGAGCGAGTTGGGGAACTCGCCCATGGGCATGCAGTACCAGCCGCCCGCGCTCCAGGGCTCGGCGATGATGCGGGTGTTGTACTTCTGGAGGACGGGGTCGTCGACGATCTCCTGGAGCACCGTGTTGCGCGGGTCGTCCCAGCGGTTGTAGTCGCCGTCGCGCTCCCCGAGGATGGGCGCCAGGTCGAAGCGGAAGCCGTCCACGTGCAGCTCTTCCGCGTAGAAGCGCAGGCTGTCGATGGTCAGCTTGCGCATGGGCCGGTGGTTGGGCCGCGTCTGGTTGCCCACGCCGGTGTTGTTCCAGTACGTGCGCCGGTCCGGGTTGAGCGCGTAGTACGCCTGGTTGTCGATGCCGCGGAACGAGTAGAGGCCGGCGGTCTCCGCGGGGTCCAGGGACTCCAGCGGCTCACCGGGCTGGACGTCGTCCGTCTCCAGCTTCTCGCGCCACAGGCCGCCCTCGCCGGTGTGGTTGTAGACCACGTCGACGATGACCTCGATGTCGCGCTTGTGCAGCTCCTCCACCATCCACTTGAACTCGTCGATGACCTCGTGCGGCCGCTTCATGGCCGCGTAGGACACCTCGGGGGCGAAGAAGTTGATGGTCTGGTAGCCCCAGTAGCCGCCGTCCAGCGGCTTCTCGTGGATGGGCAGCAGCTCCACCGCGGTGATGCCCAGGTCCTTGAAGTAGTCCGCCTTCTCACCGAGGCCGCGGTAGGTGCCGGGGAAGCGCACGCCGCTGGCGGGGTCCGCCGTGAAGCCCTTGGCGTGCACCTCGTAGACGATGAGGTCGTTCCAGGAGTGGCCCTTCCAGTTCTCGTTCTGCCGGTTCTCCCGCCACTGCCGCTCCGTCTCGCCCCACGGGTAGCTGCTCTGGACGAGGACGCTCTTGGCGGAGGCCGCGTACGTCACCTCCGTGCGGGCGGGGCCGCTGGCGGTGCTGCCCTTGCCCCAGTCGTGGTCCCGGTGCAGCGCCTTGGAGTACGGGTCCGTCAGCAGCTTGTTGGGGTTGAAGCGGTTGCCGTAGACGTCCACGTCCGCCTTGAAGCCGTGGATGGAGCCGGGGAACCACTTCGCGTCGTATTCCCAGTTGGGACCCCAGGCGCGGAAGCCGTAGTGCTGGCCCAGCCCCACGCCCTCCACGTAGACGCTCCACACGTCCCCGTAGCGCGTCATCTCGTAGGTGCGCGTGGGCCGGTTGATCTCCGGGTCGTCGAAGAGCAGCAGCTCCAGCCGGGTGGCGTTCTCCGAATAGAGGGTGAAGTTCACCCCCCGGTCCACGAAGGTGGGGCCCATGTGCCGCATGGACTCCACGTCCTCGACCGTGTAGCTCGGGGCCCGGGCTTCGCTGTGGTAGAGCCGGACATAGTCGCTCTCACTGCAGCCGAAGGCGAACAGGACGCTGGCCAGGGCCGCGCCCTTCAGGCGGGTCATACGGGGAGTGCTCATACGGGTAGGCTGCCCTCGATGATCCGGACGTAGCTCGGCCCGGGAACGAACCCCGCTTCCATAACAAGCGGCTTCCGGGGCTGACAAGGCAGCCCCCGGAACCCCTACGGCTTGACGCACCGCGCCCAACCCCCGGGGGTTTGGGTAAAACCCGTGCGCGGGGGTAAGGTTCGCCGCCGTTCTCCCTACACATTATCCGAGCGCGTCTTGTCCGAAGTCATCCTGAGCGGAATCAAGAAGTCGTTTGGCCAGAACCTCATCGTGAAGGGCGTGGACCTTCAGGTGCGGGAAGGCGAGTTCCTGGTCATGGTGGGCCCTTCCGGCTGCGGGAAGACCACCCTGTTGCGGCTCATCGCCGGCCTGGAGCAGGTGGACTCGGGTGAGGTGCGCATCGGCGGGACGCGGGTGAACGAGGTCCCCCCGAGGGATCGCGACGTGGCGATGGTCTTCCAGTCGTACGCGCTCTACCCGCATATGACGGTGCGGGAGAACCTGGCCTTCGGCCTGACGCTGCGGAAGTACCCGGAGGCGGAGATCGCCTCGCGCGTGCAGGAAGTGGCGGGGATGCTGGAGCTGGGCCACCTCCTGGACCGCAAGCCCAAGGCGCTGTCCGGAGGCCAGCGCCAGCGCGTGGCCATGGGGCGCGCCATCGTCCGGCGGCCCAAGGTATTCCTCTTCGACGAGCCCCTGTCCAACCTGGACACCGCCCTGCGCGTGCAGATGCGCGGCGAGCTGGCGCGGCTGCACCGCCGGCTGGGCGCCACGATGATCTACGTCACCCACGACCAGGTGGAGGCGATGACGCTGGCCACCCGCGTGGCCGTCTTCAATGGCGGGCTCCTCCAGCAGGTGGGGCCGCCGCTGGAGCTGTACAACCGCCCGGCGAACCGCTTCGTGGCGGGATTCCTCGGCTCGCCGGCCATGAACTTCCTGGAGGCGAAGCGCGAGGGCGCCGGCTTCACGGGCCGGGGCTTCACCCTGCCCTGCCCCGCCGACGTGCCTTCGGATGCCGGCAAGGTGCTGGTGGGCCTGCGTCCCCAGGATTTGCGCGTGGCGGCGCAGGGGCCGCTGTCGGGCACGGTGGACGCGGTGGAGCGGCTGGGCTTCGACGGGTACGCCTTCCTCACCACGGAGGCGGGCCATGTGGCGGCGCGCTTCGACAAGGGGATGAACGTGGCCGTGGGGGACACGGTGTCCCTGGCGCCGGTGGCGGACGCGCTGCACGTCTTCTCCGAGGACGGGACGCGGGCGCTACGCCACCCGGTGGAGCGCGACTCGCTGGAGGTGGCGTCGTGAGGTGGCTGCTGGCGCTGGCGCTCCTCGCCTCCGCGTGGACCGCCCAGGCTGCCGGCGACGCGGCCCCACCTCTGAAGCTGTGGCACGCGTACCGGGGCGGCGAGGAGGCGGCGCTGGTCCAGGTCACCGAGCGGTTCACCGCCCGGACGGGCGTGAAGGTGGACCTGCTCGCCGTCCCCTATGACGCCTACGCCGCCAAGCTGACCAACGCGATTCCGCATGGGGCCGGCCCGGACGTCTTCATCTTCAACCACGAGCGGCTGCGCAACTTCCACGCGCAGCACCTGCTGGCGCCCACCACCGGCGTGCTCGTGCGCGGCGACTACTTCCCCAACGCCGTGGAGGCGCTGGAGCTGGATGGCCAGGTGTACGGCTATCCCATGTCGCTGAAGTCGCTGGGGCTCTACGTCAACACGAGGCTGGTGCCCGACCCGCCCACGACCACGGAGGAGCTGCTGCGGATGCTGCCGGCCCTGTCGGACGCGGGCGCGGGCCGCTTCGGCCTGGCGTACGAGAGCGGCGACTTCTACTTCCACGCGCCCTTCCTCTTCGGCTTCGGCGGCGAGCTGTTCGACGCGTCCGGCCGGGCGAGCTTCGACACCCAGGGCATGGCGCGCTCGCTGGCCTTCGTGAAGAAGCTGCAGGACGACCGCTACATCCCCCAGGAGGCGTCCGGCGCGCTGGTGAAGAGCCTCTTCAACGACGGACGCGCCGCCATGGTCATCAGCGGCCCCTGGTTCGCGGGCGAGGTCTCCCCGTCCATCACCTACCGGGTGGTGGGCCTGCCGGTGGTGAGCGAGACGGGCATTCCCATGCGGCCCTTCCTGGGCGTGGAGGCGGCGTTCGTCTCCGCCCAGTCGAAGCAGGCCGGGAAGGCCCAGGCGCTGGCGCGCTTCCTCTCCCTGGGCGAGGCGTCGGTGGTGCGCACCACCGTGGGCCGGCAGATTCCGGCGGACGTGGCCGCGTACCAGTTGCAGGCGGTGAAGGACGACGCGCTCATCTCCTCCTTCCGCGAGGCGGCGCGGCACGCGACGCCCATGCCCAACACGCTGGAGATGGCACGGGTGTGGGAGCCCATGAAGCTGGCGCTGCGCGCGGTGCTCCAGGGCGGCACCGCCCCTCCGGACGCGGGCGCGCTGGCGGACCGCCGCTACCGCGCGCTGCACCGCGAGCGCCCACCCGACGCCAGCCCCCTCCCCTGGCTGGGGCTGGTGGGCGTCATGGCGCTGGGCGGCACGGCGTGGGTGCTGCGCCGGCCGGCCCCGGCGCTGTCCTTCAAGCAGCGCTATCCGGACGTGAAGCTGGCGGTGGCGTACCTGTCTCCCGCGGTGGCAGGCCTGCTGGTGCTGGTGTTCATCCCCTTCGCGGTGGGCCTCAGCCTGTCGCTCTTCCACCACGAGGCGGGCCAGTACTCGTTCGTCGGCCTGGCCAACTTCGTGGACATCCTCGCCAGCCGCGGCTACCGCATCACCGAGCCGCTGTCGTTCTACTTCACGCTGGCGGTGACGCTGCTGTGGACGCTGGTGAACGTGGTGCTGCACGTGAGCATCGGCCTGTTCCTGGCGCTGCTGCTCAAGGACCCGCTCCTCAAGCTGAAGGGCCTGTACCGGGTGCTGCTCATCATTCCCTGGGCGGTGCCCAACTACATCACCGCGCTGATGTGGAAGGGCATGTTCCACCGGCAGTTCGGCGCCATCAACGGCCTGCTGGTGGCGCTGGGGCTGGAGCCGGTGAGCTGGTTCACCCGCTTCTCCACCGCCTTCGCCGCCAACGTGGCCACCAACACCTGGCTGGGCTTCCCCTTCATGATGGTGGTGGCGCTGGGCGCGCTCCAGTCCATTCCCCAGGAGCTGTACGAGGCGGCGGAGGTGGACGGCGCCAGCAAGTGGACGCAGTTCCGGCGCATCACCCTGCCGCTGCTCAAGCCCGCCATGCTGCCGGCCGTCATCCTCGGCAGCGTGTGGACGTTCAACATGTTCAACATCATCTACCTGGTGTCCGGGGGCGAGCCGGGCGGCGCCACGGACATCCTGGTGTCCGAGGCCTTCCGCTGGGCCTTCCAGCGCAATGAGCAGTACGGCTTCGCCGCGGCGTACTCGGTCCTCATCTTCGTGGTGCTGCTGGCCTGGTCCAGCTTCACCCGGCGCCTGACGCGGTCCTCCTCGGAGGTGCTGGGATGAGCCGCCCGTCCCGCCTGAAGATGGCCGCCATCCACGCCGGGCTGTCGTTGCTGTGCATGGCGACGCTCTACCCGGTGCTCTGGGTGGTGAAGATGGCCCTGTCGCCCACGGACGGGCTGGCGCTCACCGCCAATCCGTTCCCCGAGACGGTCACCCTGGAGCACTTCCGCGAGGTGCTCCTGGGCACGGACACGGCGGGGCGGTGGCTGTTCGGCCGGCAGCTCCTGTCGAGCATCGTGGTGTCCGGCGCCACCACCCTGGTGGGCCTGGCGCTGGCGGTGTCCGCGGCCTACGCGCTGTCCCGCTTCCGCTTCCCCGGCAAGGAAGGCGGGATGCAGGCGCTGCTGATTACGCAGATGTTCCCGGCGACGCTGATGCTGGTGCCCATCTACAGCATCCTCCAGAAGCTGCACCTGCTGGACAGCCTCACGGGCCTGGTCCTGGTGTACGCCACCACGGCCATGCCCTTCTGCATCTGGATGCTGAAGGGCTACTTCGACACGCTGCCGCGCGAATTGGAGGAGGCGGCGGTGATGGACGGGGCCTCCCCCGCCCAGGTGTTCCTCCGCGTCGTGCTGCCGCTGGCCCGCCCCGCGCTGGCCGTGACGGCGCTTTTCTCCTTCATGACGGCGTGGAACGAGTTCATCCTCGCCGCCACGCTGCTCAATGACCCGACCCGCTTCACCCTGCCCGTCGCCCTCCAGCGGTACGTGGGCGAGTACAAGGTGGAGTGGGGCAAGTTCGCCGCCTGCGCGCTCGTGGTGTCCGCGCCGGTCATGGCGTTGTTCTTCGCTCTCCAGAAGCACCTCGTCGGCGGTCTCACCGCTGGCGGCGTCAAGGGGTGATGGCCGATGTCGTCTCGTTGTCTCCGGTCCCTGCTGCTCGTATTGCCGTTGCTCGCCGTGGCGTGCGGCGACGACTCCGACGGAGTCGTCCCGCCCCAGCTCACCCCGCCCACGGTGCGGGAAATCCAGCCCACGGGCGGCCCCGTGGCGGGCAATACGCTCGTCAACATCTATGGCTCCGGCTTCCAGCCCGGCGCGAAGGCGTTCCTGGGCAACCTGGAGCTGCAGCGGACGGTGGTGGTCAACTCCTTCCGTCTCTACGGCTACACCCCCACCGCCAGCTCGGGACGCATGGACGTGCGGGTGTGGAACCCGGATGGCGCGTACGGCGTGCTGGTGAAGGGCTTCACCTATGAGGGCCCGCCCACGCCGAGCATCGCCCAGGCCGAGGTGGTCAACGGCAACACCGACACGGTGAGCGGCGGGCCGCCGGTGGGCGTCACCGTCCGGGGCGCCGTCACCGTGCCCGGCGTCACCCGCGGCATCGGCCAGGGCGGCGGCGTGCGGGCACAGGTGGGCTTCGCCGCGGGCAACGCGGAGCTGCTCCTCCAGGAGAGCTACACCTGGGAGGAGGCCACGTACGAGACGGACTCCGGCAGCGGCGAGGCGGACATCTACAAGGGCAACGTGCTGCTCCAGGCGCCCATTGGCGGGGAGAACCGCGAGTGGGTCGTCGCCGTTCGCTTCTCCATCGACGGGGGGAGCACCTGGGTGATGGCGGACGGCGACGGCATCGCCAACGGCGTGTCGGCGGAGATGATGCGGCGGGTGTTCATCGCCCGGCCGCGGGTGGACTACTGCAAGCTGGGCCCGGACGGGAATCGCGCCAACCCGGAGCACTTCTACCTGCCGACGGACACCACGCTCGTCAAGGTGGCCGGCCAGGTGTACGCGGCGGGCATCACCCAGGGCGCCGGAGGGGGCTCGGGCGTGGTGGCGCAGCTCGGGTACGGCCCGCAGGACACGGACCCGCGCACCTCCGACGCCTGGACGTGGGTCAACGCCACATACAAGACGGAGCACGGCAACAACGACGAGTGGGAGGCCGACCTGCCCAACCCGGGCGCCGTGGGTACCTACAGGCTCGCCTTCCGCTTCAGCATCAGTGAGAACGCCTGGCGCGTGTGCGACGCGGACGGCGTCAACGACAGCACCTCGGGGGAGCTGACCTTCAGCCTGGCGAAGCTGGGCACCCTCACCGTGGGCAGCGAGCCGCCGAAGCCGAAGGTGTCGTGGTGCAAGATTGGCGAGGACCAGAAGGCCCCCGAGGTCATCGCGTACCAGACCAACCAGACCACCGGCCTGAAGACGGTGTTCGCCCAGGTCCACCTGCCGGGCGTGACGGACAAGGTGGGCGCGGGCCCGGGCATCGCCGGTCAGCTCGGCTGGGGCCCCGCGGGCGAGGACCCGCGCACCTCGCCGCTGTGGAACTGGTCCACGCCGCTGGTGTTCAACAAGGACAACTTCGGGGCCAACGACGAGTGGAAGGCCACGCTCCCCAACCCCGCGGTGAGCGGCGAGTACCGCTACGCGGTGCGTTTCAATGCCGACGGCGGCCCCCTGCGCGTGTGTGACGGCAACGGCACCGACGACGGCGGCCAGGAGTTCCAGTTGGACCAGCTCGGCACGCTCAACGTCACCGGCCCGTCCGCGCCGCCCACGGTAGTGGGCTACTGCAAGCTGGGGGCGACCGGGAACGACACGCCCGAGTCACTGCAGTACACGACGGCGTCCGCGGCCTCCCACAGGGTGGTGGGCCAGGTGTTCGTGCAGAGCGTGACGAACGGGGCCGGCCAGGGCGCCAACATCGTGGGCCAGCTCGGCTGGGGGCCCGAGGGCCAGGACCCGACGACGTCCGCGCAGTGGAACTGGACGACCACGGGCACGTACCGGGGCGACACCGGTGACACCGGCAACAACGACGAGTACGAGGCCACGCTGCCCAACCCGGGCACGGTGGGTAGCTTCCGGTTCGCCTACCGCTTCCGGGTGAACGGCGGCGCGTTCCTCTACTGCGACGCGGACGGCAACACCGGCGCCGCCGGCTTCGACGTGGCGCGGATTGGCACGCTGACGGTGGAGCAGGGGCAGGTGCCCACTTCCGTGTGCCGGCTGCAGAGCGTGAGCGCGGACACGATAGGCAGTGGTGCCGCCGTCACCGCCGTAGGCCGCGTGCGCATCCCCGGCGTCACCGACGGGCCAGGCGCGGGCGCGAACCTCCAGGTCGAGGTGGGCCTGGGCGCGGCGGGGGTGAACGCCTCCACCGAACCTGGGGCCTTCACCTGGAAGGCCGCGACGTACTCGCGCGAGGCCGAGGGCGAGGCGGCCACGGACGAGTTCACCGTGGAGTTCCACCCGGCGTACACGGTCAGCCGCACGGTGAGCATGCGTTACAGCACGGATGGCGGGGCCTGGACGTACTGCGACAAGGACGGCAATGACGTGGGCGGATACACCGTCGAGCAGCAGCACGCCCTCTTGGTGAACAACCACTCGGACATCGGGTACTGCAACCTGCAGCATCCTTTCACCATGATGACAACCGCGACCGGGAACGACCGCACCGTCTACGGGCAGGTTTGGGAGGGAGGGGTTACCGACTCGGCTGGCGCGGGCGCGGGGCTCGTGGCGCACCTGGGCTACGGCAGCACGGCCCAGGACCCGGGAGTCGCCGGCTGGACGTGGATTCTGGCCCCCTACGACCAGGACGTCGGAAACAACGACCAGTTCGCCGTCCCCCTGCCCGACCTGCCTGTGGGAACGTCGTACATGTACCGGTACTCGCTCAATGGCGGGCCCTACTGCTACGGCGATCGCGATGACAGAGGCGGCAGCGGCAACGGCTTCCAGGGTGGAGACGTGGGGACGGTCACCGCCCCCTGAGCCAGGCAGTCAGACCACAGCCCGTCCGGGCGTCTTCACTCTCCGGATGGGCCGCGCTGGAATGATCAGGACGCTGAAAACGTATGCTTGACAGTGGGGGGCACGCTCTATAAAAGCCCCCCTCGTTGCAGCGCGGCGGACGCCTTCAGGGCGGATAGCTCAGCGGTAGAGCGTCGCCCTTACAAGGCGAGGGTCACAGGTTCAATCCCTGTTCCGCCCATGGTTGTGGGGAGTTAGTTCAGTTGGTTAGAACGCCGGCCTGTCACGCCGGAGGCCACGGGTTCAAGTCCCGTACTCCTCGCCATTGAGAGCCCAGCAATCCTCAGGGGTTGCTGGGCTTTTCTTTTTCCTCCGCCTCTCATGTGCCATCAGAGTACCCCTCCGTCGTCGTTGGCCAGAGCGACGTGGAGAGGGACACCGGCCGGTCAAGCTGCTGCACCGCGCTCTCCCGGGCCTCCGGCGCGAGGTGGGCGTAGCGCATCGTCATTTCGATGGTGGCGTGGCCCATCAGCTCCTGGATGACCTTGAGCGGGACATCCCTCATGGCGAGGTGGCTGCCGTAGGTGTGGCGCAGGTCGTGCCAGGTGAGGCGATGCGCCCCTGCTCGCGGCTGATGCCCGCCCGGCTCACCGCCCGCGATAGCTGGCGCTCCGTCATGCTCGCGGTGAGCGGCTGGCCGTCCGACTGGCAGAACACGTAGGGGCCGCGCAGGTGCCGGTGCTCCTTGAGTGCGTCCACCACGGAGCCGGGCAAGTCCACCGTCCGCCCCCGTCCGCCCTTGGACAGGCCCGTCCCCCCTGCCAGATAGAGTGCCGCACCTGGAGCTTGCCGCGCTGCAAGTCCACGTCGCCCCACTGGAGCCCGATCAACTCCCCATGCCGCAGCCCCGTCTTGAGCGCCAACCGGCAGCCGACGGCATGGCGTCTTCGCCCCCCCCTCATCCCTACGACCCCACGCTGCACAGCCCCACGCTGCGCAAGTGCCGCAGGCCCGGCGTTCCTGTCGGACTGAGCAGGTATTACCTGGCTCTGCTTCCCGATTGGGGAGCACATCCAGGAGGCGCGCACGATGGGGAGACGCCAGTGGGTGGGGGTTGTGTTGCTGTTGCTGCTGCCCATGACGGGAGGGACCTCGGAGCCTCCCGTCCCCGAGGAGGCCGCGCCCGCACCGGCCCCTCCGCCGCGCCGATGGCACTACCTGACGCGCTTGGAGGCGACGACGCTGGCGCTGCTGCCGCGCGCAGGGGCGGGCGAGAGTGAGGGCTTGGCGCAGGTGGAGCCGACCGTCATCCTCGACGGCGGCCCGGAGTTCGGCGTCAGCGTGGGCGCCCCTGTGCGGCTGCGCTTGTGGGGCGGCGGTGAGGGCGCGAGCGTCGTTCGGCGGGAGGACTGGGACAGCCTCTCGGACTGGGGACAGCTCGTGCGCGGGCTCAAGTTCGGCTCGGACACCGCGCCGCTGGGGGTGTGGTTCGGCGCGCTGGAAGGCTACAGCCTGCTCACGGGCCACCTCGTGCGGCGCTACTCCAACCGGACGAATCCCGACTATCACCCGGCCGGAGGCTTCGTCACCGGCACGGCGGGCCCGCTCTACACGGAAGCATTTGTCTCGGACGTACTGGGCGCGCGACTGATGGGGGCGGAGTTCTCCCTCGACGTACAGCACGTCCTTTTCGGCAAGCCGAAGGAAAAGGGCCGCTACACGCTGGCTCTCTCCGCCGTGCATGACTGGGGCAAGGCGGGAGGCCGCGCAGCCCCGGTGACGCTGGCTCACCTGGACGCGACCGCCGTGGTGCTGGTGCGTCCGGGCTTTGAAGCGCTCGTGGTCGCGGGTTGGGGAGGACGGCCTGGCGAGGACGGCGTCTGGGGCGCGGTGGTGGGCGTGGGCGCGGATGCGGTGACACCCACGTTGGACATGACACTCCGGCTGGAGGTGCGCAGGCAGCACGGCGGCTTCCGGCAGGGCTTCTTCGGCCCGGACTACGAGCTGGCGCGTTTCCATGCGGCAGGCCCTGACGGCGTGCCACTGGCCGAGGCGCCCTTTCCGGAGGGCTTCTCCCTCTATGGGGAGGCGGTGGTGGGTTGGGATGCGGTGAGCTACGGCGGGCTCTACCGGCACCTGCAATTGTCGCTGGGCGCGGAAGTCTTCACCTGGGGCCGCTTCGACGTGGACGGCCGTGTCGCGGTGCAGCTCTTCGAGCGCAGCCTGGAAGTGGCGTTGAAGGGGCTGGGGGTGGGCATGGGGCAGCCTGGGGCGCGTTACTTGGGGGCGGCCGAAGTGCGCTGGCGGCTCCTGAGAGGGCGCCTCTACGCGCTGGGCACGGGCGGCACGCTGCTGTTCCCGCAAGGGGATGGGACGCTGCGGCCGGGGGCATTCGCTTCGGTGGGGCTTGGGGTGGACAATGCGCGCTAACACCCTGCTGCTGAGCGTGGCCCTGCTCGCAACAGGCTGCGCGTCGCTGACGCCAGCACCGGGCCGGGGCAGCAACCTGAGCTACACGCCGCGCAATGCCACCGGGCCTGCGTTGGTGCCATCACCGAGCGAGGAACACCCGGGCCCCTCCGCCATCCTGCCACCGTCCGTCGCGGGCCCCGAGGTACCGGAACGGCTGGGCCGCCGTCGGCGTTCCCGTGAAGTTGCGACCGGAGCAAGCCCGGGCAGCGTGGCGGGAGCCGTTGGGGGCGCCGTTGCTCGTGGCACCGTGCAGGAGGATGCGTGGGAGAAGTTGCTGACGGACGCCGGGCTGGCGGAGCAGGACGAGCGGCCCCTGGGTGGCGCGCTCTCGCCCACGCAGGCGGCGCGGCTTCTAGGAGTGCTGCTCCGTAAGCCGGTGACGCTCGGCACCTTCCCGCCGCGAATGGCCGTGGGCCATCTGCTGCGCGAGGTGCTGGAGAAGGGCGAGGTGTCCCGAGAAGAGCTGCTGCGCCGCGTGGAGCGCTTCGCCCGGGTGGCGGTGCTACGGCCGGACGGGTACCTGGCCTGGACGCGCACCGGCCGCACGCAGCAGAAGGCCGCGCCCGTGGAGTGGCGGGACGGTGCATTCCGGGCGGGCCCCTTCGAGCTGGGGCGCTTCTACGTCAGCAACGGTTTCGTCTTCCAGCTCGCGGACGAACGGCTGGAGCCTGTCGAGGGCTCGGTGTTCGTCGAGGTGTACGACGATGCGGACTACGTGGGCCGCACCCTGGACGGAGCAGAAGCGGCGTTCGTGAAGCTGGCGCTCTCCATCGGCCACTTCTTCACCTACCCGCTGGACAGCATCGCCTCACTGAAGAACCTGCCCGCTGGCGTGGCCGCGCTCATCGCCTCCTCGCCCGAATACTTCGAGCGCTTCCGGTACATGACGCGCGGGGAGCAGGTGCAGGCAGTTGCCGAGTTGGCCACGAACCTCCTCGTGACGGCGGGCACCGCCACGGCCACCACGCGCACGATTACCGGGGCGCTGGCCGGTGCCGAAGCAGCGGTGCCGGTGCTGTCGCTGTCCGCGCAGGGAGTGCTGGCAATTGAGCGCGTCACGGTGCCAGTGGGAAGAGCGGCAGTCGTGCTGAGCGGTGGCCCCGGGGCCGCCATCATTCTTCAACGCGCCAACACGGCAGCGCAGGGCGCCGGGCCATCGAATGGGCCTGGACAGTGGGGCCCCGCGAAGGAGTCCATGAAGCCACCTGCCCGGCGCTACCAAGAGCAAATCACGGGACATAGCGCCGAAGAGGCATACTGGGTCGGCGGTATGAGCACGGCAGAGGGCGGCGTGAAGTTCGACGGCTTCAAGGACGGCGTGTTACTGGAGGCAAAGGGGCCCAACTACGCAAACAAGTTTGAGGACAGCCTCGATCCTAAATTCTGGTTCGCGAACTCAGGGGCAGCGGAGATGCTCAAGCAAGCACAGCGTCAGATTGAAAGAGTGCGCGGCATGGGTATCCCCATTGAATGGCATGTGGCCGAGGCGAAGGTGGCCGAAGCCATCAAGTTGCTCTTCGAGCGCAGCCTGATCAGCGAGATCAGGGTTGTTCACACCCCTCCCCTCTGAGTGGAGACCACTGTGACCGAGAGACCTGTGCCTGAGGGCTACTATGCCGGTGCCTACTGGGGGCCTCGACAGGAGTCGCCCGAAGAATGCGCTCAGCGCGCGGCAAACTTCCTCAACCTCCTGGCTCCGTATGACCCGCTGCTAGCTCACTGGTACAAGCCCGCCCGGTCAGCCAAGGACGCGCGCAAGCACCCACTGATGCCGCCCGATGTGCCCACGCTCACCGGTTTATTCCGGCGCGGCGTCAACCGGGAGCGTGGCGGACCGGCCATCGAGCAACTGGGGTACACCCTCTGGTTTGACAACGGCGGTGGGAAGTTCGACAGGTCGGGACTTCAGATTCTCTGCGGGTGTTACTCAGAGGCAGTCTCCAATGCGTGCGTATTGACCCTGCCCATCACCGGCCCGGAAGCAGAGCGGGTGCTCGCCGTTCCTGTGCTGGCTGGAGTGGTGCGGAGCATGGCTCTGGCCTGGGACCCTGACTGGGTGGTGGCCACGTCCGATAGCTACAGAAGGTTGATGCGCGAACCGTCAAAGTCGGGCGCGTTCGTAGGCTGGGTCACGTACCTGTCGCGGCGTCGGGGGGCTGTGCCACCGCTGCCGGCTCCTGTCCGCATCGAGCCGGTTGAGGACAAGGGCACGCTGATCGTCCTCACACCCGAGCGCCTGACGGCGAGGAACCCCGAGCACGTCGAGCAGGGCCGCCGTGTGTGTGAGTTGCTGGCCAGAGCCGGCCTCATGCAGCCCGTAACCCCTTGATTCTCCAACCGTTCCGCGAGCCGATGGAGGGGCCACCATCGGAGGAGTCGATGGTCGAGCAGGAAGTCGTGCGGTGGATGCGCGCGCTGGCGGAGGCGGGCTGGTGGGAGTCGGCTCAAAACGCAAAGTCAGGTTGGACCGAGCCGGGAAAGACTGGCAGGTGTAGAGGGGAGTCCACCCCGCTTTCTCACGAAATGACAGACAAAACCCCTCACGTCCGGGTGCAGTGCTTGATGCTAGTGTTTCATGCATGCACTGGCACCTGCACCTGAAGAGCGCGGCCCTGCTTGCCGTGCTGTTCGCGATGTCCGGGTTCCTCGGGCCCGGCGCGCACGCGCAGCAATGCACTCCCGAGCCGCCCCCGCCGGTCAAGCCACTCAATGACCTACTGAGCGACACGCGGCTCTTGCGGCGCATCGTGCTCGGACTCACGGGGACCACGCCGGCCATCGAGCAGTACGAGGCCATGGCGGCCGCGGCCACCCCCGAAGCACGCGCCGCGCTCCTGCGCTCGATGCTCGATGAGGTGCTCGCCTCTCCGAAGTTCTACGAGCGCATGCTGCACTTCGGACACGAGTGGCTCGCGGTGGGCGCATACACCACCGGCGCCCAGGGCGACGCGTACCAGGGCGACATGGCCGGCCACCTGCACAGGTGCCCCGCCAACAGCCTGCACCCGGGCGCGTACTACGCCGTGAACGAGTTCGGCTCGAAGAACCCGAGCCAGCAGTGCTCGGACAAGGACGGAGACGGCAATGCCGCCGTGCCCGAGGTGCACACCGTCGAGCCCTGGTGGGCTCCGGGAACCACGGTCGAGGTGCTCGGCAAGGCCGGCTCCAGCGTCACGCAGGTCGTCGATTCCTCCTCGGGGAAGGTGTACGACTGCGGCGTCGCGAGCGGTGGCTACTACGACCCCGGGCTGCGCACGGGGTGCGGCTGCGGACCGAACCTGGTGTGGTGCTCGCCGCTCTCCGGCCTGGGCGGCTCGAGCACCTTCGACCTCATCGGCGCTCAACGCCGCCACCCGTACGAGGAGCCCGCGCGCCTGTTCGCGCACCTCGCGTGGCATGACCGGCCGCTCTCGGACCTCGTCATCGGCAACTACTCGGTCGGAACCAACTGGCTGCGCGCGCTGTACGTGCGCTTCGGCCGCCAGATGGGCAGCAGCGCGGTGGACGCGAACACCACGTGGTGGCGCCCGGACGCGGACAACGCCCCGCGCGACCCGCTGCACCCGGCCCCCAACGACCCGCAGGCCTGGCGCGAGTTCGTGGTGGAAGACCTGGAGCCCTTCCACCTCGCGCTCACCGACGACCGGTCGCGCTCCGGCAGCCTCGACCGCACCTACCGCTTCGACCCGCGCACCACGACCGAGGCGCCCAGGGGCCTTCCGGCCGCCGGGGTGCTCACCATGATGGGCGCGATGTCCTCGTTCCCCCGCGAGCGCGTCCGGGCCGCGCGCTTCCTGGAGATGTTCGCCTGCCAGAGCTTCTCGCCGCCTCCCGCGGACGTGCACTTCCCTCCCCTGGAAGTCGACCCGGCGACCGGCGGGACATGTCTGCACTGCCACAAGACGCTGGACCCCGCGGCCATCTTCTTCAAGCGGTGGGACTTCACCCCGTTCCCGAGCTACTACGTCCCGTGGCCCTTCATCCCGGGCGTGGGCAACCAGCGCGTCACGAAGGACTGGCTGTCCGGGCAGTATCCGCACACCGGCAACACGCCGGGCTTCCGCTGGAAGAACGCCTTCCTGCCCAACACCGTGCTGACCCCGGTCACCCCCGAGCAGCTCAAGGCCAATCCGGAGGCGGTGCTGCTCGACACGATGCCCGAGACGTACACGCTGCTGGGGGAGCACGGCGACGGCACCATGGGCCCGCTCGGCTTCGGCAAGCTCCTCGTCCGCTCCGGTGAGTTCGACCGCTGCACCGCGCGCAGGCTCTACGCGATGTTCATTGGCCGGGAGCTGAACCCGGCCACGGAGAAGGGCTTCATCGACAAGCTCGCCAGGGAGTTCGTCGCCAGGGAGCGCAAGCTCCGGCCCTTCCTCCGCTATCTCTTCGAGCAGCCCGAGCTGAGGAGGGGCCTGTGATGCGCACGTTGCGTTCGTTGCTGGGGGCGGCCGTGCTGGCCTCGCTCCCGCTCACCCTGACGGCCTGCCTGGAGCAGGAAGCGGCCCGCATCAATGACTCGGCCACCCCCGGGGACGGCGGCACGAGCTGCGAGGCCACGAGCAGGAACGACGAGATACGGCTCGCGCTCGCGCCCGCGTGCCAGGGCTGCCACGTCACCGGCAACAAGCCCTTCTTCGCCTCGCTCGCCGCGTTCGAGAACGGGCTCGTCTACGACGAGCGGTACGTGAAGCGCGGGGACCCGGACAACAGCCTGCTCGTCCAGATGCTCAAGGGCACCGCCCCCGGGAGCTATCCCCAGATGCCGCCGGGCCAGCCCTACGACGAGTTCGTCGCCAGCGGCCGCGTCACGCTGACCATCGCGCAGGTGGAAGGGTGGATTCGCGACCTGCCGGCGCCCCCCGCGCAGATGGAGACGCCGTCGCCCGAGGAGTTCGGCGTCCGCCGGCTGTCCGCCGAGGAGATGGTGGTGAGCCTGATGGACCAACTCGGGCTCACGCTCGAGGACTTCGTCAGCACCAGCGACCCCAACTGGCGCAACCGGGCGTACGTGGTGAACTGGAACAAGTTCTTCGTGTGGCCCGGTGACTGGGCGCCCGGCATCTCGGGCGAGTACGTCTCCGACGCGCGCACCGTCGAGCGCTTCGAGGCGCTCGGAGGTGGCAACTCGCTGCTGTACCGCAAGAAGGACGTGAGCTTCGGTCCCTCCGCCGCGCAGGCGCTGGTCCAGATGTCCCAGGCCTGGTGCGCTCGCGCGGTGGACAAGCGGAACAACACGGCGGTGCTGCGCTACGTGACGCTCGCGGACACCTCCTCCAAGAACCCGGACGCGGTGCAGAAGAACCTGCGCAACCTCTACCTGCGCATGCTCGGACAGCCGCCTCCGGACGCGGAAGCGAAGGCGCTGTACGAGCAGGTCTACCTCCCGCTCGAGACGCAGAGCACGCGCCTGGCCTGGATTGGCGTCTGCGCGGCGCTCATCCGTCACCCGCTGTGGATTACCTACTGAGCCGAGGACTCCATGCCGAACACCTCCCGACGCACGTTGCTCAAGTGGGCCCTCGGAGCGGGGCAGCTCGCGCTCCTCGAACGCGCGGGGCTCCTCGGCTCCGGTATCGCGCATGCCGCGGACGCCGACGTCCCCTCCCGGCTCGTGGTGCTCTACATCCCGGGCGGCTTCCGGCCGGCGTACTACTTCACCCCGCTGGAGGACGCGGAGATTCCGCTCTGCGTCCCGGCGCCCGCCGGCTACAGCGGAGAGCCCGTCTTCTTCGATGCGAGCAAGGTGGTGAGCCTCGCGCCCGCGAACGGCCCCTACAAGCCGCTGCGGACCTGGCAGTCCTGGAATCCCCAGGACCCCGGCGCGCGCGGCAGCTTCAGCCCGCTCATGTACGGCTACCAGCACTTCGCGCTGCATGAGCAACTGAGCGTGCTGCACGGCATCGACCAGGGCACCAACGACCACGCGAGCGCCTTCATCTCCGCGATGTGCGGTGTCGCCGGCGCGGACTACCGGGCGCCCGCCGTACATTCGGTCATCGCGAACCACCTGTACGAGCGGTACCGCGAGAGCCGGCCGCTGCCATTCGTGGTCGTCTCCGGAGAACGAGGGACGCCGGTCGGCATGGGGTTGCCCTCCCACGCCTCGCCGGTTCGCGTTCCGTCCATCGAAGCGCTCAAGCCGATGCTCTCCGCGAAGCCCGCGGACAACGCCTGGTGGACGGGGCTGGATGCGCGCACCGAGGGGCCCGAACTGGACGCGCGCGGCCAGCCCACCGGGAGCACCTTGAAGACGACGACGGTGGAGCGCTTCTCGCTCTCGCGCGCCCAGCAGCTCCTGGGCCGCTCGACGGCGAAGGTGGACAGCTACCTGGAGGGCCTGCATGGCTCGCTGTCGTCCGTCTCCCGCGTGCTGGCGACGGATGTCGTGTCCGTGCTGGAGAGCACCAAGGGCATCGACGCGCTGAAGACGAACCGTCCCGCGTACCTGTCGAGCTACCTGAGCGAGGCCTTCACCTACACGTTCGGCCTCGCGAACTTCCACCTCACCGGGCTCGACCCGCGGATGGACATGGCGCTGCGCCTGCTCAAGTCGGACCTGTGCACCTCGGTGCACGTCTCACTGCGGCTCGACTTCGACACCCACAACGGACAGGGCCATGCCTACAGCTGCGCGCACGGCCGCGGGCTGATGGACTGCGTCGCGCGCTTCCTGGGCGAGATGAAGGCCTCGCCTGCTCCGGGCAAGCCGGGCAAGACGTTGCTCGACGACACCCTGGTGCTGGTGATGAGCGAGTTCGGCCGGAGCTGGGCCTCGCGCGGGAGTGATGGCAGCTACGCCCAGCCGGATGACCACCACCCCTACACCTCGGTCTGCTTCGCGGGCGGAAACGTGGCGGGGAACCGGCAGGTGGGCTCGTACACGACGCGCGGGCTCGGCGTCCCGGTGGACATCATCGAGGAGACCGGTCAGCCCTCGAGGCGCGTCCCCAGGTCCGCGGACGCCGTCACCACCGCGCTGCGAATCATGGGCATGGAGCCGCATGAATTCTTCATCCCCGGTGGCTACGGCGAGGTGGTGGGAATCCGGAAGGCGTAGGGCGGTTCCGGCCACTGAGCGTCGAGTTCCTCGAGGCGGTGGAGGTCCGCCTGGGCGGCTACCTCCCCGAGGAGGGCCGCGCCCAGGGAGGCGTCATCAACGCGGTGACGCGCACGGGCACCAATGAATTCCGTGGCTCCGTCTTCGCCCACTGGACTCCCGGCGCCCTGGAGGGACAGCCCGAGCCCACCCCGAACAGGGGCACCATCTTCAGCACCTCCACGCGGATGAAGAACCTGGGAGACCTTGGGGCCACGCTCGGCGGGGCTGCTTCCTCGACGCCCGCAGCCTTCAGTACCTGGCCAAGGTGACCTTCCGGCCGGGGGAGGACCACGGCCTGTCGCTCTCCGTCTCCGGCATCCCGTCCCGGCAGGACGCGACCTCGGAGGCCGCCGCCGTGTTGCAGCCGCTCGACACGCGAGGAGGGGCGCCGGTGCATGGCGCCCTGCTGGGCTCGTCCGTCCCGCTGGGTGGAACCCTGGACCGCTATCAGGCGAACGCGAAGGGCGCCTGGCTGTTCAACGCGCTGGGCAGTCACGTGCTCAAGGCGGGCGGAGACGTCGAGCTCCTCCGGTCCGAGAGATGCACCTCTTCGCCGCGCGGTCCCCCTTCACGGAGGAGCGCGAGCTGCTGCCGCAGTCCTCCACCGAGCTCATGGCGGGAGCCGAGCATGCGCTGACGGACACCCCGCGGCTGGGGGCCTGGTACGTCCACCGGAACCTCGACACCACCGTCGAGGACATGAGCACCGATGGGGGACTGTCCTACCAGGTGGTGTCCCTCTCGGTGGCCGTGTTCAACCTCTTCAACTTCCAGGCGGTGACCCGCGTGGACGAGGCCTATACGCTCGAGGCCTTCCTCCCCATCGAGGGAGGAACCCCCGAGGACCTGCCCTCCGGTTCGTCCGATGAGAACGTGAACTTCAGGACGCCCATCCAACGACAGCCTCCCCGGCAGCTCCGTATCGGCATTCGCTACGGCTTCTGACCCGGGAGGACGAATGAAGCTCGAAGGCTCGTGCCACTGCCGTGGCGTGCGCTTCAGCGTGGAGACGAAGCACCCGCAGCCCTTCATGCGCTGCTACTGCTCCATCTGCCGGAAGACGCAGGGGGGCGGTGGGTACGCCATCAACCTGTCGGGGGACTCCGGCTCGCTCGAGGTGCGCGGCGGGCAGCACGTCAAGGTGTACCGCGCGCGCATCAAGAACCCGGAGGACGCGAAGGCGCGCCTGAGCACGGGGCGGCGTCACTTCTGTGGGCGGTGCGGCTCGGCGCTCTGGCTGTATGACCCGACGTGGCCGGAGCTCATCCACCCGTTCGCGTCCGCCATCGACACGCCCCTGCCGGTGCCCCCGGAGCACGTGCACATCATGCTCGACTTCAAGCCGGACTGGGTCCCCGTCCACGCCGCGAAGGGGGACAAGAAGTTCAAGCGCTACCCGAAGGAGTCCATCGCCGGCTGGCACCAGCGCCACGGCGTGGAGGAGGACTGAGCGCGCGCCGGCTCCAGCGCCCGCCCCTCGAGGGCCCGCGGGTCCACCGCGAGCTGCCGGCCGAGGGGGCCCGAGGTGTCGCCGAGGAGACGCGGAGGCCGAGGGGCGCATCCCTTGGAAATGGAGCCTCCGTGGCAGTCCCAGAGCTGCACGGTTGTAGAAGCCGTCCGAGTGGAGGCACATGCCGCCCAGGCCCTGGATGTTCATGTCGAGCTTGCCAGGACGGGGGCGTCACCCGCTGTTACTTGGAGCCTCGCGGTGCGAGGTCTACCCGGGCTCCAGCGCGAACGTCCGGCGCAGCAGCCCCGCCCCATCCCATCGCGACGTGCGCTCCTCCGTCGCAGCCTGGGCCGGGCTCTCCTCCTCCAGCACCGGCTCCGCCCCTCGTGAACCCCTCGGAGACTTTTCCGATTTCACTGCATTTTCTGTTTTGACATTCAAGTCAACTCTGTGTGCTGATTAGGACGTCATCCGGAAAGTCCGGATGACGGAACAATCATCATGAGGGGCTTCCCCTCCTCGGGACGCCTCTCCAATGCACGCTGGTGGGCTGGACCTGCCGGCGGGAGGAACCACATGAAGAAGCTCCAAGTCCCTGGCCGCGCGCGTCTGCCCCGGTGGACGCTCGCCCTCGCCGTCTCGGCCCCCGCGCTCCTCGTCGGCTGTGGCCTCGGTCAGCTCATGAGCGCCCCGTGGATTCCCGACGCGGACAACGACGGCGTCGTGTTCCTGGGCGACTCAATCTTCGCGCTCTCGGGGGAGATCCAGAGCGCGATCCACGCCAAGGCGGGCGAGACGTTCCGCAACTACACGACCTCCGGCGCGGAGCTGGAGGGCGGGGTCGTCACCCCCTCCATCCGCGGGCAGTTCGACCTCGCCGAGAGCGACAATCCGAACAGCCCCATCGTGGTGATGGACGGCGGAGGAAACGACATCCTCATCCCCACCATCGCGCTCGCCGACCCCTACGACTGCAAGACGCAGTGGTATGAGTTCGGCCGCCTCTCGCAGAGCTGCCGGGAGTACATCAACGACATCTACGTCGACGTGGCGGACATGCTGAACGACATGTCGGCCAGCGGCGTCACCGACGTCGTCTACCTCGGCTACTACCACACGAAGGGTGGGCTCCTCGGCGCCGACGACCTCGACGAGGCCGTCGACTACGGAGATCAGATTCTGGCCAAGGCGTGCTCGAACGCCGTCGTCGACTGCGCGTTCGTCGATCCGCGGCCGGTGATCACCAACGCCGACATCAAGTCCGACGGTGTTCACCCGACGACCTCGGGTTCGAACAAGATCGCCGGGCTCATCTGGTCCGAGCTGGGGCCGCGACTCTGATGCGCAGTCGGCGCGGGAGAATCATCGTCCTCCTCGCGTCCGGCGCCCTCCTCATGGCTGGCGCGCTCCCCTTCTTTCGAGGCGGGGGCGCGCCGGTCGCACGGGCCGGTGCGTCGCAGCCCGCTTCGGTGAGTCCCGGGGAAGCGCCACGACGGCTCCACGGCGAGGCCCCCGGACGGGCGGAGAAGGCAAAGGACCAGGACGGGGAGGTGGCCGCGCGCTGGATGCAGGCGGCGCTCGCCCACGAGCACGAGGAGGAGACGAGACGGCGAGAGCTCCTCGACGTGGACCCGACGCTCTCGCTCGAGGCGCAGCAGAGCGCGTTTCTCGACCGGCTGTCCGCGGGCGCCGGCGTGGACCCAAGAGAGCCGGAGGCCCATCTGGTGCGGTCGCAGGCGACCGAGGTGTTCCTACGGCTCGAGCCGGTGCAGGCACGCCTCGCCGCGATGCCGGTCGAGGAGCGACGGGCCGCCCTCGCCGGCATACGGCGGCGCATGGGCTACTCCGAGGAGATGATCGCCCGCAGAGCGGCGGACGATGCGTACCGGGACGCGCGCTGGGAGAACGGGCATGCGTACATGAAGGCGCGAGCGGAGCTGTTCTCGCGGCTCGAGCAGGGTGAAGCCCTCGAGGCCGAGTTGCGTTCCTTGCGCGAGCAGTACTTCGAACACGAGGCACCGACCATCGCGCGCGAGGAGGACGCAGGGTTCTTCCGCTACCAGCGGCGCCGCGTCTACGGCCGGAACTGAGAACCGCGGGAAGAGCGTGGCCAGGTTCTCCCTCACCGCCTCGTACAGCACCGTCCCCTCCGGCTGCCTGCGGTGGCGGCAGCTTCCAGTCCATCACGCCTGACGGCGCAGGAACCAGACCTCGATATCGGGAGGAAGTACCGCCAGCAGCGGACTGGCCATGCCTACGGCCGCCGTCAGCGCCACTGCCTTGGGCACGGAGACATCGCGCGAGTAGCGAATGCGCGCATACAGCCCCTGGGTCGACACCGAAGGCAGCGCCATCTGCGCTTCGAGCCGGAAGCCGTGCCGCCGCGCCAGCGCGGCCTCCGAATCCGAGTCCAGGTAATGCACGTGTGGAGACGGGAACCCCATCTGCCACAAGCGCGCGAATGAGCCCGGCAGTCCGAGCCTGCCCAGGAGTCGTGCAACCCGATAAAGGACTCCGCGCCGTGACGGTGCGTTGATCACCAGCACCCCGCCTGGCTGGAGCCGCTCGAAGCAGGCCGACAGCGTGGAGTTGATATCGGGGATGTGCTCGAGCACGTCGTTGAAGACGATGACCTCGAAGCGCTCGTCCGCGCTCAGCGCATCCGGAAAGAAGCCTCCGCGGACGGGCAGGCCACGGGACTGCGCGGCCTGTGCCACGGCCACGTCAGGCTCGAGCCCCACGCCCGCGAACTCCCTGGCCGTGGCCTCCAGGAACCACCCATGCGCGCACCCCACGTCCAGCAATGACGGGCGCCGCGTTGCCGCACCGGGCATCAGTTGTGCGCCTCGCGCGGTTGGACCAGACGCGAAATAGGCGCTATCGGCACTGAAGTCGAGCACCTGGCGAGCATGTCTACAGGCCGGGTGGCCACTCCCGCGCGTGTCAGACCGGGCTGGAACAGCCGGGCCGTGAATCAGAACGCCTGGGCATTCCGCGCGATGAGCGTCCGGATGGGCCGCGAAACCCCCGCCACGCTGTCGTACAGGTCATTGCCCAGGACAATCACGGTGACGTCCAGGTCCCAGAAGATGCCCACGTCGGCGCGCAGGTGGCCGCCGTGGAAGATGAGCCGGTGCCCCTCCACCTGCGCCGTCCGAAAGCCGTGGGCGTAGTTCGGGTCCGGAGAGCCCGGTGGGGGCGTGAGGAATGCCTCGAGCGTCCCGGGCTTCATCAGCTTCCCCTTCCTGAGCGCCCGCATGAACCTGAAGAGGTCCATGGCCGTGGAGTGGCCGCCCCCATGTGGTCCGCCAATCCAGCCGTAGTTCCGGCTGTCCAGCACCTTGGGCTCTCGCCCGAACGGGTCCAGCGGCGTGCGGTCATGGATGCGCGCCAGGTCCCGCACGACGGCGTCGCGGCCCACGATGTCGGTGCCCGTCATCCCGAGCGGCGTCCAGATGCGCTCGCGAAGGGAGTCCCGGTAGTGCCTGCCCTCGATGCGCTCGATGATGGCGCCGAGCAGGACGAACCCGGCGTTGCTGTAGGACCAGTCCGTCCCCGGCTCGAACCGCAGTGGCTCGCCATGGAAGGCGGTGGTCATGTCCGTGGCGTCGGTATAGCGCCGGGTCGCGTCGAAGCCCGGCGAGCCGAACAGGGTGCCCAGCCCGCCCGTGTGGGTCAGCAGGTGGCGCACGGTGACCTTCTCCCGCACCGCCGCGTCCGGGTAGTCCGGCAGGTGCTTCCCCACCGTGTCCTCCAGCGACACCCGGCCTTCGTCCACGAGCTGCGCCACCGCCGCCGCGGTGAACATCTTCCCCACCGACGCAAGGTCGAACCGCGTCCCCTCGCGGATGGGGACCTGGAACGCGCGGTCCGCCAGACCGTGCGCCGTGGAGAGCAGCACCTTGTCGCCCTTGGCGATGAGCACCACGCCGGACCACCTGTCATGCTTCGCCAGCAGGCCGAGGTGACGCCGGATGGCGTCGAGCGTCCCCTGCCGGCCCAGCGCGCCGCCATCGGGCCACTGGAAGCGCGCCTGCTCCTCTGGGGACGGCACGGGCGCGAGGCTCACGTCCACCTCCCTGCCCTCCGGGTCCGAGTAGACGGTGACGCGGCTGCGCCGGCCGTCCCGCCGCGAGGTGAGGATGAACGAGAGGACGTCATCCCCCCGAGCCTGGACCTCCCCCACCTCCAGGCCCATGGGGTCATGCACGTTCTTCATCAGCACGCGGTAGTTGGCGCGGGTCGTCCAGAGCAGCGGGTCCACGCTCAGATAGCGCTGCACGAATGGCTCTATCTTCGCGCTGTCTCCGCTCTGGACGGCCTCCACCCACGCCCGCGCCACACGGCCCGGGGGCGTATCGGGGAACTCGGGTGGGGTGACCTGGAGGATGAGCGAGGCACCGAGCAGCGCAAGGAGGTTCATTCCCGGACGCCTACGGACGACCCGGCCCCCCATTGCCCGCCACGAGAGGCGGGACGCAACTCCGGGGGCGACACTCCGACAATGGGCTACAAGGTCCTCTCCACGGCGGAGTCGTGTGGGGGTCCGGACCGACCGCCGCAGTCCCCGGGAGAATCGTCATGACCAGGATTGGAAGCTCCGGTTCCCGCGCATCGACTTCGTCGCAGGTCCGGCAGGTCGAGCCCCGGGTCTCGCAGAAGGCCTCGCCGCAGGCGGCGGTCAAGACGCAGCCCAATGCCATGAAGACCGCCGTCGCCGAGCGCTTCCGCGACGGCTTCGACGCGGCCCCCCGGGGAGCGGCGGCCCAGCGCCAGACGCTGCTGGGGGAGATTGGCAACCACTCCCACGGCCCCCACGCCCCCGGCACCGAGACCACCGCGAAGAAGCCCGGTGGCCCGACGCCTGCGCCCACGCCGGGCCCCACCGTCTCCACGGACGCCTCCGGCCGCACCGTGGTGGACCTGGGCTCCGGCAACGACAACGCCACCATCTCCCAGACGCAGGACGGTGGCCTGTCCGTCACCTCGGGCGGCAACACGGTGACCCTCACGGCGGAGCAGGCGAAGAACGCGGTCATCCGCGGCGGGGACGGCAACGACGCCATCACCGTCGACTCCAGCGTCACCCAGGGCGTCAGCATCGACGGTGGCGAGGGCAACGACAGCCTCGTCGGCGGCATGGGCAACGACGCGCTGTCGGGCGGCGGCGGCGACGACTACATCGAGGCCCGGGGCGGCAACGACGCCATCTCCGGCGGCGACGGCCGGGACGTCATGTACGGCCTCGACGGCTCGGACAGCATGGATGGCGGCGCCGGGCGTGACTACATGGACGGCGGCGCGGGCAACGACGCCATGAGCGGCGGCGACGGCGATGACCAGGTGATTGGCGGGCGGGGCAACGACGCGCTGTCGGGCGGGGCGGGCAACGACGCGGTGGCGGGTGGCCTGGGCACGGACGCCGTCTCGGGCGGCGAGGGCAGCGACAAGCTCTACGTCCAGGACGACGACGCCGTCGACGCCTCGGCCGAGGACACGCGGCAGACCGTCGACATGACGGACTCGGACTCGCTGGGCAGCTCCGTGTCCGTCGCATCCGGCGAGGACGCCGACTTCAACGCCCGCGTGCAGTCGGACCTGGACGCGATGCGCTCGCTCCCGTCGGGCCAGGACCTGCTGCGCCGGCTGGACTCCAGCGGCAAGAAGACCACCATCCAGTCGACGGCCGGCGGGAACTCCGCCACCGGGACGAACTTCAACGACGGCTACATGTCCGCGGATGGCACGCCGGGCAAGGGCACCGACTCGCAGGTGAACTACAACACCTCGCGCATCTCCCTGGGCGGCGAGGAGTGGATGAACCGCCCGCCCATCGTCGGCCTCTTCCACGAGCTGGTGCACGCCTCCGACTTCGTGAACGGCGAGCTCGCCCCGGGCACGTCCGAGGGCGTCCGCAACCTGGAGCACTCCGCGGTGGGCCTGCCGTACGACCACGACAACGACCCGTCGACGCCCAAGCGCAAGCAGGACCGGACCGCCGAGAACGACCTGCGCGACGACCTGAACCTGCCCACCCGTCCGCGCTACTAGGCCAGGCACGGAGTCGCACGCATGAGGGCACCTGGAGGCGCTCGTGAGCGCCCCCCTGCCCCGCTGACGCGCGACCCCGCCCTCCGGCGGCTCAGCGCGCCGGCAGCAGGCCCTGCATCACGCGTGGGCCGGTGGCCTCGTCCACCTGGTCGGCCTGCCACTCCAGCCACTGCACCATGCTGATGGAGACCTGGAGCGAGAAGTCGGTGGAGATCCACTCCTTCCGCCCGCTGGCGTACTGGGGCCCCGGCACCACCGAGCCGCCCTGGAAGGGCTGGGAGCACTGCGTGGTCGCGAAGTAGACCGCGTCCGTGGTGGGGCCGCCGGGGGCCGGCAGGCACTGGCCGGTGGTGGAGGACAGGTCGAAGATGGGCGGCACGGTGCGCGTCTTGTCCGGGACCGACGCCGTCATGTGGCAGGAGAGGCACGAGCTGCGCGCATTGTCCGCGGGGCCGTTGAGGCGCCCGTTGCAGCCCAGGTGTCCCCCGTTGGAGTGCGCGTTCCAGCGGTCCGCGACGTCCCAGAAGACGACCTCCTGCGCGAAGCCGTTCTGCCGCGGGTCGACGGGGTAGTCCAGGGCCAGGCTGTCCGCGGGCGGCGTGTCATTGCCCCACATGAGGCCCAGCGGGGAGATGCGGTTCCACGGGTTGGGCTCCGAGGCCTTCTGGATGCCGTCCGCCACGAACGTCCCATAGGCCCAGCCCGTGGGCGAACGGTCGTCACGCACCGCGATGTCGAACTGCAGCAGCGTCACCGTGCCCGGCGAGCGCGGGCACTGCTGGCTGATCTCCTGGAAGGAGCAGGTGGAGGAGCTCCCACCATCTCCCGGGGCCGGCGTACACGCGCAGTAGGACGGGGCGCTGATGTTGGCCTGCCATTGCGGCATGTTCTCGAGGTTGGGAATCTGCTCGGGGGTGGCGGTGGTGAAGAGCAGCTTCCCGATGACGGCGCCCTCCGGGAAGGCCATGTCCCTGGCAGGCAGCCGCGCCTGCCCGTCCGGCTTCCACACCGTGCCCAGCGCGTAGGCGGCGCGAGGGTTGTAGAAGCCCACCGCCCAGACCGTCGTCTTCAGCTGCTGCCCTCCCGGCTTGAGGGTGAAGGTGACGGGCGCCTCGCGCGTGAGGCCGTGCATGAACTCGCGGCCGCTGGACGGGTCATACGTCTGGAAGGGAATGTGGACCCAGGAGCGCACCGGGTTGTTGCAGAGCGTCCAGTCCTTGGAGACGTCCCCTCCGTTGGCGCCGTTGTCCACGTTGCCGGCCTGGAGGTAGCGCATCACCGCCCAGGTGTACGCCTCGGCCGCCGCCGTCCGCTCGGCCTGGCTGAGCTTCGGGTCGAACGGATTGACGGCGCGCCAGCCCTCGTCCGCCGGCTGGGGAGCGGGAAGCTGCGCGGGGTACTGCTGGCTCAGGCGGAACACGGGCCCTGTCCACCCTGGAGGCGGCTGGTTGGAGACATCCTGCCCCATCCACATCCCCGTGCTGGTGAACTTCGGGTCCTGCCAGTAGTTCGGATAGGGGCCGTCACACGTCCCCACACCGGCCGCGTCCGTCCGGGTGTCCGGGCCCTCCGTGTCCCGGACGACTTCCTGCATCGTGCACGCCCAGAGGGCGAGCGCCCCCGTGCCGGCCAGCGCCAGCCCCTTCTTCATCATCTTCATGGATGGAATCCCCGTGAGCGCGCCGTCCTGCCGGCGCATGCGGCGGGAGGCCCTGTTGCACGGGGCTTGCCAGCCTCGCGGGGCCGTGACGTCCGAGGGAGCACCGGGCAGGAGGCGCGCGTCCATGCACGGCGCCAGGACGCATCCGCGTTCCTCTGGCACGCACGCCTGGGGGCAGCCGGGGCGTCGCGAGGTGCCTCTGGAGGGGCATACCCGGCGTGCAGGCGAGCCCCTCGGGGAGCGCCGGAGAAGCCGGTTGGCGAGGCTGGACGCATCGCCTAGCTTCGCGCCCCATGAGCAGCAAGATGGACTTCCGGGGCCGCTGGGTCCTGCTCACCGGCGCGTCGTCCGGTCTGGGGTTGGAGATGGCGCGCGTGCTGGCGCGCGAGCATGGCGCGAACATCCTCGCCGTGGCGCGGCGGGAGGAGCGGCTGGTGGCGCTCCGGGAGGAGCTCACGTCGAAGCACGGCGTGCAGGTGGTGCCCCTGGTGGCGGACCTGGCCCGGCCCGGAGAGCCGAAGCGCCTCTTCGAGGCCGCGGTGGCGGGCCGCGAGGTGCATGGCGCCATCCTCAACGCGGGGGTGACGTTCTACGGGCGCGCGCTGGAGCAGTCCCCCGAGGACTTCCAGGCCATGCTGGCCACCAACGTCTCCAGCCTCGTGGAGCTGTCACGCCACTTCGCGAGCCACCTGTCGGCGCACCGCACGCCCGGAGGCCTCATGCTGGTGTCCAGCATGGCGGGCTTCTCGCCGTTGCCCTACCAGACGGCGTACGCGGCCACGAAGGCGTTCGTCATCAGCTACGGGCGCGGGCTGGCGTACGAGCTGCGCGACGCGGGCGTGTCCGTGACGGTGTTCGCTCCCGGCGGCATCGCCACGGAGATGCTGGAGGTGTCCGGCCTGTCGCGGAAGTTCAAGGCCGGGGACCTGGGCATCATGCCCGCGGACACGTGCGCCCGGCTGGCGGTGGACGCCTTCGCCCGCCGCCGCGAGCTGTACGTGCCGGGGCTCCTCAACCGCTTCCTGGCCCTGGCGATGAAGGTGCTGCCACAGGGCTTCCTGATTTCCCGCTCCGCCGCGCTCTACGCGGGGGGCCTCAAGCCCGGTCCTTGAGCCGGGGAAGCGGCCCGCCCTGGACCGCCGGCACCTCGGGTACGGCGTCGGGCAGTTCCAGCACCACCTCGGCCCCCGGGCCCGGCACGTCCGCCACATACGCGTGGCCTCCGTGGCGGCGCGCCACCTCCGCCACCACGGCCAGCCCCAGCCCGGTGCCCCTGCCCGCGGACTCCACCCGGTAGAAGGGCGTGAAGACCTTCTCCCGGTGCTCGGGAGGAATGCCCGGCCCCCTGTCCCTCACCGACAGCCGCCACGTCTTCCCCTGGCGCTCGGCACGCAGGGTGATTTCGGTGCCGCTCGGGGCGAAGCGCAGCGCGTTGGCCAGCAGGTTGTCCACGGCCTGCCGCACCGAGCCCGCGTGGAAACGGCACGAAGCGGGAGCCGGGGCCTCCACCGTCACCCAGACACCTCGCTCCTCCGCCTCCGCCCGCGCCGCCGCCGAGGCGTCCTCCAGCAGCTCACGCAGGTCCCCCGCCCCCACCTCCCACGCGCCCCGGCCGAAGGAGGCCAGGTCCAGCAGGTTGCCCGCCAGCACGGACAGGCGCTCCACCTCGCGGCGCGTCTCCACCAGGGACTCGCGCAGCTCCGCCGCGTCACGCTCCTTCCAGAGCGCCAGGTCCAGGTGCGTGCGCATCAAGGCCAGCGGCGTGCGCAGCTCGTGCGCGGCGCGGGCGATGAGCTGCTCCTGCGCCTCGCGCGCGGCGCCCAGCCGGCTGTTGGCCTCGCGCAGCGCCGTCTCCACCTCCGTCACCTCGTCCGCCCCACTCGCGCGCGGCGCGGCGCCGGACAGCGCCCCCTCGCGCATCTGGGTGATGAGGCCGCGCAGTCCCTCCAGGCGCCCGGAGAGCCACCGCGCCTGCCACGCCTGCAAGGCGAAGAAGACAAGCCCCAGCGCGGCCACCAACCCCAGCGTGATGAGCCGGAAGGCGCGCACCGCGGCGTCCATCCAGGCCAGGGACGCGGACAGGCGCAGCAGGTACGGCACACCGGCCTCGGACTCCACGCGCACGGAGAGCCGCCTCAGCCTCGCCCCGTCCTCGACCACCGTCTCCAGCCGGGGTGGGCCCGCCTGGGCCGGCGGCACCAGCCGCTCCGGCGGCGGCTGCCCCGCGGGAGGGAAGGACAGCACCCGCTCGCCATCCGGCCCGTACACCTCCGCCACCGGGGCGAAGGCCCGCACCACGTCGGTCAGCGGCGAGTGCGACAGGTGCAGGTGCGGCGAGCCCCCGGGCCCGTCGAAGAGGCTCACCGCCTCCGTGGCCGCCTGTGACAGCAGCGCCTGGTCCACCGCGCGCTCCAGCCAGGCCTCGAACAGGTGGCCCGCCAGCATCACCGCCAGCACCAGCCCCAGCACCGGCACGCCCGCGCCCAGCAGCCACAGCCGCGTGGACAACCTCACTTCGCCGCCTCCACCACCAGCCGGAAGCCCACTCCGCGCACCGCCTGGATGGACACCACCGGCGTGGCCCCCAGCCGCTCCAGCTTCCCGCGCAGGTAGCCCACGTACACGTCCACGATGTTGGGCGGCCCGTCGAAGCCCGCCCCCCACACGTGCGCCAGCAGCTCCGAGCGGGACAGCACCTCGCCCACGTGCGAGGCCAGCTCCTGGAAGAGCGAGAACTCGCGCCCGGTGAGCGGCTGCTCCTGTTGGCCATGGCGCAGCACGCGGCGCCGCGCGTCCAGCACCAGCGGGCCCACGTGCCCGAGCACCGAGCCCGCCTCGCCCCGGCGGTGCAGCGCCTCCAGCCGGGCCAGCAGCTCCTCGAAGGCGAAGGGCTTCACCAGGTAGTCGTCCGCCCCCGCGCGCAGCCCCGCCACCTTCTCGCCCACCGTGCCCCGCGCGGTGAGCAGCATCACCGGCGTGCGCAGGCCCCGCTCACGCCAGCGCCGCAGCACCGCCAGCCCGTCCAGGTCCGGCAGGTTCCAGTCCAGCAGCACCACGTCGTAGGGCACGTCCTGGGCCTGCCGGAGCGCATCCTCGCCCCGCTCGCACACGTCCACCTGATGGCCGGCCTCGCTCAACCCGCGGTGCAGCAGCCGGGCCATCCGCTCCTCGTCCTCCACCAGCAGCAGCTTCATGCGGGGACCTCCCTGGCCGCGGGGGTCTTCGCCGCCCGGGGACGGCGGCGCGACAGCCAGGGGTACAGCGCGGGCAACACCCCCAGCGTGAGCAGCGTGGACGTCACCAGCCCGCCCACCACCACCGTGGCCAGGGGCCGCTGTACCTCCGCGCCCACCCCCTGCGCCAGCATCATCGGCACGAAGCCCAGGGCCGCCACCAGCGCCGTCATCAGCACCGGGCGCACGCGCTCGCGGGCGGTGAGGCGCACCGCCTCCGGAATGGGCATGCCCTCCGCCTCGTGGTGCAGCAGGCGGGACACCCACACCACGCCGTTGAGCACGGCGATTCCGGACAGGGCGATGAAGCCGATGGCCGCGGAGATGGACACCGGCATGCCGCGCAGCGACAGCGCCAGCACGCCCCCCACACAGGCGAAGGGCACGTGGGTGAAGATGATGACGGCGGGCCTCAACCGGCCGAAGGCCACGACGAGCACCAGCACGATGAGCCCCAGCACCGCGGGGATGACCAGCGACAGCCGCCTCGCCGCCGCCGTCAGCGTCTCGTACTGCCCGCCCCAGACGAGCCGGTAGCCGGACGGCACCTCCAGCCCCTTCGCGATGCGCGCCTGGGCCCCCGCCACCACCGTGCCCAGGTCCGCCCCGCGCACGTTGAAGCCCACCACCAGGCGGCGCTGGCCGTCCTGCCGGCTCACCAGGCTGGGCGCCGAGGTGAGGCGCACGTCCGCCACGCGCGACAGCGGCACCGTGCCGCCGGTGGCGGCGGGCAGAGCGAGGTCCGCCAGGGAGAAGGCCTCCGCGGTACCGCCCAGGCGAAGGAGGATGGGCACGCGCACCGCGCCGTCGAAGGTGGCGCCCACCTCCAGGCCGGTGCGCACCGCCTGCACGGCCTCCAGCACCTCTCGCACGGAGAAGCCCGCGCGCGCCGCGTCCAGCGGCCGGGGCTCCACCTCCAGCAGCGACACCTCCGGAGGCGCCAGCACACGCACGTCCTCCGCGCCCTTCTCCTCGTCCACCAGGGCCGCCACGCGCTCGGCCAGCCGGCGCAGCTCCCCCAGGTCCTCGCCGTAGACGCTCACCGCCACGTCCGCGACGGAGCCGCCCAGCAGCTCGTTGAAGCGCATCTGGATGGGCTGGGTGAACGAGGGCTCTCCCCCGGGCGCGTCCTCATCCAGGATGCGCTGCATCTCCTCCACCAGCCCCTCCGGGGTGAGCCCCGGCCGCCACTGCTCGCGGGGCTTGAGGGCGACGAAGACGTCCGCCTGCTCCAGGCCCATGATGTCGGTGGCCACCGCGGGACTTCCCACGCGCGACACCACCTGCGTCACCTCCGGCACCCGTCCCAGCAGCACGGCCTCCAGCCGGCCCGCCTCGCGCGCCGCGCCCTCCAGGCGGATGTCCGCCGCGCGCGTCGTCTGCACCACCAGGTCTCCCTCGCTGAGCTGCGGGGCGAACTCGGTGCCGGCCCGCACGTACTCGAAGACGCCCAGGGCGAGCAGCACCAGGGCCCCGCCGGCCACCCAGGCCGGATGCCGCAGCGCCCGCTCCAGCAGCGGAGGGTAGGCGCGCTGCACCGCGCGCACCAGCCAGGGCTCGCGCTCCGGCACGTGCTCGGGGCGCAGCACCAGACTGGCCGCCGCGGGGATGAAGGTGAGCGCCAGCACCAGCGAGGTGGCCAGCGCCAGCACCACGGTGAGCGCCATGGGCCGGAACATCTTCCCGTCCACCCCGGTGAGCGACAGCACCGGCACGTAGACGAGCATGATGATGAGCACGGAGAAGAAGACGGGCCGCGCCAGCGACGACGTCACCTCGCCCACCCGCTGCTGCCACCCGCTCGCATCCAGCCGGTGCCGCGAGTGCCCCACGTGGTGGAAGAGGCCCTCCACCATCACCACCGCTCCGTCCACCAGGAGGCCGAAGTCGATGGCGCCCAGGCTCATCAGGTTGCCGGGGATGCCCAGCAACACCATGCCCACGGACGCGCCCAACATGGACAGCGGAATCACCGACGCCACCAGCAGGCCCGCCCGGAAGCTGCCCAGCAGCGCCAGCAGCACCAGCACCACCAGCAGGCCGCCCTCCGCCAGGTTCTTCGCCACCGTGTGCAGGGTGCCGCGCACCAGCACGCTTCGGTCATAGACGATGTCCACCCGCACGTCCCTGGGCAGCGCCTCCTTCACCTCCGGCATCCGCGCGTGCAGCGCCTGGACCACGTCCAGCGCGTTGGCGCCGCGCAGCATCTGCACCATGACGTAGACCGTCTCGCCCCGGCCATTGGCGGTGGCGGTGCCGATGCGGGGCAGCGCGCCCGTGACGACGTCCGCCACGTCGGCCACCCGGACCGGCTCGCCTCCCGGCGTACGCACCACCGCGCCGCCCAGCTCGCTGGCCCCTGGGGGACGCGCCACCGCGCGCACCAGCACCTGCCTGTCCCCGACGGGCAGGCTCGCTCCCGGCACCGAGCCCGAGGCCCCCTCCAGCGCCTGGCGCACGTCCTCCAGCGTCAGCCCGCGCGCCGCCAGCCGGCGCGGGTCCGCCCGCACCTCCAGCGTGCGCTGATGCCCGCCCCAGGTGTTCACCTCCACGACGCCGGGCACGGAGCGCAAGAGCGGCGCCACGCGCAGCTCGGCCAGCTCCAGCAGCCGCGCGGGCGTCAGCGACTCCGAGCTGAGCGTGAAGTGGAAGATTTCCCCCAGCCCTCCCGTGAGGGGCCCCAGCTCCGGCGCGTCCACGCCGGGCGGCAGCCGCGAGGCCAGGCCGGAGAGCCGCTCCTGCACGCCCTGCCTCGCGCGGTACGGGTCCACGTCATCCGAGAAGACGGCGGTGACGGAGGAGATGCCGTAGCGGGACAGGCTGCGGTGCTCCAGCAGCCCGGGGATGCCGCCCAGCCCCGTCTCGATGGGGCGCGTGACGAGCCGCTCCACCTCCTCGGGCGTCATGCCGGGCGCGCGCGTGAGGACGAGCACCTGGTTCGTGGTGATGTCCGGCAGCGCGTCCAGCTCCAGCCGCCAGCCGACCAGCGCGGCCACCACCGCCAGCGCCGCCGTCACACCCAGGACGACGCCGCGGTACCGGACGCTGAGCTCCACCAACCGGCCCATCATTTCGAGCCCTCCTGCCCACCGCCGCCCACGGCGGCCTCCTGGAGGAGCAGCGCCTCGGCGTCCGCGGCCACCACGTCCGCCTCACCCGGGCCGCGCACCAGCGCGTCCGCGCCGGACGTCGCCACCACCTCCACGCGCTGGCGGCGGAAGTCCCGCCCCTGTTGGACCAGGACCTCGGCCTGGCCCGCCTCCAGCAGCAGCGCGCGCACGGGCACCACGGTGACGCCGGGCAGGCCGTCCGCGCGCACCCTCACCGCCCCGGCGAGCCCCGCGGGGAGCTGTCGCGGCGTCTCGGGCTCGAACCACACGGTGGTGGAGCCGTCCCCCGGGTCCACCGCGGGCGAGCGGCTCACCTCGCGCACCGGCACCGGCGGCGTGCCCGGCACGGTGAACTCGAAGCGGGCCTCCTCCGGCAGCACGCGGGCGAAGCGCGCCTCGATGCGGGCCTCGCCGCCGCCCGCCACGCGCACCATCGGCGCCCCGGCTCCGTCGCGCGTCTCGCCCAGCACCACCGACACCTCGGTGACGGTGCCCTCCACGGGGCTGCGCAGCGGCACCACGCCGCTGCGGGCCACGGCGGCGGCCTCCTTCGGGTCCACCCCCGCCACGGCGAGCATCGCCCGCGCGGCCTGCGCGTCCGCCTCGGCCTCGGCGAGCTGAGTCTCCGCCTCGGTCAGCTCGGCCAGCCGCGCCATGCCCGCCTCCTTCAACGCCATGAGCTGCTCGCGGCGCTTCGCATAGGCCTCGCGCCGCAGGGACGCGGCCTGGATGCGGCCCGCGGCCTCCACCACCTCGGGCATGCGCACCTCCAGCAGCACGTCGCCCCGGCGCACCCCCTGGCCGGGCCTCACGGCGATGCGGGACACGCTGGCGCGCAAGGGCACGCCGATGGCGGCGGCCCCGTCGGGCGGAGGCAGCACGCGGGCGGGCGCCTCCGCCAGGGGCACGCCTCGCACCGGGCGCGGGCGCACCCACTCGGTGGCGGAGCTGGGGCGGGACGGCGCGGCGGCGGGCGCTTCCGCGGGCGGCGACGAGCAGCCCGCGCCCAGCAGCAGGGCGGTGGTCAGGAGCACGTGTCTCATGGCGTGGAGCCTTCCGGGGTGGAGATGTCGGCGGCGTCGATGAGGAAGCGGACCCGCACGCGCGCCAGGGCCTCGTCGGCGAGCGCATGGCCCAGACGGATGCGGGCGGAGGCGAGCACGCGGCGCAGGCGGACCACCTCGAGGACGGTGGTGTCCCCCGCGCGGAAGAGCAGCACGCTCAGGTTGGCGGCCTCCTCGGCCCCGGGGAGCAGCGTGCCCTTCAGCAGCTCCACCACCTCGTGGGAGTGCTCCACCTCGTGGAAGGCGAGTGACAGCTCCGCGAAGGCGGCGGCGGCGGCCTCCCCGGCCTCACCCTCCAGCCTCGCGGCCTGGGCCAGCAGGGGCCCCCGCTCGCGCTCCGCGTGGTCGAAGAGGGGCGGCGTCAGGCCCAGCGTGGCCACGCCCCCCACCGCGCCGTCGTACTCGCGCAGGGCCGAGGCGCCCAGCTGGAGCTGGAAGCCTCGCGAGGCGCGCAGCTCGTTGGCCCGGGCACGCTCCGCCCGGGCACCGAGCGCCAGCGCCGTCACGTCCGGCTTCCGCGCCGCGAGCGCCAGCAACTCCGGCCACCGGCTCTCGGGGGGAAGCGTCACCTCGGGAAGAGGGCCCCGGGTGGAGAGCGGCGGCTGCGCGGCGGCACGCCCGAGCTGGCGGGACAGCTGGGCCCGGCGCTCGGCGACGAGCCCCTGGGCGTCCAGCTCGGCCAGCCGTGCCTCGGCGGCATGGGTGACGGCCTCCGCCACCTCCAGCCGGGTGGACGCGCCGAGCGCCGCGGCGGCCTCCACCGCCTTCTGGAACTCGGCGGCGAGCTGGACCTCCTCCGCGGCGCGAGCCTGGGCCTGCTCCGCCGCCCACAACCCGAGCCAGGCCTCCGCCATGGCCAGCCGCCGGGACAGCAACCGGGCGCGGGCCTCCTCGGAGAGGGACTCCGTCTCCAGCCGCGCGGCCTCCCGCCGGGCGCCGGACTGGCCGGAGAGGTTGAGCGGCTGGGCCACGCCCACCCGCAGGTCCAGGCCGCTACCCACCGCCTCCTGGCGGCGCCAGCCCGGCTCCACCGTGAGCTGTGGGTTTGCCACGAGGCCGGAGATGCGGGCATCCTCGGCGCGCTTGGCCTCCAGCGCGCGCGCCGTGGCGGCGGGCAGGGGCGCGCGCCCGGCGGCATCAAGGGCTTCCGCGAAGCTCAGCGGGACGGGCTCCGCTGGCGCCGCGGCCAGCAGCAGTGCTGTAAGGGCAACCACCATGACACGCACCGTAACGGCACCATGTGCGGGCATCCTGAAGGGGTCCTGAGAATCTTCTCAGGATGTGACACCTCCTGCGCTCGGGGTGCAGGCAACCTTATGGAACCTGACGCCGCGCGGGCCGCGCGGCCGGGGCTCGCCGCCGTGACCAGGACGCGGACGCGCCTCCGTATCCCGTGAGGTGGCGGCACTGCTCCGGGAACTCCGTCGCCGCCGGGAGTACCGTCACCCCATGGCCCGCTTCCTCTTCGGAACCGTTCCCCTCACCGGTCACTTCAATCCGGGTGCGCCCATCGCCCGGCGGCTCGTCGAGCGGGGACATGAGGTGCGCTGGCATACCGGCAGCATCTTCCGCTCCAAGGTCGAGGCCACCGGGGCGCGCTACGTGCCCATGCGGGCCGCGAGGGACTTCCACGACACCACCGTGGGCGACGTGTTCCCCGAGCGCGCGGCGCTGAGCGACTTCGCGAAGCTCAAGTTCGACCTCACGCGTTTCTTCATCGACTCGGCCCCCGGACAATTGGCGGACCTGGAGGCCGAGCTCCGGGACTTCCCGGCGGACGTCGTGGTCTGCGATACGGGCTTCCTCGGCGCCTCCCTCCTCCAGGAGCGGCGCGGGCTGCCGTGGGCCACCTTCGGCATCACCGCCATGACGGTCGCCAGCGCCGACACGGCCCCCTTCGGCCTGGGCCTCATGCCGAGCAGCACCCCGTTGGGCAGGCTGCGCAACCGCGCGCTCGCGTGGGGCGTGAACCACGTCGTGTTCCGGGACGTCAACGCGCACCTGAACCGCATGCGCGCCGGGCTCGGACTGCCCGCCACGCGCAAGCCCATCTTCGACGTCCCCGTGTCCCCGTTCCTCTACCTCCAGGGCACCGTCCCCTCCTTCGAGTACCCGCGCACCGACCTCCCTCCGCAGGTCCACTTCATCGGCCCATTCCTCCCGGAAGCTCCGGCCGGCTGGACGCCGCCCGCGTGGTGGGACGAGCTCCGGGACTCTCCTCGCCCCGTGGTCCACGTCACGCAGGGGACGCTGGCGACGGAGGAGCCCCACCTCATCCTCGCCACACTCCAGGCGCTCGCGGACGAAGACGTGTGGGTGGTCGCGGCCACCGGAGGCCCGCCGGTGGAATGGCTCGGCGCCGGTCCCTTCCCCGCCAATGCCCGCATCGAGCGCTTCATCCCCTACGCCCACCTGATGCCGCGCGTGTCGGTGATGGTAACGAACGGCGGCTATGGCGGCGTCCAGTGCGCCCTGGCCCAGGGCGTGCCCCTGGTGTGCGCGGGCACCTCCGAGGAGAAGCCGGAGATCGCCAACCGCGTCGCCTGGGCGGGCGTGGGGGTGAACCTCAAGACGAAGGCACCCACACCCGAGCAGGTGCGGCGCGCGGTGCGGAGCGTGCTCGGCACGCCGGACTTCCGGCAGCGGGCCCGGGGGCTCCAGGCGGAAATCGCCACGTATGACGCGCCCACCCGCGCGGCCGTGCTCCTGGAGCAACTGGCGGAGACCCGCGCGCCGGTGTTCGCCGAGCCGCCGGCCGCGTCTTCCCGTCAGTGAAGCAGGCCCCGCGGCTCCGCGCCGGGGCGGAGGTGCCACTGTCGTCCGGCGCCATCCATCCCCCCGATGAGCGGCACGCCGTGCCCTGAACGGACACCTCTCCCGCGCCCCCGGCTCTCCGCCTCCCCCCTCGCCGTGCGGCCGGGCAGCCACGGACGCATGTCGCCAGCGGTACACGCGCGGTCCGGCTCCAGACGGGTCAGCCCCCGCGAGCGTGGGTCCCTCGCCACAGCCGGCGCTGGCCCGGGGCCTGCAATCGCCCCCGGCACACCCGAAAGCCGAGGCCCACGTCCCATGCGAGCCGTACTCGCCACGCTCTCCGTCTGCCTGTTGTCGCTGGCGGCCGCCGCCCAGCAGCCGCCCTGCCCCGCTCCGCCCTCGCCGCTCAGCTCCGGCGCCATCTCCCAGGGCACGCTGGTGGCCCGGCTGCGCCAGCACGGACAGCACACCGGCTGCCCGGACTCCACGCCGCGCACCTTCAGCCTCAAGCACACGGAGGTGGACGCCGAGGTGAGCGGCTTCCTGGCCTCCGTCACCGTCACCCAGGTCTTCGAGAATCCCTACACCGAGCCGCTGGAAGCGCTCTACGTCTTCCCGCTGCCGGAGATGGCGGCCGTGGACGGCATGGAGCTCCTCGTCGGCGAGCGCGTCATCCGCGGCGTCATCCAGACGCGCGAGCAGGCACGCGCCACCTACGAGCAGGCGAAGTCGGAGGGCCGGACGGCGGCGCTGCTCGACCAGGAGCGCCCCAACGTCTTCACCCAGTCCGTCGCCAACATCCTCCCGGGCGAGAGCATCCGCGTCCGCATCCACTACGTGGAGCGGCTCCCGTACGAGTCCGGCACCTACCGCTTCACCTTCCCCATGGTGGTGGGCCCCCGCTTCATGGGCGGAGAGCCGCTGCCCTTCCGCCAGGGAGAGGGCACCTCGCCGGACACCACCACCGTCCCCGACGCCAGCCGCCTCTCCCCGCCCGTCCTCCCGCCCGAGCTGCGCGCCGGCCATGACATCCAGCTCACCGTCCGGCTCGACGCCGGCCTCCCCATCCAGGCGCTGCGCTCCACGTCGCACCGCGTGGAGGTGGCGCGCGAGGGCCGCTCCCGCGCCCGCGTTCAGCTCGGCCGTGAGGAGCGCATCCCCAACAAGGACTTCACGCTGGAGTACACCGTCGCCGACGCCCTCATCCGTCCCGCGGTCCTCGTGCACCGCGAGCCCGGCGCGGACCACGGCTACTTCCTGGTCCTGCTGAACCCGCAGCTCAACCCGTCCGACAAGGAGGTGGTGCCGCGCGAGCTGTACTTCGTGCTCGACACCTCGGGCTCACAGGCGGGCCTGCCCATCGAGAAGTCCAAGGCCATCACCGCCGAGGTGCTCCGCCACCTGCATTCCGAGGACACCTTCCAGGTCCTCAACTTCCACACGCAGGTGACGAAGTTCGCGCCCGGCGCGGTGCCCGCCACCCGGGAGAACATCGAGCGAGCCCTGCCCTATGTCGCCAACTTCTGGGGCGGCGGCGGTACGGACGTGCGCATCGCCGCGGAAGAGGCCATGGTGCCCGCCAACGACCCGGCCCGGCTGCGCATGGTGCTCTTCATGACGGACGGCCTCATCGGCGGTGACGAGGACGTGCTCGCCACGCTCCAGACGCACCTGCGCGAGGAGACGCGCATCTTCGCCGCGGGTGTGGGCTCGGGCGTCAACCGCTACCTCATCACCAAGATGGCCGAGCTGGGCCGGGGCGGCTCCACCTTCGTGGACCTCAACCGTCCGGAGGCGGAGGTGGCCCGCGAGTTCGAGGAGCGCATCCGCGGCCCGGTGCTCACCTCGCTGCGCGCGGACCTGGAGGGCCTGCCCGTGGCGGACGTGTACCCGAAGGTGCTGCCGGACCTCTTCAGCGGCCAGCCGCTGTTCCTGGTGGGGAAGTTCCACGGCACGGGCGGTGGCGTGCTGCGCATCTCCGGCCGGGTGCGCGGCGTGGAGCGCCGCTTCGAAGTGCCGGTGCGCTTCCCCGAGGCCGCCCCGGAGAACTCCGCGCTCCGCAGCCTGTGGGCCCGCCAGCGCATCGAGGAGCTGACCGTCGAGGGCTACCGCGGCCACACGCCCGAGGTGGTGCAGGGCATTACCTCCACCGCGCTCCAGTATGGGCTCATGAGCCAGTACACCTCCTTCGTGGCCGTGGAGCAGGTGGCGCGCACGGCGCCGGGCGGCGAGCCGGTGAAGGAGATGGTGCCGGTGCACCTGCCCGAGGGCACCTCCTACTCGGGTGTCTTCGGCGAGCTGAGCCGCGAGGAGATTCCGCCGGGCGACCCCATCATCAGCGTCCGGGCCCCGCGCGACGCGCGCCGGGTGACGGCGTACTTCCCCTTCGGCCTCGTGAAGCCGCTCACCTTCGACACGGTGTCGGGCGCGTGGCGGGGCCGGTTCCTGGTGCCGTTGTCGGTGGAGGACGGCTACTACGACGTCATCATCGCCGCGGAGCTGGCGGACGGACGGGTGCTCCGCCGCGAGGTGCGCTACCGGCTGGACTCGAAGGGCAACGACTTCGACGTGACGCTCTCATCGGCGGAGCTCGTCCCGGGCGGCACCTTGAAGCTGGAGGTGGACGCGGTGGAGGCCACGAAGGAGGTCAGCGTGTACGGCGAGCTCTTCGGCGAGGAGCAGCACCTGCTGGAGACGGAGGATGGCCTGCGATTCTCCGGCGAGCTGAAGGTGCCGGCCGGGACGGCGCCGGGTGAGTACGAGCTGGTCTTCGTCGCCCGGGACGCGGCGGGCAACCGCTTCGAGCGCCGCGAGAAGGTGCGGGTCCACGCCGCGGTGGAGTAGGCCCGCCCGTGTGATTCCGGCCGCACCCGTGGCCGGAAGAGGACACGGCCGGGCGTTCCTCCCCATGGGCCCCCGCCGCGAGCGGTGGCCCGGAGTTCGCAAAGGGGGTGGGGGCCATGTCCTCCACCCTCTTTGTCGTTGCCGCCGCCGCCCTCGCCGCCACCGTCACCAACACGGAGACGGTGCATGACCTGGAGTCCTTCTCCGGCCATGTCGTCGCCTGCACCGAGGGAGGCCTGGAGCTGTTCACCCCCACCGGCGCGCCCGTCCGGGTGCTCACCGTCGAGGACGGCCTGCCGAGCCACTTCTGCCGCGCGCTGGAGCGCAGCGGGGAGCGGCTCTTCGCCGCCACGGATGAAGGGCTCGTCTCGGTGGACGCGCGCTTCCGGGTGGAACCCGTGCTCGACGTGCGCTGGCACGCGCTGCCTCCCTCGGAGGGCGCGAGCCCCCGTGAGTACGTCGCACGGCTCGGCCAGCTCGCGTCGGCACTGCCCGGGGGCCCCACGTACACCGCGCTGTCCACGCGTTTCGCGGGCACGGCGGACGGCCGCGTGCTGGAGCTCGGCACGGAGCGGATGTGGCCCGTGCCCGGCCCGGTGCGGCTCCTCGCGGAGGAGCGGCGGGGACTGAGGGTGGGGACCAGCGAGGGCGTGTTCTTCATCGACGCGGATGGGAAGCTGTCGTCCGCGGGGGACGTGCCGGTGGGCCCGCTGGCGTACGTGCGCACCTCCGGAGGTGGGGTGTCCGTCCTCGGCTCGCAGGGTGCCATGAGCACATGGGAGGAGCAGCTCCGCGAGGAGGACACCTCGGGAGGAACACCCGCGCTGCCCATGGGGGCCACGGCGATGAGCCGCTCGCCGGAGGGTGCCACCTGGGTGGGGACTCGTGACTCGGGGGTGCACCTGCGCACGGCGGGGGCGTGGCGCCGCGTGACGCCCACGGGCCAGCTCTGCGGCAACCATGTCACCGCGCTCACACGCCACCGGGGACGGCTCGTCGTGGGCACCTTCGACCGGGGCGTGTGCTGGCAGCGCGATGACGGCCGTTGGCAGAGCTTCCGCACGCCCGCGCTTCCCAGCAACCAGGTGCTCGGCGTCGCCAGTGACGGGGTGCGACTCTACGTCGCCACGACGTACGGGCTGGGCCTGTACGACGGGAAGGTGTGGACACAGCTTGCCTTTGGCGGGCGCAACCCCGTGGGGCTCGGCAAGCTCTCGGTGCTCGCCGCCGTCAGGCTGGACGAGGGCGTGACGCTGGTGGACGGGCGCGGCGCCTCCGTCGTCACGCCGGGGGGCCAGACGCTCTCGCTGCTGGAGCGGCTGCCGCTCCCCGACGGCTGGAGCGAGCACCCCTCCGTGGCGGACGGCGCCGGCCGTTTCCTCTGGGTGGCGAGCGAGGACCGGGGGCTGCTGCGCTGGGACGGCGCGCGGTGGCAGCGCTTCCACGACGGGCGCGACCTCACGGACAACTGGGTGACGGCGCTCTCCACGGATGCAGAGGGCCGCGCTGCCGCCGGCACCTGCCAGGACGGCTTCAGCTACTTCGACGGCTCACGCTGGACGCGCGTGCGTGACGCGCAGGCACTGCCCTCGCGGGCCATCGTCTCCACGGCGCTCGTGCCGGGAGGCGCGCTCATCGGCACGCTGCGCGGCGCCGCGCACTACGACGCCGCGAGCGGCCACGTGCGCGCCCTTCCCCGGCTCGCGGACCCGCGGGTCTACGCGGTGCTCGTGGAGGACGATTCCGCCCTCTTTGGTACCGAGGGCGGGCTGTCGCGGCTGGACTGGAAGCAGGCGGTCGAACGGAGGTAGGCGGCCCCCCGCTCGGGGGCGGAGACCGCCCACTGGGACGGGCGCGCTCAGGGACTGAGGATGCCCGTCGTGGCCTCCGCCATGTCGAGCGGCAGCTCCCCTTCGTGGGGGCTGCGTGTGCCGGCGCCCCGCGTCGCGGTCACCGTCACCACGAAGTGCGAGCCGGACACCAGGCCGGGCGGCAGCCGGACCTCCGTCTTCGAGGTCACGAGCAGGGTCCGGCTGGTGCCGGCCGTGAAGCCCGCGCCTTGCTGCAGGAGCGGCGTGACGCGAACGAAGTAACGCGTCGCGGTCCCCAGCTCCGGCGGGTCCCAGCTCACCAGGGGCGTCGTCCCCACGCCCGAGCGCGCCGCGGTGGCGTCCTGCCCGTTGATGCGCAGGTTCCGCACCGGGCCCAGCCGGGGGGCCAGCGTGCCCGCCTCGACCAGTCCCTCGAGCGTATCCGCGCGCTGCAGGACCAGCGTGCGCTGATAGGCCGCTCCGCCCGAGGTGAGGCGCACCCGCGTGGAGGAGGACACGTGCGCCACGCGCCGCCAGTGCTCCGGAAAGGCATCCAGGAAGCTCACCGTGTAGGGCGCGAGCGGGACGTCGATGGAGGTGGAGGCGAACGCGAGCTCGGGATGGCTGCCGAGCCGCGCGAAGGCCTCGGCCCCCGGGCGCGCGCCGATGGCCCAGTTGAGCGAGCCCAGCCCTTGCGCATCCGGGTGCGTGGCCTCGAGCTGCGCCGCGAACGCAGCGCCATCCACCGAGAAGGACACGGTGCGCTCGGTGCCTCCCGTGAGCGCCACGTCGAGCGAGGTCGCCGTTCCCGGGGTGAGCGGGACGGCGGGCTGGTGGAAGCTGCGCACCACCCGCGTGAAGGAATGGCCCCCGTCAATGCCCGCGCTCTCCGAGAGTTGCTGCACCCACAGCGAGTCCCCCTTGGAGCCATCGAGCAGGCTGAGGAAGCGAGACACCCGTACGTCGAGCCCGGTGGCACCGGCCGTGGGCAGGGTGCCTCCGAAATGCTCGGCGGTGCTCAGGCGCAGGTCCTCCATGGGGGTACTCCCGTTGGGCGAGCTCAGCCGGAGGATGTCCGACGACCGCCAGGGCGCGAGCCCGGAGACGCGCAGGTCGAGCGCCGTGCCGGTGGGGACACTCCACTCGAGGCTGGGGCGCTGCACCATCGTGGAACGCAGCTCCACCTGGCGCGCGTCCGTCACCAGCAAGGTATCGTTGAAGCGCAGGAGGTACTCCCCCTCCGGCACGCCGGGGACCACGTAACCTTCGACCCCCACGTGCCGTGCGGGGTACACCCGGACGCCTCCGTCCGGCAGACCGCCCGGAACGAGCGCCGCCGGGGAAGGAGCATCCGTCCACGCCCCCGTCTGCATCACCGCGCCCTGTCCGCGCTCGTCGATGATGTGGACGGTGGGGTTGAAGCGGATGCCCTCGCCCACCGGCTCGGTGCCGCTGTCGGTTTCCTCGGACGTCCCGCTGTCGTCCGGCGGCGGCGTTCCCGCGTCAGTATCAACTTCGGGCTCGGAGCTACAGGCAAGGAGAGACACCGTCGCGAACAGCGCGACCATGGAAGTCAAAGAAAGCCTTTGCATGGCGCGCACAATACCTATCGCCGCGACCGTCCTCACGTCTTTCGCGGTCACAGGCACCTCCTGCCACACGGAAAGGGGCTTCAGTTCAACCGGCCTCCAGCCTCCGGCGAAGCTCCCCAGTGGTGACCAAAGCCGTGCCATCGGGGCGCACGAGGGTGTGTCCATCCGCCGCATAGAGCGGTGGACGCCGGAACAGCGTGCGCAGAGCGAGCAGGTGCGGATACACGATGGACGCCTCGGGGTTGAGCACGCGCAGCTTCTCGCGCAGGAGCGGGGCGAACCTCGGGCTCATCGCCGGGAAGATGTGATGCTCCTGGTGATAGCTGAAGTTGAGGTGGACCCAGTCCACCGCCGGGTGGGTCGCCACGCTGGCCGTGTTCACGAACGGGTTGTCGGTGTCCTCGGACGCCGGCTGGAGCCAGTGGTTGGTGGCGATGTAGACCATCAGGGTGATGTTGCTGAAGACCTGCGGGAGGACGAGCACGTAGAGCGCCCCCCACGGCCCCATGGCCCAGCCCAGCGCGCCCCAGCCGAGCGCGAGCAGCACCGAGAGCGTCCGCTCCCGCGCCCGATTCATGCGCACGTGCTGGAACTCGGGCCTGCCGCTGTAGTGCCACAGGAAGGCCTGGCCCTGAGCGGTGAAGAAGAGGCCGAAGCTGATGTAGCTCAGCCACGTGCCCGAGCCCGGTGATATCGCGTGGAACAACCGGGGGAACCAGTGGGCGCGCAAATCCTCCTGACGCGGGAGGATGTCCGGGTCCCGGACATGGATGTTCGCGGCGCTGTGATGCGCCTGGACATGCCACGCGCGCCACAGGCCGGGCGTCACCAGCCACGGGCTGAACCCGGCCCAGCCGAGGACGTCCTCGAGCACCCTGCTCCGGAACACGGAGTGGTGCAGTGCCTCGTGGGCCGCGAACCCGACAACGACGAGCAACTGCCCGAGCACGAACGAGATGACGAGGCACGCCCACCAGGGCAGCCGGCCGCTCGCCGCCGCCCAGCCGAGGGCCACCATCACCGGTACGAGCGCGAGCGCGATGACTCCGCGCAGGGGCTGCGGTTGGAAGGCCTCCGGAGGCATCGCGCGCCGCAGTTCGGAGCGTAGCCGCCGGGCGTCGTCCACCGGGATACTGTCTTTCATGAGAGTCGAAGAGCTCATGTGTTCATCCGATGGAGAGGTGTCTCAGGCCATGGGACGGGCGAGCCCGCCCTCGAACAGCATCCGGAGGCGTCCCGCCTCGTCCAGCGCCGCGACGCTGCCGCACTGGACGAAGTCCCCTTCCACGCGAGGCGAGAGCGCCTTCAATGAGAGGCGCAGCCGCGTGCCGCCCTGCCCCTCCACCAGGCCCCGGTCGAACGTGATGCGCTGGAGCTGGATGGGCGCGAACACGGAGTCCGACACCCCATCCACGTGCATCGCGCTCAGCCGCAGGGCCGCGTCCAGCACGAGCGCGGGAACGGTGCGCCCCGCCTGCTCCAACGTCATCGGCAGTCCCAACCGCGCGAAGCGGGCCGTCCGCTCCAGCCGGATCTCCTCCAGGCAGTCGAACATCTTCCTCAGCTCGATAGGGCTTCCGGGCGCACAGTGCGGGTCGTGGACGCGCACCCCGCTTCCCGAAGGCGTGGCCGCGTCCAGCCACGGCGCGCCCCGAGGTGGCTCCGCCGTCAGCGTGAAGCGGGCCTCGGCGTAGACGAGGTCCCGTTCGAGCACCACCCCGGTGGCATGGACGATGTCGCCGGTCAGCTTCACCTGCACGCTGTACCGGCCGGGCTCGTTGATGAGCGGTGTGCACTCAGCCCGCAGCGCCTGCCGCCCGCCCGGCTTCACGCGAATGAAGCGCGAGAACCGGACGTCCTCGATGGTGACGGTGCGCAGCCCCGGCCGCTCCTCTCCGAGCGCGGCTTGCAGCATCAGGTCCAGGGCCCACGCCCCGGGCAGCGTGGGCGTGCCGCGCACGAGGTGGTCCTCCAGGCAGGGAACGCTCGCCGCGTCCACCACCAGCTCACGCCGCGTGGGCCGGGTTGCCTCCGGACGTGGCGCCTCCACGGGCAGCAGCTCCAGCCCGTACCAGGCGCGCTCGCTCTCGGTGAGCTGCACGTTGATGGGCTCGCGTGGGCGGCCGTCGACGAGCTGGAGGAAGAGCGCCTCGCCCTCCTCCGCGCGGATGCCTCGCAGCCGGCGGCTGGCTCCGAGCACGCGGTACTCCGAGCCGCGCGTCATCCCGATGCCGTCCCAGGCCAGCCAGCCGGCGCTGCTCCAGCGGACCTCCTGACTGGCGTCGCTGACCCAGGCGCAGAGCCGGTCCAGAGCCTCGTTCGCCGCCCCGTAGTCCGCCTGTCCGTCATTGCCGATGAAGCTGAAGGCGGACGTGAGGACATGGAACGGCACCGGGCGCGCGAAGCAACTCGCGCAGGCCTCGCGCAGGTTCCGGAGCCCGAGCAGCTTGGTATCCAGGTTGGCCCGGAGCTCGGCGAGCCGCCGGCGGTTCAGCTTCTTCGAGGTCTGGGTTCCAGCGCCGTGGACCACCAGGTCCAGGCGCCCGTGCTCCCGGGCAAGTTCCTGGACCACCCGCTCCACCTGCTCGGGCCGCGTCACGTCCGCGGCCCGGTAGACCATCTGACCGGGAAGCCGCGCGAGCCCGTCGAGCGTGGCCCTCAGCTCGCGCGCGGCGAGATACCGCTCGAACCGCTTGCGCAGCTCGGGCATCCGGGCGGTGGGATTGCTGGCCAGCTCGGCGGCATAGAACTCCCGCTCCACGTGTGGCAGGTCCTCGTCGGGAGCCTGGAGCACCCGCTCGGGGGCCTCTGCCGGGTCGCTCCGTCCGATGAGCACGACCTTGCACCCGTACCGCTTCAGGAGCGCTCCGGCGAGGACCGCCGTCACTCCGCGCCCGCCGCCCGTGAGCAGCACCACCGAGCGCGCATCGAGCGTGGACGCGGGGTCCGCCGTGACGTCCGTCGGCCGGAGCCGGCGGACACAGCGCCGCGGTCCGTCGAAGCAGACCTCGACGGAGGGACCGCCCTCCTCCTCGGAGCCAAGCTCGGCGGCGGCGAGCTGGAGCGCCGCCGGGAGCGGGAGCGGAGAGGTGGAGATGGCTCGAACGCTCCGGGCGGGGACCTCGCGCCCGATGGACTTGAGCATGCCGGCGAACAACCCAGTCATCGGGTGCAGCGCCCGGCGCGGGCCCACTCCGCCGATGCACAGGCTCGCCAGCTCGACCTCCCCCGCCGTCAGCCGCTCGTAGGCGCGCCGGGCGGCGAGGAAGAGCAACTCCAGTGCCTCGTGGCGCAGCGCCGTGTCGGCGACTACCTCGGCCTCGCCCGCTCCGGGCTCGAGCCGGCAGACCGCGAGGATGACCCGCGGGTCGAAGCCGAGCGCGTCGAGGCCGGCCTCCGCCGTCTCCTCACGCGTGAGGTCGATGCGGCGAATCCGTCCTTCCGCCCCCGACGTCCCCGCGCAGAGGATGAGGTGCTCGGGTCCGCACAGGGCCTCCGCCTGGGACGCGAGCTCGCGAGCCAGCGCCTCGTCCTGCGCGATGAACAGCACACGCCGGCCGCGCAGGTGCGGCGGTCGCGTCGTGCGAGCGGAGCGCTCGACCAGCACGGGCGCGTGGTAGCGGATGGGCGCCGCATGGTCGAAGCCCCCGGACGTCTCAGGGGTGGCTGCCACCCCGGGTGGCACGACCTCCTTCGCGGGCGCCGGCCCCTGAACCTCCGCGTGTGTCGCGGCTGTGGAGCGGACAGCACCGGCGGGCAGGAGCTGGACTTCGAGCCGAGCCCCCGTCGCCGCGTCCGGGTGGAAGCGCAGCGTGGTGCCGCGCCCTTCCGCGGCGGCCAGCACCGACCGGAGGACCTCCAGGCTCTCCCGCGCCGAGTGGGGCGGGAGCTCCAGACCGGCCCCGGTGCTCAACTGCGCATCCGCCGCCATCCGGAGATGGCACAGCGGCTTCAAGCCGCGCTGTGCGGCCTTCGCGGCGGTGGTGACGGCCAGCAGCGCCACGCCCTCGGCCGGGAAAGCCGTATCCAGCCCTTCCCCCGGCCGGCGAACGTGCGTGCTGCCCACGAGCACCAGTTCGAACCCACTCTCCAGCAACCCGCGCGCGGCCTGGAGCGACGCCGCCAGCGAGGCGGCGCCCGCATCCACCACGAAGTTGGGGCCCTTGGTGTCGAGCGCCCCCGCGATGCGACCCGGCGTGACGTTGGGCATCATCCCCTGGAGCGTGTAGGGCCCCGAGGGACGCAGAGCCCCCGTCACCACCTCGTGGAGGCGCTCCACCAGGGGCTGGAGCGGGGCGAGCTCCGGAGCACGGTGGACGGCCTCACGAAGCCGCCGCCGCGTGGAAGAGGCCAGCACGCGCTGGGTCGCCTCCACGCCCCGGCGGGTCTTCCCCTCGAGCCCCAGGACGATGGCGGTGCCCGGGCGAAGGGCCTCGAAGGAACCGAGCTTCTGGACGAGCGAGCTCGCCACGGTGAGCCCCAGGCTCTGCGTCAGGTCCATGTCCTCGGCGATGTCCGGCAGCAGCCGCACCGAGGGCGGCAGGCGGACGGCGCCCGTGTCGAAGCGTGCCCCCGGCTCGGCCGGGATTCCCGTCACCGGAACGCCCCGCGCATCCGGGAACAGCCCCTCCGCGGCCACCACCACGAGGTCGCCCTGGGCGGGGCGAGACTCCCTGGAACGAGGCGCCGGAGTCCCCCCTCGATACTCTTCGAGCACCAGGTGGGCATTGGTGCCACCGAAGCCGAAGCCGCTCGTGGCGGCGCGGCGGGGATGCGCACCATTCTCCGGCCAGGGCTGCTCACGCGTGCTCACCTCGAAGTCCCCCCCGAGCGCGCGCAGCTCGGCGCCGGGCCGGTCGAAGTTGGACTGCGGCGGGATGAGCCGGTGCTCGAACGCCTTGCACAGCTTGATGACCGAGGCAGCGCCCGCGGCCCAGCCGGTATGACCCATCAGGGCCTTCACGCTGGAGAGCTGGAGGCCGCGCCGCTTGCCGCCGAAGACGCGTGCAATCGACTTGAGCTCGGTGGCATCCCCGGCCGGCGTGGCCGTCCCGTGAGCCTCGATGTACTGGATGGTGGACGGGTCGACGTGGGCCGCCGCGTAGCACGCCTCCATCGCGGCCACCTGCCCCTCCGTGCGCGGCACGTTGGCCGAGCTGCTCCGCCCATCGCTGGACAGCCCCGCGCCCCGGATGATGGCGTGGACCCGGAGCCCAGACGCGACCGCGTCCGACAGGCGCATCAGGCCCACCACACCCGCGCCCTCTCCGAAGATGACGCCGTCCGCCCGCTCGTCGAAGGGCCGGCTCCCCGTCGCGGAGAGCCCCTTGAACTGGGAGAAGAGGCAGCTGTTGCCGGGCCCGGGAGAGAAGACACCACCCGCGAAGATGAGGTCGGCCTCGCCGAGCTCCAGCGCCTTCATCCCCAGGGCGATGGCGTAGAGCGACGAGGCACAGGCCGCGTCCAGCAGCATCGTGGGAACACCACGGCCGACCACGTCCGTCACCACGGCCTGGAGCGTCGGATGAGGCGCCAGCTCCGTGGACCGGGCCTCGACGCCCAAGGCCTCCCGCGCCACGTGAGCGAGGGCGTCGACTTCCGGACCACCCACTCCCCGGGCGCGCAGCAGGGCCTCTCCGGCCTCCAGGCACAGCGCGGCGTCATACTCGGAGGACCCATCCCCGGTGGAGCCGAGCAGGCACTGGATGCGCCCGGACGCGCGGATGGCGGCCGCCTCCAGCCCCCGCATCACCTGCGAGAGCGCGATGGCCAGCAGCTTCTGCTCCCGGACGTAGTGCCGAAAGCGGGCAGGCTCCAGGCCCGGCGGGGGAACCAGGTCCGAATCCCGCACCCGCCCCGTGAGCAGGGTGTACGTGCGGTCCGGCGTGCCGGCGGGCCCCGCGAAGTCCGTCACCAGCTCGGGCTGGAGCTGGCCCTGGTCGACGATGCCGCTGATGCCTCGCCGGATGTTCTGCCAGTACGCCTCCGGGTCCTTCGCGCCGCCAGGAAGGATGCACCCGAGTGACACCACGGCAATCGCGGTGTCCTCGTCACGCGCGGAGTCCGGCGCGGCCACGGGCGCCTCGACCGGGAGCGCTCCGCTGATGGCCGACACCTCGATGGAGGGGCCCGCGGGGAGGATTCGCTGGACGATGCGCGCCAGCCGCCCGTCCGTCCCACAGTCCACGAAGCGGGTGCAGCCCGCGCGAACCAGCGCCTCCACCGCGCCGAGGAAGTCGAAGGGACGCACCAGGTGGGAGGCGAGCGCATCCGCCAGCTCGTCGTGCCCGCCGGTGTACTCGCGCCGCTCGATGGGCGAGTAGATATGTCCCTGCGGCGGACGCATGGGCACGCCGGCGAGCGCGGTACGGAACGCCTCCGCGGCCGATGCCAGCACGGGGTGATGGAAGGGATAGCGGCTGGGCACGAAGGTGAACCCCTGCCCCCGCCCTTGCAGGAGCGCTCGGAGCTGCTCGAGCTCCGGACGCGGACCCGCGACCACCGTCTGGCGGGAGTGGTTGCGGCCGGCGATCTCCAGGCTCCGGGTGCCGCAGTCCACGATGGCCAGGGCGGTCTCCGCCTCGCCGAGGGCAACGGCCGCGAGCGTCCCCGCCTCATCGGACACCGTCTGGAGGGCCCGGATGCGATGACAGACCACCTCGGCACCCGCGCGCAGGTCGAGCGCTCCGGCCGCGGTCATCGCGGCGATCTCCCCGAAGCTGTGTCCCAGGAACACTCCCGGAGACACACCGTGACTCCGCAGCCACCGGGCGCCCAGCACACCGGACAGGTAGATGCCGAGCTGGTCGAGTAGCGGCGACTCATCGAGAGCGCGCTTGACGGCGGCGACGTCCTGAGCGGCCAGCAGCGGGGCCGCGTCGATGCCGATGGCCCGGCATGCCTCCGCGACCGTCGCGAGCTCGTCACGCAGCTCCGGGTGCAGCGCCTTCAGCCGGATGAAGAGCTCGGGCTCGAACGTGCCCTGCCCACCGAAGAGGAAGACCGTGGAGCCGGGCGGAAGCTTCGGCTCCGGCGGGCGTGGCGCGGCGACCCCGGCTGAAACTGGCGCGGCGTCCGCCCTCCGGAAAGTGTCCGCTCCGGCTGACACGGACGCGGTGTCCACTCGCCGGGAGTCTTCCGCCCCAGGTGTTCCCGGTGCGCTGTCCACTCGCCGGGAGTCCTCCCCCCCAGGTGCGCCCTCCGCGACGCTCACCCGCCGGGAGATGTTCGCCTCCTGTGCCCCTGACGGGACATCCACTTGCCGGGAGGCCTCCGCTCCACGCGCTCCCGATGCCACCTCCACCACCCGGGAAGTACCGAGCAGGGCGGCGTCGGCCAGAAGCACCCTGGCAAGCTGCCGGACCGCCTCCGGGAACAGCTCGTTGACGGCGGAGCCCCCTCGCAACACACGGTCCTTGAAGCTCTGGGACGCCTCGGGCTCGTCGATGTTCGCCATCGCCGCGTAGCAGCGCCGGAAGGAAGTGGGGAACGGGCAGATGGCACCGTGATCCCTGTCCGCGCACAGGACCGTCTGGTACCCGCAGGCCACCGGAGTGCCGTCGCCCTTCAGCGTCCGGAAGCAGAAGCGCAACGAGACCTCGCCCCATTCCTCGAGGGTCGTCAGCACCACGAGCCGGTCGCCCAGGACCGCTGGCGCCAGGTTGCGCGTGTAGCCCTCGTAGGTGAGCAGGAGCACCTGCTCGAAGTCGCGGCGCAGCTCCGGCACCTCGAAGAAGTGCGGACCGAAGAGCAGGTGCTCGCGGCCGGCGCACTGGAACTTGAAGTTGGTGAGGAAGTGATGGCTCCCGTAGGCCATCGTGTCGTCGAAGTGGATGTCGTACGGGACGGCGAAGTAGCCCATGGTGGATGTCCCCCTGAAAGGCTCAGGACTCGAGGGCGAGGAGCGCTCGCACGTCGTGCCCGTGGATGTAGGAGAAGCCCTTGCTGCCCGGGCGCGGCTCCCGTGCCTCGGTGGCGGCCGGCAACAGCCCGTCCACCGTCCCGGAGAGCCCGGCGTCCACCACCCAGATGGCGCCATTCACCCGCCGCGTCTTGGGTCCCAGCAGCAGCTCCGTGACATCGGCGACGTCGTCCGCCGTGCAGAGCTGCCCGCCCGGCGTGGCCGCCTCCCAGCGCGCGACGCGTGCGGCCGCGTCGGGGAACATCCCGAGCAGCTCGCCATGCACCGGACCGGCGGACACGCAGTTGGTGCGGATGCCGTCGGTGGCCAGCTCCGCGGCCAGGTAGCGGGTGAGCGACTCGACACCCGCCTTCACCACGCCCTGGCAGCCCAGGTCGTGCATGTACCGCTGGGACATGGAGGTGGACATGGTGACGATGCTCCCGCCCCCCCGGGCCGCCATCAGCGGCCGCGCGCGCATCGCGCACTCGTAGGTGCCGGTGATGCAGGTGCGGAACGCCTTGTCCCAGTCACGCGGGGTAATCCGGTCGAAGGGCCCGATGAGGCCGTTGGACGCGTTGCACACCAGGAAGTCGAGCCCCCCGAGCTGCTCCGCGATGCTGGAGAACATCCGCTCCAGGTGCTCCTCCTGGGCGACGGAGCCCCACAGGTGGACTGCCTTCCCACCCGAGGCGGCAATCTCCCGCGCGGTCTTCTCCCCTTCATCCCGGGAGTGGAACGAGTTCACCACCACCGTCGCGCCCGCCCTGGCGAGCCGGGTGGCGATGACCTTGCCGATGCCCTTCCCCGAGCCCGTGACGAGCGCCACCTTCCCCGCGAAGGGCAGGAACGGCTGAGGCGAGACAGGGGACGGCGAGGGCCGCACGGGCGCACTCGCCTCGCGCGTGGCGGCCACAGGCGCGGCCGGCGCGGGCAGGTGCGCGCGGGCCGCCTCACAGACGGCGGCGAGGGTCCGCAGGCGCTGGGACGGAGCCGGCCCCCGGCTCAGCCCGAGCTCCTTGACGAGCACGGCCAGCACCTCGGCCTGCTTCACGGAGTCGATGCCGAGCTCATCCTCCAGGTCCGCCTCCGGCGTCAGGAGCTCCTCGGGATAACGGGTCACCCGCGCGAACACGGCACGCACCCGTGCCTCCAGGTCCGCGGGGGCGGGACCCGATGCCGCCGCGACGGGAGCCGGCGCGACCACCGGTGCGGGCGCGGCGGCGACTGCCGGTGCCGGCTGCAGCGGCGCTCCCGCGAGCAGCGGAGCCACCACCTCCGCGATGGCGCGAAGCGTCCGGGCCTTGCCGCCCCGGGGCAGGCGCTCGGGAGGAAGGTTGAACTCACGTCCGACCACGGCGGCGATCTCCGCGAGCTTCACGGAGTCGATGCCGAGTTCGTCCTCGAGCAGTGCATCCTCCGTGAGGATGTCGATGGGATACCGGGTGACTGAAGCCGCGCAGCGGCGAATACGCTCCAGCACGTTCAACGACACATCGACGCCCTGCGATGATGGATGAGAGGACATTGCTGATCCTTCGGTTCAGAGGTGCGCGGGAAGAGATGCATCAGGGGTCTGACATCACCTGATGGATGTGGCGGGCAGCCCCCGGAGGGCCGCACTGCCAGGTCACACGTCTCCCGTGACCGCCGCCGCGGTAACGAAATGTGTCAAAGCGGCCGTGAAATCAGGCTCCATGGAGACGTCGAATGAGCCGCCGGGAAAACGACACGCGGCGCGAATCTTCCTCGCGCCGGCGCCAACTCCTCGGAATCCGTACGGCCAGCGGCGCGAGGCCCCGGAGGCCTCGGGGGCCTCGCGCTTGACACCTCGCACCGGACATCGTTACTTAATATTATACTTAAGCGATGACCCGCCCGGGGAACGCCCATGACCGAACGCTCCGCCACGCACGCCACCTTCACCATCGAGCGCACCTATGCCGCTTCACCGGCACGGGTGTTCGCCGCCTGGTCGCGGCTCGAAGCCAAGGCCCGCTGGTTCTCGTGTCACGAAGATCGGTGACGACGGTGGAGTTCGAGCCCGCGGGCACCGGCACACGGCTGCGCTTCACCGAGCAGGGCGTCTTCCTCGACGGGCACGATGCGCCCGCCGAGCGCGAGCACGGGACGAAGCTCGGGCTGGACAAGCTGGACGCGGCGCTGCGCCGCGAGCCCGCGAGCGCCTGACCCGTCCCGCCGGGCTCACAGGTTCTGGGTCAGTTGCGCCTTGAGCGCCTTGCCGGACACCCGTCCCAGACCGATGCGGTAGCTGTCCCGCCACGACTTGTCGAGCATGCCCTTCTTTATCACGTAGCCGCCGACGCTCGCCTCGAGCCACTGGCTACAATTCCTGCATGGAGTCCTCGACTCTCCCTTGTTGGGTCCGTCCGCCAGCTTGATGGAGGTGATCTTGATGTTCTCCAGCGGAACATCCATGAGTGCAAGGTTGGCGACCGCGTGCGGCTCCGCGCAATCGAACTGATGATTGCCCTTGTTCGCGCCGCCCACCACGTCCACGACCAGCGAATTGAGGATTCGAAAGAGACGATCCGATTGAATCTTGTCGGGCCGGGCCTGGAGCAGGCTCTTGAGCGTCTTGCCATGTCCTGAATAGCCAGACATGACCGCATACTCGTCCCGCTCGCCCGCCTGGGTGTTGCGGGCCTCCGCGACATGACTCACGAACGCCGGTTGGTCGTCGCCATCCTCCATCAGCTGAAAGATGTCGTTCCGCGGCAGGGAACCGCGAGTGCCCGGGACTACGGAACGCGTGGGAGCCAGGGCGAACGGCCTCGTGGCCGTGGGGCCCAGGCTCTGCGCTGCGGTCATCTTCGGAAGCATGGCGTCTCTCCTTCTTGCCGTATGCTCCCAGGACGCCAGGCATACCTGGGTTGTGAACCCGAGCGTGCCCGGAGCGCCTCCGCGCGAAATAGCCCGCGAAATAGCCTTCAAATGACAACCAACCCGGCATGACGGCCCAGGCACTGCCAGGATTCCGGGAATAGGCGTCATTATTTCTGGATAAGGATGAACGCGATAGCGTCTTCCTTGCATCACCATGGTTGCGTGAATGGGGGGACAATGGCAACCCGATGGGACCTGGTGGCGCTCGGAGCGGCATTCCAGAGCCGCTACGAGGTCGTGGAAAAGATTGGTGAGGGCGGATTCGGGGACGTCTACAAGGCCCACCAACTCGCGACCGGCCAGATGGTGGCGGTCAAGGTGCTGCGCATCCCGGAGGCGCGCCCGGCTGACGAGGTGGAGCGTCTCACGGCCCGCTTCCACCGCGAGATGCGGCTGTGCGCCCGGCTCCACCACCCGAACATCGTCCGGCTGATCGACTCAGGACAGGGTGAGGGCGGAGGCGTCTACTCCGTCTTCGAGTTCATCCCAGGCAAGAGCCTCGCCTCCCTCCTCCAGGAGGAGCAGCACCTGCCCCCCCTGGAGGCGCGCCATCTCATGAGCCAGATCCTCGACGCGCTCGCGAGCGCGCACGCGGAGGGCGTCGTCCACCGGGACCTCAAGCCGGCGAACATCATGATTCGCGGTGGCGCACGGCGGAACGCGGTGGTCCTCGACTTCGGCATCAGCTCCCTCACCGAGAAGGCCCGGGACGAAGAGGCCCGCATCACCCAGACCCATGAGTGGGTCGGCTCCCCGTCCTACGCCGCGCCGGAACAACTCCGCGGCGAGCCCCCACTGGCGCGCTCGGATCTCTATGCCTGGGGATTGATATTCCTGGAGTGTCTGACCGGAGCACGGGCCATCCGGGGTGCGAGTACCGCGGACATCGTCTTCCGGCAACTCTCGCCGGAGCCGGTCCCCATCCCGGATTGGATTGCCCGGGGGCCGCTCGGGCCCCTCCTGAGGCGTGCCACCGAGAAGCGTGCCCATGCGCGCGACGTCACCGCCGAGGGCCTGCTGCGGGAGCTCGAGGCGTGCGACCTCGGCTCCGTCCGTGGGGACGAGCCGGGCGCCCCACCCTCGCTCGTGCCCCCCGAGCCCACGGTGACGATACGGGGAAAGAAGCGCGCGGACAGCCCGGAGGAGGAGGTGCCCCCACCCGAGCTGTCCGCCGCGCCCAGGCAGGGCGAAGGTGAGCGGCGGCAGATCACGGCCATGTGCTGCACGCTCAGGGTGGTGGGGCATGGAAGCGGGGCTGTCGACGCCGAGGAGCTCGAGCTGCTCCTCGGCGCGGGCCGGGAGCTCGGCTCCACGCTCGCGCTCACGCATGGCGGGCAGGTCGGGGGTTCGCTGAACGACACCCTCCTCTTGCTCTTCGGGTACCCCTCCGCGCACGAGGACGATGCCCGGCGCGCGGCCCGTGCCGCCCTCGCGCTTCGGACGGAGGTCCGCCAGCGCGGTGAGGTGACGATGAGCCGGTACCGGGCGCGCCTGGAGGTCGGCATCGGCGTCCACACCGGCATGATTGTCGCCCGGGAGCAGGGGGCCGCGCGAGACCGGAGCCCGAGCTTCGGGGGCACGACGCTTCACGCCGCGACCCGGCTCGGCGCGCTGGCGAGGCCGGGGGAGATCCTGGTCAGCGGCGAGACCCAGCGGCTGCTGCGCGGCCACTTCGCGTTCGACAGCCGGAGCGCGACGGGCGATGCGGGCCTCGGAGATGCCTACGTCTTGAGGGAAGGCGCCACGGATGCGGGTGCTCCGGAGCTGCCCCTCATCGGCCGCCAGCGGGAGCTCGAGGCGCTGACGGAGCGCTGGAACAAGGTGCGCGGTGGCGGCGGGCAGGTCGTCCTCATCACCGGCGAGCCGGGCATCGGCAGGTCACGGCTCGCCTGGGCCTTCCGGCAACAGCTCGGCACCGAGCCCCATTGCTGCCTCGAGGGGCGCTGCGCCCAGGACGCGCGCAACAGCCCGCTGTACCCCATCGTCGAGCTGCTGGAGCGGCTGCTGGACCCTGGGCGGGAGCTCACGTCCGAGGCGAAGGTGGTGCGGCTGAAGGAGCTGCTGTCGTCGCTGGGCTTCGACCTCGCCGAGACCCTGCCGCTGTTCGCGCACCTCCTCTCGCTTCCTCTGCCCTCCGGGTACACGCCGCTCGCGCTGTCCCCTCAGAAGCAGCGCGAGCTGACCCACAACGCGCTGCTCTCCCTGCTTTACGAGATGGGCGAGCAGGCTCCCGTCGTGCTCATCATCGAGGATCTGCACTGGGCGGACCCGTCCACGCGGGAGCTGTGCGCGAAGCTCGTGGGTGAGGTCGCGTCGGCCCGGGTGTATGCCCTCTTCACCAGCCGCCCCGAGTTCTCCCCGCCCTGGTCCCCGTCCTCGGCGCTCACCCTTCAACTGGGTCCCCTGGAGGGGCCCGATATCGCGCGGATGGCCTCGGCCGTCGGCGGAGGCCTCCCGCTGTCAACCGAGGCCGTGGAGCGAATCACCTCCCGCACCGACGGAGTGCCGCTCTTCGTGGAGGAGCTCGTCCGGATGATGCTGGAGTCCGAGGCCCTCGTGAAACGTGATGGCGGCCTGGTCCTCTCCGGAACGCTCGATTCGCTGGGCATCCCCAGCTCGATCCGGGGCCTGTTCACCGAGCGCCTCGACCGGCTGGGCCGTGCCAGGGAGACGGCACAGGTGGCCGCGGTCATAGGCAGGGAGTTCAGCTTCGACCTGCTCCGCGCGATGCTCCCCATCGAGGAGGGCACGCTGCGCGAGGACCTGGATGCGCTGGTGAACGCCGACCTCGTTCACCGCAAGCGGCGGCTCCGGGCGCCCGCGTACCTCTTCAAGCACGCGCTCATCCAGGACACCGCGTACGACTCCATCGTCAAGGGACGCCGGCGCGAGCTCCACGAGCGCGTCGCACGCACGCTTCAGCGCGACTTTCCCAAGATGGCCGAGGAGCAGCCGGAGAGCCTGGCATGGCACTTCGAGCGGGCGGGGCTTCATGCCGAGGCGACCGACTGGCTCCTTCAGGCCGGCCGGCGAGCCATGCAGCGCTCCGCCTTCATCGAGGCCTCGGCGCTGCTTTCGCACGGCGTCGAGCTCGCCGCCCAGTCCTCCGAAACGGAGTGGGCCCCGCGCCGTGAGGTGGAGCTCCGCGCGGCGCTGGGCGGAGCCCTCTGGGCCTCGCGCGGGTTCTCCGCCCAGGAGTACGAGGCCAACGGCCTCCGCGCGCGACAGCTCTGCCGCATCCTCGGGGACCCTCCCGTGACCTTCTCGGTGGTCTTCGCGCTCTGGTTGCTCTACGTCGTGCGCGGCACCCGGCCAGAGCTGGCGGAGGACTGCGCGACCGAGCTGCTCGCCCTGGCGGAGAAGAGCGACTCTCCCGCGATGCGGATCAGTGCCCGCCACGCCCGCGGAACCACCTGTTACTACAGCCAGCGCTATGAGCAGGCGCGGACCTGGCTACTCCGGGAGCTGGAAATCTGCGCTCAGAAGGACCACCAGGAGATAGTCCGGACGTTCAGTGACGACCACGGACTGTATGCCTTGTGCTGGCTGCAGCACGTCGAGCTGTACAGCGGCCGCGTCGGGGAGGCACTTCGCTACGTGGAGCGGACTCGCGCGCTGGTGCGGGAGCTTCGCGATCCACTCCTGAGCTCTGTCGGGGCCCTCGCCATGCAGGTCACCTACCACCTGATGGGCGACACCTCCCGGATGGAGGCGGAGAACAAGATTGCCCTGAGGCTCACGACGGAGCATGGCTTCGAGCACTGGCGGATGCTCGCCCGCATCGCCCATGGACTCGTGCTCGCGCGGCGCGGCGCGTTTGACAGGGGGCTCGAGGAAATCGATACGGGGCTCCGGTACTTCGCCTCGAACGGTCAATGGACGGCGCGCCCGCATTGGACCGCGTACAAGGTGGAGGCGCTGCTGCTGGCCGGACGCCGTGAGGAGGCGCTCGCGGTGATTGATGAGACGGTCCAGGGCGCAGTCGGGATGCTGGACCAGCAGTCCATTCCCACCCTGCTCCAGCACAAGGCCCACCTGCTGGTCGGCGACGGCGACCGGGAGGGTGCGCTCACGCTGCTCCGGCGCGCGCTCGCGCTGGCCCGGGAGCAGCGTGAATACGTCTCGGTCCTGAATGTCTCGCTGGGCCTCACGCGGAGGCTGCTCGAGGCGGGGCGTCACGCGGATGCGCACACGTGCCTGGCGGAGGCAGTGGCGGACATCCAGGACGGCCGGGGCTGGCCCGCGTACGAAGAGGCCGTCAGGCTGCTGGCCTCGCTGGAAGCCCCTCGCCGTCTCGCGCGTTGACGCCGCCGCGGCGCGCGGCGCCACGAGACGCCCACGGCCTCACTCCTGGGCGTCCGGCTCCTCGGGGCTCTCCGCGAGGAGCTCGCCGAGCCGGTCCAACCGGCGCTCCCAGCTCGTCCGCCGCTCGGATATCCACTGCTCGGCCGTGCGCAGCGCCGTGGGAACGATTCGACAGGTGCGCACCCGTCCCACCTTCTCGGAGCGGACGAGGCCGCTCGCTTCGAGGACCTGGAGGTGCTGGACCACCGCGGGCAGGGACATGGCGAGCGGCTGGGCGAGCTGGCTGACCGAGGCCGGCCCCCGGCAGAGCCGGTTCACCATGGCCCGCCGGCTCGGGTCCGCGAGCGCGTGGAACATGAGGTCGAGCGCGGCGCCGGAGTTGACCATGGCCCCAAGCAATGCCGCGCGCCGGGCGTTGTCAACACCGGGAAACACCTGGCGTTCCGGCCCGCCAGGTGGGCGCCCCCGGGGCCGAGGCCCATGCCCGGCGTGACTGGCCCCCGAGGGCCCGTTGGCCGATGCTGTGGGGCCGTGTCGGCATCCCGGCCGTGCTGAAAAAAGGGGGTTCCCATTTTCCGGCGGTCGGGCGGTCTTCCTCCCTGAAGGAGCACACCGCTGTGAGTCCCACCGCCTGGAAGGCCCGAACTGGAGGAGGCCCGCGCCATGGATGACGCGCGGCTGGCCGAGCTCTACGAGCGCTACGGCTTCCTCGTGCACCGGCGCTGCCTGCAGCTCGTCCGCCGGCCCGAGGACGCCGAGGACGCGCTCCAGGAGACCTTCCTCCGGGTGAAGCGCTATGGCCCCCCGCGCGACGGCGGAGCCACCCTCGCCTGGCTGTACACGGTGGCGGCCCGCTGCTGCTTCGACCTGATGGAGAAGCGCGGCCGCGAGCCGGTGGCCGAGGAGTCGCAGCTCGCGGCCCTGGAGGAGCGCGGCGACGGCTCCACCGAGGACGCGGACCGGCGCGCGCTGCTGGGCGCCGCGCTGCGCACCCTCGACGGGAAGACGCGCACCATCGGCGTGCTGCACTACCTGGACGGCTATACCCAGGACGAGGTGGCCGCCCAGACGGGCTTCTCGCGAAAGACGGTGGGCAAGAAGCTCAAGACGTTCGAGGACCGCATCCGCCAGCTCTTCGCCGGACGAAGCCACGAGGCACGACGATGACCGCCCCCCTGCCCCCCTCCCCTCGCGGGCCCGAGTGCCCTCCCGCCGCCGTGCTCGAGGCCCTCTCGGCCGGTGAGCCCACCCCGGACGCGACGCGAGCCCATGTCCAGGCGTGTGCCGCCTGCGGCGCGCAGCTCGAAGCCCTCACCACCGGCCGGGACGCCTTCCTCCGCGCGCGTCCGGCCGACCGCTTCCTGCGCCAGCTCGAGCGCCGCGAGGCCGCCGCTCCCTCTCCCTGGCGCCGCCTCTTCCCGGTGCTCGCCGCCGTGGTGCCCGTGCTGGTGCTGGTGCTGGTGCTCGGGCCCCGCCTCACCGGGGACGGCCCCGGCGTCACCTGGAAGGGTGAGGCCTTCCGCGTGGTGGTCTCTCGCGCGGGGGCGGAGGCCGTCCCGCTGGCCCAGGACAGCGCGGTGAAGGAAGGCGACCGGCTGCGCTTCGCCTACGAGTCACCGGAGGCCGGACACCTGCTGGTGCTGGAGCTGGACGGCCGGGGCGGAGCCACCGTCTTCCACCCCTTCGAGGGCACGGCGTCCGCGCCGCTCGCCGCCGGCCAGCGCGACTTCCTGCCCGGCAGCGTGGAGCTGGACGACGCCCCGGGCACGGAGTGGCTCTTCGCCGTCTTCTCCCCCCGTCCGCTCCAGGCGGCCCCGCTGCTCGCGCGGCTCCGCGAGCAGGCGGGCCGCGCCGAGCCCACCCTCACCTGCGACGGCTGCCGCGTCTCCTCGCTGCGCCTGCGCAAGGCGCCCTGACCCATGATGCGGCTGCTGTCCCTGCTTCTCGTGCTCCTGTGGCCGGCCCTCGCGCCGGCCGAGACGGTGCGCCTGCTCGTCTCCATCGGCGCCAACGTGGGCGACCCGGACGACGCGGTGCTGCGCTTCGCGGACGACGACGCGTCACGGGTGCGCCAGCTCTTCGTGGAGCTGGGCGGTGTGCGCGCGGACCGCGCCTCGGTGCTGGTGGACGCCCCGGCGCAGGACGTGCGCCAGAAGCTCGCGGAGGTGGCGGGCCGCATCGCGGAGCTGCGCGGCGAAGGGCACGACCCGGTGCTGGTGGTCTACGTCTCCTCTCACGCGAAGGCGGGGGTGCTGCACCTGGCCGGCACGCACCTGCCGCTCGCCGAGCTGCGCGACAGTGCGCGCAGGGCCGGCGCGCGCCTCACCGTGATGGTGGTGGACGCGTGCGAGAGCGGCACGCTCGCGCAGAAGAAGGGGGGCCGCGCGGCGCCCGCCTATGACGTCTCGCTGGAGAAGCTGCCGCTGCACGGGCAGGTGGTCATCTCCTCGAGCGGCCCGGCCGAGGTGAGCGAGGAGTGGGACTCGCTCCAGGGCTCGCTCTTCACACACCACCTGCTCACCGGCCTGCGCGGTGACGCGGATGTGGACTCGGACGGCAAGGTGTCGCTCTCCGAGGCGTATGCCTATTCATACCGGCGCACCGTGGCGGGCGCGGCCGGCGCGGGGCAGCACCCCGCGTACGCGCTGGAGCTGGCCGGCACGGGGGAGCTGGTGCTCACCGAGCCGGCGGGAGCGAGGAGCGCGCTGGTGTTCCCCGCCGCCGCCGCGGGGCACTACGTGGTCTCCAGCCGCCCCCGCCCGGACGTCGTCGCCGAGGTGGAGAAGCAGCCCGGCCGCCCGCTGCGGCTCGCGGTGCCTCCCGGGCGTTATCTCGTGCGCAAGCGCGCGGGAGCCAGCACGGGGTTGCTGGAGGTGGAGCTGCCCTTCGGTGGAGAGCGGCAGGTGAACGAGGCCGCGCTGGAATGGCGCCGCTACCAGGAGGTCGCGGTGAAGGGCGGCGCGCTGGAGCTCAAGAGCGCGGCGGTGCTCGTGCTCGGGCGCTGGGAGGGGGCGGCGATTCCCGGCACGGGCACCCGGGTGTCGGCGGCGCTGGGCTACCGGCATACGCGGGGTGCCTGGTGGGCGCTCGGCACGGTGTCGGGCACGCGCGCCTCCTACCGCGGCGTGGGGCTCGACATCTCCGAGGGTGCGCTGGGGCTGGGGGCCGCCGCGGGCTACCGGTGGCTGGAGTGGGCGCTGGTGCCCCAGGTGGGCCTCTCCGTGGAGGTGACGGGCCTGCGGCAGTCCTTCCGGAGGGACAGGGAGGAGGACATCCAGGACACGATGGACCGGCCCGCGCTGGCCCCGCGCCATGCGCTGGGCGTGGCGGCCGGGCCGGTGGTGGGCGTGGAGGTGCCGCTGCCCGGCCCGGCCTTCGCGCTCGTCCAGGGCCAGTTGCTGGTGCGCTACCTGCCGCCCCCGAGCGAGTCGGTGCCCCCCTTGCGCCTGACGCCGCTCGCCAGCGCGGGCGCGGGCTTCCGCTTCTGAGAGGACACGCTGAGATGCGCCGCTTGCAGGGGCGGCTCTCCCTCCTTTCGCCGCCGCTCGCGGCGGGCTCGTAGCCACACTCTGAGAGGACACGCCGTAATGCGCCGACTGCCCGTCCTTCTTCTCCTTCTCGCCGCCGCATGCGGCAGTCCCGTGGACACGACGTACGCGGGAGACCCGCTCGTCACGCTGCGTGGCGAGGCCAGCCTCTCCGCGACCGACCGGCCCGACGGCCCGGTGCGCCTGACACTCGCGTGGTACCCGGGCATCGTGGACGACTCCGCCGTGCCACCGAGCGCGCCCGCGTCCATCCTCACGGAGGACGTTCCGTTCCAGTCCACCTTCCCCGCGGACTTCGCGCTGCCGCTCCACCAGCCGCCTCCCGAAAAGGCCCGCGTGGCGGTGGGAGGCCAGGTGCGAGGCCGTGCCGCGACGGGCTTCCTGCTCGCCTACCGCGACCTGAACGGCAACCAGCGGCTCGACCCGCTCCCGGCCGGCGGGGGTGGGCCCTCCCAGGACAGGGTGGTGGGCTCCTCGTGGGGCGGCTTCGATTCGTACGTGCTGCTGTACCTGGAGGAGACACAGGAGCCGGGCACGGGCCTGAAGCGCGGCTTCAACCTCCTGCACATCACGGTCGATGGCGGTGGCGTCGTGCCGCTCGACACGCCCATTCCGCTCGCGCTGAGCGCGGGTGGCCCGCTGCTGGACCTGCTCGCGTGCGAGGTCGCGTGGGATGGCCTGCCGGAGTCGGAGCCCCCGTGCGGCATCTCCTTCGAACCACCCCCGCCGCCGCCCGGCACGCTGAGCGTGTGGGGCACGGTGTCGCTCGCGGGCCGCACCGTGACGGTGAACCTGTACCTCACGCGCGACGACGAGCGGCTGAGCGATGCCACCGTCACGCTGGGCGGACGTCCCGTGCCCTACGTGCCCGAGCGCCTCGGCCACTTCCTCGAAGAAGCGGACTCCACGCTGCTCACCGAGGGCGGCACCGTGGAGCTGGTCGCGCGCCAGGGAGACTCCGTCACCCGTGGCCTGCTCACCGTTCCCGAGGGCTTCGACATCACCTCTCCGGCCCCGGGAGGGCAGCTGCGGAGTGGCGCGGGGCTCGACGTGGCGTGGACGGCCGCCGCGGGCGCTGCCGGCTACAACGTGGAGCTGCGCTCTCCGGATGGCCTCCAGCAGTCCTTTGCCTTCACGAGCGAGAGGAGCGTGACGCTGCTGCCCGTGTCGTACGAAGGGCCCGCCACCCTCCGCGTCGCCGCCGTCACGCGGCCCTCGGCCTTCTCACGGTACGGGTGGCTCGAGGTGGAGTGCGTGCGCACGCAGCCGCTCACCGTGGTGCCCTGAAGAAAAAGGGGTTCCCAAAAATAAATGGCCGCCCGGTCTTCAAGACGTGAGCGCCCCGCATCCCCGGGGCCTCAGTCTTGAACCGGAGTCTTCCATGTTCGCCGCACCTCGCCGTTCCCGCAGCGCCCTGCTGCTCTCCCTCTTCACCCTCTCCGCCTGCGGAGGCGGAAACACGCCGCCGCCCCCCACCACGAACCCGCCTCCCGCCGAAAAGCCGCTGGCCACGCTCCAGGGCCAGCTCGCGCCCACGCCGGGCACCGAGGTGACGCGTCCGGTCCGCCTCGCGCTGGCGTGGTACCCCGGCCTGCTCACCGAGGGCCCCGGACCGGTGAGCAACCCACTCGGCATCGTCACCGAGGATGTCGCGTACCCGGGCGGATTCCCCGCGAGCTACACCTTCGACGTGACGAGCCCGCCTCCGGCCGAGGCACTGGTGCAGCTCGGCGACGGAATGCGGGGTAGAGGCTCGGTGGGCATCCTCCTCGCCTACGACGACCGCAACGGCAACACCACGCTGGACACCATCCCCGCGGACGGCACGCCGGTGGACCGCGTGTTGGGCGCGTCGCTCGCATGGACCCGGCCGCCCGCCTTCATGGTGGTCTACCTCGACTCCGCGCAGGCGCCCGCCACGGGGCTGAAGCAGGGCTTCAACCTGGTGCGCATCACCGACAACCTCACCTCCCAGGTGGTGCCGCTCACCACGCCCATCCCGCTGTCGCTGCACGACGACCCCATGCTCGACGCGTTCGTCTGCGAGGCGGCATGGGACGACACCGTGGAGCAGGCCCCGTGCGGCCTGGGTGATGAGGAGCCCGTCGAGGGCCTGCTCACGCTCGGTGGCGAGCTCGTCGTCAATGGCACCCGGGCCGACGTGTCGCTCGAGGTGCGCCGGGACGGAGAGAGCGTGAAGGCCGCGCAGGTGACGGTGGGCGACGAGGTCGCCACGTACGACGCCACGCTGGAGCGCTACACGCTCCACCTGGAGGACACCTCGGGAACCCTCGGGTCCGGCCTCGTCACGGTGATGGCGAAGGTGGGCGAGGCGGAGGTCGCGCGGACGGTGGTGGTGCCCGGCGACTTCCAGGTGACCTGGCCCACCCTGCCCATGAGCTACAGCCCCGGTGCGTCCGTGCGCGTGGCGTGGACGCTGGCCCGGGGCGCTTCCGACTACACGGCGAGCGTGGTCGCCGGAGACCAGGTGCTCGCCTCGGACGAGACGCAGGGCCGCTGGCTGGAGCTCTCACCCCTGGCGTACGGGGGCGACGCGACGGTGCGCGTCGTGGCGTCCGAGGAGAGCGATGGCCTCGTCGTGCGGCGGGTGCGCGAGCTGCCCATCTCCTTCACTTCGTGCGACAGCGTGACGGAGGGCAGCGAGCTCACGGTGGAGGGCGAGTTCGAGCAGTACGCCTGGGACATCCTCCAGCAGGAGGCCAGCTCGGTGCGCGTCGAGGTCAAGGACGGCGGGATTGCCGTGACGGACGCGAAGGTGATGCTCAGCGGGTGGGACGTGCCGTACCTGAACGAGCAGGGCGCCTATAGCAATGGCTTCTACTCGCTGGGGCCTCCGGTGTTTGGTGACACGGTCGAGCTGCGCGTGATGCGCGAGGGCGAGGTGCTCTGCCGCACGCTGACGCTGCCGGGTGACTTCGACCTGACGCTGCACGGTGAGGCCGAGCGCCCCACCGGCTCGCCCCTGGCCGTGAGCTGGACCCGCGCCCCGGGCGCCGTGCGGTACGACCTGCTGCTCGAGCCGGCGCTCCAGCAGCCCCTCTACTCGGCGAGCACCAACGAGCTGGAGTACACGTTCGAGAAGGTTGACGCCGTCGGGAACCTCAGCCTGCGCGTGGCCGCGGTGGCCCACCCCGCGCACAACGACACCCTGGGATGGATGGACGTGAAGCGGCTGCGCCTGGGAGGCGCCACCTTCACGGGCGTGACGACGGCGGAGTGAAGTGATGCGGCGGGTGGAGGGCTCCTCGCGGTCAGGGGCTCCTCACCCGCCGGGCTGCGTTTCGCTCGGATGCCGTGCCGTCCACCAGGCGGACAGGCCTGGGCCCACCGGCTCGGACGACTTCACGATGAGTCTGTTTCAAGGTCGCCCAGGGTCGGGCTACACCCGTTGATGAAAATAATGCGTTTCGGCATAACCAAACCATCCATCGGGAAATGTTTCCCCCTCGTCCCGCTCCGGTGTCGCGTCCATGGCCCAGCCGCACCCTGTGTCTCCTTCCGTCATCACCGTCGACCTGGACCGCCTCGAGCGCATCCGCGACCTGCTGGCCATGATCTCCCTCGGTGAGTTCGACCCGGCCCAGCACCTCATCCCCGTCACGGGCGCGGACGAGTTCTCCGGGTTCGAGGAGACCATCAACCTCTTCGCTCGCCAGCTCCACGCCTCCGTTCGCGAGAACGAACAGTCCATGCAGAAGCTGGACTCCGCGCGGCGCGAGCTGGAGGAGAAGCTGAGCACCATCGAGCAGCAGCGCCTGGCCATCCGGGACCTGTCCACCCCCATCATCGAGCTGTGGGAGGACATCCTGACGCTGCCCATCGTGGGCGTGATGGACACCCAGCGCTCGCTGGAGATGACCGAGCGGCTGCTCTATCGCATCTCCCAGGGCAAGGCCCGCTGCGCCATCATCGACATCACCGGCGTGGAGGTCGTGGACACGTCGACGGCCAACCACTTCATCAAGATGGTCAACGCGGCGCGCCTGCTTGGCACCTACTGCGTCATCACCGGCATCAGCCCGCTGATTGCCCAGACGCTGGTCCAGATTGGCGTGGACCTGCGCGGCGTGAAGACGCTCGGCAGCCTCAGGGACGGTCTCAAGGACTGCCTCCGCCATCTGCACAACCACGCCGCCGCTCGTGCCCTCGATGCGAGCGGTCACCAGGGCTAGGGACTCTCCATGTCACACGCATTCAAAGGCATCCAGGCCAGCGGCTCGAGCGTCTACTCCGTCGTCGCCGCCATCAAGTCGTTCTCGGTCCTCGTCAATGAGCTCATGCAGGACCTGAAGGTCCAGACGCGGGATGAGCGCGGCGTGCTCGTCCTCGACACGAACGCCTGGTACGACCTGGAGCTCTACCTGCCGGTCTACAAGAGGATCGACACCCTGCTCGGCGGCCGGGGCCTGGAGAAGGTCGGGTCGTTCGTTCCGCAGAACGCCGTGTTCCCGCCGCACGTCAAGGACGTCCAGTCGGCGCTCGCCTCCATCGACATCGCCTACCACATGAACCACCGGAAGGACGGGCGGGACATGTTCAACCCGGCGACCGGGGAGATGATGGAGGGAATCGGGCACTACACGTACCAGCCCGTGGCCGGGAAGAACGAGGCCGTCATGGTGTGTGACAATCCCTACCCGTGCCGCTTCGACATGGGACTCATCAAGGGAATGGCCCAGCGCTTCCAGCCCCAGGCCACCCTCACGCATGACGCCCACCAGGGCTGCCGGCACAAGGGCGCGGCGTCCTGCACCTACGTCATCACCTGGTAGGCCCGGCGTCCAAGGCCGCGGCTTGAGGTACAGCAGGTCCCCAGACCTCATTTCCGCAACGCGCCCGGGACGGCGCTAGAGTGCCGCGCGTGCACCGCGCGCTCCTGACTCTCGCCGTCCTGCTCCTGCTCGCCTCCGGCTGCAGGCACGCCAACCTTCCCGTGCTGCCCGCCAGCCATGGCGAGCTCTCGCGGATGATGGACCGGTACCTGGATGATGCCCCGGAGCCGGACAGCCTCCTCAGGGGAGTGGAGCTCTCGCTGAGCGACCCGCGGCCGCGGGTCGTCGTGGAGCCCGCCGAGGCGCCCGCCATCATGGCGGAAGCCCTCCGGGCGCTGGACGGGAACCCCACGGAGGAGCAGATCCGGCAGGCCCACGCGGACCTCGGGGGCGCCTGCACCGCTCCATTTCCCCCGGCGTGCGAGGCCCTTCAGGACCTATGGGACAACCCGCGGGCGCTCGATCTCCGGCGGCCCGCCCTCACCCGTGAAGCGCGCGAGCTGCGGGCCGCCACCCTGGTCGTCATCCAGTGCCGGCTCACCGTGGAGGGCAAGCCGCGGGACTGCCGGGTGATAGAGAGCGCTCCAGCAGGGTTCACGGACGCGCTGATGGGCGTCGTGTTCAACGCGCGGTACTGGCCCGCGAAGTTCGCGGGCCATCCGGTCGAGGTCCCCTACGTCTTCCACTTCCCCATCAATCCCGACCTCGCGCCGCTCACCCGGGAGGCTCAACTCGGCTGGGCCCGCGCCCGCACGATGCGGTTCCCCAACAGTCCCCATGCCTGGGCGCACCTGGCGTATTCGCTCGCGAAGTTCGAGCCGGAGGACCCCGCGTACCCCGCGACGCTGCAGCGCCTCCACACGCTCGCTCCCGAGGACTGGTGGTCCGCCAACGAGCTGGCCTGGCACCATGCCCAGGCGGGCCGCTACACCGAGGCCGCGCCCCTCGCGAGGACGGCGTGGAGGAGGGCACCTCGCAATGCCTACGTCCTGGAGACCCTCGCGGCGGTGAGCGCGGGGCTGGACCGCTGCGAGGAGGCCGTGGCCCATCAACGTGACGCGGTGGCCGCGCTGCCGAAGCCCTGGCCCGCCCCGGAGCGGGAGCGCTTCCAGCACACGCTGGAGGCGTACCTCCAGAAGTGCCCGGGCGCCGCGCCCGCGGCGTCGCACTGACACGGTCCGGGCCGCGAGGCGCCGGAGGGCGGCTGCCCGCCCCCCAGGCGAGAACCTGCCTCCTCCACCCCGGGTGCCCAGGTTTCGGTAATCAACGGCGTACGGCAACCAGGGAAAGGAGCAGGCACGGGATGCAGGCACAGGCTTCCGGGGAGCAGCGCCCACGTGGCGGGTGGAGGTTCCTGCTCCGGGCCCTGGGCCACCGCAACTACCGCCTCTTCTTCGCCGGGCAGAGCGTGTCCCTCGTCGGCACGTGGCTCACGCGGGTGGCGACCGCCTGGCTGGTGTACCGCCTCACGGGCTCGGCGCTGCTGCTGGGAGTCATCAGTTTCTGCGGGCAGATTCCCACCTTCCTCCTGGGCCCCTTCGCGGGCGTCCTGGTGGACCGGTGGAACCGGCACCGGCTGCTGGTGGTGACGCAGGGCCTGGCCATGCTCCAGTCCCTCGCCCTGGCGGCGCTCGCCCTCTCCGGCGTCATCGCCGTCTGGCACATCGCCGTGCTGATGGTCCTCCAAGGGCTCATCAACGCCTTCGACATGCCCGCGCGGCAGTCCTTCGTGGTGGAGATGGTGGAGGACCGCGCGGACCTGCCCAACGCCATCGCGCTCAACTCGTCCATGTTCAACGCGGCGCGGCTGCTGGGCCCCTCCCTGGCCGGCGCGCTCATCGCGCTGGTGGGCGAAGGCGGCTGCTTCCTCATCGACGGCATCAGCTATCTCGCGGTGCTGGGCTCGCTGCTGGCCATGCGCATCACCCCGCGCGTCCGGGAGCACCGGCATCAGCATGTGCTCACGGAATTGAAGGAGGGCTTCCAGCACGCCTTCCACTTCCCGCCCATGCGCGCCCTGCTGGGGCTGGTGGCCCTGGTGAGCCTGATGGGGATGCCCTTCACCGTGCTGATGCCGGTGATGGCGTCCCAGGTGCTGGGCGGCGGGGCCAACACGCTGGGCTTCCTGATGGCCGCCGCGGGGCTGGGCGCGCTCGGGGGCGCCGGGTTCCTGGCGTCCCGCCGGTCCGTGCGGGGACTGGGCGGCGTCATCGTCAGCACCACCCTGCTCTTCGGGGCGGGGCTGCTGGCCTTCTCCGCGTCCCGGAACCTGGCCCTGTCGCTGGTGGCCCTGGTGTTCACCGGCTTCGGGATGATGGTGACGACGGCGTCCTGCAACACCGTCCTGCAGACCATCGTCGAGGAGCGGATGCGCGGCAGGCTGATGAGCTTCTACACCATGTCCGTCATGGGCACCGCGCCCTTCGGCAGCCTGCTGGGGGGCGCGCTGGCGACGCACCTGGGCGCGCCGGTGACGCTGGCCATCGGCGGCACCATGTGCCTGGTGGCCGCGGCGTGGTTCTGGAGGAAGCTGCCCGCCCTGCGAGAGCGGGTGCGTCCCATCTACGTCCGCCTGGGCATCATCCCGGAGGTGGCCAAGGGCATGGACATGGCCGCCGAGCGCCCGGGGCCCCGGGAGGGCTGAGCGTCCTCCCGGGCCCGGCGCCGCGTCACGGCACGCAGCCCGCCAGCGGCGTGTTCAGCCCGTTGAGCCCCGTCACGAGGTACGCGCGGGCGCCGCTCTGCCAGAAGCGGCGGGCCACGTGCTCCGCGTGCGGCATCATGGCCCCGCCCTCGGCGGAGTTCAGCCGCGCCGCGGGCCAGTTGCACGTCAGCTCCAGGATGCGCGCGCCGTTGCCGACGAAGTCCGCGTGGTTCTCGAAGGTGTAATACGTGGACTCGGAGCTGATGTGGCAGGTGCGGCAGTAGTTCTTCACCACGCCGTCATACAGCGAGCGCCGGTCCGTCGCGTCGGAGCCCGACGACTCCCAGCCCGGCGGCAGGCGCTTGCCGTCGAAGGCCGCGTTCACCGTGTTGACGCCCGCCGGGTACCACTGGTCCACGAGGCGGGAGATGCCCGTGGTGGCCGGCACGGTGCCCTTCACCAGCGCGTTCAGCCTGCGGAGGCTCTCCGCCTGGTCGGCCCGCCGGAAGGGGGCGGCGGTGCTGTAGCGGAAGCTGTCCAGGTCGAACGGCAGGAAGCGCGCGTTGGCCACCGTCACCGTGCTGCCGGCCACGCTGACGTACGAGTTGATGCCGTGGCACGTGAGGCAGTTGCGCGGGACGGTGTCATTGGCGAGGCGCGTGTCGAGCCCGGCCCGGGTGCTGCGGTTGCCCGCGGCGTCGTAGACCATGAAGGTGACCGGGTTGTTGGCGCGGGAGGGCTCGTACACCATGGCCACGGTGGCGAAGGCGCCGGTGCGCGAGGTCGCCTGGTTGAGCGCCGCGGTGATGTCCGCCTCCGAGGTGTGCCCGAAGGTGCCGTAGTTGCTCACGTGGCACGCCATGCCCGCGCCATGGTTGGCGTTGGCCGCGAAGCGCCGGCAATGCATCTCCCGGCCGATGCCGAGGTCGCCGTCGTTGTAATACGTGGCCGTCACCTCGGCCTCCGAGTCGCCGACGGTGGGAACCATGTAGCGCGAGCGGAAGGCCGCCAGCGTCAGCGGGGCGTTGATGGTGGTGTAGTAGTTGTTCGTCTCCGCGTCGCTGCCCACGCCCTTCTTGCTCAGGAAGCGGATTCCGCCCGTCACCCGGGGCAGCTCCAGGGGCGTGGGCGACGTCGACACCACCGCCAGCCGCGAGGCGCCGAGCCCTCCACAGTCCGTCGTCACGTCGGTCCAGGCCCAGTCCGGACGGCCGAGCACCTCCGAGAAGCAGTCGTCGAACGTCACGTCATCGAACGTCGCGTGCGTGTAGCCGTCGGACGTCAGCGCCCGGAGGAAGGCCAGGCCGCCGGCGGGCCAGCGCGCCGCGAAGGCCGCCGAGGGCACCGGCGTCACGTTGGCCGACCAGGGGTACACGGTGGCGCCCGTCGTGTCGTTGTAGCCCGAGGCCGCCGAAGTGGCCGTGGCGAGGGTAATCCAGTTGGCGCTGACGCTGGGGTCTGCGGTGGGACTGCTGAGCACCTGGACGCGGCTCGTGGCGTTCGCTGACGTGTGGTAGGCGGAGAAGGAGACCGTGGTGCCCGTCACCGGGCCGTTGAAGGTCTGCCCGTTCTGCGGGTCCAGGATGCAGGCCGTGCTCATCAAGCAGGCCGCGACGGCAAGTGAACGACGGATGGCTTTCGACATGGCGCCCTCGGGGTGGGGAGCGCGCATGGAGCAACATCGGGGCCAGGGCATGGCCCGGAGGGGCGGTTGCCCTCCCCTGTTGCCCCACGGACTACAATCGCAATCAGGTTGTGTCCATGGAGGCAACAGCCCGGACGGGGACTCAGGGCGTGAGAAGAAATGAGCCTTCCGGCTCGTCGAACCACCCTTGCGCGATGGCGAGCAGGAGGTTGTGGGCGACGAGTGCGAGCAACCAAGCCGCTTCGGCTCGCTTGCGACCTCGTACGTGAAGCCTGCGCAGGCCTTGGCGCTCCTTGACCTGCGCATTGAGCAGCTCCGCCGCCGGTGCGCGCTGGGCGTATGTGCGCTTGCCTGCGGGGGTCTGCATCCGCGCACGCCACGCATCGATGGGTTCGCCTCGTTGGCGCCTGCTCGGTGCCCCCGGTGGAAGCAAGTTCTTGCGCGCCGGCAGGGGAGAGAAGACATGAATGCCCTGAGACTCGAGCGCGGAGAAGGCCTTGAGATTCCGATAGGCCCCGTCCACCAACCAGGCTTCGGGCTTGAGTCCCAGGACGCGGGCCACCCAGTGCACCATCGGTAGCAGTTGGGCAGCGTCCGTCCCCTCATTGGTGACACGACCGGCCAATGCCAGCCGGCTCTCGACGTCCGAGACGGCCTGCGCGTTGTAGGCGGGACGGTAGCCGCCGTCTGGCATGCGCATCACGTGTGCTTGTGGGTCGGTGAGCGAGGCTCGAGGTTCGCCACGAACGCCCCCCTTCGCACGTTTCTTACGCCGCGCTGCTGCCGGCAAAGCAGCGAGCGCGAGTGCCGCCCGGGCCTGTAAATCGGCCCGAGCGCGTTTCTGGGCTGCACGTGCCTTGGTGCTCGCGCCCCGCCGGCACTGGCCGGCGGCAGCAGCCTCCGTTGCCCGCTTCCGCAGGGTGGCCTTGCGGTGAAAAGAGGCAGCCCCCGCGGAGGCGCGCACACGCGTGCCGTCCTGGGCAACTCGCCGTGGCCGGCGTACGGCACCGCGGCTGCACAGGTCATCCAGCAGCTTGCCCAGCAACGCCCGGAAGGCGGGGCCTGAGCGCGTCATGAAGGAGGACAGCGTATGGGCCGACACGCCGACGCCGACGCACAACCACCAGTACGCAACGTCCGTACGCAGCCGGGCCGCAATGGCATGAGCGCTGGAGAGGCCCTCCATCTGCCCATACACCCACAGCGCCAGCAACAGCCTCGGGTCCACCGCCGAACGACCCGCGTGATGCGGACGGGCGCGGATGGCGCGCTCGAAGTCCGACATGTCTAGCGCTTCGACCGCCGCCCATACGGCGCGAACCGGATGACCTCGGTCAACCAACTGCTCGTAGGTCCGAGCCGCCAGCACCTGAGTCCGTTTCGGCCGGAGCACACGCACTCGCGACCGTCTGCTCCCCGCCATGGCGAGTCATGATCGCACAGCTACGCTTATGCATCCGTCGGACGCATCAGAAACGTTAATTTTTTCTCACGCCCTCAGCCCTCCGCGCTGCCGGGGGTCTTGTCCGGGTCCGGGTAGGGATGCTCCCGGTGCGGGGCCTCCTCGTCATCTCCCTCGGCCGCCCCGGGCGTGTGGCCGGGCTCTTCCTCCACGTTGGCGCCCTGTCGTTCCAGCGTGTCCTCCGACGGCTCGGTCATACGCCGGGGGTCCTTGATGTCTGTCATGATGGGTTCCTCCCTTCGTGGAACATGGTCAGCCATGTGAGGATGGGGGCCGCACGGGAGGCAGACATGTCCACGAAGAAGGGAGCCCTCCACCGGCTCCTCGCCGGTACGGGACAGCTCGTGGGGAACGTCGTGGGCGGGGTGATGACGCTGGCCCTCGTCCTCCGCCCCGACCGCGCGGGGAGCGAGCGGGCCCGGAAGAACGCGGACGTCCTCATCGCCGCCTGCCGGGCCTTCCAGGCGAAGCACGGCCGCCTCCCCGAGACACTGGAGGAACTGGTCCCCGGCTTCCTGCCCGCGCTCCCACCCGCGAAGTTCGACGGGCCGCACTTCGGCTTCACCTACGACGTGAGCTCCGGCTCGACACGCCACGTCCTGGGCTGGACCGAGGTGATGCCCTTCGGGCGCCCCTTCTACGTGTTCGAGGAGGACCGGTGGGGGTACCTGGATTGAGGGGCCCGACGGGCGCGCGGAGACGGGAACGACAGACAGCCAACGCCCGGCGCGAGTTCCACGACGTGGGAGCTCGCTCTCTCACCCATGCGCCTCGGCCTGCGACCCGAGCATGACGAGGTCCTCCACCCTACATCAGCGGGCGCGGCGCTCCAGTTTCTCGCCGACGATGGGCGGTCGTCGCGACCCCATCACGCAGCCGGATCGAGCTCGGGCCTCGCTCCCTCAACCAGGGTGCGCGTCAACAACTGCAAAGGCCCGTGGAATCTGAAAGCGGCGGCACATCATTCGGGGAAACCTACTCGCGCCTCGTTCCCGACGCTGAGGCTAACCCGCTTCAGGTAAGTCGGTGAACCGTGCTCGGAGGGAAGGAGGGTGACTCCTCCAAGGCACCTGCCTTAACTGACTATGCTGAAGCGGGTTAGAACCCATTGAGCGCGAAGAGGCGTTGGTTACGGGCCGAACCCGGCAAGGCTGGTAGCTGATGACCGAGACGACGTGGGCGAGGTCCGGCGTCGCTTTCCTCCTGGCTCGCGTGTTCTGCACATTCGCCGGTCGCCGCGCTGAACCGGGTCCCGGCGGGCACCAGCGCGAGCGACAGGGTGACCTCGTCGCCGTCGGGATCGTCGGCGCCAACAAGAATCCACCGCTTCGCCCTCGTGCCCGACGAGCCGCCCGCTCGGGATGCCGGGCCGGAAAACCGGAGGATCGACCGGACGCACGAGGAGGGAGACTGTCCGAAACGGAATCGAAAACTACCACCCGGACGTGGAAGAGGAAGGTGGCGGTGCCGTTCCGGTTCAGCTCGGGCACGTAGGTGCGGTGCGCGCCGGAGCCCGAAAGCGTGACGTGGGCGGGTGGCCGTTAGATGCGAAATCCCTAGGTCGACCGGCGCTCGCCGATGCGCCACTTGAGAACGGGCGACGCCTCGCCGCCGGATTCGATCTGCTCCAGGAAGAACGATTCGAACTTGCTCCCCGCGGCGTCGAAGATGACGAGGTTCCTCCGGGCCCGCGTGATGCCGGTGTAGACGATCTCGGGCGAGTCGTCGGGCATCAGGATGCAGAACACCGTCTCGGCCTCGTGGCCCTTGAAGCTGTGCGTCGTGGAGAGCTTCAGGACTCCGGAGTTCTGGAAGAAGAAGACCTTCTTGCGTCTGCGGATGCCCTTCAGGATCGCGCAGGCGTCGTCGAACTCCTTGCGGTCCTCGGGCGCCACCTGCGACCCCTCGCACTGCCTGGCCATCTCGAAGAACTTGCGCCGAGGAGTGCTCTCGCCATGGCTCGCTTCATCGAGCTCGAGACCATCCTCGAACGAGATCTTGGTCTTCTCGGTCTTCGTGAGCTCCTCATTGAGCGGGAAGAGAGCGTCGACCCTCGAGGCGATGATCGCCACGTCGTTCGGGTGAAGCTCGTGCACGCGAATGTACTCGCGAATCTTGCTCAGCACCGAGGATGCGTCGTAGCTCGAGCCGTAGCGCTGGTAGGTCAGGAGGTCGAAGATCAGGCTCGCCTGCTCCTCACGGACGTCGTAAATCTCGGAGTCGACGTCTTTCGGTGCCAGGTACCGTTCGTGAAAGCCCTTCAGGAGCTTGACGAGGCGCGCGTCCTGACCGGAGCGGTAGGACCGGGTCAGCTTCTGCCAGCGCCCGAAGCCCCGGAGGGCGGACTGCTCCTTCCGGTCGTAGATGTTCTGACTCCGGTCCCCGAAGAGCGTCAGCTCGCCGTCGGCGGCCAGGAACCTGTCCTTGACGAACTGGATCCAGTCCAGCTCGTAGTCCTGCGTCTCGTCGATCAGGATGGTCTTGAACTTCGGCACGGCATCGCCATGGATCAAGGCGGATAGGACGCCGAGCGTCGGGGCGTCCAGCGTTTCGAAGTTCGGCCTCGAGTCATCGTGGATGCCAAGCTCGTCCAGCGTGGACGAGATGAGCCCATGCAGATGCGTGATCCGGTAGTGGGTGTCGGCGCCGTGCTTCAGCTGCCGGCCGATCGCGTCCCGGATGAAGTGGCCGAGCGTGATGTTGAAATACAGGATGAGGACGTGATCGCGATGCCGCTCGTATGCGTTGATGGCACGCTGCGCGAGGATGGTCGTCTTGCCGCAGCCGGCGACGCCCCTGATCTTCGAGAGCCCGGGCTTGCTGGCCGTCAGCGGACGCTGGTCCGCGTCGAAGACCACCGGGACACCCTGCCGCACGACGAAGGTGGGCGGGGCCAGTCGGCGCTTGAAGTCGGCGTAGATCTCGTCCGTGAAGAGGTCGTCCTTCTTCATCAGGGAGACCTTCCGGACGTCCCGCTCGAGCGAATCGCGCGCCCACGACATGCCCTCGTCGCGTGAGAGCTGGCCTCGCTTGTCCTGGAGGTAGCCGAGCTTCTTCTCGTAGGAACCGTGGTCGGTGATCGATCCGTTCTTCTTCCTCCGGTTCAGCTCGTCGATCTCGCCTGCCAGCTCCGTCCGGGCCGGCGCGTAGAACCGCTCCAGTCGCTTCCGGTCGACGTGGAAGTAGACGAAGGGCCGGACGACCCGGAAGAAGTTCCGGTCGGTGAGGTCGTGGAGGCCGAGCACCGGCAGGTGAAGATCGAACAGGCGCTTCTTGTAGCGAAACACCTGCTTATGAGGCGAGAGCAGCGGCGCCTCGTCGCAGCTCCACTTGTTGTGGGCGTCGACGCGGTAGCTCTCCAGGTTCCAGTCCTTCACCTCGATGATAGCGGCGCCGCATCCCTTCTTGAGGACGATGACGTCGGGCCGATCGCCGTCCAGGAACGGGTTGAAGAAGACCTCGTGGTGGTCGTCGAGGACCTGGCTGAGAACCGTGACCAGATGCAACTCGCCCGGCGTCGGCGGTGTGGTCAGCCTGCGGATGTTCTCGAGCGGAGGAAACAGGATGGCCATCACGGACCTTCCTTGGGCGAGTGGTGGGTCGGGCCTCGTGGCCCGGAGCGTATCATCGGGCTCAGTGTCTCCAGCACGTGGTGATGATCGTGTCGTCCGAGGCGACGACGATGTAGGTGTCACGAAAGCGATCGAATCGCTTCGCCTCGGTCCCGACGTAGGCGCAGAACTTCCGTCAGCTGCGCTTCGAGAAGAAGTACCAGGTCGCACCGCCGCCCGCGTCCCGGTGGTCGCCCCACGCCAGCAGCGCGTCGACGATGAACCCCAGGGATTGCTCGCTGCTGTGCGCGGACAGCGGCGTGCCTGGAGAAACCGGACGCCAGTCGGCTCGGGGGCGTGGGTTCGTTACGCATCGCCGGACTCCGTCTTGTGAGAAGGCGACTTCACGAGTTCGCTCATCCGGACGGCGCGAAGGTAGGGGTTGGGCCTCGCCTCCTCCTCCGCCCGGACGGCGGCCACCCGGTCCCGGAGCCACGAGAGGCGCTGCTCGGCATGGTCGGTGCCCACGAGGTCGGCTGGCACCTCGTGGAGGCCGATTCTTCCGCTCTGCAGAGCCGCGGCCACGTCCTCGTCGCCGCACGCGGCCTCAAGCGCGATCTCGGGACACACGGAGTAGGAGAACCCGAATTCGTGCCACTCGTCGAAGCCGCCCTCCTCGCCGGCCTCCGCGAACCACTCCTTCACGTGGTGCTCGAACGGGTTCCACTGGCCGAAGGGGTCGACGTGCTTCTGGAAGTGCGGAGGCTGAACGCCGGGATCGTCCATCCACCGGCCGAAGACGTCCTTGGCCTGGATGGACCTCTCCTCGTCCACCGCAAAGGCGGCGAACGCATCGGTGTAGCTTTCCGGAAGCGTCCCGGTCTCCGCATGGGCGGCGCGGAGGGCTGCGAGTTTCCTGGCGCGCCGTCGAAGGCTGTCCTCCGCGACCATCGTGAAGAGCAGGGGAGCCAGTTCCACGATCGTGGTCTGCTTCACGCGGTACCGATCTACGACGAGCGAGAAGGCGTTTCGAAAGCGGTTGTCCAGCCGGAACGAGACCTGGGACCGCGCCCGGGGGTCACGGGGGGGGCTGGTGGCTCCCGGCTCCGCCTCGGAGGTCAGCTCCGCATCCTCGATGCCGAGTGCGGGCGCAAGGCAGCGGAGCGTCTCGGCCTAGACTTGCTTCATGGAAGTCGACCTCTCGATTCGGTGAATCGTGGCCTTGTCGACGGCGGACTTCTCCGCCAGGTCGACCAAGCTGAGGTGCTTCTTCTGCCGCCAGTATTTCAGTCGCAACGGGTTGATCTTGGGCATGTGCCGCTCCTTTGTGTTAGTCTATTATTCTACATTGACGTTAATGCGCGGAGCCAATGGCTGCTGAGGCCCCGGCTCGCGGGAGCAGGCATGAGAAGACCGTGGGTTGCTGCCCTCGTGGTGGGTTGGCTCGTGTCGTGCGCCAGCAACCCGATTGGTCCTGTCGAGGGCACGGACTATGGGTTCAGAGAAGGCTTCGTCTGGGTACGGGGACCCTGGGAAGCGATCACCCCGTCAACGGACGTGGACGTGGTGATCGACCAACTCTGCCCCGCCGTCATGCGGCTTCCTCGCGCCCAGGGCCGAGAGTACGGGCAGGAGTATTGCGGTGCCATCTACTCCCTGGGTAACGGCGCCTACCACGCCAGCATTCCCTCCACGCTGGGCCCCCTGCTCAAAGCCATCCCGGAGCGGCAGAAACGCTGCAAGCCGCCGCGCTACGTGGACGACCCGAGAGGAAGAACCGTCGTGCTCGCGGACTACCACAGCCACCCGTGGGCCGACTCGCGCATGTCCCCGGAGGACCGGTTGGAGGCCCGGCAGCGTTTCAGCATCCGCATCCAGTTCGACACGAAGTGCCGGGTGATGAAGCTGGTTCCCTACGTCGGCGAGATGCGCCCCGGGGAGTTGTACGAGCGGCGCGACCAGCGCTGGGCGCTAATCGGCATCATCAAGCCCGAGCATAAAGCGGACGGCATCATCACCGAAGTCAGCGAATAGCCCCTGGAGACACCATGACGCGCGGACTTCTCCTACCCCTGTGCCTGCTGCTTCCAGCGTGTGCCCTGTTCCAGCGTTCCTCCCGTCCGCCCCACGCCCCTCCCGAGGAGGCGGCGCGCGTGCAGTTCCCCCTGGACCTGCCGGCGGAGACCCGGACCACCCTGCCCGGCGGGCTGGTGACGGCCATGCAGCTCGCCCTGGACGACTTCATGCCGTTGGACGTGAAGCCCCACAAGGGCGCCACCGAGGAGGAAATCTGCCTCTACCAGCGCGAGTCCTATGACGTGGTGGCGTCCCCCGGCCCCGAGGGCATCACCTTCGTTCGAGTCACGCTGCGGCCCAACGTCTGCGAGAAGTACGACCCCATCATGGACATGGGAGCGACGTACGCCGTGGACGTGGCCGGACGGCGCATCCTCGCGGTGCAGCACTGACCGCCGGGTTCCATTCCACCCGGACCGGGCGGCCATGAGCAGGCGCGGAGGCGTTTGGGCTAACGTCCTCCGCCATGCACCTCCCGCGCCTGTCCACCGCCTTGCTGCTGACGTGCCTCGCCGTCGCCGGCTGCAACCGCGACTCCGGCTCGAAGTCCACCCCACCCACGACGCCCGAGACTCCCGCCCGGGCCTCACTGTCCCCCGAGTTCGAGAAGGCCGGACTCGTGGCGCCGAAGACGGCGCCGGGCCAGCCCGACCCCGGAGAGGTGGACCTCGCGGAGCTGCGTGACTCCGTCGCCGACCCCGTGGTCCTCAGCGAGGCGCAGATCGCCGAGCTGAGCCGCACCAGGCTCGCCCAGCGGCCGCCCGGGGACGGTGACCGGGATGAGGGCGCCGTCCAGGAGGAGGTGGAGTACGACGACGGCCACCGGCCCAGGCCCGCGATGGCCCCCATGCCCACGGGCACGCCTCCGCCTCCACCTCCCAGTCCCGCCGAGGACGGTATCGAGAGCGGTGTCCAAGGGGGAGTCGTCGGCGGCGTCGTCGGTGGCGTCTTGGGCGAAAGGATTGGCGGAGAGATGGCCCAGCGGCCTGGGTCCGGAGGCGCGCGCGCGGAAGCCGAGGCGATGCGGGAGCGGGCCGTGGCGATGGAGCGGAGGGACAGCCCCCGGACGCTCGAACAGAAGCGCATGAACGTCATCCAGATCATCAAGGGTGGCGGGGGCGCGGCGGAGCCGGCCTCGGGCAAGCCGGAGCCCGCCGAGGACCTCCCCACCCCGGTGCTGCCCAAGGTGGAGGCCGCCCCCCGCGCGGCCAAGGTGCTCGTCATGGGCGAGGACGGCCGCTACACGCCCCTCAAGACGCGCGCCGTCCGCGTGGTGACGTACATCCAGGGCTCCCGCGCCCGCACCGTGGTGGACCACCTCTTCGAGAACGACACGAACCGCAACCTCGAAGGCACCTTCTATTACCCGCTGCCCGGGGGCGCGGCCGTCGCCGGCTTCGCGCTCTACTCCGGCTCCGTGGCCGTCAACGCGCCCTCCCTCTTCCAGTCCACGGAGCTGCTGCCGCCGCTGGGCAATGAGTCGGCCCGGGCGGAGGAGCTGGGAGCCTCGGCCCCTCCGAGCCCGAAGGGCGCGAGGTACGCCTGGGGCGAGCGCCAGGAGGCCCGCGTCGTGGAGCAGAAGCGCGCCCGCGAGGTCTACGAGGAGATTGTCCGCAACAACGTGGACCCGGCCCTGCTGGAGTGGGCCGGCGCCTCCACCTTCAGCGCCCGCGTCTTCCCCCTGCCGCCCAGGTCTCTCAAGCGCGTGGTCATCGCCTATGAGCAGACGCTCCTCTTCGACGGCGAGCGCCTGCGCTACACGTGGCCGCTCCCGGCTGGCGCCGGCAAGGACCTCCAGGTGTCCGCGCGCCTGCATGTGGACCCGCGCCACGCGGGCGAGGTGAAGGTGCAGCCCGAGCCCGCCGCCGCGCCTCGCACGCTGGGCCCGTGGCGCGCGTATGACTTCCCGAAGCTGCAAGGGGACGGCGCGCTCGCGGCGGCGCTCACCCCGAAGCACGCGGAGGCGGACGTGCTGGTGGGACGTGATGCGGCGGGCCTGCAGGGCCAGGCCTTCCACGCCCGCGTGCGGCTGCCGGCCCGGCTCACCTCGGAGGCCGAGGGCCCCGCCACCGGACGCGCCGTGCTGGTGGTGGACACCTCGCTGTCCATCGAGGACGGCAATGCCTGGGCGCTCCAGGCCGCCACCCTGCGCGCCCTGCTGGAGAAGGACTCCACGCTGAAGGAGTACGCGGTGCTCCTCTTCGACGTGCGCCCGCGCTGGCTGCACGGGACGGGCTGGCGCCCCAATGACGCCGGCCACCGGAAGGAGACCTTCGCCGAGTTGGAGCGCGTCTTCCTCGAGGGCGCGTCCCACGTGGACGGCATGCTGGCCGAACTGGACCGGGCGGGCGGCGAGTGGCTCCAACCCGCGAAGCCCGGCGAGCGCGTGACGGCCTTCCTCCTGTCCGACGGCAACGCCACCTGGGGGCAGAGCACGGTGGAGTCGCTCGTCTCGCGCCACCCCAGCGCGGAGGCGCTCCGCTGGGTGACGTACCGCTTCGGCGAGGCCGCGGTGAACACGGACCTGTTCGACGCGCTGGCCCGGGCCAGCCGGGGCCGGGTGGTGAGCGTGCTGTCCGGCTCGGAGGTGGACGCGGCGGCCCGGGCCCACCGCGCCGCGCCCGTGGTGCTGGAGCGCGTGGAGGTGAAGGGCGCCGCCGTGAAGGACCTGGTCGTCGCGGGACGGCCCCACCTCGTCTTCCCGGGCCAGGAGCTGCAGGTGGCGGGACGGCTCCCCGAGGATGGCGCCGCGGAGCTGGAGGTGGTGACTCGCGCCAATGGCGAGGAGCGCCTCCTGCGCGTGCCGCTGCCCCGCGACGAGGACAGCCCCTTCGCCCCCCGGGCGTGGGCGGAGCTGTTCGTCGCGAGGCTGGTGGCCCTGGACGACGAGCGGCTGGACCGGATGGTGGTGGCGCTCAGCCAGCACTACCGGCTGGCCAACGCGCGGGCGTCCATGCTCGTGCTGGAGTCCGAGGCCGACTACCAGCGCTACTCCATCAACGACGAGCGCGTGGAGCTGACCGACCTGGAGGCGCTGCGCCGGCGCGAGGAGGACCAGCGCCGCGACCGGCTCCAGGGCATCGCGCTGGATGAGGTGCCGGCGTCCGGCCAGGCCGTGGTGAAGGGGCTGGGCGCGCACCGGGCCGCGCTGTCCGCCCTGCTCGAGCGCCAGCCGCTGCGCGACGACCCCTACGCCGGTGGCGACGCGCGGCTCCAGGCGGAGCAGACGTACCGCCAGGCCCGCCGCGCCAACAAGGACGACGTCATGGTGTACGAGGCCGTGGCCCGCAGGCGCGCCTTCGCCGGGGACACCTGGGGCGCGCTGCGGGCGCTGTCCTCGCCCGTGGAGCTGCGCCCGAAGGACGCGGAGGCGCTGCGGCTCGTGGGCTACGGACTGCTGGCCATGGGGCAGTACCCCGCGGCGGCGGAGCTGTTCGAGCACGTGCGGCTGAACCGGCCATTCGAGGGACAGGCCTTCCTGGAGGAGGCGCTCGCGCTGGATGCGGCGGGGCGCTACTCGGAGGCCGCGAGGAACTATGAAATCGTCCTCGCCCGCTCCTGGAACCGGCACCGGGCCGAGCTGCGCACCGTGGCGGCGCACCACTACGCGAGGATGCTGTGGGCGCTGGCGCGTCACCCCCGCTCGGAGCCCGTGGCACCGGTGCTCCGGGCCCGGCTGGCGGAGCTGGAGACGAAGGACATGGAGGACGGGGTGGAGCCTGGACGGGTGAGGCTGTCGTCCATCGACTACCAGCTCACCACGCACTGGAACTCGGACAGCACGGACATCGACCTGTGGGTCATCGAGCCGAACGGCGAGCGCTGCTTCTACCAGCACAAGCAGACGCGGCTGGGTGGGCGACTCTTCTGGGACATCACCGATGGCCTGGGGCCGGAGCTGTACCACGCCCGCAAGGCGGCTCCGGGGCCGTACCACGTGGTGGTGCACTACTACGGCAACCGCTCCGCGCGGTACGTGGTGCCCACCGCGCTGCTGCTCGTCAGCGACCGGGGCGTGTTTGGCGAGGAGGCTCCCCACCGGCGCCGCTTCCAGCTCCGCATCCTCCCCAAGGACAACGCCCGGCTGCTGCTGCGGCGGGAGGAGCTCGTTCCGGCGGAGAAGGCACAGGTGAGCACGCAGTCGGCTCCGTGAGGAGGACTACACCTCCGTGAACTTCATGCCGGTGGCGCCGGTGCGCTCCAGCGCGTCCTTGATGTCCTCCGAGACGACGAGGACGACCGGCCAACCCCATGGGCGGAAGATCTTCGCGTCGCCCACCCGGGACTTGTCGATGCGCATGCCGACGACGTTCCGGTACTCACCGGCTCGCTCGGGCTGATCGTTCTCGTCCTCGGGTATCCAGCGCTGGACATGCTCCGAGGCCTGGTCGTCAATGCAGTCCACCAAGCGGGCGACATTGACGAGGACGTAGGGCTCGGGTTGCCCCTCGACCTGGATGGGAAACGTCTGGATGTCCCCGGGGGCGAGGGCGGTGAGCACGGAGGCCACTCGCGGGTGGACGACCGGGACGGCTCCCGCGTCCGCACATGAATAATCAAGCGCTTTGCCTGGACGGAAGAGCCCAACCCGCAGCGGCTCTTCCACGGACGCGGGTTTCCCCTCCATGAAGAGCCAGCTCCCTGAATCCACCCCCTTGCCATCAACAGGGGTGTCAAGGTACCAGCGCCCAGGGATGTAGAGATTTTCCATCAAGTCAAAATAGCGCATTGGCGTTGCCACCCTCCCTTAGTCCTCCGTGATGAGCCGCCGCAACCTGCTGCCGCGTGTCATGAGTTCACGCGCAATCTTCTGGAGCTCACCCGTCAAGATCTCCCGACAGCTTGCTTCTGTGCGACACCTACTCGTTGCTCGCTCGACTCGTCGGTAGACCTCCTGATGATACGCAGCAGGGTGAGGGCCCTCATGGCCCCGGATTCGAATGCGATTCGCGGGGTCGCTCCTCAGCGACATCCCTGCTTTTCGAAAGATCTTCTCGAACAGGGGCGTCCACGGCCCGCCTTCTGCCTCGGAGACGGAGTTCTTGTCCGTGCAGATGTGATGCACGGTCCCATCCGGGTCCCCCTGAATGCCGCCCGAGCCCAGCGCCACCATGGCCACCGCGTTGGGCGCGAGGCTGATGACGATACCCTCCCCCACCACCGCCACCGCGCTCACCTGCGCGATAGCCGCCAGCCTCACGCCGACCTGCGATGCACTCAGCGCCGACGCTTCCGTGAAGCTCGGCAGCAGGGGCAACCGCGAGGAGAGCCATGAAACGCCTCCCGCCGTGCCCTTCCCCACCACCAGCGCCACCGCGAGCACGAAGACACGTGCGCCCTCGGTGCCCCCCCCGTCCGAAGCGCGCCCCAATGCACAGTGTAACGCGGAGAACAGCTCCATCCGCGCCAACGGACGCGCCTCCGTTCGAGGCGGCGGAGCCTCCGCCGCGGCACACCGGTCCTCCGCTGGCCCGGAGGAAAACACCGGCCCGGCCCCGCGGGCACATCCCGCTCCGGGTGACGCGTCTCTATTCAGGTGCGCTGCCGCACGCACCTGCCCCGCCACCCCGAATCAAGGAGCTTTCATGATGGCCGCCCCCACCCCCATGCCGACCAACTCCCCCTCTTCCATGCCCATGATGGGGATGAGCCCCATGCCCATGATGATGCCCATGGGCATGAACCCCATGATGGGCATGCCTCCCATGATGCCCATGGGCATGAACCCCATGATGGGCACGCCTCCCATGATGCCCATGGGCATGAACCCGATGATGCCCATGGGCATGGGCATGCCGATGATGATGCCCATGATGATGCGTCAGATGGCGCCGATGATGGTCCGGATGACGTGCGAGATGGGTAGGGACGGCATGGTGTGCAAGATGATGCCGATGGAAGGTCAGGACATGGCGATGGTGAAGGAGTGCTGTGACGCCATGAACGCCATGATGACCATGGGCGCGCCGGTGATGATGATGGTCAACGGCATGCCGATGATGGTGGGCACGTCCCGCTAGCGGGCCCGCCTCAGCCGACTTCCTCGGCGTACGTCATCACCAGGTACATCTGCACCTCGTCCGCCCCCACGTTCCGGTAGACGTGGGGCCGGTCGGCCTCGAAGAGGATGGCGTCACCGGCCGCCAGCAGGTGGCGCTCCGTCCCGACCTCCAGCTCCAGCGTGCCGCGAGTGACGATGAGGTTCTCCACCGTCCCCGGAGGATGCGGCTCGGCCCGCTCCTCGCCGTTGCCCTTCAGCAGCAGCTCGTAGAACTCCACCCGCCGAGGCTCGTCGAACGGAAAGAGTGCCCGGGACACGAAGCGCCCGTCATGCGACGTGAGCCGCTTGGCCTCCCGCGCCCGCATCAGCCGCGTCCCCGCGCCACCCGTCATGCTGATGAGCGCGGAGAACGGCACGTCCAGCGCCCGGGCAATCTTCCACAGCACGTTGATGGTGGGAGCGCTCTGGCCCAGCTCAATCTGTCCCAGCATCGCCCGGCTGACGCCGGAGGCCTTCGCCAGCCGCTCCAGCGACAGCCCGCGCTGGCTGCGCAGCCGGCGCAGGTTCTTCCCCACCACGGGCGCCAGGTCCTGGTCCGACTCCGGGGGCGCTGACTCGTAGGTCCACGCCTGCTCCCCATCCGGGGGAGCCGCCTGGGAAGGGGGTGACTGCTCGGTGGCCGAAGGGGAACCCGCGGGGGCTTCTCTCGCTTCACGGCGGCCGCGCTCGGACGCGCCCGCTGCCCGCCGCCGCGTGTTCTCCCGAACCGACTTCATACCGGCCACACTACAACCCACACCCATACCGGCATCCAGGGCCGCACCGGCGCGGGGCGCATCATCTGACACTGCGCGGTCTCACGCTTCTTGCGGAAGTCCTGCAGGTCGATGACCGCTGCGCTCATGGTGGCCTCTTCGTTACCGGACGAATGTCCGTCAAAACGGATGAGAGGAATATCCGTTATGACGGACGAATCGTCAAGGCAACGGAAAGTGCCGTCACGCCGGGTGATGCTCGGTGGAGTAGGCCCAGAGCTCGATGGGCGTCGCGTAGTAGATCCACCCGAAGAAGCCGCTGACGGCCGAGCGGTCGGGCGGCCGGAAGTACGGCTTCTCGCGGGCACCGAGCAGCTTCAGCAGGCCGCCCACCGTCACCGTCCAGAGCACCTGCAGCGTGAAGGTGAGGACATAGGAGAGCGCCACGAACGGGAGGTAGAGGGGCCCGAGGATGCGCGCCTGCAGCACGTGGACCTTCTCGTGGTTGCCCGCGCCCCCCAGGTTCACCGTGCCCAGCGTCTGGAGCACGTCATGGCCGAAGCCCGTGCCGGTGCCCGAGGCCTTGTAGACGACCCAGCCCCCGCCCTCGGAGTCCTTCCGCGACAGGTCTCCGAACCACGGGTAGATGAGGTTGCCGAACACGAAGCCGAACAGGGTGTTGGGCAGGCTCCACGTCGCGTCCACCAGCAGCTCCAGCCACCCCTGGCGAGCGTCCAGGTCATAGCTGCCCAGCACGCCCGCCTGCAGGCCGTAGCCTCCGCCCAGGAGCAGGCCGATGAGCACCGCCACCCCGGCGGGCAGCGCGCCTCCCGTGAGCAGGCTGACGAGCAGCAACATCAGCACGGACACGACGGCGAACAGCACGAACGTCAGGAAGCCTCGCAGGACCTTCGACATGAAGTGGGACTCCTCCAGTGAGGGCCCACCCGGCGGGCCCTGGGTTCACGGGGAGGAGGCGCGGTCCGCGCGATGTGACGTTCAGAAGGTGAAGCCCCCACCGGCATAGGGGCCGTGCAGGCGCTCCTGGTGCGAGATGCCATCCACCACGCCCATGTCGTCCAGGAAGAGGCCGCGCCAGCCCCCGCGCAGCACGAAGGCGCCCAGGTGCAGGGCCAGCCCGGCAGTGCCGTCGAGCTGCCGGTAGGGCAGCGGCGTGAGCTGCGCCCGCGCCTCCACGTCCAGCGGCCCCAGCACGCACGCCTCGATGGAGAGCGCCACGCTGGGACCAATGAGGGTGACGTCCGGCGCGCGCGCGGTGCTCACCCCGGCCTCCACCCGGAACCGCGCCTGCTCATGGACGTAGAGCGCGTGGCTCACGTGCGCCTCCACCAGCGTGAGCCGGTCCGTGCCGCTCGTCCCGTCGTCCGCGGGCAGCGCCAGCCGGAGCACGTGCGCGTCCACGCCGAAGCGCCGGCCCTCCATACCCAGGAACATGTCCGCCCCACCTGCCTCGCCCCTGAGCACCAGGCCCTGCGCGCCCATGCGCAGCGAAAGCGGCACCGCGTGCCGGCGCTCCCCGCGCTCGCCGCGCGCGAGCCCGGCCTCCGGCTCGCCCTCCTGGTGCGTGCCGCCGTGGGCGATGGCGTGGGCCATCCCCTCCAGCATCGCCTGGAACAGGGCCCCCAGCAGCGCCTCGGCCAGCCCCCGTCCCGCCTCCGAGCAGCAGCCGTCACCGTCCGGCGACTCCGCGGCCTGGGAACGTCGCTCCTTCCGCGAGTCCTCGTCGTCGTCCTTGTCGTCCTCGTCGTCCTCCACGCCGATGGCGGTGGCCTCGTGGGCCCCCTCCTTCGACGTGTCCGAAGTGGAGCGCTTGCCGAAGCGCGCCTCCGCGCCGGGCGCGAAGACGAGGCTGACGGCGAGCACCGCACACAGCAGGGCCCTGGGTGACGGCATGTCCCCCTCCGATGGCGCGTCCCACCACCGGCCCGGCGGGAACCGGCTCCGCACGAGTGAGGGGCGGGGCCACCGGAGACACTAGCACGGGCGGGCGGCTCCGCCTCAGCGCCCGCCGGACGCGCCCTCGCGGAAGGTGTCACACGCCTGGACGGTGCCCTGCGCCATGCCCCGGCGGAACCCGTACACGCGCTGCTCGGAGGTGCCGCGGGTGAAGGACTCGGGCACGACGCGGCCCCGCCCCCCCCCTCGCCCGCGTGAGCGCACGGCAGGCGAGGAGGCACGGGCCGCTACGGCACCGACAGGGCCTGGAGCGTGGCGCGCGCCCGGCCCTCGTCGGCGGTGACGGACACCACCAGCCGCTGGAGGCAGCCGGCGAACTCCTGGCGGAGCGCCTCCGCCGTCACCGCCTGGATATGGGCGGGCCGCCGCGCCACCGCCTCGTGGGAGAAGCCCCGCACGCGCGCGTCCAGCAGCGCGTCCACCCACGCGTCCGTGGAGATGAAGGACACCGCCTGACGCGCGAGCAGCCGCGTGCGGGCCTGCTCCAGGTCCTCGGAGGAGATCTCCTTCGCGTACGAGCCGAGCGTCTTGCGGACGAAGCCCACGCTCTCATCCAGGCGCGCCGCGTCCACCATGCCCTGCATCATCAGGTGGGCCGCCCCACCCCGCGCCAGCCAGGGGCTGACGTGGAAGCCGTACGTGGCTCCGCGCTGGGAGCGCATCTCGTGGTAGGCGCGCACGTCCATCAACTCCGCCATCAGCGCGTAGCGCGCCTCCGACTCGGGCGTCGCGGCCGGCAGCCGGCACGCCACCTGGAGCTGTCCCTGGGTCGCCCCGGGGCGCGGGGTGAGCAGGGCCTTCGGGAGCGAGGAGGCGGCGGGCAGCTCCGGCGTTCCCGGCGGGTCCACCGGGGTGGGCTCGCCCCGGCTCCAGCCCCCCAGGTACTTGCGCGCCAGCGCCTCGACCTCCTTCACGTCGAACTCACCCGCGATGACCGCCACCGCGTTGCCCGGACGGTAGACCTCCTCGATCCAGTCATTCGCCTCGGACCAGGACACCTTCGCCATCTCCGCGCCGGTGGCCTCGCGTGCGTAGGGGTGCGTGCCGTAGAGCGCGCGCAGCAGGGCGCGCTCCGCCAGCACCTCCGGACGCGTGTCCACGGCCTCGCGCCAGGGCAGCGCCTGCTCGCGCAGGAAGCGCACCACGTACTCCGAGGTGCGGGTGCTGGAGAGCTGCTCGGCCATCATCGCCAGCATGTTGCCGACATTGCCGGCGGTGCCCGACAGCCCGACGCGGAGGTGGTCCCGCTCGAACTCGCTGGAGCCGTGCAGGCCCCAGTCGCCGGGGCGGCCCTCGAAGTAGGACTCGCGGAACGAGCCCCAGGCGACCAGGTCCGCCACGCCGGGCTTCGCGCCATGGGTACGGCCGCCGCCGAGCGCCACGCCCACCCGAACCACCGGCAGGCCCGGCCTCGGGGCGAGCAGCACCTCCATGCCGTTGTCGAGCTTCAGGACATGCACCGGCCCGGAAGAAGCCGTGAGCACGGAGGGAGGGAGCGGCTCCATGGGAGCGGCCGGCTCGTCCGAGGGCGGAAGCGCCGCGAGGCCGGGCTCCACCGCCGCCCCGCCACTCTCCCCGGGCTTCACGAGGATGACGCGGGCGCGCTCCCGCTGCAGCCACTTGTAGGAGAAGTCCGTCACCTGGCTGCCGCCGAGCGCCATCAGCGCCATCTGCGAGCGGGTGTAGCTGCGCACGTCGAGCGTGAAGTGGGTGAGCAGGGCCCGGTGGACGGTGCGCGCCAGGAGGTTCTCTGACTCCAGCACCATGCCCGTCACGACGCCGCGGCGCGTGTCCTGGAAGTCGAACTCACGCCCGAGCACGCCCGCCGCGTCGACGGACGACGCCCAGGCCCGATGCACCTGGTCCAGCACCTTCTCCGCCGAGCGCTCCGGATGGTCGCCCTTGGTGAGCAACACGCGGACCAGCAGCAGCGAGGCGCGCGTGCCGGACACCACGTTGGTGGTGACGGCGGCGATGTCGCCGTCGCTGCGCAGCGACTCCCACAGGCGGGGGCCGAGGCTGGAGTCGACGAAGTCGTGGACGGCGCTGGCCTCGTCGAAGCCGCGAGGCAGGACCCAGGAGATGTACAGCTCGGGCGAGGAGACCGCGGCCTCGTACACCGGCAGCGACTTCGGGGCCGGCGCGACGGGCGGCTCGGTCCGCTCCGCGGGAAGGCGCGCGCTGAGCGCCAGCGGCGCGCCCGTGCCCCCCCAGGCGGCGGGCAGGTTCTCCTGGAGGAGCGGCTCGATGGAGGCCAGGTCCACGTCCCCGGCGATGACCAGCGTCACGTTGTCCGGCCGGTAGTGCGCCCTCGCGAAGCGCTGCGCATCCGACAGGGTGAGGGCCGACAGCGACTCGTGCGTGCCGATGAGCGGCCGCGAATAGGGGTGGCCCGCGGGGAAGGAGGCCGCGTGCACCCAGCTCAGCACCTGGCCCACGTAGCCCGTCTCGTTGCGCTGGCGCAGCTCGCTGCGCACCACCTCGCGCTCCACCGCGAACACCTCCGGGGTGACGCCCGCGAGGGGCGCGGCCAGCGCCTGCCCCTGCATCTTCAGCAGCGCGGGCAGGGACTCCTTCGCGGCGAGCGCCTCATAGAAGGTGTAGTCCATGCTGGTCGCCGCGTTGGAGTGGCCCACGCCGGCCGCCTCCAGGCGCGCCTGGATGGAGGGGCCGCCCCCATGGCGGGAGCGGAACACCATGTGCTCCACCACGTGCGCCAGGCCTTCCTTGCCCGCCGGGTCGCTGGAGCCGCCGGTGCCCACCACGGCGACCACCGCCACCACCGGCGAGCGGCTGTCCTGCTCCACCACCACGCGGAGCCCCGACGGCATGCGGAAGTCGCGCAGCGGGAAGGACACGTCGCGCATGACCACCTGCCCCCGGGGCGGCAACGTGGCGCACGCGCCCAGCGTCAGGGCGAGGAGGACGAGGGCAGCGGCACGGGGCCGGAATGCCAGAGAACGGACCGAGGGCTTGGGAGTCATGCGGGCTCCAATGGGGCCCTGGGAAAGGCACACCGGGCCACACCGGCCCGCCCCCCCAGGCGAGAGTGATTCGCGACCGTACGGCCCCGGCTTCAAAGCCTGACATCCCGTCAGGCTTTCCGCGCCAGGGACAGCCAACGGCCCCGGCGCATAGCACCTTTTCGCGGCCCCCGCCAAGGCACCTGGAGTCCAGGTCCGGATGAGAGGTTTTGGCGGCCCGTCAGCTCCGCCCGCCCACCGCGGCGGCGACGTGCTGGCTGCCCCAGTGCGCGATGCCGAGGATGGTCTCCATGGGGTTGACGCCCAGCGCGGTGGGGAACACCGAGCCGTCCACCACGAAGAGATTGTCCGCGTCCCAGTAGCGCAGCGTGCTGTCCACCACGCTCGTCTTCGGACTGCCGCCCATGGCGCAGCCGCCCATCTGGTGGGCGCTGGCCACCCGGCACCGCAGCGGCTCGTACGGCGCCCGGTCCAGGAGCTCCACGTCCTTCTCGCTCCGCATCACCACCGGCGCCGAGTGGGGGCTGATGACCTCCTCCGCGCCCGCGGCGAACTGCAGGCGCGCGGACACCTTGAGCGCCTCGCGGAAGCCCTCCCAGTGGAAGGGCGTGAGCGGGTACTCCACCTTCAGCCGCGCGTACTCGCCCTCGCCGCGCAGTGACACCGTGCCGCCGTCGTCACCGGGCTGCACCCCGTCCAGGGTGATGGAGATGACGGCGTTGGCATACGGCAGCCGCTCCATCATCTCCTGGTGGGTGGCGCCGAAGCCCGGCGTCGTCACCGAGGCCAGCACGGGGTGGATGGGCGGCACCTCCATGAGCCAGCCCAGCTTCCCCGGGCCCCGGTCGATGAACTGCCGCGAGTAGACGGTGAGCGGCGCGCCGAAGAAGGCCTCCACCCGCTCCCGGAAGCGGCCCGTGGAGACGACCACCGGGTGCAGGAAGAAGCGCTTGCCCACCAGGCCCCGCGCGGAGAGCCCGCTGCGCAGCAGCAGCGCCGGCGAGTTGATGGCGCCGCCGCACACCGCCGTCACCTTCGGCTTCACCGTCAGCCGCCGGCCCGTGGGCCGGTCCGTGCGCGGGTCCAGCACGTCCGCGTGCACCGCCACCACGCGCATCCCCTCCATCTCCAGCTTGCGCGCGCTGACGTTGGCGAACAGGCGCATCCCCTGCTCCACCGCGTCCGGAATCAGCGTCACCAGCATGGACTGCTTCGCGTCCGTGGGGCAGCCCATGCCGCACGTGCCCAGGGAGGCGCAATTCCTCACATTGCGCTTCACCGTGCCCCGGCTGTAGCCGAGCTTGCCCAATCCCTCCCAGAGGAGCTGGTTGTTGCGGTTGGCCCGCTCAATGGGCCAGTCGCGGATGTTCAGCCGCTCCTCCAGCCAGTCCCAGTGCGGCGCCAGCGTGGCGGTGTCCAGGCCCTTCACGCCGTGCACGTCGCGCCAGCGCTCGAGGATTTCCGGAGGGGTGCGGAAGCTGGCGCACCAGTTGACGGTGGTGCCTCCACCCACGGCGCGCCCCTGGAGGATGCTGATGGCCAGGTCGTCCGTGGCCCGGTTTGCCAGCTCCTGGTACAGCGTCGTGTACGCCGTGGCCTCCTTCATGTCGAAGTCGCGGCGGGTGCGGTAGCCGCCCTCCTCCAGCATCACCACGTCCAGGCCACGCCGCGCCAGCTCGTGGCCGAGCACGCCGCCTCCCGCGCCGCTCCCCACCACGCATACGTCACAGGTGACGACGCGGTCCTCCGTCAATTCCTCTCCCGTGAAGATGCGGCCGCTCATGGCGTGGAACCCTCCTTCGAGGACAGGGGCCGGGGTCCGTCTCCCTTCCACACCGGCGCGTTCGGGTCATGGAAGCCCTCCGGCACGAAGTAGCCGGTGGCCGCCGACGCGGCCGGGTGCATGTAGTACGCGCTGTACACCAGCGCGCGCAGCGCATGGTGGCCCGTGCGCAGCACCACGAGCGGCGAGTCGCGCCATTCATCGAAGGCGGCGTCCTGCGCCTCGGGCGACAGCCGCGAGAAGGGGGTGACGCGGCCGGAGACGAGGAAGCCGGCGAGCGCGTTCTCGAAGAGGCCCAGCAGTTGCTTCACCTCCTTCGCCACCGCCGGGTCTCCCCTCGCGAGCAGCCCGTCCGCCGTGAAGGCCACGCGCGCCGTGTCCGCGTCCGGCCAGCCCTGGCGCGGCGGAAAGGCCCGGCGGGCCAGGGCCTGGAGCGTGGCGTACTCGCGCGGACCGAGCACCTTCAGCCCCTCGGGAGGCAGGGGCAGCGACAACCCCTCGCGCGTGGCCAGGAGGCCGCTGCCTCCCAGCGCCAGCACCGCGCCTCCCAGGAGCCCTCGTTTGAGCAGACCACGGCGTGACAGCGAGGCCATCTCATTCCCCTCCCTCAGAGAAAGCGCATGCGTGACTCTGGAGGAAGAGCGTGGCCCATTGCACGACGCGTCGCGATATGGAGGCTCACGCGTCCAGCAGGGCCCGCAGGTCCTCCGGAATGGGCATGGGGGTGAGGATGCCCACGTTGGCCCCACCGGTATTGCCGAGCGGCGCCCGGCCCAGCCACGAGCCGGGCCCGGCGACCAGGATGCGGGCGGCCTGTCCCAGCAGCTCGCGCGCGTCGCGCCGCCTCCAGCCAAAGGCGAACATCCGGCAGTGCACCCAGACGTGGGGGCCCGCGTACGCCTGGCTGAGGACGTGGGCGCGCTCGAGGTGGCGCCAGGCGCGGGCGAGGTCTCCCCGCGCTTCGGTTTCGGTGGCTTCGCGCAGCTCCGCCTCGAAGGCGGCACGCAGCTTCGGCTTCATCGGCATGACTCCCTCCTGTATGCGCGCACAGTCGCTCGGGAGCGGGCCGCGGGCTTGTAAGAACTCGCTACTCCGGAGGCGGGAGGACCCAGTCGACCACGCCGGCGATTTCGGACGGGGTGATGCCGAAGGTGCGGCGGAAGGCGTGGCTGAGGTGCGCGCTGTCGGTGAAGCCCGCCGCGTGCGCCGCCTGTGTGAGGGTGGCGCCCTTCCGCAGGTCCCCGGCGGCGCGCTGGAGGCGCAGCCAGAGGACGTAGGGCCGCAGCGGCAGCCCCACCTCCGCGCCGAACAGGTGCGACAGCCGCCCGGCGGACAGCCCCACGCGCGGGGCGAGCGCGGACAGGCGCACGTCCTCCTCCAGCACCTCCGGCAGCAGGCGCAGCAGCTTCTTGATGGCCGGATGCGAGGGAGGAGGCGCCCCGGTGTCGGCCTGGAGCGCCTGGAGCAGGGCCTGCGCGAGCGCCTCGGACTCCGCCCAGCGCCGTGGCGGGGACTGTACGGCGCAGGTCCGGAGGGGCTCCCCCGCGTAACGCCAGGCGTCCGCCTCCGCGCCGATGCCCAGCGTCCGCAGCCGGCGGCCCACGAGGTCGTCCGGGTTGACGTGCAGGAGCACCACGGAGCCCGCACCGCCGACGACGGTGTGCTCGACGTCCGGCGGAATGACGGACGCGTGACAAGTGACTACCCGCTGCCCCCGGTCCCGGAGCGCCACCGGCTCACCCAGCGAGAGGAGAATCTGGAAGGAGTGGTGCGCGTGCGGGCGCGTCTCGCCCAGCGGCCCGACGTACATCAGGCGCAGGGAACCGAAGAAGAGCCGTCCCTTCCAGGTCGGGATCCTGCTCACGCTCGGCTTTCGCTCGGACAGGGGCCGCACGGCGGACCAGCATCGCGGCCACCCTCCAGGCGCGCAATGAAAGCTTGAGCGGGGCGACACCTTCCTGACCGGTCCCTGAGCCCCCGTGCGGCGAGCGGCGCCGGGGCCGCTCGCCGGGGACGGCGTCAGGGCGTGGGGCTCGCCGTGGAGGTGCTGACCGCGGGAGGCGAGGCCGTCAGCGCGCCGACGCCGTAGACGCCGTCGTAGCGGCCCTTCAGCTCGTCCTTCATGAGGACGATGCGCGGCGTGGCCGCGTGCTCGGCGTAGCGGGGCCTCGCCGGGTGCACCTTGCAGTCCGCCTCGGTCCTGCCCATGCAGGCCCACAGGCTCCCTTCCAGGTACGCCATGTCGAGCGTCACCAGCCCAGGCTCCGAGGCGAGCAGGTGGTTGGCCATGAAGCGCAGCTCCGGGTCCCATGGCGCGCCCTTGTCACGGCGGGCGTGGAGGTTGCCGGTGAGCACGATGAACGTCTCGCCGGGAGCCTGGGCCCGCTCCTGGAGCAGACGTTCCGCCATGCTGGCGTCGCGGTCCTTGCCTCCGACGGCGCCCACGTCGAAGACGCGCACCGTGACGGGCAGGCCCGCGCGCCTCAGCTCGCGCAGCCGGGCCAGCGCCTGGAGCATGGCCTCGCTGCTGCGCCCGTCGCGCATCTGCTGGGACCAGAACTCCCCCGAGGTGAGCGGCTGCATGGCGCCGTCCTCGCTCGCGAGGAACGCGTCGATGCGCGGCTGCTCGGCCACCGGCAGCTCCAGCTCCACCCGCACCGGCTGGCCCGCCGCGGCCGCGTGGCATGCCAGGGCGGCGGTGAAGGCCGGAGCTTCCTTCGTGCCATGCATCTCCCCGAGGATGACGAAGGCCGCGGGCTTCAGCAGCGCCTCCATTCCGGGAATGGCGGGGCCACAGTCCACCTTCGCGGCCGTGGAGGGCTCCGCGGACGGGGCGGGGGTATGCGTTGTCTTGCAACCCCCCAGCAGCGTGGCGGCGAGCAACAGGTGAGGCAGTGGAACTCTCATGGGGTATGGGACTCCTTGGGGAGCGAATGCCTCTCAAATCCTGACAGGGATGGACTCTCGGATACAACGGCCTCTGGAATGCATTTGCACTCCATGGGCTCCAGCATCGCCGTGACGTGTGATGCCCGACTCAGGGGGCCGGCGCGGACTCCGGCTTCGGCAGGTCCGCGTCCTTCAGCACCTTCCCGCGTGGCTTGCGCGGCGTCTCGTCCTCGTAGCCCTCGACGACCAGCGCGCTCAGGTCGAACGGAATCCCCTTCGCGCGCTCCTGCTTCTCCGCGCGGGATTCCAGCGCCGCGCGTGGCTGCTTCTCCGGGTAGGCCAGCCCCACCAGGATGCGGTTGGAGCTGCCCCGCACGTCGAACGTGTAGAGCTGCTGGAAGCCCGCGTGCCACGTGCGAACCATGGAGTCGAAGCGCGTGTTGGGTGGGAATTCCCAGACATTGCCCACCACCGCGCCCTTCTCCGCCAGCCGCGCCCGCACCGCCGCGAGGAACTCCACCGTCGCCAGGTGCTCGGGGATGCTGTCCGGACCGTACGCGTCCAGGAAGACGAGGTCATACGGAGGGCCCGCCGCCTCCACGAAGCCCCGCCCGTCCGCCACGTGCGCGCGCAGGCGCTCGTCCTCCCGGAAGCCGAAGTATTCCTTCGCCACCGCCACCACGTCCGGGTCGATGTCCACCACGTCGATGTGCGCCCCGGGCACCACCGCGCGCAGGAACATGGGCATCGCCCCACCGCCCAGCCCCACCACCAGGATGCGCTTCGGCTCAGGCACGAAGGCCAGCCCCACCATGGACACCCGCGTGTAGGGCAACTCCAGCCTCAGCGGCTGCCCCGGCCACACCACGCTCTGCAGCGCTCCCGTCTGGTCGAACTGGAGGTAGCGCCGCCCCTCCGCGTCCTGGGTCACGGAGATGAACGTATAGGGCGATTGCTTCTCGTAGAGGACGGAGCGCGAACCGGAGGCCGAGCACGCCAGCAACACCAGCCCCATCAGCAACAGTCGAGGGGTGACGCGCCGCATGTCCGCTCCTTCCAGGTGCCAATAAAGTAGCAATTCCCCCAGGAAAAACAACGGGTTGACCTGCACGCCCCCAGGGTTCACCTTGCCGCGCATGAGTGACGTCCATGGCAGCCTTCCGGAGCACGCCCGCGCCATCATCGCCGAGGAGGAGGCGCTGCTCGCCCGCGTCCAGGCGACGCTGGAGACCGCGCGCCACAAGGCGCTGCGCGGGCCGGACACCCGGGGACTGGTCGCCCAGTTGCAGGTGCTGCGCGACGACGCGGCCACCGCCTCCGTCGCGGACCTGCCCCACCTCTTCGCGCAGATGAACCAGGCCCGCTCGCTCATGGAGCGCCAGGAGTCCGCGCGCCTGCCGGACGCCCAGGCCCCCTACTTCGCGCACCTGCGCCTGGACGGCGCGGGCGGCCCGCGCGACTACCTGCTGGGCCGCACCACCTTCGCGGACGTGGGCGCCGGCGTGCGCATCATCGACTGGCGCTTCGCCCCCGTGGCCCGCGTCTTCTATTGCTACGAGGAGGGCGACTCCTACGAGGAGTACTTCGGAGAGCGGCTGGCCGAGGGCACCGTCGAGACGCGCCGGCTGGTCGTCATCGAGCGCGGCGTGCTCACGCGCATCATCTGCGGGGCGATGGTGCTGGAGCGCGCCCCCGGCGGCGAGTGGCACTCCGTGGGCCGAGACCTCACCGCGCTCCAGTCCGGCGGCACCGGCGCCGCCGCGAGACCGGAGTTCCTCGGCACCGGCAAGGGTGCCCGCCGCATCGACGATGCCTTCGGCGTCACCGCGCTGCTCGACGCCGAGCAGTACGAGGCCGTCAGCACCGGCCCGGACCGGCCGCTGCTGGTGCTGGGCAGCGCGGGTAGCGGCAAGACGACGGTGGCCCTGCACCGGCTGGCGAAGATTGCCTTCGACGACGCGCAGACCTACCCGCAGTCCCGGATGAAGCTCATCGTCCCCGAGGAGGGACTGGCCCGGCTGTCCCGCCGCCTGCTGGCGCCGCTCGGCCTGGGCGGCGTGGCCGTGCAGACGCGGGACACGTGGCTGCTCGCGGCGGCGCGCCAGGCCTTCGACGTGCCCGGCATCAAGCTGTGGAACGACACGCCGCCGCTGGTGTCCCGCCTCAAGCGGCACCCCGTCCTGCGGCGCGCGCTGGCCGCCCGCATCGGCGTGCCGAAGACTGCGGCGGGCACCACGCTGGAGAAGCTGCGCAAGCGGCTGGCGGACGCCTACTTCGACCGGCGCTTCCTGGAGTCCGTGGTGGAGGCCGCCCGCGGCGAGATTCCGCGCACCGCCATCGACGAGACGCTGGAGCACACGCGCCTGCAGCACGCCACGTCCCTGGCGAAGGAGTTGAAGGACATCACGGACCCCGAGCGGCTCATCACCGTGGACGGCAAGGCCATCGAAGAGGACACGCCCTACGCGCTGGCCGGCACCGTGGACCTGGACGACCTGCCCATCCTCATGTTCCTCAAGGCGCAGCACGGCCCGCTCGGGCTGGACAGGCTGGCGCACGTCGTCCTGGACGAGGCGGAGGACTTCTCCCTCTTCGAGCTGTTCGTCGTGAGCCGGCTCCTGGGCAAGGGCAAGAGCTGCACGCTCGCGGGAGACGAGATGCAGCAGACGGATGCCGGCTTCGCGGGGTGGCCCTCGGTCCTCAACGAGCTGGACATCCGCGACGCCGCCACGTGCCGGCTCCAGGTCGCCTACCGCTGCCCCCAGCCGGTGGTGGAGCTGGCGCGGCGGGTGCTGGGCACCCAGGCCCCGGAGGCCCCCAATCACACCGGCCGCCCGGGCGCCCCCGTGGGCTTCCACCACTTCCCGGACGAGGCCCAGGCACAGCTCTTCATCGGCGAGGCGCTGAGGGACCTCGTCACCCGCGAGCCGCACGCGTCGGTGGGCGTCATCGCCAGCAGCCCGGAGTCCGCCCAGGCCGTCTACCGCGTCGTCTCGGACATGCCGTGGGCCCGCTACGTGAGCGACGGCGAGTTCACCTTCGAGCCCGGCGTGGACATCACCGACGTGGGCAGCGTGAAGGGCCTGGAGTTCGACTACGTCATCCTCCCGGACGTGACGGCGCGGGCCTGGCCGGTGGACGACGAGTCGCGGCGCCGCCTGCACGTGGCGATTACGCGCACCTCACACCAGCTCTGGGTGGTGTCCTCCGGCGTCCGCTCCCACCTCATCGCGCCTTCTGGCGCGGCAGCTCCACGGTGAACGTGGAGCCCCGGCCCGGCGCGCTCTCCACCAGGATGCGGCCCTCCAGCGCGTCCACAATCTGCTTCACAATCCAGAGCCCCAGCCCCAACCCGCCGTAGTGCCGCTCACTGGCCAGCCGCTCGAAGCGCTGGAAGAGGCGGGCCTGCCCCTCCGGAGGGATGCCGACGCCCTCGTCGCGCACCACCAGCCAGGCCCGCTCGGCGTCCGCGCCCACCCGCAGCTCGATGGGCCGGCCCCGGCCGTACTTGATGGCATTGGACAGGAGGTTCTGGAACACCTGCTCCAGCCGCAGCCGGTCCCAGGAGCCCGTGGCGGGGCCCGGCGCGTCCAGGCGCAGCTCGCAGCCCGCCCGCGACAGGTCCTCCGAGAAGCGAGGCACCATCTCCCGCGCGAGCGCCGCCAGGTCCAGCTCCTCGCGCTCCAGCCGCAGCCGGCCGGCGGTGATGCGGGACACGTCCAGCAGCTCGCGCACCAGGCTGGACAGGCGCGAGAGCTGCCGCTGCACGGCCACCACCTTCGCGCCCAGGGCTTCCGGTGGCGTGGCGGCGGAGCGCGACTCCAAATCCCTGCGCAGCGCCTGGACGTTGAGGGTGAGCGAGGTGAGGGGCGTGTTCAGCTCGTGGGACGCGACGGAGAGAAACGTGTCGCGCGCGCGCACGGCGTCCTGCGCCTCCATGTAGAGCCGCCCGTTGTCCAGCGACGCGGCCGCGCGCCGCGCCAGGTCCTCCGCGAGCCGCACGTCCGCCTGCGTGTAGCGGCGCACGGCATCCGTGTTGACGAGCGTGAGCGCCCCCAGCACCCGGCCGCGGCTGATGAGCGGGACGGAGATGTAGCTCTTCACCCCCAGCGCCAGGGTGGCCTGGAGCCGCTCCGGGTCGCCGGCCAGCGCCTGCTCGAGGAGCGCGGGCTGCAGCTCCGGCACGAACTCCGTGACGCCCACCCGCAGCACGCGGCCGATGCCGCCCGCGTCGTCCATGCGGAGCGGGTAGCGGGCATGAAAGGCCTGGGTGAGCTCCACCTGGTCCGGGCGCACACAGGCCATGGCGATGCGGCGCACCTGCCCGTCCGGTCCGGGGATGTCCACGCAGCACCCGTCCGCCAGCGTGGGGACGGCCAGGTGGGCCATGCGCTGGAGGATCTGCTCCTGCTCCAGCGACGACGCCAGCACCTCGCTGGCCTGGGCCAGGAAGGCGGCATGGCGCTGCGCGCGCCGGGTCTCGTCATACAGGCCGCGGAGCGTCGCCTCCTGCTTCTTCTCGGCGGTGATTTCCCGGGAGAAGACGTACACGCGCCCATGGCCCCGCAGCAGCCGCTTCACGAACCAGCGTTCCCTCTGCGCGACGTGGCACTCGAACTCCTCCGCCACGCCCGTCGCCGCCACCCGGCGGAAGCGCTCCTGGAACGTGGCGCCCAGCATGTCCGGGTACAGCTCCCACAGCACCCGCCCGAGCTGGTCCAGCCGCGACCTGCCGAAGGCCCGTTCCATGGCGGGATTGACGTAGAGGCACACCGCGTCCGCGGAGCAGACGGCGACGCTCTCCGGGAGCTGGTCGAGCAGGACGGTGTCGATGCCCGCCACGTCCGGCTCTCGGGAGTCGGCGCTGGCGGGGCCCTGTCCGGTCAAGGGATGTTCCACGCTGTTGGTGAGGGTACGGGCCACGGCGTTCGGTCCCGTCGCTTAACATTTCCCCCCCACGCCCCCTACTCCCGCCGGCCGCGCATCTGCTCGGCACCCAACACTCCCGTGACGCCGGGTGAAGGGGCGGCCGGGCGGGCGGACACCAGCGGGGCCGATGCTCCACGGGCCCCGCGCTCAGGGCGTCTGCTGGCCCTGGCGCCACGCCTCGCGGCGCTGCTCCTGGACCTGCCTGCGCGCCAGCGCGTCCTGCTCCTGCCCCGGCAGCTCCGCGAGGCGGGTGCGGTGCATGTTGATGCTCAGCTCGTACAGGCCCCGCTCCTGCTCGGGCAGCTGCTCGCCGTACTCGGCGAGCACCGTGGCGGCGAAGGTGATGAAGTCCTCCGACACGCGGCGGCGGTGCTCGTAGTACTGGCGCACCTCCTCCTCCGTGGCCGAGCCCGAGAGCACCTTGCCGTAGAGGTCGTTCCAGCGCCGCGCGTCGTCCTCGCGCCGCTTCAGGACCTCCGGGTCCTTGGTGGGCGCGCCCAGCTCCCAGTAGAGGTTGTCCGGCAGCTTCGCCCGGAGCGCCTCCAGGTCCACGGGGTGAATCTGGGGCACACCCTCGGCCGGCGGGGGCTCCGGCGCGCGCGGGGCGTCCGGGACCGCGCCGCTCCCCGCCACGGCGGTGGGAGCCGCGGCCCCCGGCGGAGGCTCGCTGGGAGCGGACGGCGTCACCGGCGCGTCCGCCCGCGCGGTGGCGGGAGCGGGCGTCGCCACCTCCGGGGCCGCGGGCTGCCGGACGAAGAGCAGCACGGCAAGTCCAACTCCGACGACGGCGCCCGTCGCGGCAATCCACGGCAAGCCCTTCCACCGAGCGTTCGCGGCCATGCCGCCCGAATACCGCGCGCCGCGCGCACCTGGCAACCCGCCGCCCACGGCGACACAGGCGATTCGAGGCACGCCGCCCGTGCCGCAATGCATCACAAACAGATGCCGCAACGCATCACGACCTGTTGTGTCCCATGAAACATGAAACAGCCACAAAGTCGCTGACTCTGTTGCAATTGCCTTATATAGACCTGGATTCCCACCAAACCCGGAGGTTCCTGAATGAAACGCCTTCTCCTGGCCTGTTTGATGGCCGTAGCGCTGGTGCCCGGTGCGGCCCGCGCGGAGGTCATCGTCTCCACCATCGTCGAAGTGCTCGTGGATGGAGGCAACAACTACAACTGGGAGAAGGTGGAGCTCCCGGGCACGAAGTGTGGCAACGGCTCCCAGTACAAGTTCTGGGTGCACCGCACCGGCTCGCCGAACCTGCTCTTCCTCCTGGAGGGCGGTGGCGCGTGCTGGGACTACGAGACGTGCAGCGGGCGCGCGGGCGTGCTGGGCGCCGCCAACCCCAACGGCCTCAGCGACAGCTACATCACCGACTTCACGGCGAAGTACGTGTCGCCGCTCGTGAATGGCGCGGACCCGGGCCTGCCGGGCCGTAGCCGCACGGACCTCGTGACGAAGGGCTGGAACATCGTCTACATGCCGTACTGCACGGGTGACGTGCACGTCGGCAACAACGTGGTGACCTACACGGACTCCACGGGGCAGAACCCGCCGCTGACGTGGCACCACTCCGGCTACACCAACACGATGGCGGTGGCCAACTGGACGCGCACGCAGTTCCCCAACCTCCAGAAGTTCCTGATGACGGGCTACAGCGCGGGCGGCACCGCCACGTCGGCCGGCTACTACTTCGTGCGCAAGGCCATCAACCCGGCGCGCGGCTACCTGCTCAACGACTCGGGCCCCATCTTCCTGGCGCCCAACGTCGACTACCGCTCGCGCGCGCTGCACGAGAAGATTCGCCAGTCCTGGAACCTGAACTCCGTCTTCGGCCTGCTGCCGGCCACGTTCAACCAGAACGACTTCGGCAGCATCAACCGCATGGTGGCGCAGGAGTTCCCCAACGACCAGCTCGCCTACACGGGCTACACGCGCGACTACAACTACTCGCGCTTCTCGTATGAGCGCTTCCACACGCCCAACGACCAGGAGTCCGTGCTCGGCTACTGGAAGGTGGACCAGGACAACCTCGTCAACGAGCTGAAGCTCTACAACAACTTCAGCTACTTCATCCCGCACCACCGCGCCATCAACTCCAGCCACTGCAGCACCATCATCACCTTCATCGGCGCGCACGCCTGCCAGAAGATGGAGAAGAAGCGGTACTGGTACGAGTACCTCGAGCTCCCGTGGGGCCAGACGTACAAGTGCTACAGCGAGTTCGTGCCGATGGAGACGTTCCTCTCGCGGTGGATCAACAACAACGAGCGCATCCGCATCTACGAGCCGCCCAACGGGTACAACAACGAGGACCCCGGCATGCAGATTGTCGCGCCGCTCATCAACGGCGCGCTGGGCGGGTAACCCACCGCTCGCTCGTTTGACTGGAGCCGCATGACGGAGCGGGGCGCCCTGCCAGGCGTCCCGCTTCGTGCGTTTCAGGGCCCCTGGCGTCCCCCTCGGCATGGCGGTAGACCCGGGCCACGTCATGGACAACCTCACCCACGGGCTGCTCGGGCTCGCGCTCGGCGCGCTGCGCCGCCCGGACACACGCCCCGGCGCGGCCGGGCGCGCCACGCCCACGGACCGCGCCGTGCTGGTGGCCGCCGTGCTCGCCTCGGAACTGCCGGACCTGGACACGCTGCTGGCGCGCGGCGACGCGGTGACGGTGGCCCTCCAGGCCCACCGGGGGCTGTCGCACTCGCTCTTCTTCGCCCCGGTGGTGGCGCTCGGGGCCACCCTGGGCGCGTGCGCCCTCTTCCGGGGCGCGCGGGTGCGCCCCGTGTTCCTGGCCAGCCTCGTCTCCGTCCTCTTCGCGCACCTGCTGCCGGACCTGTGGACGGGCTGGGGGACACGGGTGCTGCTGCCCATCTCCGACGCCCGCCTCAGCCTCGACTGGACGATGGTGGTGGACCCCTGGGTGACGCTGCCGCTGGTGGTGGGGGCCGCCGTGGCGTGGCGCCGGCGCGCGTCATGGCGGCGGGCGCTGCTGGTGGGCCTGGCGTGCTCGGCCGCCTACGTGGGCGCGCGCGTGACGTCCTGGGGCGTGCTGACGCGGCGTGTGGAGGCCGCCTACCCCTCGGCCCGGGCCGTGCGCGTCTTCCCCCTGCCCTTCTCCGTGGGCAGCTGGCGCTATGTGGCCACCCTGCCCGGTGGGGTGCTCGCCGCGGGTGAGGTGCCCCTGGCCGGCGCCCCCCGCGAGGCGCGCCGCGTGGACGCCTCCGAGGCGGCGCTGCCCGAGGACGTACGCGCGGTGCCGCCCGTGCGCGAGGCGCTCGCATGGGCCCGCTTCCCCGTCGTCACCCTGGCCTCCCTGGACGACGGAGCCGGAGGCCGCGAGGTGCGCATCAACGACCTGCGCTACCACCTGCGCGGCGAGCCCACGCTCGGCTTCGTCATCCGCCTGGACGCGGCCAACCAGGTGACACACGCGCGGATGGAGCGCGGGGGCAGCGCGAGCGAGCTGCTGCGCCGGTGGCGGGGCGAAGCGGCGCCGCCTTCCCGGACGAATGGCGCCGGCGCGAGCGCACCCGCGCCGTAGCGCGGAAACGACGAAGGCCCCGGAGGAAGGAGTCTCGTCCTTCCCACGGGGCCTCCAGTCACCGCGCGACGGACAGGCCGCCGCGCGGGGCTCGGCTCGGGCTCAGGTGAGGCCCGCCATCGGACCGATGTAGTCCGGGTGGCCGAAGGTGTTCACATTCACACCGAAGGCATTGGCGATGGACACCAGCAGCCTGTTGTGCGGCACCGCATCCCGCAGCGGGGTGCCGGGGCCCTGCCAGCCGGACAGGGGGTCGGAGCCCAGCGGGCGCACGCGCAGGAAGCGGCCCATGCGGAACTTGCCTCCCGCGCCGCCGGCCAGCACGGTGGGGACGCGCACGTTCATGTGGCCCGCCGCGTCGCCCAGCTCGTTGCCCCAGAGGATGAGCGTGTTGTCCAGGGCGGTGCCGCTGCCCTCCTGCACCGAGGCGAGCTGCGTCATGAGGTACGCCACCTGCTCGGCGTACCAGCGCTGCACCGTCACCATCTTCGTGCGGATGTCCGTGCGCAGCGGCTCCTGGGTGACGTCCAGCCGGTGCGCCAGGTCGTTGTGCACGTCCTCATTGATGCCGAGCCACGGCATGGACGGGCCCGGAATCGTCAGCGTCACCACGCGCGTCAAATCACACGCGAAGGCCCGGACGATGAGGTCCAGGTGCAGCCGCGTCAGCGTCGGCATGTTGGTGAGGTTGCCGAGCTGGTCCACGCCGTAGGCCGGAGGCGCGGTGCCGCCACTGCACGCCTGGTCGGCGGGCACCGGCGTGGGCGACGGGGTGGGCGAGGTGCTGAGCGTGCCCAGGCGGCGCTCGATGTCCCGGAGCGCCTCCAGGTGCGCCTCCAGCTTCTGGCGCTCCTCGGCGGCGAGCTTGTCGCGCAGGCGGGTGGCGTCGCGGATGAGGAAGTCCACCACGCTCCTGCGGCGCGCGACGGCCCTGACCGCCTCCTCGGGGTCCGCGGCCGGCGCCGGCGCGTTGCCGAAGAGGCGCTGGTAGAGGGCGGCCGGGTCGCGCTCGAAGGGCACGCGCGAGCCGTTCGCCGTGAAGCTGATGCTGTTGTAGACGTGCTGGCCGCCGAACTGCTCCCAGGCGTTGAGCTGGATGGAGCGGAACCGGGTGGCACCGCCGATGGCGTTGCCCAGCACCTGGTCCAGCGAGGCGCTCTGCGGCAGGTCGTCACCGCTGGCGGTGCTGACCTTGCTGCCGGTGAGGAAGGTGACGGGCGCGCCCTCGTGGCCCGTCAGGCCGTGCTCGTACAGCACCTTGTAGTCCACGCCGTCCAGCACCAGCAGCCTGGAGCGGTGCGCCTGGAGCGGGGCCAGCATGGAGTTGGGGAAGTCGAGGTTGAAGTCCAACTCGCCGCCCTGGGGGTTCCAGTACTCCGGCATGCACCCGTGGGGCGTGAAGATGGCGATGAAGCGCAGCGGAGGCGTGGTGCTCTGGGCGTGCGCGTCGGTGGTGCCGAGCAGGTTGGCCAGCGGGAGCGCCGCGGCCGAGCCGGCCAGCGTCTTGAGCAGGGAGCGTCGGGAAAGTTCGCGGAGCATGGTGGCTACTCGTTGGCGGTACGCCGGTGGGTGAAGTAGGGCGAGCGCACGAGACTCACGAGCGCGTCACCCAGTTGGAGCCGCGGGTTGGCCTTGAACGCGGCGCGCATGTCGGCGAGGAGCTGCTCGTCGACCGGAGTCTCTTCACGGCCCATGGCGTAGCGGAAGATCTGGAGGGGAACGCAGTTGGCCACGTCCTCGCTGTTGGCGAGCCAGCGGGCCAGCTCGCCGCCCCCGGTGAAGGTGAAGGTGCCGGCGGAGTAGTCCACCGAGCCGCTGGCATCCACGGTGAGGCCGTTCTCCTGCGTGCGGTGCTTGCCCAGGCCGTCGAAGTTCTCGAAGCCGAAGCCCACCGGGTCCAGCCGCCTGTGGCAGCCCTGGCAGGAGGGGCTGCTGCTGTGGGCGGCGAAGCGCGCGCGGGTGGTGGTGTCGTCCGCGACGGCGGGGGGGATGATGACGATGCTCGGCGGAGGCGGCGGGATGTCCTGGCACAGCAGGCGGGTGAGGACGAACTTGCCGCGGCGGATGGGCGAGCTGGAGTCGAACAGCGAATACGTCGCCAGCACGCTGGCATGGGTGAGGATGCCCGCGCGCTCGGGCGGCAGCGGCACGCGGCCCGTCGTGCCGTTGGGCGTGCTCGTCGTGCCGTAGAACGCCGACATGCGGCCGTCCGCGAAGGTGTAGTTCGCGCTCAGCAGCTCCTTCACGGAGCCGCCCTCGTTGGCCAGCACGTGGTCGATGAAGGTGCGCGTCTCGGCGCGGCTGGAGTCCTTGAACGCCGCGCTGAAGAAGGGGAAGACCTGGTTGTTCTTGTTGATGTTGGCCAGGCCGGTGATGCCCAGCCACTCGGTGATGAAGTGGTGGAGGCGCTTCTGCGCCGCCGGGGTGGCCAGCAGCCGGCGCGCCTGCGCCTCACGCTGCTCCGCCGTCTGGAGCTCCCCGGCCTCCGCCGCGGCACGCAGCGCCTCGTCGGGAGGGGCGGCGGTGAGGGCGTAGGACAGCGCCGAGGCCACCTCGTGCTGGGTCAGCCGCACGACCTTGCCGGCGCCCTGGCCGGGCTCGCCCAGCTCCGTGCGGTAGAGGAAGGAGGCCGAGGAGAAGAGGCCCTGGAGGAAGAGCTGGTGGGCGGTCTGCGGGGCCGCGACCTTTCGGAGCTCCCGCCAGAAGTTGAGCAGCTCCGCCCGGTCCTCATCGGTGAGGGGCCGGCGGAAGGTGCGGCTGGCCACGTCGTAGAGGATGGCCATCGTGCACGCCTCATCGTCCGTGGGGCACTGCACGTGGATGTTCAGGGAGCGGAAGGCATACACCGACGCGTTGATCGCGGCATTGTCCATCTGGTCCGCGAGCAGCGACGTCACCTGGAGCCGGTCGTGCGTGCTGAAACCGAGGATGGTGTCCTCGGGCGCGAAGGTGGCGCTCAGCGGCGGCATCCCCGGGACGACCGAGGCAAGGCTGTTGTCGTACTCAACCCGGGTCAGCCGGCGCACTCGCACCGGGGAGGCTTCGGAGACCTCGGGCGGTGGGCCTTGCGGCTCTGGCTTGTCGGAGCAGGATGCGGCCGCTAGCAGCAGCGCCGCGGGGAGACTGAATCGGAGAATTCGCATACGAGAGACACCCTCTGGCCTGCGACTCCCAGAAAACCCCCTCCGGAGTGCAGGCACGATGACAACTGTAACTGGTCCCCCCGTCGCGACCGGTGATGATTTCATGACCGCGAGCGGAAGGCTTCACCCTTTCAGCAGCACTGCTGCATTTCGCCCTCGCTACCGGAGACACGCCAACCATCTTCTAGGAGTCCAGGAAATGCGGAGCTGCTGCGCCGTACAGGCACCCACGTACCGGCACCCGCTTCCACGGCGTGGCAGAGGGTACGCGCGGCCCCGGAGCGCGCGCGAAGCCTGCTCGCGGAGCAGGAAGGCGAGCACGGGCGTGAGCGGGGCGGCCTCGCGCGCGTCAGCCCGAGCGGGCGCGGTGCTCCACGCCCCCGGGGCCGGCCACCACGAGGTCCGTCGTCAGCGACAGGAACAGGCCATGCCCCACCACGCCCGCGCGCGCGTCCAGGCGCGAGGCCAGCTCCTCCGGGCGGTGGAGGGGGCCGAAGCCACAGTCGAGCACGAGGTTGCCCTGGTCCGTGTGGAAGGGCGCGCCGTCCGCGCCCCGCCGCGGGGTGACGCGCGCGCCGAGCGACTCCAGGAACAGCGCCTGCGAGCGCCAGCCGAAGGGAAGCACCTCCACCGGCAGCGGCCAGCGCGTGCCGAGCCGCGGTGACAGCTTGCCCGCGTCCACCACGATGACGACCCGCCGGCTGGCCTGCGCGACAATCTTCTCCCGCAGCAACGCCCCTCCCCCACCCTTGATGAGCGAGAGGTCCGGGGCCACTTCATCCGCCCCGTCCACGGTGACGTCCAGCACGGGGTGCTCCTCCAGCGTGGTGAGGGGCACGCCCAGCCCGCGCGCCAGCGCCTCCGTCCCGCGCGAGGTGGGGACACCCAGCACGTCCGTGAGCCGCCCCTCCGCGCGCGCTTCCGCCAGCCGCTGCACCGCGAAGGCGGCGGTGCTCCCCGTGCCCAGGCCCACCACCATGCCCGGACGGAAGAACGCGTCCACCGCCCAGGCGGCGGCCTCTCGCTTGTAACGGATGGTGTCGCCGCCGGATTCGTGGCTCATGCCTCTCGAAGGTACACCCCGCCGCCGCGTGTCCACGGAGAGGCCTGGCAAGCGATTGGAATCACCCCTGGCGTGTGAGGCTTCACATCCCGTCCCTGACGCACCAGGCCGTAAGCCGGTGAAGGGAGGGCCGCCCCCGCTTCCGGGCCATGGAAGGAAGCGCCAGAAACAGGAAGAGCCCGGCGCGTGTCACCGCGGCCCGGGCTCCTCCCAGCCAGTGAAGTCACCGGGGCCACGCGGCGCGGCGCGGCCCCGAGGACGAACTACATGTTGTAGGTGCCGCGGACGCCGAGGATGAGCAGGCCGTACGGGCCGTCATCCACCGGGCTCAGGGGGCCCTCGACGGTGATGCCGCCGGCCGCCGGGGGCAGGGTCACCGCCTGGGTGCCCGCGCGCACGGTGTACCGGGCATAGGTGGCGTTGAGGTAGGGCCCGAAGGAGAGGGACTCCCCGGCCTTCCACTTACCGCCCACGGTGAAGTTGATGTACTCCGGGCCGCGCGTCTTGCTGTCGATGTCCAGGCCCACGCCGGTCGGCTGGGTGCCCTCGATGGTGGTGTTCAGCAGGACGATGCCGAAGCCGAGCCCCACGAAGGGGTCGAACGTGGCGTCGGGCGAGAAGTGGTACTGCACCTGGGGCCCGAGGCGAAGCTGGTTCGTGGAACAGTCGAAGCCCTCCGGGCAGGAGTACGGGTTGGTCTTGGTCAGAATGTGCGCGTACTGGCCGAACGCACCGATGAACCACCGGGAATTGATGCGGTAGCCCAGGTCCAGCACGAAGGCGATACCACCGTTGGCCGCGTCGCTGAGCTTCACGTCACCCACCGTGCCGTCGAGCCGCAGGCCGTTCTTGTAGACGTAGCCCGCGCCCACCTGGAAGCCGAGCCCCACGCCGACCTCCAGCCCACTGATTTCGCTGGACGTTGTCGTCGCCGCCGTCGCCTCGGTGTCCTGAGCGCTCGCCGCCGAGGACGCCAGCGCGGCCGTGACTGCCAGGGCCCTAAACAGCCTTCCCGTCATATACCCCTCCCTACAGGTGAAGCTTTGACTCTAGGACAGTCCTAATGACGCAAGTAAGGCGCACTGCGTCGAAGCCATGCAGTCAGTCTGGACCTGGGGAAACCCCGTAGAGAACAAAGCGCTGCCCACGACTGTGCGGGAATCAGACAATGTCCCCATGAACGTCACCCTGGAGCAGGCCCGCGCCCTGGATGCCCTCGCGCGCCATGGCACCTTCGCCGCGGCGGCCGGTGCGCTGCGCAAGGGGCACACCGCGGTGCTGTACGCGCTGCGCACGCTGGAGGAGCAGACGGAGCTGACGCTGCTGGACCGGCGCGGCTACCGCACCCGGCTGACGCCCGCGGGTGAGCGGGTGCTGGAGCACTGCCGGAAGCTGCTGGCGGCGGAGCGGGAGCTGGAGGCCGCGTGCGCGGAGATCCGCTCCGGCTGGGAGCCCACGCTGCGCATCGTCTTCGACGGTGTCTTCCCCGCGGAGCCGCTGCTGCGAATCGTGAAGGAGCTGCGCGCGGAAGGAGCGGGCACGCGCTTCCACGTGTCCGCGGAGTTCCTCGCCGGCGTGGAGGCGGCCTTCGCGCGGGAGGAGGCGGACCTGATGGTGTCCGTGATTCCGCCCACGCTGCCGGGGCTGCGCACCTACCGGCTGCCGGAGCTGAAGGCGGTGCTGGTGGCCCACCGCTCGCACCCGCTGGCGAAGAGGCGCGGGGTGCTGAAGGACGAGGAGCTGGCGGAGCACCTGCTCCTCACCGTGCACGGCTCGGACCCGCGGCTGCAGCTCAGCACCGCTTCCCTGGAGACGCGCTCCACGGTGCACCTCAACGACTTCGCGGCGAAGAAGGTCGCCATCATGGAGGGGCTGGGCTACGGGTGGCTGCCGGAGCACCTGGTGACACGCGAGCTGCGCCGGGGCGAGCTGAAGGCGCTGAAGCTGGCCCGCGGTTCCACGCATGCGTTCCAGCCGCAGCTCCACCACCGCACCGGCGTGAAGCCGGGCCGCGCCGCGCGCCGCGTGGTCCAGGTCCTCACCGGGGTGGAGCCGTGATAGGAGCCGCGCCCATGCCGAACGAAGTCCTGGTACTCGCCTACTCCGGCTGTGACACCTGCCGGAAGGCGCTGAAGTGGTTGAAGGAGCAGGGCGTGGCCCACCAGGTCCGCCCCATCGTCGACATGCCGCCCACCGTGGCCGAGCTGGAGCAGTGGATTCCCCGCAGCGGGGTGTCCGTGCGCAAGTGGCTCAACACCAGCGGCCAGAGCTACCGCGCGCTGGGCAAGGCGAAGGTCGACGCGGCTTCGGACGCGGAGCTCGTCTCCTGGCTGGCCGCCGACGGGAAGCTCGTCAAGCGCCCCGTGGCCGTCACCGGCGGTGCCGTCCTCGTCGGCTTCCAGCCGGAGGCCTGGGCGCGCGTGCTCACCGCCGCCCGCTGAGCACATGCCTTGAGGACGGGCGGGGGAGCGAGCCCCCGGCGTGCCGTCGCTCGCGGGAAGGGGGCTGGAGTGAAGACTCCTTTCCTACCATGGAGACCGGTGCGAGACGTCCGCTCGGAGAAATCCTCCTGGAATTGGGAGTGCTCAACCGCGCCCAGCTCCGTGTGGGACTGGTGCATCATCACGAGACGCACGTCCCGCTCGGGCGGGCGCTGGTGCGCGAGGGGCTCTGCTCGGAGGCCGACGTCCTCCGGGGACTCGCCGCGCAGCTCGGCGTGGAGGCCGTGGACCTGGAGCGCGCGCTGCCCTCCCCCACCGTGGCCGCGCTCATCCCCACGCGCATCGCGCGGCAGTACCGGGCCGTCCCCCTGCGGGTGGAGCGCGTCCAGCTCGAGCAGGGGGAGCGCGAGGTCCTCCACATCGCCCTGCCCGCGCCCGTGTCGCTGGAGGCCGTGGACGCCGTGCGCGCCGTGTCCGGCATGCCCCGCGTCGAGGCGCACGTCGCCTCGGACACCGCGCTGACCCGCGCGCTCGCCAGGGTGTACGGCATCGAGGAGCCGCCCGAGCCACCCGCCGTCCCCACCCCGTCTCCCGGCGGGCCCCTGCTACTCTACGGCTGGCCTCCCGTCACCGCAGTCCTCATCTCCCGGCAGCTCGCGAGGCACGGCATCACCGCCAAGGTGGCCAGCCCGCTGGAGGTGCTGCACACCGGGCCCGACGACATCGTGCTCGCGCCCATCCAGGCCATGGAGGGACTGCTGGCCGGAGAGGTCCACATCTCCGGCTCGCTCATCGTCCACGGCACGTCGGACGACGAGGGCTTCGAGCGGGCGCGCAAGCTCGGAGCGCGCGGCTACCTCGCCAATCCTCGCGACGAGCAGCTCCTGCTGCGTGCCATCCGCAGGCTCCGCTCCGAGGGCGCCCCGGGCCCCCTTGCCGGAGGCCCGGACTCCGCGCCGCCGTCGCACTGACGCGCCCGCCGGCTTCCGCCGCTACCCCTGCCGCACCAGCCCCAGCACGCCCAGCACCTCCGGGTACACCTTGCTGGCGAAGTAGCGCCCGCCGGCGACGGTGAAGTGGACGCCATCCTCCATGCGCAGCCGCATCGGCTTGCGGTAGCCGTCGACGCGGGCGTGGACGAGCGCACGTCCCCTGGCGTCCGTGAAGAACGGGCGCGTGTCCAGGTGCAGGGTGTCCTGATGGGCGGAGACGACCTCGCGCTGGAGGCCGCGGATGAGCCCCAGCTTCCGCTCGAAGCGCTTCAGGCCGGTGGCCGGCAGCTCCAGCCAGACAATCTTCCGGCCCGGCGCCGAGAGGACCTTCACGAACGCCTCCAGCCGCTCGCGGTAGGCCTGCTCCCACTCGGGCCGGCCCCACTGGATGGGCTTGCCGCCCTTCCCGTCCTGCAGCGACTGCCCGTCATTGCCTCCGAGGATGACCACCACGACATCCGGCTTGTGGCGCTCCACCTCCTGCTGGCCCACCGTCATCCAGTCGAAGAAGTCGGGGCGGGCCAGCCCCGTGGAGGACTTCGCGCGCCGGGCCGCGCGGATGCGCGGGTGCGCTTCCAGCTGGGCCTGCAGGTACTCGCCAAAGCCGGTGGCGATGAGGCTGTCTCCCAGCAGCAGCACGGTGTGCGTGCGCTCCGCGGCGGGCGGGGACGGGCTGGCCGCCGCCGGAGCGGCCGGCAACACGGGGGCGGCGCGGACGGTGTCGGGTGGGGAGCCGCCGTCCACTCCGGACGAGGCCAGCACGGGGGCGGAGGTGAGCAGGGAGACGAGGATGAGCGCGCGAGCGAGACGGTTCCGCATGAGCGGCCGAACGCTAGCGGCCGGACGCGGTCAGGTACATCCCCCTCGCGTCTCACCTGCCCACCGCGGCGGGAGGCACACACGGTGGGTGGCAGGGGGCCTTCACGGCATGGAGGGCCGGACGCCCCTGCTCAGGCGGCGCTGCCCGACACCACGGAGCGGGGGAGGCGCGTGGGCTCGGTGTGGGACTCCCTGGGCGCCAGGGCCTCCAGCCAGGGCCTCAGCAGCCGGGCACACTCGTCGGGGTGGGTGAAGTAGGGCACGTGGCCCGCGCCGCGCAGCAGGTGCCGGGGTGTGCCCACCGGGAGCGACGCACACAACCGCTCCAGCGTGGACGGAGGCACCAGCACGTCGCGGTCCCCCTGGATGCACACGCAGGAGACGGAAAGCCTTCGCAGCTCCGGAGGGGGCGGCTCACCGCCGATGGCCAGGGCGCGGTGCCAGGTCGTGCTCCGCTCCAGCTTCGTGGTGGGCACCACCTCGGAGACCTGGTCGAGAGGCACCGGCCTCCACGCGGCGAGCCCCGCCGCGACGATTCCGGGCCTGCCCCATACGGCGATGGGGCCCATCATCCCGATGACGCGCCCGCGCACGCCCAACTGCGAGGGGCGGATGAAGGACCCCAGGAAGGCCACGCCCCGCGCCGCGCCGGCCGCCGCCAGGTGCGCCGCCACCATGCCACCAAAGGAGCTGGCCACCACCGCGTCCATGCCCCCGGCGGCCCGCAGCACCTGCCGCGCCAGCTCACCCGCGCCGCACGCCGCGTGCTCCCCTTCCGGGTACTCCACCAGGACGGGCCGGGCCAGGGAGGCGAGCTGCCCGGCGAGCGCCCGGAAGCCGGAGCCCCTGGCGCCCAGACCTGGAAGCAGGAGCACCCTCGGGCCCCTGCCCCGTCCCAACTCCGTGAGCTGCACTTCTCGACGCATGTCATTCCCTCGCGAACGCGGCGGGGAACACCGCGAGCGCGCCGTTTTCTGCCCGGCCCACCCTCCAGCATGCTCCTCCGGCGGGCGGGCGCAACCCTCCCTCCCGCCTCATGAGCGGGAGGGAGAGAGGCCGGCCGCGCGGTCCAGGCCGAGGAAGGCCCGGGTGCGCTCGTGCCGTGGGCTGTCGAGCACCCGGGCCGGGGGGCCCTCCTCGATGATGCGTCCGCCATGCAACACCAGCATCCGCGAGGCCAGCTCGCGCGCGAAGCGCATCTCGTGCGTCACCACCACCAGGGTGAGCCCGTCCGCGCGCAGCCGGGCCAGCAGGTCCACCAGCTCGCCCACGCGCTCCGGGTCCAGCGCGCTGGTGGGCTCGTCCAGCAGCAGCGCCTCCGGCTCCATCGCCAGCGCGCGGGCGATGGCCACCCGCTGCTGCTCACCGCCGGACAGCTCGGAGGGGTACGCGTCCTCGCGGTGGGACAGCCCCACCTTCGCCAGCAGCGCCCGGCCCTGCTCGCGGGCCTCCCTCCGGCCCAGGCCCTTCACGTACACCGGCGCCTCCATCACGTTGCCCAGCGCCGTGCGGTGCGCGAACAGGTGCCACTGCTGGAAGACGAAGCCCACCCGTCGGCGGATGTTCCACACCTGCTCGCCGCGCGCGCGCGCCGCGCCCGGGCCCAGCACGTCTCCGCCCACCCGCACGGAGCCCTCGTCGAAGGGCTCCAGCCCGTTGAGGCACCGCAGCAGCGTGCTCTTGCCGCCGCCGGAGGGGCCCACCAGCGCCACCACCTCGCCCGGGCCAAAGGCCGCGCTGATGCCGTCCAGCACCGTGCGGCCCTCATAGCGCTTGCTCAGGTCCTTCACTTCAATCATCCGCGCTCCAGCCTCGCTTCCAGCCGCCTGGCCAGGCGGGACAGGGGGTAGCTCATCGCCAGGTACAGGAGCGCGCACAGCGCTCCGGGCAGCAGCCAGCTCCGAACATCCACCGCCGTAATCGTCATCCGCTTGGTCAGCTCCACCACGGAGATGACGGACACCAGGGAGCTGTCCTTGAGCAGCGCGATGAAGTCGTTGGTGACGCCCGGCAGCGCCACGCGGAACGCCTGGGGCATGACCACCCGCCGCACGGCCAGCCGCGTGTGCATGCCCAGCGCGAGCGCCGCCTCGAACTGCCCGCGCGGCACGGCCTGCACGCCGGCCCGGTACACCTCCGACTCGTAGGCCGCGTAGTTCAGCCCCAGGCCGAGCACCGCCGCGCTGAGCGCGTCCAGCCTCAGCACGCCCGCCAGCCCGTAATAGAGGACGTAGAGCTGCAACAGCACGGGAGTCCCCCGGAACAGCTCCACGTAGACGGTGGCCAGCCGGCCCGCCCAGCCGGGCCCGTACAGCCGCACCAGGGCCAGCCCCACGCCCAGGGGAATGGCGAGCGCCATGGCGCCCACGGACACCAGCAGCGTCACCACGGCCGCCTGGAGGAACAGCACGAGCTGCCCCCAGCCCAGGTGTGTGGTGCGCGTGTCCGCCAGCACCTCGCGCGTCTGCGCGTCCGTCCAGTCCACCATGCGCTGCTGGGCCGCGCTGTCGATGCCCCAGCGCCGGAAGATGGCGCGCAGCTCGCCCGAGCGGGCGATGCGGACCAGCGCCTCGTCCAGGGCCGCGCGCAGATCCTCCTCCCCGGGCCGCACGGCGATGGCGTAGTAGCCCTCGCCCACGTCCCCCACCACCCGCAGGCCCGGGCGCGGCTGGCCGTAGCGCTGCGCGATGATGTCGTCCATCAGCACGCCGTCCACCCGCCCCTGCTCCAGGTCGATGTAGGGCTCCTCCACGCCCTCGTACGGCACCGCCTCCACGCCGCTGCGCAGGAGCAGCTCCCACGCCTGCGAGTTGGCCAGCGTGCCCACGCGCCGGCCCCGGAGCGACTCCAGCCGGGTGACGCTCGCGTCGTCCTTCCGGGCCAGCAGCCGCAGGTTGAAGATGAAGTAGGGCCGGGTGAAGAGGACGCGGCCAGCGCGCGCGGGGGTGATTTCAATCCCGTTCAGCGCCACGTCGAACGAGCCGCGCTCCAGCGACGGGATGAGGTTGGACCAGTCGTTCTGGACGAACCGGGCGCGCACGCCCAACTCCCGCGCCAGCGCCTCCGCCAGCTCCACCTCGAAGCCGCGCATGCGGCCCGGCTCGTCCGGGTCCTCCATGGCATACGGCTCTCCGCCCTGGGCGTCCGCGCCCCACCTCAGCACGCCCGCGCGCCGAACCCGCTCCAGGCCCGAGCCTTCCTCCGTGCCACATGACAGCAGCGCGAGCGCCAACAGCACCCACCCACAGGCCGGGAGGAGGACGGGCCTTCGCGCCCGGAACGGGAACTCGCGCATCGGACGTGCTGGCCCTCCAGTGAGGCGAACCGCCGCCCCCTTTTAGCCCCCACGTCCCCGGCAAGCCATGTTCAGGCCGCGCGTTGCGCCGGCTCGGAACCTAGATGGGGTTGGGGTCGCCCGTGGTCTCGTGCTTGGGGTCGCTGGCGGGCGCGTCCCCGCCCTCCATCGCCGTCACGCCGCGCTCCGCGCAGCGGACGTCCACCGTCTCCCCCGACACTTCCTCCGCCGTCAGCTCCCGTGCCTCGGGCCGCGGCTCGCCTTCCGCCTGAGCAGCAGGGACACAGGAGGCGCCATCCACGAGCTCCGCCGGGCCGGGGCGGTCCTCCCCACAGGCCGCGACCAGGAACAACCAGCAGACCGACACAATCGTTTTCTTCATCATTTCGAGAAGCCCCCCTTTGTGGGAACGAACTCTGACGCAGTCCCACGACGCGCCTGACGCTCGCCCGGCTGGCCTCGCGCCCCGCATCCGGGGGGAATAACGCCCACCTCCCCGCTTCCTTCTCCGGTGGGAGCGTAAAAACACGCACGAGCCGCGCTCCCACCCTGTCGCAGGTGCGCGAGTGACCCATCGACAGCGGCATCACAGACCGGGGGCATTTCGCATGGCCCTCCGTTACAGTGGCCACCAGAGGAGCCGACGCTGTCATGGAAGCATTCAAGCTGCTGGTGGTGGACGACGAACCGCAGGTGGCGCACGCGCTGCGCCGGCTGTTCCGCAGAGAGGGCTTCGACGTCCAGGTGGCCTTCAGCGGCGCCGAGGCCTTGGAGCGTCTCAAGGAGTTCAGCCCGGACATCGTCCTGACGGACTTCCGGATGCCGGGGATGACGGGCAGCGAGCTGCTCCAGCGCGTCAAGCGCAGCCATCCCCTGGCGCTGCGGCTCATCATCTCCGGCTACGCGGACTTCAAGTCGGTGGTGGCGTCGGTGAACGAAGGGGAGATCTGCCGCTTCATCAGCAAGCCCTGGGACGACGCGGAGCTGGTGTCGTACCTCACGGGGCTGCTGCGCCAGCGCGAGACGATGGCGCAGTTATACGCCCCCTTCCGCGCGGCCTCGGGCGTGAGCGCGGAGGTGGGCATGTCCGATGCCTCCATGGTGCTGAAGGTGCAGATGGCGGACCCGGCCTTCCCGGCGGAGCAGGCCCTCTCCATCATCGAGCGCTTCGCGGGCGTGCTGGCCGCTGACAGCCTGAAGGTGGTGGGCGGGCTGCTGGAGCGCTACGGCGGGCGGCTGTCGTTCGTCGCCGAGGTGGGCGGCCCCCAGCGGCTGCGCCTGGAGCTGCCGGTGCGCGCGGAGGAGACGGACGCGTCGACGCGAACCGGCCTGGGCGACGCATGACGCAGCAGCAGCTCCCCACGCCCATCGCCCCGGAGGCCGACGCGGCGTGGATGAACGCCCGGCTCAAGCACTTCACGCTGGCCGCCTGCATCCTCATCCACCTGCTGCTCATCTACGCCCTGTGGGGACGGTGGGAGCGCATCGCCCTGGTGACGGCGGTGTTCCTGGCGGTGACGGGCATCAACATCGTGCTCGCGCAGCGCTTCTTCTCCCAGCACACCCGGACCGCGGAGTCCCTGCGCTTCGTGGTGAACATGCTTGCCAACGTCATCTACGGCCTGGCCAGTGACTGGGCGCTGCCCATGTGGCTGTACCTGCCGCTCAACGCCCTGTGGGTGGACCGCTTCGCGGACCCGCGCGCGCGGCTGCGCCTGGCCGTGTCCCTGGCGCTGGTGGCCGTCGTGGCCCTGGTGGACGGGTGCCCTCCCCTGGTGCCCGCCTGCTTCGTGCTGGTGTCGCTGCTCGTCTACTTCATCTCCGAGGGGCGCGTCCTCCTCACCCACCAGGCGCTGCAGAGCCTGGCGCGGCAGCACGAGGAGCTGGAGCGGGCGCACAAGCAGCTCGACGTGGCCCACCACCGGGCGCGAGAGCAGGAGCGGCTCACCAGCCTGGGCATGCTGGCGGCCGGAGTGGCGCACGAAATCAACAACCCGATGAGCTACGTGAAGAGCAACGTCAACTCGCTCTTCCACGACCTCCGGGCGTGCGACGACCTGCCGCCGGAGCTTCGTGAGTACGTGGATGACGTGCTGCCCGCCACGCTGGACGGCATCCGCCGGGTGACGGCCATCGTCGCGGACCTGCGCCGCTTCGCGCGCGGGGACCCGGAGGCCGTGGTGGAGTACGACCTCAACCAGGAGGTGGCCGTCGCGCTGCGCATCGCCCGCGGACAGCTCGGCCCCCAGTGCGAGGTGACGCTGGACCTGAAGGACCTGCCGCGCCTGCTCGGCCACCCGGGACAGATTGCCCAGGTGGTGGTCAACCTGCTGATGAACGCGGCGCAGGCCATGCCGGAGGGCGGGCGCATCCTCCTGTCCACGCGCATGGAGGGCGAGGAGGCGGTGCTGGAGGTGCGCGACACCGGCGTGGGCATGGCGCCGGAGGTGCGCGCGCGGCTCTTCGAGCCCTTCTTCACCACCAAGTCACCCGGTGAGGGAACGGGTATGGGCCTGGCCGTGGTGCACGGCATCGTCACCGCGCACAGCGGCCGCATCCAGGTGGACAGCGCCCCGGGCCAGGGCGCCACCTTCACCATCCACCTGCCGCGCGTTCCATCGCTGGCGCTGGGGCTCCCGGGGGCGATGGACGGTGGCATGCCCTCCCTGGGGCCCCTCACGGCGCGCACACGAACGGATGCCGCCTGAGGGCGCGCGCGGCTAGGCTGCGCGCCATGTCGACGACGACTCCGCCCGCCTTCTCCAGCCGCTTCGAGCCCCGGTACGTGGAAGACCCGTACCCGCTCTACGCGAGGCTGCGCGAGGAGGCCCCCGTCCAGTTCAGCGAGGAGCTCCACCTGTGGGTGGTCTCCCGCTACGAGGACGTGAAGACGGTGCTGATGAACCCCGGCGACTTCCTGTCCGCCAACGCCTTCCGCAACCCCGTGCCGCCCGCGCCCGAGGTGCTGGCGGCGCTGGCGGAGTGCTACCCGCAGGTGCCGGCGCTCGTGGACGACGACCCGCCCAACCACACACGCATGCGCGTCATCGTCACCAAGGCCCTGGCGCCCCACCGCGTCTCCGCCATGGAGGCCCGGGTGCGTGCCATCGCCACGGAGCTGGTGGACGCCTTCGCGCGCGAGGGCCGGGCGGACCTCGTCGAGCGGCTGGCCTACCCCCTGCCCGCGCGGGTCATCGGCGCCATCCTCGGGCTGCCGGACTCGGACCTGGAGCGGCTCAAGGCGTGGACGGAGGACCTGTCCACGCTCTCCGCGGGCAACGCCCCCGTCCCCCGGCAGGTGGAGTGCGCACGCGGGCTCGTGGCCGTGCAGAAGTACCTCGCGGGCCACATCGCCAAGCGGCGGAGCGCGCCGGGGGACGACGTCATCAGCGCGCTCATCGAGGCGCGGTACGAGGACACGCCCCCGCTGAGCGACGTGGAGCTCATCAGCCTGCTGTCCATGCTGCACTTCGCCGGGCACGAGACGACGGCCAACCTGCTCGGCAACGTGCTGGTGATGTTGCTGAGGGAGCCGGAGCGGCTGCGGGCGGTGCGGGAGGACTCGCGCCTCATCCCGCTCGCCATCGAGGAGGGGCTGCGCCTGGACTCGCCCGTGCAGGGCATGATGCGCACCACGCGGCGCGCGGTGACGCTGGGCGGCGTGGAGGTGCCCGAGGGCGCGCGGCTGCTCATCCTCTTCGCCTCCGCCAACCGGGACGGCGCCGCCTTCCACGAGCCGGACCGCGCCGACCCGCACCGCCCGGACGTGGGCCGGCACCTGGGCTTCGGGCAGGGCATCCACTACTGCATCGGCGCGCCGCTCGCCCGCCTGGAGGTGCGCATCGCCCTGGAGCTGCTGCTGCAACGGCTGCCCGGCCTGCGGCTGGCGCCGGGCCCCTCCGTCCAGTACGTGCCCAACTTCCTGCACCGCGGCCCCCGGCGGCTCCTCGTGGAGTGGGACCCGGCCTGAAGCCGGGCCCCGCGCCCCTCTGGCTTCAGCGCGCCCGTGTTATCCCCTTCCACGTCATGTCCCCCACCGAGCGCCTCTACCACGCCGACCCCTTCCTCCACCGCTTCACCGCCCGCGTCGCCGGGCACGGCACCTGGAATGGCGCGCCCTCCGTCGTGCTGGAGCGCACCGCCTTCTACCCGGAGGCGGGCGGGCAGATGGGCGACCGGGGCATGCTCGGCGGCCTGCCCGTGCGGGACGTGCAGGTGGACGACGCCGGCACCGTCCATCACCTGCTCGACGTACCGGAGGGCACCCCGCTGCCCGGGCCCGGCACCGAGCTGGAGGGCGAGGTGGACCGCGCCCGCCGCCGGGTGAACATGGCGCTGCACACCGGCCAGCACATGCTGTCACGCGCGCTGGTGGACGTGGCGGGGGCGGCCACCGTGTCCTCCCGCCTGGGCGAGACGCTGTGCACCATCGACACGGACCAGGACACCCTGGACGAGCGGCAGGTGGCCGAGGCGGAGGCGCGCGTCAACGCCGTCATCGACGAGGACCTCCCCATCCGCGCCTTCTTCCCCACGCCGGAGGAGCTCGCCGCGCTGCCGCTGCGCCGCGCGCCCAAGGTGACGGCCAACATCCGCGTCATCCAGATTGGCGACTTCGACGTGTCCCCTTGCGGAGGCACGCACTGCACGCGCACCGGCCAGGTGGGACTGGTGCGGGTGCTGGGCGTGGAGCGCTACAAGGGCAAGGGCCGCGTCCTCTTCTCCGCGGGCCCCCGCGCCCGGCGCGAGCTGTGGGAGGAGGCCGGCACGCTGCGCGCCATGGCACGCGCCTTCACCTGTGGCCCCCTGGAGGTGCCGGCCGCGGTGGACAAGCTGCGCCGCGAGCTGACCGAGGCCCGCGAGGCCCTGGGCGCCGCCCGCGCGCGCCTGGCCGAGCACACCGCGGCGGAGCTGGCCGCCGCGCTGGCGGCGTCCCCGGACAAGCGCGTGGTGGCGGTGCTCGACGGCGCCGGGCCCGAGCAGCTCCGCGCCGTGGCCGCGCGCCTCACGTCGCGGCCGGAGTCCGTGGTGCTGCTCGCCGGCCGTGTCCCCGACGGCATGCCCGTCCTCATCGCCCGGGGCGCCGGCTCCACCTTCGGGTGCGGCGCCTTCCTCAAGAAGGCCGCCGAGGCCGCGGGAGGCCGGGGTGGAGGCCGCCCCGAGCACGCGGAGGGACGTCTCCCGCCCGGCACCGACTGGCCCGCCCTCGTGGCCTCGCTGCTGTCCTGATCTCCGAGCCCCCCTCCCCGGGCCCGGGAAAGGGCCCTCGCGCTCTCCTGGCCGGGTCTGTAACACCCCGTGTTATACGATTTCACCGAAGGGATTTCCCCGAGCACGTTCTCCCCGTGCGCAGGGGGTGCTCCATTGGTGGAACGGCATGAAGTCATGGGAGCAAGGGGCGGCGCGACGATGGAAGAAGGGCTCCACCGCCAGTTCGATGAGTTCGCGCGCGTACGGCGCCCGGGCCTGTTGAAAATCGCCCGTCGTTTGTGCGCGGGGGGAGGCATCGACCCGGAGGACCTCGTGCAGGAGACGCTGGAGCGCGCATACCGCCACTTCGACCGGCTGGCCGGAGAGAGCGCGGGGGCGGTGAGCGTGTGGCTGAGCACCACGCTGAGCAACCGCTTCCTGGACCACTGCCGGCGGCGGCGCACCGAGGTGCTGGGGGCGCCGGCCCTGCGCGTGGTGCAGGGGGACTCGACGGGAGAGCCGGTACCGCTGGAGCAGTGGGAGCTCGTAACGAGGGACGCCTTCCTGCGGGCCATCGACCAGCTCCGCCCGCCCCAGGTGCGCGAGGCGTACCGGCTGCACGCCTCGGGGCTGCGCTACCGGGCCATTGCCGAGCAGCTCCGCGCGCCCGAGGGGACGGTGGGCCGGTGGCTCTCCGAGGCACGGCAGGCCCTGCGGGAGCTGCTGGCGCCCGGCGAGGCCTCGCGCGAAGGCAGGGCAGAATCATGAGTGAGCTCTGCGGCAACCTGGAGCGCTTCGTCGACGGCGAGCTGGCACCGGTGGACGCGGAGAACTTCCGCCACCACCTCACGCGCTGTGAGCGGTGCGAGGCGCGGATGAAGGAACTGGTCGCGATGGAGCTGCTCGCCGACGACGCGGTAGGCGCCAGCGCCGGGCCGGCCTCCGACGTCGTGCGCGGGCCATCCGACTGGCGCCGCAAGACGTGGCTGATGGTGGTGCCCCTGGCGCTGGCCGCCGGCGTCGCAACGCTGGTGCTGATGCCGCGCACGGACTCTCTGCCCGGCACTCCCGAGGCGTTCCTCGCCCAGGCCTCCACGCGCGGGCTGGAGGCGCGGGTGACGCATCCGGGCGCGGACCGGTACAGGCCCTACGAGGTGATGCGCAGCGAGGGCGCGGCCACGCAGCCGCTGCCCATGCGCGAGATGGCCCTGATGGAGGAAGCCGGGGACCACCGTGGCGTCGCCGTGGCCTTCCTGCTGCGCGGGGAGCTGGGACAGGCCTCCGCCCACCTCGACAAGCTGCCCTCCTCGCCGGACGCGGACACGGACCGGGCGGTGCTGGCGCTCCAGCGGGGCGCTCCGGAGGAGGCCCTGGCCCTGCTGGAGCGTGCGCTGAAGGAGCGGCCCCAGCATCCGCAGGCGCTGTGGAACCGGGGGCTCGCGCTGCGAGCGCTCGGCCTGTGGCTGAAGGCGGCGGAGTCCTTCGAGCAGGTGGCCGCGCTGAAGGAGCCGGGCTGGAGCCAGGAAGGGGCGGAACGGGCCCGGCAGCTTCGAGAGAAGGCCGAGCAGGAGCGCAAGGACTGGAATGGCACGAAGCAGGACTGCGACCGCATGGTGGCCGGCGAGGCGCTCCTCTCCGAAGAACAGGTGGACGCCCGCCCCGGCCTGTCCCGGCTGTGCTTCTACGACGCCCTGCGCGCGGCCAGCTCCGCCGAGCGCGTGGAGACACTGCGCCCCCTGGCCGTGTGGCTCGACCGGAAGGACGGGGGCACCCACCTGGAGGACGCCGTGCGCCGCGCCGCCCGGCGGGACTTCGCCGCGAGGGCGCCCCTGGCCGCGGACTACGTCCGGCTCACGCGGGGGGACATGAAGCCCGCGGAGCTGGAGCCCTTCCTCGCGAGGCTGCGCGATGCCCGGCAGGAGGACATCCTCCTGGGGGCGCTGCTGTTCGTGAAGGACGCGCGGCGGTCCGAGGCGGAGTACCGCGCGCTGGCGATGGACACGAGGGACCCGTGGTTCGCGCTCCTCACGGAGGAGCAGCAGTCCCAGGCGGACGTGCTGCGCGGACAGACGACGCGGGCGAAGGAGCGGCTGACCACCGCGCTGCGGGCGTGCGGCACCGGCGGTGGCGGTGCGCTGAACTACCGCTGCCTGGAGCTGCAGCGGCAGCTCGCGCACGTGGAGTCCCTCCTCCACCGCCCCGTGGACGCTCGTGCGCGGGCCCTATCCGCGCTGGAGCGCGCCCGGAGCGGGAAGGAGTGGGCCAAGGAGCTGCGGCTCATCCAGCACCTGGGACAGATTGCTCGCTCACATGGAGACCTCTCCCTGGCGCGCGCGTACATGGAGGACGCCCTGCTGCGCATGCCCGAACCCTGTTCGGACCCGAACCTGACCGAGGCGGCCCATACCAATCTCGCTCTCGCGTTCTACCGCATCCACGACTTCGCAAGCGCCCGCGAGCAGCTCGACCACGTGGCGCGTTGTGGCCAGCCTCCCTCCCTGCCGCGCGCCTTCGTCCTCGCCGACCTGGCCCACACGCCCTACCGGCGTGAGGGGGACGCGGAGCTGCTCGCCCGGGGGCTGGAGTCCCTGCGTGCCTCGGGTCCCCCGCAGTCCGGCGTGGGGCCCCTGCTGAGCCACATCGAGGGACGCTTCGTCATCGAACAGGACCGGCGGCGGGGGCAGGAACTGCTGCGCCAGGCCATCACCGAGGCCCTGCCGCTGCTCGGCTCGGATGGAGACGCCCGGAAGGCCCGCGCCTACAGCTACACCTCCCTCATCCTGGACGCCACGAAGCATGGCGAGTTGGAGCGCGCGCTGAACCTCTTCGCCGAGGAGCGCGCCCTGCCGGCGACGGAGAAGTGCACCCTCGGCGTCACCGTGGATGACGAACGCACGGCGGTGGTGGCGCGCGACGCGGGTGGGCGGCTCGTGGGCGGCTTCAGCACGGGCCGGAGGGAGCCGCTGTCGACGGTGGAGGGGCTGGTGCCCACGAACATCGTGGACGCGCTACGTGTCTGCCCCAGCGTGGACGTGCTGGCCCGCCCTCCCGTCCAGGGACAGGCGGGGCTGCTGCCGCCGGAAATCGCCTGGACGTACCGGGTCGGTGCCCCACCCTCCAACCCCGTGGAGCTGCCCACACGGCGGTTGGTGGTGGCGGATGTCGTCTCGCCCGCGGAGCTTCGCATGCCTACGCTCCGCACCTGGAGCGCGCGTGAGCCGGAGGACGGGGCCTTCACCATGCTGACGGGCCCGGCGGCGACGCCGTCACGCGTCTTGGCGGCCATGCGTGATGCGACCGAGGTGCAGATCCACGCCCATGGCATCGTCGACCCGGACGTGGCCGACGGCTCCCTGCTGGTGCTCTCGCCCGAGGTCGATGGCGGGCGCTACGCGCTGACGGCGTCAGACCTCCAGGGGCAGCGGCTCCAGGGCCGGCCCGTGGTGTTGCTCGCGGCCTGCCACGCGGCCTACAGCAAGGAATACTTCCACGAGACCTTCGGCCTGCCCGTCTCCTTCATCGAGGCGGGCGCGAGAGCCGTCCTCGCCGCCACGCGGGAGATTCCCGACGCGGAGGTGTCGGAGTTCTTCGAGCCGGTACTCGCGCGCATCCGCGAGGGAGCGCCCGCCGCCATCGTGCTCCGGGACGCCCGCCAGGATTGGCTGCGCGGCCGCCCCGGCTCCTGGGTGCTGCAGGTCCTCCTTTTCGAGTAGTCGTTTCTGTTTCTCCCCAACCCCGAGTTCGACACCATGAAGAATCGCCTCCTGCTCCTCCCCGCGCTGCTGGCCCTCTCGGCGTGCCGCCACATACCTACTCGCGAACCCATGCCCTCCCTGGAGGAAATACGGCGGGAGGCCCCTCCGGGCGGACTCGTCCGGGTCACTCTCCGCGACAAGCACCAACCCCTTCGCGCCAGCAGCTACCTGGTGGATGTGCGCCAGGACAAGATTGTCGCCCGGCTCGACAGCCCGACGGCCCAGCAACTGGAAGCCCAGGACGCGCCCATGAAGACCGGGTCGCAGGACTCGGGGACGTTCGTTATCGCCACGCTCGAGATGTCCACTGAGTGCAAGCCGGCCGAGGAGACTGAGGACCAGACGGGCTGCCCCCCCGACCCGGGCGCGTGGAATGGCGACCCGATTGGAGGCACGGGCGGTGGCGGAGACCCCACGGGTGGCGACCCGTTCCGGCCCGTCCTCAACCTGGCGGCGCGGACCTTCTGGTCCATCAGCCAGAGCGGACTGCCCTACCAGATGAAGCCCGTGCAGGTCAGGGTTCCGACGCAGGCCAGGTAGAAGCCCTCGGCTACTCCCTTCCGCCCTCCGCAGTGGGGGCGGAAGGGGCGAGCCCGGCCAGTGTCTCCACGTAGGTGGCGGCCACGCGCAGGAAGCGGGCGCCCCGGACGCCAGAGAGGTACTGCCGCTTCATGGCGCGCGTGGAGCCCACGTAGAACATGGCCCGGCGGATGCGCTCGTTCTCCCGGGCGTTGCGCTCGCGGGCTCCGGCCATCCAGTTCTCCACCGTGTCCAGCGCGTCCAGGCCGGCGAAGAAGACGATGGGGCACTCGTGCCCCTTGCAGGAGAACACCGTGGTGGCGCGCACGTGGTCCACGCCGCTGACGCGGAAGTCCGCCACGTCCCGGCCGCCCTTGCCGCCATAGGCCTCCGCGGGCACGCCGGCGCGGGCGAGCGCCTCCGTGTATTGCGAGGGCATGACGGGGGCCACCACCAGGATGTCTCCGGGGTGGACGCCCTCCTCGCGGATGAGGCGGGCAATCTCCTTCGCCACCTGCCGCGCCTCGCTGGCGCTGGAGGCGAAGCCGCGCACCTGGGGCAGCACGCCGCCGCGCTCGGTGGACTGGACGCGGAAGAGTCCCTCCAGCGTCTCCTCCGGGAGCCAGAGGAGCCCCTCGCGGGCCAGCTCGCCCACCTTCATGTACTCGCGCATGCCGGGCTCGCTCACCTGATGCTGGCGCAGCGGGTCCAGCACCACGTTGAAGGCCACGTCGAGGATGTCGCGGGTGGCGCGGAACGTCTCCTTGAGGACGCGGGTGCGGCCCCGGAAGGACAGCCCCTCCGGGAGCTGCTCCTTCAGCGCGTCGATGGGAATCTGCCCATAGACGTTCTGCGAGTCGTCCATGAACAACTGGAAGCAGCGCACCTGCCGGCCGTCCGGCAGCGTGTGCGGGCGCACCAGCCCGTGGAGGGTGGCCAGCGCCTTCGCGTTCATGTCCTGCGCCTCGTCCACGAAGACGGCGTCGAAGCTCCCGGGCTCCGGGGCCCGCAGCGCGCCCACGTGCCGCACCGTCACCCGGGAGCGCAGCTCGCGCGCCCGCTCCCGGCCCGCGCGCTGGACGAGCGCCTCCGTGAGCAGCTTCTGCACCAGCGGCGCCAGCGCCCGGTTGAAGAAGGAGACCAGCACCTGCGTCTCCTCGTGCTCCAGCAGGTAGCGCGCCACCCAGTGCGCCAGCACGTACGTCTTGCCGCTGCCCGCCACGCCGCGCACCAGGTGGTGGCCGTCGTCGAAGCGCCGCTCGAAGAGGGACACCTGCTCATGCGTGAAGAGGGGCCGGGCCGGACGCGAGCCCTCGATTTCGCCGCCCAGGCTGGCCGGCACCGCGGGCGGCGGCGGTGGAGGCGGCGGCGGGCGCTGCGGCAGGGGCAGCGGCTCCAGGCGCAGGGGCTCGGCGTCGAGGACGCGCAGGCGGGGCAGCAACGCGAGGAAGCGCTGGGGAATGGTGGCGGCGCGGGCCTCGTCGCGCGAGGCGAGCACCAGCAGGTAGTCCCGCGCGCGGCTGGCGGCCACGTTGAGCATGGGCACCAGCGTGTGCGGCGGGAAGGGCCGGCCCCCGGCCACGGTGTCCACCAGCACCACGTCATATTGGGTGCCCTGCTGGCGGTGGATGGTGGATGCGCTGAAGACATTCCCGCGCAGGCCGGCGGCGTTGCCCAGCCGGCGCACCAGCGCGGCCTGGGCGCGGTACGGCGTGACACACAGGACGCTGAGCCCCGAGCGCACCGCCTCCTTCGCCAGGGACACGGCCAGGTTGGCGGACAGCTCGCGCTGATAGCCGGAGCCCGTCTCGCCCCGCCCGTGGGTGAGCTGGCGCGCGTCGCGGGAGAGGCTGTCCAGCACCACCCAGCCGGCGCGCGTGGCGGCGAAGGCGGCCACCGGGGCGGGCCTCTCCGCGCGGGCCTTGACGATGTCGCCGTCCTCCAGCGCGCCGCCGTAGCAGAAGTGGCTCACCACCCGGGCGATGTCCGGGTGCATGCGGTGCTGGGTGCGCAAGAGCAGCACGTCCGGCCGCGCCGCGTCCTTCACCGCGTCCTCCAGGTGCGACAGGGCGCTGGCGCGCAGCCACTTCTGCGTCTCCTTCCCGGAGCCCTCGGCGGCGCGGCTCACCGGGCCAATCTGCTTCGGGTCTCCGGCGAGCGTCACCCGCTCCGCCAGGGGCCCCAGCAGCGCGGTGGCGGCGCGAGTCACCATGCCGGCCTCGTCCACCACCAGCCTCGCGAAGGTCTGCTTCCCCTCCAGCTCCGACACCAGCCGCAGGGCGCGGTGCACGGTGAGCACCATCAGCGGGCAGTCGCCCTTCTCCGCCTCCTTCAGCGTGGGGTCCTTCACCTTGCCGCGCAGGCCACGCAGCTCCGCCTGGAGCTTCGCCAGCTCGTGCGCGGGGCCGCCCCGCACGCGCTGCAGCATCAGCTCGCGCTCGCGCTCCTCGATGCTCGCCCGGAGCTTGCCGCCCTTCTGGCTGTCCTCGACGACGACGGTGGGCAGCTTCGCCAGCGACTCGCTCGCTCCGGTGCCGCCACGGAAGATGCAGCGCGGCGAGCGCAGGGGGATGGGCTCCCGCTCCAGCAGCGCGCTGACGCGCATCACCAGCTCATCCGCGGCGCGGTTGGTGGGGGCCACCGCGAGGATGCGCTCCCCGGGGAACGCGCGCAGCGAGCGGGCGATGAGGTCCGCGACGGCCGTCGTCTTGCCCGTGCCCGGCGGGCCCCAGATACAGCCCCAGGGCTGGCTCCACAGCCGGTCCGCCGGCAGCCGCTCCGCCTCCTTCGCGGTGAGCTCCGGCGCGGGCTGCTCGCCGCACGCGCGGCGCAGCGACTGCGTGAGCGCGGGCTGCCGCTCCTCGTACGCAGAGGCGGCCTTGCACAGCGCCTCCGCGAAGTCATAGGGGCGGTAGGCCCAGCGCTCCGCGGACAGCGCGCGGCGGTCCACGTCGTCGCCATGGTTCGGCGCGGCGAAGACGCGGCCGGACTCGAAGTCCAGGTGGACGATGTCGCCGCCGAAGACACACTCCTCGCCCTGGAAGCCGAGCAGCGAGCCTCCCGACCAGTCCGGGTCCGCCGCCGGCCGGGGGATGAGGGACAGCACGCCGGGTGACTGGAGGCCCACCTCGCGCACATCCTGCAGCCGCTGCGCGCGGTACTGGCTGCGCTCGGCCAGGAGCGCCTCACGCAGGTCCTCCGGGAGGTACGCGGGAGGTGTCCACGCCTCGCGGCGCTTTCCAGCGGACACCGCGGCCTGCATGGCCTCGCGCTCGGCCTGGGTGGCCTCCGCGGGCGCGGCGAGGTCCACCGAGGGCACGCCGTCCGGGTCCGCCTCCCGAGCCCGCGCGGCCTTCTTCAACCGGGCGAGCGCCAGCATCGGGTTGGGCGAGCGAGGAGTGTCCGCGGACAAAGCGGGCTGACGCGCCGGTGCCCCGCCCTGCCCTCTCGCCTCCGCGAGCCTGTTGCGAGGAGCGGCCCCGGGACGCACGGCCCCTCCGTCCGCGGGCGCATCGTCGTACTCGACGTGCAGCTCGCGGCCGGAGTCCCCCGCCGACGGCGCTTCGCGCTCCTCGGCGGCTTCGTCGTGGGTCCGGTGAATCATCGGGGAAGGCGTCGGTTCCCCCGGCCCTCCTCCGGGCACAGGGGGCGCGAAGGTAGGGGAGGCCTGGATCCGCGTCAATGCGCCCGGCCCCATGGCACACCGGGTGCACACGGCGCGTGACTTGACAGCCGCGACAGCCCTCCGCGAGCGTCGTGACCGAGACCGGGTGTGAAGCCCGGCCCGCCATGCCCACAGGGGGGCCACCATGAAGGAAGTCGAGGACCAGGAGCAGGGACGCAAGCTCCTGACAGCCGTCGAGCGCATTCTCGCGGACACCGACAGCCTCGTCGCGCTGTCGAAGCAGGAGCTGGGCAAGGCCCGGGAGAAGAAGCTGCCCAGCGAGGATGCCGTGCGCGACGCCGCGGCGCTCGAGGTGGTGCGGCACTTCTCCAACCGCTCCGCCATCTCCGGAGGGCTGGCGGCGCTTCCCGGCCTGGTCCCGGGCGCGGGCACCGTGGTGGCCGCGCTGGGCGGGACGCTCGCGGACATGTGCATGATGCTCAAGTTCGAGGTGGAGATGGCCCTGGTCCTCAGCCACCTCTACGGCTACGACATCACCCGCGACGAGGAGCGGCAGCTCGCGTTCCTCCTCGCCTCGGTGAGCACCTACGACGCGAAGCGCGAGCGCAACACGGTGATGGACCTCGCGGAGACGCAGGGCATCGCCTTCTGGAAGTACGCGCCGCGCGAGGCGTCGAAGATGCTGGTGAGCGTGATGACGAAGATTGCGCTCCTGTCCGTGTCCAAGGGCCTGCTGCGCGCGCTGCCGCTGGTGGGCATCGCCGTGGGCTCGTCCATGAACAAGGTGCTCACCAACCGCGTGGGGGAGCGCTGCATGCGCGAGCTGAAGAAGCGCCGCGAGCTGTCCCCTCCCGAGAGCGCCGAAACCTCCGACTCCGTGGTGGATGCCCATGTCCGCAAGTCCGGCTGACCCCCAGGGGTACGACTCCCCGGCCCTGCGCGCCGAGCTGGTGGCCACGCTCTGGCCGGACGCCGACAAGGTGCCGGCCCGGCTGCTGGAGTGCCGCCACTGCGGGCGCCGCAACCGCGTCCGTGTGTCCGCCGCCGTCCTGGATGCCGCGAGCTGCGAGTGCGGCGCCTGCGGCAAGGCCCTGTTCATCCCGCCCGATGCGCCGCTGACGAACATCAGCTCCATGGCCTACGAGCACCCCCTGGACCGCGCGACGCTCGTGGCGCTCAAGGCCCTGCCGGGCTTCTCCACGGTGATGCGCTGGGTGCTGTCCAACGTGGGCGAGCGCAGCATGCGGCTGATGAACCTGTCCACGTCGGTGCGCTGTGGAGAGGACCAGTTCCCGGAGCTGGTGGCGCTGCTGGACCTGGCGCGCCTGCGCCTGGACATCCCCTACCAGCCCTCGCTGTTCCTGAGCGAGTCGCCCTATGCCAACGCCGCCACCTTCGGAGTCGAGGAGCCGACGGTGATGGTGCACGCCTCGCTGCTGGACCACCTGGACGACCCGCAGGTGGTGGCCGTGCTGGCGCACGAGCTGGGACACCTGCATGCGGACCACGTCCTCTACCGCTCCCTGGCGGTGGTGCTGGCGGGTGGCAGCCAGATGCTGGGCAGCGTGGGGCGGCTGTTGAGCTTCCCGTTGCAGAAGGCGCTCTACAAGTGGATGCGCTGCTCGGAGCTGACGGCGGACCGCGCCGGGCTCCTGGGCTGCCGGGACGTGGCCGCCTCCCTCGGCGTGCTGATGCGGCTGGCGGGAGGCCACCGGCCCGGGACGGTGAACCGGACGAAGATGCGGCTGGCGCCCTTCGTGAGACAGGCGCGCGAGCTGGCGAAGCTGGAGGAGTCGAGCTGGTTCGACGGGCTGCTGGCGACGCTGATGACGATGGACTCCAGCCACCCCTTCATCGCCTGGCGGGTGATGCACCTGCTGGACTGGGTGGAGAACGGCAACTACCTGGACATCCTCGCCGGGCACTACGACCGGGTGAAGCGCCCCGTGGCGGCCTGATTCCGCCACCAGGACGGGGCTGGTTGCCGGGCAGCGGGGCGGGGTGTCCATGTGGGTGGACACCCTCCCCCACGCCGGGTTTGCATCCGAAGCCCCAGGGTGTTTAGGGAGCAGCACTCGCAGCCCGCGCACCGACATGCCCCCCCAGACCCGCTACGCCCATCCCTTCCTGCCCATCACCCGCGCCGACATGCAGGCCCGGGGCTGGGAGCAGTGCGACATCATCATCGTGACGGGGGACGCGTACGTGGACCACCCGGCCTTCGGGCCGGTGCTCATCGCCCGCTTCCTGGAGGGCCGGGGCTTCAAGGTGGGGCTCCTCCCCCAGCCGGACTGGCACTCGGCCGAGCCCTTCAAGGCGCTGGGCCCGCCGCGCCTCTTCTTCGGGGTGGCCGCCGGCAACCTGGACTCGATGCTCAACCGGCTGACGGCCCAGAAGAAGAACCGCTCGGAGGACCAGTACAGCCCCGGCGGCCGCACCAGCTGCCGGCCGGACCGCGCCACCATCGTCTACGCGCAGCGCTGCCGCGAGGCCTACCCGGACGTCCCCATCATCCTGGGCGGAATCGAAGCCAGCCTGCGCCGCATCGCCCACTATGACTACTGGAGCGACAAGGTGCGCCGCTCCATCCTCTTCGACTCCAAGGCGGACCTGCTCGTCTTCGGCATGGGCGAGCGCCCCATCATGGAGGTGGCGGACCGGATGCGCCGTGGCGAGCGCATCCAGGACCTCCGCGACGTGCGCGGCACCGCGTACATCATCAACGACGAGGAGATGCGCGCCCACGAGGCGGACCCGGCGAAGCGCGCCGCGGACCGCAAGACGGTGGTGCTGCCCCCATACGAGACGGTGGTGGCGGACAAGCACGCCTTCGCGGTGATGAGCCGCGACTTCCAGATGGAGACCAACCCGGGCAACGCGCGGCCGCTCGCGCAGCGCCACGGCAACCGCGCCATCTACATGAACCCGCCCGCGCTCCCCCTGGAGGACGGCGTGGGCGCCCCGGGCCCCGAGGGGCGCTCGGTGGCCATGGACGAGCTGTACGATTTGCCCTTCAACCGCGTCCCCCACCCCATCTACAAGGACGAGGGCATCCCCGCCTACGAGACGGTGAAGCACTCCATCGTCCTGATGCGCGGGTGCTTCGGCGGCTGCACCTTCTGCTCGATTACGGAGCACGAGGGCCGCGTCATCCAGAGCCGCTCCGCGGAGAGCGTGCTGCGCGAGGTGCGCGCGCTGCGGCGCATGGGTGACTTCCGGGGAACGATTACGGACCTCGGTGGCCCCACGGCCAACATGTACAAGCTCAAGTGCAAGAGCGAGGACATCGAGAAGCGGTGCCGCAAGCTGTCCTGTGTCCACCCGGGCGTGTGTGAAAACCTCCAGACGGACCACGGGCCGCTCATCGACCTGATGCGGGACGTGCGCGAGGAGGAAGGCGTCAAGCACGTCTTCATCGCCAGCGGCGTCCGGTACGACCTGGCGGAGCGCTCGCCGGAGTACGTGAAGGAGCTGGCCGCGCACCACGTGGGCGGGCAGCTCTCCGTGGCGCCCGAGCACGTGTCCCCTCGCGTGCTGGAGAAGATGAAGAAGCCCGGCATCGAGAGCTTCGAGCGCTTCCAGCGGATGTTCGCCTGCGCCAGCGAGGAGGCCGGAAAGGAGCAGTACGACATTCCCTACTTCATCAGCGGCCACCCGGGCTCCACGCTGGAGGACATGGTGGAGCTGGCGCTGTGGCTGAAGAAGAACGGGAAGCGGCCCCGGCAGGTGCAGGACTTCATCCCCACGCCCATGGCCATGGCGACGGCCATGTACTACTCGGGCCTGGACCCGCTGAAGATGGAGCCCGTCTACACGGCGCAGGGCCTGCGCGAGAAGCGGATGCAGAAGGCGCTGCTGCTCTACTGGAACCCGGAGCAGTGGCCGCTGGCACGCGAGGCGCTGAAGCAGGCCGGCCGCGAGGACCTCATCGGCCGTGGCCCGCACGCGCTGGTGCCCCCGGAGACGCCCGCCGAGGCGGCCCGCCGCCAGCGCGCCGGGCAGCGGGACGACGAGGACGGGCCCCGCGAGCCGAGGAGCCCCGCCCCCCGGCAGCACTCCGGGCCCCGTCCCGGGGGACCGGGCGGCCCGGGACGTGGCGGCGCTCGCAGGCCCGGAGGTCCGCGTCCCCGCTGAAGGTCTGGCAGACTCGCGCGCCTTCCTTCAGGAGGGCGGAATGCGTCGCGCGAGCAGGTGGCTGGGACTGGGCTGTGTGCTGGGGTTGATGAGCGGGTGCTCCTCGCTGTCGAAGGGGGTCGCCCCCAAAGCGCCGCCGGAGGCCGCGGCTCCGTCGGAGCAGAAGCCCACCTGCCCCGAGAGCATCGCGGATGAGCTGAACCTGGAGCTGGGCTTCCGGCCCCGGCTCGCCGCCCGCACGTGGCTGCCGGCGCTGACCTTCGAGCACCTTGGCTTCCAGCCGAAGGAGGTGGTGAAGCCCGCCTTCCAGCGGGAGGTGACGCTGGCATCAGGGCCGCTGCAGGTGTTCGGCTTGATGGAGCACAGCGCCACCGGCGCGGAGGGTGGCGGCTCCCTGGTGCTGGCGCGCCCACACGCGGGCGGCTACTGCGTGGTGAATAGCTGGTCCACCTGGCAGCCGTCGCACGTGGGCCTGTCGCTCGCCGACACCTGGACGTCCCCGGATGGGAAGCGGTCCATCTTCCTGGTGAAGATGGACATGAGCGAGTCCCCGGACGGGCCCCAGACGCGCTGGGTGACGCTGGGCACGGATGGTGGGCGCATGTGGATTGCCCTGGGCGCCCCGCCGGAGCACCAGCTCATCGTCCCGGCGGTGACGCTCACCCCGAAGGGGAAGGACCTCTACCTCGACATCAAGCAGCGCTACGTCACCCGGCTGCGGCTGGGCGAGGACGGGCGCTTCATCATGCCGGCCAACCATTGACGGGACGGCCCGCGCCCCGGAATCGGGAGATTGAATAAACCGCCGGCAATTTCGTCGGGGGGCGCACCATGCTCTCCCTGCTCGCCATGTTGTGGTTGGCCTCCACACCCGTGGAGGCCCCCAAGCTTCCCGCACCGCGGCCCCCTCCTCCCGAGTGCCTGTCCTCTCAGGGGCGGACCGTGTGCGGGTACCAGTGCAAATCGAGCGGAACGAATACGGCGTGTGCCCGGACGCCGTATGGGGTGTGTCAGGTCCTGGCCGGTATCGTCCACTGCTGGGACCCACCGAAGGTGGTCATCCACCACCCGGCCGGCCCGAGCGAAAAGCCCGAGTGCATGGAGAGCCGCGGCAAGGTGGCCTGTGGCTACAACTGCCGGCTCTTCAATGGAGAGGTGGCCTGCAACCAGACGCCCTACGGCGTGTGCAGCACCCACTTCCACCAGCTCGTCTGCTGGGACCCGCCGGAGAGCGTCATCCACGAGTTCGGCGCGAAGACGCCCGAGCCCCGCTGCCTCAACGCCTCCGAGGCGGTGAGCTGTGGCTACGACTGCAAGGCCACTCGCGCGGAGGTGCGGTGCGCCAGCACGCCCAACGGGGTGTGCCGGCTCGACAACAACCGCTTCACCTGCTTCGACCCGCCGTCACTGCTTCACTGCGACCACAGCTCGCCGCCGCCCGCGGACTGACACGGCGTGGGCTACCTTCGCGGTGGCCTCGCCGGAGTACTGCGAGCCCATGCAATGGGATGCTCGGAGCCCCAACCACCGGGAGCCCGGGACGCGGCAACCCGCCGGGCACCATCACATGGGAATGGAAGCCCTCGCTGTGGCACCATGGCACCACGTCGGGCGGCCGTCGGGTCATGACTTCTCCGGGGAATCTCCAGCAACACAGCACCCAGGACTGGGGCGCGCCGCGCGGCGTCCTGCCATGGGGCGCGCTGATGCTCGCGCTCGGCCTCGCGTGCTCACGGAATCCTCCGCCCCCGCTCACCCATGAGGCCTACGTGTGGCAGCGGGACTGGAGCCCGGAGCTGAGCGGAGCCCTCGCGGAGGCGCCTCCGGAGCTGGGCGCGCTGCGAGTGCTGGCCCGCGAGCGCTCGGGCTCCGCGCGAACCCCGGTGGACATCGGCGTGGACGTGGAGTCCCTGGCGCGCTCCGGCCGCGAGGTGGTGGCGGTGATGCGGGTGGATGGCACGGCGCCGCTCGACGGAATCTCCCTGGAAGAAGTCGCCGTCCACGCCCGCGCCTGGAAGGCCCGCGGCGTGCGAGTCCGCGGCCTCGAGGTGGACCACGACTGCGCCACCCCCGCCCTGCCCCGCTACGCGGACTGGCTGGAGCATGAACGGGCGCTCCTCCAGGGCCAGGGCCTGACGCTCTCCATCACCGCGCTGCCCACCTGGGCCTCCTCGCCGGAGGTGAAGCGGCTGGCCTCCATCCCCGATGACGTCGTCCTCCAGGTCCACGCGGTGCGCGCCCCCACGCTCTTCACCCCCGAGGAGGCACAACGCTTCGTGGAGTCCTGGTCGAAGGCCACCGGCCGCGCCTTCCGCGTCGCGCTGCCCACCTACCGCGTGCGGCTGCGCGACGGGACGCGCCTGTCCGCGGAGCCCCGCGAGGTCGCCCGCCTCCTGGCCCTGCTGCGCGAGCGCCCCGTGCCCGGTGTGACGGGCATCCTCTGGTTCCGGCTCGGCCACCGGGGAGACCCGGACGCGTGGAGCCCGTCCACGCTGCAGGCGGTGGTGCGCGGAGAACCGCTGACACCGCGCCTCACGCCCCGGCTGGTGGACGCGGGCGGGGGCACACGGGACATCGTCATCGAGAACACCGGCCGCGTGGACGCGGAAGCGCCCGCGCGCCTCACCCTCAATGGAAACCTGGAGGTCCTGGATGGCGTGGGCGGTTATGCCCCGCACGGGGCCTCCCTCGTGGCGCGCACGCCTCCCCGCCTGCGCGCCGGCGAGCGACGCGTGGTCGGCTTCGTGCGGGGAACCGAGGTGTCACTTGCCGTGCCGTAGCCTGTTCGCGTCCCTGGTCGTCCTCCTGCTGCTCGCGCCCGTGCGCGATGCAGACGCTTGCGGCCCCGACTTCCCGCCCGACCTGCTGACGGACAGGGCCGGCACCCTGGCGGAGTTGCCGGATGGGCGCTTCTCACTCGAGGCCTCCCGGCTGCTGCCGAAGCCGGCGGACACCTTCCAGGTGGTGGAGTCCTCGGAGCCGGAAGACGCCCGGACGGGAGGCGGCGCCCGCGAGACGGCGCTGTACGCCGAAGGCGCGAAGGCGTGGCATGCCGGAGACCTGGAGCAGGCGCGAGCCCGCTTCCAGGACGTGCTCTCGCTGCCTCCGGAAGAGCGCCGCCGCTTCTCCACCTTCGCCGCGTTCATGCTGGCGCGGACGTCAGGGGCCGGATTCCAGCACGAGGCGCGGCCCCGCTTCGCCGAGGTGCGAGAGCTGGCCCGGCAGGGCTTCGACGACCCGCTGGGGCTGGCGGTGGCGAGCCTTGGCGAGGAGGCGCGCCTCCTGCTCGACCAGGGCGATGATGCCGGCGCCATCCGGCTCTACGCGGAGCAGGCCGCGCACGGGAGCGGCTCCGCGACGACGTCGCTGCTGCTGGTGGCGCGGGCGCTCAGCCGGAACGAGGCCCGCCTCCGCGAGGCGTTGAAGGACCCGCTGGCCCAGCGGCTGATGGCGACCTTCGCCTGGACGCGCGGCCAGGAGTGGCAGTGGGCGGACGACGGAGCATCCGTCGGCCTGCAGCGCCTGCTGGACGCGCTCGCGTCCGTGCCCGGCGTGGCGGGAGCGGACCGGCTGGCGGCGGCCGCGTGGCGCGTGGGCCGCTTCGACCTCGCGGAGCGCTTCGCGGGCCAGGAGCACACCCCGCTGGATGCGTGGGTGAAGGCGAAGCTGGCCCTGCGCCGGGGAGACCGGACGGCGGCGGAGCAGCACCTCGCGGAGGCCACCCAGGGACTGCCCGAGGCGGAGGACTGGTCGGGCGACGGCGAGTGGTACCCCCAGCGTCCCCGGGCGCGCGCGGAGGGGGAGCGGGCCCTGCTCGCCCTCATGCAGGGGGACTTCACCCGGTCCGCGGAGCAGGTGGCGGCGAGCTGCTCCTGGGCGGACATGGCGTACGTGGCCGAGCGCGTGCTCACTGTGGAGGAGCTGAAGCGCTTCGTGGCGGCGTACACCCCTGAGGCGGATGCGCGGTGCAAGCCCGAGCTGGCGAACCTCTGGGACGACGACGCCCGGGAGGGAACGAACAGCCTGACCCGGCGGCTGCGCCTGCTGCTCGCCCGGCGCCTGCTGCGCACGGGCGCGGGCGCGGAGGCACTGGAGTACTTCCGGGGCACGCCGTTCGAGCAGCCGGCACGCCAGTACCTGGACGCCCGGGAGCGCGCCCGCGCGGCGGACAACGAGATTGACCGCGCCAGGGCCCTCTTCGACGCGGCACTGCTCGCGCGCCGGGCGGGGATGGAAATCCTGGGCACCGAGGCCGCGCCGGACTGGGCGCAGACCGACGGCATGTATGACAGGGGCGAGTACGACGGGCCGCCCGAGCTGCCGCCCGAGCAGGACACCGTCCGCCGGAAGATGGCGGAGCTGCCCCTCGTCTCGGCCTCCGAGCAACAGCGGCTGACCGCCCATGCGCCGCCGCACGCGTTCCGCTTCCACTACCGCTCCACGGCGGCGGACCTCGCCGAGCAGGCCGCCGCGCTGGTGCCTCCGCGCAGCCAGGCGTATGCGGTGCTGCTCTGCCACGCGGCGCGCTTCACCGCGTCCAATGAGCCGGAGCGCGGCAAGCGCCTCTGGCGCATGTACGTGAAGAACGGAGCGCTGCGCGCCGGCGAGGACATGCTCTTCGGCCAGGAGTGCCCGGAGCCCGACTTCGAGCGGGCGCGGGCACAGCAACCGAAGCTCTCCCTCCCCTGGAAGGGAATGCGGCGCCGCACGCTGGCCGTCATGGGGGGCGGATTGCTGCTGCCGGTGGCGCTGGGCGCCGCGTTCATCCTGCGCCGCAAGCGCAGGTCGGCCGGAGCGTGAAATCACGCATGAACTCCGAGCAAGCCCTCACTCATGAGGGCGACATGTCCCCACTTTCCGTTCCCCAGTCAGCTCGGCTAGGGTGCGCGCCCCTTCCGTTTTTGAACATCTGAGGAGCTTGAAGACGATGCCGAGGACTTCCCAGGAGCAGACCCAGGAGCGCCACGCCTACCTGCTCGACCTCTTCCGCCAGCGGCCCGACATCAGCAGCAAGGAGGCGCTGGAGTCCTTCAAGAACAAGTTCGGGTCCGCCATCAACCTGAAGACCTTCAACCAGCTCCGCGAGCAGGCCGAGGAGGAGGCCGCCGCCGCTGCCGCCGCGCCCGCGCCGGAACCCGAGGAGCCGGAGACCGAGCCCGAGGCCGCGCCGGAGCCCGCCGATGACGCCGCCTCCCGGCTGAAGGCCGCCGCCGCTCCGGAGGCGCTCAACGGCGGCGCCGCCGCTCCCGCCAAGAAGCCCAAGGCGAAGGGCAACGGCCCGAAGAACGTCTTCGTGGACGCGCCGAAGGAGCACCTCACCTTCCTGGAGGGCATCGTGCAGCAGCTCCAGGAGGCCGGCGCCGCCAACGTGCGCATCGACCACGCCACGGACCGGTGGATGGTCCTCGTGGTGGACTCGAAGTAGTCCCCCACGGCCGTTCCCCGGCCTCGCCACGAACGCGAGGCCGGGTGCCGGCGCCCCCACTTCCATGGCGGACGCGCCGAGCCCGGTGAGCACGCGCCGCGGGATGCGGGCATGCGTCTCGCGTCCACCACTGCTCCGACAAACGGATGGCTTGAGACCCACTGGCTGTGGCTGAGTCATGGGCATGATGCGTACGCTCCTGGCCGCCTCCGTCCTGCTCCTCGTCTCCGGCTGTGCGCGCTCCGGTGCCACGCGCCCCACGGCTCCGGAGGAGGGGGGCTCCGCAAGCGACATTCGCCCCGGCGCACTTCCCGGAGCGGAGCCGCTTCCGGAGGGGTGGCAGTCCCCGCTGCACCGGGACCATCCGCTCGCCGGCCGCATCTGGGACGTGAAGGCGGGCCGCTTCGTGGACGAGGCGGAGCTGCTACGCGCCCTGCGGGAGGCGCGCTTCGTGGTGCTGGGCGAGCGGCACGACCAGCCGGACCACCACAGGCTCCAGGCGAAGCTGGTGCGGGCGCTGGGGAGTGGCGCGCGAAAGCCGGTACTGGCCTTCGAGATGCTGGACGTGGAGCAGCAGCCGGCGGTGGACGCGTCTCTCGCACGGGCACCGCGGGACGTGGATGCGCTGGCGCTCGCGGTGGACTGGTCCCGGAGTGGCTGGCCGGACTGGACGCTCTATCGCCCGGTGTTCGCCGCGGGGCTGGAAGCGGGGCTCCCGGTGGTGGCGGCCAACCTGCCCCGGGCGCAGGTGCGGGAACTGGTGAAGCGCGGACCGGAGGCGCTCCCGGCGCCGCTGCGCGCGAGGCTGGCGCTGGACACACCACTGCCCGAGGACGTGGCCCGCGACATGCGCGAGGAGCAGGACCGGGCGCACTGCGGGCACCTGCCCGCGGAGCTGCTGGGGCCCATGGCGCAGGCGCAGCGCGCGCGTGACGCGCACCTGGCGGACCGGCTGCTGGAGACGGACCGGGGAGACGGAGGCGTGCTCATCACCGGCAACGGGCACGCCCGCACGGACCGGGGAGCGCCCTCGCACCTGGCGCGCCGCGCGCCCGAGCGGAAGCGACTCTCGGTGGGACTGCTGGAAGTCGCCCCCGGGTCGCATGAGCCGAAGGACTACGCGGCCTCGTTTTCCGCGGGCGCCCTGCCCTTCGACTACGTGTGGTTCACCCCGGCGGTGCCCCAGGAAGACCCGTGCGCCCCGCTCCGGGAGCGCAAGCGCTGAAGTGGGGCGGAATGGCTGACGCGTGGTATGCGAGCAGCCGCCATGATGCAGCCCCTCATCACCGCCACGCTCTCCCTCGCGCTCGGACAGGCGCCAGACACCACCCCTGCCGCCGTGACTCCGCCGGAGCCCCCGGTCCAGGCCCGCCTGTCGTTCGTCGCGAACGACGCGGACTTCGGCGCGTCGGACTCGCTCACCCGGCTGCACGCGGCACTGGACGCGCGGACGCCGGAGCTGACCTCGGGCCTGAGCGCCGAGGCCGGAGTGTCCCTGTTCATCAATGGCGGCTCGCAGGGCCTCGGCTTCCAGGACAACTCCAGCTTCTTCCGCCTGCGCTACCGCGCCGACACGTGGTCTCGCGAAGAGGGGCTGGCGCTCACCGCGTACCCGCTGTCGTCGACCCGCCTCTACATGGGCTACGAGTACCCGGTGACGTGGGCGCGGCAGGCGTACCCCGTGAGGGAGGGTGGAGCGGAGCCGGCCCTGGAGCTACGGCTGTCCCGGAAGCGCTGGAGCGCCTTCGCCGCCGTGAAGTCCGCGCGGGTGATCAACAACCTGGAGCTGGAGTCGGAGCGGCGCCTCGCGCTGCTGGCGGGAGCCGGCGTGGAGCTGACGCCCGGCCTCCGGGTGGACGTCGAGGCAACCACCGTGGACAGGGGCCTGGCGCCCGCTCCCGCGATGGTGGGTGAGAAGCTCGAGGTGCGTGCGCGAGGATTGTCCGGGCGCGTGCAGTGGAACCGGGGCGTGGCAATCGGCCCCAGCGTGGACCTGTCGCTCTACGCGGGAGACCCGGCGTTCCATGAGCGCTTCTTCGAGCCCGAGTCCTACCCCGGTGGCCTCGCCGCGGCGGTCTCCCTGGAGGGGAGCTTCATGGAGCAGCCGCTGGAGTCGCCAGAGACTGGCGAGCCGGAGGACGTGAACGCGGCGGCGGCGGCGCTGGGTGCCCGCGTGAAGTGGAATGACCTGCGGCTGCACGGACTCGCGTACTACCGCACCGTCAACTTCATCCAGGTCGACGTGCCGGGGCTCCCGCCGTTCCAGGCCCTCGCCGAGGACAGCAACCCGCGGCCGGAGGTGTCGTTCACGATGGGCGCGGACTACCACCTCCAGGAGCTGGGCCTCACGCCGGGCCTGCTGCTGCGCGCCACCGTGCCGGCGGCGACCCGCTTCCCTCTGGGAGGCAATCTGGGAGGCGCGCCCAGGCTCGCCGTGCTCCAGGGGCCCAACCAGCTCTCCATCCTGCCGGACGGAGTGGACCGAGAGCCCGTGCTGACGCTGAAGGCCACGGTGCGCTGGGACCTGGGAAGGGTGGCCGGAGTCCTGGCAGAGCTCGCCTACACGCGGGACCCGAACCGCACGAGCTTCGAGGATGACGAGACGGGTGTCGCCAGGCCAGTGCTCACCGACCCACACGCGGTGGGCGGAAACCTGCTGCTCCAGGCGCGGTTCTGACGCACGGGGAGCCCCCTCACCCGCCGCGCAGCACCGCCAGCGCGCGCTGGAAGTCCTCGGGCAGCGGCGCCTCCACGCGCACGCGCTGACCCGAGGCGGGGCTCGGTAGCTCCAGGCGGAAGGCATGCAGTGCCTGCCGGCCGAGGGCCTTCGCCGCCGGGTGGGAGCGCGCCTCGTCGGTGCCGTAGAGCGAATCGGCGAGCACGGGAAAGCCGGCCTCCGAGAGTTGCACGCGAATCTGGTGGGTGCGGCCGGTGTCCAGGTCCACCTCCAGCAGCGCGGCGCCGGGGAAGCGCTCGCGGACCTCGAAGGACAGCGCGGCCCGGCGCGCGGACGGCACGCGCGTGGTGAAGCGGCGCGGGTCCTTCGGGTCACGAGCGTAGGGGCCCTCCAGCCGCCCCTGCTCGGGCGGGTGGCCGAGCACGAGCGTCCAGTACCGCTTGTCCACCTGCTTCTCCTGGAACGCGCGCAGCATCGCGGCGGCGGCCGCATCGGTGCGGGCGAAGGCCAGGCACCCGCTCGTCTCGCGGTCCAGCCGGTGCACCACGCCGGGCTGAGCCAGTCCCTCCACGTCGAACGACGGCCGCTGCGCGGCGAGCAGCCCCACCACGGAAGGGGCGCGCCCCTCCGGCTCCACGACGAGCCCGGGAGGCTTGTTCACGATGACGAGGGCCGCGTCGTCATGGAGCACGGGCAGCACCGGCCCTTCACTGGAAACAGCGGGCGCGGCACGAGGCTCGGGCCGCTCAATCTCGATTTCCTCCCCGCCCCACAGCTTGCGCGTGGGCTGACACTTCTTGCCTCGGATGCGTACGGCCCCCGAGTCGATGAGCGCGCGGGCCCGCTCCGGCGTGAAGCCCGGCACGTGCTTGGAGAGGAAACGGTCGAGCCGCTCACCTGCGGCCTCACGGGGAACCTGGACCTTCTGCTGCGCCATGCCCCTCCCGTCCCCCAACGCGCGCCGCGAGTCAACGTCCGCGAGCCCCGGACGTCCACCTCGCGGCGACTACTCACTCCGCATCGCCACCAGCGGGTCCACGCGCGTGGCGCGCAGCGCGGGCACCCAGGTGGCCACCAGCGTCACGCCCAGCACCAGCAGCGCCAGGCTGCCGAAGGTGAGCGGGTCCGTGGCGCTCACACCGTGGAGCTGGCTCGCCATGACCCGGGTGGCCACGCACGCCACGCCCAGCCCCAGGCCCACGCCCGCGAGCGCCAGCCGCATGCCGCTGCCCACCACCAGCCGCAGCACGTCCGCGGGCCGCGCGCCCAGCGCCATGCGGATGCCAATCTCCTGCGTCCGCTGCCGCGCCATGTACGCGATGACGCCCGACAGCCCCACGCCCGCCAGGAGCAGCGCCAGCGCCGCGAACAGCGCCACCAGCGTGGACAGGAAGCGCGGGCGCGCGGTGGCGGTGGTGACGACCTCGTCCATCGTCCGCACCTGCGACATGGGCAGGTCCGCATCCACCGCGGCGAGCGCCTCGCGCACCCCGGCCACCAGGCGCAGGGGGTCTCCCTCCGTGCGCACGGCGAACTGGATGAAGTGGAACGTCTGCTGGAGCGCGGGCACGTAGACCTCCGGCCGGATGTCCCGCTGCGGCCCGCCCTGCCGCACGTCCCTCACCACGCCGATGACCGTCTGCCACGGGCCGTCCTCCGAGCCCACGCGGATGCGCCGGCCCACCGCGTCCTCGCCCGGCCAGTAGCGGCGCGCGGCCGTCTCGTTGACGAGCAGCACCGGCTGCGTGTCCTTCCGGTCCGAAGCGGTGATGTCCCGGCCCGCGAGCAACGGAATGCCCAGCGTCCGGAAGTAGCCGGGCGTGATGACCTGGTAGCCCACCATGGCCTGCGCCCCCGGCTCCGGAGGCCGCCCATCGATCTCCAGTCCCACCGAGATGTCGTTGGTCCGGAAGGGAAGGTCGGAGATGGCGCCGGCGCTCGTCACGCCGGGCAGTGCCTCCACCCGCTCCAGCACCTGATGGAAGAGCGCCGCCTGCCGGACGTCATCCGGGTAGTCGCTCTTGGGAAGCGACAGGGTCCAGGTGAGCACGCCCTCGGAGCGGAAGCCGGTCTCCACCGACTGAAGGCTCCACAGGCTGCGCAGCAGGAGCCCCGCGCCGATGAGCAGCACCACGGCCAGGGCCACCTCGCCCACCACCAGCGCGCTGCGCGAGCGGTTCCGTGCCCCGGAGAACCTGCCGCCTCCGCCCTGACGGAGCACGCCGTTGAGGTCCGGCGTGGAGGCCTGCAAGGCCGGCACGAGCCCGAAGAGAACACCGGTGCCCAGCGACATGAGCAGCGTGAAGGTCAGCACCCGGCCATCCATGCGGACCGCGCCGAGCCGGGGCAGCTCCGGCGGCACCAGCGACAGCAGCGCGTCCATGCTCCACAGCGCCAGCAGCAACCCGAGCGCCCCCGCCACCAGCGCCAGCAGCACGCTCTCGGTGAGGAGCTGCCGCACGAGCTGGGAGCGGCGGGCCCCCAGCGCCACACGGACCGTCAGCTCCTGCCGGCGGGCCGACGCTCGCGCCAGGAAGAGGTTGGCGACATTGGCGCAGCCAATCGCCAGCACCAGTCCCGTCGCCGCCAGCAGCACCCACAGCACCGGCTGCACCGGGCCGACAATCTGCTCGCGCAGCGGCACCAGCCGCACGCCCAGGTTCGTGTGACTCTCCGGAAACTCGGCGGTCAGGCGCGCGGCGACGAGCTCCAGGGAGCGCGAGGCGCCCTCCAGCGTCACGCCCGGCTTCAGCCGTCCCACCACGCGAAGGTACCGGCTCGTGCGCCACACGCTCACGTCCTGCATGGCGTCCGGCCCGAGCTGCGGAACGTCCCGATGGACGGCGGGCACCCACAGCTCCGGCACATTGGAGGAAACCGCGCGCGTGGGGGTGATGGCGGGCCAGTCGAAGTGCTCGGGCATCACCCCGATGACCTCGTAGCTCACGTCATTGAGCCGCACCGTGCGGCCGATGATGCTCCTGTCCCCACCGAAGCGCCGCTGCCACAGTGCATGACTGAGCACCACGCGCTGCCAGGCCCCCGCGTCGTTGCCGGACACGTCGAAGGTGCTCCCGAGCGCCGCCCGCGCGCCCAGCACCTGGAAGAAGTTGATGGAGACGCTGGCGCCCGGAAGGGTCTCCGGCGTGCCGTCCCCCGCGAGATTGAAGGACACGTGGGAAAAGGCGGCCAGCGCCTCGAATCCGTCCGCCTGCGCGCGCCAGTCGAGGAAGTCCGCGGGGGCCACCGTCTCGCGGCTGCTCTCGGGCCGACTGCCCCACACCATCACCAGGCGGTCCGGCTCCGCATAGGGCAGCGGCGCGAAGAGCACCGCATCCACCACGCTGAAGATGGCGGTGTTGGCGGCGATGCCCAGCGCGAGCGTGAGCACCGCCACGACGGTGAAGCCGGGGTGCTTGGCGAGCATCCTCAAGGCGAGGCGAAGCTCCTGGACGAAATCGCGCATCGGGTCTCCGGGGTGGGGCCGGCAGGGGAATTAGCAATGGCCGAGCCAGGGCTGTCCACCCCGCCAACCCCTCGGGACTCCTCGAAATCCTCCCCTCCCCGTGTCCACCCATGGGAAGCCCCTTCCCATTCCCGGACACGGCCGGGTCTGGCCCTTGCCGTCAGGCGGGTGGTGTCACACGGCTTTGCACTTCGTCACACCGTGTGACACGCCGCCCGGCGCCTCCCGGGGGAGCGGCGCTGGCACGGAGGCTTGCAATGGGACGCCTCGCACACAGGAGGCATTGCCCACATGAAGTCCCGCATCCCCGTCCTCTCGGCCCTCGTGGCCCTGCTCACCGCGCCGCTGGCCCTGGCCCAGAACGAGTCCCCCGCCCCCGAGCTGAGCCTGGGCGACTACGAGGTGGGCGCGCCCGTCCTCGCCTACAACCTCGCGGTGGTGCCGCTGCACACGCGCAAGGGGCCTCCGTACGACGACTACACGGTGCTGGAGGAGGCGCAGGCGGCGAAGAAGGTGTCCATCCGCGAGCTGGACAGCGACGGCACCGTGCGCGAGCTGCGGGTGCACAACCGCGACGAGCGCCCCCTCTACCTCGTGGGCGGAGAGCTGCTGCTGGGCGGCAAGCAGGACCGCATGGTGCAGAACGACGTGGTGCTGGACCCGGACGAGCGCCAGCGGGTGCCCGTCTTCTGTGTGGAGCAGGGGCGGTGGGAGGGACAGAGCCTGGCCTTCCAGCCGGGCCTCGCGGTGGCGCACCCGGACCTGCGCCGCGCGGCGCTCTTCTCCGAGCAGGGCGCCGTCTGGGGCGAGGTGGCGCGCAAGTCCCAGGTGTCCGGTGTCTCCAGCCCCACGGGCACCTACCGGCGCGTGTTCCAGGACGCGGCGCTGCGCCAGCGCATCGGCCGGTACCTGGACGAAATCCAGGGGAAGCTGCCGCGCGACGAGCGGCTGGCCGGGCTGGCGGTGGCCATCAACGGCGACCTGGAGGTGGTGGACGTCTTCGACAGCCCGAAGCTGTACGCGAAGCTGGAGCGCAAGCTGCTGGCCTCCTACGTCCTGGCCGCGCTGGAGAAGCAGCCCGGCCGCGCGGAGCACGAGGAGCAGGGCCGCGCCAAGGCCCGCGCGCTGAAGAAGGAGCACATCGACCAGTTCGTGGGTGGCACCGGCCCCACCACGAAGGACGGAGTGGAGAAGAAGATGTTCCGCTCGAAGGGCAAGGCCGTGCACGGCACCTTCTTCGGGACGAAGAAGGACAGCCCGACCAGGAGCCCTTGAGGCGCCGTGTACGCCCCCGGACATCGCGCGGGAGTGGCGAGAAGTAATAGGCTCGCCTCCGTGGCGAGACTCGTGGCGATGTTCGGTCCATGCAGGGGTGTGGCGCGCGAGCTGGACGCTCCGCTGCCGGTGGGGCGAGCCACCGAGGGCGGCCTTCAGCTCCTCGATGACAAGGTCAGCCGGGAGCACTGTGTCATCTCCCCGGAGGGGCCCGGGCACGTGCTGAAGGACCTGGGCTCGCGCAACGGCACCTGGCTCAACGGGGAGCGGCTCCAGGCCCAGGTGCCCGTGAGGCTGCGCCCCGGGGACCACGTCTCCGTGGGCGAGAGCGTGCTGGTGTACGAGCCGTCCTTCGACGCGCTGCGTGCCCGCGACGGCGAGTCCACGCTCGTCCTCACCCGCACCCGCCCGGAGTCGGCGAGAGCCGGCGCCGCGCCAGGGCCGGATGCGCTCGCGAGGGCCGGAGAGCTGGCCCTGCGCGCCGCCGCGTGCACCTCGTCCGAGGCCGCCGTGGGGCTCTTCTTCGAGGCGCTGGAGTCCGCGCTCCAGCCCTCCGCGCTCGTGCTGCTGCGCCTGGGCCCCCAGGGGCCACGCCCCCGGCACACCCGTCCCCAGGGCACGCACCTCACGGTGAGCCGGGAGCTGGTGGACGCCGCGCTGCGCACCGGCCGCGCCCAGGCGATGCCGGAGGCGCAGGCCCGCCCGGAGCACGACGCCCAGAGCACGCGCGTGCGCCGCGCGGACGCGTTCGTCCTGTGCGCGCCGCTGTACGCCGGAGGCCAGCCCGCGGGAGCGCTGTGCATCCTGCGCGAGCAGTCCTTCCACGACGAGGAGCTGTCCCTGGCGGGCGCGCTGGCGCTGGCGGTGGGCCCCTCGCTCTGCCCTCCCGAGCCCCGCGCCACGCCGGCCACCGCGCAGTCCCCGGTGGCGGAGAGCGCCAACATGCGCGAGGCGATGCGCGTGGCCGCCGCGGCGGCGCCGGTGCAGTCCACCGTGCTCATCACCGGCGAGAGCGGCACGGGCAAGGAAGAGGTGGCGCGCTCGCTCCATGCGCTGGGGCCCCGCTCACGCGGGCCGTTCATCGCGGTCAACTGCGGCGCCATCCCCGCGGAGCTGGCGGAGAGCGAGCTGTTCGGCCACGAAAAGGGCGCCTTCACCGGGGCGCAGTCCACGCGGGAAGGCGTCTTCGAGCAGGCGGACGGCGGCACCCTCTTCCTGGACGAGGTGGGAGACCTGCCCGCGCCGCTCCAGGTCAAGCTGCTGCGCGTGCTGCAGGACCGCATCGTCCACCGCGTGGGCGGGCGCGCGGGCATTCCGGTGGACGTGCGGGTGGTGGCCGCCACGCACAGGGATTTGAAGGAGGCGGCGCGCGCCGGCACCTTCCGCGAGGACCTCTACTGGCGGCTCAACGTGGTGCGCATCCATCTGTCACCGCTGCGCGAGCGCCCCGAGGACGTGCTGCCCCTGGCGGAGCGCTTCCTGGCGACACTGGGCGCGCGGCTCGGCCGCCGCGCGTCGGGCTTCACCGCCGAGGCCCGTGACGCCCTGCGCGCCTGTCCCTGGCCGGGCAACGTGCGGCAGCTCGCCAACGCCATCGAGCGGGCACTGGTGCTCAAGGGGCCCGGGGAGCAGGTGGGGCTGATGGATTTGCCACCGGAGGTGGTGGCGCCCGAGCGGGAAGGCGGCCCGGGAACCCCGGGCCCGGCCAGCGGTGTCCAAGGCACGCTGGCGGAGGTGATACGGGCGGTGGAGCGCGAGCACATCGCCCTCGCGCTCAAGCGGGCGCGGGGGGTGAAGAGCGCGGCGGCGGAGTCGCTCGGCATCTCCCGGCCGACGCTGGACCGGAAAATCGAAGAGTACGGAATCGACCTCTACGCATGAACTTCCTCTGCCCCGCCTGCCGTACCCCGCTGCCCGGCGCCCGAGTGGACCTGGTGGTGCCCTGCTCCGCGTGTGGCGTGCAGGTGGACCTGGCGCGCGTGGAGACGGCACCGGGCGTGGCGCGCTTCTCGCCGGAGGTGGACCTCACGGGTGAGTCGCTCGGAGGCTTCCGGCTGGTGGGGCGCCTGGGCGCGGGAGGCATGGGCACGGTGTACGCGGCGGAGGGGCACGCGGGCCCATGTGCGGTGAAGGTGCTGTCGACGCTGGTGGCGGCGGACCCGGCGGTGCGGGTGCGCTTCCGCCGCGAGGCCGAGGCCCTGAGGCAGGTGCAGCACCCGGCCATCGTCCGCGTGCTGGCCGAGGGCGAGGAGCGGGGCTTCTGCTGGTACGCCATGGAGCGGGTGGACGGGCCGGACCTGCGGGCGAAGCTGACAAAGGACGGGCCCCTGCCCTGGCCGGAGGTGGAAGGGCTGGCGCGGAGGATGCTGGAGGCGCTGGGCGCGGCGCACGAGCATGGCTTCATCCACCGGGACGTGAAGCCGGGAAACATCCTGCTGGCACCGGACGGGGCGAAGCTGTGCGACTTCGGCATCGCCCGGCTGGACGGGGCGACGACGCTGACGGAGTCCGCCGCGCTCATCGGCTCGCTGCGGTACATGGCGCCCGAGCAGCAGCGGCTGGGGCGCGCCGTGGCGCAGTCGGACCTGTTCGCACTGGGGCTGGTGCTCTACGAGGCGCTCGCGGGAGGCTTTCCCGGCGAGAAGCCGCTGCCCGCGGGAGTGCCGGGCCGCCTGCGCAGGCTGCTGACGCGGCTGCTCGCCGAGCGCATCGAGGACCGGCCCGACAGCGCGGAGTCCGCCAGAAGGCTGCTGGAGCGACGCGTCCCGGTGGGCGCGCTGGCCGTGGGGACCTCGACGGTGGCGGCGCTCGCGGCGCTCCTGCTGCTGGGCCCGGCGGCCGCGAGCCGTGAGCCTCCGGCCGCGACGAAGGCGCCCGTGCCCCAGGCAGCCCAGGCGGTGACGCCGGCGCCCGAGCCGTCACCCGTGGAGCCACTGCAGACGAAGAACACGGAGCCCTCGACGCCGCAGGCACCTCGAGTCGCGACTCCCGGCGCCCCCCAGACGGCGGACAGCCTCGGCACCCGGGGAACGAGCCCTGCCACGGAAGAAGCGTTCAAGCGTGGTGGCATGAAGCGCACGGCTCCGTCCAAGGCCGGAAGGCCGGGCCTGACGAAGGCGACGCCGAAGGAAGCGCTGCTGGAAAAGGAATAGCCCGCCTCAGGCCCGCTGGACCTGTTCCGCGGACATGCGGCGCTTCGGCTTGCGGCGGATGAAGCGGCTCGCGTCGCCCCGCCGGTAGCAGGTGACGAGGCGCTCCTCGTCGCTCAGCAGGACAATCCACCCTCGTGCCTGCCGGGCCATCGACGAGCTCCGCAAGGCGGCCGGCAAGTCCCTCTCCAGCACCGTGACATGCGTCATGCCGCTGGCGCGGGCGCGGGCACCGAATTCGAGGATGAAGTCGAGCACGTCGTCGCGGAGCTGGCGGCGCGAGCGGCGCTCGATGAAGTGGCGGGTGAGAGAAAACGCGCGGGATGGGACCGGGCAGCACATGACGGGACCTCCTTGCGGGTCCTGTCCCTTACACATGCCGTTCCAACCCGGCCCGTTCGGGATTCCGGGGACTTGCGAGGCGCCCGCCGGGCCCGCGAGCGACAATCCGTCAATTCGCGGGCCCACCCGTGACAGCGCGACGCAGCGCCGCTCCGTCTCCGGACTCCCCTCGTCTCACCCCGTCACGTCATGCCGGAGCAGGGCTCAGGCGCACCACTGCTGGCCCGCGTCGTTGTAGTAGACGCGCATGCCGGACGGGCAGCAGTACACGGCCCGCGTGGACCCCGGATACTGGACGCAGGTGTACGAGCCACTCACGTAGTAGCCGCGGCAGTCCAGCCCCGAGCCACACACCGGCAGCGCCTCCTGGGACACGCCCGGCTCCTCGGCCGTGGGCGGCGTCACCTCCGCGCCCTCCTCCGCCTCCATGGAGCCACCACAACCCGCCATCAGGACGGCGCCGGCAACCAGGAACAGCTTCGTCAACGAGGTCTTCATGTGAGCCTCCGAGCCCCTCCGTCATGGAGAGGTGGATGCCACATATCAAGCACTGCAATACCAGCAAATCCAGCTTAAGCATATACATCACAAACCAAACAGAGACACTTGAGCGGGAAACATGCAGCGCCACCAATGTCTCGCGGGGCTCCGGGCTGGTGGATTCCCACGAGGCGACATGGGGGTTTCCACGACGCCCGGTGTTCCCACGCGCAAGCGCTCCGGGTTGACGGGCCACGGGAGCCATGCGAGAGCCGCCCCTCTCGCACCTCCATGCCCACACCTTCCGAGCTCATCCAAGAGGAGACCCGGCGCTACGTGCGCGGGTACCGGTCCGCGGCCCTGTGCGTGGGGCTCACCGTGCGTGGCGAGCACCACGTGCAGTGCCTGCGAGGCAAGGGAGCCCCGCCGGCCACCGACGCCGTGTTCGCCCTGGGAGAGCTGACCCAGGTCTTCACGGGAGCCCTGCTGGCGCTGATGGTGGACCGGGGCGAGCTGCGGCTGGATACGCCGCTCGCGGACCTCATCCCGCGCTCGCTGCTGACCCATGAGTCCGCGGGCCGCATCACGCTGGAGCAGCTCGCCACGCACACGTCGGGCATGCCCCACCTCCCGCCCAACCTGGAGGCGGGGCCCCGGAACCCGGAGGACCCGTTCGGCCACTACTCGGCGGGCCTCTTCGGGGACTTCCTGCGGAGCTACCAGCCGGCGAGTCCTCCACCACGGCCCTACGCGGAATCACTCCTCGGCATGGGAGTCCTCGGCCACGCCCTCTCACGCCGGGCGGGGGTCAACTACGGGCATGCACTGAGAGACCATCTCTGCAAGCCGCTGGGCCTGACGGACACGGCGACGCGTGTCACGGACGAGCAGCAGCCCCGCCTGCGCCCCGGCCACACCGCGAGAGGCAAGCCGGTGCCCGCCTGGACCTTCCCGGCGCTTCCGGGTGCGGGCGCGCTCCACTCCACCGTGCCCGACCTGCTGCGCTTCCTCGACGCGAACCTCGGCCGCGGAGAGCCGGGCCTGACCCGCGCCCTGAAGCTGGCGCAGGTGCCGCGAGCGGAGGCCCGCCCGCATCGGATGGGACTCGGGTGGACGGTCTCCCAGGTGCGGGGACACACGGTGGTGTGGCGGTCATCGGTGATGGGTGGCTACACCGGCTTCCTCGGCTTCGCGCCGGAGGCGGACGCGGGGGTGGCCCTCCTCTCGGACCACGGCTGGTCACTGCTCGCCGCGCTGCGAGGCCGTGTACCGCTGGAGGCCCCCGGCCTCGCCCTCCTCACCCGGCTCACCTCCCACGCTTCGCCTGTCCCACCAGGCGCGGCAGGTCGCTGAGGCTCAGCGGCTTCACCATGTGCACATCGAAGCCCGCCGCGAGCACCTTCGCCCTCGCCTCCGAGCCGCCGTACCCCGTGAGCGCAATCAGGTAGAAGCCGTCCCCGCCGGGCGCCGAGCGCGCGCGCCGGGCGACCTCGTACCCATCGATGCCTGGCAACCCGATGTCCACCAGCGCGACATCGGGCCGCAGTTCCAGCAGCCGGTTCGCGCCCTGGACCCCATCGGCGGCGACCTCCACGCAGTGCCCCATCTCCTCGAGCAGCTCGCGCATCGCCTCCTGGATGTCCACGTTGTCCTCGACGAGGAGGATGCGCCGTGGCGCCACGTCCTCCTCCATCCCACCGGGCTCCGCGCGGGTCCACGAAGCCTGCTGCATCCCCTGCCCCAGTCCGTCACGGGTCACGGCCACGGCTCCTCCATGTGACTCCACCGGCCGCACCAGGGGGGCCCGACAAACCGGCCCGGCCTGGAAGCGACCGTGGGAGATTGCAGCTTGAGCAAATGGCCCCCGTTTGGCGGGAATTCCCACCATCAAAAACGGCTGCGAGGAGTGGTAGACGCATGGAGCGTCACGCCCGGACGCTTGCAGGGACTCCGGGACGGTCGCCTTGTCGGGCAGCGGGCAGGCGGCCAGGAGAGGATGGGTCGCGAATGAAGATATGGGTCGATGCCGATGCCTGCCCGGGAGCGGTCCGGGACATCCTCCTGCGCGCCTCGCAGCGCCTGAAGGTGCCCATGGTCTTCGTGGCCAACCGGGCCCTCTCGCTTCCGCGCTCGGAGCTCGTCTCCACGGTGCAGGTCGGCGCGGGGCTGGACGTGGCGGACCGTCACATCGCGGAGTCGGCACAGCGGGGAGACCTGGCGGTGACGCAGGACATCCCACTCGCCGCGCTCCTGGTGCCCCGGGGCGTGGTGGTGCTGGACCCGCGCGGGGAGCTGTTCACCGAGGAGAACATCGCCGAGCGCCTCTCGGTGCGGAACTTCATGCAGGAGCTGCGCGAGAGTGGAGTGATGACCGGAGGCCCGAGCGGCTTCTCCGCGCAGGACCGCCAGCAGTTCGCCGCCTCCCTGGACCGCGAGCTGACGAGGCTCGTGAAGGCGGGCCGGCCCACATGATGCTGGATGTTCCCAGCCATGGACAGGACGCGGCCCGGGGCATCGGATGCCCACGGCTCGCGGCGCTCGGAACGGAGGCGGGATGCGCGGGGTGAAGCTCGTGGGGTGGATTGCCTGTCTCGTCCTCTTCGGGGGGACGGGCCATTGGGGCACGCCCCCTTCCGCCGAAGCCCAACCTCCGCCGGCCCGTGAAGGGAACGCCAACGCCCCCATCACCGAGCGCTCCGTCGAGGAGCTGCGCGACGCGCTCCAGGCACTCCGCTCACCGGCCGCCCGGCAGCTCCGCGCGGCCCAGGACGCCCTCCCGCGACAGCCCGCGGAGGCCCTGCGCCTCGCGACGCTCCTGCAACAGGACCCGCTCTTCCTCCCGTATGGCTTGCAGCTCGAGGCCGCGGGCTCGCGCAACCAGGCGAGGGAGCTCCTGGCCGGGGGCAAGCGCGAGGAGGCGCTGGAGGCCGCGAAGAAGGCGCTCGCGCTCTACCAGCGCGCGGAGGAGAGCTGCCCGTCCCCTGTCGCGGTGAGGAAACTGCCGGAGGAGCTCGGGCGCACCGAGGCCGTGGCCGGCGAGGCCCTCCATGCGCGACAGCAGTGGCCGGAGACGCAGAAGCTCTACGAGAGCGCCTTCGCCCACTTCGACTCGGTGGACCTGCTGATGGGCTTCCAGCCGGAGACACTCGGCCGCTACGCGGAGTCCTGCGCGCGGCAGGCCCCCCCGCCGCCGGCGAAACCTTCCGTCTCCCCCACGTGCGCGGAGTGGCTGCGCCGGTTCATCCAGCTCGAGGGACGCACCTCGCCCAAGGCCCGGGCCATCACGAAGCACGTCTCCCTCGAAGCGCTCGGCCCCTTCCCTCCCGCGCCGTCCCGGAAGCCCACCGCGCCCACCATGGCCCCCGACGCCGAGGCCTTCACCAGGGCGATGGCCCTCTACCGGGCGCGGAAGTTCGCGGAGGCCGCCGCCGCGTTCCAGGCCCTGCCGGAGGCCTGGCCCGCCTCGCCCCACGTCCTCCGCGCCCGCTACTGGAGGGGACGCGCGCTCGCGCGGGGCAGGAAGCCCGCGGAGGCGAAGCAGGTCTTCAAGGCGCTCGTCGAGGACGCGCCGCTCACCTGGTACGGCATGCTCGCGGCGACGGCCTCGGGGGAGGACCTCCAGGCTCGCATCTCCTCCGCCACGCCGAAGGCGGCGGCACGAGACGCGGCGCTGGACTCGTGCGAGCAGCAGCGCCTGGAGCGGGCCGAGCACTTCCTGGCCGAGGGCATGGCCCCGCTCGCGGCGGAGGAGCTCCAGGGGCTGGCGTCACGCGAGCCGGCGAGGCTCGGTGCTCCCTTCCTGCTGTACCTCGCGATGCTGCACTCGGAGGCCGGGGATGACCCGGCGGCGTTCCAGGCCGTCGCGGAGCTGCTCCGGCGGAAGCATCCCGGCGCGCTCACGCCGTTTGCCCTCCGGCTCCTCTTCCCACCGAGACACCTGGAGTTCGTCCAGAAGTACGCGGCCGAGCACGCGCTGGAGCCCGCCCTCGTGCTGGGCGTGATGAAGCAGGAGTCCTCCTTCCGGACGAACGCGGAGTCCGGACAGGGCGCCATCGGGCTGATGCAGCTCCTGCCGAGCACCGCGGACGGACTGGAGCGGGGCACGGGCCGGCTGCTCTTCCAGGTGGAGCCCAACATCCGCGTCGGGACGAAGTACCTGCGCTACCTCGTCGACTACTTCTGCGGCAACCGCGCCCTCGCGCTCGCGAGCTACAACGCGGGCATGGGACGGGTGGCGGGCTGGAAGCGGCAGGGGCTCGTGGGGACGGACCTCGTCGACTTCATCGAGTCCATCCCGCTGCGGGAGACGCGTGACTACGTGGCTCAAATCATCCGCAACCACTACTGGTACTCGTCGCGCATCCTCGAGACGAAGGCGCGCCCGCTGGAGCACTTCTGGCCCCCGGGCGGAGCGGCGAAGACCGGGCGCTGCGCCCCCAAGCCCGTGAAGCGCAAGACGTCCGGAAGATAGCGGCCGGTGTGGAGCCCCGGACGAATGCCCGCGGAAGGCGCGTTCCCGCCCTGGCCGCACCGTCCGGCTTGCGCTAGCAGAAGGGCCCATGCCCACTCTCACTCTCGTCCGCCATGGCCAGTCCCTCTGGAACCATGAGAACCGCTTCACCGGCTTCGTCGACGTGCCCCTCACCGAGCAGGGCCGCAACGAAGCACGGCTCGCGGCGAAGGCGCTCCAGGGGATGAAGTTCGACGTCGCCTACACCTCCGCGCTCAGCCGCGCGCAGGAGACGCTCGACATCATCCTGGAGACGCTCGGCCAGCGCATTCCCATCATCCGCGACGCCGCGCTCAACGAGCGGCACTACGGCGACCTCCAGGGGCTCAACAAAGCGGACGCGGCGAAGGAGTTCGGCGACCAGCAGGTGAAGCTGTGGCGCCGCTCGTACGACGTGCCCCCGCCCAACGGCGAGTCGCTGGAGATGACGGCGAAGCGCGTGCTGCCCTTCTATGAGCGCGCCATCGCCGGCGACCTGCGCCTGGGGAAGAACGTGCTGGTGGTGGCGCACGGCAACTCCAACCGCTCGCTGGTGATGAAGCTGGACAAGCTCACCGGCGAACAGGTGGTGGGGCTGGAGCTGGCCACCGGCGCCCCGCTCATCTACGAGATGTCGCCCGACGGCCAGGTGCTCTCCAAGCACACGCCCATGCCCTGAGTCACGGGGCGCGGAACTCCGCCGCCTCCCGGGAGGTCCAACGGCGGCACGGGTGGACACGGCGCCCGGAGGGAGACGGCACATGCGTCGCGGAGGACTGTGGATGGGAATCGGTGCCACGCTGCTCGCGGCCGTCCTCGGGCTGGCCCGCGCGTGGGGGTGGGGCACGCGGCGGGAGTTCCCCTCCGCCCGGACGTGCGCCATGGCCGGCGTGGAGCCGGAGCGGCTGCGAGCGCACGTCCGCATGCTGTCGGAGACCTTCCACCCACGGGACTACCGCCACCCGGAGAACCTGGAGCGCGCCGCGGACTACATCGCGGGCCAGTTGGAGCGGGCCGGCGGGCACGTGGAGTCACAGCCCTTCCGCGTGGCGGGCCGCGACTACCGCAACGTCATCGCCCGCTTCGGGCCGGAGGGCGGCGCGCGGCTCGTCGTCGGCGCGCACTACGACTCGGCCGAGGGCACGCCCGGCGCGGACGACAACGCCAGCGGCGTGGCCGGCCTGCTGGAGCTGGCGCGGGTGCTGGGCCGCGAGCCCCCGCCCCTCCGCGTGGACCTGGTGGCCTTCACGCTGGAAGAGCCGCCCCACTTCCACACGGACCGCATGGGCAGCGCGGTGCACGCGCGCTCGCTGAAGGAGGCCGGGGTGAGCGTGCGCGCCATGCTCTCGCTGGAGATGCTCGGCACCTACAGCGACGCGCCGGGCAGCCAGGACTACCCCGTGGCCGCGCTCCGCCTGCGCTACCCGGACACGGGGGACTTCATCGGCGTGGTGGGAATCCCGGGGGACGGCGGGCTCACGGACGCCGTGGCCGCCGCCATGCGCGCCGGCAGCCCCCTCCCCGTGGAGTCCCTCACCGCGCCCAGGGCGCTGGAGGGAGTGGACTTCTCGGACCAGGCCAGCTTCTGGGACCAGGGCTACCGGGCCGTCATGGTGACGGACACGGCCTTCATGCGGAACCCGCGCTACCACACCTCCGAGGACACATGGGACACGCTCGACTACGAGCGTATGGCCCAGGCCGTCCAGGGGGTGTATTGCGCCGTACGGACGCTGGCCGCGGGCCCTCCCCCCGGGAATTGAATGCCGGGGGCCGGGGCGCGTCGGTAGTGTCGAGTACACGAAAGGATGCTCCCCATGAAGGCCCTCACCCTCGCCCTCGCCCTCCTCACCGCCACGACGTCCCTCGCCGCGAACGAGCCGCAGGGCGCCGAGCTGCGCCGCCCGCCGCCTCCGGGCCGGCCCATGCCGCAGCCCGCGCCGCAGCCGCCCCCGCGCACGGGCACCCTGGTGGTGGTGGACCGCGATGAGCTGAACGCCCGCCTGGCCCGCCTGGAGCGGCTGCTGGAGGAGGCCGAGGAGCGCATGGACGGCCGTGGTGGCAACGGGCGCAACAAGGTGCGCAAGGCGCAGGAGACGCTGGACTCCGTGCAGCAGCTCGTCGCCGAGGCTCCCCCCCTGGGCGCCGTCACCCCGGCCCCGCGGCCGCAGCCGCAGCCCCCTCCGCCGCCGCCCGCGCCGGTGGTGCGGCCCATGCCGGACGGCCCCTTCAAGCGCCTGAACGAGGCCGTCGCCAGGGAGAGCTTCGCCGAGGACAAGATGCGCATCATCAGCCTGGCGGCCGGCGACAACTACTTCCTCATCTCCCAGGTGGCGGAGCTCCTCAACCACTTCCCCTTCTCGCAGGACAAGCTGACGGCGGTGCGCGAGCTGAAGCCGCGCATCCTCGACCCGGAGAACGGCTACCAGCTCTACAGCGCCTTCTCCTTCTCCAGCGACAAGAAGCGGCTCCAGGACATCCTGTCGCAGCGTTGACGGGCCGGACGACGCGAGCGTGACTGGAGCACCGCGGGCGCCTCGGGACACTTCCCGGGGCGCCCGTGGTCTTTTCAGCGTGCCCGCGGGCGCTCAGCGGTACGTCATCGTCACGCAGTGCAGCGAGCCCTGGCAGGGGATGAGGCTGTCGGACGGGATGGGCACCACGTGCACGGCGCCCTGGCCGAACTCGCGGTCCAGCTCGCGCTGGTACGTGGAGAGCGCCTGCTGCTGCTGCTGGGCGATGATGGCCTCGTGGGACTCGGGCACCCACTGGAAGACGGGGACGGCCAGCGCGTTGCCCACGCGGATGGAGTTCATGTACGTGGCCCACACGCGCTCGCTGGTGCCGTCGCACGGGCCGATGAGGGACTCCTTGCCGGTGCAGGTGGCGTTGCGCTGCTTGCAGTACGGCTTCGGCATGGGCACGCGCACCACGCGGTAGCCCAGGCCGGCCAGCCGCTGCGCGTTGCGGTCCAGAATCGCGGCGTTGGCGGCGTCATCCGCCGGGTCGTACTGGCCCACGAGGATGGTGCGCCGAGACAGCACCGTCATCCACATGTCGATGTGGTCGATGACGCCGCCCACCATCGACTCCAGGGTGATGACGCGGCAGCCGTGGAAGGCGCCGATGACCTCGTTCAGCTCCTCCTCCGTGTAGCACCAGCGCGAGAAGCAGTTGCGCGCGTTGGCGTCGCGCCGCGCGCGGAAGCAGGTGCCCGCGCCGTCCGTCTGGAGGTTGCCGCCCTCCAGCCGCACCTGCGCCCGGTCCACCGGCATGCCGCCCCAGGCCGCGGCCAGCCGCGTGGGCGACGCGTCGTCGTTGGTGCGCCCCGCCAGGTTGTTGCAGGTGTTGGAGAGCTGCGGGTAGTAGCTCATGTCCACCATGCGCCGCTCGCCGCCCGCCCCGGTGACGACCTCAGGGCCGTAGTCGCGAATCCAGACGCTGTCCACGGGGATGTCCACCCACTCCACCTGGGACAGCTGCGCCGGCGTCACGCCCCGGTGCTCCAGGCACGCCTTCGCCCCCTCGTGGAACTGCCCGTCCGCCAGCACGGTGACCTGCACCCGCCCGATGCCGGTGCGGATGAGCTCCGTCAGTTCCGGGACGCTACAGCCATAGGACGGCCAGCCGATGAGCAGCCCCGTGGTGGAGTCCGCCTCGCTGGCGAAGCCCACGTTGCCGGACGCGGAGGTGAAGCCGTACAGCTCCGGGTTGCACTCCCACGCGAGTGCCTGCGCGGCGCCCTGCGCGGGGTCCGACTCGGTGCGCGCCTTCTCCTCCTCCGTCAGCCCGCGAGGCACCATCGGCGGCTCGTCGCTGAGCGCCTCCGCGCGCGACGCAATCCCGGCGCCGGACTCCGGCTCCACGCCGCCGCAGCCCGCGCCGGCCACGGCGAGGGTGGCGAACAACCACGGCTTCAGCCACTTCATGTGACATCCCCTTGCAAGGCCGGCCCAGGGGCAGCGCCGGCCGGTGTCGACTCATCGTGCGTGCACGCGCCACGGCCCCGGGGCGCGCATCGTGGATGAGCCCTCCGACACATGTCGATTCGCGGTGCGCCAGGAAAAACCCGGAAGCGCCGCGTCAGACACACCGGGTGTGGGCGGAGAGACATGGCAATCGCCTCGGGGTAGCCGCGTACCCAGGCGGCGGAGGCGCGGGCCTCCCCGGAGGACGCTCAGCCCCGGGTGAGTGCGTCCCACACCGCCTGGGCTTCCGGCGAGTCGACGGTGCCGTGGACGGCGGCCACCACGCGGCCCCGCGCGTCCAGCACGAAGGCGTACGGGGTGCGGCTGGAGGCCAGCCCCAGCGCCTTCGCCATGTCGCCGTTCTTGTCCAGCCACGTGTCGCGCCAGAATTCGCGGGGCACCTTCTCCCGGGCCTTGCCGCGCACGGTGCCGGCGCTCACGAAGAAGGGCAGCTTGAAGGTGAGGATGGAGGCACGGTGCACGGAGCCGGGCACGCGGGTATTCGCGGTGTCGAACCACCGGCGCATCTCGTCTCCCCCGTCCTTGTCGGTGATGACCACCAGCAGCGTGGTCCGCCCCACCAGCTCGCGGCTCTGGTGCGGCTGGTCCAGCAGGTCCTTCGTGGAGAACTCCGGCAGCGACTCGCCGGGCCGGAGCGTGGCGCCCGCGGTGGTGGCGGCGAGCAGCGCGCCCACCAGGGCCAGGTGCCTCAGCGCGCGCGGCGCGAGGCCCCCTCTCGCATCACGTCCTGCCGTCCCGTCGGGTCGTCCCATGCACGCGCCCCTGGCTCAGGGTCCACGCGGGTAGAGGTGGCCACTGCCGGGTGGTGACACCAGGGGAGCGGGCGCCGGCCGCCCGCCTGCTCCCCGCCCGGGCGCGGCGTCCTCAGAACGAGCGCACGCCGCCTACCGCGAGGGGCCGCACGGGCGGGCGTGCCGGAGCGAAGGCACGCTCCATGGCGTCAACGGCCTCGGCGAGCGAGCCGTGCGAAGCCTCGATGCGGGCGAAGCGCGTGCGCATGCGCTCCAGCACGTTGGCGGGCAGCAGCCGGCGCGCCAGCGGGAAGACCTGCGTCTCCTCGGCCGTGGTGTGGCCCTGCTGCAGGCGGAGGTAGGCCTCGGCCGCGGTGAGCATCGGCTCCGGGTCCGCGCCCTCACGCAGCGCGGCCTCCGCGGCGTCGCGCAGGGCCAGCGCCTGCTCGGTGCCCGTGCCGTGCTCTCCGGACACCTGGGACAGCAGGCTGGTGGCCAGCGGCAGCCGGTGGACCAGCATCGTCTGGAAGAGCACCATCTCCTTCGCGTGGTGGCTGCCGTCCACGTACGTGAGGAAGAAGTTCGCCGCCCGCAGGAAGAGCGAGGCGGACACGAACTCTCCCTGCTTCCCTCGCTCCACCGCCCGGGCCACGAGGTCCAGCACGTGCTGGATCTGCCGGTGCTCGTGGGTCAGTACGTCCAATGCATCCATTGCTGTCATCACACCGTCCGGGAGAAACGGGGCCGAGCGGCCCGGGAGAGATACGCGTCGAACACCATCGCCACGTTGCGGACGAAGAGGCGGCCCAGCGGCGTCAGCTCGAGCTGCGTGCCGGTGCGCGCCACCAACCCGTCGTCCTCGAACGGCTTGAGGCGCTCCAGCTCGGGCGCGAAGTAGCTCGCGCCCTCCTCGCCCAGGTCCGTCCAGAAGTTGCACATGAGCTGGGTGATGACGGCGCGGCGCCGCCGGTCGTCGTCGGTGAGGGCGATGCCACGCTCGGTGGCCAGGCTCCCCTGGGCCACGCGCTCGTAGTAGTAGGGCAGCGCGCGCACGTTCTGGGCATACGCCCCGCCCACGTCGCTGATGCCGGTGCTGCCCAGCGCCACCACGTCCGACGCGGCCTTCACCGTGTAGCCCTGGAAGTTGCGGCCCAGGCGGCGCTCGGCCTGCGCGCGCGCCAGCTCGTCCTCGGGCACCGCGAAGTGGTCCATGCCGATGGGCCGGTAGCCGGCCTCCACGAAGGCCGCGTACGCGGAGCGGAACAGGTCCAGCTTCACGCGGCCGCCGGGAATCGCGTCCGCCGGCATGCGCTTCTGGTGCTTCAGCGTGTCCGGCATGTACGCGAAGGAGTAGACGGCCAGCCGGTCCGGCCGCATCTCCAGCACCTTCTCCAGCGTGCGAGCCCAACGCTCCGCGTTCTGATGCGGCAGGCCGTAGATGAGGTCGAAGTTCACGCCGCTGAAGCCCAGCTCGCGCGCGTGCTCCAGCAGCGCCCGCGTCTGCTCCGGCGTCTGGATGCGGTTCGTCACCTGCTGCACCAGCGGGTCGAAGTCCTGCAGGCCCATGGACACGCGGTTGAAGCCGAGCCGCCGCAGCAGCGAGAGCTGCCCGGGCGTCGTCAGCGCGGGGTGCACCTCGATGGCCACCTCCGCGTCCGGCAGCGGCGTGAAGCGCCGGGTGATTTCGCTCCACAGCCGCTCAATCTGCGCCTCGGTGAGGAAGGTGGGCGTGCCGCCGCCCCAGTGAATCTGGGACAGCGCGCGCCGGGCGCCGAGCCGCTCCGCCACCAGGTCCATTTCCATCACCAGGTGGTCGATGTACCGGTCCGCCGCGCCGCGGTCCTTGCTGATGACCACGTTGCACCCGCAGTACCAGCAGAGGCTGCGGCAGAACGGCAGGTGGACGTACAGGGACAGGGGCTCCGAGCCTTCCCGGGCACCCGCGATGCCCAGCCGCTCGGCGAGCGCGTCGGCGCCGAAGTCCTGCCGCCACTCGGGCGCGGTGGGATAGCTGGTGTACCGGGGGCCGGCGACGTCGTACCGGCTCAGCAGCGCTTCGGAGGGCGTGGGAACGTGCGCTCGGGGTTCCATCTCACCCCTCTCCATTCCAAGCCCCGTGCCAGCCCCGCACCGAAGGACCCGGCCCCCCACGCCCCCTCCTGGGGCGCAACTTCTGCGCCCCTCCCCCCAGGGGGCGCGACCTCTGCGTCGTGCCCCCGCCAGCCCACCAGGCAGCCGATCTGATGGGGAACGAGCCCCCGCGGGGCGGGCCCCCGTCGGCGCTCCAGGCAGCCACGCTCACGACGGGCAGCCGCCCCCCCAAGGGAGCCTCGCCAGCGTCCCAGGCAGCCACGCTCACGACGGGCAGCCGCCCCAGGGGAGCCTCACCATCGTCCCAGGCAGCCGCGCTCACGGCGGGCGCGAGCGCTGACCGGGCGCATCAGGCCGGGCTCACGCACGCCCCGCCCACAGGGTGCGCGGCTTCCGTACCGGGCACGCCCCGCCAACGGCCCCGCCGTGGGGGGCGGGCGAACCGCCAATCACCCGCCGGGCTGCGCGGGCCCCAGGAAGCGGGCCTCCATGCGCTTCACCTCGCCGGAGGCGGAGTCCTTCACCTCCACGTAGAAGGTGAAGGGCACGGCGACGCGGCCCTGCTGGACGGTGATGAACAGCGGCACGCGGAAGCTCTCCAGCGAGGCCAGCTTCAGCTCCGACTGCGGCACCACGACGTGCGCGGGAACGGGACTGTCCACGCGGATGGTGAAGGTCGCCTCACCGGGGTTCTTGTTCACCAGGTGCAGCTCGAACTGGTTGCGCACCGTGCCCTCCTCGAGGAGGTAGGGCGTGCCCTGGAAGCGCAGCAGGTTGGCCTCGAACGGGACGCGCCCCACGAGGCTCAGCACCAGCCCGGTGATGGCGGCCACCATCAGCGCGCCGTACAGCACCAGCCGCGGCCGCACCACGCGGTGCTTCTGGCCCGCCAGCCCGTTGAGCGAGTCGTACCGGATGAGCCCGCGCGGCCGGCCCACCTTGTCCATCACCTCGTCGCACGCATCCACGCACTGCGCGCAGGCCAGGCACTCCATCTGCAGGCCGTTGCGGATGTCGATACCGGTGGGGCACACCGCCACGCACCGGCGGCAGTCCACGCAGTCCCCGCGCGGCGGAGCCACCTCGCCGGGCTTCACCTTCAGCATCCGGCCGCGAGGCTCGCCCCGCTTCGTGTCGTAGCCGACGATGACGGAGTCCCGGTCCTGCATGGCGGACTGGAGCCGGCCGTAGGGGCACACCACCACGCAGAGCTGCTCGCGGAACCACGCGAAGTTGAAGTACAGCGCGCCGGTGACGGCCATGGCCCAGCCGAAGGCCACGGGTGACGCCGCCGGGCCCGCGGACACCATGGACACCAGGCCGCCCGCGGACACGAAGAGGCTGAGCGCCGCGTGGGAGATGAGCATGGACACGCCCACGTACGCGCCGTGCTTGAGCACCGCACGTCCCACGCGGGCGGGCGTCCACGGCGCGCCGGCCAGCTTCAGCCGCCGCTCGCGGGGCCCGTCGAAGAGCCGCTCTATCGGCCGGTATACGCCCTCCAGGAACACCGTCTGGGGGCACGCCCAGCCGCACCAGACGCGGCCCAGCCAGGCGGTGAAGAACAGCAGGCCGAAGCCCACCGAGGTGAGCAGGAAGAGAACGCGCCAGAAGTCCTGGGCGTTGTACGTGCCGCCGAAGAGGTAGAAGCGGCGCGCCGCAACGTCCAGGTGGACCGAGGGGTGACCGCCCACCTGCACCAGCGGAAGGGCCACGTAGATGGCCATCAGCACCGCGAACACCACGCGCCGGCGGGTGATGAACCGCCCATGCACGTCCGCGGGGTGGATGGCACGCCGCGAACCGTCCGCGTGGATGGAGCTGAGCTGGTCGATGCGTGGGCTGTCCGGCCCGGATGTCGTTCCCATATACCGCGCGCCTCTTCCCTCCCGGGCCTACGGCTGCTCGGGCTCGCCCTGCGGCTCCTTGCCGCCGGGTGCGTTCGTCCCCTTCAACGTCAGCACGTACGCGGTGACGGCCTTGACTCGCTCGGCCCCCAGCGTGCGCTCCCATGCGGGCATGCCCTTGGACACCACGCCCTCGGCCACCACCTTGTGAATAGCGACCGGCTTGCCGCCGTGCAGCCAGTACCCGTCCGTCAGGTTGGGGCCGATGAGGCCCTGTCCCTGCGCGCCATGGCACGACGCGCAGTTGGCCTGGAACACGGCCTTGCCGCCGTCCACCGCCTTCGGGTCCTGCATCAGCGCCAGCAGCGTCTCGTCGGACGCGGGCTTGTTGCCCTGCGAGCGCTTCGCCAGCTCCGCGGCCTCGGCGTTGTACTCGCCGAGCTGCCCCGGCGACACCTCCGCGATGTGGTACCAGAACCAGTAGCCCGCCCCGAAGACGATGGTCGTCCAGAGGATGAACAACCACCAGTTGGGCAGCCGGTTGTCGTGCTCTTCGATGCCGTCGTAGATGTAGTGCAGCGGCGCCTTCTCACTCATGGCCTTGTCACTCACGGCCACCCTCCCCCCGCTCCGCCAGTGGCATTTGAGCGAGTGTGTCGAAGTCCCGGCTGCGCCGCACGCCGAACACCCACGCGACGACGCCGAGGAACACCATGATGAACAGGACGAGCGCGAAGAGCGGCAGCTCCGTCAGCGCCATGCCTTGGTAGAATTGCTTGTACATCAGCGGCTCCCTCCCTGGCTGCCGGTGACGGCGGCGGTGGGCGGCCCACCCGGCGTCGCGGGCACGTCCTGCGGCCCGCGGCCCAGGCGCTGCAGGTAGGCGATGAGGGCCACCATCTCCGAGTCCCACGCCACCTTCACACCCTGCGTGGCCAGGTCCGCGGTGATGGCCTCGGCCTGCGCCTTCTGCCGGTCCTCCGCGGAGTCCACGTCCGCGTTGGTGTACGGCACGCCCAGCTTCTGCATCAGCGCCAGCTTCTTCGGCGCCTCCTTCACCTGGATGCGGTTCTCCGCCAGCCACGGGTACGGCGGCATGTTGGAGCCGGGGCTGGTGGCCCGCGGGTCCATCATGTGCGTGTAGTGCCAGAGGTTCGGGTACTTGCCGCCCAGCCGGTGCAGGTCCGGGCCGGTGCGCTTGCTACCCCACTGGAACGGGTGGTCGTAGATGAACTCCTCGGCGCGGGACACGTCGCCGTAGCGCTGCGTCTCCGCCACGAAGGGACGAATCATCTGCGAGTGGCAGGTGTAGCAGCCCTCGCGGACGTAGAGGTCACGCCCCTGCAGCTCCAGCGGCGAGTACGGCTGCTGCGCCGCCCCGTGCGCCGGCACGGCCTGCTTGATCATGATGGTGGGCAGCAGCTCCGCCACGCCACCGATGAGGATGGCAATCAGGGTCAGCACGGTGAAGGCCAGCGGCCGGCCCTCGATGAGGCCGAACCAGGACGGCTTGCCCGCCTCGCGCTCGCGCCGGGTGACAATCCAGGCGAACTCGCCCATGGCGATGATGGCGCCCATCAGCACCAGCGCGCGCACCGGCTTCGCCCAGCCCAGGAACATCGTCGCGGCGAGGATGGCGATGGCGAACACCAGCGGGCGGCCGGTGACGACCTGGACCCAGCCGGGCACCGGCGCGGGAGCGACACCCGCCTCGGCGGCCTTCTCCTCCACCACCACCGTGGTCTCCCCGTCGACCGCCTTGCCGGCGACCGCCGTCTTCCACAGGTTCCACGCCATCATGATGAAGCCCACCAGGTACATGGTGCCGCCCACGAAGCGGACGATGTACATGGGCCGGATGGCCAGCAGCGTCTCCACGAAGTTCGGGTAGAGCAGCGTGCCGTCCGGGTTGGTGGCGCGCCACATCAGGCCCTGGTTGATGCCGCTGATCCACATCGACACGATGTAGAGGAGGATGCCCACCGTCCCGAGCCAGAAGTGCGCGTCCGCCGCCTTGGTGGAGTGCAGCTTCGTGCCGTACAGCCTGGGCACCAGCCAGTAGAACATGCCGGCCGCCATGAAGCCGTTCCAGCCCAGCGCGCCGCCGTGCACGTGGCCGACAATCCAGTCCGTGTAGTGGCCCAGCGCGCTCACCGACTTGATGGAGAGCAGCGGCCCCTCGAAGGTCGCCATGCCGTAGAAGGTGACGCCGGCGATGAGGAACTTGAGGACGGGGTCCTCGCGCAGCTTGTACCAGGCGCCCTTGAGGGTGAGCAGGCCGTTGAGCATGCCGCCCCACGACGGAGCCCACAGCATGACGCTGAAGATCATGCCCAGCGACTGCGCCCAGTCCGGCAGCGCGGTGTAGAGCAGGTGGTGCGGGCCGGCCCAGATGTAGATGAAGACCAGCGCCCAGAAGTGGATGATGGACAGCCGGTACGAGTAGACGGGCCGCTCCGCCGCCTTGGGCAGGAAGTAGTACATGATGCCCAGGATGGGCGTGGTGAGGAAGAAGGCGACGGCGTTGTGGCCGTACCACCACTGCACCAGCGCGTCCTGCACACCCGCGTAGACGGAGTAGCTCTTCAGCCCGGACAGCGGCAGCGCCAGGCTGTTGACGATGTGCAGCACCGCCACCGTGACGATGGTGGCGATGTAGAACCAGATGGCGACGTAGAGGTTCTTCTCGTTCCGCTTCTTCAGCGTCCAGAAGAAGTTGATGGCGAAGACCACCCAGATGAGGGTGATGGCCAGGTCGATGGGCCACTCCAGCTCCGCGTACTCCTTGGAGGTGGTGATGCCCAGGGGGAGCGTTATCGCCGCCGCGACGATGATGAGCTGCCAGCCCCAGAAGTGAATCTTCGAGAGGAGGTCGGACGCCATCCGCGCCTTCAGGAGGCGCTGGGTGGAGTAGTAGACGCCGGCGAACATCATGTTGCCGACGAAGGCGAAGATGACCGCGTTGGTGTGCAGCGGGCGCAGTCGCGAGTACGTCGTGTAGGGGATGCCCAGGTTGGCCTGCCACCAGGCGAGCTGGCTGGCCACCAGGGCCCCTACCGCCATACCCACGATGCCGAACACGACCGACGCCATGATGAAGCGCCGGACGGTGGTGTCGTCGTAGATGATTCGTTGCTGTTGCACGGAATCACTCCTGGGAAGCGGAAGGCTTGGACTCGGAGGTGGACGGCGCCGGGCGGGCGCTGTCGTCCTCGAGCGGGAAGAGGGCGAGCCGGTCGGCGTGCTCGTGGTCGCGGTGGCGCACGCTGTACGCGAACAGCAGCACCGAGCTGGCGACGAGCATCAGGCTCACGAAGACCTGGAGGACGAGAACGTTCATGCCGGCACCTCCCGCGGCAGGGGCGTAGGTATGGAGGCCGGACGCTCACGCGCGGCGGACAGGCTCCACACGGTGAAGAGGACGGTGATGAGGCTGGTGGCGGGCATGGCCACCGCGGCGCGCAGCGGCGTCATCCACCCCGCGAGGCACACGGCGACGGCCACCACGTTGTAGGCGATGGCGAGCCCCAGCAGCCGGCGCACCACGGCGCGCAGCCGCAGCGACAGGTGGAGCGCCTCGCGGATGGAGGCCAGCCCCTCGCCGAGGAGGAAGAAGTCGCTCTTGCCCGGCATCACCGGCCGGTCGATGGCGGGCGTGCCCGCGCACAGCGCCCGCTCGAAGGCGAGGCTGTCGTTGACGCCATCGCCCAGGTACAGCGTGTCCGCCTTGTCCAGCGCCGCCACCGCCGCCGCCTTGTCCTCGGGGCGTTGGCCGCCCAGCGCATGCGGTGCGGGCACGCCCAGCGACTCGGCCATCTCCCGAACCCGCGCCGGCGAGTCACCGGAGATGAGCCACACCGCGCGGCCCTCCGCCTGGAGCGCCTGCACCTCGCGCCGCGCGTCCGAGCGGACCGACTCGCGCAGCGGGAAGGCCGCCACCAGCACCGAGTCGCGTGACAGCACCGGGCCCTGGCCGCGCGGGGCCGCATAGCCCACCTCGCTCACGACCGCGGCCCACCCGGGGCGCCCCAGCCGCCAGCACACACCGTCACGGATGAGCTCCAGCCCCTGGCCGGGGTACTCCGTGACGCGTGATTCCGCGGAGAAACGCGCGCCCACGCGGTTGAGGGCGGCGGCGAGGCACCGGCTCGCCGGGTGGTTGCTACGCGAGGCCATATCGAACGCCACGTCCCGCGCCTCCGGAGAGAGCCCCTCCACCGACGCGCGGTCCACCAACTCCAGCCGGCCCAGCGTCAGCGTCCCCGTCTTGTCGAACAGCACCTGGCGCACGCGCGGCAGCCGGTCCAGCAGGTCCGGGCTGCGCACGAAGAAGCCGCCACGCCGCAGCCGCGCCTGCACCAACTCGTACGCCAGCGGCGTGGCGATGCCGATGGCGCAAGGGCACGTCACCACCAGCAGCGCCACCGCGACCTCCAGCGCCTTGTCGGGCCCCGCCGGCCACCACACGGCGAGCCCCAGGGCGGACACCGCCAGCACGGTGACCACCCAGCGGCGTGACACCCGGTCCCAGAAGCGGGTGTGCACCGCCGCCCCACCCGCGCCCTCGGGTGCGCGGCGCAGCAGGGCCACCAGCGGTGAGTCGGTGAAGGCCTGCGTCGCCCTCACGCGCACCGCCTCGCGGCCCGCGTTGAAGGCCCCGGCGGGCAGCGGCTCCCCCTCTACCACCGCACGCTCGCCGGGCTCCCCTGTAATCCAGTCGGTGGACACGCGCGCCTCCGTGTCCAGCAGCACCGCGTCCACGGGCACCAGGTCGCCCGGGGCAATCACCAGCACGTCGCGCTCTCCCACCTCCGAGGCGCGCACGGTGGCGAGCCGCTCGCCCTCCTGCCGCCGGACGAACAGCCCCTCCGCCCCGTCATCCTCCAGGAGGAAGCGCCGGTTGCGCTCCAGCACGCGCTGCTGGAGCCAGCGTCCCACGAGCATCAGGGTGACGAAGGTGTTGAGCGTGTCGAAGTAGGCGAGGTCGCCGCGGCCGCCACGGGCCTGCACCAGCGAGGTGCCGAACACCAGGAGGATGCCCAGGGCAATGGGCAGGTCCAGGTGCAGCACGCCGCGCCGCAAGCCCTGCGCGGCGGAGCGGAAGAAGGGCCAGCCACCCACCACCACCACCGCGGTGGACAGCCAGAGGCTCAGCTTCGTGAAGAGGGCGAACACGTCGCCGTCCTCGGGGGTGAGCCCCACGTAGAAGCTCACCGAGAACAGCATCACGTTCATCGTCAGCGCGGCGCAGATGCCCAGGCGGATGGGCAGGTCCAGGCTGGAGGACTCGGGGCGCTTGCGGCTGGGGCCGAAGAGGTAGCCGAAGCCCTCCACCGCCTTCAGGAAGCCGCCCACGTCGAAGGCACCGCGCCGCCACTGCATCCGCACCTTGCCCAGCGCCGGGTCCACGGTGAGGCCCGCGCCACCCTGCTGCCGGCGGAACATCTCGTTCATCAGCCAGACACATGCGGCGCAGTGGATTCCCTGAACGTCCAGCTCCATCGCGCACACCGGCCCCGGCATGGACTCGGCGCGAGTCACCAACGGCTCCAGCCACGCGAAGCCGCGATCTTTGCGCGGCTCCGGCGCCGGCGCCGTCTTGCCCTGGGCGAGCTGGTAGTAGCGGGTGAGCCCCTGCTCCCGCAGGAGGCCATACACGGCCTCGCACCCCGCGCAGCAGAAGCCGCGCGACGGCGCACCCGCGGGGACGGGACTGCCACAGTGGAGGCAGGAGTCCGGAGCGGGCTCTGTATGGGGGGAGGCAGGCATGCGCGATGTCACCTTGCGAACGGCATGCCTGTTGCGAAGCAGGGGGACATGGCCCTCGAGACGATCGCGATTTCCCCGTTGCTGGCCGCGCTCCCACCCTCACCCGCGGTGGCGGCGGGTGCACTCGGTGCGCTGACGGTGGGACTCACCGGCAGCGTGCACTGCCTCCTCATGTGCGGGCCGCTCGCGTGCGCGGGCCTGCCGGCGGTGCCGGGCCCCGAGCGGCGCCGCGCGGTGCTCGCCTACCAGGGCGCGCGAGTCGCGTCGTATGCCCTCGTGGGAGGAGCGCTGGGGGCGATCGGAGGAGGCGTCACCCAGGCGCTGGCGGTGTCCACCCGGCCCTATCTGCCCTGGCTGATGGCGGCGGCGCTGGTGGCCTCGGCGCTGGAGTTGGGCAAGCGGCTGCGCCCGCTGCCGGGCCTCTCACAGGTGGCGCGCGCCATCTCCAGGTGGGGCGCAAAGTTTTCGTGGACCGGCCGCGCGGGCGCAATGGGTGCGGTAACGCCGCTGCTGCCCTGCGGCCTGCTCTACGGCGTCTTCGCCGCGGCGCTGGCGAGCGGCTCCTTCGCGGGAGGCGCGCTGGTGCTCGGGGCCTTCGCCCTGGGCGGGCTGCCCGCGCTGCTGGGCGCGCAGCTCCAGGTGGGGCTGTGGAAGCACCGGCCTCGCGCCGTGTCCTTCCTGCTCCAACGAGCGGTGCCGCTGGCCGCGGCGGCCATCCTCATCTACCGCGCCGTCGGCTCGTCGGGCGGACAGCCGAGCTGTCACTGAGCGCCGCACGCGGCGGTTTCACGAAACACCTCGAAGCGCTTCGAGCAACACCCGGCGGACGGCCGAGCGGCGGCACTGGAGACAGGGGCGTGTCGCGGCCGGCAGTGAGCTTATCGGTGAGGGTGGCATCAGCGAGGCTGCTCGCTCCCTCAGGCCGTCCTTCTCCCGAGGCGCCCCCTCTGACAGGCCCTTCGGCCTTGACTAGAACTTCATTCTAGAACCAGATTCTAGACATGGAGAAGGAACGACGGAGCACGGTGGGGGAGCGGAGCCGGCGCGCCATCCTGGACGCGGCGCTGGAGTGCTTCACCCGGCTGGGCTGGACGGCCACGACCATCGAGGACATCCGCAAGGGCAGTGGCGCCAGCGTCGGCAGCGTGTACCACCACTTCGGAGCGAAGGAGGGCATCGCGGTCGCGCTGTACATCGACTGCCTGCGCCAGCATCAGGAGGCGCTGCGGGCCCGCCTGGAGCGGGAGCTGGACGCGGAGGGCTTCGTGCGCGAGGTGGTCATCCACCACATCGTCTGGTGCCGCACGAATCCGCAGGCCGCGCGCTTCCTCATCCAGATGCGTCGCGATGAGTCAGTGGCCGCCGCCGAGCCGGAAATCCAGGAGGCCACGGGAGACTTCGTGCGCGAGATGTACGAGCGGCTCAAGGCCTTCGTGAAGGAGGGCCAGCTCCTCAAGCTGCCCTCGTCCGCGTACCTGCCGCTGCTGCTCGGCCCGGCGCAGGAGCTGCTCCGCTACTGGGCCAGCGGCAAGGGCGAGCTCAAGGCCGGCATCGAGAAGGTGCTGGCCGACGCCGCGTGGCGGAGCCTGCGCCCGGAGCCCCCTGCCGGAGGACGCCATGATGCTCGCTGACACCCCACCCTCCCCTGCCCCGGTGCGGGCCGAGAACGTCTCCATCCCCGCGCGTGACGGCCTGCCCCTGGCGGCGACGCTGTACGAGGGGAGCCGGAGCAACGGCGTCGCCGTCCAGGTGAACCCGGGGACGTCCGTGCCTCGCAGGTACTACGACGCCTTCTCGCGCTACCTCGCGGGCCGGGGCTTCACGGTGGTGACGTACGACTACCGGGGCATGGGGGACACACGCATGGAGCCCGCGGCGCTCCGGAAGGCGCGCTTCCAGGACTGGGGCGAGCTGGACGCGCCCGGCGTTCAGGACTGGTTGGCGGCGCGGCAGCCCTCGCACCGGCTCGCGGTGGTGGGGCACTCGGCGGGCGGACAGATGCTGGGGCTGGCGGACAACGCGTCGCGCTTCCGCGCGGTGCTGCTCATTGCCTCGCCGCACGGCTGGTGGAGGAACTGGTCGCGGCTGCCGGCCCTGCAGCTCGCGTTCGTCTGGTACGTGCTGACGCCAGTGTCGCTGGCGACAGTGGGCTACTTCCCGGGGAAGCTCGTCGGCATGGGGAACCTGCCCCCGGGCATCGCGAGCCAGTGGGCCCGCTGGTGCCGGAACCCCCACTACGTGTCGGATGAATCGGGCGGCCCGCTGAGGCCCTACAACGAGCACCTCCGCGCGCCGCTGCGGCTCTACAGCTTCACCGACGACGAGTACGCGCCCGAGCGCTCCGTCCGGGCCCTGCTCGAGTACTACCCCCGCGCGCCACGCGAGCACCTGCGGCTGACTCCCGCACAGCTCGGCCTCGAGCGCATCGGCCACTTCGGATGGTTCCGCTCCTCGATGCCACGAGCCGCCTGGGACGAGGCGGCGGACTGGCTCGAACAGACCGCGCTGAGACTGGACGGCCCGGGATAGCCCCGCGCGACGCCGGTGCCGGATGGCTCCGGGGGAACCAGACATGGCGGAGCTGAATCAGACAATCCTCCGCCTGGCGCTGCCTACGCGCGCTCGTCCGCCAGGGCCCAGGCGATGGCGTCGCCGATGCGGTCCTGCCCGAAGAACAGCTCACCACGGACGACGCAGTTGGGGGCGCCGAAGATGCCCAGCGCCTCGGCCTGCTCGGTGTTCGCGCGCAGGCGGGCCTTGTTCTCCGCGGTGACTGCCTGGGCGAGCACCGGCTCCGGGTCCACCCCGAGCCCCTTCAGCAACTTCGAGAGCATCGACGGGTCCGAGATGTCGCGGTCCTCCGCGAAGTTGGCGCGGAAGACCCCACGGATGAAGTCCCCCAGCCAGGGCTGACCCTCGCCCGCGCACGCCACGCGGGCCGCGAGGATGCTGTTCCGGGGAAACACGGTCGGCCGCCGCCACGGCAGGCCGTGCTTCGCGCACAGCCGCTCCAGGTCGCGCCACATGTACTTCCCGCGCACGGGATTCACGTTGAAGGGCGAGTCCTTGATGCCCAGCTGCGCCGTGAAGAGCGGTCCCAGCAGGAACGGCTTCCACACGAGCGGCACTCCGGCGGCACGGCACTCCTCCTCGATTCTCAACGCCCCCACGTGGGAATAGGTGCTCGCGAAATCGAACCAGAACTCCAGCGGCGCGGCCATGACGAACCCTCCTGAGGTGGAGGTCTACACACGCTCCAGCACGGCCGCCACCGCCTGGCCGCCGCTCGTGCACAGCGCCACCAGGGCCACCGAGCCGCCGCGCCGCTCCAGCTCATCCAGCGCCGTGCCCACGAGCATGCTCCCGGTGGCGCCCAGCGGATGCCCCAGGGCGATGCCGCCCCCGTTGACGTTGACGCGCTCCAGGTCCACCTCCAGCGCGCGCACCGTCTGAAGGACGACGGCCGCGAAGGCCTCGTTGATTTCCCACAGGTCCACGTCACGCGCCGCCATGCCCGCGGCCTTGAGGACCTTCGCCGCGGCGGGAGCCGGGCCGGTCAGCATCAGCACCGGGTCGCTGCCCACGGCGGTGACGGCCCGCACCCGGGCCCGGGGCTTCAGCCCGTGCGTCCGCACGTAGTCCCGTGAGGCCACGAGCACCGCCGCCGCCCCATCCGCGATGCCGCTGGACGTCCCCGCCGTGTGGAGGTGGCGCACCGCGCCGGCCCTTGGGTACGCGCGCAACGCCACCGCGTCGAGCGTCTCGCCTCCAGGCCCCAGAGGCTCCGTGCCGAGCTGCGTGAAGGACGGGGCGAGCGCCGCCAGCTTCTCGCGCGTCGTGTCCCGGCGCGGCGAGTCGTCCGCGGAGAGCAGCACCTCGCCGGTGTCCGGGTGCTTCACCGCGAAGAGGCTGCGCGAGAACCGCCCTTCCGCCTGGGCCTGGACCGCGAGCTGCTGCGAGCGAAGGCCGAAGGCGTCCAGCTCCTCGCGGGAGAAGCCCTCCAGGGTGGCGATGAGGTCGGCGGAGATGCCCTGGGGCACCTGGACGAAGCGGCGGCGCAGCCAGGTGTTCCCCCCGTCCACGCCCCCACCGTCCGCGTTCAGACCCAGCCGGCTCATCTGCTCCACGCCACCGGCCACGACGAGGTGCTGCGCCCCGGACGCCACGCCCATCGCGGCCAGCGACAGCGACTGCAGGCCCGAGCCACAGAAGCGGTTGAGGCTGAAGCCCGGCACGGTGATGGGCCAGCCCGCGGCCAGCAGCGCCTGGCGCGCGATGTTGGCGCCCTGGGCGTCCACCTGGGACACGCAACCAATCACCACGTCCTCGATGTCCGAGACCTCGACACCCGTGCGCCGCGGAAGCTGTTGCAGCGTCTGGGCCAGCAACTCCTGCGGGTGCAGCCCGCTGAGAGCGCCCTTCCCGGGCTTCGCCCGGGCACGCGGAGTACGGACGGCATCCAGAATGAAGGCATCCATGGACAAACCCCTCCCACCTGCGGCGAGGCCCCTCGCCCCGTCATCGCGCCCCATCCATATTATTCCCATAATCTGGTCGCAAGCCGAAGTGGCTCGCCGAGGACACGGACAGAGTCGCTCGAAAGGAGCACCGTCCAGAGCTGCACACACGTTCCGGATGATGCATATAATACGGAACAACGAGGAGACCGTGGATGGGACATCCCCCGGAGCAGAAGCAGGCCACACACGAGCGCATCCTGGAGGCGGCCGGAGCGCTGTTCCGGCGCCAGGGGTTCTCGGGAACGAGCGTGGAGAACGTGATGCGCGCCGCGGGGCTGACGGTGGGCGGGTTCTACGCGCACTTCGGCTCGAAGCAGGCGCTGCTCGTCGAGTCACTCGAGCGCATCATGGGGAAGCGGCGCGTCGAGTGGTTCCAGGGGCTGGAGGACCTGCGGGGCGCGGAGTGGATGAGCCACCTCGTGCGGCGCTACCTGTCCCGGGCCCACCGTGACGCGGAGGTCCCTGCCTGCCCGCTGCCCGCGGTCCTGTCCGACGTGGTGCGTGGGGAGCCACCCGTGAAGGAGACGCTGGCACGGGAGCTGAGCCTGACAGTGGACGCCATCGCGGCGAATCTCTCGGGAGACGGCAAGGCGAGCGCCCGGGAGCGCGCGCTGGCGGCGTACGCGCTGTGCATCGGGACGATGACCCTGTCGAAGGCGACGCAGGGCACGCCCCTCTCCGACGAGTTGCTCACCGCGGCCCGGCGCGCCGCGGTGCTGATGGCGGAGACCTCCGAGCCTGGCACCTGACGCGCGTCGGAGCTGACGGTGGGCCTGCCGAGCCCATCACAGCTGACGGACGGTGGACCTGACGGTAGTACTGCCGAGCGCTTCAGGCCGCCACGCGGAATGGAGCGTCCATTCCGGCAGGGCGGCCCCCGGGGCTGACAGGGCTCGGAGGCAGGCCCCATGCGCGGCGAGGGACTGACGGGCCACGCGGAATGGAGCGTCCATTCCGGACAAGGGCACCCCGAGGAGAGAGCTGACCTGGCACGGAGGCAAGGCCCATGCGCGGCGACGGGTCTGACAGTCCTTGCGGAATGGAGGCGCCATTCCGAACAGGGCCGGCCGGAGGGCCGTCACGACAGGAAGTCGTGGCCTGGGAGACAGGACCTGGGGCTTCGCATCCCCTCACACTCCGGGGACGTCGAACAGAACCGAGGTATCGTTCCGCCCCCGCGACTGCATGGCCGAGGTGGCTCCGCGGCAGCACTCATCCGTGTCCTGAATCAGGCCGCAGCGTCACGGGATGTTCGCGCAGCCACGCCTGGCAGCGACGGATGCGCTCGGCGGCGGCGGGCAGGCCCATGCCGGCCAGCAGCGTCCGGTAGGGCTCGAAGCTCTCCGGCGTCCAGGTGGTGAGCGCCTTGAGGTCGGCCAGCATGACCATCTCCTCGGGCGAGCGCCCCACGGCTTCCTGCCGCGACGTGAGCAGCGCGGCGAGCGTCATGCGCGCGGGCTCGGCCTCGAAGGCGATGGCCGTATCCATGGCCGCTGCCCGGGTGGCCTCGTCGGCGGAGGTGTCCTTCGCCTTCTCGCGCAGACGCCCCAGCAGCCCCGAGAGGAAGTCCTCATCGAGCGCCCCCTTCACCGCGCGCATCAGCGTGGTCACCGCGTCCCGCCGCGTCTCCGCCGCCGCATCGCGCGGCAGGGACTTCAGCGCCTGCATGGGCTCCCAGAGGACACAGGTGAGCCACAGCTCCTCCTCGGGAGCGAAAACGGGCGGAGCGGAGGACTCGCGCAGCCGGGCCTCCACGCGAGCAGCGCGCTCCCGGGCCTCGCGGGCGATGCGCTCGGCCAGCCCGGGGTCCGACTGCACGTAGCGCAGCAACGCGTCCACGTCGCCCCCGCGCGCCTGCTGGAGAGCCTCGCGAGCCTCGGGCGGGAGCGTCTCCTCGGCGAACCCGCCCGCGAGCGCCTCGTACTTCTTCACCAGCTCGGCGTGCTTCGCGCTCCACTCGCGGAACTGCACGTCGAACACCACGTCCAGCACGGGGATGTCCTCCGGACGCGCGCGGCCGAGCCGCTTCGACGCGGACGCGAACAGCACGCCCACGCACAGGGCCTGCCGGTCCGCGGCGGAGCGCCCCGGCTCGGAGGCACGGGCCAGCAACACCGCCCCGAGCTCCTCCAGGAAGGCGGGCGTCCCCAGCTTGCGCACCGTCCCCACCAGCAACTCGCGGCGGGCACTGACGGCATCCTGCCCTTCCTTGTCGGCCAGCCTCGCCAGTTCGGGGCCCACGTGGTCGGCGAACGCCTGCGCATCGAAGCGCAGGCCCGGCGCGGGGCCCCACTCCGCCAGCAGCGCGCCCAGCCGGACGAGACACCCGGACATCCGGGACGTGTCCGGGTCTCCGAGCACTTCCATGGCCTTCTTGAGGTCCTCGGCCAGCGGATGGGCAGGTGCGGGGGGCGGCGCGGCCTTCGCCCGGTCCTCGGCGGCGTGGCAGACCTTGTACTTCTTGCCGCTGCCACAGGGGCACGGGTCATTGCGGCCGGGCTTCTTCGAACTCAAGCGTTCCTCACGAGACGGGTACGTGACAGGGGAATCCGCGCGCACCGTAGTAGCAGGTGGGCTCCCGAATCACGCGGGAAGCGTGCACCGACTGTCCCCTGCCTGAAATCCCGCTCAACGGACGAAGTCCGCGGTGAAGCCGGTGCGCTCGTCCGCCGTGAGGTCCGGCGTCTGCGCACATCCGCTCTCCGCGGCGCGGACCGCCGCCTCCATCACCGAGACCACCGCCAGCGCCTGCGAGGGCGTCACGGGATTGGCCTCCCCGCCCTCCAGCGCATCCCGCAGCGCGCTGTAGTACCGGCGGTAGTCCCCCGGAGGCGCCACGGTCGGCGTCCCATTCCCGGAGCCCCCGGTCAGCAGCATCCCGGGAGAAGGGTCCTCTCCCCAGCCCGCGGCGCCAGGGCGCTTCCCCGCGCGCAGCTGCTCCTCCTGCGAGTCCATCCCGTACTTGAGCCAGGAGCCCTTCGTCCCATGGGCCGCGAACCGGGGCATCCCGCCCGACACCAGCATGGACGCCTGGAGGACAACATGCCGGCGCGGGTACACGAGGGTCACCTGGCACCAGTCATCCACCTGCGCCCCGTCGCGGTGCCGGGCCAGCATCGCGGTGACCTTGTCCGGCAGGCCGAACAACTGCAACGCCTGGTCGACCAGGTGCGGTCCCAGGTCCTGCCAGATGCCCGCGCCCGGGAGCGCCTGCTCACGCCAGCGCTGACGGACCTCCGGTCGGAAGCGGTCGAACCGCGACTCCAGATGGGTGACGTGTCCCAGCAGTCCCTCGGAAATCACCCTCTGAAGCGCAAGGAAGTCACTGTCCCACCGCCGGTTGTGGAACACGGACAACACGCGCCCCTGCTCCTGGGCGAGCGCACGCAGCGCGCGAGCCTCCGCCAGCGTGACGGTGAAGGGCTTGTCGACGACGACGTGTCTGCCCGCCCGGAGCGCGGCCTCGGCCAGCGGCGCATGGCTCGCGTTGGGCGTGGCGATGACCACCAGGTCCACGTCCGGGTGCGTGGCCGCCTCCACCGCGGACGCCACCACCGCCGCTCCCGGCAGCAGGGCCCGCACCGCCTCGGGCTGGCTGGACGCGACGACGCGCACCTCCATTCCCCCGACGGCCTGAATCAGCGGAGCATGGAAGGTCCTGCCCGCGAAGCCGAAGCCCAGCAGCGCGACACGGACCGGGGTGCGTCCTGAGGTGGAATGCTTCATCGGCGGGAGATTGGAGCACACCGCCGTGAGCAGGCATCCCCCAATAAAAAAGCGACGCCGCCCGCCGAGGAGAACGGGCGGCGTCGCCGCTGGGACCGCGCGGTACTGGAACCCGGGAAGTGGGCAGGCGCCAGGTGGTCCGCGGCCCCCGCGAACAGCTCATCAGGTGTGGTGGTGCAGGCTCTCCACGAGGTACGGGTCGCCCGCCGGAATCATGGGCGCCGAGCGCACCGCGCGCGTCACCGCCAGCGTGAACAGCCCGCCCACGCCCACGATGCCGGCCAGCTCGTACATGCCCAGGCCGGCGCCGTCCGGCATGTTCGACGGAGCCACCATCAGGTGCAGGTCCAGCCAGCGGCCGGCCAGGAGGACGGCGGCCACGCGCAGCAGGTGCGCCGGGTTGCGCTTCGCCGGCCGGGGCAGCAGCAGGACGAAGGGCAGGGCCCAGTTCAGGACGAGGTTCAGATAGAAGGGCACCGCCCACCCGCCGTGCATGCGCGGGATGAAGTAGGCCGTCTCCTCCGGGATGTTCGCGTACCAGATGAGCAGGAACTGCGAGAACCAGAGGTAGGCCCACAGCGTGGCGAAGCCGAACATCAGCTTGCCCAGGTCATGCAGGTGGCTGGTGTTGAGCTGGGGCAGCGCGCCCGCCCGGTGCAGCAGGATGGCGGCCACCGTAATCGCGCACACGCTCGAGCTGAGCAGGCCCGCGAAGTTGTAGAGCGCGTAGATGGTGCTGAACCAGTGCGGCTCCAGGCTCATCAGCCAGTCGAACGCCGCCAGGCAGAACGTCAGGCCGAAGAGCACCAGGAAGACGGCGGACGTGGCCACGTTGCGCTTCGTCAGCGCCTCGGTCCGCTCCGTGTCCTGCTTCAGCGAGTTGCGCCGCAGCACCCAGGTGAAACCCGCCCACAGCGCCAGCATCAGCACCATGCGGATGGCGAAGAACGGCACGTTGAGGAAGGCCGCCTTCTTGTGCAGCAGGTGGTCGGTCTCCATGATGCCCGGCCGCGCCCACAGGTACAGCTTGGACGCGAAGGGCACCAGCACCAGCAGCGGCACCGCGCCCCAGGGCACGTAGGAGGCGAACGCCTCCGGGATGCGCTTGAAGACGGTGAACCAGCCCGCGTTGGCCACGTACATCAGCGCCAGGAAGACGGCGCCGCCCAGGCCCAGGCACAGGAAGAGGAAGCCGCTGGTGAGCAGGCTGGACAGCGCGCGGGCCGGGTACAGGGCCAGGCCCACGCCCAGCGTGCCCAGGCCCACCACCGCGGCCACCATCGCCGCGCGGCGCACGGCCGGGCTGACCTCGAAGCCTCCGCTGGAACCCGCCGGAGGAACCTCATGCACGTGGGAGCTCATGGCACGTCCTTCCGCGCCGTCTGCGCGGGGTTCTGCAACGTCCGGATGTAGTGGACGATCTTCCACCGGTCCTCCGGAGCCACCTGCGAGCCGTGGGCCGGCATCAGCCCCTGCCCGTGGGTGATGATGTGGAAGATCTGCCCGTCGGGCAGCCCCTTCGCGCGCTCGGCGAGCAGCGACGGCGGCATGGGGAAGCGCGCCGTCACCAGGCCGTCACCCAGCCCGCCGGTGCCATGGCACGGGGTGCAATAGCGCTGGAAGGCCGTCTGCCCCCGCGCCAGCACCTCGGGCGAGGCGGGGTACGGGTTCTTGAACTCGCGCCCCGCGCGCGCCGCCTCGTCCGGGCCGGAGGCCAGGTGCAGCGGCTTGAAACCCCGGGGCACCGTGCCCTTCGCCGGCCCCAGCAGCGTCTTGCCGTCCGGCGTGTTGGGGTTGGGCGCGAAGCTGTCGTACGGCACGGAGGACACCATGTCCGGCGCGTACTCGTAGTTGGGCCGCGTCTCGTCCTGCTCGCAGCCCGCGGCGGCCAGCACCAGCGCCGCCAGACCAGGGAGTGCCTTTCTCACGACGCCACCTCCACCCGGGCCATCTCCACCGCGCCATGCCGGCGCAGCACGTCCTCCGCGGCGGCCATGTCCGCGGGCGCCTCACGCGGCTCCACCGCGATGGCGAACCGGTCATCCGTCACCCGGGGCAGGGCCACGCGCTTGTTGCCCGGAAACAGCTTCGCGCGAATCAGGAAGGCCGCCACGGTGGTCAGGGCCGCGAACAGCACCGTCAGCTCGAAGGAGACGGGGATGAACGCGGGGAACGAGTTGAACGGCTTGCCGCCCACGTTGAGCGGCCAGCTCACCACGCTGGTGTAGTACTGCAGCGACAGGGCCGCCGCCGCGCCCGTCAGGCCCGCGCCGAAGCACACCCAGGTGAGGCGGCTGGGCCTCAGGCCCATGGCGTCGTCCATGCCGTGCACCGCGTAGGGCGTGTACACGTCGTGCAGCGCGTAGCCGGCCTCGCGGACGGCGCGGGTGGCGTCGAGGACCTTCTCCTCGCTGTCGAAGTAGCCGATGAGGACGGAGGCGCTCATACGGGGACATCCTTTCGGGTGGCCATGGCCAGCGCGGGCGCGGCCATGCTGCCCTGGGCCGCGGGAAGCGGCTCGGGAGCGGAGTGCGCGGGCTTACGGGTACCGGAGTCGGCCGGAACCTCGCCGGGCTCGCGGGCGAAGCCCAGCACGCTCTTCACCTCGCCGATGGAGATGATGGGCAGCACGCGCACGAAGAGCAGGAACAGCGTGAAGAAGAGGCCGAAGGTGCCGATGAACGTGCCCACCTCCACCGCCGTGGGCGTGTACATGGACCAGCTGCTGGGCAGGAAGTCGCGGTGCAGGCTCGTCACGATGATGACGAAGCGCTCGAACCACATGCCCACGTTGATGACCAGGGACAGCACGAAGATGGCCGCGGGCGACGTGCGAATCTTCTTGAACCAGAAGAGGTGCGGCGACACCACGTTGCACGTCACCATCGTCCAGTAGGCCCAGGCGTACGGACCGAACGCGCGGTTCAGGAAGGCGTAGCGCTCGTACTCGTTGCCCGAGTACCAGGCGATGAAGACCTCCGTCCCGTACGCCAGCGACACGATGCCACCGGTGACGATGATGACCTTCGTCATGTTCTCCAGGTGGCGGATGGTGATGAGGTGCTCGTAGCCCAGCACCACGCGGGTGATGATCATCAGCGTCAGCACCATGGCGAAGCCGCTGAAGACCGCGCCGGCCACGAAGTACGGCGGGAAGATGGTGGTGTGCCAGCCGGGGATGACGGACGTGGCGAAGTCCATGGAGACGATGGTGTGCACGCTGAGCACCAGCGGCGTCGCCAGGCCGGCGAGCAGCAGGTACACCGTCTCGTAGCGGCTCCACGTCCGGTGAGAGCCCGTCCACCCCAGCGACAGCACCTTGAAGACGGCCTTGCGGATGCCCGCCTTCGCCCTGTCACGCACGGTGGCCAGGTCGGGGATGAGGCCCACGTACCAGAACACCGCGGAGACGGTGAAGTACGTGGAGATGGCGAACACGTCCCACAAGAGCGGCGAGCGGAAGTTCACCCACAGGCTGCCGCGCGTGTTCGGGTACGGCAGCACCCAGAAGGCCAGCCAGGGGCGGCCCATGTGGATGACGGGGAAGAGCGCCGCGCACATGACGGCGAAGAGCGTCATCGCCTCCGCCGCGCGGTTGATGCTCGTGCGCCACTTCTGCCGGAAGAGGAAGAGGATGGCGGAGATGAGCGTGCCCGCGTGGCCGATGCCCACCCAGAACACGAAGTTGGTGATGTCGAAGGCCCAGCCGACCGTCTTGTTCAGGCCCCACACGCCGATGCCCGTGCCCACCTGGTAGGCGACGATGCCGGCGCCGGTGCCCAGGATGGACACCGCGATGGCGAACGCCGCCCACCACTTCCAGGTGGGGGGGCGCTCCATGGGGGCGCAGATCTCCTCGGTGAGCTGGCCCAGGGTGCGCGCCTCGCTGACGAGCGGCACGCGCAGCGGGGACAGGTGCTGGTTGCTCATGTTCCGCTTCCCGACCCGGTGTTCCGGATCTTCGTGAGGTAGGTGATGGACGACCCGATGTTCAGCTCCTCCAGCAACCGGTAGGCCCGGCCATCCTTCGACAGCTTCGCCACGGCGCTGGCGGGGTCATTGATGTCCCCGAAGTGGATGGCCTTCGCGGGGCAGCTCTGCTGGCAGGCGGTCTGCGCGTCGCCGTCCTTCAGCGGACGGCCCTCGCGCTTCGCCTGGGCCTTGGCCTCCTGGACGCGCTGCACGCACATGGAGCACTTCTCCATGACGCCGCGGCTGCGCACGACGACGTCCGGGTTGAGCACCATGCGCTCCATCGGGTCGTCGTGCTTGTAGTCGAACCAGTTGAACCGGCGGACCTTGGTGGGGCAGTTGTTGGCGCAGTACCGGGTGCCCACGCAGCGGTTGTAGACCTGCTGGTTGAGGCCCTCGGTGGAGTGCACCGTGGCGAGCACCGGGCACACCGTCTCGCACGGGGCGTTCTCGCAGTGCTGGCACATCATCGGCTGGTGCACCACCTGCGGGTTGGCCTCGTCGCCCTGGTAGTACCGGTCCACGCGCATCCAGTGCATCTCGCGGCCGCGCAGCACCTCGTCGCGGCCCACGCTGGGGATGTTGTTCTCCGCCTGGCAGGACACCACGCAGGCCGAGCACCCCGTGCAGGCGCTCAGGTCCACCGCCAGCGCCCAGCGGTGGCCGTTGTACTCATGGCCGGACCAGATGGAGAGCGGGTGCGAGCCGTTGCCGCCGCCGTGCCCGCCCTCCTCCTCGTTGCCCGCGCGCGGGTTGGTGAGGAAGGCGGCCAGCTCCGCCTCGCGCACGTGCGGGCGGCCCTCCAGCCGGTGGTACGTCTGGGTGAGCGCCAGCGGCTGCTTCTCGCCGGTGGGCTCCACCGCCACGCCCGGCACCACGCGCCGCGCGCGTCCCTCCACCACCGCCGCCAGCGGGTAGGCGTTGGCGCCGATGCCGTCCGCGACGCGGCCCGCCTTCGTGCGGCCATAACCCACCGCCACGGCGATGACGGACGGGTGCGTGCCCGCCTGGACGAGCACCGGCAGCGACACCGTCTTGCCACCCACCCCCACCCGCACCACGTCGCCGTCGTTGAGCTTCAGCGCCTTGGCTCGGGCCGGGGCGATGAGGGCCTGGTTGCCCCACGTCGCCTTGGTGATGGGGTCCGGCACCTCCTGCAGCCAACCGTTGTTGGCGGGCGCGCCGTCGCGCACCGACACCGTGGGGTACAGCACCAGCTCCCACTCCACGGACGGACGGGCCACGCCGGCCAGCGCCTTCGCCAGCCCGTCCTCGCGGAAGGCCGGAGCCTCCACCGCCGCCGCGGGCAGCGTCACCACGCCCCGGCGCACGGCGTCGTCCCAGAAGGCGCCGAAGTCCTGCCCCGCCGCGCCGGCCCTGGAGAAGACCTCCGCCTCCCAGCGGGCGCGGAGGAAGTCATAGTGCGGCTGGGAAGCCCCCGCCCACGTGAGCAGCGACTCCACCACGGAGCGTGTCTCATGCAGCGGGGCCACCGCGGGCTGGCGCAGGGACAGCACGCCGCGCCGGGGCTCCGCGTCGCCCCAGGACTCCAGGGCGGTGGAGTCCGGCGCGTGGTAGCGCGCCAGGGTGGCCGTCTCGTCGAGCCGGTCATTGGTGGCCACGGAGAGGGGCACGGCCTTGAGCAGCGTCTCCAGCTCCCCGCCGCGCGGGTCCGAGTAGGCGGGGTTGACGCCGAGGAAGAGCACCGCGCCCACGCCGCCGGCGCGCACCTCCGACAGCAGCTCGCCGTAGGACAGCGCGTCCGCGTCCAGCGCCATGCCGTCCGCCAGGGACACCGTGGTGCCCTCGCTGCCCAGCAGCGCGTTGGCCGTGCTGGCCAGCACCTGCGAGGCCACGTCGTCTCCACCGCACACCACCAGCGCGTGGCTCCGCTGCGCCCACAGCGCATCCACCATCTCGTCGAGCGAGGACTCCTCCAGCGCCGGCGCGGGCAGCTGGGCCAGGGCGGGCACCGTGCGGCCCGCCTTCACCGCCAGCTTGCGCACCAGGGCGCCCAGCGCGGGCGTCAGGTCGGACGGAGCCACCTGGAAGCGGCGGTCCGCGGCGGCGCCAGTGAGCGTCAGCACCGGCTCCACCTGGAAGTGCCGCGCCATCTCCCGCTTGCCGGCCGCGTCGCGCGCCTCCGTGTACTGGCGCGTGAAGGCCACCGGCGAAATCCACGTGCCCAGGAAGTCCGCGCCGAAGCTGGCGATGACCTTCGCCTTGTCGAAGCGGTAGTCCGGCACCATGCGCACGCCGTGCGTGACGCGGTAGGCGTCGCCGATGGCGGCCAGCTCGCCCAGCGGCTCGTAGCGCACCGTGCGCGCCGTGGGGTACGCGGTGAGGAAGCGCCGCACCGCGGCCTCGGCGGTGGGGCCCATCACCCAGGGCAGCACCACGCGGATGGCCTTGCCCGCCTCCGTGGCCTTGCGCAGCCCCTCCGTCACGCCGGCGTCCAGCTCAGCCCAGGTGGTGCGCTTGCAGGACAGGGCCGGGAAGCGAGCGCGGCTGGCGTCATAGAGGGAGAGGACGGACGCCTGGCCCACCGCGCACACACCGCCGCGGGACACCGGGTGCTCGTCGTTGCCCTCCACCTTGATGGGGCGGCCGTCGCGCGTCTTCAGCAGCAGGCCGCACTGGGCGCTGCAGCCGCCGCAGGTGGACGCGTACCAGAGCGCCAGGCCCGGGGTGACTTCGTCCGGCCGGGCCACGTAGGGGATGACCTTCTGCACCGGGGCGCGGTTGCAGGCCACCAGGGCCGCCGTGGCGCTCAAGCCCATCATCTTGAAGAAGTCGCGGCGGCTGCTCGCGTCCGGGGGCGCGAAGGCCGTGCCCACCGGCAGTTCCTCGGCGAACTCGTTGCGGGCCTGCTCGAGGACGCCGGGGTCACCCGCGCGCTCCGCCAGGCTCTGCCAGTACTTGGGAAGGGTGTCGGACATTGCGGGGGTACCTCAGCGGTGGCAGCTGGAGCAGTCCGTGGGGGGCTGCAGGATGCGGGGTTCCTTCAGCGGCGCGGGCGGCGGCGTCCCGCTGGACATGGCGAGCAGCTCACCCGAGCGAGGCGCGGAGGGCGGGGGCGCGGAGACCTGCTCGGCCGCCGTCTTGCGGTGGCAGTCCAGGCACCAGCCCATCGTCATCGGCTCCACCTGCTCCAGGCGCACCATCTCCTGCACCGGGCCGTGGCACGTCTGGCACTGCAGGCCCGAGGTGACGTGGCTGGCGTGGTTGAAGTACGCGTGGTCCGGCAGGCGGTGGATGCGCACCCACTCCAGGGGCTTGTTCTCCGCCACCGAGGCGGCCACCTTCTGGATTTCGGGCGAGTCCTTCTTCACCTGCGTGTGGCAGTTCATGCACACGCTGGAGGGGGGCACGCCTGCGTGGCGGCTCTTCTCGGCGCCCACGTGGCAGTACTGGCAGTCCAGCTCGTACTGGCCTGCGTGGACCGCGTGGGAGAAGGCCACGGGCTGCTCGGGCATGTAGCCCTGCTGGTTGTTCACCGGGCCGCTGCAGCCCGACAGGGCCAGGGCGGCGAGCGCGCCCGCCCAGCCGGCGGCGCGGGTGAGGCGCGGGGTATGAATCGAGGCGTCGTTCATGGCGGTGGGCCCCCGCTTCAGCGGGCGGTCTCCTCCCGGGGCGTGGCGAGCATCGGAGTGTCGTTGGCGGGCTTCAGCGCCACGGCGGCCCCGCGCCGGGCGGGGACGAAGGGCGCCAGCGCCAGCAGCGCGAACCCGGCCAGCGTGTGGAGCTGGTAGACCATTGGCGTCTGGGCCATCAGCGCCGCATCCGGCTGGAAGACCATCAGCGAGCGCAGGTACGGCACCGACACGTGGAGGTACCAGGCGGAGCCCCAGCGCAGCGCCACGGCGATGTGCAGGCCGGTGAGCACCTGGGCCAGCAGCATGCCGAGGAAGCCGGCCGCCACCCACTGCCCCTCGCGGGCACGGCGCAGGGTGAGGCTCAGCAGGCCCCAGCCCAGCAGCATGCCGCCAATGAGGCTCACCGCCTCCAGGGTGAAGAGGCGCGCCGGAGACGCGTTGAAGGACTGCATCGCCCGGGGCGCGGCCAGCCCCAGCAGGTGGACGAGGGCCACGGTGACGCCGCCGGCCAGCACGGCACGGCCCGCGGGCGTCCAGGGCTCACGGGAGCCACGGGCCGGGGCCGAGGGGCGCGTCACCATCCGGCGCACCCCGCCCGCCACGGCCACGCCGGCCGCCGCGTAGGGAATGAAGGAGAAGAAGAAGGAGTCGCTCACGGGAGGCCTCGCTCGAGCACGCCGTCAGGGGTGGTGCGGGTCCTTCCCGCGCGGTCCCCAGACGATTCCGATGAACCCCAGCGCGGCGAGCAGCCCGACGACGCCGAGGAAGAAGAAGTCCTTGTCCTTGCGCGGCTTGCTGCCATCACGGGAGGCGTCCGCCAGGTACGCCTTCACGGCGTACTGCTCCTCCTCGGTGAGCGGCGCCTTCGCGTACAGCTCGCGCATCAGCGGCGTGTCCAGCTTCGCCAGCAGGGGCCGGATGCCGCGCTCGCCCTGCTTCGCGAAGGTGAAGGTGAGGTTCGGCCCCAGCGTGCCGCCACCGGCCACGCCGATGCCGCGCACGTCGTGGCAGCCGATGCAGGCGGGGCCGCCGTTGGCCAGCGGCTCGCCGCCCTCGAAGAGCCGGCGGCCGAGGGCCACCTCCTCCGGCGTGGCGTCCGTCCCCATCTTCGCGGCCGCGGACGGCTTGCAGGCGCTGCCGCCCTTCGCCGTGCACTCACGGAAGAAGGCGAAGAGGTTCGCGCGCTCCGTGTCGTTGAGCGACTGGTCCGGCATCCGGATGCCGTTGAACTTCTTCAGCAGCTCACTGGCCACCGGGTCGCCCGAGTCGATGAGCGCACCCGGGCTCTGGATGAAGCGGGTGACCCACGCCTCATCGCGGCGGTCCAGCACGCCGCGCAAGTCCGGGCCCACACGGTCGCCCTCGCCCGCTGTGTGACAGCTCGCGCAACGCTGCGTGAAGAGCTGCGCGCCCTGCTGTGCGCCCTGCGCCAGCGCGGCGGGTGCCGCCAGCATGGCCAGGAGCTGAATGACGGGGACGAACCTGCGCGCCGGGCGCGGTCGTCCACCCTGGGCTTGTGTCCGCATCGCTGCGTGCCCCTCCTCGCGGGGAGGCCGGGCTCATTGCCCGGCACACCGCGGCACGACTGCAATGCAGGGGCCAGATTGCCTGGAAGCGAACACCCAGGCGGGCGCGCGGGATCCGAGGCCGGAGGAGCGCAGCATTTGCGCCGCGCGGGCCGCGCGAGCGCAGCATTTTCCCGGCACACCGTTCCGCGCGGCTACAGCGACATCACATGGCGGTGGTGGTGAACACGCCGCGGCCGATGGCCATGATGCCGCCGATGATGAGGATGAGCGCCACGCCCACGCCCACCACTGGCAGCGTGAAGCCCGGCTGGGGGCGGCGGCGGTTGAGGGACATCGCCAGCTGGGCGACGACGGCCGCGAACACCATCATCACGATGTGCCCGATGAGCGCCGGGTAGTAGATGCGCGTCACCAGCACGAGGATGCCCAGCAGCACCTGCAGGTGCAGCAGTCCGGCGAACGAGGCGCCAAGGATGCGCCCGCCCTTGTCGAACGGGCGGTTCGTGGCGAGCCCGAAGACGCAGTAGGCGAACGCCAGGATTCCCGCGAGCAGCACCAGGTAACGCAGCCCGGAGTGGGCGTAGAAGAACATTCGGTCCATGGCCCCGCTGCTTAGCAACGCCCGGGGCGTCACGCACGTTTCACGCGCGTTTCATGGAACGCTTCAGGACGGATCGGGCTTGGGCGTCTTCTTCGTGCTGGGCGGCAGCGGCGGCGCGGAGATGAGCTCCTGGGACGGCAGCTCGCCGGTGAGGCTCTTGAGGAAGGCGACCAGGTCGTCCACCTCGGCGTCCGTCAGCGTGCGCGCGAGCTGGTGCTTCGCCATCAGCCGCACCATGGTGGGCAAATCACTCACGCTGCCGTCGTGGAGGTACGGGCCCGTCTTCTCCACGTTGAGCAGCGTGGGCACGCGGAACTTGCCCCGGTCGTCCTCGTTCTTCGTCACGTCGAAGCGGCCGGCGTCCTTGAGGCCCGGGTAGTCCTCCACGAGGCCGAGCTTCTGGAAGGAGGTCCCTCCCACCGCCGGGCCGTTGTGGCAGGTGGTGCAGCCGGTGGAGACGAAGAGCTGGAGGCCCCGCTGCTCCTGCTCGGTGAGTGCGTCATGCTTGCCCGCCACGTACCTGTCGAAGCGGGAGGGCGTGGTGAGCTTGCGCTCGTAGGCGGCGATGGCTCGCGCGGCGTTGGCCAGCGTCACCGGCGCCTTGTCACCGGGGAAGGCCTCGCGGAAACGAGCGGTGTATTCCGGAATTGAGGAGAGCGTGGCCACCACGCGCTTCGCGTCCGGCATGGCCATCTCCACCGGATTGAGGATGGGGCCCTCGGCCTGCGCCTCCAGCGTGTCCGCGCGCCCGTCCCAGAACTGCGCGATGTGGCCGGCGGCGTTGTAGACGGTGGGCGAGTTGCGCGAGCCCTTCTGCCCCTTGTGTCCGTCCGACAGCGGCTTGTTGTCCACGCCATACGTCGTCAGGCCGTGGCAGGTGTTGCATGAAACATCGTGATTCTTCGAGAGACGCGGCTCGAAATAGAGCATCCGCCCGAGCGCCACCTGGGCGTCCGTGTCCTGGGGCGCAGGCTTTGCGTCCTTCGCCGGAGGGGCCGGACGGAAGAAGTGCGTGAGCTGCTCGGGTGTCAGCGGCTTGGGCGCGGGAGGCTTCGCCTCCACCGGGGCCGCGACGGCGGGAGCGGCGGCCCGTGCCGGCGCTGACTCCGACTTCCCATCCAGACACGCGGAGAGAGCACCGGCGCCCAGGGCGGACAGCGTGAGGAACGGGAGGAGTCGAGTTCGGTGCATGAGGGGCCCTCGCGGAGACCGTGGGACGGGGTTGGACGCTAACAGCAACAATGCAGGATGCGTTCCTCTCACGGGTGACATGTCTCACGCTGGCTTCAGGCATCCATCAGCACACCCAGACCTGGGAGCGCCACCCTCCCCGTCTGGCGGGCGCGCAGTGGGGCATCGAGCGGCGCACGAGGCGCCCGGGGCATCGACGAGGTGGGGCGCGAGGCGGGGGCATGGACCCGCCGTGGCGTCACGGGCCGAAGCGGAAGCGCATCCACCGCGGGCTCGTTCCGCCCGAAGACGAGCCGGTCCACCAGGTACGCCACCCCAAGCCCCGTGGCCGTCCCCACCGCATCCCAGGCCAGGTCCTTGAAAGAGAAGCCCGTCCCTCCCCGCCGGGAGTCATACAGCTCCTTGCCCAGCCCCGCGCCCATGGCCAGCCCCGCGCCGGTGAGCCACCGCGCCCCGGGCTCCTCGAAGAGGAGCGCGCCCCCGCCATAACCGGCTCCCGCCAGGGTGAAGCACGCCGCGAAGTGCTTCGCCTTGTCCTCCCCCAACCATTCGTCCCCGGACGCCGCCCTGGCGGGCCCCCCCGCGGGGAGAACGAACAGGACGGCCATGACGTGGAGAGGGAGCGGGCGCATGTCCAGGCATGTAGCACCACACGACCCGTCCGGGAGCCCCGCCCCGGAGTGAAGGGCCGCCACTCGTTTTGTGCGTTTTCGAGACGTGGCCCGCACATCATCCTATGCTCCGGGTCGCGTGAACCGACTCGGGCCCCAGTTCACCTTCGAGAAGCAGCCTCGCCGCCATCCCGGGCTGGATGGAGCGCGAGGCCTGGCCGTTGTCGCGATGGTGATGGGGCACACGCTGGACGCCCTGCTGACGCCCGCGGCGCGCGCGCTGCCGTGGGTGCAGCACTACTGGACCTTCCGTGGCATCACCGCGCCACTCTTCCTGCTGGTGAGCGGCTGGGCGGTGGTGGCGGCGCTGGGCACGAAACCCTCGGCGGCGCGGGACATCTATGGCCGCCGGATACGGCGGGCGTTGCTGTTGCTGTTTCTCGGCTACCTGTTGCACTGGCCGGGCTGGGCGGCGGTGCGGGACATGGGGTGGACGGAGCGGATGCTGACGCACGTCCTCTCCTTCGACGCGCTCCAGTGCATCGGCTTCGCGCTGCTGTTCGGCTCCACGCTGCTGGCGCTGGCGCCGGCCCGCTGGGGCCGCGGGGTGGTGCTGCTCGCCCTGGCGGTGGGCGTGCCCCTGGCGAGCGCGGCCATGTGGCGCCTGGGCGCGGGGCTTCCGGGGCCGGTGCAGCAGTTCATCGGCAGCGCGGAGGGCAGCCGCTTCCCCTTCTTCCCCTGGGCGGGCTTCTTCTTCGCGGGCGCCTTCGCGGCGCACATCTTCAACGTGCTGCGCCCGGGCTGGCCGCAGGGGCTGGCGCTGCTGGCGCTCGGGGCCGGGCTGCTCGGGCTCACGCACTGGCTGCCGTCGGACTGGAGTCCCACCAGCCCGTGGATGGTGGCGTACCGGGTGGGCCAGGGGCTGATGGTGCTGGGCGCGGTGAACCTGGCGCCCCAGCGGCTCAGCGGGCTGCTGGCTCCATTCGGACGGCTGTCGCTGTGGATCTACGTGCTGCACCTGCCGGTGGTGTACGGCTGGGCGGACATCGCGGGCCTGGCCGGGCGCGTGGGGCCCACGCTGGGGCTGCCCGCCGCGCTGGGCGTGAGCCTGGCGCTGCTCCTGGTCTGCGCGCTGGTGGCCCGCATCGGACGCTGGGTCCGCGAGCAGATTCGGCCCTGGCGCGCGGGCTCCACCACGCTGGACGCCAGCATCAGCAGCACCCGCGTGAGCCCTCGCGTCTGAGCCGGGAACGCGGACTCACCGGTCCTTGAACGCCGCCCGGCTCAGTGCCGCGGCGGCTCCTCGCTGAACTCCGCGTCCTCCTCGGTCCGCGCATCCCCCCGCCGCGAGCGCGAAGGCGCACCGGGCCCCTCGTCGAACGTCCCGCTGGAACCACCGGCGAACGGCCCGCCCGGGAACGGCCCCCCACCCCGCGACGTGTAGAACCCGCCGAACCCACCGGAGCCGAAGGTGGTGACACGCACGGAGCCGTCGCGCACCCGCCGCTCCAGCGCGCGCCGCAGCCGCGTGGCCACGAAGCGCCGCGTGGGTGGAATCAGGAGCAGCAGTCCCACCACGTCCGTGAACACACCGGGCGCGACGAGCAGCGCGCCGCCCACCAGCACCAGCGCGCCGCTGAGGATGCCTTCCTCGGGCACCTGCCCCCGGGCCATGGACTCACGCCAGCTCCGCAGCACACGCCCGCCCTCCCGCCGGGCGAGCGAGGCCCCCACCACGCCCGTCACCAGCACCATGGCGAGGGTGGGCCACAGCCCCACCTGCCGGCCGATGGCCAGCAGCAGGTACAGCTCGATGAACGGAACCACCGTGAAGGCGAGCAGAAGGTACTTGAACACGCCCCCAACCTAACGCACCGGGCACGCCCGCGCCGGGGAACCGGCCCCGGGCTCACTCCCCGTTGAGCCGGGCCAGCAGCGAGTCCACCACGAGGTACAGGACGATGAAGACGCCGATGGCGATGAGGAAGAAGCGCCCCGACGGCTGGAAGCCCCGTGAGCCGGTGTCCATCGTCGAGTAGCTGCTCGCGCCCAGGGCCTCGGCCAGGCCCGTCACCTCTCCCGCATAGCGCGCGGTGCGCATGTACTGCTCCACCACCACGCCGTCGTCGTTGGCGGACAGGGCCTGGCCGAGTTGCGGGTCCACCAGCCTGGCTCCGGCCGCCGTGGCCAGCGCCGCCGCCTCGCCCACCACCTCGCGCATCAGGTCCGGCCGGTCCGACAGGGGCACGCGCAGCTCGGTGGCCACCACGTTGCCGCCCTCGCGCAGCACGCCCACCTCCACGTCGCCGCCCCGCAGGTGCCACACGCGCACGCCGTCCGGCCGGGCGGACACCCGCCGCTCGGCCAGGAGGGCATCCACCCGCGCCACCTCGTACGGGGTGCCCGGAGTCATCGTCTGGAGGAGCAACTCGTATCTCACGCGGGTTGCGAGTATACGCGCCCCACGCCATGCCCACCTCTCCCAAGCCCCCGAATCCCCGCCGCGGTGCCAGGCCCTCCTCGCCGCCCCCGGGCCGGGGCCGCCCCCACGCCCGTCCCGAGAAGCCCGCGCCGGACCGCACCACGCCCGACGTGGCGGCCGACGGCCTGCCCAATGTCCAGCTCCTCCGCCGGGGCGTGGAGCGCTGGCAGGCCGGCCACCCGTGGATCTACCGCGCGGACCTCAACGGCGACCCCGCCCTCGCCGGTGGCGAGGTGGTGCGCGTGACGGACCACCGGGGCTGGTTCATCGGCAAGGCCTTCTATTCGAAGCACTCGAAAATCTCGCTGCGCTGGCTCACCTACGACGACGTGCCGGTGGACGCGGACTTCTTCCGCCAGCGCCTCCAGGCCGCGGACGAATTGCGCCGCCGCGCGCTGCCGGGCGAGTCCACGTACCGCGTCGTCCACGGCGAGGCGGACGGGATTCCGGGCCTCGTGGTGGACCGCTACGGCGACTACCTCAGCGCGCAGTTCCTCGTGCCCGCCACGGAGCAGCGCAAGGCGCTCCTCGTGGACCTGCTGCAGGAGCAGTTCCGCCCGCGCGGCATCGTCAACCGCTCGGACGTGGGCGTGCGCAACCTGGAGGGGCTCACGCCGGAGAAGGGACTCCTGCGCGGCGAGCTGTCCGGCCCGGTGACGTTCCACGAGGGCCTGGTGCGCATGAGCGCGGACCTGCTGGAGGGCCAGAAGACGGGCGCCTTCCTGGACCAGCGGGAGAACCACGTCATGGCGGCGCACTACGCCCACGGCGAGGCGCTGGACTGCTTCTCGTACGTGGGTGGCTTCGCGCTGCAGCTCGCCACCCAGGCGAAGAGCGTCACCGCGATTGAAATCTCCGAGTCCGCCGCGGCCCAGCTCCGGCAGAACGCCGCCGCCAACAAGCTCGGCAACCTGGACGTGGTGGTGGCCAACGCCTTCGACTTCCTGCGCGACGCGGTGGACGAGGGCCGGCGCTTCGACACCATCGTCCTGGACCCTCCGTCCTTCGCGAAGAACAAGGACGCCATCGCCGCCGCGGTGCGCGGGTACAAGGAAATCAACCTGCGCGCCATGCAGCTCCTGCGGCCCGGCGGCATCCTCATCAGCGCGAGCTGCACGTACCACGTGGACGAGCAGGCCTTCGAGGACATGCTGGCCTCGGCCGCCGCGGACGCGCGCCGTCGCGTGCAAATCATCGAGAGGCGGGGCGCGGGGAGGGACCACCCCGTGCTGCTGAACCTCCGCGAGACGCGCTACCTCAAGTGCTTCGTGCTCCGCGTGCTCTGAGGTAACGCCCGACCCACCACGTCGACCCCGGCCCGGGAGACGTGCGAGAACAACGAAGTCATGCGGACGCGGGACTGGGACGAGCAGGAGGACGAGTCGCCGGCGGGAGGCACCCGCGAGCGGGAGCGCGCACTGAAGGAGGTGCGCACCGTCTACCGCCAGGCGGACGCGGCCTACGCCCCCTTCTCGTGTCCGGCCAGCGGCGAGTGCTGCCAGCTCGCGCGGACGGGCCGCCAACCGTGGCTCTGGCGGCCTGAGTGGGAGCTGCTGGCCCGGGGCCGCCCGCTGCCCCCGCCGCGCGAGGACGGGGGCTGTCCCTTCCTGGACGCCGCGGGCCGGCGCTGCACGGTGTACGCGGACCGGCCCTTCGGCTGCCGCACCTTCTTCTGCGAGCGCATCCGCGGCCCGGCGCGCCAGCCGGCGGAGACGGTGGGCGCGCTGCTGGAGCGCCTGGAGCGCGTGTCCCAGCGCGTGGCCCCGGAGCTGAAGGCCCCGCGCCCCCTGCTGGAGTGGCACGCCGAGGCGTGGGCTTCCGCCACGGAAAGTGACGCCCCGCCGTGATTCAGCCCTCCAGACTCGCGGCATCGCGGGAATTCAAGAACACCTGTATCGGGCGCGTGCGGAACCGCGGATCAGGACGGCCGGGGCGGTGGTATGCCGTGGGTCGGGCTCAGGTAGGAGAAGGATGATGAGGGCGGTAGGGAAGCGGCGATGGCTCACCGTGGCGATGCTGGTCGCGGGCGCCGTCGTGGGCTGCCAGGGCGGTGGCGGTGGTGCCGTCGCCGATGCCCTCATCAACACGGGCATCGCCATGGGCAGCGCCGCCGTGCAGCGCGCCGCCGGAGGCTGCTACGCCAACTGCCCGGTGGGCACCGCGTGTGACGCGGCCACCGGCTACTGCCTTCCCCTGCCCTGCCGAGGCCGGTGTCGCTCGGACGAGCGCTGCGTGCAGGTGGGGACCGCGGAGCGTTGCGAGTCCCTGGCCCTGCCCGAGGGCGGGCTGGACGTACGCCCCGCCCCGCCGCCCGAGACACCTTCGGATGCTCCCAGGAAGGAGTCGGTGCCTTCTCCGTGATTTCTCCCCGCTGGCTCGTCGCACCGCAGGAATTCAAGGGAACCCTCACCGCCGCCGAGGCCGCGGAGGCGATGGCGAAGGGCATACGTGAGTCCTCGCCGGAGGTGGTGCTGGACGTCGCGCCGCTGGCGGACGGCGGCCCCGGTACCGTGGACGCGCTGCTGGCGGGCACCCGGGGCGAGCGCCGCCGGCAGGTGGTGCGCGGGCCGCTGGGCGCGCCCGTGGAGGCGAGCTGGGCGCTGCTGGATGACGGGCGCATCGCGGTGGTGGAGATGGCGGCGGCCTCCGGCCTGTCGCTCGTGCCGCCGGAGGCGCGGGACGCGCGTGGGGCCTCCACGTACGGCACGGGCGAGCTGCTGCGCTCGGCGCTGGAGTCGGGCTGCGAGCGCATCATCCTGGGCCTGGGAGGCAGCGCCACCACGGACGCGGGCACGGGCGCGCTGTCCGCGCTGGGCTACCGCTTCCTGGACGCGCACGGGCAGCCGCTGCCGCCCGGGGGCGCGGCGCTCTCCGGGCTCGCCCGGGTGGACGCGAGCGGCGTGCACCCGAAGCTGGGCACGGTGGAGCTGCTGGGCGCCACGGACGTCACCTCACCGCTGCTGGGGCCGGACGGAGCGGCGCGCCTCTTCGGCCCGCAGAAGGGCGCGGACGCGGCGGCGGTGGAGGAGCTGGAGGCGGCGCTGGCGCACCTGGCGTCCGTCGTCGGGGACAGGGCGGTGGGCTGGCCCGGCGCGGGCGCGGCGGGCGGCTTCGGCTTCGGGCTGGTGTCGCTGGCGGGCGCGCGGCTGGTGCCCGGCTACGAGCTGGTGTCCCGCGCACTGGGGCTGGAGCGGCGGGTGCTGCTGGCGGACGTGGTGCTCACGGGCGAGGGCCGCTTCGACCGGCAGACGTCGCTGGGCAAGGGCCCCGGCGGGCTGGCGCGGCTGGCCCGCGAGCACGGCACGCCGGTGGTGCTCTTCGCCGGCAGCGTGAAGCGCGAGGACGGGCTGGAGCTGGACCTCTTCCACGAGGTGGTGGAGCTGGCCTCCCAGGCGCAGCCCGGAGAGCCGGCCTCGAAGGTGCTGTGCGAGGCCACCGCGCGCTGGGCCGCGGCGCGCCTCAAGGGGCGCTGAGCCCCACGCCGGCTACCCCGTGGCGCCCGCGTCCTTCCCCTTCTCCTTCAGCGGCTTCGGCGCCGCCGCGGGAGGCTTCGCGGGGGGCGACAGCCCCTCCAGGCGCCAGCGGGTGAGCGCGTCCTTCGCCGAGTCGTACATGACGAGCGACGTCTTGCCTCCCGTCCAGAGCAGCTCCACGCCGGACTCCGGCACCACGCCGAGCGCCAGCGGCCTGCCCGGCACGGCGCCCACCTGCTGCGCGTAGAGGTGCGTGCGGCCCGCGCCCTCCAGCGAATAGGAGACCCAGTCGTCCTCGGGCGAGAGCGCGCCGAGGGTCAGCGTCTCTCCATCGGCGTACTTCGCGAGCCGCACCGGCGCGGCGGCCTCCGGGCCCCAGGCAATCCGCCAGACGCCGGGCTCCGCGGCCTCCTTCTTCTCGCCCTTCTCGCCGCTTGCCGGGGGAGTCTCCCGGCCCAGCGCCACCAGCGCCACCGGGCGCGCGGGGTGCAGCAACAGGGACTGCACGGAGAGGCCGTCCACCGCCAGCTTGCGCAGGGCCAGCGCCAGCGGGTGCTCCGGCTGCGGCTTGCCCAGGTCGGGCCCGTACAGCTCCAGCGCGGCGCCCGGCCGCTGCACCGCCACCAGCCCGGCACCCGCGTCCCACTTCACCGCGCCCACCACCGAGCCCAGCGCCAGCGAGCCCAGCTCCACCCGCTTCTCGCCCTGCAGGCGGAAGCTGCGCAGCCGGAAGTCGAGGCGGTCCTCGTCGAGGTAGTGCGTGGTGTCCTCCAGCTCCACGACGAACACCAGCGGCTCCCGGGACACCCAGCTCCCGCGAACACCCATCTCCTCCAGGATGTTCGCCATGCTCCACGTCTGCGCCTTCTGCCACTTGAGGTCGTACACCACCAGGCGGCGCGACTGGAGATAGGCGAGCTGCCCCGGCATCGGAGGCTGCAACGCACGCAGCGTCCCGCCGGACACCTGCTCCAGGTACTCGTCGTCCACCTCCACCGGGCGTGGCTTCTCGTCCCCCAGTTGCAGCAGCCACAGCTTGTCATCCAGCGTGATGACCGCCACCGCGTCCGGCACCGGGGCCGGCACGAGCAGGGCCACCTTGTTCCACGGGAAGGGGAAGGGCGTCTTCAGGGGCGCGGCGGGCGCGGGCAGACCGGGAGACAGCAGGAAGGGGTCCTTGGGTGGAGGCGGCGCCTTGCCACCACCACCGCCGCCGGCGTTGTCGAGAGTCATGGCCCGGAGCTCCTACTTCATCTTCTGCGTGGCGGTGTACGTGAGGGGGCCGCTGGCCAGCCCTCCGGCCTTGTCAATCTGCTCCAACGGCTGCTTCAGCCTCATCAGCGTCGTGAAGTTGTCCTCGAGCTGCTGCGCGGGCGGCCCCTTCACCTTGAGGCGCCCCTGGAGGGCCTTGAGCCCCTCCTTCATCTTCGGCCCCACGTCCATCAGCCGGTAGAAGCGCGTCGGGTTCACCATGGCGAACTGGGTGAAGAGGTTCACCTGCGTGGGCAGCTGCTTCTGGATGAACTCCAGCCCGCGGATGGTCCGGGTGTACCAGTCCGCGTACTCCACCGGCTCGGCGGTAATCATGTACCAGTCCGTGCCGAACATGACCTTCTTCAACATCCACGGGCTCGTCTTGAGGATGTGGAGCAGCAGCTTCCACTTCTCGTCTTCCATCAAGTCCAGGTACGAGATGTCCGTGTAGAAGTTCTCGTACTCCTTGCAGAGCTCGACGATGGAGCCAATCCAGCTCTTGTCGTACGGAATCTTCTGGCCGTCCGTCTTGACGGTGAGCCCCTTGCGCCAGTTCCAGAAGCTGCCGTCGCTGGCGAAGTGCGCCAGGCACAAGCGGAGCTGGGGGTTGGCCTTGAGCACCGGCCGCCACGCCTCGGGGTGGACGTAGTTCTCGTAGAAGTAGCGCATCCGCCCCGGGTTCAGCAGCTTCTCCTTCTCCTCGATGGCGTCCTCGATGTCGCCGCGGGCGGAGCGGAGCTTGAGGGGGATGTGCCGCTGCCAGCTCTGCTCCAGCGCCTTCAGGTGCTCGCGCGCCTTGCGGATGTTCTCGTCCGCGGCCTTGAGCTTCTCCGCCGGGGGCCAGTACTTGGGGTTCTCGCGGATGGCCTTGTCCGGCTCGTTCTCCAGGTAGAAGCGCCGCTCGTGCGTGTAGAAGCCCGACGGCGTGCAGTGGGTCATGATGGGGATGTCCTTCTTCGCGCACTCGGCGAAGAACCAGCTCAGGACATCCTTCACCGGCGCGTGGCGCTCCTGGGGCATGTAGCCCTGGGGCGTGTACATCTTGAAGCCCACGAAGGCGCCGGCCTGGGAGGCGGTCACCACCTTCTTGAAGGGCATCGTCTTGTCGGCGCTCTTGATGTAGCGGCGCGGCTCGAAGTGGTAGAGCGGCAGCAGGCGGAACGGGTTCTCCGCCGCGGCCTGCTCGGTGAAGCGGACCTGCTGGAGCCACGTCTCGTGAAGGTCCGCCTCGTCGGAGCTCGCGGTGATCTTCTCCCCCACCTTGTCGGGCTCCGTGCGCCAGTAATAGGTGATGCGCGGCCCGTCCTCCGTCTGCTGCGAGCTGTAGACGGGCTCGCCCTGGTAGCCGGCCAGGTGGCAGTAGTCCATGTCCATGGTGAGGACGATGCTCATGCCCAGGTACGAGGCGCGGGCGTCGTAGTGCCCCTTCGTGGAGGCGTAGGCGCGCAGGGGGGCGGGGATTTCGTAGGTCTGTGCCCCGCCCATGCCGTCCGCCACCACCTGGAGGGTGTCCTCGACGAGGCTGTTGTTGGACCGCACGGCCTCCTGGCCGATGCGCAGCGTGTTGCGGTGCGACAGGTCGCCGATGGTGGGGGCCAGACCGAACGGCACCTGCGCGCCCCACCAGCCCAGCCGGTTCACCTTGGTGCGGCTGGTGCCCGTGCCGATGGCCCACCCGAGCCCCTTGTCCGCCATCATCTGCACGAGCGCGGGCATGGGCGTGCAGTTGCCGCTCATGATGTGCATGTGCGCGTCGTAGTGGACGGGCGGCAGCACGATGGCCTTGCCGGAGGTGGCGATGAGGTTCGCCGGGCCTCCGGCGGAGATGTTGGACTCCGGCAGGTCCGGGATGATGACCCGGTCATCCGCCTTCACCTCGTTGGCGCCGCGCGTGGAGCGCAGCGCGCCGTTGTCCGGGTGCTCGTAGATGAGCTTCCACTCCTTGAACCCGAACTTCTGAGCGATTGAGTCGGGGGAGTCGCCGTTCTGGACGATGTACGTTTCCATCGATGGCCTGTCGGAAGGGGGGCGTGCGGGAGCGGCTTCAGGCGCCCTTGTTCACGCGTCCTGTCATCTCCGGGAAGACGACTCGGTAGTCGCCGGGGGGAACCTTCTCCACAACGCCCTTGCCACTGCCATCCACGCGGCCCTTCTTGATGGTGCCGTCGGGCATGTGCAGCTCGAAGGGCTGGTCCTTGATGGGGTTGCCGTCGGTGTCCTTGAGCGTGAACTCCACCTTGACGGGATCCGGGTCCTTGAAGTGCTCCAGCTCCGCCGCCTCGCGGGAGTCGCTCTTCAGCGAGCCGGCCGCCTCCATCTTCACCTTCCCGCCCTTTATCTTCACTTCCTTGCCGTCGATGGTGAGCGTCTTCAGGGCGAACGTCACCTTGTTGCCGGCCTTCTCCATCTTCAGGATGAGGTTGCCGCCGACGAGCAGGTTGAAGGTATCGGCCTTCAGCTCGAACTTCTTGGCCAGGCCGGCCATGGGCTCCGTCACCCAGAGGGTGGACTTCTTGCCAACCTCCTCCGTCCAGTCCTTGCCCACCGTCAGCGTGAGCTGCCCCTTGGTGCGCAGGTCCCAATCGGCGCCCACCTCCACCTGCTTGTCCTTGGACACCATCTCCTGCCGGGAGCCCAGCACGTGCTCGGTGTGCGCGGCACCAATCTCCACCAGCCGCGCGCCGCCGGTGGCCTCGTTGGAGGCCAGCGCCACGTTGACGCTGTAGCCACCGCCGATGGTGGTGGCCTTCGCGGCCCCCACGTTCTCCATGGCGCCCTGGGTCACCAGCACGGTGACGTTCTTTCCCACCGTCATCGTCTGGTTGCCCTCCACGGACTCGTCATGGGACTGCGTCGTCCGGGTGTCGCGGTTCTTCTGCACCAGCAGCGTCTGGTTGCCCTCCACCACGCTGACGTCGTCGCCGCCCACGCGCAGCTCCTGGTTGCCCTCCACCGTGCGCTTGCGGTCCTTCTTCACCAGCAGGTCCTCGAAGCCACGCACCTGCTGGTCCTTGTCGTTCTC
>NZ_JAIQDG010000060.1 GCF_020037125.1 Myxococcus sp. RHSTA-1-4
CTGGCGACCCGCCTCGTGTCTCGCGTGCGCAACGTGCTGCACGTCGAGCTGCCCCTTCGTACCCTCTTCGAGGCCCCCACCCTGGCGCTCCTGGCCGAGCGCATCGAGGCCGCGGGCAGGCCCGTGGGCACGCCCCGGCCGGCGCTGGTGCCTGTCCCGCGCACCGGCGACGCTCCGCTGTCCTTCGCACAGCAGCGCCTGTGGTTCCTCGACCGGCTGCGGCCCGACAGCGCCTTCTACAACCTCCCCGCCGCCGTCCGCCTGGATGGCGCCCTCAACGTCGAGGCCCTGGAGCGTGCCCTCTCCGAGCTGGTCCGCCGGCACGAGGTGCTGCGCTCCACGTTCCACGACCCCGGCACCGGCCCCGTGCAGCGCGTGTCCCCCGAGGCCCGGGTCGCGCTCGAGCGCATGGACCTGTCCGGCCTGCCCGAGGCCGAGCGCGAGGCCGAGGCCCGGCGCCTGGCCAACGTGGAGGCCCGGCGCCCCTTCAACCTGGAGCGTGGTCCCGTGCTGCGCGCCAGCCTGCTGAAGCTGGATGCACGGCGGCACGTCCTGCTGCTCACGCTGCACCACATCGTCACCGACGGCTGGTCCCTCGAAGTGCTGGTGCGCGAGGTGTCCGCGCTCTACGGCGCCTTCTCCGAGGGCCGCCCCTCGCCGCTGCCGGCGCTGCCGCTCCAGTACGCGGACTACGCCGTGTGGCAGCGGACGTGGCTCGACAGTGGCGTCCGTGAGTCGCAGCTCGACTACTGGCGCAAGCAGCTCGCGCGGCTGCCTCCGCTGCTGGAGATGCCGACGGACCGGCCCCGGCCGCCCATCCAGAACTTCCGCGGCACCACGTACACGACGGTGCTGCCCCGCGCGCTGGTGGACGGCGTGCAGGCGCTCGGCCAGCGTGAGGGCGCCACGCCCTTCATGGTGCTGCTCGCGGCGTTCCAGACCGTGCTGCACCGCTACACCGGGCAGTCGGACTTCGCCATTGGTACGGACATCGCCAACCGGCACCAGGTGGAGACCGAGGGCCTCATCGGCTTCTTCGTCAACCAGCTCGTCCTGCGCACGCGGCTGGAGGGCTCGCTCTCCTTCCGCGAGCTGCTGGCCCGGGCGCGCGAGACGATGCTGGAGGCCTCGGCACACCAGGACCTGCCCTTCGAGGAGCTGGTGTCCGCGCTCAACCCGGAGCGCAGCCTCGCCCACTCGCCGCTGTTCCAGCTCAAGCTGACGTATCAGGACGCCGTGGCCCTGGAGCAGGTGGAGCTGCCCGGGCTGCTCTGGAGCCGCGTGCCCGCCGAGGCGGGGACCACCAAGGTGGACCTCACGCTGTCGGTGACGCGCACCCCCAAGGGCCTGGAGTGCCGGTGCGAGTACAGCACCGACCTCTTCGACGAGCGCACCGTGCGGGCCCTGATGGGACACCTGTCCACGGTGCTCGCCGCGGCACTGGAGCGTCCCGAGACGCCCGTCCGTGACCTGCCGCTGCTGGGCGCCGAGGAGCGCCGGCAGGTGCTGGTCGACTGGAACCGCACCGAGGTGGCCTACCCCACCGGCGCGACGGTGCATGGCCTGTTCTCCGCCGCCGCGGCACGCACTCCGGAGGCCGTGGCCGTGGTGGCCGGCGAGCACACCCTCACCTTCGGGGAGCTGGAGCGCCGCTCCAACCAGCTCGCCCACCACCTGCGCTCCCTGGGCGTCGGGCCCGAGGTCCGCGTCGGCCTCTTCCTCGACCGCTCCCTCGAGCTCGTCGTGGGCCTGCTGGGCATCCTCAAGGCCGGCGGCGCCTACGTCCCCATGGACGCGTCCTACCCCGCGGAGCGCCTCGCCTTCCTCGCGCGCGACTCCGGCGTGCCCGTGCTGGTGACGCGCGACGACCTGGCGGACCTGCTGCCTTCCCAGGGCGAGCTGCTGGTCTGCATGGACTCCGACGAGCGGGCGCTGTCGCGGCAGCCCACGCACGCTCCGGAGACGGGCGTGACGAGCGATTGCCTCGCCTACGTCATCTACACGTCCGGCTCCACCGGTCTGCCCAAGGGCGCGATGCTGCCGCACCGGGGCGTGGTGAACTACCTGACGTGGGCCCTGAACGCGTATCGCGTGACAGAGGGCCAGGGCGCGCCGGTGCACTCGTCGGTGTCCTTCGACCTGACCGTCACGAGCCTCATCGCCCCGCTGGTGGCCGGAAGGCCCGTGGTGCTCACGCGCGAGGAAGAAGCCGTCACCGCGCTGGCGGAGACGCTGCGCGCGGGCAACGACTTCAGCCTGGTGAAGCTGACGCCCACGCACCTGAAGCTGCTGGCCGAGCAGCTCCGCCCCGAGGAGTTGGCGGGCCGGACGCGCGCGCTCGTCATCGGCGGCGAGGCGCTCAATGCCGAGTCGCTGCGCCCCTGGCGCCAGTACGCGCCAAAGACGCGCCTCATCAACGAGTACGGCCCCACGGAGACGGTGGTCGGCTGCGTCATCCACGAGGTCTCGGCGGGTGAGCCGGATGCCGGCTCGGTGTCCATTGGCCGGCCCATCGCCAACACCCGGCTGTACGTGCTGGACGCGCGCCTGCAGCCGGTGCCCGTGGGCGTGCCCGGCGAGCTGTACGTCGGCGGTGACGGCGTGGGGCGCGGCTACCTGGGCCGGCCCACGCTGACCGCGGAGCGCTTCATTCCGGACGCGTTCAGCACGACGCCCGGCGCGCGCATGTACCGCACGGGCGACCGCGTGGTGTACCGGGCGGACGGACGGCTCGACTACCTCGGCCGGCTGGACTCGCAGGTCAAGCTGCGCGGCTTCCGTATCGAGCTCGGTGAGATCGAAACCGTGCTGGCCGAGCACCCGTCGGTGCGCGAGGCGGCGGTGGTGCTGCGCGAGGACACCCCGGGTGCCCGCCGGCTGGTGGCCTACGTGTCCGGCGAGGAATCGGCGGAGGCTCCCTCGGCGGAGACGCTCCAGTCCTTCCTGCGCGGACGGCTGCCCGAGCACATGGTGCCGGCCGCCTTCGTGGTGCTGGACGCTCTGCCGCTCACCCCGAACGGCAAGGTGGACCGTCAGGCGCTGCCTGCTCCGGAGAGCACGCAGGCCGCGCAGGAGCGCCCGTTCACCGCACCGCGGAATCCCGTGGAGGAGAAGCTCGCCGCCATCTGGGCGCAGGTGTTGGGCGTCCCGCGAGTGGACATCCACGACAACTTCTTCGAGCGCGGCGGCGACTCCATCAGCGGTATCCAGATGGTGGCTCGCGCGCGCCAGGCCGGGCTCGAGCTCACGCCGACCCAGCTCTTCGAGAACCAGACCATCGCCTCCCTGGCCCGGGTGGTGAGCACCACCACGGCCACCGTGGAGGAGCAGGGCCCTGTGACGGGTGAGATGGCGCTCACCCCCATCCAGCGCTTCTTCTTCGAGCGCGAGCTGCCCGCGCCCCACCACTACAACCAGTCCGTCCTCCTGGTGCTGCGCCGCCGCCTGCAGCCCTCCGTGCTCCAGAAGGCCCTGCTCGCACTCGTCACCCACCACGACGCCCTGCGCCTGCGCTTCTCGCGCTCCGCCCAGGGCGAGTGGCAACAGTCCTTCGCTCCTCCGCCGGACTCCTTCTCTCTGCGCGCGGTTGAGCTGTCCTCCGCTTCCGAGCAGCAGCTGCCCGCCGCCCTCGAGGCCGCCTGCGCCGACGTGCAGCGCAGCCTGCGGCTGGATGAGGGCGTGCTGCTGCGTGCCGCGCTCGTGGAGACAGGCCCCCAGCGGCCCCAGCGTCTCTTCCTCGCCGCGAACCACCTGGGCGTGGACGCGGTGTCCTGGCGAATCCTCCTGGAGGACCTGGAGCTGGCGGTCTCGCAGGCGCTGGAGGCGAAGCCCGTCTCGCTGCCGCCCAAGTCCACCTCGCTGAAGTCCTGGGCTGAGCGGCTCCAGGCCTACGCCCGCTCTCCGGAGCTGGAGAAGGAGCTGCCTCGGTGGACGGCGCTGGCTTCACCGCCGCTGCCCGCCTTCCCCACCGACTCGCAGGGCACCAACACCGTCGCCTCGGCGCGCACCCTCTCCGTCTCCCTGGAGGCCGACACCACCCGGCTGCTCCTCCAGGAGGCCGCTTCCGCCTGGCGTGCCCGGCCCGACGAGCTGCTGCTGTCCTCGCTCGCCGTCGCGCTGTCTCGCTCCTTCGGCCTGCCCTCCGTCCTCGTCGACGTGGAAGGCCACGGCCGCGAGGCCCTCTTCTCCGGCGTGGACCTGTCTCGCACGGTGGGTTGGTTCACCTCCGTGGCTCCCGTGCGCCTCGAGGTGCCCGCCCACGCGTCCCTGGGTGACAACCTGCGCGGCGTGCGCGACAGCCTGCGCGCGCTGCCCCAGCGCGGCATCGGCTTCGGCCTGCTGCGCTACCTGGGCCAGCCTCACGTGGTGGAGGCCATGCGCGCGCTGCCCACGGCGCCCGTGGCCCTCAACTACCTGGGCCAGCTCGACGCCTCCGCCGCGGCTTCCTCCCTGTTCGCCCTGTCCTCCGAGGCTTCGGGCCCGGTCCAGGGTGAGGGCGGCCTGCGCTCGCACCTGCTCGAGCTCAACGCCGTCGTGCTCGACGGCCGGCTGAAGCTCGACTTCATCTACTCCTCCAACCTGCACACGGCCGCTCGTGTGCAGGTTGTCGCCGAGGCGTGCCTCGATGTGCTGCGGCAGCTCGTCTCGCTGCGCACCAGCGCGGACACGCAGCGCTACACGCCCACCGACTTCCCGCTCGCCACGCTGGACGCGGACACCCTCGCGCGCGTGGTGCCCGCGGGCACTCCGGTCGAGGACCTCTACCCGCTCTCGCCCACGCAGCAGGGCATGCTCTTCCACGCCATCATGGCGCCCGGCGCGGGTGAGTACTTCGAGCAGATGACGCTCACCTTCAGCGGTCCCCTGGACGTGGCGGCCTTCCGCCGCGCCTGGGAGACGCTGGTGGCCCGGCACCCGGTGCTGCGTACCCGCTTCCTGTGGGAAGGGCTCTCCGAGCCGCACCAGCTCGTCCAGCCCCGGGCGGAGCTGCCCTGGCGGCAGCTCGACTGGCGCGGCCTGCCCGCCGACGAGCAGCGTGCGCGTGTGGAGGCCTTCCTCGCCGAGGACAAGGCCCAGGGCTTCGAGCTCTCACAGGCTCCGCTCGCGCGCGTGGCGCTCATCCAGCTCGACGGGATGCAGCGGCTCGTGTGGAGCCACCACCACCTGCTGATGGACGGCTGGAGCCAGGGCCGTCTCTTCCAGGAGCTCTTCGTCATCTACGACGCCCTCACCCATGGCCGCGCGCCGCGCCTGGACGAGGCCCCGCCGTACCGGAACTACATCTCCTGGCTGCGCCGGCAGGACTACGCCGCCGCCGAGCGCTTCTGGCGCGAGCGGCTGGCCGGCTTCTCCAGCCCCACGCCGCTGCCCGGAGACCGCGAGCCCGGATCCAAGCAGGCACTCTCGGAGCTGGCCATCCGGCAGGTGCTCCTCTCGCCCCAGGCCACCGCGGCGCTGGGGGCGCTCACCCGCTCGCACTCGCTCACCGTGAGCACGGTGGTGCAGGCCGCCTGGGCACTGGTGCTGGGACGCTCCGCCGATGAGACGGACGTCGTCTTCGGCGCCACCGTGTCCGGCCGTCCGCCCGCGCTGCCCGGCGTGGAGGAGATGGTCGGCCTCTTCATCGGCTCGCTGCCGGTGCGCGTGCGGCTGCCCGGGGATGCCCAGGTGCTGTCGTGGCTGAAGGGGCTCCAGGAGCAGCAGAACGCGCTCCGCCAGTTCGAGTACAGCCCGCTGGCCCAGGTGCAGGGTTGGAGCGGCGTGCCGCGCGGCACCACGCTCTTCAACAGCCTGATCGTCTTCGAGAACTACCCCATCGGCGCCTCGGTGCGGCAGCGGGCCACCGGCCTGGACGTGCGTGACGTCGAGGTCTTCGAGCGCAGCAACTACCCGCTGACGGCCACCATCGTCCCCGGGGAGCAGCTCCTGCTGAAGTTCTCCTACGACACCGGCCGCTTCGACGCGGCGACGGTGGAGCGGCTGTTGCGGCGCTGGAGCGCCGTGCTGGAGTCCTTCGCCACCGCCCCCGAGCAGCCGCTGGCCAACGTCAGCCTGCTCGACGCGGAGGAGCGCCAGCGCGTGCTGGTGGAGTGGAACGACACCCGCGTGGCGTTCCCGGGTGAGTCCACCCTGCACGCCCTCTTCGAGGAGCACGTCGCCCTGCGCCCCGACGCCGTGGCGCTGGAGTCCGCCTCCGAGAAGCTCACCTACCGCCAGCTCGATGAGCGCGCCAACCAGCTCGCCCACGCGCTGCGCCGCATGGGCGTCGGCCCCGACGCCCGCGTCGCCCTGTGCCTGGAGCGCTCCGTCGACCTCATCGTCTGCGTCCTCGGCATCCTCAAGGCCGGCGGCGCCTACGTCCCCCTCGACGCCTCCTACCCCCAGGAGCGCCTGGCCCTCATGGTGGAGGACGCCCGGCCCCAGGTGCTGGTGACGACCCGCTCCATGCTGGAGCGGCTGCCCACGGCCTCCATGCAGCTGTTGCTGCTGGACGAGGCCCGCGCCTCGCTGGCGCAGGAGCCCACCTCCGCGCCCTCCAGCGGCGCCACCGCTCGCAACCTCGCGTACATCGACTTCACCTCCGGCTCCACCGGCCGGCCCAAGGGCGTGTGCATCGAGCACCGCTCCGTCGCTCGCCTCGTCAAGGGCGTGGACTACGCGGAGCTGGGGCCCCAGCACACCTTCCTGCTCATCGCCCCCATCTCCTTCGACGCTTCCACCCTCGAAATCTGGGGCTGCCTCCTCAACGGTGCGCGCCTGGTGCTCTACCCGCCCCAGGCTCCTGGCGATGTGCGCGAGCTGCGTGAGGTCCTCACGCGCCATGGCGTCACCACCCTGCACCTGACGGCCGGTCTCTTCAGCCAGATGGTGGACGCGGACATCCAGGGCCTGGCCTCCGTGCGCCAGCTCCTCACCGGTGGCGACGTCGTCTCCGCGCCGCACGTGCGCCGTGTGCTCTCCGAGCTGAAGATTCCGGTGACGGCCTGCTACGGCCCGACGGAGAGCACGACGTTCACGAGCTGCTTCCGGATGACGGAGCCGTCGCAGCCGGGCAACTCGGTGCCCATCGGCCGGCCCATCGCCAACACCCAGGTGTATCTGCTGGATGGCAACGGACAGCCGGTGCCCGCGGGCGTGCCGGGCGAGCTGTTCGTCGGCGGCGACGGTCTGGCGCGCGGTTACCTCGACGCGGACCTCACCGCCGAGCGCTTCGTGCCCGATCCGTTCGGCCGCGAGCCCGGAGGCCGGCTGTACCGCACCGGTGACCTGGCGCGCTGGCGGCATGACGGCGTGCTGGAGTTCCTCGGCCGCCGCGACACGCAGGTCAAGGTGCGTGGCTACCGCATCGAGGTCGGCGAGATCGAGGCCGTGCTGCTCCGCGTGCCCTCGGTGCGCGAGGCCGTGGTGGTGGCCCGCGAGGACGTGCCGGGCGTGAAGCGCCTGGTGGCCTACGTGGTGACGGCGCCAGGCGAGTCCGTCGACATCGGCGCGCTGCGTGACGCCGTGAAGGACGCGCTGCCCGAGTACATGGTGCCGGCCGCCTTCGTGGGACTCGACGCCCTGCCGCTCACCGCGAACGGCAAGGTGGACCGCAAGGCGCTCCCGGCCCCCACGGGCGAGCGTCCTGAGATGGAGCACGCCTTCGTCGCGCCCCGCACGCCGGTGGAGGAGAAGCTCGCCGCCATCTGGTCGCGCGCCCTGGGCGTGCAGCAGGTGGGCATCCACGACAACTTCTTCACGCTGGGCGGCGACTCCATCATCAGCCTCCAGGTGGTGGCCCGCGCCCGCCAGGTTGGCCTCCAGATTTCTCCGAGGCAGATCTTCGAGCGGCAGACCATCGCGGAGCTGGCCGCGGTGCTCACGCCGGACACCGTCTCCACTCAGGAGGAGCAGGGCCCGGTGACGGGGGAGATGGCACTCACCCCCATCCAGCGCTTCTTCTTCGAGCGCGAGCTGCCCGAGCCCCACCACTACAACCAGTCCGTCCTCCTGGTACTGCGCCGCCGCCTGGAGCCATCCGCGCTCCAGAAGGCCCTGCTCGCACTCGTCACCCACCACGATGCCCTGCGCCTGCGCTTCTCGCGCTCCGCCCAGGGCGAGTGGCAGCAGTCCTTCGCCCCTCCGCCCGACTCGTTCTCGCTGCGCGCGGTTGAGCTGTCCTCCGCTTCCGAGCAGGAGCTGCCCGCCGCCCTCGAAGCCGCCTGCGCCGACGTGCAGCGCAGCCTGCGGCTGGATGAGGGCGTGCTGCTGCGCGCTGCCCTCGTGGAGACCGGTCCCCAGCGGCCCCAGCGCCTGTTCGTCGCCGCGCATCACCTCGTCGTCGACACCGTCTCCTGGCGCATCCTCCTGGAGGACCTGGAGCTGGCGGTCTCGCAGGCGCTGGAGGCGAAGCCCGTCTCGCTGCCGCCCAAGTCCACCTCGCTGAAGTCCTGGGCCGAGCGGCTTCAGACCTACGCCCGGTCTCCGGAGCTGGAGAAGGAGCTGCCCCGGTGGACGGCGCTGGCCTCACCGCCGCTGCCTGCCCTCCCCACCGACTCGCAGGGTGCCAACACCGTCGCTTCGGCGCGTACTCTCTCCGTCTCCCTGGAGGCCGACACCACCCGGCTGCTCCTCCAGGAGGCCGCTTCCGCCTGGCGCGCCCGGCCCGACGAGCTGCTCCTGTCCTCGCTCGCCGTCGCCCTCTCGCGCTCCTTCGGCCTGTCCTCCGTCCTCGTCGACGTGGAGGGCCACGGACGTGAGGCCCTCTTCTCCGGAGTGGACCTGTCCCGCACCGTCGGCTGGTTCACCTCCGTGGCGCCCGTGCGTCTCGAGGTGCCTGCCCACGCGTCCCTGGGTGACAGCCTGCGCGGCGTTCGCGACAGCCTGCGCGCGCTGCCCCAGCGCGGCATCGGCTTCGGTCTGCTGCGCTACCTGGGCTCGTCGCAGACCCAGGACTCGCTGCGTGCGCTGCCCAAGGCCCCCGTCGCTTTCAACTACCTCGGCCAGCTCGATGCCTCCGCTGCGGCCTCTTCTCTGTTCACCCTGTCCTCCGAGGCTTCCGGCCCGACCACGGGCGAGGGCGGCCTGCGCTCGCACCTCATCGAGTTCGATGCGCTCGTACTGGAAGGCCGGCTGAAGCTCGACCTCCGCTACTCGCCGAACCTGCACACGGCCGAGCGCATCCAGGCTGTCGCCGAGGCGTGCCTCGACGTACTGCGGCAGCTCGTCTCGCTGCGCACCAGCGCGGACACGCAGCGCTACACGCCCACCGACTTCCCGCTCGCCACGCTGGACGCGGAGACCCTCGCACGCGTGGTGCCCAACGGCACCCCGGTCGAGGACCTCTACCCGCTCTCGCCCACGCAGCAGGGCATGCTCTTCCACACCCTGCTCGAGCCCTCCGACGGCGACTACTTCGAGCAGCTCACGTGGCGCATCCGGACGCCGCTGGACGCGGCGGCCTTCCGCCGCGCCTGGGAAGCCCTGGTCGCTCGCCACGCCGTGTTCCGCACCAGCTTCCACTGGGAGAACCTCTCCGAGCCGCACCAGCTCGTCCTGCCGAAGGTGGAGCTGCCGTGGCAGGAGCTCGACTGGCGCGAGGTGCCGGAGGCCGATCTGCCCGCGCGGCTCGACAGCTTCCTGCGCGCGGACCGTGCGCTCGGCTTCGACCTCTCGCGCCCGCCGCTCGCGCGCGTCACCACGATGCGCCAGGGTGACGGCACGTGGCGCGTGGTCTTCAGCCACCACCACCTCCTGCTGGACGGCTGGAGCCAGGGCCGCATCTTCCAGGAGCTGTTCTCCCTCTACGACACGTTCGCTCGCGGCGAGACGCCGAAGCTGCCGCCCGTGCCCGCGTACCAGGCCTACATCGCCTGGCTGCGGCGCCAGGACTACGGCCGGACCGAGCGCTTCTGGCGCGAGACGCTCACGGGCGTCACGGGCCCCACGCCCCTGCCCGCCGCGCTGCCCACCGCCATCGCGAACGCCCCCAAGGGCCTGCACGAGCGCGAGGTGCGCCTGTCCCGTCAGGCCACCGCCGCCCTCCAGTCCCTGGCCCGCCAGCACGGGCTCACGCTGAACACCGTGGTGCAGGGTTCCTGGGCCCTCATGCTGGGGCGCTACGCCGGTGAGACGGACGTCGTCTTCGGCGCCACCGTCTCCGGCCGCCCGCCCGAGCTGCCCGGCGTGGAGGAGTTCGTCGGCCTCTTCATCAACACCCTCCCCGTCCGCGTGAGCCTGCCTCCCGGCGAGAAGGTGCTGAGCTGGCTCACGCGCCTCCAGGCGCAGCAGGCCGCCCTCCGCCAGCAGGAGCACAGCCCGCTGGCGCAGGTGCAGGGCTGGAGCGGCGTGCCGCGCGGCACGCCCCTTTTCGAGAGCATCCTCGTCTTCGAGAACTACCCCATCGACGAGGCCGTGCGTCAGCGCGCGGGCGGCATGGAGCTGGACGACATCCATGCACTGGAGCGCACCAACTACGCGCTCAGCGCCGTGGTCATCCCCGGCAACGAGCTGGTGCTGACGCTCTCCGGTGATACCCGCCGCTTCGAGGCCTCGGCCCTGGAGCGGCTCCTCGGCCAGTGGCGCACCGCCCTGGAGGGCATCGCCGCCCAGCCCGAGCAGCTCCTCGCCGACGTGCCCTGGCTCACCGCCGAGCAGCAGAAGCAGCTCATCGTCGAGTGGAACGACACCCGCACGGACTTCCCGACCGGCGCGTGCGTGCACCAGCTCTTCGAGGCCCAGGCCGCGCGCACTCCGGACGCGGTGGCCCTCTCGTTCGAGGGAGCCCACCTCACCTACCGTGAGCTGGACGGCCGCGCGAACGCGCTCGCGCATGCCCTGCACCGCATGGGCGTGGGCCCCGAGGTGCGCGTCGGCGTGTGCCTGGAGCGCTCGCTCGAGCTCGTCATCGCCCTCATGGGCATCCTCAAGGCCGGCGGCGCCTACGTGCCGCTGGACCCGGGCTACCCCCGTGAGCGCCTCGCTGCCGTGCTCGAGGACGCCGGGCCCGAGGTCATCCTCACGCACCCGTCGCTCGCCGAGCGCCTGCCTTCGCACGAGGCCATGACGCTGTTCCTCGATGCCACGGAGGTCGACGCGGGCAAGCTGCCCACCGCGCCGCCCGAGTCCGGCGTCACGCCCGAGAACACCGCCTACGTCATCTTCACCTCCGGCTCCACCGGCCGTCCCAAGGGCGCGATGAACGCCCATGCCGGCGTGGTGAACCGCCTGCGGTGGATGCAGGCCGCGTACGGGCTGGGCTCGGAAGACAGCGTCGTCCAGAAGACACCGTTCAGCTTCGACGTCTCCGTGTGGGAGTTCTTCTGGCCGCTGATGACGGGTGCGCGGCTCTTGGTCGCCCGGCCCGGCGGACACCAGGACAGCGCGTACCTCGCGCGCCTCTTCCAGCAGGAGCGCGTCACCACGGTGCACTTCGTGCCGTCCATGCTCGCCGCGTTCCTGGAGGAGCCCGAGCTGTGGCGGTGCGGCGGCCTGCGCCGGGTCATCTGCAGCGGTGAGGCCCTGCCGGCGGAGGTGGCCGAGCGCTGCCTGGAGCGGCTCGGCGCCGAGCTGCACAACCTCTACGGCCCGACCGAGGCCGCGGTGGACGTCACCGCCTGGCCCGTCCAGCGCGGAGCGCACCCGCGCGGCATCCCCATTGGCCGTCCCATCGCCAACACGCGCATCCACCTGCTGGATGGGCGCATGCGCCCGGTTCCCGTGGGCGTTGCCGGTGAGCTGTACATCGGCGGCGTGCAGGTGGGCCGCGGCTACCAGGGCCGCCCCGACCTCACCGCCGAGCGCTTCGTGCCGGACCCGTACTCGCCCACTCCAGGCGCGCGGCTGTACCGCACCGGTGACCTGGCGCGCTACACGCCCGAGGGCGTCATCGAGTACCTGGGCCGCACCGACTTCCAGGTGAAGGTGCGTGGCTTCCGCATCGAGCTGGGTGAAATCGAGACGGTGCTCGGCCAGCACCCGTCCGTGCGCGACTGCGTCGTGGTGGCGCGCAACGAGGGCGGCGACCGCAAGCGCCTCGTGGGCTACCTCGTGGCGAAGGCGGGCCACACCGCGGACATCGCGGTGCTGCGCGCGTGGTTGGAGGCGAAGCTGCCGGAGCACATGGTGCCTTCGGCCCTCGTGGTCATGGATGCCCTGCCACTGACCTCCAGCGGCAAGGTGGACCGCCGCGCCCTGCCCGCCCCGGGCAGCCAGCGCACCGAGACGGAGCGGACCTACGTCGCGCCCCGCACGCCGGTGGAGGAGACGCTCGCCGCCATCTGGTCCAAGGTGCTGGGCGTGGAGCGCGTCGGCGTCCACGACAGCTTCTTCGAGCTGGGCGGTGACTCCATCATCAGCCTGCAGATTGTCGCGCGGACCCGCCAGGCCGGGCTGAAGCTCACCCCCCGCCAGCTCTTCGAGCGGCCCACCATCGCCGCGCTGGCGCAGGTGGTCTCCGAGGTGGTGACGGCCCGCGACGAGCAGGGCCCCGTCGTCGGCCCGCTGCCCCTCACCCCCATCCAGCGCTTCTTCTTCGAGCGCGGCCTGCCGCACCCGGAGCGCTTCACACAATCCGTGATGCTGGAGCTGCCGCGCGAGCTGGAGTCCTCGCGGCTGGAGCAGGCGCTGCAAGCGGTCGTTGGTCACCATGACGCGCTCCGTCTGTGCTTCCTCCGCACGGAGGCGGGCTGGACGCAGTCCTGCGCGGCCCCCGGCGCGAAGGTGGCGCTGCGGGAGGTCTCCCTCTCCGGCGCCCCCGAGGCGGAGCACCCCGCCGCCCTGGCCACCCTGGCGGGTGAGCTGGAGCGCACCCTGAGCCTGGAGGAGGGCCTGCTGCTGCGGGCCGCCCTCGTGCGCCGTGGCGCTGGCCGCACCGGCCGGCTGCTGCTCGTGGCGCACCACCTCGGCGTGGATGCCGTCTCCTGGAGCTCCATCCTGGAGGATCTGGAGACAGCGTACGAGCAGCTCGCTCGCGGCGCCGCCGTGGCGCTGCCGCCCAAGACGACGTCCGTGCGCACCTGGGCGGAGAAGCTCGCCGCCCGTGCCACGTCGCAGGAGACCGAGGCCGAGCTGCCCCTGTGGAAGGAGCTGCTCCCCGCGACGGCACAGCGCCTGCCCGTGGACCGCACCGAGGGTGCCAACACCCACGGCTCCGCGCGCACCGTCACCGTCACGCTGGGTGCCGAAGCGACGCAGCAGCTCTTGAAGGAGGTGCCGGGCCTCTACCGCGCCAACATCGACGACGTGCTGCTCGCCGCCCTGGCGCGTGGCCTGTCACGCCACGCAGGCGCGCGGGTGCTCGTCGACGTCGAGGGCCATGGCCGTGAGTCTCTCTTCGAGGACGTGGACCTGTCCCGCACCGCGGGCTGGTTCACCAGCCTCACCCCGCTGGCGCTGCCCACCTCGGCGACGCCGGGCGAGGCGGTGCGGGCGGTGCGCGACATGCGCCGCCGGATGCCGCACGCGGGCCTGGGCTACGGACTGCTCCGCTACCTGGGCAGCCCGTCGGCCCGCCAGACGCTGGCGGCCATTCCGTCCGCGGACGTGCTCTTCAACTACGTCGGCCAGATTGACGCCGCGGTGGCGGGCTCGCGCCTCTTCCGCCCCGCGCCCGAGCCGCTGCACACGGGCGACGCGGACGCGCCGCGCAGCCACCTGCTGGAGATCAACGGCCGCGTGTTCGGCGGCCGGCTGGAGCTGAGCTGGACGTACAGTGAGAACCGGCACACCCGCGAGACGGCCGAGTCGCTCGCGCGGGAGTGCCTGGCTGCCCTGGAGGCCATCGTCTCCGGCCGCGCTTCCGCCGACGCGCGCAAGCGGACCGCGGGGGACTTCAACCTCGTCCGCCTGCCGCCGCACGTGCTGGAGAACCTGCTGGCCGACGCCGGCGACGTCGAGGACGTGTACCCGCTGGCTCCGCTCCAGCAGGGCATGCTCTTCCACGTGCTGCTGGCGCCCACCGCGGGTGACTACCTCCAGCAGCTCACCTGGACGGTGCACTCGCCGCTGCGCCTGGACGTGCTGCGGCGCGCCTGGCAGCACGTGGTGGACCGCCACGCCGTGCTGCGCACCGGCTTCCGCTGGGAGGGGCTGCCCGAGCCGCTCCAGGTGGTGCATGCGAAGGCCGAGCTGCCTTGGGAGGAGCTGGACTGGAGCGGCCTCACCTCCGCCGAGGAGCAGGCGCGGCTGGAGTCCTTCCTCGAGGAGGACCGGACGCGCGGCTTCACGCTGTCGAAGCCCCCGCTCATGCGGGTGAAGGCCATCCGCCTCGCGGGCGGCATCCACCGCTTCGTGTGGAGCTTCCACCACATGCTGCTGGACGGGTGGAGCATCGGCATCTTCTTCCGCGAGCTCTTCTCCGCCTACGACGCCCTTGTGCACGGCCGCGCACAGCCGCGCGACGAGGCGCCGGGCTTCCGCGACTACATCGCCTGGCTGTCACAGCACCCGAGCTCCGCCTCCGCGCCCTTCTGGAAGAGCCAGCTCGCGGGCTTCAGCGCCCCCACGCCGCTCCCCGGCCGCCGGCCCGCGGGACGCGCGGCTCATGCGCACGCGCGCGGTGACGCGGCCCTGGTGCTCTCCGCGAGCACCACCGCCGCGTTGCAGGACTTCGCGCGACAGCACCAGCTCACCCTCAACACCCTGGCCCAGGGCACGTGGGCGGTGCTGCTCGGCCGCCACGCGGACACCGACGACGTCGTCTTCGGCGCCACCGCCGCCGGCCGTCCGCCGGAGCTGCCCGGCGTCAACGGCATGCTGGGCATGTTCATCAACTCGCTGCCGGTGCGGGCGCGCCTGTCGCCCGAGCAGCCACTGCTGCCCTGGCTGCGCGAGCTCCAGGCCACGCAGCTCGAGTCGCGCCAGCACGAGCACAGCCCGCTGGTGGAGGTGCAGGGCCACAGCAACGTGCCGCGCGGGCAGCCGCTCTTCGAGAGCCTGCTGGTGTTCGAGAACTACCCGGTGGACGCCTGGGTGCAGGAGCGGGCCAGCGGCGTGGACGTGCGCGGCGTGCGCTTCGTCGAGCGCACCACCTACCCGCTCAGCATCAACGTCATCCCCGGCACGCAGCTCGCCTTCCAGGTGTCCTACGAGCAGCCGCGCCTGGACGCGGCCACTGTGGACCGCATGCTGGGCCACTGGCGCACGCTGCTGGAGGGGCTGGTGGCCCGCCCCGATGCGCGCCTGGGCGACCTGCCGCTGCTGGGCGCCGAGGAGCGCCGGCAGGTGCTGGTCGACTGGAACCGCACCGGCGTCGCGTACCCCACCGACGCGACGGTGCATGGCCTGTTCTCTCAAGCCGCGGCTCGCACTCCCGAGGCCGTGGCCGTGGTGGCCGGCGAGCACACCCTCACCTTCGAGGAACTGGATCGGCGCTCCAACCAGCTCGCCCACCACCTGCGCTCGCTGGGCGTCGGGCCCGAGGTCCGCGTCGGCCTCTTCCTCGACCGCTCCATCGAACTCGTCGTGGGCCTGCTGGGCATCCTCAAGGCCGGCGGCGCCTACGTCCCCATGGACGCGTCCTACCCCGCGGAGCGCCTCGCCTTCCTCGCGCGCGACTCCGGCGTGCCCGTGCTGGTGACGCGCGACGACCTGGCGGACCTGCTGCCTTCCCAGGGCGAGCTGCTGGTCTGCATGGACTCCGACGAGCGGGCGCTGTCGCGGCAGCCCACGCACGCTCCGGAGACGGGCGTGACGAGCGACTGCCTTGCCTACGTCATCTACACCTCCGGCTCCACGGGCCGTCCCAAGGGCGCGATGCTGCCACACCGGGGCGTGGTGAACTACCTGACGTGGGCCCTGGAGACGTACCGCGTGGCGGAGGGCCAGGGCGCACCGGTGCACTCGTCCGTGTCCTTCGACCTCACGGTGACGAGCCTCATCGCCCCGCTGGTCGCGGGTCGTCCGGTGGTGCTGGCCCGTGAGGAAGACGCGGTGTCGGCGCTGGCGGAGACGCTGCGCGCGGGCAACGACTTCAGCCTGGTGAAGCTGACACCCACGCACCTGAAGCTGCTGGCCGAGCAGCTCCGTCCCGAGGAGCTGGCGGGCAAGGCCCGTGCGCTGGTCATCGGCGGCGAGGCGCTCACGGCGGATGCGATTCGCCCGTGGCGTGAGCACGCGCCGAAGACACGCCTCATCAACGAATACGGCCCCACCGAGACGGTGGTCGGCTGCTCCATCCACGAGGTGGGCGCGGACGAGACCATCCACGGCTCGGTGTCCATCGGCCGGCCCATCGCCAACACCCAGCTCTACGTGCTGGACGCGCGCCTGCAGCCGGTGCCTGTGGGCGTGCCCGGCGAGCTGTACATCGGCGGCGACGGCGTGGGCCGTGGCTACCTCAACCGGCCGGAGCTGACGGCGGATCGCTTCATTCCGGACGCGTTCAGCACGACGCCCGGCGCGCGCATGTACCGCACGGGTGACCGCGCGGTGTACGGCGCGGACGGGCGCCTGGAGTACCTGGGCCGCCTGGACGAGCAGGTGAAGATTCGCGGCTTCCGCATCGAGCCGGGCGAGGTGGAGGCGGAGCTGCTGCGCCTCCCGTCCGTCGCCGAGGCCGTGGTGGTGGCGCGCGAGGACGTGCCGGGCGACAAGCGCCTGGTGGCCTACGTCGTGGCCCGCACCGAGGGCGTCACGGCGGTGGAGCTGCGCCGTCACCTGGAGAAGTCGCTGCCCGAGCACCTGGTGCCCGCGGCCTTCGTCCTCCTGGACGCGGTGCCGCTCACCCCGAACGGCAAGGTGGACAAGAAGGCGCTGCCCGCACCGGAGTCCGGCTCGGACGAGGCGACCTTCGTCGCGCCGCGCACCCCGGACGAGGAGCTGCTGGCCGGCATCTGGGCCAACGTCCTCCACGTGGAGCGCGTCGGCCGGCACGACGACTTCTTCGACCTGGGTGGCCACTCCCTGCTGGCCACGCAGCTCGTCTCCCGCCTGCGTTCCGTCTTCGGCGTGGAACTGCCGCTGGCCGAGATCTTCGACGCCCCCACGGTGGAGAAGATGGCGGAGCGCCTGGCGCGCGCGGCGGAGAAGCGCGGCCCCGTGGCACCGCCGCTCGTCGCGGCGGACCGCTCCGGGAAGCTGCCGCTGTCCTTCGCCCAGCAGCGCCTGTGGTTCCTGGATCAGCTCGAGCCCGGCAGCGAGACGTACAACGTGCCCACGGCCCTGCGGCTGGAGGGCGCGTTGGATGTCTCCGCCCTGGAGAAGGCGTTCGCGGAGCTGGTGCGCCGCCACGAGTCGCTGCGCACCACCTTCCCCGCCGAGGCCGGCCAGCCCGTGCAGCGCATCTCGCCCCCGGGCCCGCTGCCGCTGCCGTGCGTGGACCTGTCCGCCCTGCCCGAGCCCCAGCGTGACGCAGAGGCGCGGCGGCTCGCGGCGGCGGAGGCCCGGAAGCCGTTCTCGCTCGCCGAGGGCCCGCTGCTGCGCACGGCCCTGCTGCGCCTGGGCGCCGAGGACCACGTCCTGCTGCTGACGATGCACCACATCGTCTCCGACGGCTGGTCCGTGGGCGTGCTGGTGCGTGAGATGGCGGCCCTCTACGCCGCCTTCCGGGACGGCCAGGCGTCGCCGCTGCCCGAGCTGACGCTCCAGTACGCGGACTACGCGGCCTGGCAGCAGGAGTGGCTGCGCGGCGAGGTGCTGGAGTCACAGCTCGACTGGTGGCGCGAGCAGCTCGAGGGCGCACCGGCGGTGCTGGAGCTGCCCACGGACTTCCCGCGTCCGGCGGTGCGCTCGTTCAAGGGCGCCACGCTCACCACCACCTTCCCGCCGGAAGTGGCCGCCGCCGTGCGCGCCTTCAGCCAGCGTGAAGGCGTCACCCCGTTCATGACGTTGCTGGCGGCCTTCCAGGTGCTCCTGTCGCGCTACAGCGGCCAGGATGACATCGTCGTCGGCACCGACATCGCCAACCGCAACCGCGCCGAGACGGAGGGCCTCATCGGCTTCTTCGTCAACCAGCTCGTGCTGCGCTCGCGCCTGGATGAGGCGACGAGCTTCCGCTCGCTGCTGGCCCAGGTGCGCCGCACCACGCTGGGCGCCTACGCCCGCCAGGACCTGCCCTTCGAGGAGCTGGTCAAGGCCATCAACCCGGAGCGCAGCCTCGGCCACGCGCCGCTGTTCCAGGTGAAGCTGGTGCTCCAGAACGCGCCCATGTCGCGGCTGGAGGTGCCCGGCCTGGCCCTCAGCGGCCTGGAGGGGGGCACCCACGTCGCCCGCTTCGACATGACGCTCGCCGTCACCGAGGCCCCCGAGGGCCTGGCGTGGCTCTGCGAGTACAGCACCGAGTTGTTCGAGGCCGCGACCATCGAGCGCATGTTCGGCAACCTGCGCACGCTGCTGGAGGCGGCGGTCGCCCGGCCCGACACGGCCCTGCACGCGCTGCCCCTGCTCACCGAGGCCGAACAGCAGGCCCTGCTGAAGGACTGGAGCACCGGCCCCGCGGCGCCCGCCGAGGCCGTGGCCCATCAGCTCTTCGAGGCCCAGGCCGCGCGGACTCCGGATGCCATCGCCGTCTCCTACGGGGACCAGCGGCTCACCTACCGTGAGCTCGACACGCGCGCGAACCAGCTCGCGAACTACCTCCAGGCCCGCGGTGTCGGACCCGACATGCGCGTCGCCCTGTGCGTGGGCCGCTCGCTGGACTTCGTCGTCTCCATCCTCGGCATCCTCAAGGCCGGCGGCGCCTGGCTGCCGTTGGATCCGTCGCTGCCGCACGACCGCCTGGGCTTCATGCTCCAGGACGCGGCGCCTCCCGTCCTCGTCACCTGGGAGCGCCTCGCCGATGAGCTGCCCTCGCGTGGCGAGCTGATTGTCTGCGTGGATGCCGAGGCGGATGCCATCGCCCGCGAGTCCACCCAGCCTCCGCGCGCGGCAGTGGGCCCGGAGCACCTCGCGTACGTCATCTACACGTCCGGCTCCACCGGCCGGCCCAAGGGCACGCTGCTGACGCATCGCGGCCTCTGCAACACCGCCCGCGCCGCCTCCGGCCTGCTGCACCTGGGCCCCGGGAAGACGGCGCTCCAGTTCGCCGCGCCGGGCTTCGACGCCTCGGTGTGGGAGACGTTCTCCGCCCTGCTCTCCGGCGCGCGGCTGGTGCTGTCCGACAGCGACAACCTGCTGCCGGGCGACCCGCTCCACGCGCTGCTGTCCCGCGAGGCCGTCACCACCGTCACGCTCACCCCGTCCACGCTGGCGCGCCTCGCTCCCGAGAGCCTGCCCGCGCTGGAGACGGTGGCCGCCGCCGGTGAGGCCGTGTCGCCCGACCTCGTCCGCCGCTGGGGCCCGGGCCGCCGCTTCCTCAATGCCTACGGCCCCACAGAGGTCGCCGTGTGCGCCAGCGTCAGCGACGACGTCTCGCCCGAGCGTCCCACCATCGGCCGGCCCCTGCCCGGCGTCGAGGTGTACGTCCTGGACGAGCGGCTGCAGCCCGTGCCCGCGGGCATTCCGGGTGAGCTGCTCGTCGGTGGCCTGGGCCTCGCGCGCGCCTACCTGGGCCGCCCGGAGCTGACCGCCGACCGCTTCGTGCCGCACCCCTACTCGGCCACGCCGGGCGCCCGCCTGTACCGCACGGGCGACCGCGTGCGCTGGCTGAAGGACGGCAACCTGGAGTTCCTCGGCCGCGCCGACCAGCAGGTGAAGCTGCGCGGCTTCCGCATCGAGCTGGGCGAGGTGGAGTCCGTCCTCTCCTCGCACCCGTCCGTGGCCCAGGCCGTGGCCATGGTGCGCGAGGACATCCCCGGAGACCCGCGCCTCATCGCGTGGCTCGTCCCCCACGAGGGCGAGTCCGTGGACGCGTCCGCGCTGCGCACGTGGCTCCAGCAGCGGCTGCCGGACTACATGGTCCCGTCCGCGTTCGTGACGATGGCCGCCTTCCCGCTGTCCTCCAGTGACAAGGTGGACCGCAAGGCCCTGCCGGCGCCCGACGCCGCCTCCGGCCGCGAAGACAGCTTCGTCCCGCCGTCCTCGCCCACCGAGGAGCTGGTCGCGGCCATCTGGTCCGAGGTGCTCCACGTCGAGAGCGTGGGAGCGAAGGACGACTTCTTCGCGCTCGGCGGCCACTCGCTCCTGGCCACCCAGCTCATCTCCCGCATCCGCGACACCTTCCGCGTGGAGCTGCAGCTCCGTGAGTTCTTCGAGTCGCCGACGCTCTCCGCGCTCGCCGCCCGCATCGACGCGGCGGTGCGCGCCGGCCATGGGCTCCAGGCTCCGCCGCTGGTGCCCGTGTCCCGAGAGGGCACGCTGCCGCTGTCCTTCTCGCAGCAGCGCCTGTGGTTCATCGATCAGCTCGAGCCCGGCAGCGCGGCCTACAACATCCCGTCCGCCCTGCGGCTCACGGGCACCCTGGATGCCGGGGCCCTGGAGCGCGCCTTCACCGAGCTCGTCCGCCGTCACGAGGCGCTGCGCACCCGCTTCGTCTCCGTGAATGGCCAGGCCGCCCAGCACATCTCCCCGCCCGCGGCCTTCCCGCTGGCCACGGTGGACCTGACGGCCCTGCCCGCCGAGACGCGCGAGGCCGAGGCCCACCGCATCGTGGGCGCCGAGGCCGTGCGGCCCTTCGACCTCGCTCGGGGGCCGCTGCTGCGCGCCAACCTGCTGCGGCTGGGCACCGAGGACCACGTCCTGATGCTGGTCATGCACCACATCGTCTCCGACGGCTGGTCCATGGGCGTGCTCGTCCGGGAGTTGACGGCGCTCTACGCGGCCTTCACCTCCGGCCGCCCGTCGCCCCTGCCGGAGCTGTCCGTGCAGTACGCGGACTTCGCGGCGTGGCAGCGCAACTGGCTGCAAGGCGAGGCGCTGGCCACGCAGCTCGGCTGGTGGCGCGAGCAGCTCGACGGCGCGCCGCCGCTGCTGGAGCTGCCCACGGACTTCCCGCGCCCGGCGGAGCCCACGTACCGGGGCGCCCGCTTCAAGACGACGCTGCCCCGTGAGCTGTCCGAGGCGCTGCGGACCACCAGCCGCCGCGAGTCCACGACGCTCTTCTCCGTGCTGCTGGCCGCGTACCAGGCCTGGCTGTCGCGGCTGAGCGGACAGCGTGACGTGGTGGTGGGCACCGTCATCGCCCAGCGCAACCAGGCGAAGACCGAGGACCTCATCGGCTTCTTCGTCAACCAGCTCGCCCTGCGCGCCCGCCTGGATGACGACCCGACCGTCAGGCAGATGCTGGCCCGCACCCATGAGACGGTGTTGGCGGCGCACGCGCACCAGGAGCTACCGTTCGAGGAGCTCGTGAAGGCGCTCAACCCCGAGCGCAGCCGGGCGCACGCCCCCATCTTCCAGGTGCAGCTGGTGCTCCAGAACACGCCGCCGCCCATCCTGGACGTCCCAGGCGTGAGCTTCTCGCCCGTGGAGCTGGACACCGCCTCCACGCGGCAGGACCTGCTGCTCTCCGTGATGGAGACGGAGCAGGGCCTCTCCTGCACGTGGGAGTACGACCGGGACCTCTTCGAGGCCGCCACCATCGAGCGGTGGGTCGCGTCCTTCCAGCGCGTGCTGGAGACCTTCGTCAACGAGCCCGGGCAGCGGCTGTCCCGCCTGCGCATGCTCTCCGACGAAGAGCAGCGCCAGTTGCTCGTGCAGTGGAACGACACGGCGCGCCCCCTCGCGGACGCGCCGAGCCTGCACGGCCTCGTCGAGGCCGCCGCCACGCGCACGCCCGACGCCATCGCGCTGGAGGGCGGCGAGCGGCAGGTGCGCTACGGCGAGCTGGACCGCCGCGCGAACCAGGTGGCCCGCGCGCTGCGCCAGCGTGGCGTGAAGGCGGAGACGCCGGTGGTCCTCTGCGCGGAGCCCACACCGGACTTCGTCGTGGGGCTGCTCGGCATCCTCAAGGCGGGTGGCGTCTACGTCCCGCTGGACCCGACGTTGCCTCGCGAGCGTGGCGCGGCACTGCTGGAGGACACCCGCCCCGCGGTCATCCTCACCCAGCAGCGCTTCGCCCAGGGCCTCGCGGCGGCGGGCGCTCCGCTCGTTGTCCTGGATGAGGAGGGCGGCGAGCTGTCCCGCCAGCCGGAGACCTCGCTGGACGCGAAGGTGCTGCCCGGTCAGCTCGCGTACGTCATCTTCACCTCGGGTTCCACGGGCACGCCCAAGGGCACCCTGCTGGAGCACCGGGGCGCGGTGAACACCGTCATGCAGGCGGCGCGCGAGCTGGAGCTGGGCCCGGGCCGCCGCGTCCTGCAGAACGTGTCCATGGCCTTCGACGTGTCGGTGATGGAGATCTTCTCCACGCTGTCCGCGGGAGCCACGCTGGTGCTGGTGCCGCCGGAGCAGCGCATCCCGGGCACCGACCTCCAGCGCGTGCTGGGCGAGCACCGCATCACCAACGCGGTCCTGACGCCCTCCATGCTGTCCGTGCTGGACCCGAAGGAGCTGCCGGAGCTGGTCACCGTGCTGACGGGTGGCGAGGCCTGCCCGCCGGAGCTGGCGGACCGCTGGAGCCAGGGCCGCCGCGTGGTGAACCAGTACGGCCCCACGGAGACGACCGTCTGCGCCACCAGCACCGTGCACGTGCCGGGCAGCGGCCGCCTGCCGATTGGCCGGGCCTACCCCAACACGCGCCTCTACGTGCTGGACGAGGCGCTCCAGCCCGTGCCCGCGGGCGTCGCCGGTGAGCTGTACATCGGCGGCGCGGGCGTGGCGCGCGGCTACCTGCGCCGGCCGGAGCTGACGGCGGAGCGGTTCGTCCCCGACCCCTTCTCCACCGAGCCCGGAGCGCGGCTGTACCGCACCGGCGACAAGGTGCGGATGCGGCTGGACGGCAACCTCGAGTTCCTCGGCCGCCTGGACTTCCAGGTGAAGCTGCGCGGCTTCCGCATCGAGCTGGGTGAAATCGAGTCCGTGCTGGCCTCGCACCCGGCCGTGGAGCAGGCCGTCGTGGTGGTCCGCGAGGACGCGCCGGGAGACAAGCGGCTGGTGGCGTACGTGAAGCTACGGGAGTCCCTCTCCGGGGGCACGACCGCGCTGCGCGCCGCCATGAAGGAACGGCTGCCGGGCTACATGGTGCCTTCCGCCATCGTCGTGCTGGACGCCTTCCCGCTCAACCGCAGCGGCAAGGTGGACCGCAAGGCGCTGCCCGCACCGGAGGCGGATGCCCGGCGCGACAGGCCCAACGTCGCGCCCCGCAACGAGACGGAGCAGCAGCTCGTCTCCATCTTCTCCGAGCTGCTGGGCGTGTCCGGCATCGGCATTCACGACGACTTCTTCGAGCTGGGCGGCCACTCGCTGCTGGCGACTCGCGCCGCCGCCCGCATCAGCAGCGCCTTCGACCTGGAGCTGCCGGTGCGCACGCTCTTCGACAACACCACCGTGGAAAACCTCGCCGTTCGCATCCTGGAGCTGCAGGCCGAGCAGATCGACCTCGGCCGCCTCGAGGAGCTGATGGCCGCGATGAAGGACTCCGAGAACTGACCTATGAGCGACATCAAGAAGCGCCTTCAGTCCCTCAGCCCCGAGCAGCGCGAGCAGCTTCTCCGTCAGCTCAAGCAGGAGAGCGCCAACACCGCGAAGCCGGGCACCCGGGCGCCCATCGCGCGGCTGCCCCGCACCGGCGCGGTGCTGCCGACGTCGTTCGCCCAGCAGCGCATGTGGTTCCTGGACCAGCTCGAGCCCGGGAGCGCGGCGTACAGCATCCCCCTGCTGGTGCGCATGCAGGGCACCGTGGACGTGGCCGTGCTGGAGCGCTGCCTCGCCGTGCTGGTGGAGCGCCACGAGTCGCTGCGGACGACGTTCCGCTCCGAGGACGGCAAGCCGGTGCAGGACGTGGCGGCGGCGATGCAGGTGCCGCTGGCGGTGGTGGACCTGCGCGGCGTGGATGCGTCCGTGCGCGAGGCGGAGCTGAAGCGCGTCGCGGGTGAGGAGCTGCGCCGCCCGTTCGACCTCGCCCAGGGGCCGCTGGTGCGCGCCATGCTGCTGCGCGTGGCGGACGACGACCAGGTCTTCCTGATGGCGATGCACCACATCGTCACGGACGGCTGGTCCATGGGCGTGCTCATCCGCGAGCTGGTCACCCTGTACGGGGCGCTCTCGGTGGGCAACGCGCCGCCGCTGGAGGCGCTGCCGCTGCAGTACGCGGACTACGCGGCCTGGCAGCGGGAGTACCTGCGTGGCGAGGTGCTGGAGAAGCAGCTCGGCTGGTGGCGCGAGCAGCTCAAGGGCGCCCCCACGGGCCTGGAGCTGCCCACGGACCGGCCGCGCCCCGCCGCCCAGTCGCTGCGCGGCTCCAGCCTGCCGGTGCGCCTACCCAAGGCCCTGTCCGAGTCCCTCAAGGCGCTGGCCCAGAAGGAAGGCGCCACGCCCTTCATGCTGCTGCTGTCGGCCTTCCAGGCGCTGCTGTCCCGCTACTCGGGGCAGGACGACGTCGTCGTCGGCACGCCGGTGGCCGGCCGCACCCGCGCGGAGACGGAAGGCGTGGTGGGCCTCTTCGTCAACACGCTGGCCCTTCGCACGAAGCTGGACGGTGAGCAGACCTTCCGCGAGCTGCTGGGCCGCGTGCGCGAGACGACGCTCGGGGCCTTCGCGCACCAGGACGTGCCCTTCGAGAAGCTCGTCGAGGAGCTGCAGCCGGAGCGGGACCGCAGCCGCCCGCCCTTCTTCCAGGTGATGTTCATCCTGCAGAACACCCCGGCGTCGGCCGCGCGCATCGCGGGCGTCACCCTGACGCCCATGGACGCCGACACCCAGACGTCCAAGTTCGACCTCAGCCTCGCGCTGACCGACACGGCGGACGGCTTCGCCGGCGGCATCGACTACTGCACGGACCTGTTCGACGGCGCCACCGTCCAGCGCCTCGCGGGCCACTTCCAGGCCCTGCTGAGCGCTGCCGTCGCCGCCCCGGACCGCAGCCTGCGTGAGCTGTCCCTGCTCCCCGCCGACGAGCGCCGCCAGCTCGACGCCTGGAACGCCACCGGGACGACGTACTCCATCGACTGCCTGCACCGCCTCTTCGAGGCTCAGGCCGCGCGCACGCCCGACGCCACGGCCGTCGTGTTCGAGGACCAGCAGCTCACGTACCGGCAGCTCGACGAGCGCGCCAACCAGCTCGCGCACCACCTGCGCTCACTGGGTGTCGGGCCCGAGGTGCGCGTCGCGCTGGCGCTGGAGCGCTCGCTCGACCTGGTCGTCGCCATCTACGCCACCCTCAAGGCCGGCGGCGCCTACGTCCCGCTGGAGCCCACCAACCCGCGGGACCGCCTCGCCTTCATGCTGGGCGACTGCGCTCCGGCCGTCCTCCTCACCACCCGGGCCCTGCGCCAGCGGCTGCCCGAGTCGTCCGCCACCACGCTCTACCTGGACGCCCTGCCGCCCGAGGTGGCCTCGCTGCCGGCCCACGCGCCGGACTCCGGCGTGCAGCCCCAGCACCTCGCCTACGTCATCTACACGTCCGGCTCCACGGGCCTGCCCAAGGGCGCGATGAACGCCCACGCGGGCGTGGCCAACCGCCTCCTGTGGATGCAGCAGGCGTACGGCCTCACCGCGTCCGACACCGTCCTGCAGAAGACGCCCTACGCCTTCGACGTGTCCGTGTGGGAGTTCTTCTGGCCGCTGCTGACCGGCGCGCGCCTCGTCCTCGCCCGCCCCGGTGGGCACCAGGACCCTGCGTACCTCGCCCGCCTCATCCAGCAGCAGTCCGTCACCGCACTGCACTTCGTGCCGTCCATGCTCGCGGCCTTCCTCGACGAGGAGACCTCCGCCGCGTGCACCTCCGTGCGCCTGCTCGTGTGCTCCGGTGAGGCGCTCCCCGCCGAGCTGGCCTCGCGCTCCCTGGCCACCCTGCCCGGCGCGGCCCTGCACAACCTCTACGGCCCCACCGAGGCCGCCGTCGACGTCACCGCGTGGCACGTGCGCCCGGGCTCCTTCCGCGCGTCCGTTCCCATTGGCGTGCCGGTGGCCAACACGCAGATCCACCTGCTGGACGCCTCACTGCAGCCGGTGCCCGTCGGCATCCCTGGCGAGCTGTTCATCGCCGGCGTCCAGGTGGGCCGTGGCTACCTCTCGCGCCCGGACCTCACCGCCGAGCGCTTCATCCCCGACCCGTTCTCCTCCACGCCCGGCGCGCGCATGTACCGCACGGGCGACCTCGCGCGGCGCCTGCCGGACGGCTCCATCGACTACCTCGGCCGCCTGGACTTCCAGGTGAAGCTGCGCGGCTTCCGCATCGAGCTGGGTGAAATCGAGTCCGCGCTGGCCCAGCACCCCACCGTGCGCGACGCGGTGCTGATGGCCCGCGAGGACGTGCCCGGCGACAAGCGCCTGGTGGCCTACGTCACCGCGCGCCAGGGACAGAGCATCGACGTGGAGGCCCTGCGCAAGCACCTGGGCGCGAGCCTGCCCGAGTACATGGTGCCCTCCGCCTTCGTCGTCCTGGAGGTGATGCCCCTCTCCGCCAACGGCAAGGCGGACCGCAAGGCCCTGCCCGCTCCCGCCGCGCCCACGCGGACCGCGCGTGAGTTCGTCGCCCCGCGCAACCCCACCGAGGAGCTGCTCGCGGGCCTCTTCTCGCAGCTGCTCAACGTCTCGCGCGTCGGCGTCAACGACGACTTCTTCGCCCTCGGCGGCCACTCGCTGATGGCCACGCAGCTCGCCTCGCGCCTGCGCCGCACCTTCGGCGTGGAGTTGCCCCTGCGCGAGCTGTTCGAAGCGCCCACCGTGGCGGCGCTCGCCCTCCGCGTGGAGGCGGCCTCGCGCGCCGGCCAGGGCGTGAAGGTGCCGGCCATGCAGCCCGTGTCCCGCACCGGGCCGCTGCCGCTGTCCTTTGCCCAGCAGCGCCTGTGGTTCCTGGACCAGCTTGAGCCGGGTACGCCGACCTACAACCTGCCGGTGGCCCTCCGCATGGAGGGCTCGCTCGACGTGGACGCGCTGGAGCGCGCTTTCACGGAGCTGGTCCGCCGCCACGAGTCCCTCCGCACCACGTTCGCCAGCGTGGACGGGAAGGCCGTGCAGGTCATCACCCCGCCCGCGCCCGTGCGCCTGGAGCGGGAGCGCCTCACCTTCGCGTCCGCCGCGGAGCGTGAGGAGGGCGTCCAGCGCCTCGCCACCGAGGAGTCCCGGCGCCCGTTCGACCTGGGCACCGGCCCGCTGCTGCGCGTGCGCCTCGTCCAGGTGGACACGCGGGACCACGTGCTGCTGGTGACGATGCACCACATCGTCTCCGACGGCTGGTCCATGGGCGTGCTCGTGCGTGAGGTCGTCGCGCTGTACGAGGCCTTCCAGGCGGGCCGACCCTCGCCGCTGCCCGAGCTGCCCGTGCAGTACGCGGACTACGCCGCGTGGCAGCGCGCGTGGCTGTCCGGCAACGTGCTCGAGGGCGAGCTGTCCTGGTGGACGAAGCAGCTCGCGGGCATCTCCCCCGTGCTGCCCCTTCCCACGGACTTCCCGCGTCCCGCGGTGCGCACTGGCCGTGGCGCCAGCCTCACCACCCGTCTGCCCGCGGAGGTCTCCGCGGCCGTGCGCGCCTACAGCCAGCGTGAGGGCGTCACTCCCTTCATGACGCTGATGGCGGCGTTCCAGCTCGTGCTCGCCCGCTGGTCCGGCCAGACGGACATCGTCGTCGGCACCGACATCGCCAACCGCAACCGCGCCGAGGCGGAAGGGCTGATCGGCTTCTTCATCAACCAGCTCGCCCTGCGCACCGACGTGTCCGCGGCCCGCACCTTCCGCGAGCTCGTCTCGCGCGTGCGGGACACCACGCTGGCCGCCTACGCCCACCAGGACGTCCCCTTCGACGAGCTGGTGCGCGTGCTCAACCCCGAGCGCAGCCTGGGCCACGCGCCCATCTTCCAGGTGAAGCTCGTCCTCCAGAACGCGCCCATGTCGCGCGTGGAGCTGCCCGAGCTCGTCCTGCGGCAGGTGGACAGCGTCGCCTCCGTCTCCCGCTTCGACATCACCCTCTCGCTCACCGACACGCCCGAGGGCTTCGCCTGCCTCTGCGAGTACAGCACCGACCTCTTCGAGGCCGGCACCATCCACCGGCTCATCCAGCACCTGGGCACCGTCCTCGGCGAGGCCACGGCCCGTCCCGAGCTGGCCCCGCTGTCCGTGCCCCTGCTGCCCACGTCCGAGCGGGCCACCCTGCTCGACCAGTGGAGCGGCGGCATCCCCGCGGCCCCCTGGCAGGGCGGCGCGCACGAGCGCTTCGCGGCCCAGGCCGAGCGCACCCCCGACGCCATCGCCCTCACCTTCGGCGAGCAGCGCATCACCTACCGTGAGCTGAACGCGCGCGCGAACCAGCTCGCGTGGCACCTGCGTGCCCGCGGCGTGGGCCCGGACATGCGCGTGGCCATCTGCTTCGAGCGCTCGCCCGAGCTCATCGTCGCCATGCTCGGCGTGCTCAAGGCCGGCGGCGCGTGGCTGCCGCTGGACCCGAGCTACCCGGCGGACCGGCTCGCGTACATGCTGACGGACGCCGCCGCGCCCGTGCTCGTCACCACGGGCGCCCTGGCCGACGAGCTGCCGTCCCCGAGCGGGATGCTGGTGTGCGTGGACGAGGAGGCCGATGAGCTGGCCGCCTGCCGCGCCGACGCGCCGCCTCCCACCATGGTGCTCCCCGAGCACCTGGCCTACGTCATCTACACCTCCGGCTCCACGGGCCGGCCCAAGGGCACGCTGCTGACCCACGCCGGTCTGTGCAACACCGCCCTGGCCGCCGCCGGAAGCCTGGAGCTGGGCCCCGACAGCCGCGTGCTCCAGTTCGCGGCGTCCGGCTTCGATGCCTCCGTCTGGGAGATCTTCTCCACGCTGCTGGTGGGCGGCCGGCTGTGCCTGGCGCCCCAGCAGGAGCTGCTGCCGGGCGAGGCGCTGCACGGCTTCCTCGCGCGCGAGGGCGTCACCGCGGTGACGCTCACCCCCACCGCGCTGGCGCCCACGTCCTCCGAGGGACTGCCGGCGCTGAAGACGGTCACCGCCGCGGGCGAGGCCTCCACGCCCGAGCTGGCGCGGCGCTGGAGCCAGGGCCGCCGCTTCATCAACGCCTACGGCCCGACGGAAGTCACCATCTGCGCCACCCTGTGCCGCGACGTGGAGCCGGAGCGCCTGTCCATCGGCGGGCCGCTGGCGGGCGTGCGCGTGTACGTGCTGGACGCGTCGCTCCAGCTCGCGCCCGTGGGCGTGCCGGGTGAGCTGTACGTGGGCGGCGTGGGCCTGGCGCGTGGTTACCTCGGCCGGCCGGAGCTGACCGCCGAGCGCTTCGTGCCCAACCCCTTCGCCACCACGCCCGGTGAGCGGCTGTACCGCACGGGCGACGTGGTGCGCTGGCGCACGTCGGGTGAGCTGGAGTTCGTCGGCCGCGCGGACACGCAGGTGAAGATCCGCGGCTTCCGCATCGAGCTGGGTGAAATCGAGTCCGCGCTCTCGCAGCACCCCGAGGTGGAAGAGGCGGTGGTGGTGGTGCGCGACGAGGCCAACGGGCAGCGCCGCCTGGTGGCGTACCTCACGCCGCGCGACGAGGCCGCGCCGGAGACGGCGAAGCTGCGCGCGTTCCTCAAGGAGCGCCTGCCCGAGTACATGGTGCCGGCGACCTTCGTCACGCTGGAGGCCTTCCCCCTCAGCCCCGCTGGCAAGGTGGACCGCCTGCGGCTGCCGGCGCCCGAGGGCCACCGAGAAGAGGGCGAGACGCCCTTCGCCGCGCCGCGTGACGAGCGCGAGCGCGTGCTGGCGGACATCTGGCAGCAGGTGCTGGGCCGCGAGCGCGTGGGCATCCACGACAACTTCTTCGACCTGGGCGGTGACTCCATCATCGGCCTCCAGGTGGTGGCGCGCGCGCGCCAGGCCGGCCTGGTGCTGGACCCGAGGGAGATCTTCAAGCACCAGACGGTGGAGGCGCTCGCTCGCGTCGCCACCGAGGCCCGAGGAGTGTCCGGTGAGCAGGGCCCGGTGACGGGCCCGGTGCCCCTCACTCCCATCCAGCACGCCTTCTTCGAGCTGGAGGCCCCCGAGCCCCATCACTACAACCAGGCAGTGCTGCTGGAGGTCCACCAGCCGGGGCTGGCGGACGCGGCCGAGAAGGCCCTCCAGGCCGTGCTGGAGCACCATGACGCCCTCCGCCTGCGCTTCGAGCGCACCGCGGACGGCTGGAAGCAGGTGAACGCGGGCACGGAAGGCCGCGTGGAGTTGCGCCGGGTGGACCTGTCCGCGGTGCCGGAGGCCGGACAGGCCGAGGCCATCGCGAAGGTCGCCGCCGAGGTGCAGGCCAGCGTGGACCTGTCCAGCGGCGTGCTGCTGAAGGCGGCGTGGATTGAGCGGGGCGCCGGCCGCACCGCGCGGCTGCTGTGGGTGCTGCACCACCACGCGGTGGACGGCGTGTCGTGGCGCGTGCTGCTGGAGGACTTCTCCACGGCGCTGGGCCAGGCCGCGCGCGGCGACAAGGTGTCGCTGCCTCCGAAGACCACATCCTTCAAGGCGTGGGCGGAGAAGCTGGTGGAGCACGCGCGCTCGGAGAAGGTGGAGGCCGAGCGGGCGTTCTGGGAGGAGCAGGCGCGCGTGCCGGTGCGCCCGCTGCCGCTCGACAAGGCGGGTGGCGAGAACACCGTGGCGCTGGCCCGGAGCGTCAGCGTCTCGCTGGACGCGGAAGAGACGGGCGTGCTGCTGCGCGAGGTCCCCTCGGCGTGGCGGGCCCGGCTGGACGACGTGCTGCTGGCGGCGCTGGCGAACGCGGTGAAGGGCTGGACGGGCGAGGGCGCGGTGCGCGTGGACCTGGAAGGCCACGGCCGCGACGTCGAGGTCGAGGGCGTGGACGTGTCGCGCACGGTGGGCTGGTTCACCTCCGTGCACCCCGTGGTGCTGGCGCTGCCGGAGGGCGGGACGCTGGGCGATGGGCTGCGCGCGGTGCGGGACACCCTGCGCGCCGTGCCGGGCCGTGGCCAGGGCTTCGGGCTGCTGCGCTACCTGGGCCGTGAGGAGTCACAAGCCGCCCTGCGCGCGATGCCTCGCGCGGAGATCGCCTTCAACTACCTGGGCCAGCTCGACGCCACCGCGAAGGGCTCGGCGCTGCTGGGCCCCGCCGCCGAGGGCTCCGGTGCTCCGCTGGCCGCGAGCACGCCGCGCACCTACAAGCTGGAGGTCAACGGGCTGGTGCTGGACGGCCGGCTCCAGGTTTCGTGGACGTACGGTGAGCAGTTCCACGAGCGCGCCACCATCGAGTCGCTGGCGCAGGCCTTCCTGGCCTCGCTGCGCGCCCTCATCGCCGCCCGTGGCACGCCCGACGCGCGCCGCTACACGCCGTCGGACTTCCCCCTGGCCCGGCTGGACGCCGCCACGCTGGAGCGCGTGGTGCCCGCGGGCACGGAGGTGGAGGACGTCTACGCCCTGTCGCCCATGCAGCAGGGCCTGCTCTTCCACGCCACCCTCGCGCCGGACGCGGACGAGTACCTGGAGCAGGTGACCTGGAAGTTCCACTCGGGCCTGGACCTGGGGGCGCTGCGGCGCACCTGGGAGGCCCTGCTCGCGCGCCACGCCTCACTGCGCAGCGGCTTCGTCTGGGAGGGCCTGCCGGAGCCCGTGCAGGTGGTGGCCGCGAGCGCCCCGCTGCCGTGGACGGAGCTGGACTGGCGGGACATGGCGCCGGAGGCCCAGCAGGAGCGCTGGCAGGCGTTCCTGGCCGAGGACCGGAAGAAGGGCTTCGACCTGACCCGGCCTCCGCTGATGCGCATGGCCGTGGTGCGCCTGACGGACGACGTGCACGCGTTCGTGTGGAGCCACCACCACCTCATCATGGATGGGTGGAGCCTCGGCGTGCTGCTGCGCGAGCTGTTCCCGCTCTATGACGCCATGCAGGCGGGCCGCGCGCTGCCGGAGCTGGGAAGCCCGCCGCCGTACCGCGACTACATCGCCTGGGTGCGCCAGCAGGACCCGGCGCAGGCGGAGAACTGGTGGCGCAAGGCGCTGGCCGGCTTCAAGGCCCCCACCCCGCTGCCGGGCATCCGCCCCGCGGCGCGCGCGGGCGGCGCGTACCCGCGCCTGCTGGAGAAGCAGCTCGAGGTGGACGGCGAGGCCTGGGCCGCTTTGCAGGCCTTCGCGCGCCAGCACCAGCTCACCATCAACACCATCGTCCAGGGCGCGTGGGCCCTGCTGCTCAGCCGCTACAGCGGCGCGAAGGACGTCGCCTTCGGCGCCACCCTCTCCGGCCGCCCCGCGGGGCTCGGCCGCATCGAGGAGATGGTGGGCCTCTTCATCAACTCACTGCCGGTGCGCGTGCGTCTGCCGGACGATGCACAGCTCGTCCCGTGGCTGAAGGAGCTCCAGGCGTGGCAGGTGGACATGCGCGCCTACGAGCACAGCCCGCTGGTGCAGGTGCAGGGCTGGAGCGACGTGCGCCGCGGGCTGCCGCTGTTCGACAGCCTCTTCGTCTTCGAGAACTACCCCATCGACACCGCGGTGCGTGAGCGCACCGGCGCGCTGGAGATCCGCGACGCGGAGTTCCTGGAGCGCAAGACGTACCCGCTGGACCTGACGGTGGTGGCCAGCCGCACGCTGAAGATCGTCCTCGCGTGCGACGAGGACCGCCTGGAGGACCCGGGCGTCCCCGGCCGCCTGCTGGAGCAGATGCGCGTGGTGCTGGCCGGCATGGCCGCGCGGCCCACGCAGCAACTGGCGGAGCTCTCCCTGCTGGCCGAGCCGGAGCGCAGCCGGCTGCTGGTGGACTGGAACCAGAGCCAGTACGCCTTCCCCGCCGAGTCCTGCTTCTCCGCCCTCTTCGAGGCGCAGGTGGAGCGCACGCCGGACGCGGTGGCGGTGGAGTTCCAGGGCAAGACGCTCACGTACCGCGAGCTGAACGCGCGGGCCAACCGCCAGGCGCACGCGCTGATGGCGATGGGCATTGGCCCGGACCGCGTGGTGGCGCTGCTGGACGAGCGCGGCCCGCAGCTCCTCACGGGCATCCTCGCCGTCTTCAAGGCGGGCGGCGCCTACATCCCGCTGGATCCAAACCACCCGCCCGCGCGCATCGCGCAGGTGCTGGAGCAGGCCGGCGCGCCGGTGGCCCTGGCCTCGAGCGCGCTGATGCCGCTGCTGGAGGGAGCCGCCTCGCTGCTGCCCGTCGAGCGCCAGCCCCGGCGGATGGAGTTCTCCGCGCTGACGGACGGCTCGGACCAGAACCCCATGGCGCGCTCGGTGCCGCGCAACCTCGCGTACATCATCTTCACGTCGGGCTCCACGGGCGCGCCGAAGGGCGCCATGGTGGACCAGCTCGGCATGGTCAACCACCTCTACGCGAAGGTGAGGGACCTGGAGCTGACGGGCGAGGACATCGTCGCGCAGACGGCGTCGCAGTGCTTCGACATCTCCGTGTGGCAGTTCCTCATCGCCCTCGTGCTGGGCGGGCGCACCATCATCCTGGAGGACGAGATTGCCCACTCGCCCCCGGCCCTGCTGGACACGCTGGAGGCGCTGGACGTCACCATCGTGGAGACGGTGCCCTCGCTGCTCCGGGCGCTGCTGGATGAGGCCGATGACCGCGGTGAGCGCCGGCCGTCGCTGTCCAAGCTGCGGTGGATGGTGCCCACGGGCGAGGCGCTGCCTCCGGACCTGTGCGCGCGCTGGTTCCGCCACTACCCGAACATCCCCCTCATCAACGCGTACGGCCCGACGGAGTGCTCGGACGACGTCACGCACCACGTGCTGCGCGACGTGCCCACCACGGTGAACACGCCGGTGGGCCGTCCGGTGGCGAACATGCGCTCGTACGTGCTGGACGCGCTGCTCCAGCCGGTGCCGGTGGGTGTCGCGGGCGAGCTGTTCATCGGCGGCACGGGCGTGGGCCGCGGCTACGTGGGCCGGCCGGACCTGACGGCCGAGCGCTTCATCCCGGATGCCTTCAGCACGACGCCGGGCGAGCGCCTCTACCGCACGGGCGACCTGGCGCGGTGGCTGGCGGATGGGACCATCGAGTTCCTCGGCCGCATCGACCACCAGGTGAAGGTGCGTGGCTTCCGCATCGAGCTGGGTGAGATTGAGGTCGCCCTCTCGCGGCAGCCCGGCGTGTCGGCCGCCGTGGTGGTGGCGCGCGAGGACGTGCCCGGCGACAAGCGGCTGGTGGCGTACGTGGTGCAGGAGCCCGGCCACCCGTCCACGATGGCGGACCTGCGCTCGGCGCTGGAGCAGCGGCTGCCCGAGTACATGGTGCCGTCCGCGTTCGTGCGTCTGGACGCGTTCCCGCTCAACTCCAACGGCAAGGTGGACCGGGCGGCGCTGCCGGCCCCGGAGGCGGGCTCGTACGCGGAGCGCAAGGCGTACGTGGCGCCGCGCACGCCCACCGAGGAGCTGATGGCCGGGCTGTGGGCGCAGGTGCTGCGCCTGGACCGCGTCAGCATGGAGGACGACTTCTTCGAGCTGGGTGGCCACTCGCTGATGGCCATGCAGCTCGTCTCTCGCATCCGCGCCGCCTTCCAGGTGGAGCTGCCGGTGCGCGAGCTGTTCGAGTCGCTCACCGTGGCGAAGCTGGCCCTCCGCGTGGAGGCCCTGAAGCTGGCGGGCTCGGGGGCGCAGCCGCCGGCGCTGGTGGCGGTGCCGCGCACGGGCGAGCTGGCCCTGTCCTTCGGCCAGCAGCGCCTCTGGTTCCTGGCGCAGCTCGAGCCGGACAGCCCCTTCTACAACGTGGCCGGCGCGGTGCGGATGGAGGGCGCGCTGGACGTCGCCGTCCTGGAGCGCAGCTTCGCGGAGCTGGCGCGGCGCCACGAGTCGCTGCGCACGACCTTCCACTCCGAGGGCGGACGCCCGGTGCAGCTCATCTCGCCCGAGGGCAAGGTGCCGGTGGAGCTGCACGACCTGCGCGGCCTGCCCGCGGAGGAGCGTGAGGCGGCGGCACGCCGGCTGTCGTCCGAGGTGACGCAGCGTCCGTTCAACCTGGAGACGGGCCCGCTGATGCGCGCGGCGCTGGTCCGCATGGCGGACGAGGACCACGTGCTCCTGGTGACGATGCACCACATCGTCTCCGACGGCTGGTCGGTGGACATCCTCGTGCGTGAGACGGCGGCGCTGTACGACGCCTTCATGTCGGGGCGGCAGTCGCCGCTGCCGGAGCTGCCGCTCCAGTACGTGGACTTCGCGGCGTGGCAGCAGTCGTGGCTGAAGGACGACGTGCTGGAAGCGCAGCTCGGCTGGTGGCGCAACCAGCTCGCGGGAGCCCCGCGGGCGCTGGAGCTGCCCACGGACCGGCCGCGTCCGGCGGTGCAGACGTTCCACGGCGCCAGCCTGCCGGTGCGGCTGCCGCTCGCGGTGTCCGAGGCCCTGCGCACCTTCTGCCTGCGCGAGGGCGTGACGCCCTTCATGGTGCTGCTGTCCGCCTTCGAGGCGCTGCTGTCGCGCTACTCGGGCCAGGACGACGTGGTGGTGGGCACGCCCATCGCCGGCCGCAACCGCGCGGAGATGGAGGGCGTGGTTGGCCTCTTCATCAACACGCTGGCCCTGCGGCTGCGCGTGGGCCAGGCCCCGTCCTTCCGCGCCCTGGTCGCCCAGGCTCGCGAGGTGACGCTGGGCGCCTTCTCGCACCAGGACGTGCCGTTCGAGAAGCTGGTGGAGGCCGTGCAGCCCGCGCGTGACCTGGGCCGCACGCCCCTCTTCCAGGTGTTGTTCGCCCTCCAGAACGTCCCCGCGTCGGACGCGGAGATGACGAAGCTGAAGCTGCGGGCGCTCGACGTGGAGGTGCACACCGCGCGCTTCGATCTGGAGCTGAACCTCGTCGAGGGGCCCGAGGGCATCGTCGGCGCCTTCATCTACAACACCGACCTCTTCGACGCGGCCACCGTGGAGCGGATGGGCGGCCACCTGCACACGCTGCTGGAAGGCGCCCTGGCCCGGCCGGACGCGCCGCTCGCCGAGCTGCCCCTGCTGGCGAAGCAGGAGCGCCAGCGCGTGCTGGTGGAGTGGAACGACACCCGCGTGGCGTTCCCGGGTGACTCCACCCTGCACGCCCTCTTCGAGGAGCACGTCGCCCAGCGCCCCGACGCCGTGGCGCTGGAGTCCGCCTCCGAGAAGCTCACCTACCGTCAGCTCGATGAGCGCGCCAACCAGCTCGCCCACGCGCTGCGCCGCATGGGCGTCGGCCCCGACGCCCGCGTCGCCTTGTGCCTGGAGCGCTCCGTCGACCTCATCGTCTGCGTCCTCGGCATCCTCAAGGCCGGCGGCGCCTACGTCCCCCTCGACGCCTCCTACCCCCAGGAGCGCCTGGCCCTCATGGTGGAGGACGCCCGGCCCCAGGTGCTGGTGACGACCCGCTCCATGCTGGAGCGGCTGCCCACGGCCTCCATGCAGCTGTTGCTGCTGGACGAGGCCCGCGCCTCGCTGGCGCAGGAGCCCACCTCCGCGCCCTCCAGCGGCGCCACCGCTCGCAACCTCGCGTACATCGACTTCACCTCCGGCTCCACCGGCCGGCCCAAGGGCGTGTGCATCGAGCACCGCTCCGTCGCTCGCCTCGTCAAGGGCGTGGACTACGCGGAGCTGGGGCCCCAGCACACCTTCCTCCTCATCGCCCCCATCTCCTTCGACGCCTCCACCCTCGAAATCTGGGGCTGCCTCCTCAACGGCGGCAGGCTGGTGCTCTTCCCCGCTCACGCGCCGAGCGACGTGCGCGAGCTGCGCGAGGTCCTCACGCACCACGCGGTCACCACGCTGCACCTGACGGCCGGCCTCTTCAGCCAGATGGTGGACGCGGACATCCAGGGCCTGGCCTCCGTGCGCCAGCTCCTCACCGGTGGCGACGTCGTCTCCGCGCCGCACGTGCGCCGTGTGCTCTCCGAGCTGAAGATTCCGGTGACGGCCTGCTACGGCCCGACGGAGAGCACGACGTTCACGAGCTGCTTCCGGATGACGGAGCCGTCGCAGCCGGGCAACTCGGTGCCCATCGGCCGGCCCATCGCCAACACCCAGGTGTACCTCCTGGACGGCAACGGACAGCCGGTGCCCGCCGGTGTCCCCGGTGAGCTGTTCGTCGGCGGCGACGGTCTGGCGCGTGGCTACCTCCACGCGGACCTCACCGCCGAGCGCTTCGTGCCCAACCCGTTCTCCAACGTCCCGGGCGCCCGGCTGTACCGCACGGGCGACCTGGCGCGCTGGCGGCATGACGGCGTGCTGGAGTTCCTCGGCCGTGGGGACACGCAGGTCAAGGTGCGTGGCTACCGCGTGGAGCCGAGCGAGGTGGAGGCCGCGCTGCAGAAGCACCCCGGCGTGCGCGAGTGCGTCGTCGTCGCCCGTCCGGATGGGGCGGGTGGCAAGCGGCTGGTGGCGTACGTGTCCGGCGGGACGCCCGCGCCGACGGTGGCGGAGCTGCGGAGCTTCCTGGCCCAGCGGCTGCCCGAGTACATGGTGCCGGCCGCCTTCATGGTGCTGGACGCGCTGCCCCTGACGCCCAACGGCAAGGTGGACCGCCGCGCGCTGCCGGACCTGGGCAACGAGCGCCCCGAGCTGGAGCAGGGCTACTTGGCGCCGAGGACGCCCACGGAGGAGAAGCTGGCGGGCCTCTGGGCCGAGGTGCTGGGCGTGGAGCGCGTCGGCATCCACGACGGCTTCTTCGAGCTGGGTGGCCACTCGTTGCTGGCCACCCAGGTGGTGTCGCGCATGCGCGCGGCCTGGGGCGTGGAGCTGCCCCTGCGCGAGCTGTTCGAGTCGCCCACCATCGCCAGCCTCGCGTCGAAGGTGGACGCCGGGGTGGCCCGGCTCCAGGGCGACGAGTCGCGCCCCATGCGCAAGGTGGAGCGCACCGGCGAGCTGCCGCTGTCCTTCGCCCAGCAGCGCCTCTGGTTCATCGACCAGATGGAGCCCGGCAACACGCTCTACAACATCCCCATGGCCCTGCGGCTGGAGGGGGAGCTGGACGTGGCCGCGCTGGACGCGAGCTTCGTGGAGATCTTCCGGCGCCACGAGGCGCTGCGCACCACGTTCGCGCGCGGCGAGTCGGGCCCGGTGCAGCGCATCCAGCCCGCTCCGTCGTCGGTGCTGCGGGTGGAGGACGTGTCGGCGCTCGGCGGTGAGGAGCAGCAGGCCGAGGTCCGCCGCCGCGTGGAGGCGGAGATCCACAAGCCGTTCGACCTGGATCGGGGCCCGCTGCTGCGGTGCACCGTGATGCGCCTGGGCGAGCGCGAGCACGTGCTGGTGCTCACGATGCACCACATCATCTCCGACGCCTGGTCCACGGGCGTGCTCATCCGGGAGATGATGGTGCTCTACCCCGCCCTGCGCGCGGGGCAGGCCGCGCCGCTGCCGGAGCTGGCGCTGCAGTACGCGGACTACGCGGTCTGGCAGCGGGAGCGGCTTCAGGGCGAGGCGCTGGAGCAGCAGATTGACTGGTGGCGGAAGCAGCTCGCGGGTGCGCCCTCGCACCTGGAGATGCCCCTGGACCGGCCGCGTCCGGCGGTGCAGACCTCGCGCGGCGAGGCGCGCACGGTGGTGCTGCCGAAGGACCTGGCGGAGCGCCTCTCCGCGCTCGCGGTCCGCGAGGGCGTGACGCCCTTCATGCTGCTGCTGGCGGCCTTCCAGGTGCTGCTGTCGCGCTACTCCGGCCAGGACGACGTGTCCGTGGGCACGCCCATCGCCGGCCGCAACCGCGCGGAGACGGAGGCCCTCATCGGCTTCTTCGTCAACACGCTGGTGCTGCGCACGAAGCTGGACGGTGAGCCCACCTTCCGCGAGCTGCTGGCGCGCGTGCGCGAGACGACGCTGGGCGCCTACGCGCACCAGGACGTGCCCTTCGAGAAGCTCGTCGAGGCCGTGCAGCCCGTGCGAGACCTGAGCCGCAGCCCGCTCTTCCAGGCCGTGTTCGTCCTGCAGAACGCCCCGGCTCCCGACCTGGAGCTGCCGGGCCTCACCCTGCACACGCTCGAAGCGGCGCGTGACTCGGTGAAGTACGACCTGACGCTGACCATGGTGGACACGGCGCGCGGCCTGGCCACCACGCTCGAGTACAACACCGACCTGTTCGAGCGGACGACGGCGGACCGGATGCTGGGCCACCTGCGCACGCTGCTGGAGGCCGTCGTCTCC
>NZ_JAIQDG010000061.1 GCF_020037125.1 Myxococcus sp. RHSTA-1-4
CGGAGGGACGGGCGGCCCAGGTGCAGCAGGGAGCCCTTTACCTCGCTCCTTGCCCGTTACAGCAACACGCTCCTAGGCATTCAGACTGGGTGAAGTCTCCCTGCCCGATGTGTAGGCTCCAACGGCTCGACTCGGTGCCCACGGTGAAGCCCTCCGCGGGAGGGCGGCGCTTCCGGCCGAAGAGGGCCCACGCATGGAAGAGGAACGTAAGGATGCCCCGTGCCCTGTCTGGCGTGGCGCTCGCCGCCATCGAGAACCCGGGTACCGTCACGCTCCCGAAACCGCAGCACTGACATCCGCGCCAGTTGGTCTCCCGGCAGGGTTACCTCCGAACCAGGACGGGGAGCAGCGAAGAATGACGACGGACACTTTGCCGGGCTCGAGCAGCGCCCCCGTCTTCAGCGCTGACTGGCAGGTCATCGCTCTCCACTAGGCTGGGGCGAGCTGCTTCGCAACGTAAGCGGAGACAAGAAGTTCGCCAACCAGGGCATCTTGGTGTCCCACGTCGCCTCCAGTTGGCGCTGCAGCTTTGGACGTGGGCACCACACTGGGCCGCAGCGCCGTCCCTGGCGCAAGGCGCCGTGGAAGCGGACGAGGTTGCTGCCGGGCGGGGGCACCAGCGCGGCAACCCGCTTCAGGAAGGTGTTCACCGGCAGCACCAAGTGCCGGGTGCCGTTAGCATGCAGGTGCATGATGGCGTGCAGAGGGAAGCCCTCCAACAGGGCGCACCGAGGCTGCTTGCTGGGCGGGGACCGGACATCCATCCTCCGTTCAGCGCAGCCGTCGATGCAGCGAGTGCGCTTGGTACGCCTGCTGTGCGTCCTCAGGCCCTTGCGCGGGCAGGGTCCCTCTTTTCTTCAGCAGGTGTAGCACCCGGTGACGCACCACCTGCAGCAGTCGATCCACCTCACCTTGCGCGGGCGGCGGCAACGCCTCGATGCGCACACCGCCCTCCCCGGCAAGAAGACGCCGTCCGGCACCAGCGAGTGGAAGTGAGGAGTGACCTGCAATGCCGCGCCAAAGAACTGGATGAACGACACGGCCGCGGCCTGCCCGCCACGCACGTCTTGCCGCCGTGCCCTCCGACGCTGCAGAGCGAACACCGCGTGCAGAAAGAGGTCGGGGTCTGTACGGATTCTGTACGGACCGGGCCGGTGGCGTGCGAACGCCAGCGACGGCCCACGGTCAGTCAGAATAGGGGGTTACGGCCAAGGGTTCAGAAGGTGAGGGGCAGGGCCGGGATTATGAGACCGCCGCTCTAACCAGGTGAGCTACCTGGCCACAAAGTGACGCCCCCTATACCGGGACGGGCGAGCCGCCGCAAGGGCTTCGAAGCGGGATAACCCCGGATGGCAGCGGACTTCTTCCGTTCCCCTGGGCAGGGGATGGGCTCCCCCTGGTGTTACCGAGCGAGCTGGTTGATGGCGACGTGAGCGAGCTAGGTGATGGGATTGAGCGGGGGCGGCAGTGCGCCGGTGTCGCTGATGGGAAGGCCGGTCACCGAAGGCGGGGGTGGACTCGTGCGCAGGACGGACGGGCCGGCCGCGGCTCCCGCTCCCACGTCAGTCCCAGACGAACAGCCACTTCACGGCCTTGCCCAGGCCGTAGAACACCCAGCCCACGGGGCCGGGGCGCACGGGCCGCTGGAACTCCAGGCTCACCGTGGCCAGCGCCACCTGGTCCTCCAGCGACTCCAGCCGGGCCTTGAGGGACTCGTACTCCGCGGTGACGCGCTCCAGCTCCTTCTCCACGCGGAGGGTGTCCTCCACGGTGACGGCCCGCTGCAGCAACTCCAGGTAGCGCTCCCGGACCCGCTCCAGGTTGGCCAGCCGGACCTTCAGGTCCTGGTGCGCCTCCGTCACGTCGTCGGCCGTCACCGTCTGCCGGGCCACCGTGCCCAGCCCGGGGACAGCCCCCAGGAATACGTCCAGGCGCTCCGCGGGCACGCGCACCGTGGCCGACTCGGACGTGACGCGCTGGGCGTAGCCCCCGTGCGCCTTCGCCAGGGACACGGCCTGCGGGGGGCCCTGGTCCGGGTCCTCGCGCTCCAGCTCCACCGTGGCGGTGCGGATGATGGACCGGTCCGCCTCGAGCGCCCCCGGAGCCCCACCCGTGACGGACATCATCCTGTCCCGGGATTGGACCGACGGCTTCGCGCTGGAACAGGCGGCGAGGACGAAGAACGAGGCGAGCAGGAGGGGGCGCACGGAGTTCCTTTCAAGGGAGGGCGTGACGGGTGCCCTCCAGGGACGCGCGCGCGGGGCCCGCGGTTCCGTACTCGCACGCGGGCGGGGTGAAGCGGTTCAGCGAGGGGAGGAGCGAGGCTTCAGGAAGGCCGCGCCGCCGGGACGGGGCCAGGGGGCGCGCCGTCACCCTCGTAGTAGATGCTGGCGCTGCTCTTCCCGTAGACGACGAGCACCCGATCACTCTGCTCCAGCAGGTCGGAAGCCTTCTCCGTGGCCTTGCGAACCAGGGCGTCGAACTCTCCCGAGCGCTGTTTGTTACCCGCCCGGACTGTCACGACTGGCATGCGGTGTCCCGCTCCTTGTGTCCCGCGGCGGGTGGTTCCGGTTGGGGGACCCGGCCCCGTGCCCATCCGCAGGTAACGGGCGTGTCATAGCCAACGGAACACTTCGTTGACAAGCGCCCCGCACCGTGGCGGGAAGGGAGGCCATGAACCGCAAGCTCCCTGTTTTGCTGGTTTTTTCGCTTACCCTGGCCTCCGTCGCCAGCGCTCAGACGACGCGCCCGCCCGAGCACCGCTCGCCGACGCCGGCCTGGCTGCCCCGGGGCGTCTTCCTGGGCGCCACGGCCCGTGAAGACGTCATCACTCCCCGGCTGAAGGTGCAGTGGCAGTTCACCTTCCTCCAGGAGCGCAAGGATGCCTTCGCCCTCCTGCTGGAGGGCAGCCTCGGGTGGGCGTCCTCGTTTCCGGACCCGGATCCGAACGAGCCGCGGACGCTCATCGGCTCCTACTATGAGCACTCCGCCCAGGTGGGTGTCGGCTACCGCAACCACCTGCCGGGCAGCGTCCACTGGGGCTTCCAGGTGACGGGGGGCCCCGTCTTCTATGGCGCCCACTTCGACGGGGGCACCCCGGCGGACCACCGCACCGCCGGCATCCTCGAGGGCCGCGTCCACCTGGGCTACCAGTGGGGGGCGACGGCCGTGGGCGCCGCGGTGGGGTACGCCGAACCCTTTGGCCTCAAGCGCCGCAGCCTCGGGCGCTATTTCGTGGGTGGCCCGATGTTCGGGTTGTTCATGGATTGGCGATAGGGACTCCGCGTAGAGTCCGCCGTGCGGCCCCCATCCCGCACTCCGAGTATGTCCGAGCTGCTCAGCACCCATGCCTCGCGGTTCCTGCGCAATCGCGGCGAGTTCCAGCGAGGCCTGCCGCCCGCGTTGCTCGTCTTCACACCGTCCCCGCTCACCCGGGGGTGCCAGTTGGAGGAGGAGTACCGGCTGAAGACGGTGACGAACGCGGGGGCGCCCACGCTGGGGGTGAGCGAGTCGGTGGTGTTCCCGGTGGTGAAGTCGCGGACGAACGCCTTCGGCCGGGGCATCACCGTGGGGCGTACGGGCAACAACGACGTGGTGCTGGAGGACGGCAGTGTGTCCCGCTTTCACGCGTGGTTCACCCGGGAGGAGGGGCAGGAGGGCCTGCTGCTGACGGACGCCGGCTCCAAGAATGGCTCCTGGGTGGGCGGGGCGCGACTCACCCCACGCCGGGCGGTCCCCGTGGAGGATGGAGCCCGCCTGCGCTTCGGGCAGGTCGAGGTGGCGTTCTACACGGCAAGCGGCTTTGTCCGGATGCTGTCCGTGAGGATGGCTCCCTGAGCCTTGCCACGTCTTCGGCGGCCTGCGTAACGTGCGGAGTCGCCCTCTGTCACACACGGGAGTGTTCGCGGTGGCCTTGACCACAGAAGCCTTCGGACTGACCGACGTCGGCCGCAAGCGGCAGCACAACGAAGACGCGATGCTGGTGGACGTACCGCTCGGCCTCTACGTCGTCGCCGACGGCATGGGCGGCCACGCGGCCGGCGAGGTCGCCAGCGCCCGGGCCACGGAGGTCGTCAAGCAGCACATCACGGCCAACCGGCACCTCCTGAAGGACCTGGGGAACAACCCCACGGCGGACAGCCGCTCGGCGGCCGCGGCGCTGGTGGAGGTGGCCGTCCAGCGCGCGTGCGCGGACATCTACCGCATGGCCCTGGCGGACGCGTCCAAGCGCGGCATGGGCACGACGTTCGTGTGCCTCGCGGTGGGCGGCAACAAGGGTGTCATCGGCCACGTGGGCGACAGCCGCGTGTACCTGGTGCGCCACGGCCAGTGCCACCGCCTCACCGAGGACCACACGCTGGTGGCCGCGCAGCTCAAGGCCGGCACGATTACGAAGGAGCAGGCCGCCGCGTCGCAGTACCGCAACGTGATTACGCGCGCGGTGGGCATCCAGGAGTCCGTCCAGGTGGACACGCTCATCGTGGACCTGGTGCCCGGCGACATGTTCATCCTCTGCTCGGACGGCCTGCACGGCTACATCGAGGACGAGGAAATCCTCCCGCTGGTGGCCGGCATGCCGCCGGCGGACCTGCCCAAGCGCCTCATCGACATCGCCAACGAGCGCGGCGGCAAGGACAACATCACCGCGGTGGTGGTGAAGGTGGCCGGAGAGGGCGCCACCGTCAGCGAGGAGACGAGCGAGGCGCAGTCGCGCATGGAGGCGCTGCGCAAGATTCCGCTCTTCCGTCACCTCACCTACAAGGAGCAGACGGCGGTGCTGTCCATCGCCACCACGCGCACGTACCCGGCGGGCCGGGAAATCGTCGTGGAGGGCCAGCCGGGCGAGGAGCTCTTCGTCGTCATCCGCGGCCGGGTGGCCATTGAAAAGAACGGCGTGGAGATCGCCGAGCTGCGCGCGGGCGGCCACTTCGGGGAGATGGGGCTCATCGACAACGCGCCACGCTCCGCGACGGTGCGCGCCACCGAGCCCACCCGCACCATGGTCATCTCCCGTCCGGACCTGATGGGGCTGATGAAGCGCGAGTCCATCCTCGCGGTGAAGATGCTCTGGAGCTTCGTCCAGGTGCTGAGCGACCGGCTGCGCGCCACCAACTCGGAGCTGAGCGAGGCCCGCCAGGAGCTGGCCGTCGCCCAGGCCATCCAACCTTTCGCCGAGGAGTGAGGAGCGCCCCATGAGCCCGCGTCCCCCGAAGTCCCCTCGCGCACTGTCCGCTCCTCGTCAGACGGCCCGCGTACGCTCGCGGCGTTCGATTTCTGGAGGACGCATGGCGAGGGCGGTGGGCGGGGATGTTTTCGTGCGGCTGCTGGGCGAGGTGGCGGAGCTGAGGGAGGAGCTGCGGGGGACCCAGAAGGACGTGAAGAGCCTCTCGTCCGACATGGGGGCCATGAAGGCCGAGGTAGGGGCCATGAAGGCCAACATGGCGGCCCTGCGGGCCAACATGGAGTCCATGATGGGCACCATCGACTCCATGTTGGACACGATGGAGACCATGACGGGCACCATGGAGTCCATGACGGCACGGCTGCACACCATGGAGGGGCGCTTCCAGCGGATGGACGCCCATGCGGGCCGCATGGCACGGCTGCTGGGCACCCTGGCGGAGTCCACCAACGAGCGCTTCGAGCGGGTGGAGAAGCGGCTGGACGCGCTCGAGGACAAGCACTAGCGCGGCCCGGCCACCCGGGGAGCGTCCGGGAAAGGACGAGCCCGGAATTTCCAGCGGGAATCGTCCGTTCCCGGCCCGTCCGCGGGCTATGGTCCGCGGTGCGTGCGCATGCGCAACTGGCTCATCATAGGGGTGGTGGCGGCCCTGCTGGTGGCCGGAGCGGCCTGGCTCTGGCCGGGCTCCGCCTCCGGGCTCCGGCCCCCGGCCTCGTCCGGAAAGGCGCCGGCCGCGCCGCTGCCGGAGTTCTCCGCCGTGGAGGTGTCATCCGGAGCGAACGAGGGGCTCACCCTCACCGGACGGGTGCTGGACTCCGCGGGACGTCCGGTGGCGGGCGCCGAGGTGTTCCTGGCGTCCAGCGCGGAGAAGACGCTCGCGGACGTGCGCTGTGACGAGTGCGGGCAGGCGCTGCTGTCCTGCCCGGCGCGAGAGACGGCGCTGCACACGCTGGCCTTCTTCGAGCATCACCACGGATTTCTCACCCCGCGCGCCACGGCGAGCACGGACGCGCAGGGGCGCTTCCGCTTCGAGCACCTGGCGGGTGTCTCCTTCTCCCTCTGGGCGAAGGCGCCCGGCCTGGGCGTGGCGCTGCGGGAGCGGGCCGCGCCCGGGGACCCGGTGGAGCTGTACCTGCCGTCCCTGCGAAGCATTGGCGGGCAGGTGGTGGACGACGCGGGCCAGCCGCTCCGGGGCGCGCGGGTCCACGCCGTGTCGCGCCGCGTGCCGCTGCCCTTCGACGCGGTGGCCGGCCCCGACGGCGTCTTCTCCCTGGAGGGCCTGGGCGAGGGCCCCTTCTACGTGGTGGCCACGGCGGAGGGCTACCTGCCCGCGGTGGAGTCGCGGGTGGAGGCGGGCCCTCAGCCCGTGCGCCTGAAGCTGACGCCCGAGCGCACGCTGGAGGTCCGCGTCACCCGGAACGGTGCCCCCGCGGCGGCCACGGTGCGGCTTCGCGGGGACCACCTGGCGCGCGAGCAGCGCACGGAAGGCGAGCCGCTGCGCTTCACCGGCCTGTACCCGGACGAGGTGGTGGTGACGGCCGAGGCGCCCGGGCTGGGGGCCGCGCCGCGCACGCTGACCCTGGACGCGCGCGTCACCCAGGTGACGCTGGAGCTCGAAGTGGCGGGGAAGCTGCTCGTCACCGTGATGGACGAGGCGGGGGAGCCCGTGCCCAACCCGGAGTTGCTGCTGCGCACGGCCGGGGGCGACCTCATCCGCCGCGAGCGCGGGGCCACGGGCGCGATGGTGGAGCTGGGCCCGTTGGCCGCCGGCGACTACGTGCTGCACGGCCAGGCGGAGGGCTTCCGCGACGCGCAGCTCCCGGCGCGTGTCATCGCCGGCGAGACGACGCTGGAGCTGGAGATGGAGCGCGCCACGCTCATCTCTGGCCAGGTGCTGGACGAGTACGGACGGCCCGCGCCGCGCGTGTCCGTGCTGGTGCAGCCCACCGGAGAGACAGTGCTGGCGGACGCGGACGGGCGCTTCGCGGCGCCGGTGCCCACGCCGGGCCTGTACGAGCTGCACGCGCACCACTCGGAGTGGGGCGGCGGGCAGGTGAAGGTGACGGCGCCAGCCAGCGGGGTGCAGCTCGCCCTGGAGCCTCGGGCCGCGCTGGAGGTGACGGTGTCGTCCGCCGGCCGCCGCGTGGAGGGCGCGGACGTGGTGTTGTGGGTGGAGCAGGAAGGCATCTTCCGGAGTGACCGTGCCTCGGGCTCGGATGGCGTGGTGCCCATGCGCGGCATGCCGGCGGGGACGTACTGGATGGTGGCGTCACACCCGGACTACCTGCCGTCGGACCGCAAGCAGGTGACGCTGGAGGACGGACAGACGCTGAAGCTGGAGGCGGAGCTCAAGCCCGGCGCGCCGCTGAGCGGCGAGGTGGTGGACGGGCAGGGCGCTCCGGTGGAAGGGGCCACGCTGGTGGTGGTGCCTCGCGGCGCGGAGCCGGTGCAGAGCGACGCGCGTGGCCACTTCGAGTTCCGCTCGCTGCGGCCGGACCGCGGCTACCGGCTGGAGGCGAAGCACCCGGGCTACGACCAGGTGGAGCGCGCCGAGGGCAAGGCGGGCGGGCCCCCGGTGCGGGTGGTGCTCAAGCGCCGCAACGTCTTCCGCGGCCGCGTCATGGGAGATGACGGCGCGCCGGTGCGCCGCTACCGCGTGGACGAGCACGAGGTGAACAGTCCGGACGGCCGCTTCGAGCTGCCGCTGCCCGTCGCGGGAGACCGCATCATCGCGGCGGTGGATGCGCCGGGCTACGAGCCGATGATGGTGGACCGCCCGGCGTCGCCGGACCTGGGTGACCTGGTGCTGGAGAAGCTGCCCAGCGTCTCGGGGCTCGTGCGTGACGAGGGCGGCACGCCGGTGGCGGACGCCGTGGTGACGTGTGACGTGTGCGACGAGTCCGTGCTGACGGGCCCGGACGGGCGCTTCTCGCTGGCCAGCCCGCCCTACGTGCCGCGCTTCTCCATGACGGCGCGCAAGGGCCGGCTGAGCGGGACTCAGTCCCTGGAGCGCGGCGCGCGTGGCCCCGTGGAGCTGACGCTGCGGCAGGCGACGCGGCTGAGCGGCCGGGTGTACCAGGCGGATGGGCGCCCCGCGGCGGGCGTCGAGGTCGAGGCGGTGAACGGAGACCGCAGTGAGCCGCTCACCATCGTCACCGGACCGGACGGCGGCTACAGCGTGGAGGTGGCGCCGGGGAACTACCGCTTCATCCTGGGCCCCAACGGCGAGTTCTCCGGTGAGGTGGGGCTGGTGGTGCAGGTGGGCGGCACCGACATGCGCCTGGACCTGGGCCCCGCGCCGGGCACGGCGTCCCTCACCGTGCAGCTCAAGCCCGAGCGCGGCAAGGCGCTGTGGGTGGTTGCGGGCGAGGTGGGGGACGTGGGCAATCCACCGGCCACGGCGCTGATGCGCTCGCGCTGGGCGCAGCTCGTGTACCAGCCGCGCGGGGAGCAGGTGGTGTTCAACGGGCTGCCGCCGGGCCGCTACACGCTGGTATGGGGCCACTTCCACGTGGAGACGCCCGGAGGGCCGGAGATTCGCGTGGTGGACGTGCCCTCCCGTGGCGAGGTGGCCCTGGGGCGCTGAGGCGGCCGCCTCGCCATGCGTCCCGGGTTGCGAGCCTGCGGGCGGGCGCATTAGGAAGCCGCATGGACGTAACGGCACTGAAGGGCCGCCGGGTGGTCGTGGGTGTGGGCGGCGGCATCGCGGCGTACAAGGCGTGCGAGCTGGTGCGCGAGTTGGGGCGGGCCGGGGCCGAGGTGCGGGTGGCCATGACGGAGGCCGCGCGGCAGTTCGTCACCCCGCTCACCTTCCAGGCGCTCAGCGGACACCCGGTGCTCACGGACTACTTCGACCCGGCGCAGGAGGGGAACTTCGGCCACCTGGACCTGGCGCGGTGGGCGGAGGCCTTCGTGGTGGCTCCCGCCACGGCGGACCTGCTGGCGCGCATCCGCGCGGGCATGGCGAACGACGCGGTGACGACGTCACTGCTCGCCTTCCGCGGGCCGGTGGTGCTGGCCCCGGCGATGAACGTGGCCATGTGGGACAACCCGCTGACGCGGGAGAACGTGGCGGCGCTGCTGGCGCATCCGCGCTTCTCCCAGGTGGGGCCCGGCGCGGGACTGCTGGCCTGTGGTGACGTGGGCGAGGGGCGGCTCGCGGACGTGCCGGCCATCGTCGCCGCGGTCGCCGCGCGCTTCGGGGCCGGGCCGCTGGCGGGCCGGAAGGTGCTGCTGACGGCGGGCCCCACGCGCGAGTTCCTCGACCCGGTGCGGTTCATCTCCAATCCCTCCACGGGGAAGATGGGGCTGGCGCTCGCGCACGCGGCACGGAGCCTGGGCGCGGAGGTGACGGTGGTGCTCGGCCCGGTGGGGCCGGTGGAGCGGGGCGGGCTGACGGTGGTGGACGCGGTGAGCGCGGATGACATGGCGCGAGAGGTGCTGGCGCGAGTGGAGTCCGTGGACGCGTTCATCGCCACCGCGGCGGTGAGCGACTGGCGGCCGGAGACGCGCGCGCCGCAGAAGGTGAAGAAGGGCGCGACCGCCAGCCCGGAGTCGCTGCGGCTGGTGCGCACGCCGGACGTGCTGGCGGAGGCCTCACGCAAGGTGGCGGGGAGCGCGCGGAGGCCCCTGCTGGTGGGCTTCGCCGCGGAGACGGAGCGGGTGCTGGAGCACGCGCGCGAGAAGCTGGAGCGCAAGGGGCTGGACGCCATCGTCGCCAACGACGTGACGGCTCCTGGCGCGGGCTTCGGCACGGACACCAACCGGGTGACGGTGCTGACACGCACGGGCGTCCAGCAGGAGCTGGCTGGCAGCAAGCACGAGGTGGCCCGCGCCATCCTCGAGCTGCTGCTGGTGTCCCGGCGATAGGGCTCCGCCGTCCGGGGGCATTCCGCTCACACTGTGAGCGGCCCGCTCGCGCCGGGGGAGCACCTCCAGGGGAGAATGACTCCGGGAGTGACGGCGGGCTCGGCCCTGCGGTAAGCGTACTGACAGGGCCGCCGTCGGCTTCCTTGCGCCAGCACGCTTCCTCCGCTACCGATCCACTCACCGTGAGCGACGACCTACCCGATTCCTCGCAGGAACTGAGCGCCGTGCTGGACGACGTGCGCCGCCACCTGCTCTGGCAGGAGGAGGCCGCCGGCCGCGTGCTGATGATTGACGCGAAGGCGGCCTCGGAGCTGCAGCGCTCCGCGCCCTCGCTGCGCTCCCTCCTGTCCCGAGGGAATGGCTCACCCGAGCCTGCCGCTCCGGCGGGGCGGCCCGCCGCGGCCCGGCCCCCGAGCGCGCCCTCCCTGCCGCGGCCACTCGCGGGGGCCGAGGGGACAGGGGCTCCCGTGGCGCCTCCGGCCACGGTATCTCCGAGCCGCGCCATGCCGGCCTCCTCGCCGATGAACCCCATGGGTCGAACGGGAGGACCTGCTCCTCTCACGTCCCATGGCCCTGGCGACGCGCCCACCGCCGCTCCGCTGTCCGCGCGGGGCCCGGCGACGAGGCCTCCTTCCACGGGTGGGGTGGGTACGCTCCTCGACGTGCCGCAGCAGGCGCCCCGCTACAAGGGGCCGCTGCCCGGGATGGGGGAGGGCGAGCGGCCGACGCTGGATGAAATCCGCCGCGAGCTGGGCGACTGCAAGCGCTGCAAGCTGTGCGGCACGCGAAAGAACATCGTGTTCGGCTCGGGCAACCCCCGCGCGGAGCTGGTCTTCGTGGGCGAGGGTCCGGGTGAGAACGAGGACCTGCAAGGCGTTCCCTTCGTCGGCGCGGCCGGTGAGCTGCTGACGAAGATGATTGAGGCGATGGGCTTCCGCCGCGACGAGGTCTACATCTGCAACGTGGTGAAGTGCCGGCCGCCGGGCAATCGCAACCCGGAGCCGGACGAGATCGCCGCGTGCGAGCCCTTCCTGCGTGCGCAGCTCGCGGCCATCCGTCCGAAGGTGGTGGTGGCGCTGGGCAAGTTCGCGGCGCAGACGCTGCTGCGCGACACCACGCCCATCACCCGCCTGCGCGGCAACTGGCGCACCTACGAGGGCATCCAGCTCATGCCCACCTTCCACCCCGCGTACCTGCTGCGCAGTCCGGCGGAGAAGCGCAAGGCGTGGGAGGACCTGCAGGCGGTGATGAAGGTTCTTGGCAAGCAAACCGGCTCACGCGCCTAGCGCGGCCACTCTGAGGGGGAGGCACGGATGAAGGGAGTGCTGGAAACGCGCGAGCTGCAGTCGCCCGCGCTGGAGTCCAACCCGCTGGGCGACCCGGCCCGGCGCCGGCTCACCGTGTACCTGCCGCCGGGCTACGGAGAGGGAGACCGGCGCTACCCCGTCGTCTACTTCCTGCACGCCTTCGGCAACAGCGGCGGGACGTGGACGAACGCCTCGGGCTTCGGGCCCAGCGTCCCCGAGCGCATGGACGCGCTCATCGAGTCCGGCGCGGTGCCTCCCGCCATCGGCGTGTTCCCGGACGGGTGGACGTCGCTGGGCGGCAGCCAGTGGGTGAACAGCGACGCCATCGGCCGCTATCGGGACTACCTCGCCAAGGACGTGGTGGGCTTCGTGGACCGCACGTACCGCACGTTGCCGAAGGCGGCCTCGCGCGCGGTGGTGGGCCATAGCTCCGGCGGCTACGGCGCGCTGGTGATGGGCCGCTACCACCCGGAGCTCTTCTCGCACCTGGGCGCGCACGCGGCGGACTCGTATTTCGAGTACTGCTACCTGCCGGACCTGCCCAAGGCGGCGGCGTCGCTGCTCAAGGCGGGCGGGGTGGAGACCTGGCACGCGGAGTTCCGCAAGCGCGTGCGCGAGACGAAGATGCGCGGTGAGGACTTCCCGGTGGTGAACACGCTGGCGATGGCGGCGGCGTACTCGCCGAAGAAGGGCGAGCCGCTCAACCTGGAGCTGCCCTTCGACGCGCAGACGGGCCGCCTCAAGCTGGACGTGTGGAACCGCTGGCTGGTGCACGACCCGGTGCGCTTCGTGCCCAAGTTCCTGGACGCGTTCCGCAAGCTGAAGACGGTGTTCCTCGACTGCGGCACCCGCGACGAGTTCAACATCCGCTGGGGCACGCGCATGCTGGCGGAGGACCTCAAGGGCGCCGGCGTGGAGCTGGTGCACGAGGAGTTCGAGGACGGGCACTCCGGCGTGTCGTACCGCTTCGAGCGCTCGCTGTCGGTGCTGGTGCCGAAGCTCGCCCAGGCGTAGCGCCCGGCGCGGGGGCTGGCCTCGGCAGGTCAGCACCCGTGCCTGTTGAAGTGGGTGGGCCAGAGGAGCAGCAGTCCCTCCTCGTCCACGATGCGCACCCAGCCGAGCCGCCGGTACCCGCTGTCGCCGGGCGCATAGGACAGGACCTCCGCGAAATCACCCACGCGCTGCCCCAGGATGACGTCGTTGGGAAGAGCGGCCTCCACCTCGTTGGCGGAGTCGTGCGGCGCGGCGCGCACGACCAGCGGCCGGCCCGGGCGGCGGAGCGCATCGAACTCGACGCGCCTGCCCTCGAAAGCGTCCAGCGTGCGCAGGCTCTCGATGGTGACCCACGGCGCCTCGGGGCCGCGCTCACTGCCCTCGCGCAGCCAGGCCTCCCGGCCGCCCGCCTCCTGGAGGTTGATGAGGACGTGGGCATACCGGGTGGCGTCACCGGCCTGGACGTCGAAGGCGGGGTAGCAGTCCTCCTGCCACCCCTCGTCATCGTCCCACTGGCTCAATGGGCCCGTCTGCCCTCGCGGGATGGCGCCCGCGCGGTGGAAGCCGCCGGCCCCTCGCGTGTAGAGAGGTAATTCGGCCGCGCCGCCTTCAGGGAAGGTGACACAGACGACGTGGGTGACACCGCGCAGGAAGGCATCCGGGATGTCGCCGCGGTGCGGCATCACCTCCTTGCCGGCGGCGGGAAGTGGCAGGGTCAGCGCCGTCAGGGCGAGGGCGCTGGACAGGACGGCGAGGACTCGGGATGCATGGGTGGGGGCCATGCCGACGACCGGCTGCACCCCTCGGGCCAACGCCCGGCGGTTGGCCATTCCCGAGGAAGCTCGCGGTCTTGGCATGAGGCCGGCCCTGGCATGCGGTTGGCGGGCCGCACCGCTATGGCCCGGTTGCCCTGGAATGGGGTGGGCCGGGCCGGTGTCGGGTGCATGACATGGAATGGGGTGACGTCGTGCTGGCCATCCCCCGGGGGGAGCGGGTAGAGGCAGCACGGTGCGCGCCTCCGGGCGCTCGAACCTTCAGGGAGACGGGAACATGGGCATCGACCTCTACGGGCTGTCCCGCGTCGTGGGAGAGAGTGGCGTGCTGCCGCAGCGCGCGCGGAAGCTGGACCCTTCGCTGCCGTGCCGCGAAGCGGAAATGCTCATCGATGTGGAGAGCCTCAACATCGACGCGGCGTCCTTCAAGCAGATCAAGGGCGAGGTGGGCGGCGACCCGGCCCGCATCGGCGCGCGCATCCAGGAAATCGTCCGCGAGCGCGGGAAGATGCAGAACCCGGTGACGGGCTCGGGCGGCATGCTGATTGGCCGGGTGAAGGAGCTGGGCCCCAAGCACCCCGCGCGCGAGCTGCTCATGGTGGGCGACCGCATCGCCACGCTGGTGAGCCTCACGCTGACGCCGCTGGTGATTGAAGAGGTGAAGGCGGTGCACGTGGACATCGACCGCGTGGACATCCGCGGGCACGCGCTGCTGTTCGCCAGCGGCATCTACGCGAAGCTTCCCTCGGACATGCCGGACACGCTGGCCCTGGCGGCGCTGGACGTGTGCGGAGCACCCGCGCTGGTGGCGCGCCACGTGCGGCCGGGGATGACGGTGGCGGTGCTGGGCGCGGGCAAGAGCGGGGCGCTGTGCCTGGCGCAGGCGCGGCGCAACCTGGAGAGCCGCGGGAAGCTGCTGGCGCTGGACGTGTCGCAGAACGCGCTGGACATGCTGTCGTCCATCGGCCTGTGCGACGTGGCGCTGAAGGTGGACGCCACGCAGGGCGTGGAGGTGATGGAGGCGGTGAGCAAGGCGACGGACGGCCAGCTCTGTGACCTGGTGGTCAACTGCGCCAGCGTGGGCAACACGGAGATGGCCACCATCCTGTCCGTGAAGGACGGGGGCACGGCCATCTTCTTCTCCATGGCCACCAGCTTCACCGCGGCGGCGCTGGGCGCGGAGGGCGTGGGCAAGGACGTCACCATGCTGGTGGGCAACGGCTACGTGCCCAACCATGCCGCGCTGACGCTGGACCTGCTGCGCACCGAGCCGGAGCTGCTGCAGCTCTTCGCCACGCGATACGTGTGAGGGCGGCCGCCTCCGTGAGCGAGCCACTCTTCAAGCGCGTCGATACCGTCTTCATCCCCGTCCGCGGCCTGAAGGACGCCATCGGCTGGTACACCTGGGCCCTCGGGTTCACCCTGCGCTGGCACGCGGGCAACTACGCGGCCCTCAATGCGGGAGAGACCGCGGTCACGCTGTATCAGCCGGAGGGGGAGCTCCGGCCGTTCACCGGCCATGCGCCGCTCAACTTCTACGCGAGCGACATCGAGGCGGCCCATCGCCGGCTGAAGGAGGCCGGCGCCTACGTCGAGGACATCCAGGTGATGCCGGACGTGAGCTTCTTCGACTTCAAGGACCCGGACGGCAACCGGCTCGGCGTCTGCTGGTTCCCGGAGAAGTAGGTGCGTCACCCGTTCGGGCGCCGGCCCATTTCGCGGCGTGAGTGAAACGGGCCATCCCCGGCGGCGTACGCCGGGCCCTCGTCCTGCCACGAGGCGGGGATGCCCGGCCCGCGTGCCCTACCGCGCGGAGGCGGAGGTCTCCGTGGGCGCGGGCGCCACGGGCGCGCGAGGCTCCTGTGTCGCCGCCCAGTCCTGGGCGGAGCGGCCGCTCGCGTCGCGCACCTCGGGCGAGGCGCCCTTCTGGCGGAGCTGCTCCAGCACCTCCGTGCGGCCGAAGAGGGAGGCGAACATCAGCGCCGTCTGGCCGAAGCGGTTGGTCTGGTCCACGGCACAGGGCTGCTGGTTCAGCAGCCCGACGATGTCCGCGTAGCCCTTGAAGGCGGCGCCCATGAGAGCGGTGTTGCCGCGGTTGTCACCCGCGCAGGCATCCGCGCCCGCGGCGAGCAGCGCGCGCACCGTCTCGGTGTGGCCGTGGTACGCGGCCAGGATGAGAGGCGAGAAGCCCCGGGCGTCGCGGGCCTCCACGGGCGTGCCCGCCTCGAGAAGCCCGGTGACGACCTCCGTATCACCGGCGCGGGCGGCGGCGAGCAGGTAGCGCTCCGCCTCGCTCGTGGCCAGCAGCCGGCCCTGGGGCGCGGGGGCGGTGCGCAGGGACATCCACGCGGCGGTGAGCAGCGCGCCCACCAGCACCAGCAGACCCAACGCACCGAGCAGCAGCTTGCGAACCATGACGTCCTCCGGAAGGGAATGAGGTTTTCAGGCCTGGGAAGCACAGGCCGCTCCGGTCGAGAGAGAGCCGGGATGGGCGAGGCCAGCGTGGGGGAACACGGGGGACTGTGTGGACACCAGCGTTCTTCCCACCCCGACCCTCTCTCGAGGAGACCGGCGGGAGACAGCGGGCCCCGGCCGGCACACGGCGCCGGGGCCCGGCCTGGTACGGCAGGGGACTTCAGCGCGCGGCCAGCGGCGCCACGGCGGCCTTGGCGTCATCCACCTTCACGCCCACCGCCTTGGCCAGCTTCGTGCCGTACTCGGCGTTGGCCATGTAGAAGTGCCCCACCATGCGGGCCTTCACGCGGGCGTCACGCACCTGGCTCAGGTCCGCGGCCAGGTTCTTCACCAGCCGCTCCCGCGCGCCAGCGTCGAGCGCGGCATAGAAGGCGCCCGCCTGGGAGAAGTTGTCCGTCTTCTCGATGCCGCGCTGCTGCGTGGTGCCGCTCAGCGGCGCGTTCGACAGGAGGTAGGCCGGGGCGTCCTGCGTCTCTCGGGTGACGCTCGGCTCGTAGTTCACGTCCGACTTCGTGTTGGAGAAGTTCATGGCGCCGGCCTGGCTGTTGTTGTTCACCGGGGCCTTGGCGCGGTTGATGGGCAGCGACTGGTAGTTGGCGCCGATGCGATAGCGCTGCGTGTCCGCGTAGGAGAAGAGGCGGCCCTGCAGGAGCCGGTCCTCGGACGGCTCGATGCCCGGCGGCATCACGCCCGGGGAGAACGCGACCTGCTCGGTCTCCTCGAAGAAGTTGTCCGGCATCTTGTTGAGCGTGAACTTCCCCAGCTTGATGGACGGGACCTGGTCCTCCGGCCACACCTTCGTCGCGTCGAGCGGGTCGAACGAGAACGTGTCCAGGTCCTTCGGGTCCAGCACCTGCACCGTCAGCTCCCACGAGGGGAACTTGCCCATGCCGATGGTGGCGTACAGGTCCGTGGTGGCGTGCTGGAAGTCGTTGGCGATGGTGCGGGCAACTTCCTCGGGGGTGTTGAGTCCCTTCACCCCCTGCTGCGAGAACCAGTTGAACTTGACGTACTTGTACTCGCCCTTCGCGTTGACGAACTTGAACGCGTGCACGCCGTGCCCGTTCATCTGGCGGTAGTTCGCCGGGATGCCCAGGTCCGAGTAGACCTGAGTGAGCATGTGGGTCGACTCGGGCTGGTGCGAGAAGAAGTCGAAGAAGCGGTTCGGGTCCTGCTTGTTGGTGATGGGGGACGGCTTGAGCGAGTGCACCATGTCCGGGAACTTGATGGCGTCCCGGATGAAGAAGATGGGCAGGTCGTTGCCCACCAGGTCCCAGTTGCCCTCGTCCGTGTAGAACTTGAGCGCGAAACCACGAGGGTCACGCACCGTCTCCGGCGAGCCGGACGAGGGAATCACCGTGGAGAAGCGCACGAACATCGGCGTCTTCTTTCCCTTGGCGGAGAAGATGGACGCGCGGGTGAGGTTGGAGAAGTCGCCGTAGCTCTCGAAGACGCCGTGCGCGCCGGTGCCGCGCGCGTGGACGACGCGCTCGGGGATGCGCTCACGGTCGAACCGGGCCAGCTTCTCGATGAGGTGGAAGTCCTCCAGCAGCACGCCGCCGCGGGGGCCCGCCGTCTTGGAGCTCTGGTTGGTGCCCACCGGCGAGCCGGAGTCGGTGGTGAGAGGGGGCGGGTTGCTGGCCAGGGCGGGGGTGGAGAAAAGCGCTGCCGTCAGGAGTAGGGAGCGGGTGTTCACGGTGTCTCCTCGTTTGCGGGGGTGAGACGCCGCGCTCCAGAGCACGGCCCGTGCCGTCTGAATGGGCCTAGCAATATTCGCTGTTTACGTAGGGGGCGCGGTGCTAACACCGACAATTCGGTGTGGGCACCGGCCTTTCGGTGGCACAAAACACCGTCCCGCCGGTGTGACGTGCGTCAAAACCGATAATGCGGTGCGCCAAGGCCAGGCGGGGCTTCTTGAGCCTTCCGGCTGGCTGTTTGGCGGGTAAGGTGCGTCCATGCCAGGCCCGTTCATCGAAGACGCGCAGATTGAGCACGCGCGCAAGCTGGCGGAGGAGATCGTCAACCCGATCTTCGACCTCATCCGCCGCAACACCACTGTTTCCACCGAGCGCACCGTGTTGCGCTTCTTCGGCATCTCCGGAGCCGGGGCGCGAGGCGTCCCGCTCGCCAACCTGATGGTCGACAAGCTCAAGGCCGCCGGGGTGCTCAACAAGGGCGCCGCCTACTGGTACGGCCGCGCGCTGCACCTGGGCGCCAAGAGCCCGCTGGAGGCCGTGGAGCGGCTGACGGCGCTGCCCACGGACAAGCTGGGCCCCCTGTCGCCCGAGCAGGAGCAGAACCTGCGCGAGGAGGTGCGAGCCGAGGCCCGCGCCGCCATGGACGACCTGAAGTCCCGCGTCGCCCAGCGCAACGCCCTCCGCGAGCAGTTCCCCATGTCGCCCGCGCCGCACAAGTACGTCATCGTCGCCACGGGCAACATCTATGACGACGTGGACCAGGCCCGGGCCGCGGCCCAGGCCGGCGCGGACGTCATCGCCGTCATCCGGTCCACGGCCCAGTCCCTGCTGGACTACGTGCCCCACGGCGCCACCACCGAGGGCTACGGCGGCACCTACGCCACCCAGGAGAACTTCCGCATCATGCGCGAGGCCCTGGACGAGGAGAGCCGCAAGCTCAAGCGCTACATCCAGCTCACCAACTACTCGTCCGGCCTCTGCATGTCGGAGATCGCCTTCTGCGCGGCCTACGAGAAGCTGGACATGCTGCTCAACGACGCGATGTACGGAATCCTCTTCCGTGACATCAACATGCGGCGCACGTTCATCGACCAGTACTTCAGCCGCCGCATCTGCGCCCTGGCCGGCATCATCATCAACACCGGCGAGGACAACTACATCACCACCGCGGACGCGTACGACGCGGCCCACACCGTCATCGCCAGCCAGTTCATCAACGAGTGCTTCGCCAAGCGCGCGGGCCTCAAGGACTGGCAGCTGGGCATCGGCCACTCGTACGAAATCGACCCGTACCGCGACGACACGCTGCTCTTGGAGCTGTCCCAGGCCATGCTGGTGCGCCGCTGCTTCCCCGACGCGCCGCTGAAGTACATGCCGCCCACCAAGCACAAGGAGACGGACATCTTCTTCAGCCACGCGTACGACGTGATGGCGGACCTGGTGGCCATCTGGACGCGGCAGGGCATCCAGCTGCTGGGCATGATGACCGAGGCCATGCACACGCCGCTGCTGGCGGACCGGTACGTGGCGCTCAAGTCCGCGTCGTACATCCACCGCGCCGCCCGGGGCATCGACGAGGAGTTCACCGTCCGCGAGGACGGGAAGATTGCCAACCGCGCCCGCGAGGTCTTCGGCAAGGCGATGCAGCTCCTGCAGGAGTGCCGCGACGAGGGCATGGTGGCCGCCATCGGCAAGGGGCACTTCGGCGACGTGAAGCGCTCCGAGACTGGCGGTAAGGGCCTGGATGGCGTGCTGGAGAAGGCGCCCGACTACTTCAACCCGTTCCTGGAATTGCTGGAGGCAACATGATGCTCGGTACTGTTCTCGCCGTGGTGGTGGCCGCGGGTGGCTCGGCGGATGCGCTGGCGTCGTTCCAGGTGAAGAACGTCTCGCTCCAGGTGCCCGCCGCCTGGTCCCGCTCGACGGAGGATGGGACGAACAAGTTCAGCGCGCCCAGCGGCGATGCCTACTTCCTGGTGGACGTGGGCTCGGTGCAGACGGCCGGCATGAAGGCCGACACCTGCGTGGACAAGATTGTCGCCTCCATCGGCGGCGCCGGCTGGGAGCGCATGAAGGTGGGCGGGCAGCCGGCGGCGAAGCGGCTGGACTCGGACAACTCGCCCAGCGGCGGCGCGGTGGACACGGTGACGTACGTGGGGTGCGACGGGAAGACGACGTGGTCGGTCGTCTTCTACCTGGAGCAGGGCAAGAAGGAGCGGTTCGCTCCGCTGGCGCAGAAGGTGGGCACCAGCGTGAAGATGCAGCGGGCCGGAGGGAAATGAGCCGATGGTGAAGCCGAGCAAGCAGATCATCCGTCCCTACGGCGACCGGCGCGACGACGGCGTGGTGCAGCTGTCGTTCACCCTGCCGGTGCCGCTGTCGGAGAAGGCCAAGGAGGCCGCCGCCGTCTTCACGAAGAAGATGGGGTTCTCCGACGTGAAGGTGGCCGCCGCCGAGCGCGCCGCGGACAACTACACCTTCTTCGTCGTCTACGCCCGGTCGTCCGTGGCCCTGGACTACGCCGAAATCGACGTGCCCGAGGTCATCGTCAAGAAGATGTCCTTCGACGACCTCAACGCCTTCATCAAGGAGAAGGTGGGCCGCCGCATCGTCGTGTTCGGCGCGTGCACGGGCACGGACACGCACACGGTGGGCATCGACGCCATCCTCAACATGAAGGGCTACGCGGGCGACTACGGCCTGGAGCGCTACCCCTGGTTCGAGGCGTACAACCTGGGCAGCCAGGTGCCCAACGAGGAGCTCATCAAGAAGGCCATGGCGAAGAACGCCGACGCCATCCTGGTGAGCCAGGTCGTCACCCAGCGCGACGTGCACAAGGACAACTCGCGGCAGTTCATCGAGGTGGCCAAGGCGGCGGGCATCCACGGCAAGGTCCAGCTGCTGCTGGGCGGGCCGCGCGTGGACCACAAGCTGGCGCTGGAGCTGGGCTTCGACGCCGGCTTCGGCCCGGGCACCAAGCCGTCGGACGTGGCCAACTACATCGCCCACGCGCTCCTGAAGAAGATGGGCAAGGAGCCGCAGGACATGCACTACCAGGGAGAGCCCAAGTGAGCACCGGAACCAAGGCCGTCATCCGCCTGCGCATGAGCAGCCACGACGCGCACTACGGCGGCAACCTGGTGGACGGCGCGCGCATGCTGGGCCTCTTCGGCGACGTGGCCACGGAGCTGTGCATCCGCAGCGACGGCGACGAGGGGCTGTTCCGCGCCTACGACTCGGTGGAGTTCCTCGCGCCCGTGTACGCCGGGGACTTCATCGAGGCGGAAGGGGAGATTGTCAGCGCGGGCAACACGTCGCGGAAGATGCGCTTCGAGGCGCGCAAGGTCATCCGTCCCCGCCCGGATGTGAACGATTCGGCGGCGGACGTGTTGCAGGAGCCGGTGGTGGTGTGCCGTGCTTCGGGGACCTGCGTGGTGCCGAAGGACAAGCAGCGAGGTCAGCGATGAGCACTCCCATGGTCATCACCGCGGCGATGGTGGGCGCGGAGACGACGCGCGAGCAGACGCCGCACCTGCCCATCACCGCGGAGGAAATCGCGGAGGACGCGGCGCGCTGCCGCGAGGCCGGCGCGGCCATGGTGCACCTGCACGTGCGCACCGCGGACGGCAAGCCGTCCCAGGACGCGGAGCTGTTCCGCGCCGCCATCCGCGCCATCCGCAAGCGCACGGACGTGCTCATCCAGACGTCCACCGGCGGCGCGGTGGGCATGAGCGTGGACGAGCGCTGCGGGCCGCTGACGCTCACCGGGGCGGACCGGCCGGACATGGCCACGCTCACCACGGGCACGGTGAACTTCGGCGAGGACGTCTTCTGGAATCCCCGCCCGCTGGTCCGGGACATCGCGAAGCGCATCCGCGCCATCGGCCTGCGGCCGGAGATCGAGTGCTTCGACGTGGGCATGATTGACGAGGCCCGCTACCTCGCGAAGGAGGGGCTGGTGGACCTGCCGGCGCACTTCGACTTCGTGCTCGGGGTGCCCGGGACGCTGCAGCCCCGGCCGGAGGTGCTGGACTTCATGATTGCCTCGCTGCCGGAGGGCTCCACCTGGACGGTGGCGGGCGTGGGCCGGCACCAGCTCCCGCTGGTGGACGAGGCGGCGAAGCGGGGCGGCAACGCGCGCGTGGGCCTGGAGGACAACATCTACGTGTCCAAGGGCGTGCTCGCGAAGGGCAACTGGGAGCTGGTCGCCGAGGCCGCGAAGCGCGCCCGGGCGAACGGCCGTGAGCTGGCCACGCCGGAGCAGGCCCGGAAGCTGCTGCGCCTGGGCTGAGCGGCGCCTTCCACCCGGACCCGGGCCAGGAGTGGCCCGGGTCCACACCTCGAAACGCTGTCAGGAACCACGGTCCTGCTCCGTCGGGGGCATTCGGACACGCCACCGGTGTGCCCGGCTTCCGGCGAGGTCAGGGCCCAGAAGGGACGACCGAAATGGACACGGAGCTGAAGGGCAGGGGCGTGCTCGTCACGGGCGGCGCGGGGGGAATCGGCACGGCGCTGACCCGTGCCTTCGCCGAGGAGGGCGCGAAGGTGGCGGTGCACTACCACTCCAGCGCGAAGGGCGCGGAGGCGCTGGCGCGCGAGGTGGGCGGCGCGGCGGTGCACGCGGACCTGACGGTGGAGCCGGACGTGGACGCGCTGGTGCCCGCGGCGGTGTCGGCGCTGGGGCGGCTGGACGTGCTGGTGTGCAACGCGGGCGTGTGGCCCGCGCCCGACGAGCCGGTGTGGCAGATGTCGCTGGCGCGCTGGCGCCGCACGCTGGCGGAGAACCTGGACAGTGTGTTCCTGTGCTGCCGCGCCTTCCTGCGGCACGTGGCCACCACGGGCACGGGCAACATCGTCATCATCAGCTCCACGGCGGGGCTGTTCGGCGAGGCGGGGCACTCGGACTACGCGGCCGCGAAGGGCGCGCTGGCGGGCGGCTTCGTCAAGAGCCTGAAGAACGAGCTGGGACGCATCGCGCCCCTGGGCCGCGTCAACGTGGTGTGCCCCGGATGGACGGCGGTGGAGCGGCACGGCGACAAGCTGAACGACCCGGGCTTCGTGAAGCGCGTGACGCGCACCATGCCGCTGCGCAAGGTGGGCCGGCCGGAAGACGTGGCGCGGGTGGTGGTGTCACTCGCGTCGGACCGCATCTCCGGCCACGTGACGGGCGAGGTCATCACCGTGGCCGGAGGCATGGAAGGACGGGTGCTGCATGACACTTGACGTGGACATACGGCGGTACAACCGTGAGGCGTGGGACCGGCAGGTGACGAAGGGTGACCGGTGGACGATACCGGTGGGCCCGGAGGTCGTCGCCGCCGCGCGGCGCGGTGAGTGGAGCGTGGTGCTCACCCCCAACAAGCCGGTGCCGCGCGAGTGGTTCGGGGACCTGGCCGGCAAGGACGTGCTGTGCCTGGCGGGCGCGGGCGGGCAGCAGGCGCCGGTGCTCGCGGCGGCGGGGGCTCGGGTGACGGTGCTGGACAACTCGCCGGCGCAGCTCGGGCAGGACCGCCTGGTGGCGGAGCGCGAGGGCCTGGAGCTGCGGCTGGTGGAGGGGGACATGCGCGACCTGTCCGTCTTCGCGGACGGCAGCTTCGACCTCGTCTTCCACCCGTGCTCCAACTGCTTCGTGGACACCCTCCGCCCGGTGTGGCGTGAGGCGTACCGCGTGCTGCGCCCGGGGGGCGTGCTGCTGTCCGGAGTCTGCAACCCCGTCATCTTCCTGTTCGACCCGGACCTGGAGAAGCAGGGGGTGATGCAGCTCAAGTACAAGATGCCGTACTCGGACTTCACCAGCCTCACGGACGCGGAGCGTGCCCGGTACAGCGGTGAGCCCCTTTGTGTCGCGCACTCGCTGGAGGACCAGCTCGGCGGGCAGACGGACGCGGGCTTCGCCATCACCGGCCTCTTCGAGGACAAGCACGTGCCGGGAGACACGCTGTCCGAGTACCTCTCCGGCTTCATCGCCACTCGCGCGGTGAAGCCTGCGTCGCGGTAGGACGTGGGGCAGGGGCCCGGGCTCCGGTGGGACGTCCCGGGGCCGGGGCGGAGGCGGATTTAACCTTCCGCCGTGCGTGGGGTTCTTCAGGGCAGGAGGCGATGGGACACACCCGTCCCGTCGTCCTCATGAACCAGGAGAATCCCATCATGCGTCTGACGTCCGCCCTGCGGTCCGCTGTCGTTGTGTCGCTGCTGCTCGCCACTCCGGTGCTGGCCGCCGAAACCACGGCCACGCCGGCCCCCGCGCCTGGCGCCGAGCAGGGCATGTCCTGCCACGGGGGCGAAGGCCACAAGCGGTTCAAGCACGAGAGGAAGCTCCAGCGCATGGAGCACCGGTTCGACCGGGCGGTGGCCGAGGGGCGCCTCACCCAGGCCCAGGCCGACCAGTTCAGGGCCGAGGGGCGGCAGCTCCGCGAGGAGATGAAGGCGCAGCGTGAGGCGGCGGGAGGCCAGCTCTCCGAGGACCAGCGGCAGAAGCTGCGGGAGCGCATGCGCGCCTTCCGCGAGAAGGTGAAGAGCGCGATGAAGCCGGCCGACGCCCAGAAGCCGTAGCTCCCGGGGTTCGGCAGCCGTCCGTCAGCCCTGTGTCCCGGCGGACGCCCTGCCGCCGGTGCCCAGACGCTCGTTCCAGGCGAAGTACGCGCCTCGCGGGTCCTCGAACGGGTCGCGGAACAGCGCCTGCACCTCGGGCCTGGCCACGCGGCCCTCGTCGAAGGCCTGGTACAGCCTGTCCCCCAGCAGGTAGCCCAGGGCGTGGCTGACACCGTGGAAGAGCCGGTCCTTGCGCAGGGGGAGCAGCTTCACGGCCTCCTCGGGCCCCTCGGTCTCCGCGGCCTTGTGCGCCAGCACGAAGGCGGCGATCTGCCTCTCCACGCCGCGGCCCTCGCCGAAGCGCTTCGCCCACTCGGCGAGCCCCGGGCACGAGCGGCGCGGGTTCACCAGCTTGGAGCCGAAGAAGCCCAGCGCCTCTTCCATGCAGCGCGCGTAGAAGGCCTCGGACGCGCGGCGGGGCGCCTCCATGGCGTCGCCCACCGCGCAGTGCCGGACGAAGTGCGCCGCCTCTTCCGCGGCGTGGTTCAGTGACAGCGATGCGAGCCAGGCCATCCGCGCCCGGGGGATGTAGCCGCTCTCCCGCGACAGGATGTGGCGGCGGAGCTGCGCCAGCTCGGAGTGCGTGAAGCGCCCGCGCCGCTGGATGCGCGCCAGCACGTCACCATCCGCCACCGTCGCCACCTCCACCGAGTCCAGCGCCCGTCCCACCGGCACGCCCGCCAGCCGGCCGATGAGCTCGGACATCTCCCGGAACCGCTCCGCGGCGCTCCGGTCCACCAGCGGAGCGTCTCCGGCCTCCGCCTCCAGGTAGTCCAGGAAGCTCTGCTGGCAGACGACGGGGGACGCGTTCAGCAGGCACAGCGAGCCGTCCGCCAGCTCCACCGCCTCCGCCGCGCCCACGCGGCCCTCGCGCGCCAGCCTCCACCAGACGCCCTCGGCGTTCTGGTACACCACCAGTCCCCGCCGCGCGTCCGCGCCGAGCGCCCGCTCCACCTGCGCGGGCAGGTGACAGGGCGCCACGTGGTACTGGCCCACCAGCACCATGACGAGCGGCCGGTCCTCCGCGCGAGCCACACGGGCAATCCGCTCCGCCGCGTAGGCATCGCGCAGCGCCAGCGAGCGCTCCCCCTGCGCGCGCCGGTCGATACCCACCACCTCCAGCCGGTGCCGCCGCGCGAAGGAGAGCAGGGCACGCGGGCCCGCCCCGGAGCCGAAGCCCGAGGCGCCCGAGGTCAGCCCCAGCCGCGACAGCAGCGAGCGCTCCGGCAGCCTCCCCGCGAGCCACGCGTCCACGGAGGCCTGGTGGCGGCCCTCCACGCACTCGAGCGCCATGACCACGCGGCGGCCCGAGGCGAGCGCGCGCTCCACCAGCATGAGGTACGTCTCCTGCGCGAGCGGGAGCGTGTGGTAGTCGCCCACGTACACCACGTCCGAGGCCTGCACCTGCTGGTGCACGGCCGGCGGCGTCACGATGCGCCGGTACCCGGCGGTGCGACGCCGGTAACGGGCCTCGTAGGCTCGGAAGGCTTCAGTCTGACCGTCCACGACTCGGGCAATTTGTGCCCTCTGGCGGCGGAACAGTGCGAGGTGCAAGGCGAGCGAGTCGCGCATGGAGTGCGGCGATCCCTCGCACGGCATGGAGGACCCGGCAAAAAAACGACGCCCGAGAGAGCCTCGGATGGAGCGGAGTGCTTCAGGGCGGGGGCCTCTGCGTGGTCCCCGGCCGACACGGCACACCCTCGTCGAGGGGCCGGGAGTCACCTTTGACCACTGTGCCCTTCCCGCGCGGCCCGCCGGCGGATGAGCGCCGGGGGCCGGGCGCGGGCCCGGGTGATGCGGCTACTTGGGCTCGTCCGAGGACGGAGCCGCCGCGACCGCCGCCAGGGGCTGCGCGGCCGAGGGGGCCGCCGCCGGAGCCACGGGGGCCGGCGCGGGACGGGGCGGGGGGCTCAGCACGTCATTCACGGAAGGCATCTTCCGGATGTCGCCGCGGGCCACCTTCCACGCCTGCTGGACAATCCACGACAGCGAGCGGTCCTGCCGCGTCGCCTCACGCTGGATCTCTTCCAGCATGTCTTCGGGGAAGTAGAGACTCTGCTTGCGATGGTCGGTCGTGGCCATGCCCTCGCTACTCCTCCCGTGGGTCCTGGCGCTCGTCGCCAGTCACGTCATTGACAGCGGGGAACGACTTGATGCGCTCACGGGCGATCTTCCACGCCTGCTGCACGACCCACGACAGCGAGCGGTCCTGCCGCGTCGCCTCCTCCTGGATCTCCTTCAGCATCTCCTCGGGGAAGTACAGCGACTGCTTGCGCTTGTCCGTGCCTGCCATACCTGGGTCTCCGGGGCGGATTCGAGGTGACGACCTGAACACACCGGGGTCGTTATCCGACAGACTCCCAAGTGGGTCAACGGTTTCGGACGACTCATTCCGCGCCCGCTGGGCACACATGCGGGCGCGTGCAGTCGCACCTGACGTGTGCAGCGTGGCGCGAAAATGGAAACGCCCCGGACCTCCACGAGGGACGTCCGGGGCGCTTCGGAAAGAGGGACCGCCGGGAGTGCATCTCCTGGCGGACCCGTGGGCCCAGAGGGGGAGGGGGGGGACCCCTAGGCCCAACACCTTGAAATTCGACCGTCCTCTCAACAACACCTGCGGTAGCGCCTATTTCCGCTTCCGCGCCCACGCCCATCCGGTGTGACGATCATAAGAACCGTCCCCCCTACCTTCAACCGCACCGCGCATCTGTAACCCCGTCAGACGACACTCCATTCCGCCGCTGTCCGATGCCTCGCACTGCTCCCCAGACCCGGTTGCTGACGAAGACGCTGGAGGAGGCGTACACGCGCCTTGGCCTCCTCGGAGGCTCGGTGTTGCTCGCCGTCTCGGGAGGCGCGGACTCCACCGCGCTGCTGGTGGGCACCGCGCACGTGGCTCCCCGGCTGAAGCTCCGGGTGGAGGTCGCCACGCTGGACCATGGCCTTCGGCCGGAGTCGCGGGCCGAGGTCCAGGCGGTCGTCCGGCTGGCCGCCGGGCTGGGGCTGCCGTGCCACGTGCGCGAGCTGCACCTGCGGCCTGGAGCGGGCGTGGAGGCGCGAGCGCGAGAGGCCCGCTACGCGGCGCTGGAGACGCTCCGGCACGAGCGCGGGTTGATGGCCGTGGCCACGGCCCACACGGCGAGCGACCAGGCGGAGACGCTCCTGATGCGGCTCGCGCGCGGCACGGCGCTTCGAGGGGCGGGCGGCATCCAGGCTGCCCGCCCGGGGCTCATCCGCCCACTGCTCGAGCGCACGCGCGCGGAGGTGGAGTCCTTCCTGGAGGAAGAGGGTGTCGGCTACTCGACAGACCCCATGAACGCGGACCCGGCGCTCTTCCGGACGCGCATCCGGCGCGACGTGCTGCCTGCCCTGTCGCGCGCGGCGGGCTACGCGGTGGAGGAGCGGCTGGCCGCCTTCGCGCGCCTGGCGGCGGAAGACGACGCGCTGCTGGCGGGCCTGGCGGAGGAGGCGTGGCGGAGGCTGCGGCTGGAGGACGGGAGCCTGGAGGCGGTGGGCGTGCGCGCCCTGGAGCCGCCGCTCCGGCGCAGGGTGCTCGTCCGGCTGCTGGGCGAAGCGGGGGTGCCCGCGGACGACGCCATGCTGGCGCGCGTGCTGCGCGCGGTGGAGCGCGGAGGGGTGGCCTCGCTCGGCCGGAAGCTCCAGCTGCGCGCGGCGAGCGGACGCGTGCGCTGCGTCCAACTGGAGCCGGCGCGCTCACCGGTGCTGCGGCTGGACGGCCCGGGGACGCGAGGGCTGCTGGAGGGCACGGGATGGAGTTTCGCCGTGGAGTCCGGCCCTCCACCCATGGGCGTCCACGGGCTGGTGCTCGCGGAAGGGACGCGCTGGCCGCTCACCGTGCGGACGCGCCAGCCGGGCGATCGCCTCCGCACCGCGGCGGGACAACGAAAACTCCAGGACGTGTTGGTAGACCTTCGGGTGCCCGCGGAGGCGCGCGCCGCGTGGCCGGTGGTGGCCGACGCCGGGGGGCAGGTGCTGTGGCTCCCGGGGTTGTGGTCACCCCCACCGCCCGATGTCGCGTCCGGCCACGCGCTGTGGGCGGCGCCTCCGGGTCCGAGCATTCAGCGGACCCCTTCGTTATAGAGTGGAATGAATGCAGTCCGGGGATGGCCGCGGCCCCCGTAAATAGTTGAGGGCTTTTTGCTGTTGCTGATACGGTCCGACGCTGGGTGGCTCGCCTGGTGTCGGCCAAATGATGGAAAAAGCTGGGGTTCTTCCCAGCGCGGCCCTCATCCCGCCGAGTACCGAAAGGGCAGCTGACACGTGCGTTCGACTTACAAGACCATCGGGCTCTGGGTCATCCTGATCGTCCTCTTCGTCGCCTTCTACAACTTCTTCTCCCAGGGCAGTGACCAGGTCCAGGAGCCCTCCTTCACCCAGCTTCTGTCGAAGGTGGAGGAGAAGAAGGTCAAGGAGGTCGCGGTCAAGGGCAACACCTACTCCGGCAAGTTCGTCGATACGAGCGAGAAGTTCCGTACGACGGGCCCCGCGCCGGACGCGGCCATGCTCAACCAGCTCCGCGCCAACGGCGTGGACGTGAAGTACGAGCGGGAGGAGCAGAACAGCCTCTGGCTGACCATCCTCGGTCAGTGGATGCCGGTCGTCTTCCTGTTCCTCTTCTTCATCTTCTTCATGCGCCAGCTCCAGGGCGGCAGCGGCAAGGCGATGACCTTCGGCAAGTCGAAGGCCAAGCTCCTGAGCGAGAGCCACAACAAGGTCACCTTCGCGGACGTGGCCGGCGTGGACGAGTGCAAGGAAGAGCTGGAGGAGATCGTCGCCTTCCTGAAGGACCCCAAGAAGTTCACCAAGCTGGGCGGCCGCATCCCCAAGGGCGTGCTGATGATGGGCCCCCCGGGCACGGGCAAGACGCTGCTGGCCCGCGCGGTGGCCGGTGAGGCCGGCGTGCCGTTCTTCTCCATCTCCGGCTCGGACTTCGTGGAGATGTTCGTGGGCGTCGGCGCCAGCCGCGTGCGCGACCTGTTCGAGCAGGGCAAGAAGAACGCCCCCTGCATCATCTTCATCGACGAAATCGACGCCGTGGGCCGCCACCGTGGCGCGGGCCTCGGCGGAGGCCATGACGAGCGCGAGCAGACGCTCAACCAGCTCCTCGTGGAGATGGACGGCTTCGAGTCCAACGACGGCGTCATCCTGATTGCCGCCACCAACCGCCCGGACGTGCTGGACCCCGCGCTGCAGCGCCCCGGCCGCTTCGACCGGCGCATCGTGGTACCGCGTCCCGACCTGAAGGGCCGCCTGGGCGTGCTGAAGGTGCACACCCGCCGCGTGCCGCTGGCGCCCGAGGTGGAGCTGGACGTCATCGCCCGCGGAACGCCGGGCATGACGGGCGCGGACCTGGAGAACCTCGTCAACGAGTCGGCGCTGATGGCCGCGCGGCAGAACAAGGAGCGCGTGGACCTGAGCGACTTCGAGGCCGCCAAGGACAAGGTCTTCATGGGCCCGGAGCGCCGGTCCATGATCATGACCGAGAAGGAGAAGCGGAACACCGCCGTCCACGAGGCGGGCCACGCGCTGCTGGCCAAGCTGCTGCCGGGCTGCGACCCCCTCCACAAGGTCACCATCATCCCGCGCGGCCAGGCCCTGGGCGTCACCTGGAGCCTGCCCACCGAGGACAAGGTCAACGGCTACAAGAAGCAGATGCTCGACCAGATCTCCATGGCCATGGGCGGCCGCATCGCCGAAGAGCTCATGTTCAACGAGATGAGCAGCGGCGCGGCGAACGACATCGAGCGCGCCACCGAGACGGCGCGCGCCATGGTGTGCCGCTGGGGCATGAGCGAGAAGATGGGCCCCCTGGCCTTCGGCAAGAGCGACGGCGAGGTGTTCCTGGGCCGCGACTTCAACTCGTCCAAGGACTACTCCGAGGACACCGCGCGGCAGATTGACGCCGAGGTGCGCAACATCGTCGTGGGCTGCTACGAGAAGGGCAAGCAGCTGCTGACGGAGAACATCGAGGCCCTCAAGCGTGTCTCCGACGCGCTGGTGGAGTACGAGACGCTCGACGCCGAGGACGTGAACATCCTCCTGCAGGGCGGCCAGCTCACCCGTGAGCGCCCGGCTCCGCGCATCAACGCGCCGCCGAAGGCCACGGAGAAGAAGGACAAGCGGAAGATCCTCGACGCGCTCGAGGGCCTGCCGGCGATGGAGCCGAAGAAGGCGTAAGGCGCGCCACTTCCGCGGATGAAACGACGAAGGCCCTCCCCGGCAGTGGGGAGGGCCTTTTGTTTTTCAGCGGGCCCGGCGCTCGTCAGGCCAGGTCGAACAGCAGGGCCTCGAGCGGCTCGGAGGCGGTGAGGACCAGCCGGGACTCGTCGGACACGGCCACGCCGTCACCGGCCTTCAGCTCCACGCCGTTGAGCGTGCCCTGGCCTCGCGCCATCTGCAGCCAGGCGTGACGGCCTGGAGCCAGCGTGTACTCGGCCTTCTCGCCCGGGCCCAGCAGCGTGGCGTGCAGCGACATGTCCTGGTGCACGGTGAGGCTGCCTTCGCGGGCGTCGCGGCTGGCCACCACTCTCCAGCGGCCCTTTCTCTCGGACTCGGGAAATGCCTTCTGCTCGTACCCGGGCTTCAGGCCCCGCTGCTCGGGGAGGATCCAGATCTGCAGGAAGTGCAGCTCCTCGTCAGCGCCGTTCATCTCGCTGTGCAGCACGCCGGTGCCGGCCGTCATCCGCTGCACCTCGCCCGCGCGCAGCAGGCCCTCGCCGCCCGTGCTGTCACGGTGGGCAATGGCCCCGCTGAGGGGGTAGGTGATGATTTCCATGTCCCGGTGCGGGTGGGTGCCGAAGCCCTCGCCGGCCGTGACACGGTCCTCGTTGATGACGCGCAGGGCGCGGAAGCCCATGAAGTCCGGGTCGTAGTAGCTCGCGAACGAGAAGGTGTGGTGGGAGTCCAGCCAGCCGTGGTCCGCATGGCCGCGCGCTTCAGAGGGGCGAATCGTCATCATGGAGTGCTCCTTGTCTTTCCTGGGGAGGAGGGCCTTCCCGCCTCCGCACTCAACATGTGTCCGCGAGCCCCGTCCCACCAGATGGCCGGAATGGAACGCATCGTTCCACCCATTGGACGAAACGAGGGCTAGGGTGCGCCTGCCATGATTCGAGCCCGTCCGATTTCCGCAGACCGTCCGGAAGACCTGGTGCTGGCCTTCCGGCGGATGGGGCTGCCCACCACCGCCCGCGAGTACCTGCTGGAGAAGCTCCCCCACGCGCAGGTGCTCCTCACGGGGCTGTCCCGGGACGAGGGACGCTTCCTCCAGTCGCTCCACGAGGCCTCCACCGCGCCCGGGCGCGAGGAGTACCCCGCGTGGGCGACCGGCGACGCCAAGGCGAGGCCGGGAGTGGGGCTGCTCTCCGGGCGCAGGGAGCAGTTCGACCGGCTGCTGGCCGCGGCGCGCCCGCAAGCCCCCTCCCTGGCCTTGGCGCTGGAGCGGGCGCTCGAGGCGGGCAGGGCGCCGGCCGCGCTGGCGCTGGGTGGGCGCACCTTCGAGTGGGGTACGCGCACCTACGTCATGGGCGTGGTGAATGCGACGCCGGACAGCTTCTCCGACGGCGGGCGCTACTTCGGCACGGAGGCCACCATCAACCACGGCGTGGCGCTGGCCGAGGCGGGCGCCGACATTCTCGATGTAGGTGGAGAGTCCACCCGTCCCGGCTCACAGCCGGTGAGCGCGGAGGAGGAGCTGGCGCGGGTGCTGCCGGTCATCGAGGGACTGTGCGCCCGCACGTCCGTCCCCCTGTCGGTGGACACCACCAAGGCGGCGGTGGCGCGCGAGGCGCTGAAGGCGGGCGCGCACCTCATCAACGACATCACCGGCTTCTCCGACCCCGGCCTGCCGCGCGTGGTGGCCGAGGCGGGCGCGGCCTGTTGCCTCATGCACATCCAGGGCACTCCGGCCACCATGCAGCAGGCGCCGCGGTACGACGACCTGGTGGACGAGGTGCTGGCCTTCCTGGAGGACGCCGTGGCGCGGGCGGAGGCCGCGGGCGTGCCCCGGGGGCGCATCCTCCTGGACCCGGGCATCGGCTTCGGGAAGTCGTTCGACCACAACCTCTACCTGCTGCGCCGCCTGGGCGAACTGCGCGTGCTGGGGCTGCCGCTGCTGGTGGGCACCAGCCGCAAGGGCTTCCTCGGGAAGCTCACGGGGGGCAAGCCAGCGGCCGAGCGGCTGGCGGCGACGCTGGGCTCCATCGCCGCGGTGGCGGCCATGGGGGGCGCGGAGGTGGTCCGGGTGCACGACGTGGCGGAGGCCCGGGACGCGCTCGCCGTGGCGGATGCCATCCGGCAAGGTTTGGAGGGGGGCGCGCTGTACGGACGGTAATTTGGTGTGGCTTTCAGTCCTCGGAGTGTGGACGCTCGGGCACCGCTGGAGAGCAGACAGCGGGGCGGAGCCCCCATGGAAGGGGGCGGCACTGATTTCGCAACCTCTTCGAGGTTGATAAGCCTGCATGCCTGGGCGGTTGCCCGGGGAGCACCAGGTTCGTAGCTTCGAGCCCGGACTGAGGGCGGGGTATAAGCCCCGACGTCGAGCGGCCGGCGCAGGCCCGGCGTGGGAAAGGTGGAGCGGCACACATGGCGTACAGGATGAACATGCCTCCGAAGGAGGTGCGGGCGTCGCAGAAGCTGTTCGGTACGGACGGCGTGCGCGGCAAGGCGAACGTCTACCCGATGACGGCCGAGGTGGCGATGCAGCTCGGGCGTGCGCTCGCGTTCCTCATCCGCAACGGGCCGCACCGTCACCGCGTCATCATCGGCAAGGACACGCGGCTGTCGGGCTACATGCTCGAGCAGGCGCTGGCCGCCGGCATCATCTCCATGGGCGTGGACGTGGAGCTCGTGGGCCCGCTGCCGACGCCGGGCATCTCCAACCTCACCACCTCCATGCGGGCGGACGCGGGCGCGGTCATCTCCGCTTCCCACAACCCGTACGAGGACAACGGCATCAAGTTCTTCTGGCGCGACGGCTTCAAGCTGCCGGACGAGACGGAGGGGAAGATTGAGGAGCTGGTGTCCAGCGGCTCCATCGACTCCATCCGCCCCACGGCGACGAAGATTGGCCGGGCGTTCCGCATGGAGGACGCGCGCGGCCGCTACATCGTCTACCTGAAGGCCACCTTCCCCCGCGAGCTGACGCTGGAGGGGATGACCATCGTCGTCGACTGCGCCAACGGCGCGGCCTACAGGACGGCCCCCTCCGTGCTGGAGGAGCTGGGCGCCAAGGTGATTACGCTCGGCGTGGAGCCGGACGGGAAGAACATCAACCACAAGTGCGGCGCGCTCTACCCGGAGAACCTGGCTCGCATGGTGGTGAAGCACGGCGCCCACCTGGGCATCGCGCTGGATGGTGACGCGGACCGGCTCATCGTCGTGGACGAGAAGGGCAAGGTCGTGGACGGCGACGCCATCATGGCCATCTGCACGAGCGAGCTCGTGGCGCGCAAGCAGCTCAAGAAGAAGACGCTCGTGGCCACGGTGATGAGCAACATCGGCCTGGAGCGCGCGGTGTCGCGCTGGGGCGTGAAGGTGGCCCGCACCCGCGTGGGCGACCGCCACGTCGTCGATGAGATGCGCCGCAACGGCTACAACCTGGGCGGCGAGCAGAGCGGCCACCTCATCTTCCTGGACCACACCACCACCGGCGACGGCACCCTGGCGGCGCTGCAGTTGCTGGCGGTCATGTGCCGCGCGGGCAAGCCGCTGAGCGAGCTGGCCTCCATCTTCGAGCCGGTGCCCCAGACGCTGCTCAACGTGGCGGTGAAGCAGAAGAAGGAGCTGGGCGAGCTGCCGGAGGTGATGAAGGCCATCAAGAGCGTGGAGCAGCGGTTGGGCAAGTCGGGCCGCGTGCTGGTGCGCTTCTCCGGCACGGAGCCCAAGGTGCGCGTGCTCATCGAGGGCGAGGACGCCGCCCGGAACGAGGCGTACGCCAAGGAGATTGGCAACGCGCTCTCCAAGGCGCTCAACGGCTGAGCGCCGCTTCAGGACGGTTGACTTCCGGACGCCGGCCGCGAAAAGAAGGGTCGGCGCGTACCGGGGCCATCGACAATCCCGGGGCCGCGCGTCAAGCGAGGTGCGGTCGATGGGACAGCGACTGGGTGTCAACGTGGACCACGTGGCGACGCTGCGTCAGGCGAGGCGCACCACGTATCCGGATCCGGTGACGGCGGCGGCCCTGGCGGAGCTGGCCGGCGCGCAGCAGATCACCATCCACCTGCGCGAGGACCGGCGTCACATCCAGGACCGGGATTTGCGCATCCTCCGCGAGACGGTGCAGACGCTGCTCAACCTCGAGATGGCGGCCACCGCGGAGATGGTGAAGATCGCCTACGAGTACAAGCCGGACGTGGTGACGCTGGTGCCCGAGCGGCGCGAGGAGCTCACCACCGAGGGCGGCCTGGAGGTGGCGGGCCAGCGCGAGCACGTCGCGAAGATCATCAAGAACCTCAAGGACGGAGAGATTGCCGTCTCGCTGTTCATCGACCCGGACCTGGACCAGGTGCGCGCGTCGCACAAGGTGAACGCGGACCGCATCGAGCTGCACACGGGGCGCTACTGCGAGGCGCGCAACGAGAAGGAGCGCGCGAGGGAATTGGCGCGCATCGTGGACGCGGCCAAGGCGGCGTCGAAGCTGGGCATGGGCGTGGCGGCGGGCCACGGGCTCAACTACGACAACGTGCAGGCGATTGCGCGCATCTCGGAGATCGACGAGCTGAACATCGGGCACGCGATTGTGGCGCGCGCGGTGCTGGTGGGCTTCGAGCGGGCGGTGCGGGAGATGTTGGACCTGATGCGCAACCCGGGGTAGCGCGGCATGGGAATCGTCGGCCTGGGCCTGGACATCTGCTCCATCTCCCGCATCCAGCGCATCATGGACGGGCCGCGCGCGGAGGCGTTCCTCAACCGCGTGTACACGGAGGCGGAGCGGGCGCTGTGCGGCCAGCGGCATGACGCCGCCAGCGCCTACGCGGCGCGGTGGGCGGCGAAGGAAGCGCTGGTGAAGGCGCTGGGCGCGCCGCCGGGCATCCGCTGGAAGGACATGGAGGTGCGGAGGGACGGCGGGCCGCCGTACTTCGCGCTGTCCGGTGTGGCTCGCGAGGTGATGGAGGCGCGGGGGCTGGAGGCCTTCCTCGCGCTGTCCCATGACGCCGGCGTGGCCGCGGCCACGGTGGTGCTCCAGAAGAAAGGGGATTGAGCCGATGCTGCCCGTTCTCACCGCCGCCCAGATGCGCGAAGCCGAGCAGCGTGCGGAAGTGCATCACGGAATGCCCTCCGCGCTGCTGATGGAGAACGCGGGGCGCGGACTGGCGGAGGTGGCCCGGAGCGTGGCCGGCCCGGAAGCGCGCTTCACCGTGGTGTGCGGCCCCGGGAACAACGGTGGGGACGGGCTGGTGGCGGCGCGCTTCCTCCAGGAGGGCGGGGCGCGCGTGACGGTGGCGTTGGTGGGGGACGTGGCGAAGCTGACGGCGGAGGCTTCTCGGAACCTCACGGCGCTGAAGGGCTTCGGAGTGGTGCCGCGGCCGCTGGAGGCACTGCCTGAGCTGGGGCACGGGGACGTGGTGGTGGACGCGCTGTTCGGCACGGGCCTGAGCCGCGCGCCGGCGGGGGCGTTCGCGGAGGCGATTGGAGCCATCGCCCGGTGGCGGCGGGCGGGGGCGAAGGTGGTGGCGGCGGATGTGCCTTCCGGGTTGCAGAGCGACTCGGGCGAGCCGTTCTCGCCGTGCGTGGAGGCGGATGTCACGGTGTCCTTCGGCTTCCTGAAGCCGGGGCAGGTGCTGGAGCCCGGGTCCTCGCTGTGCGGGCGGGTGCGCCGGGTGGACATCGGCATGGGCGGGGAGACCTCGAAGGAGCTGTCCGGGCCGAGGCTGCTGGTGGTGGAGGAGGCGGACGCTCTCGGCACGCTGCCGGTGCGCAGGGCGGACTCGCACAAGGGCACCTACGGGCACGTGCTGGCGCTGGCCGGCAGCCGGGGGAAGACGGGGGCGGCGGCGCTGGTGGCGAAGGCGGCGCTACGCTCGGGCGCGGGGCTCGTCACGGTGGCGGCGCGAGGGGATGCGCTGGACCTGATTCAGGCGCACTCGGCGGAGATCATGGGCGTCCCGCTGGAGGGGACCGGGCCGCTGGGAATGGGAGACCTGGACGCGCTGCTGGCGGCGACCGAGGGCAAGGACGCACTGGTGATGGGGCCGGGGATTCCGCGCGGCCCGGAGACCGGGGCGCTGATTGGTGAGTTGCTGTCGCGCGTGGAAGTGCCCGCGGTGCTGGACGCGGATGCGCTGAACGCGGTGGCCGCGGACCTGTCGGTGCTGCGGCGAGCCAAAGGGCCGGTGGTGCTCACGCCGCACCCGGGAGAGATGGCGCGGCTGACGGGGCGGTCGTCGAAGGAGGTCCAGGCGCAGCGGCTGGAGGTGGTGAAGCAGCTTGCCGCCGGGGTTGGGGTAACGGTGGTGCTGAAGGGCGACAGGACGCTGACGGCGCATCCGGATGGGCGCGTGTTCATCAACACCACGGGGAACGCGGGCATGGCCACGGGTGGCTCCGGGGATGTGCTGTCGGGCGTGTGTGGCGCGTTCCTGGCGCAGGCATTCCCGATGCCGGATGCGGTGTGGACGGCGGTGTATGCCCATGGATTGGCGGGAGACCTGGTGGCGGCGCGGCGCGGGCAGCTCGGTTTGATAGCCGGAGACCTGGTGGAGCAGGGACTCTGCGATGTCTGGGTTCGGTGGGGCCGATGAGCGCGGGGAATGCGACGCGGGTGCGGACGTTGCGGCTGACGTCGCCCGAGGAGACACATGCGCTCGGTGTACGGCTGGGGAAGCTGCTGCAGCCGGGCGACTTCGTGGGTCTGATTGGCGAGCTGGGGGCAGGGAAGACACACCTGGCGCGCGGCGTGGCAGAGGGCGCGGAGGTGCCTCGCTCCGAGGTGGCCAGCCCCACGTTCGCCATCGTGTATCCGTACTCGGGGCGGATTCCGCTGTACCACGCGGACCTGTACCGGCTGACGAACTACGACGACCTGTACTCCACCGGCTTCCTGGACATGGTGGAGGCCGGGGATGGCGCCTCGCTGGTGGAGTGGCTGGACCGCATTCCCGAGGCCGCGCCTCGTGAGCACCTGCGGGTGACGTTGAGGCACTCCGGTGGGGACGCGCGCGAGCTCACCGCGGAGGCGTATGGCACGCGGCCCGCTGCGCTGCTCGAGGCGTGGATGCCTTGAATCCCGCCTCATTCATGACGCAGCAGGGAATCGCCCAAGGCAAGGCGCTGCCCGGCGGTGCCTGGGCCATGGCGGTCCATCGAAAAA
>NZ_JAIQDG010000062.1 GCF_020037125.1 Myxococcus sp. RHSTA-1-4
GAGAAGGAGCTGCGCTTCGCCGTTCGCGAGGGCGGCCGCACGGTGGGCGCCGGCGTCGTGGCGGAGATCATCGAGTAGCAGGTTGTTGCTCTACCGGCTCCCTGGGCCCCCCCTACCTGGGAGATTTCAGGGAGCCGGTGGAAATCATGTTGCATACCCCCGGGGCGGGATGGTAATCACCGCGCCCCTTCGTTCTGAAGAAACGGCTCTGTGACAACCAGGGGACGTCGGTCGTACACGCCTCCCGAGGCAGAGGCAGGGTCCGTTCTAAGAGGTTCTTGCGAATGGCGACACAGAAGATCCGCATCCGGCTGAAGGCGTACGACTCGAAGCTCCTGGACCAGAGCGCGGGGGAGATCGTCGAGACGGCCAAGCGCACGGGCGCCAAGGTGGCCGGTCCGATCCCCCTGCCTACGCGCATCAACAAGTTCACGGTGCTGCGGTCTCCGCACGTGGACAAGAAGAGCCGCGAGCAGTTCGAGATCCGCACGCACAAGCGCCTGCTCGACATCCTCGAGCCCACGCAGCAGACGCTGGATGCGCTCATGAAGCTGGATCTGTCGGCTGGCGTTGACGTCGAGATCAAGTCCTAGGAAGCGGGTGGGCGTCCGAGTGGTTTCACTCCGACCCCCGCGAGGAAAGTGCCATGGCGAAGTTTGACGTTGTCGACCTGGATTTGAAGAAGGTGTCGGAGATCGAGCTCTCCGACGACGTGTTCGGCGCCGAGCCGAATACCCACCTCTTTTACGAGGTGGCGAAGATGCAGCAGATCAACCGGCGCCGCGGCACGGTCGGGGTGAAGAACACCTCGCTGGTCAGCGGCGGCGGCAAGAAGCCCTGGAAGCAGAAGGGCACCGGCCGCGCCCGCCAGGGCTCCATCCGCGCTTCCCACTGGGTGGGCGGCGGCAAGGCGATGGCCCCCAAGGCGCGCGACTACTTCTACCGCCCGCCCCGCAAGGTGCGCCGCGGCGCCCTGAGGTCCGCGCTCTCCCTGCGCGCCCGCGAGAAGACGCTCATCATCCTGAGCGGCTTCTCCCTGGACGCCCCGAAGAGCAAGCAGGCCTTCGAGGTCCTGACCAAGCGCCTGAAGCTGCAGAACGCGCTGGTCATCGACGACAAGGGCAACACCAACCTGCACCGCAGCGTGCGCAACCTGGCGAAGTTCGACGTGCTGCCTCCCGAGGGCCTGAACCTCGAGGCCGTCCTGCGGCACTCGCACATCGTCCTCACCTCCGCGGCCGCGAAGACCCTCGAGGGGGCGCTGTCATGAATCTCACCGACGTCATCAAGGGCCCGCTCATCACCGAGAAGCTGGACAAGGCCCGCGAGAAGTTCCGCCAGTACTCGTTCATCGTCGACCGCAAGGCCACCAAGCACGACGTGGCCCGCGCGGTGGAGACGCTCTTCAAGGTCACCGTCGAGGGCGTTCGCACCAACGTCGTCCGCGGCAAGGTCAAGCGGGTGGGCCGGAGCATCGGCAAGCGGCCCAACTTCAAGAAGGCGGTCGTCACCCTGAAGCAGGGCGACTCGATCGAGCTCTTCGAGGGAGGGGCGGCCTGACGCTAATGCGTCGCTGCCTGCGAGGAACACACCATGGGCATCAAGAAGTACAAGCCGACTAGCGCGGCCCGCCGTCTGATGACGGTGTCCGACTTCGCGGACATCACCAAGGACTCGCCCGAGAAGAGCCTCACCGAGCCGCTCAAGCGCTCCGGTGGTCGCAACGTCCACGGGCACATCACCCGCCGTCACCAGGGTGGTGGTCACAAGCGCCGCTACCGCGTCATCGACTTCAAGCGTCGTGACAAGGACGGCGTGCCGGCCAAGGTCGCGGCCGTCGAGTACGACCCGAACCGCACCGCCAACATCGCGCTGCTGCACTACGCGGACGGCGACAAGCGCTACATCCTCGCTCCGGTCGGTCTGAGCGTGGGTGACACGGTGTTCGCCGGCGAGACGGCGGACATCCGCCCGGGCAACAGCCTGCCGCTGCAGAACATCCCGGTGGGTACCATCATCCACAACGTGGAGCTGAAGCCGGGCCGTGGCGCCCAGGTCATCCGCTCCGCGGGAACCTCCGGTCAGCTGATGGCGAAGGAGGGCCGCTACGCTCAGGTGCGTATGCCTTCCGGCACCGTCCGCATGGTCCTCATCGAGTGCCGCGCCACCGTGGGCCAGGTGGGCAACATCGAGCACGAGATCATCCGCGTCGGCAAGGCGGGTAAGAGCCGCTGGCTGGGCATCCGTCCCACCGTCCGCGGTCTGGCGATGAACCCTGTCGACCACCCGCACGGTGGTGGTGAGGGTAAGTCCGGTCAGGGTAACCCGCACCCGGTGTCGCCGTGGGGCAAGAAGACCAAGGGCCTCACCACGCGCACCAACAAGCGCACTGACAAGTTCATCGTGAGCGGCCGCCGCCAGGGCGCGCGCAGCCAGTAAGAGGATCGCAAGTCATGGCTCGTTCGATCAAGAAGGGTCCGTTCGTCGACGATTTCCTCGTGAAGAAGATCGAGGACATGATCAAGACGAACAAGAAGACGGTGGTGAAGACGTGGTCGCGGCGCTCCACCATCCTTCCGGAGTTCGTCGGCCACACCTTCGCGGTGCACAACGGGAAGAAGTTCATCCCGGTGTTCGTCACGGAGAACATGGTGGGCCACAAGCTCGGCGAGTTCGCCCCGACGCGTACGTTCGGCGGCCACTCGGCGGAGAAGAAGGTCGCCAAGGCCCCGGGCAAGTAGCCTGGCGCGTTGCCTGAGAGCCTGAGAGGAAGACCATGGAGTCGACTGCACATCTGCGTTTCCTGCGCATGAGCCCCCGCAAGATTTCCACCGTTGCGGCGCTCATCCGGGGCAAGCCCGTCGAGGCGGCCCTCAACATCCTGAAGTTCACCAAGCGCGCGGCGGCCAAGCCGGTGGAGAAGCTCATCAAGAGCGCCGTGGCCAACGCGACGGACAAGTCCAAGGGACAGGTCGACGTGGACACCCTCTACGTGAAGACCATCTCCGTGGACCAGGGCCCCACCCAGCGCCGATTCATGCCGCGCGCCATGGGCCGGGCGACCCCCATCAAGAAGAAGACGGCCCACGTCCACGTGGTGCTGGCCGAGGCGAAGAAGTAGGACCCGTCGGGCCTGCGCCCGGAACGTTCAAGGAGAATTACGTTGGGACAGAAAGTTCATCCGATCGGGTTCCGGCTCGGCGTCATCAAGACCTGGGACTCCAAGTGGTTCGAGCACAAGAACTACGCGCAGTGGCTCCATGAGGACATTCGCATCCGCGAGTTCGTCAAGAAGTCGCTGAACCACGCGGGCGTCTCCAAGGTGGAGATCGAGCGCGCGGCCAACAAGGTCAAGGTCAACGTCCACACCGCGCGGCCGGGCATCGTCATCGGCAAGCGCGGCGCGGGCATCGAGACGGTGAAGAAGGACCTCCAGCAGTTCACGAAGAACGAGGTCTTCCTGAACATCGTCGAGGTCCGCAAGGCCGAGACGGACGCGCAGCTGGTGGCGGAGAACATCGCCACCCAGCTCGAGCGCCGCATCGCCTTCCGCCGTGCCATGAAGAAGGCCCTGCAGACGGCGATGAAGTTCGGCGCCAAGGGCATCCGCGTGGCGTGCTCGGGCCGCCTGGGCGGCGCGGAGATGGCGCGCTACGAGTGGTACCGCGAGGGCCGCGTGCCCCTGCACACCCTGCGCGCGGACATCGACTACGGCTTCGCCGAGGCCAAGACGACCTACGGCAAGATTGGCTGCAAGGTCTGGGTCTGCAAGGGCGAGGTCCTCCCCGGCAAGGGTGGCCAGGCCCCCATGCCCTCCAACCGGTAATCAGCCCACCCGCGCCGGACGTGCCCGTGAGGGCCGTCCGGGGCAGGGCGGCCAAGGACAGCGACGATGCTTCAGCCTGCTCGTACCAAGTACCGCAAGATGCACAAGGGCCGCACTCCGGGCGTCGCCCACCGTGGCAGCGACATGACCTACGGTGAGTACGGCCTGATGAGCCTCCAGCCGGGGTGGATCACCTCCCGGCAGATCGAGGCGGCTCGTATCGCGATGACCCGTCACGTGAAGCGTGGCGGCAAGATCTGGATCCGTATCTTCCCGGACAAGCCCATCACCAAGAAGCCCGCCGAGACCCGTATGGGTACCGGTAAGGGTGGCGTGGAGTACTACGTCGCGGTGGTGAAGCCCGGCCGCATCCTCTACGAAATGGAGGGTATGACGCGCGAGGTGGCCACCGGGGCGCTGAAGCTGGCGCAGGCGAAGCTGCCGGTGCTCACGAAGATCGTGACCCGCGGGGACCTGAGCCTCTAGTAGGCACCGACGCGGCGGGGGGCCGGCCTTCCGGGGACGGCCCTTCGCGCGCATGTGGAGATTGCAATGGCGACTGCGAAGGAACTGAAGGAACTGTCCGCGGAGGACCTGCAGCGGCGCGCGACGGAGCTGCGCGACACGCTGTTCCAGGACCAGCTGAAGCGGCGTACGGGCTCGCTGGACAGCCCGGCCGAGCGCACCCAGCACCGCCGCGACCTGGCCCGCGTGCTGACCGTCCTGACCCAGAAGACGAAGGCGGCGAAGCAGGGCTGAGAAGTAGGACTCCTCCAAGCGCGCTCATGTGGTAGTGAGCGCGCGCGGCCATCCGGGCGGGCGTGCCCGGGTGCATGAGAGATAGTGAGACCGAAGATGGCTGAAGCGACCGAGACGTCGACCCCCCAGACCTCCACCCGTGGCCGTCCCAAGACGCGCGTGGGGATCGTCACCTCCAACAAGATGCAGAAGACGGTGGTCGTCACCGTCCAGCGTCGTGCTCCCCACCCGAAGTACGGGAAGATCATGAGCCTGCGCGAGAAGTACAAGGCGCACGTGGAGGACCACGACTACCCGAAGAAGATCACCATCAACGAGGGTGATCGGGTCCGGATCGCCGAGACCAAGCCCGCCTCGAAGGACAAGCGGTGGCGCGTGGTTGAGGTGCTGGAGAAGAGCAAGAACGTCTAGCACGCATGCCCCTCCGCGCTTGCCGTGAGGCAGCGCGGGTGGACACCGGCGATAGGAGATTCCCAGATGATTCAGATGACGAGCGTGCTCGACGTGGCGGACAACTCGGGCGCGAAGAAGGTGTTCTGCATCAAGGTGCTCGGTGGTTCGAAGCGCAAGTACGCGTCCATCGGCGACGTCATCGTCGTGTCGATTCGCGAGGCGCTGCCCAACTCGAAGGTGAAGAAGGGTGACGTGGCCAAGGCCGTCATCGTCCGCACCAAGCGCGAGGTGGGTCGTCCGGACGGCAGCTACATCAAGTTCGATGGCAACTCCGCGGTCCTCATCAACAAGGACATGGAGCCCATTGGCACGCGTATCTTCGGGCCTGTTGCCCGTGAGCTCCGCGCCCGCAAGTTCATGAAGATCATCTCGCTGGCGCCCGAGGTCCTCTGAGAGGACGGCAGGCCGGACGGCGAGCAGCCAGAGAGAGGAAGCCATGCAGAAGCTGAAGGTGGGTGACACGGTCCAGGTCATGGCCGGGGCCGAGGCCTCCGAGAAGAACCCGGCGTCCAAGCGCGGGAAGATCCTGAAGATCGATCGCGAGTCGGAGCGCGTGACGGTCGAGGGGCTGCGCCTGGTCAAGCGGCACATGCGGAAGACGCCGCAGAACCCGGAGGGCGGCATCATCGAGAAGCCCGGCACCATCGCCCTGGCGAACGTCCAGGTGGTGTGTGCCAAGTGCGACAAGCCGACGCGAGTGGGCTTCCGCACCGAGGGTGAGGGTGGCAAGAAGAAGCGGTTCTGCAAGAACTGCGACGCCCTGATTGACTAGGTGTCCGCATTGGTGCATTTATGCGCGCCCTTTGCCCACCCGGGTGGGTGGGTAGGGGGCGTGCAGGCACGGAGGGCCTCGTGGAGCATTCGGGGCCCTCGCGGTGTTTCCAGGTTCCATAGGAAGGACTGATCGAGGCGCTGGGTTCGCGACGGCGCTCCGAAGCAGAGGACAGGACGATGGCTGACGAGAAGAAGGCCGAGCAGAAGGAAAAGAAGGCGAAGCGCGGCAAGAAGGAAGAGGCCAAGAAGGTTGGCTTCGCGGCGAACATCGAGGAAGGCCTCGAGTCCAAGCCGGCGCGCATGAAGGTCCGCTTCTTCAAGGAGGGCGTGCCCGCCCTGATGAAGGAGCTGAACCTGAAGAACCCGATGCAGGTTCCCCGCCTGGAGAAGATCGTCGTCAACATGGGTCTGGGCGAGGCGCTCGCCAACAACAAGATCCTGGAGTCGGCGGTGGACCAGCTCGCGGCGATCACCGGCCAGAAGCCGATCGTCACGCGCGCCCGCAAGTCCATCGCGAACTTCAAGCTGCGCCAGGGGCAGGCCATCGGCGCCGCCGTCACGCTGCGCGGCGACCGCATGTACGAGTTCATGGACCGCCTCATCACCGTGGCGCTGCCGCGCGTGCGTGACTTCAAGGGCGTGTCCCCGAAGGCGTTCGACGGGAAGGGCAACTACACGCTCGGTGTGCGCGAGCAGATCATCTTCCCTGAGATCAACTACGACCAGATCGAGAAGGTGAAGGGGCTCAACATCAGCTTCGTCACCACCGCGGCCAACGACGAGCACGGGTTGGCGCTGATGCGTCACTTCGGCATGCCGTTCCGCCAGTAAGCCTCGAGCCAAGGACCCAAGAATCATGGCCAAGCTCTCCAAGATTGCCCAGGCAAAGCGCAAGCCGAAGTTCGCCGTGCGCCAGTACAACCGCTGCCCGCTGTGCGGCCGGCCGCGCGCGTTCCTCCGCAAGTTCAAGATGTGCCGCATCTGCCTGCGCAACCGCGCCCTGCGCGGTGAGATCACCGGCGTCACCAAGTCGTCCTGGTAGCCGGAAGGGCAGGGCGCCTGGCGGGCCCGTGAGGGCAGGCTGGCGCCCTGGGCGTGCTCCGGGAGGAGCCCGCGAAAGCAGTTCCGCTGTACGAAGTGGCAGCCACCGCGAACCCCCGGGATGGGCCCGGCAGGCGCGGCGGTTGCGAACGCGGGGCGCCCGTGAAGGGGCCCCGCCTTGGAAGGTACTCCATGCCGGTCAATGATCCCGTCGGCGACATGCTGACCCGCCTGCGCAACGCGTCGCGTGCGCGGCACGACAAGGTCGTCATCCCCCACTCGAAGCTCAAGCTCGAGATCATCAAGGTCCTCAAGGACGAGGGCTACATCGGCGACTTCACGGTGCACGAGGTCAAGCCGCAGAACGAGATCACGGTCCAGATGAAGTACGGACCGGACCGCGCCCCGGCCATCACCGGCATCCGCCGCGTGTCCAAGCCGGGCCTGCGCCGCTACGTGTCGTCGCGCGAGATTCCGCAGGTGCTGGGTGGCCTGGGCATCTCCGTCCTTTCCACCTCGCGCGGCATCATGGTGGACTCCGAGGCCCGCAAGCAGAAGGTGGGCGGCGAGCTGCTCTGCACCGTCTACTAGCCAGCCGCCCAGGCGTGGCGCTCCGCGAGGAAGCGCCCCCCGGGCAGACAGGACCGAGGCAACCATGAGTCGGATTGGAAAACTGGCAATCAAGCTCGGCGACAAGACGAAGGCCGTCGTCGCCGGCCAGCAGGTGAACTTCGAGGGCCCCAAGGGCAAGCTGTCCGTGAAGCTGCCCGCTCACGTCAAGGTGGAGGTCAAGGAAGGGCAGATCACCGTGCAGCGCGCGGATGACTCGCGCGAGGCGCGCAGCCTGCACGGCCTGACCCGCACCATCCTCGCAAACGCCGCCAAGGGCGTGTCCACGGGCTTCGAGAAGAAGCTGGACATCCGCGGCGTCGGTTTCCGCGCCGAGGTGAAGGGCAAGGCCATCCACTTCGCGCTGGGCTACTCCCACCCGGTGGTGTTCAACCTGCCGGAGGGCGTGACGGCCGAGGTGGACAAGGCGTCCCGTACCGAGGACAGCCTGCCCACGCTGGGTCTGACGCTCCGCTCTGCGGACAAGGAAGTGCTGGGTGCCACGGCGGTGAACATCCGCTCGCTGCGCCCGCCCGAGCCCTACAAGGGCAAGGGCATCAAGTACTCCGAGGAGCGCATCCGCCGTAAGGAGGGCAAGACCGGTACGACCTAGTCGTCCCGGCTGTCCTGAGTGTTCCAAACCCCGCCGGGCCCTGGGGGCCTGGCGGCATCATCCGGCGGCGGAAGGCCGCATCGCCGCCGGACGGAAAAGGAAGCAGCCATGGCTACGAAGATCGATCAGCGCCTCAAGAGGAAGAACCGCATCCGCAAGAAGCTGTCGGGAACGACGGAGCGGCCGCGGCTCACCGTGTACAAGAGCCTCAAGCACATCTACGCGCAGGTGGTGGACGACTCCACGGGCCGCACGCTCGCGTTTGCCTCGTCGCTGTCCAAGGACCTGAAGGGCCAGGACGAGGGCGACAAGAAGGCGGACGCGAAGCGGGTTGGCACCCTGATTGCGCAGAAGTGCAAGGCCGCCAACGTCGAGGCGGTGGTGTTCGACCGCAACGGCTTCCCCTATCACGGGCGCATCGCCGCCGTGGCCGACGCCGCGCGCGAGGCCGGGCTGAAGTTCTAAGAAAGGAATCCCCCAAGTGGCAACTCCGATCAATCCGAACGATCTGGACCTCACCGACCGCGTGGTGAACATCAACCGCGTGGCGAAGGTCGTGAAGGGCGGCCGTCGCTTCTCGTTCGCCGCCCTCGTGGTGGTGGGGGACGGCGCCGGACACGTGGGCGTCGGCCTGGGCAAGGCCAACGAGGTCCCCGAGGCCATCCGCAAGGGTGGCGAGAACGCGAAGAAGAACCTGTTCCGGGTTCCGCTGATGGGTCACACCATTCCGCACGAGGTGCTCGGGCACTTCGGCGCCGGTTGGGTGCTCCTGAAGCCGGCCAGCCAGGGTACGGGCGTCATCGCCGGCGGCGCGGTCCGCGCGGTGCTGGAGGCGGCGGGCATCCGCAACATCCTGACCAAGAGCCAGGGTTCGCGGAATCCGCACAACGTGCTGAAGGCCACGGTGGCGGGCCTGAAGATGCTGCGCAGCGCGGAGCAGGTCTCCCGTCTGCGGGGCAAGGACGTCGAGGCGACGAAGCTCGCCGGCGAGCAGAGGACCTAAACATGGCGCTCAAGGTCAAGCTGGTGAAGAGCTTCGCGGGTGCGTCCGGTGAGATGCTGGACACCATCCGCGGGCTGGGCCTGAAGAAGTTCGGTGAGGAGCGGCTCCTGAAGGACACCCCGGCCGTTCGTGGCATGGTGTTCAAGGTGAAGCACCTGGTCAGCTCGGAGACGGTTTCCGGCGACGCTCCGGCGCCCGCGCGCCGCAAGCCGCGCAAGATCGCTCTGAAGGAGCGCGCGCGCGCGTACCAGGCCAAGCAGGGCAAGGCCTGAGAGGACTGAGACGATGAGCACTCTGCACGATCTGAAGCGTCCGTCGCGCTCGTGGCACCGCAAGAAGCGCGTGGGCCGCGGCCAGGGCAGCGGTCTGGGCAAGACGGCCGGCCGCGGTGGCAAGGGCCAGAAGGCTCGCACCGGCAACATGCGGTTCGAGGGCTTCGAGGGTGGCCAGAGCCCCCTGCAGCGCCGGCTCCCGAAGTTCGGCTTCAACTCGCCCAACCGCACGGTGTACGCGGTGGTGAACCTGGCGGACGTCGAGCAGCACTTCGACGCGGGCGCCACGGTGGACGAGGCCGCGCTGAAGCAGGTGGGCCTGGTGAAGGGCCGCTATGACGGCGTGAAGCTGCTGGCCCAGGGCGGGCTGACCAAGAAGGTCACCGTCCGCGTGAACAAGGCCTCCGAGGCGGCGAAGTCGGCCGTCCAGCAGGCGGGCGGCGCGGTGGAAGAGCTGCCGCTGATGGCCCACAAGCCGGAGTCGGCCGCCAAGGCCCACGCCGGCAAGGGCGTCAAGGCCCCCCGGCAGCCCAAGGCCTGAGCGTGTCTGGCGCGCATCACTTCCGGTGGTGCGCGCCGTTCTGCTTGTGTAGGCTTCTGCGCCCCTTTCCCGTCCGTGGAACAGGGGCGTTTTGTCGTCCTGGAAGAACCCTCACGAAGAGGATGGCTACCCCGTGGCTCTGAACGCCTTCGCCAACGTCTTCCGTATCGCGGAGCTGCGCAGCCGGCTTGCGTATACGCTCCTGCTTCTCGCCGTCTATCGCATCGGCATCTTCATCAACACCCCCGGCGTGGACCGGGCGGCGATGAACGCGTTCATGGACGCCCAGAAGCAATCGGGTGGCCTCGTGTCGCTGTTCAACCTCTTCTCCGGCGGCGCGCTGGAGCAGATGTCCATCTTCGGTCTGGGCATCATGCCGTACGTCAGCGCCTCCATCATCATGCAGCTGCTGGCGGTGGTGGTGCCCAGCCTGGAGCGGCTGCAGAAGGAGGGCGCCGGCGGGCGGCAGAAGATCAACCAGTACACCCGCTACGGCACCATCGTCCTCTCCGTCGTCCAGGGCATCGGCATCTCCCGGTGGCTGGCGTCGCTGGGCCGCTCGGACGGCGGGCAGAGCGGGTTCAACCAGGTGGTCGTCCCGGACGACTCCGTCTGGTTCACCTTCATGACGGTCATCAGCCTGACGGCGGGCACGGCCTTCATCATGTGGCTGGGTGAGCGCATCACCGAGCGCGGCATCGGCAACGGCATCTCGCTCATCATCTTCGCGGGCATCGTCGCCGGCGTGCTCCCGGGCGCCAAGACGCTGCTGGACCTGACGCGGCAGGAGGTCATCGCGGTGGCCGAGGTCCTGGCGCTGCTGGTGTTCATGCTGCTCATCATCGGCGTGGTCGTCTATGTGGAGCGCGGCATGCGGCGCATCCCCATCCAGTACGCCAAGCGCATGGCGGGGCGGCGGATGTTCGCGGGCCAGGCCACCTACTTCCCGATGAAGGTGAACACCTCGGGCGTGATTCCGCCCATCTTCGCGGGCGCGGTGCTGTCCTTCCCGACCACGCTGGGCACGTGGTTCCCGTTCCTCCAGGACTTCCAGCGCGCCCTCGAGGGCAACCTGTGGGTCTACAACGGGCTCTTCGTCCTCCTGGTCATCTTCTTCGCCTACTTCTACACGGCGCTGACCTTCCGCCCGGATGACGTCGCGGACAACATCAAGAAGCAGGGTGGCTACATCCCCGGCATCCGTCCGGGCCGCCAGACGGCGGAGTTCATCGAGCGCGTGCTCAACCGGCTCACCTTTGGCGGCGCAATCTATCTGGCCGTCATCTGCGTGATTCCGTCCGTCATCACCGGCCTGCTGGGGGTGCGGTTCACCTTCGGCGGCACGGCGCTGCTCATCGTGGTGGGCGTGGCGCTGGACACGGTGCAGCAGATCGAGGGCCATCTCATCAGCCGCAACTACGAGGGCTTCGCCGGTCCCCGCGGTCCGCGCATCCGCGGCCGGGTGCGCGTGGCGGCCTGAGTCACGGCGGGTGAGTTCCGGGCGCCTCTCCCCGTCGTGGGGAGGGGCGCCTCGTATTTCCAGGGCAATGTCGTTCAAGGGTTTTCGGTGGTGCACAAGGGGGGCGCTCGGGGGTTTGTGGCCGATGACTTCCGTGCCTTCCTTCGGAGCTGAGAGGAGCACATGAACCTGATCCTGTTGGGGCCGCCGAACGCGGGGAAGGGCACCCAGGCGAAGAAGCTGTACGCGGACTTCCACATCCCGCAGATCTCCACCGGTGACATCCTCCGCAAGGCGGTGGCGGACGGAACGGAGCTGGGGAAGGTCGCGGGTCCGCTGATGGCCGCGGGGCAGTATGTGCCCGACGACGTCGTCATCGGCATCGTGGAGGAGCGCCTGAAGCAGGCGGACGTGGCCAGGGGCTTCGTGCTGGATGGCTTCCCGCGGACGCCCGGCCAGGCCGAGGCGCTGGACCGGATGCTGGCGCGGCTGGGGAAGCAGCTCGACGCCGTCATCTCCCTGGAGGTTCCGCACGCCAAACTGGTGGAGCGCGGCTCGGGCCGGCGCGTGTGCCCCAATGACGGCAGCGTCTACCACGTGTACCAGAGCCCCCCGAAGCGGGCGGGCTACTGCGACAAGTGCAACGCGGGGCTCGTCCAGCGGCCGGATGACATGCCGGACGTCATCGAGAAGCGCCTGCAGAAGTACGACGCGGAGACGGCGCCCCTGAAGGCGTTCTACGCGAAGAAGGGCGTGCTCAAGAGCGTGGACGGTGTGGGCTCTCCCGAGGGCATCTACGAGGAGATCAAGGCCGCCGCCGGCAAGGGCTGAGCGGAGGGCGGGCAGGCGGGCGGGGAGGGGGCGCTTGCGGTGCCCCCGGCCACTGGCCACCCGTTCTGCTGGGCCCGCGGTGGCCCGGGGTACCCATGAGCGTGGAGATCAAGAGCCAGGACGAGATCGCCCTCATGCGCCAGGCAGGGCGCATCGTGTGCGAGGTCCTGGACGCGCTCGAGCAGGCCGTGGTGCCCGGTGTCACCACCTGGGAGCTGGATGCCCTGGCGGCGAAGCTCACCGCCGAGAAGGGCGCGAAGCCGGCCTTCAAGGGGTACCTCGGGTTTCCCTGCGTGCTGTGTGCCTCCGTCAACGAGGAGGTGGTGCACGGCATCCCCAGCAAGCGGAAGAAGCTGGCCGAGGGCGACCTGATGAAGCTCGACTTCGGCGTCGTGTACCGGGGATGGTACGGGGACTCGGCGAGGACGGTGCCGGTGGGGAAGGTGAGCCCGGAGGCCCGGGCACTGGTGGAGGCGACGCGGGAATCGCTCCACAAGGCCATCCAGGCCATGCGGCCGGGCAACCGCATCGGGGATATCGGGTACGCGGTGCAGCGGCACGTGGAGGCCCGGGGATATTCGGTGGCCCGGGGGTTCACCGGGCATGGCATCGGCCGTAGGCTCCACGAGCAGCCGGAGGTGCCCAACCATGGCCAGGCGGGTTCGGGGATGAAGCTCCGCCCGGGCATGGTCCTGGCGGTCGAGCCGATGGTGAACCAGGGCACCGACGAGGTGGAACTCCTGGAGGATGAGTGGACGGCGGTGACGGCGGACGGCAAGCTGTCCGCCCACTTCGAGCACACCATCCTCATCACGGACCACGGCCCGGAAGTGCTCACCCGGAGGGCTTGAGGGTTGCCGGGACTGCGGGTGAAATAGTCAGGTGTTATGGGGGGTTGGTAGAAATCCGAGTTTTACTGTGCGCGGCGCTTGCCACTTGCGGACCAAAGTGCTATCCCGCCGCGCTTCCAAGAGGTACGTGGTCCGGGAAGAGAGTCTGACGCTTGCCGAAGGATGATTCCATCGAAGTCGAGGGGACGGTGATGGAGCCCCTCCCGAACGCGATGTTCCGCGTGGTGCTGGACAACGGCCACAAGGTGCTCGCGCACATTTCGGGCAAGATGAGGATGCACTTCATCCGCATCCTCCCGGGTGACAAGGTGAAGGTCGAGCTGTCTCCCTACGACCTGACGCGCGGTCGGATCACGTACCGGGCGAAGTAGAAGGGTAACCTCCCGCCGAGGGAATGGCGGGTGGCCCGCTGGGCTTTTCTTTAGCTGAGGAAGGAAGTTCGCTCCATGAAGGTTCGGGCGTCCGTCAAGAAGATCTGCGACAAGTGCAAGGTTGTCCGTCGCAAGGGTATCGTTCGCGTCATCTGCGCGTCCAACCCGCGTCACAAGCAGCGCCAGGGCTAGCGGCCAGACGGCCGTTGGTTCCAGACCAACTCCACCTACGAAGGAAGACCGAAGATGGCTCGTATCGCCGGCATCGATCTGCCGCCCAACAAGCGCGCGGTGATCTCGCTCCAGTACATCTACGGGATCGGCAACAAGTCCGCGCATGACATCATCGAGGCTGCGGGCATCGATCCCACCACTCGGACGAAGGACCTCACCGAGGACCAGGCCCGCAAGATCCGCGAGATCATCGAGGCCAGCTACAAGGTGGAGGGCGATCTCCGTCGCGAGATCACCATGAACATCAAGCGGTTGATGGACCTGGGCTGCTACCGCGGCCTCCGTCACCGCAAGGGCCTGCCGGTGCGTGGCCAGCGGACCCACACCAACGCGCGCACCCGCAAGGGCCCGAAGCGCGGCATCGTCCGGGCGAAGCCTGCCGCTCCGGCCCGGTAAACCCTGCGCCGGCTTCTTCATGAGCCGGCGTCGATCACCTCTCAGGAGCAGCAATCCCCATGGCTGAAGAGACCAATACTGCGGCGCCCGCGGGAACCGAGGGCGAGGCCCCTGCCGCGAAGAAGGCCAAGCGCAAGGGCAAGAAGAACATCCTCAACGGCGTGGTCCACATCCAGTCCACGTTCAACAACACCATCATCACGATCACGGACGTGTCCGGGAACGTGATCTCCTGGTCGTCCGCCGGGGCCCGTGGCTTCAAGGGAAGCCGCAAGTCCACCCCGTTCGCGGCCCAGGTCGCCGCCGGCGACGCCGCGGCCAAGGCGATGGAGCACGGCCTGAAGAACGTGTCCGTGTTCGTGAAGGGCCCGGGCGCGGGTCGCGAGTCGGCGCTGCGCGCGCTGGCCGCCGCTGGCCTGAAGATCAACCTCATCCGCGACGTGACGCCCATCCCGCACAACGGGTGCCGTCAGCCCAAGCGCCGCCGCGTCTAACCTCTTCGTCCGGGCCGCCTCCGCGTGCTTCGCGCGCGTGGGCGGCTCCAGATCACCTTTAAGGAGCTTTCAGTGGCCCGTTACACCGCTAGCGCCTGCCGCATCTGCCGGCGCGAGAACCTGAAGATGTACCTGAAGGGCGACCGTTGCTACACGGACAAGTGCGCCATCGAGCGTCGCCCCTATCCCCCGGGTCAGCACGGCCAGGGCCGCGTGAAGTTCTCCGGCTACGGCGTGCAGCTGCGCGAGAAGCAGAAGGTCAAGCGCATGTACGGCCTGCTGGAGAACCAGTTCCGCGGCTACTACCACCGCGCGTCCGCCGCCAAGGGCAAGACGGGTGAGAACCTGCTCCAGCAGCTCGAGCTCCGTCTGGACAACGTGGTGTTCCGCATGGGCTTCGCGGATACCCGCAACGAGGCGCGCCAGCTCGTGCGCCACGGCCACTTCCAGGTGAACGGCCGCAAGGTCAACATCCCGTCCTTCTCGGTCAAACCGGGCAGCTCGGTGGAGGTGGTGGAGAAGAGCCGCAAGGTGCTCCGCATCTCCGAGGCGCTGGAGACGGTGGACCGCCGTGGCGTTCCGCAGTGGATCTCCCTGGACAAGAAGGCCTTCAAGGGCACCGTCACCACGGCCCCGAACCGTGAGGACCTGACCATGCCCATCCAGGAGCAGCTCATCGTGGAGCTCTACTCCAAGTAGTCTCCGCCGCCGGCCGGCCTCATACGGCCTGGACGTGGCAGTGGACGCCCTGGCCGACGAGGCCGGGGCGTCGTGCTTTATCGCAGGTGCTTCACCGCAGTCCCGCGTGCCCATCCTCCCACCGTCCTGGTGGGTAAGTCGGTGGTGGCGCACGATTCGAGGAGTCGTACACCATGGCAGATACGTTCGTTGCGAAGAACTGGCGTGACCTCATCAAGCCGCGCCGCATGGAGGTGGACCAGGACAGCCTGACGCCCACCTACGGCAAGTTCGTCGCCGAGCCGCTGGAGCGCGGCTTCGGCACCACGCTGGGCAACTCGCTGCGCCGCGTGCTCCTGTCGTCGCTGCAGGGCGCGGCCATCACCTCGGTGAAGATCGAGGGCGTGGACCACGAGTTCACCACCATCCCCGAGGTGTCCGAGGACGTCACGGACGTCGTGCTGAACCTGAAGGAGGTCCTCCTTCGGATGCACACGAACGAGACGAAGACGCTCCGCATCGAGGCGGAGGGTCCCAAGGAGGTCAAGGCCGGTGACATCATCACCGACCCGGACACGGAGATCCTCAACCCGGGCCACCACATCTGCACCATCTCCGAGGGTGGCAAGCTCCGCATGGAGCTGACGTGCCGCCGCGGCCGTGGCTACACCCCGGCCACGGTGAACAAGGTGGCGGGCTCGCCCATCGGCACCATCCCCATCGACTCGCTGTTCTCGCCCATCCGCAAGGTGAACTACCAGGTCACCAACGCGCGCGTCGGCCAGGTCACGGACTACGACAAGCTGTCGCTCGAGGTCTGGACGGACGGCTCGGTGTCCCCGCAGGACGCGGTGGCCTACGCGGCGAAGATCATCAAGGAGCAGCTGACGGTCTTCGTGAACTTCGACGAGACGGAGGAGCCCGTCATCGCCGAGGCGCCGAAGGAGGAGGCGAAGCTCAACGAGAACCTGTTCCGCTCGGTGGATGAGCTGGAGCTGTCGGTCCGTTCGGCCAACTGCCTGCAGCAGGCGAACATCAAGACCATCGGCGACCTGGTGCAGCGCACCGAGGCCGAGATGCTCAAGACGAAGAACTTCGGCCGCAAGTCCCTGAAGGAGATCAAGGAGATCCTCGCGGAGATGGGCCTGTCGCTGGGCATGAAGCTGGAGAACTGGCCGCCGAAGCAGGCGCCGGCGCCCGCGCAGCCGAAGGCGTAGTGTTTCACGCAGCACCTCTCCTCGGGTCGCGGGCACGGCGGTCAGCGGCGCGAGGGGAGGGGGCCCGGGACGTCTTCCGGGCCCGAATGGCAGTGGCGGGCCCCGTGCCGGGTCCGCCCTTCCCACCCGGTACCTGATACGGCCGGAGTGGTTGGGCCCTGACGGGCCCGGAGCACGACGATGCGTCACAAGGTCGGACAGAGGAAGCTGCACCGCACCACGAGCCACCGGCTCGCGATGCTCAACAACATGGTCACCTCGCTGCTCGAGCACCAGGCCATCCGCACCACGGTCCCCAAGGCCAAGGAGGCCCGGAAGATCGCGGAGCGCATCATCACGCTCGGCAAGAAGGGTGGCCTGTCCAACGTGCGGCTCGCGGCCCGGACGGTGAAGGACCGGGACGTGCTGCAGAAGGTCTTCGGCGAGTACAAGGAGCGGTACGCCAACCGCCCGGGTGGCTACACCCGCATGATCCGCCTCGGCTTCCGTCGCGGTGACGCCGCGGAGATGGTGCTGCTGGAGCTGGTGGATCGCCCCGTGGCGCAGCCGGCCAAGGCCGCGACCGAGGGTGGCGAGGCCGCCGCCGAGGGTGAGAAGACCGAGTAGTGGTTCCGCTTTCCGCGCCCCTTCGTGAGGAGGGGCCGGGGGCAACGCGAGGGCGCTCTTCCGACGAGGGAGGGCGCCCTTCGTGTTTCCAGCCGCTACCGCTTGCCCTGGAGGCGCTCCCACTCCTTGCGGAGGTCCTCCGTCAGGTCCGCGCTGTCGTTCCGGCTGCGCATCCGGAGCGAGGTGAAGCGCAGGTCCGCGGGCGCCGCGCCGGTGGTGCCCATGAGCTGCTTGGGGGTGAGCGTCATGAACTCCCCGGGCGCCACGGACGGCACCGCCGCCTGGTACTGCTCGTTCACCGTGACGACGATGTCCTGCCAGGGCTCGTCGCTCTCGTTCCAGATGGTGAGGGAGGGCCGGTCCAGCTTGTCGCTGAGGACCAGGCGCGCGTCCATGTCACCCGTCTGCACGCTGCTGCCGGGGCAGGCGATGGCGAAGCTGGCCGCCGACATCACCAGCCAGCCTGCGACGATGGAGGCCTTGTACTTGAAGTACCGATCCCGCTGGCGGAAGTCCGCCACGAACTCCTTCAGCACGGAGACGGCGTTGAGGAGCTGGTTGGAGGCCTCGCCCGCGAGGCGCTTGCCCAGGGGGCCCTCCACCTTCTCCTTCTGCAGGGGCTCGGCCCGCGCGGCCGTCATGACGCGCATCCCCGTGGGGTTGGTGGGCGTGCGCGGCATGCCGGGCGTGGACGGTGCGCGGGGCATGCCCGGGCTGGTCGGCGTCCTCGGCTGCGTGCCGGGGTTGGACGCTGTCCGCGGAGCCTGCGTGCCGGGGGAAGAGGGCTTGCGACCGTCGCTCATCGGACACCGAGTGTAGAGGGCAGGGCCCGCCGGTGGCTACTGCGCCTTGAGTTGCTGCAGGGCCCGGGAGGCCACCGCGTTCTCCGGCTGCGCCTCCAGCACCTTGCTCAGCCAGCGTTCCGCCTCCCCGGCCGCCGTCTTCCGCGCCTCCGGTCGGGACGCCTTCAGCGCCTGCTCGGTGAAGAGCAGCCCCAGGCGCAGGGTGAACTCCATGTTCTCAGGGTCCTTTTCGACCACGTACCGCAGCTCCCGCTCGGCGGCGGGGTAGTCGCCCTCGAGCTGGTACACGAGCGCCAGCTTGCCCCTCGGCGGGAGGGCGTCCGGTGCCAGCGACATGGCCACGGCGAAGGCCTCGCGGGCGGCGCCAAGGTCCCTCCGCTCCAGGTGGAGGTCTCCAAGCTGGAACCAGGCGGCGTCCAGCAGCGGGTGGAGCGCCACGGCCTTCTCGAAGGCGGCCTGGGCCGCGTCCGTGCGCTGGCGGGACAGGTACAGCTCGCCCAGGTACAGGTGGTTCTTCCCGTCCCGGGGGGCGCGCTCGATGGCCTGCTTGAACTCGTCCACCGCGCGCCCGGCGTCGTCCAGGCGCTGGTAGGCCAGCCCCAGCAGCGCATGCACCACCGCCAGGTCCGGGTAGTCCTGGAGGATCTCCTCGAAGGAGAGGATGGCGTGCTGCGGGGCGTCCAGGTCCTTCAGGTAGCGCAGCCCCTCTTCCAGCTTCGCCTCGGCTGTCTTCGGGAAACCGGCGAAGGGGTCGGCGATCTGCTCCATCAGCGCCCGGGCCGTGGCCACCTCGGCGGGGGAGGGGCGGCCGCGCACCACGGCGCCCAGGGCCTCCACCGCGCCGCTGGCCTCGCCCGTGCGGTGCAGCGCCTTGGCCAGTGGCAGGCGCCAGCCGGTGCGCTCCGGGGCCAGCGTGGTGGCGCGGCGCAGCGGCCCCACGGCGGCGGCGTACTGCTCGGACTCCAGCCGCGCGAGGCCGAGACGGTAGTGGTACTCGGCGGTGTCAGGCGACAGGGCGATGGCGCGCTCGAAGGCGGCCACCGTTGGGGCGCCCGCGTCCCGGGCCCGGGAGAAGAGGGCGAGCCCCAGCATGTACTGGTCCACCGCGCGCTCTCCCGCGGCGATGCGCCCCTGCAGCTCCGTAATCCACGCATCCGTCCGGCCCGCCTTCACATGGGCCTCCGTGAGGGAGCGGGCCACGTCCAGGTCCTCCGGCGCCTGGAGGTGCAGCTCCCGCAGCAGCACGACCGCCTTCTCCGGCGGATTCTCCTCCAGGTACGCGCGGGCCCGGGCGCGGGTGTCCGGGGGCCGGCTGCTGGGGGTGGTGGAAGCCGCGGTATGCGTGCAGCCGGTGGCCAGTCCCAGGCCGAGCACGGCGGCACGGACCCAGGGGCGGAAGAGGAATTGACGGGTCGTCTTCACGTTGGGGACGTCTCAGATGGAGGAGGCGCGGGAACGGGTGGTGACGCCCTCGAGGCCGGCGGCGGCGACGGCGTCTTCCACGTCACCCCCCTTGCCCCCGAGCGCCAGGCTGTCCGCGATGATGACCTCACGCACGGCCCGGGCGAGTCCCTCGCGGTCGTCCTCGGCGAAGCCGGTGGTGTCGATGGGCTTGCCCACCTTCACGCGGATGGGGCCGGGGGTGATGTTCCAGGAGTTCTTGGGCATCAGGTTGCCGGAGCCCTCGATGGTGACGGGGCAGACGGGGACGCGGGCCTTGAGGGCCAGGGCGAAGGGGCCCTTCTTGAAGGGGAGGACGCGACCGTCCGGAGAGCGGGTGCCCTCCGGGTAGAGGAAGATGCTCGTTCCGCCGCGGATTTTCTCCGCCGCCGCGTCCAGCGAGGCGATGGCCCTGGAGCGGTTGGTGCGGTTGACGAAGACGTGGCCGGCCAGCGCCAGGTACCAGCCGATGAGCGGCACCCACTTGAGCTGGCTCTTGGCCACGTAGCGGAAGGGCACCGGCACCGCCAGGAAGTGCGCGGGGATGTCGATGGTGGACTGGTGGTTGCCCACGTAGATGGTGGGCCGCATCGGGTCCACGTTCTCCCGGCCGATGACCTCCAGCTTCGCGCCGCCCGCCCACAGCAGCACCGGCGACCAGAGCTCGCGGGCCACCCAGACCGAGTTCGCGGGGTTCAGCGTCAACACCATCGCCAGGATGGCCAGCGGAAAGCAGACCAGCGTCCACACCCCGGCCACGAAAATGCAAAAGAGCTTGCGCATCCCTCAGCCCCCCTCCGCGGGGCCGACGTGACGGGCCGGTAGAAGCCCGGGCCCCCGGGCATGCCCCGCCCATGTTCCTTCCCAGGCGGCCGGGCGGTCGGGCCTACCCTGGAGGGCGGCGGCACCGGGCGCGCGGTGGGCGGGACGGTGGAGGGACATGCACTTCTTCTACCACGTCCCACCTACACGTTGTTTCTGGTGCGCGCCGCTCGGCGGGGTTACAAGCAGGGGTGGCGTGGCCAGGAAAAAGTTCATCGCCATCGCGGGCAACATCGGCGCCGGGAAGACGGAGCTGACGTCCTTCCTCTGCCGGAAGTACGGGCTGACGCCGTCCTTCGAGCCCAACGACCAGAACCCGTATCTGGCCGACTTCTACAAGGACATGAAGACGTGGGCCTTCCGCTCACAGCTCTTCTTCCTCACGCACAAGTTCCGCCTGCACCGGGAGCTCGAGCGCTCGGCCGGCACCGTCCTGCAGGACCGGACCCTCTACGAGGACGCGGAGATCTTCGCCAAGAACCTCCACCGGCAGCGGCTCATCGACAAGCGCGACTGGAAGACGTACTGCGAGCTGTACGAGACCATCTCCGAGTCGCTGCGGCCCCCGGACCTCATGATCTACCTGCGCTGCCCCGTGCAGACGCTGCGCGAGCGCATCCGCCTGCGTGGGCGCGCCATGGAGAAGGACATTCCCACCCGCTACCTGCAGCGCCTCAACGCCCTGTACGAGGAGTGGTTCGACGGCTACCGGCTGTCGCCGGTGCTCGTGCTGGCCACGGACAAGCTCGACTACCTGACCAACCTGGTGGACCGCGTGGACCTGTTCCGCCAGATCGAGAAGCACCTGTGATCGAGGTCTACCTGCTGGCCATCGAGCAGGATGGCCCGGTGCCCATGGAGGCGCTGCGCGCGTCGTTCTCGACGGACGAGGTGGAGTTCACCCCGGACGAGGACGGCCAGGGCTTCTCGCTGAAGGCGGACAGCTCGGACGTCAAGGTGCGGCTGACGGTGGGGGCGGAGCACCTGCCGCGCTTCAGCAAGGAGGTCTTCAGTGGCAGCCCGGAGGCCTTCGAGCGGCTGGGGCGCTCCAAGGCGTTCTACCGGCTGTCGGTGGAGCCGGGCGGGGCGCAGCCCACGCTGCCCGTGTTCGAGGCCCTGTGGGCCGTCCGCACGCTGCTGGAGCACGTGCAGGGCGTGTTGGTGGACGTCACCGCCTTCAAGCTGCACGAGCCGGACGACGTGGTGGAGATCACCGAGCTGGACTTCGACATCCGGGACCACGTCCACCTGCACGCGGTGGAGGTGACGGAGGGCGACACGCCTCTGTGGGTCCACTCGCACGGGATGGAGAAGTTCGGGGCGAGAGACCTGGAGATCTTCCACCTGGCGGAGGACGACCTGCTGGCGGCGGAGAGCTTCCTCCATGAGCTGTGCACCGACCTGGCCTTCGGGCAGGGGCCCGCGCTGCGCACCCAGGTGGGCACCAGCGAGGGACAGAGCTTCATGCTGGTGCCCTCCGAGGAGGCCCGCACCAACCTGCTGGGCGTGCCCCTGGAGACGTTCGAGGGCCACGAGGGCCTCTTCCTCTCCGTGGTATCGCCGCTGGGGCGGCACAACACGTCCCAGCTCCTGGCGCCGTACCGCGAGCGCTTCGAAAAGGAGCCGGAGGAGCAGACGCAGGCCATGCGCCGCGAGGCCCAGGCGCTGCTGCCCGCCTTCCTGGCGCGCTTCCAGCGCAAGGGGCTGATGGAGCCGCTCACCTTCCTGGTGCGTGCCCCCTTCGACACCCACCCGGACGGAAACACGGTGGTGGAGAACCTCTGGCTGGAGGTCATGACCCGCGACGAAGGCAGCGTGGTGGGCAAGCTGGTGGACGGCGCGGTGCACACCACGGAGTGGCGCAAGGGCGCACACGTGGAGGTGGATGAGACCCAGGTGAACGCGCTGGCCATCACCCGGGAAGGCCGGACGCTGGACGAGAAGGAGATCCGTGCGCTGCTGAACGCGGAGCGGCCCATGTAGGGCCACGCGGAGCGCTTGCCCGCGTCCCGGGGGACGATAGGCTCCGCGCCCCATCATGCCCGCACTCCTGCTGCTTACCGGTCCATCCGCGGGGCGCCGTTACGAGGTGCTCACGGAAGCGACGCTCGGCCGCAGCCCGTCGTGTGAAATCCCCCTGGAGGATGATCAGGTCTCGCGCCGTCACGCGCTGATCACCTTCCACGAGGGGCAGGCATGGATTCGAGACCTGCGCTCGCGCAATGGGACGCTCGTCAACGGGGAGCGCATCTCCGGCGAGGTGGCGCTGCAGCCGGGCGACCAGGTCCGCGTGGGCACGACGACGGCCCTCTTCGAGCCTCCGGCGGTGACGCTGGTGGGCGGAGGGCCCTCGGCGCCCGGCCACGTGCCGATTGAAGAGGTGCTGCCGCATGTGGGGACGGCGGCGGCGATGTACTCGGCGGGCACGGCGCTGCTGGGCGCCACCAGCGAGGCCATGGTGCTGCGGCGGCTCGCGGACGAGGTGGCCCACGCCCTCAACGCGGACCGGGCGGCGGCGCTGCTGGGAGGCGGCGCCGGCCAGCTCACTGCCTCGGTGGCGGGCGCGGAGACGCTGACGGTGCCCCGGGACATGGCCCGGGCCGCCCTGGAGCGCAAGGAGCTCGTCCAGGCGGAGGACGCGATGTGCGCGCCGCTGGTGGCCTCGGGGGGCAAGCCCTTCGGCGTGGTGTACGTGACTCGCGCCGAGCCCTCCTTCTCCGCGGGCGAGGGCCAGCTGCTGGCCGCGTTGGGCCGGCTGGGGGGCGAGGCGTACACGGCCGTGCGCTCGCGGGCGGAGGCGGAGGCGCCGGCCCCGGCGCCGGAGGGCACCTCCCGGCCGATGCGGGCCGTGCTGGACGCCGCGAGGCGGGCCGCCGCCAGCGCCGCGCCCGTGGTGGTCCACGGCGAGCCGGGGACGGGGAAGACACTGCTGGCGCGCCTTGTCCACTCTCGCTCGCCCCGGGCACTGGGGCCCGTGGTGACGGTGGACTGCCGGCTGCCCAGGGAGGCCGTGGAGGAGGCCCTGTTCGGCCGGGCCAGCGCGCCGGGGCAGCCTCCGGTGACCTCCGCGTTGCTGCGGGCCGACGGCGGGGCGCTGCTGCTCCAGCACGTGGAGGCGCTGCCCCGTCCCACGGCGGAGCGGCTGGCGCGGCTGCTGGCTCGGAGAGCCGCTCCCGCGCGGCAGGGCGGCGAGGAGCCGGTGGACGTGCGTGTGCTGGCCACCGCGCCGGCGCCGCTGCCGCTGCTGGCCACGCGGGGAGAGGTGGAGGCGTCGCTCGCGCGAGGTCTGGCGGGATTCGAGCTGGAGGTGCCGCCCCTGCGCGACCGGCGGGCGGACGTGCTCACGCTGCTGGAGGGGTTCACCACGCGGGCCGCGCGGCGGGTGCGCAAGGAGCCCCCCACGCTGGGGCCCGAGGCGCGGCGGATGCTCGTGGACTACGCGTGGCCTCAGAACGTGCGCGAGCTGGAGCTGGTAGGGGAGCGGCTCGGCCTGCTGTATGGCGGGAGCCGGGTGGGCGCGCTGCACCTGCCTCCGGAGATACAGGAGGGCGGTGCCGCCTCCGGGCCACAGACGCTGCAGGAGCGCGTGGCCCGGCTGGAGCGCGACGCCATCGCCGAGGCGCTGCGGGAGGCGGGCGGGAAGAAGGTCCGGGCCGCGGCGATGCTCGGCATCAGCCGGCCCACGCTGGACAAGAAAATCGAGGAGTACGGCCTCTCCGTCGAGCGCGGCCGGCGCGGGTGAGTCGGGCCGCGTGTTGGAGCGCGCCCCTCACTTCCTCCGGCTGAGCAGCACGCCCGTGAGAATGAGGGCCGCGCCCAGGGCCTGGAGGAGGGTGGGCCGCTCGCCTCGCACGGCCCAGGCGGTGAGCGCGGCCACCACGGGGATGCCGGTGTTGTAGAGGGCCGCGCGGTTGCTGCCCACCTTCTGCACGGTGCGCCCCCAGATGAAGTACGAGAGCACCAGCGGGATCAGCGCCGAGTACACCACGCCCGCCCAGGCGTTGAAGCCGATGCTCGCGGGCTCCAGCGCCAGCACCGCCGGCGCCCCCGCGAGCACCACGCCCGGCGCGCCCGTCAGCATGGTGATGGCGGTGATGCGCAGCGCGGACACCTCCGTCCCCAGCGAGCGGATGCCCACCGTGTAGATGGCCCAGCACAGGCAGCCGGCCAGGATGAGCCCGTCGCCCAGCCACGTCGCCGCGCCCAGCTCCGGACCTCTCGCGCCCACCACCAGCAACATGCCCACCACCGCCAGTGACAGCCCCGTCAGCACGGGCCGGGTCAGCCTGTCCACGCCCAGCAGCGCCCCCAGGGCCGCCACCAGCACCGGCGTCACCGCCGTGAGCAGCCCGCCGTTCGCCGCCGTCGTGTTCGCCAGCCCGAGGACGAAGCAGACCTGGTACACGGTGTTGCCCACCAGCCCGAGCGCGGTGAGCTTGAGGAACACCTTCCCCGGCAGCGGCTTCCACCCCTCCACCGCCCAGAGCAGCGCGCCCATGGCCAGCGCGGCGATGGCGAAGCGCAGCGACATGAAGGCCAGCGCGGGAAGGGTGCCCAGCGCCTCCTTGACCACCGTGTAGTTGGTGCCCCAGACGATGACCACGCCGATGATGGCCAGGTCGGATGCGGAGAAGGCTCGGGTGGGAGCGGGAGTCGCGGAAGCAGCGGAGGTGGACACGGCGGCGAGGGAATAGGGCGCGGCGCTCTGGCGTGCAAGCCGACGTTTCCCCACGGCCACGCTTGTCCGCATGCCCGCCCGGGGTTAAACGCGCGCCCATGGACCTACGCTTTTCGGACGAGGTGCGCCGCGCTCGCGACGCTGGCCAACCCATCGTGGCGCTGGAGACGAGCGTCGTGGCCCAGGGCCTGCCCTACCCGGACAACCTCGCGGCCGCCCGCGCCTGTGAGGAGGCCGTCCGCCGCGCCGGCGCCGTCCCCGCCGCCATCGCCGTGGTGGACGGTGTGGTGTGCATCGGCCTGGAGGAGCCTGCCATGCGCCGGCTCGCGGAAGGGAAGGAGCGCCTTCTCAAGCTGGGCTCGAGGGACCTGGCCGTCGCCGTGGCCACCCGCGCCTCCGGTGGCACCACCGTGAGCGCGACCTGTGAGCTGGCCGCCGCCGCCGGCATCCGCGTCTTCGCCACCGGCGGCATCGGCGGCGTCCACCGTGGCGCCTCCGAGCACTGGGACATCTCCCAGGACATCGCCGCGCTGGCCCGCTACCCCGTCGCCGTGGTGTGCGCGGGCGCCAAGTCCGTGCTGGACCTGCCCAAGACGATGGAGCTGCTGGAGACCGCCGGCGTGCCCGTCATCGGCGTGGGCACGGACGAGCTGCCGTCCTTCTACAGCCGGGGCTCCGGCCTCAAGCTGGAGCACCGCGTGGACGACGTGGACACCGCCGCGCGCATCGCCCGCGCCCGCTTCGAGACGCTCGGGCAGGGCGGGGTGCTCTACACCGTGCCTCCGCCCGAGGAGACCTCCCTGCCGCGCAACGAGGTGGAGCTGCACATCGCCTCCACGCTCGCCGACGCGGAACGGCAGGGCGTCCGGGGCAAGGACGTGACGCCCTTCCTCCTGTCGGAGATGGCGAAGCGCACCGGCGGCAAGACGCTCAAGGCCAACCTGGCACTGCTCACCAACAACGCCCGCTTCGCCGGGCAGCTCGCCGTGGCCTACGCCCGGGGCGCCTGAGCCTCGACACAAGGGGGCGGGACGCTGCGCCCCCTCGGCGCCGCGCTACTGCTGGAACCACTTCATCAGTTCTTCCAGCTCGCGGCGGTCCACGTCGTCGAAGGTGCCCTTGTGCTCGGAGTCGATGTCGAGCACCGCCATCAGCTCGCGGTTCTTCCCGAACACCGGGACGACGATCTCCGACGCCGAGCGCCCGTCGCAGGTGATGTGGCCGGGGAAGGCGTGCACGTCGGCCACCACCACCGTCTCGCCCTTCGCCGCGGACGTGCCGCACACGCCCTTGCCGAAGTGGATCTCCAGGCAGCCGAGCGTGCCCTGATAGGGGCCCACCCGCAGCAGCTTGCCCGGCGTCACCACCCGGTAGAAGCCCGTCCACAGGTGCCCGAAGGCGTGGTGCAGCAGGCAGCTCATGGTGGACATGGCCGCGATGGGGTCGTCGATGCCTTCCAGCACCGCTCGGACGTGCTGCTTCAACTCCGCGTAGGCCTCCGCCTTCGGCATGCCACGCAGATCCAGGGTGACTTCCGCCATGATGAGGACCTCGACAGGGGGGAACCTTCGCCGGAGCGTCAGGCCCCGGCGACGGTGCCGTCCCTCAATACCCTGAATCATTTTCCGCCGCACGGGAGGCGTCATGGAGCAGCTCATTCTCGATTCCAAGACCTGGCTGCTCGTCCTCACGGGGGCCGGGGTCTCCGCCGAGAGCGGTGTCCCCACATTCCGTGGAATGGACGGACTGTGGGAGAACCACCCCATCGAGGACGTGGCGTCGCCCCAGGGTTTCGTGAAGGACCCGGCGCTGGTGTGGCGCTTCTACTCGCAGCGCCGCGCGGCGGCCTCCGCCGTGCACCCCAACCCCGGCCATGACGCGCTGGTGGCCTGGGAGCGCCACCTGGGCGACCGCTTCCTCCTGGCCACCCAGAACGTGGACGGCCTGCACCGGCGCGCGGGCAGCCAGCGCGTGGTGGAGATGCACGGCACCCTCTTCAAGACGCGGTGCAGCAAGTGCAAGCGGCCCCCGTTCGACGACACCACCGTGTACCCGGACGGCACCGTGCCCACGTGCGACGCGTGCGGCGGCAGGCTGCGGCCGCACATCGTCTGGTTCGGCGAGTACCTGGACCCGGATGACCTGCAGCGCATCGAAGACTTCGCGCTGCGCGGCTCCACGTCGGGCGGGCGCTTCGTCTTCCTCGCGGCGGGCACCTCCGGCGTCGTCTACCCGGCCGCGGGAATCGTCGACCGGGTGGCCGAGGCGGGTGGGGAGACGTGGCTCGTCAACCTGGACCCGGCGCAGAACGCCAGCCGCTTCGAGCACCACGTCACCGGGAAGAGCGGCGAGGTGCTCCCGAAGCTGGCGAAGCGGGTGTGAGGCGGCCTGCCGCGCCTCGCCCAGCAGGAAGCTGAAGTCGGCGGGGGCGAGCGCGGGGCTACTCGAAGATGGAGATGTCCTGCCCTCCGCCCTGCTTCTGGGGCTTCGCCGGGCGGGAGGGCGCGGCGGCGCGCACCGGCTCCAGCGTCACGTCCACGTTCTGCGTGTCACCCGCCATGAGGCTGAAGTCGAGCGTGCGCGTCACCTTCTGGTGGCCCGCGAGCTCGAAGGTCAGCTCATGCGTCTTGTCGCGCGGCAACTCCAGCGTCACCGGCGTGGTGCCCACCTGCCGGTTGCCTCCGAGGAGGATGGCGGCTCCTGCGGGATTGGAGTTGATCGCCACCTTGACGACCTGCGCCGCCGGCGCGGTGCCCGTGTTGGCTCCGGCCACCGCCGTGGGCTTCGTGGACGGCGCGCCGCTGCGCACCTCCGTCGTGGGCGGCTGTTCCTGTCGCGCGCCGCCACCCAGCACCACCGCCGCGCCGACGCCGAGCAGCACCAGCGGCACCGCCACCAGCGCCACCTTCTTGCCGGTGGACATGCCCTCCGGCGCGGGAGGCGGAGCCGGAGGAGGGGGCGCGGCGCGGGGCGCGGCCGGGCGCGCGCGGCTGGGCGATGAGCCACTGCCCGCCGCTCCCCTCGCGACGACGACATTGGACGGCGTGGAGCCTCGGCCCGCGGCGGGCGCACCCGCGCGGGAGGCCCGCACGCCGCTGCCGCTCCCACCGTTCGGACGGCCGGGACGGCTGCCGGGCCTGCTGCCACTGCCGCGCTCGGCGCCGCTGGAGGCCGAGCCGCCGCTGGGCAGCGCGTCCAGCTCCTCGGGCGACAGGTCCGCCACCGCGTCCAGCATCGCGTCGACGAACTCCTGCGCGTTCTGGTAGCGGTCCTCCTTCTCGGGGGAGAGCGCCTTCTTGAAGAACGCGTCCAGCGAAGCCGGCACCGGGGCGCCCTGGCGCTTGCTGTTGACGGCCGGCACCGGCTGCGTGAGCGAGGCGGTGAGCGCCTTGCGCACCGTGTTCGCGCCGTACGGCGAGCTGCCCGTGAGGCAGAAGTAGAGGACGCCCGCCATGGAGTACAGGTCCGAGCGCTGGTCCACCGCCTCACCACCGGCCTGCTCGGGCGGCATGTACTGCGGCGTGCCCAGCACCTGCCCGGTGGAGGTGAGCTGCTCCTCCTCCTCGGCCTCCATCGCCTTCACCAGGCCGAAGTCCAGGACCTTGACGAAGTCCTTGCCGCTGAGCTGCTGCACCATGATGTTGTGCGGCTTGAGGTCGCGGTGCACGCAGCCTTCCGCGTGCGCATGCGCCAGCCCCTGGCAGGCCTGCTCGACGAGGCTCACCGCGCGGCGCAGGGACATGGGGCCCTCGCGCTTGACGATCTCCTTGAGGCTCTCGCCTTGCAGGAGCTCCATCACGAAGTAGCAGGTGCCGTCCGGCGCGCGGCCGAAGTCGAAGATGGTGATGACGTTGGGGTGGCGCAGCCGGCTGGCGATCTCCGCCTCGCGGCGGAAGCGCTCGAAGAACTGCGGCGCCGCGGCCAGCGACGGGTTCAGCGTCTTCACCGCCACCGGGCGCTGCACGGACGTCTGCGTGGCGCGGAACACCATGCCCATGCCGCCCTGGCCCAGGACGCTTTCAATCTTGTACCGGCCGTCGAGCACCTGGCCGAGGAGCTGGAGGCTCTGGCCGGAGCACAGGTGGTCGACGCCGTCGGTACTTCCGCAATGGGGGCAGGGGGCAGCCATGTGGGACGGAGTATAGGCAGGCCCTGGCGGGGTCCGGAAAGGGCTCGAAAGGCCCCGGAGCGGCCGGGCAGGCATATCGGACGTTCCCGAGGGGCCCGAGGGCTGTTACATCCCCGCCCGCCATGAGCCTCGTCATCGCCCAGGACCTCTGCCTCTCCTACGGAAAGAAGGTCCTCTTCGACAACGACAACTTCACCCTGGGCCCCAGGGACCGTGTAGGTCTCGTCGGCGCCAACGGGACGGGCAAGAGCTCGTTGATGAAGATCCTGGCCGGCGTCAATCAGCCGGACTCGGGCACGGTGCAGTACGCCCGGAAGGCCCGGGCGGGCTACCTGCCCCAGGAGATTGCCGGCCTGCCGGACGGCACGGTGGTGGAGGCGGTGATGAGCACCGTGCCCGGCCGTGACACCCTGGAGGCCCGGCTGCGGGAGACCGAGGAGGCGCTCGCCGCCGCCACCGACGAGGAGGACCAGCTCGAGCTGGCCCAGTCGCTGGCGGACCTGCACGCGGAGCTGGACGACTTCGAGAACCGCTACGGCAAGCACCACGCCGAGCGCATCCTCAAGGGCCTCGGCTTCCGGGACGCGGACCTGCTCAAGCCCACGTCGGCCCTGTCCGGCGGCTGGCGCATGCGCGCGGCCCTGGCCGGCCTGCTGCTCCAGGACCCGGACCTGCTGCTGCTGGACGAGCCCACCAACCACCTGGACGTCCCCACGCTCGCGTGGTTCGACGACTTCCTGCGCCGCTCACGCAAGGCGTTGATCCTCATCTCCCACGACAAGGACTTCCTCAACCGGCAGATCAACCGGGTGGTGTCCCTGGAGCTGGAGGGCGTGCGCGAGTACACCGGCAACTACGACGACTACAAGCGCCTGCGCGCCGAGGAGAAGGAGCTGCTCCAGGCGCGGGCCGAGCGCGTGGAGGCCCGGCGCGCGGAGCTGCAGTCCTTCATCGACCGCTTCGGCGCCAAGGCCACCAAGGCGCGGCAGGCGCAGAGCCGCGCGAAGATGCTGGAGAAGTTGGAGAAGGTGCAGGTCCTCGAGGAGCGGACCACCATGAAGTTCCGCTTCCCGGAGGTGGACCGGAGCGGCCGCGACGTGGTGACGCTGGAGGGCATCTCCAAGCGGTACGGCGCGCAGACGGTGTACGACGGCCTCGCCGGGCGCGTGGAGCGCGGGCAGCGCATCGCCGTGGTGGGCGCCAACGGCGCGGGCAAGACGACGCTGCTGAAGATGGTGGCGGGCGAGCTGGCACCGGACACGGGCAAGGTGACGCTCGGGCACAACGTGGTGGTGGGCTATTACGCGCAGCACCACGCGGACAAGCTGGACCGGCAGAACACCATCCTCGAGGAGGTGCGGCCGCTCGCGGCGGACAAGCCGGAGAGCTACGTGCGCGGCGTGCTGGGCGCGTTCCTCTTCAGCGGTGACGACGTGGACAAGCCCATTGGCGTGCTCAGCGGCGGTGAGCGCGCGCGCGTGGCGCTGGCCAAGCTGCTGCTGGTGCCCTCCAACTTCCTGCTGATGGACGAGCCCACCAACCACCTGGACCTCGACTCGTCCGAGATGCTCATCGAAGCGCTGAAGAGCTACACGGGCACGCTGCTGTTCGTCAGCCACAACCGCAGCTTCATCAACGGCCTGTCCACGCACGTGTGGGAGGTGGCGGACGGGAAGCTGACGCCGCACCCGGGCAACCTGGACGAATACCTGTACCACCAGGAGCAGCTCCGGCAGGCGGCGGAGGCCGCGGAGGCCGCTGCGGCGGGGACGGCCCGCGCGGACAAGTCGTCCACGGGGCCGATGACGGAGAAGGACCGCAAGCGGATGGAGGCCGAGGCGCGCCAGCGCCGCAGCGTGGTGGAGGGCCCCATCAAGAAGGAGATCGCGAAGCTGGAGGAGCGCATCGCCTCGCTGGAGGCCGAGCAGAAGGAGCGCGAGGCGCAGCTCGCGGACCCCGCCCTCTACAACGACTTCGCGCGCGCCAAGCCGTTGATGGACACGCACCGCGCCGGCAAGGAGGAGCTGGAGAGCCTCTATGCCCGGTGGGAGGAAGCGCAGGAGAAGCTGGCGCAGGCGTCCGCGTCGCTCGGGTGAGCGGCATCAGCGCACGTCGTAGACCTTGCGGACCGCGCCACCGGCGCGGGTGATGTCCAGCTCGATGTGCCGGGCCTCGCGCAGCGTCGCGAAGGCCTCCAGGGCACGCTCGGGTGTGTCGAGCGGCAGGCCGTTGATGCGCTTGAGCACGTCGCCATTCTGGAGGCCGATTCTCGAGTAGAGCGAGTTCTGCCGGATGGATGCGAGCTTGAAGCCCACCGGCTTGCCGTTCTCGAACGCCGGTATCGCGCGAGCCTGGGTGAGCAGCTCCCCCGCGTTCTCGATTGCGTGATGGAGCTCCGTGCTTGGAATCTCGTAGGCGTGCTCGCCCACGGCACGGATGCCGCTCTCCGGACCGGCGCTGCCGGCGGGCAGGGTGCGGGTCAGGGCGGGGGCCTGGGTTGCGTTGACGGAGGGTGAGGCCTCACCGTCGATGAACTCCTCGCGGCCGTTGGCGGAGACGATGATGCGCTCACGCTCGATGGAGAGGACTCGCGTGCCCATCAGCTCGTCGCCGACCATCAGGCTCCGCGCGCGCTGGGTCTCCAGGTCCTGGACCGACGCGAAGGACCACTGCGCGTCATTCGCCACCAGCGTGCCCAGGAGCTTCACGCGCAGCGCGCTCCTCACGAGCCCGGTGGCCACCTCGGCCGGAGGCTCGGCCACGGCGGGTTCGTCCTTTCCGAAGCGCAGTCCCGTGAGCGTCGCGAGCCGCGCACCGTCCAGTGGCGTCGGTGCCGCCTCGGCGACCGCGGCGAGTGGGGCGCGCGCGGGTTCGGCACCTGGGAGGGGTGCGGCGAGCGCGAGCTCCACGAAGAGATTGACCGTGCGCGCCGCCAGCAACGCGGCGAGCAGGATGAAGGTCCCGGTGACCAGCCAGAAGTACTTGCGGATGATGAGTGCCATCGCGTCATTCCTCCCCCAGGCCGCGTGGACTCAGCGCACCACGGTGTAGACCATGTGGACGACGGTGCCGCGGCGGTCGATGTCCAGCTCGACGTTCCGGGCCCCGCGCAGGCTCTCGAAGACGGCCACCGCGTTGTCGGGCGTGTTGAGTGACACCCCGTTGATGCGCTGGAGCACGTCACCGTTCTGGAGCCCGAGCCTCGCGTAGAGCGAGTCCGGCCGGATGGCGAACATCTTGAATCCCCGGGCCTGACCATCCCGGAAGGCGGGCACCACGCGCGCCTGGGTGGACAGTTCGTCCAGGCGGGAGAACGCCGCGTCCACCTCCGCGCTCGGAATCACATAGGAGTACTCACCGACGAGCCGGATGCCGTCGTCCGGTGTGGAGGCTCCGGCGGGCGTGCCGCAAGGCGGGGCCGATGCCGGTGCGGCGTGGGAGCCGCGTGAGACCGCTGTGTCGCCGAGGTGCTGTCCCTGGGCAGGGACGGTGATGCGCTCGCGCTCGATGACGATGGCCGGGGCGGAGGTGGCGCCGCGCGCGCGCTCCGGAGCGAGGCCGGGGATGAGCCGGGTGAGCTCGAAGTCCGTGAGCAGGTCCAGCGTGCGCGCCGCCACGGGCGCGGCGATGAGGAGGAGGGCTCCGCTCAACAGCCAGAAGTAACTGCGGATGAAGCGTTTCATCGTCGTGGCTCCTCTCGGGTCAGAGACACGGAGACGATGAGCAAGCGCGGTGCCAGCGCCATGGCGGAGAGGGGCGCTCCTCGGAGGACGGGCTCCGCGAGGAGGCGGTTTGCTCCTGGAAGACACCGCGAGCCGGACCCGCTGTCACGGAGACGGAGCAGGCGAGTGACAGGCTGTCACTGTGTCACGCTCGCGCTTGTTCCAGCCTGGGGGCGCGTGTCCGATAGGGCTCGTGGCGTGTTAGCGTCGAGTGCCACCGAGCCCCGTCATGTCACCACCGCGTCTTCCGCCCGGCCCGTCGCTGTCCTCGCTGATCTGGCACATGGTCACCACCGGGGGCGACCTCAACTCGTTCCTCGAGAAGACGTCGCGGCGCTATGGCGAGGTCGCCACGCTGCCGTTTCCGGGGAAGGTGCACTACCTCATCAGCAGTCCCAACCTCATCAAGCACTTCCTGGTCGACCAGGGGGTGATGAACTATCCGAAGGAGCCCATCCGCCGGGGCATCGTCGCGGGCGAGGCCTTGTCGAGCAGCAGCGGGGCGTTCTGGAAGCGGCACCGCCGGATGAGCCAGCCGGCCTTCCAGAGGGATCGGCTGCTGTCCCAGGTCCCTCGCATGGTGGGCGCCGTGCAGCGGGTGCTCGACCAGCGGTGGGAGCCCTTCCTCCGGAGCGGCGCCCCGATGGATGTCCTCCGGGAGATGTCCTGGACCGTCATCACCCTCATGGGGCAGCTCGTCTTCTCCGAGGACCCCACGGACGAGCTCCGGGACGCGGTCTGGTACTTCATGCGTTCCTCCATCCGCCCGCGCCCGCTGGTGGCGGAGGTTCCCTTCCTGGTCCCCCGGGCGGTGCTGCGCTGGGACCACCGGCGCCGGAACCCGCGGGCGCTGGAGTCGGCGCGCCGGCTCAATGACTTCGCCTGGGAGACCGTCCGCCGGCGGATGGCCCAGGCGGAGCAGCCGGAGGACATGCTCGGCGTGCTGATCGACGCGCGTGACGAGAAGGGCGAGCCGATGACCGAGCAGGAGGTGCGCGATGAGCTCGTCGAGTTCTTCTTCGCGGGACACTCCTCGACGGGAATCGGTCTGGCGTGGCTCTGGTACTGCCTGGCGCTGAACCCGGAGATCACCGAGCGCACTGCCGAAACGGTGGGGCGGGTGCTGGGGGGCCGGGCGCCCACCGCGGACGACCTGCCGGCGCTTCAGTACGTGAGCCAGGTCTTCAGTGAGACCCTGCGCATCCATCCGCCCGCCGCGGAGCTCACGCGGATCGCCATCAAGGACGACACGATTGGCGGCTTCGACGTACCGGTGGGAACCCGGGTGACGATGAGCCCCCACGTCATGCACAGGATTCCGGAGTACTGGAAGGACGCGGAGACCTTCGACCCGGAGCGCTTCTCCGAGGAGCAGGTACAGGCGCGGCCCCGGTTCGTCTACCTGCCCTTCGGCGGTGGGCAGCGTGTCTGCATCGGGATGATGCTGGCCTCTGTCATTGGCACGCTCGTGACGTCGATGGTGCTCCAGCGCTACCGGCTCGAGCTTGTTCCGGGCAGGAAGGTCGTCCCCAGCACGGGCGGCACCCACTACCCGGTCAACCTCTGGATGAAGGTGCTGCCGGCGATGCAGCCGGTGCGGTCCGGCGCCAGGGTGGCCTGACGTCGGAACCGTCTACGCAGCGGACACCCCGTCGCCGTCCTGGCGGGCCTCCGCGAGCAGCGCGGCCAGCCGCTCCGCCAGGAGCTGGACGTGGGGCGCGCGAAGCACGCTGTAGTGGTTGCCGGGGACGTCGTGCAGCACCAGCCCCTGCGCGGCCAGCGCGCCCCATCCACGGTCAGGCGCCTCCGCTGGCGACTCGGTGGCACGCAGCATGACGATGCGGCCGGCGAACGGCGAGGGCGCGTAGTGCTTCATCGCGCGCAGGTTGCTGGCGAAGACGTCGAAGAGGGTGCGCACCTGCGGTAGCCCCACCTCCGGGATGAGCAGGCCCGCCTTGCGGCCCTCCTCCAGCAGGTGCTGGAGCACCGCGCCGGGGCCCTGTTCCAGCAGCGCCGGGTCCGGGAGCCACGCCCCACCCGTGGCGAGCTGGGTCTGGTCGCTGGCGAACCGGGCCACCACCTGCCGCGGGTCGTCCACGTCGTCCCGCACGCGGTCCATGCTGGCGGGGCTGGGGTCGATGAGTGCGAGCAACTCCACGGCCTCGCCGCGGGCCTGGAGCTGGCGGGCCATCTCGAAGGCGACCAGCGAGCCCATGGACCAGCCTCCGAGGCGGTAGGGGCCCTGCGGTTGGATGGTGCGGATCGACTCCAGGTAGAGCGCTGCCATCTCCTCGACGGTGCTCAGCGGCGGCTGCCGCCCGTCGAGCCCTTGAGACTGCAAGGCATACACGGGCTGATCCGGACCGAGCCGCCGGGCCAGCTCGGCGTAGGCGAGGACATTGCCGCCCACGGGGTGGACGAGGAAGAGCGGCCGGCAACGGCCTGCGCGCTGGATGGGCACCAGCGGCGAGAAGGGCGCGGGCGCCTGCCGCAGCAGCGAGGCGAGCCCCTCCACGGTGGGGGCCTGGAACAGCGCGGCCAGGGGCAGCTCGCGCCCGGTGCGCTCGCGGATGCGGCTCATGAGCTGGACGGCGAGCAGCGAGTGGCCGCCCAGCTCGAAGAAGTTGCCGCGGATGCTCACGGGATGGATGCCGAGCAGCTCCTCCCAGATTCCGGCCAGGGTGTGCTCCAGCACGTCACGGGGGGCGGAGAACCCGGTAGTGGGAGCAGGAGTCTCGGGAATGGGCAGGGCCTTGCGGTCCACCTTGCCGTTGGGCGTCAGCGGCAGGGCGTCCAGCACCACGAAGGCGGAGGGCACCATGTGCTCGGGCAGCCGAGAGGCGAGGGCGGCGCGCAGGGCCGCCGTGTCGAGCGACGGGAGCACGGCTTCGCCACCGCGGTGCTCCGCCGAGGGCACGACGTAGCCGACGAGCCGCTTGTCGCCGGGCCGGTCCTCGCGCACCAGCACCAACGATTGACGGACGCCGGGCTGCGCGGTGAGCACGGCCTCGATTTCACCCAGCTCGATGCGGAAGCCGCGCAGCTTCACCTGGAAGTCGGTGCGGCCCAGGTACTCCAGCGTGCCGTCCGGCAGCCAACGCACGCGGTCTCCGGTGCGGTACATGCGCGCCCCGTCCTCGCCCGCGTACGCGGTCCTGGTGCGATGCGTCCCCGCTTCATCTGCGAGCGAGGAGCCGGCGCGGTGCGGCAGTGCCCCAGCATCATCCGCGGACGAGGAGCTGGCGCGGTCCGGCTGCGCCCCTGCATCATCCGCGGACGAGGAGCTGGCGCGGTCCGGCTGCGCCCCTGCGAACGGGTCCGGCACGAAGCGCTCGGCGGTCAGCTCCGGGCGGCCCAGGTAGCCGCGCGCCAGGCCCACGCCGCCGATGAACAGCTC
>NZ_JAIQDG010000063.1 GCF_020037125.1 Myxococcus sp. RHSTA-1-4
CGGCCCGCCTGCTCCTGACGGATGCCCATCAACCAGCCGGCTTGCTCGCCCATCAGCAGACGTGCGCGTCAACAGGGTAGGCGGGGCCGTAACACGCGCCTTTGTAGACGTAATAGTCCTCGTCACAGTCCTTCAGGCTGACGGTCAGTTTCACCCAGCACCCACCATTGATGGGCACCTGCGCCCGGCGGGGGCAGCGGCCCGTGGCATCTGGCCGGATCTGCCCTTTTAGTGGCTTGGGTGGCAGATCTTCGCCGATGGTCGACCATGCGGAAGGGGCCCGAGAGAGGCAGGGGGGACGTGAGGGCGCTGTCTCCGACAGCCACGGTGCCGCTATCCCTCGCATCCTCGTTCTCTGTCGCGTGTGTCTGCTCGGCCTCGTCGCCGGGACGTGCGCTCAGCATCCACGTGGCTCCAAGCGCCACGGCTCCTCCCAGGCTGACTGCCGTGAGCCAGGACCGGCGGGGACTCCCAGTCGCGCGATGCACAGCGTGTTTGGAGGCGGCACCTGTGTCTACGGACTGGAGCTCCTCCGGGGCGAAGAGAGGCACATCCGCCTCCGGCCTCGCTTCCCGCGCGGCCTGCTCCAGCGCCTCGGCCAGTTCGCGGGCGCTGCCACGCGCCTCGGGGCGCACGGAGAGCATCCGGGACACGAGCGCGCTCAGCTCGGCGCAGCAGCGGACGTTGAGGGCTCGCGGAGGCCGAGGGCCCGTGCCCTCCAGGCTCCAGATATGGGACTCCTCGTCCATGGGCGCCGTGGTGGGTGGGTACTCGTCGGTGACCAGCCGGTAGGCGGTCATTCCCAGCGCGAAGACGTCATCGGCCGGCCCGGCGTTGCGTGGCTCACTGCCGGATCTTCCAGTTGCCGTCACCGGCCTGGTGCCACGCCTCGAACAGCCCGCGCTCGAGGTACTGGGATACCGTGCCGAGCTTCTTCACCGGGAAGCCCCAGTCATGGAAGGTCGCGAGGATGTCCACCTCGCGCAGGGTGCTCGCATCGAGGTCCAGGCCCGCGCGCGCGGCGTCGTCCGCGAACCGCTGGGTCCTCGGGGAGATGAAGCCCTGGTTCTCGTTCTGGAACTGGTGCATCCACTCCTCCAACATGATGGGCAGCAGCCGCTTGGCCAGCTTCTGGTTCTCGTAGAACGGTTGGCCCAGAGGGGCACTGCCATCGGGCGGGAGCATGAAGTCCAGCAGCGTGATCGAGTGCTGCTCGATGGATGAGAAGGACTTCTTGCGCGCCAGGTCCAGGACGTCCTCCACGGACATCCCGGGTTTGATCATCATCAGGCTGGAGCTGATCTTGACGAGGCCATTCTTGGGGGCGGTGAGCAGGGTATAGGCCCGCTCGTAGTCCCCATTCTTGTAGGCCGTGGCGGCCTGGAAGATGCGCTCCGCGAGCTTCTGGGCTCGCTCCGTCTGGGCGGCCGGCAACGTGACAGGACCCGGCAGCCTCGGACTCGGGCGCATTCGGGGTGGGTCGAAGACGTCCGCGGTCATCATCCGCGCCACGCTCTGAGAGGTGCTGGTCGCGGGGGGCTGCGTCCGCGGCTCCTCGCGCGAGGAAGAAGCGGTGGGGAGCACGTGGCTCGAACCGACTCTGCGAATCATGGAATGCCTCCTGGGTGGGGTCGTGGCTGTCAGGGGGCCTGGGGCCCTGTGCCAGGAGGCGTGAGCAAACCATGTACCAGTATGGCTTGCCCGTGCACGCCGGGGGCCGTACGGCGGGAAACCCGTGTAGGCCCGGTGGGGGCTGCGTGCTCCCGTGACGCAACCGCGTCCGGAGCGGAAGCCTCGCGCAACGGCCCTCCTCCTTGGGGCGCGTGCGCGCCGCGCGGCTATGCCGGACGAACAGGCCTCTGCGCTTCCTCTTCGCCGACAGGCTCTCTCTCGGGCCCGAGCGAAGCGGTGCTCAGCGAGTCATCAAAGAAGAAGTAGACAGGCTTCTCGTTGCGAAGAAGGTCGACGAGATGTGCCCAGGAGTACATCCGGAAGAATATATCAAAGACATTCTCGCCGGACCGCTTCCTGTTCTGACTCAGTGGCGCGCCCTCCGCGATGAAGTAGAGGTACGCCAGACCAAAGTCGCCATAGATGTAGAGGACATTGTTGTAGTACTCGTTCGCGGAATTGACCTTGAGGGAGTATTGCTTGATCACCCCTCGAAACTGAGCCATGGCGCTCCTCCTTCATCAGGTGGGTCCCAGATAGATGCGCACTCCCCCGGCGTGCGCCCAGGGGGGGCAGCAGTCCCGTTCCGAAGTCGGCGATGGCACGAACCGGCGAAGTCGGAGCCACCACCCGTCACATCCCTCCGGCGCACGGGACGGGCCCCCGCGCCGGCCTCGAGCGCGCTCCGTCGAGCCGCCTCGCGCGTCGCGCAACCTCGCGCGGCGGTCCGTGTCCGCACCGTGCGCGAGCGCCCGCATGTCCTGGCACCGGGCAACGCGCCACGCCCTGGTGGGCCACTGGTGGGCGCGCTATCGGACCGGTACGGCCGGCGGCGCGTGCTGGCCACCACGGTGACCGAGGACGCCCAGCACCAGCAAGGCCAGCGCGCACGCGAAGGGCCAGGCGGGGGCCAGCCAGGGCCCGAGCGCGAAGAGCTCCACCAGTGCGACTTCACCCTGGAGCAGCTCGGGCTTGCCGGGCTCCACGGTGAGCGAGGTGTGCGCGTGCACCCGGCCGAGTGCGTCTCCCACGGAGCTGACGCCGGTGCTGGCCGCTCGAACCAGGTCGCGCCGCATCTCCACGCCGCGCAGGGTGGCCAGGGCGAGCGCCTGGTAGGGCGCGGCCCCATCTCCGAACCAGACGTGGTTGGCGAGGGTGACGAGCAGGTTGGGCTCCTGGCTCGCCAGCGCGTGGACGGCGCGGGGGAAGATGTCCTCGTAGCAGACGAGCGGCGCCACCCGCAGCCCTCCGCTCACCAGCAGGCGCGGGGCTCCGCCGGGCTCGATGTCCGGCGAGTCCGGAAGCCGCGCGCGCACCCGCCGCGCCCAATCCGGGAAGCGATCCGAGAAGGGAACGTACTCACCGAAGGGGAACAGCTTTCGCTTGTCATACAGGCCGGTGATGCGGCCCTCCGGGGAGGCGAGGACGGCGCTGTTGTGCACGAGCGAGCCGCCGAAGGTGTGGCTGAGCGCGCCGAAGAGGAGCGTCCCCGAGAAGCCGGGCCGCAGCTCCCAGGGATGTCCGGGGGCATACTCGCGCTCGAGCTGCCGGTCGAAGAGGAAGGGGAAGGCGGACTCGGGCCACACCACCAGCTCCGCGCCCTGGCGCGCCAGCTCGCCGGTGGCCTGACGCAGGGTGGCCAGGTACTGCTCCCCGCGGTGCTTGCGGTCCTCGGCGGTGACGGTGCCGAAGTTGGGCTGGACGATGCCCACCCGCACCTTGGGGGCGGCGCCGCGCGCCATGGCCACGTGCGCGGCCCGCAGCAGTCCGGCGCTCACCACCGCGAGCACCACCCCGCCGGCCACGCGCACCGGGCGGGGCAGGGGCTGGCGCTGCCGCAGGGCCAGCCCGGCCTCCAGGAGGACGAGGTTGATGAGCACCACCAGCGAGGACACCGCGGGAGGGCCGCCGAGCTCCGCGACCTGCACGAGTGGCCACGCGCGCCACACGGTGACGCCCAGGTTCCAGGGGAAGAGGAAGGGCAGCACGCTCTCGGCCACCGCCACCGCCAGCGGCGCCGAGACGAGCCAGGGCACGCGGGCCAGGCGCGCGAGGAGACTGCTCGCGCCCGCCCAGAGGGCGAAGACACTGCCCTGGTAGGCCGCGAGCAGCACCAGCACGAGCACCCGGGCCCACTCCGGAACCTGGCCAAACCGCTCGAGCAGCGCGTAGCCCCAGTGGAAGCCGGCGAGGTTGACGAGGAAGCCGCACAGCCATGACCGCGCGAGAGCCTGGTTCGGCGAGGCCTCGCGCAGCCCCAGGAGTAAGGGGGCCAGGGCCACCAGCGCCAGCGGCCACAGGTCGAAGGGAGGCGCGGCCAGCACCAGGAGGGTGGCGGACAGCACGGCCTGGAGAAGGGCCACGCGGCGGCGCGCTCGGGCCTCGCGCAGCAGTCCCTCGATTCGGGCCTCTACCTCCGGCCGCGCTTCCAGCGCCAGCAACCGGCGGTTCGCTGTCAACTCCCGCTCGGGCCAGCCGCGCCGCGCGCACAAGGCGGCGAGCCGCTGCCAGGCCTCCAGCGCATCCGCGCGTGCGCCCTCCGCCTGCGCGGCCTCGGCGCGGCGCGTGTAGAGCGCGGCCAGCGCCCGCGCGGACGCGTCGTCCTCGGGCCACGCCTCGAGGAGCTGGAGCTGCTCGGTGATCTCCTTGTCGAGCTGCTTGCGGCGCCCGTAGGTGGCCGCCGGTTTCCTGCTCATGGCGCTCGAGGCTCCCCGTCACCCGGCATGGGAGGACGCCCGCGCTCCGGATCCACGGCGAGGGGAGGGGGCACGAAAGGATCTGGAGGCGAGGGCGTGGATGGGACGGCCAGCGGCCGGGTCCACTGCGGAGGGTTCGACGGCTCCCGCATGAGCGAGGGCGTCACCATGCGGGCCGGAGGCGCCTCGGGCACGGACTGCGTGGAGGCGGGCGCGCCCGGTGTCGGGTTGGGAGAAGGCTCCACTCGCGTTGGGGAGGACGTCTCCCCGGGGCGTTTGTCCGCCACTGGAGCGGCTCCCGCCACGTCGGTCAGGGGGGAGTTGGGTTCCGGGGTGTGACGCGGAGGCTCCTGGAGTTCCGCCATCAGCACCGCGGCTCCCAGTACCAGGAGGGCGGCGGCCACCAGGAGGATGCGCTTCTTCATCGGGTCATCTGCTCTCGGTGCGCGGGAGGTCCCAATCTACCGCACGCCGTGCACTCCCACTCGGGAACTCGAGCGGGCGGTTGCGGGGCCAGGCACATACCACGCGTGACACTCCAGCATACCCGGCGTAATCTGGGAAGCAGGCGAGGGCTGTCACATGGGCCGGCTGTGCCGGGCCCGGGAAAGCCCCGCTCGCCCTGTCTCTGGAGGACGGTCCGTGTCCCGTGCCCTGTCAGCCCTCGTCACGCTCACCCTCTTCGCCCTCGTCGCCGTCGGCCCGCGCGCCGCGGAGGCGGGCAGCGTCGAGCCGTTCTACGGCGCCTTCAGCACCAACGTCCCCATCGAGCTCCCCGCCTTCCACGCCCTGGAGCCGAACCTGACGCTGACGTACAGCTCGGGTGGGCAGAACGGGTGGCTTGGCGTCGGCTGGTCGCTCTCGGGCGTGTCCTTCATCGAGCGCGCCTCGCGCGGCAAGGGTGCGCCGCGCTACGACGCGAGCGACATGTTCCTGCTCGACGGGCAGGAGCTGGTCGCGGACGCCTCGCTCGGCGGCACGCACTCCACGCGCATCCAGGGCTACATGCGCATCGTGCAGGACAGCGCCAACAACCGCTGGACCGTGTACCGCAAGGACGGGACGAAGCTCAGCTACGAGCCGCTCTTCGTCGTCTCCCAGGGGACGTTCCGCTGGGCTCTCAAGACCGCGCAGGACACGCGCGGCAACACGGTGAGTTACGGCTACTGGTGCGAATCCGGCGCGGACTGCTACCTCGACGCCATCAGCTACAACGGGACGACCATCAAGTTCTACTCCGAGGCTCGGCCGGACCCCATCACCTACGCGACGGGCGCGAGCCTGGCGCGGACGGGCTACCGGCTCAAGAGCATCCTGGTGACGGCCCCCGGGCCGGCTCCCATCCGCGCCTACAAGCTGGCCTATAGCCCGAGCGGCAGCTCCGGGCGCTCCCTGCTGGTGAGCGTCCAGCAGTATGGCCGGGACGTGCTCATCGACGCGGCGGGGAACATCACGGGTGGCACAGCGCTGCCTCCCATGACGCTGGGGTGGTCCGGTGCTTCCATGAACAAGCAGGTCCAGTACACCGGCGGCTCCTCCACCTCCTCGGAGACGTACTGGACCAGCGTGGTGGACAACCCCACCTATCACGGCAAGGCCGTCTCCCTGGACATCAACGGGGATGGCCGGGACGACCTGGCGATGATCTACCAGGACGTGAACAACCGCGTCACGCTGGCCCAGCACTGGATCTCCGACGGCAGCAAGCTCCAGTACACCGGTGGCTCCTCGACGTCCTCGGAGACATACTGGACGAGCCCATGGATGTGAATGGGGACGGGCGCGGTGACCTGGTGATGATCTACCAGGACGTGAACAACCGCGTCACGCTGGCGCAGCACTGGATCTCCGACGGCAGCAAGCTCCAGTACACCGGTGGCTCCTCGACGTCCTCGGAGACATACTGGACGAGCGTGGTGGACAGCCCCACGTACCACGGCAAGGTCTTCCCCATGGATGTGAATGGGGACGGGCGCGGTGACCTGGTGATGATCTACCAGGACGTGAACAACCGCGTCACGCTGGCCCAGCACTGGATCTCCGACGGCAACAAGCTCCAGTACACGGGCGGCTCCTCGACGTCCTCGGAGACGTACTGGACCAGTGTGGTGGACAGCCCCACGTACCACGGCAAGGTCCTCGCCATGGATGTGAATGGGGACGGGCGGGGCGACCTGGTGATGGTCTACCAGGACGTGAACAACCGCGTCACCCTGGCGCAGCACTGGATCTCCGACGGCAGCAAGCTCCAGTACTCTGGAGGTGCGTCCACTTCGTCGGAGACGTACTGGACCAGCGTGGTGGACAGCTCCACCTACCGCGGGCGGGTGTTCCCCATGGATGTGAACGGGGACGGGCGGAGCGACCTGGTGATGATCTACCAGGACGTGAACAACCGCGTCACGCTGGCGCAGCACTGGCTGGCGGCTGGAGCGGCACCGGATCTGATCACCTCCGTGTCCAACGGCCTGGGCGGTGCGACGACGGTGCAATACAAGCCGTCCTCGGCCTGGCAGAACACCTTCCTGCCCGCCGGCATGGTCCTCCAGACGGTCTCTTCGGTGACGACCTCCGACGGGCGTGGCAGCAGCTCCACCACGAGCTACTCGTACCAGGGCGGCCTCTGGTCCAGCTCCGAGCGCCGCTTCCTCGGCTTCCGCAAGGTGACCGGCGTCCTGGACGCGGCCGGCAACTACACCGAGACGTACTACCACCAGCACGTCGGTTGCGTCTCCAAGCCCGAGGCCACCTACTTCCGGGATGCGGCCGGGCGGCTCTACAGCTACTCGCACTACGCCTACCAGGAGAACAGCGCTCCGCCCTACACCTCGCTGCTCACCGAGCGCTGGGACTTCGAATGCAACCAGGGCTCCACCTGCCAGCGCGTCGTCAACCAGCTTGCCTATGACATCTACGGCAACGTGCTCAGGACCCAGGAGTACGGCAACTACGACGCCTCCGGCGACGAGCGCACCACCGTGCGCGGCTTCTACCCGAACACTTCCAAATACATCGTGGGCAAGGTGGCGTACGAGAATGTCTACGAGGGCATCGGCACGGCGGGGCGGCTGGTGCGCCAGACGCTCCACGCCTACGACGGAGCCACCTCCTACGCCTCCGCTCCGCTTCTCGGCAACCTCACCTCGCGCAAGCGCTGGAACGACCAGACCGGCGGCTACGTCACGGAGGCGTTCGCCTACGACGCCTACGGCAACCTCACCTCCCGCACGGACGAGCGCGGCTACACGCGGACGACGGCGTATGACTCCACCTACCGCATCTACCCGGTGCGGGAGTGTGATGCGCTCGGTCACTGCAAGAGCACCGCGTACGACTTCACGCTGGGCAAGGCCACCGCCGAGACGGACGCCAACGGCCTGACGCTCTCCCGGAGCTACGATGCCCTCGGGCGGCTGGTGCGGGAGACCCGGCCCGACGGCGGCTGGGAGGAACGGCAGTACCTCTCATGGGGGAGCGCGAGCGCTCAGCGGGTGCGCGTCGTCCAGTCGGATGGGACGGCTGACGGGCTCTGGGTGGACGAGTACTTCGACGGCATGCGGCGCGTCTACCAGCGCGTGCGAGAGGGCGGCGCCACGCAGTTCGTCGTCTACTCCGATGGCTCCGAGCGCGTGTGGAAGGAGTCGCTCTGGTACGACCCGGCCTCGGAGACTCCCAGGTACCAGGTGTTCTCCTACGACGGCGCGGGGCGCGTGCGCACCGTCACCAGCCCGGACGGCAGCTACGCGGAGAACGTCTACCAGATCTGCCACAACCCGGCGGACCCGGACTTCGCGGCGCCCCGCTCGTGCACCACGCACTACGACGAGCTACGCCACACCACCCGGCGCGCCGTCGACGGCTTCGGCAACGTGGTGAGCGTCTCGGAGTGGAACGGCGGCGCCGAGAGCCGCACCCGCTACCAGCGGGACGTGCTGGGGCGGCTCACGCGCGTGACGGACGCCGCCGGCAACGTGTCCTCCAAGACGTGGGACTCCCTGGGCAACAAGCTCGCGGAGTGTGATCCGGACCTCGGCTGCTGGAGCTACGGCTACGACGCGGCGGGCAACCGCATCTCGCAGACCGACGCCAAGGGACAGAAGCTCCAGGTGACGTATGACGCCCTGGGCCGCCGGGTGTCCAAGGTGCTGCCCGGAGGCGGGCAGGTGTCGTGGCGCTATGACGAGGCCGGGCACGGAGCCGCGGTGGGGGACAGGCCCACGAGCCTCACGTGGGCCGAGGGCTCCGAGAGCCTCTCGTACGACTTCGCCGGACGCGTGACGAGCTCCACGCGTTGCATCCTCGGTGTGTGTGCCACGACGCGCTGGGCGTACGACGCGCTCGGGCGGCTGGCCCGCGTGACGTACGGCGATGGAGAAGCCGTCACCCACACGTATGACGGCGCGGGGCGGCTGGCCGGCGTGAGCGGCTACGTCAACGCGCTCTCGTACAACGCCCGGGGACAGATTACCCAGGTGTCCCTCGCCAACGGCGTCACCCAGTCCTACACCTACGACGCGGACCGCCAGTGGCTCTCCTCCTCGCGGGTGCTGCGCGGGGCGACGACGCTCTACTCGGCCAGCTACGGGTATGACGCCGCCGCCCGTGTCACCTCCATGTCGTCCGCCACCGACTCGCTGCTCAACGTGAGCTACGGCTACGACGACCGCAACCGCCTGCTCTCCGTCACCGGCTCACAGTCCCAGTTCTTCTCGTACGACGCGCTTGGCAACATCACCTACAACTCCGCGGCCGGCACCTATGGCTACGGCAGCGCGGCACACAGGCACGCCTCGACGACCGTTGGCACGAGCAGCTACACCTACGACGCCAACGGCAACATGACGGGCGGTGGCGGGCGCCAGATGACGTGGGACGCGGAGAACCGGCTCACCTCGGTCATTCGCGGTGGACAGAGCACGACCTTCCTCTACGACCCGGATGGGGGGCGCGTCGCCAAGACGACGGCCGGCGGCACCACCCGCTACTTCGGCAAGCTCTTCGAGATTGCTCCCGACGGTTCCCACCTCAAGCACATCTACGCGGGGCCCCTGCTGGTGGCCAGGAAGGGCGCGGCGGGGACGACCTTCGTCCACCAGGACCACCTGGGCTCGGTGCAGTTGCTGACCAACGCCTCGGGGGCGGTGGCACGCAGCTACGACTACGCTCCCTACGGCAAGGCGCTCGCGGACTCCGGCGGCGTGGCCAATACCCGCGGCTTCGGTGGACACGAGACCGACGGCGAGACGGGCCTCATCTACATGAACGCCCGCTACTTCGACCCGGAGCTCGGGCGCTTCATCTCTCCGGACTCCGTCGTCCCGGACCTGGAGAACCCCCAGGCGCTCAACCGCTATGCCTTCGCCTACAACAACCCCATCTCCAACGTGGACCCCTCCGGCCACGCGCCGGTGGTGGCGGCGGTGGTGGCGGTGGCCACGGTGGCGGCCTCGAGCGCCCCGGTGTGGGTGACGGCCGTCGCGGCGGTGGGCGCGGCGGCCACCGTCGCCGGCTACGTCCTCAAGGACCCGTTCCTGATGACCCTTGGTGGCATCGCCCTGGGCTTTGCCACCGGCTACATGGGGCCGCTGCTGGGAGGTGGCCTGGCGGGCGGGCTCCTGGGGGCCTCGGTGGCGGCACTCACCTCACCGCTGAGCCCACTCCAGCCCGGACTGAAACAGGCCATCGGCTGGGCGTACACCGCCTCGGCCTTCATCGCGGGACAGATGAAGGCCAGTGAGACTCTCGAGCAGATCGAGCAACAGGCGCAGCAACAGGCGGCCAGGGAGGGCGTCGACATGGCCTGGGTCAAGTCGAGCTTCGAGGACCCCCAGCGCGCCTTGAGCTCGGCGTACGTCGCCGCGCAGGAGGCCCACACCTCGCTGCAGACGGTGCTCGAGACGGCCGCCCGCGCGGGAGAGAACGGCTTTGGAATGGTGGGGCCGGGCAGCGGGCTGGCCACCACGGTGCTCGAGAAGCTCGTCGGGTGGATTCCCTCCGTGCGCCTCCACGGCGTCGTCCATGACGCCTACGGCTTCGTTTTCAACACCTGGCAGATGGGCCCCGGCTACACCTACGCCGGCCAGCTCCTGCTCTCGCAGGGCATGCCGGTCGCCGGCCAGGTCACCGGCGTCTTCCGCAACACCTTCCTCACCCCCTACGGGCTGAGCGACATCCAGAGCTCCGCCGCCAGGAGCGGGCGCCAGCTCGAGCTGATGGTCATCTACTCGACGCGCGGGTGAGCCGCGTCCTCCGGGGCACGCTCCGCGACGGTGCCAGCGAGGTCTGCCGGACGAGCGCTTCCACCTGGGTTCCGCACCGGGCAAGTACCACGGTCCCCGAGGTGGTGCTTGGCGCATTGATTCCGAAATCGGTGAGCGGGTTCGACCGGAGCACGCACACGTACCCGCTGCCCTGATTCTGGAGCCCGCTCCAGGCTCGCGGCGGGCGCCTTACCCCTGGGGAGCGCTCGGCGCCCCCCGCGGAAGGCCCGATCCGCTGGGTTCTGGCCGTGGTCCGGCCTCGCCTCGGAGGATGGAGCCCTTTCGCACTGGGGGATGAGAGTGCATCGGGCTGCCGCGTTGCTGCTGCTGGTTTGGCTGACAGGCTGTGCCTCGGGGCGCGTGGTGCGCTTGGAGACGGGCCGGGGGCCGCCGGTCGTCTTCACGCCTCACAGCGGCGAAGCCGGACCGGTGGAGGTGAAGCGGCGCGAGTTCAAAGAGGCCGTGGCCCGGCTGGCGCGGGAGATGCGGCCCTCGGCGAATCCCCAGCGGGCCGCACGGAACCTCTTGGGCGTGGAGGCCCGCAGCGGCGCGTACCTCTTCAACCCGCGCACCCGGCAGATGACGCCGCTGGAGGGGGCTGCACTGGCCTCCGACATGCCGCCAGCGGAGGTGGAGCTGACGCGGGCGTATCTGGTTTGGTGCGAGCGCACCGGGCGCAAGGGCGACTGTCTGCGCCTGTTGATGGACAACCCCAGCGTGACGGGTGACGGGCGCTATACGCTGGCCATGGCCATGGCCCAAGGCGTGGTCCTGGAAGAGATGTTGGACGCCTTCAAGGACATGGCCGACCCGCACGCGGCGCTGTCGGCAGCGCTGTGGACTCTGACCCTCTATCTGGTCCTCTGGTCGGTGCCCGAGCCGGTGAGCAAGGGCCTGGCCGCCGTGATGACGGCGACAGCCATCGCCTACCTGGGGGTGGACACCTTCTGGACGTTGATAGCGGGCTTCAAACGGTTGGTGGAAGAAGCGGACCGGGCGACCACGTTTGACGAGCTGCGCGCGGCGGGCGAGCGCTACGGAAAGATCATGGGCCAGAACGCGGCGCGTGCCTTCGCGCTGCTGGCGACGGTGGCCGTGGGTAACACGGCTGCGGGCTTCGCCAACAAGGTGCCCACACGCTGCCCGGTTCCGCCCAGGCGGCGGCGCTGGCCGGGGGCCGCGCGGGCATCCGCCTTGCCGCCGTGGGCGAAGTGGAGGCGGTGGCCGTGTCGGGCGAAGCCGTCACCGTGGCACTTGCCCCAACTGCGGTGGCCATGACGGCGCGGGCCATGGGGGGCTCGGCTGCCGCCCCCGTGGACGCGGAGGGTCACGACCACCACATCGCCACGAACAAGTGGTGGAAGGCCACGAACAATGAAGGTCCGTGGTCTCCCAAGTTCCAGAGGATCTTCGACAAGGCGGGCATGTCGCTGGACGACCCGGCCAACATCGTCCACGTCAAGGGCCACAAAGGGCCCCACCCGCAGGCATACCACGAGCGAATTCTTGAGCGTCTGACTGCTGCAACGGACGGATGCCGCACGATGGAGCAATGCCGCGAGGTGCTGACAGCCGAACTCGGCAAGCTGGGGCAGCAAATCGCCACCCCAGGTACCAAGCTCAACAAGCTGGTGACGGGCACCTGAAAACGGAACCAAAATGAGTCCCATGCCCCGTCGGTACTTCAAGTTGACTGAGAACATGACTGTTCCGGGCCGGTGGGTGCTCGGCACTCCAACCGACGTTCAAGGCCGGGAGGTGGACGACCCCTGGATGTTCTATCGGGGGCAGCGACTTCCAGACCTGGGACGCTTGAAGCTTCCCATGGATGTACCCGGAAGGGCGCTCGACTTCTCACTTGCGGCGTTCGCGGCCCCGGTGGTCCATGCCCGAGTGGCTTCTGTGCTCGCGGAGCTTGCTCCAGAAGAAGTGCAGACCCTGCCCGTGGAAATCGAGGGAGAGCCCGAGCCGTTTTTCATTCTCGTGGCCACCAAGCTGATCCGCTGCATTGACGACAAGGCCACCGAGGAGATCCTGATGTGGACGCCGGAGGACGGGCGTCCTGAGAAGGTTGGAGAGTACCGGGACGTTTACGGCATGCGGATTGACGCCTCGCAGGTAGGTGACGCGAAGGTGTTCCGCACCTGGGGATGGCCCATCGCCTTGATCGTCCGCGAAGAAATCCGCGACGCACTGGAACGCATGGGCGCCACCGGGGCGAAGTTTCAAGAAGTCTAGGGGAAGTTCCACGATTCCGAGGTGGTGCTCGGCGGAGACCCGGTTGGCGGAGCACAAGCTACGTGGCCAGCAAGGGCGACTACTACGAGAGCGCGGACGGCCTTCCGCAGAACCCGCGTTAGGGAATACCTCCAGCGGGGTAGGGCGGGACCTCCTCCCACCCCGGGACCACGGGCTCTTGCTCTGTGGCATGCTGCGCGCGCGACGTTCCCTCCCTGTCGCTCCGAGGTTTCATGTCCGCCCCCGCGCCCGCTGTTCCGACGCCTGGATTCCAGGTGGAACTGGTCACCGCGCCCACGCTGAGCTTCGCCATGGAGCAAAGCGGCGTCCCGCTCGTGCGCAATGCACTCATTCGCAACACGGGAACGCAGGTCCTCGGCGCGGCCGTTCTCCACCTGCAGCTCCTCCCCGAGCTTGGGGACGAGGTGCGCGTTCCCGTTCCCTCCCTGCCCGCCGGTGAAGAGGTGAACCTCGGGGTGCTCGACCTGCGGCTGCCTCCGGGGCGCCTCCGCTCCGTCCTCGAGACCGAGCGCGCCAGCCTCCAATGGTCGCTCCGTCAGGAAGAGGCGGTCCTGGCGCAGGGCTCCGCCGACGTGGAGGTCCTGCCCTACAACCACTGGCCGGGGGCACGCGCGCCACTGGGCCTGCTCGCGACGTTCGTCACGCCCAATCACCCCGTCATCCCCGAGCTTCTCAAAGATGTCCGGGGCCTGCTCCAGCAGGTCGCGGGCGACGGCGCCCTCAGCGGCTACCAGAAGCGCAACCCGGCCCTGGTCAAGGCCATGGTCGCCGCGCTCTACGAGTCGGTGCAGGGGCTGGGACTCGGCTACGCAGAGGTGCCTCCCAGCTTCGAGCAATCCGGACAGAAGGTCCGGCTCCCCGACCAGCTCCTCCGCGAGCGCATGGGGTGCTGCCTGGACCTCACGCTCCTCTTCGCCTCCGCCGTGGAGGCGATGGGCCTCCATCCGTTGCTGGTCCTGGTCGAAGGGCATGCATTGCCGGCCGTGTGGCTCATCGACGAGCGCTTTCCCGAGGCCATCGTCGAGGACGCCGCGCGCCTCCGGAACCTCATCGACCTGGGACACATCCTCGCGTTCGACGCCACCACCGCGGTGAACGCGAGCCGCCCCTCCTTCGACCAGGCCGTGGCCGTGTCGCGGGAGCACCTCGCGGACGACATCCGCTTCGTCGCGGCGCTCGACGTGAGCGCGCTCCGGTTCGACCGCTACCGTCCGTTGCCGCTCCGGAGCGTGGAGGCGCCCGCCGAGGCGGTCGCGTCCTCCGAGCCTTCGGATGTTCGCATCCGCGCCATCCTGGAGAGCGCCGCCGCGGCTCCGCCTCCTCCCGAGCCGAAGCCGCCCCCCACCCAGGTCGTGTCGCGCTTCGCGAAGTGGAAGGAGAAGCTGCTCGACCTCACGCTCCGCAACAAGCTCCTCAACTTCCGGCTGGACACCAAGAGCGCGCTTCCGCTCCATGTGCCGGACCTCGCCACCTTCGAGGACGTCTTCTCGGCGGGAGAGACCTACGAGCTGATTCCCGCGCCCGAGGAAGATGCCCGGGATGCGCGCGCCGCGAAGCTGCTCCGGGCGCGGGGCTCGGAGGCCGAGCTCGCGGAGCTCCGGCGAGCGGACTTCGCGAAGTCGCTGCTCCATTCCCCCCTGCGCGAGGCAGAGCTCCTGTCGCGGGCCAAGCACCTGGAGCGCACCGCGCGCACGGACCTGGAGGAGGGCGGGGCCAATACGCTGTACCTCGCGCTCGGGATGCTGCGGTGGCAGGAGGAGGGGGACCCCACGCCCCGCCTCGCTCCGCTGGTCCTCTATCCCGTCACCTTCCGCATCGACCGTGACCGCAAGCGCGTGCGCATGCTGCGCCTGCCGGACGAGCCGCTCGGCAACGTGACGCTGGCCGAGCGCCTGAAGAGGGACTTCGGCCTGGATGCGCGCGCGCTCACCTCGCTCGAGACGGATGAGAATGGGCTGGATGTGACGGGCATCCTGCGCGCCGTGCGCCACGCCATCCAGAGCCGGCCGGGCTGGGAGGTGCTGGACGAGGCCCATGTCGGGCTCTTCGCCTTCACCAAGTTCCTCATGTGGAAGGACCTGGAGGACAACGAGGACATCCTCCTGTCCAACCCGCTCGTGCGTCACATCGCCGCCTCGGGTCACTCGGCGCCGCCGGAGAATGGCAGGGAGTTCGTTCCCGAGCGCCTCGATTCCGAAGTCCCGGCGGGCGAGCTGCCCTGCGTCATCAACGCGGACTCGACGCAGATGGCGGCCATGGCCTCGGCGCTCTCCGGGCGCTCCTTCGTCCTTCAGGGGCCGCCCGGGACGGGCAAGTCGCAGACCATCACCAACCTCATCGCCGCCGCCCTGGCCCGAGGGAAGACCGTCCTCTTCGTCTCGGAGAAGATGGCGGCGCTCGACGTGGTGCACCGGCGCCTCAAGGAGGTGGGGCTGGAGGACTTCTGTCTGGAGCTCCACAGCCACAAGAGCAACAAGAAGGAGGTCCTGGCCTCGTTGCAGGCGGCGTACGAGCGCACGGAGCACACCCCCGCGCCCGCCTGGGACATGCGCTCGAAGGAGCTGAGCACCGTTCGCGAGGGGCTCAACGGCTACGTCCAGGCGCTCCACGAGGTCTGGCCGCTCGGCCACAGTGCCTACAGCGCCACCGGCCGGCTCCTCTCGTTGAGCGAGGCGCCCGAGGTCCGTCTGACGCCGGCCTCCCCGCTGGCGCTCACCGAGGCGCAGTTCCGCGAGGCGAATCACGAGGTGGCGGAACTGGCGAAGCGGCTCCTGCCCGTCCAGCCCGCGGGAGCGCATCCGTGGAAGCTGGTCCGGAGCGTGAGCTGGTCCAACGCCGTCGAGGACCGGGTGCACCTCGCGCTCGAGGAGGCCCTGGCGGCGCTCGACGGCGTGGAGAAGACGGCGGCGCCGCTGAGCTCGGCGCTGGGGCTCGAGGTCCCCGCTCCCACGCAGTCACTGCACACCTTGACCCAGCTGGCGGAGGCACTGGCCAGCGGACCGGTCCCCGCTTCGACGCTCCGTGATGAGGAGTGGCCGGAGCTGTCGCGGAAGACGCAGGCCCATGCCCTCGCGCTGCGCGAGCAGGCCACGCGGGAGGCCCAGCTCTCCACTCGCTGGAAGCCGGAGCTGTTCACCCAGGACCTTCCCGCGCTCCATGCGCGGTTCCAGAAGTGGGCGAGCGCCTTCTTCCTGTGGGCCTTCTTCTTTCTGTGGAGCGCGCGCAAGGTGCTCGCCGGGCTGGCCACGCGGGCGCTGCCCGGCAACCGTGACATCCAGGAGGATCTCTCCACGGCCCTGAAGGTCGTCGAGCAGCGGCCGCGCCTCACCGCACAGGGGCAGGAGCTGGCGGGCCAGCTCCAGGGGCTCCCCCCGGAGGAGACCGCGCGGCCGGAGGAGCTGGATGCACTCGTGACACGCGCCCGGACGGTGCGGGAGCTGCGGGACACGCTGGGGGTGGCCCGCGTCCAGTTGCCCGTGAACGGCGCCTCGCGCCAGGCCCTGGCGGCCCAGGCCCAGGCACTGCGGGCGGCACTGGACCGGCTGACGCGCGCGGAGGAGGCTCTCTCCTCCGTGCTCCAGGTGCGGCCGTGGGAGCCCACGGCCTCCGCACGGCACCGCGCGTCGCTGAGGGAGTGCCTCGAGTCCTGGCGCAATCACCTCAAGGCCCTCAAGCCCTGGTGTCTCTACGCGGCCCAGGCCGAGCGCCTGCGCTCGTTGGGACACGGGGCCTTCGTGGACGCGGTGGAGGAGCGAAACCTCCCCGCCGACCGGCTGGGGGCGGCCTTCGAGCGGTCCGTCCTGAGCGCGTGGCTCCGGGCGCTCCAGGACGCCGAGCCCTCCCTGCGGGAGTTCGACGGCAGTGCCCATGGCTCCCGTGTCGAGCGGTTCCGTCAGCTCGATGGCGAGCACATCCTGCTGGCGCGCTCCAGGGTCCTCGCCACCCTGGAGGCCCAGCTTCCCAAGGGGCTCTCGAGCGCGGCGGAGAGCTCCGAGCCCGGCATCCTCGGGCGGGAGCTGCGGAAGAAGAGCCGGCAGATGGCCCTGCGCAAGCTGCTGGGCTCCATTCCCAACCTCTCCCGGAGGCTCAAGCCGTGCTTCCTGATGAGCCCGCTGTCCGTTGCGCAGTACCTCCCCGCGGACGGGCGGCGCTTCGACCTGCTCGTGTTCGACGAGGCGTCGCAGATTGGAACCCACGACGCCATCGGCGCCATCGCCCGGGCCGAGCAGGTCATCGTCGTCGGTGACTCGAAGCAGCTGCCTCCGACGTCCTTCTTCACGCGAGGGGATGACGCGGAGGCCACGCCCGACGAGAACGACGTGCTCGAGCTGGAGAGCATCCTTGACGAGGCCCTGGCGAAGCAGTTCCCGCAGCAGATGCTCGGCTGGCACTACCGCAGCCGGCACGACAGCCTCATCGACTTCAGCAACCGGCAGTACTACGAGGGGCGCCTGCATGTCTTCCCCGCGGCCCGGGCCCGGGTGGAGGACCTTGGCATCAAGTGGCACCCCGTCCCGGATGGCGTCTACCAACCCCGGACCGCGGGGAAGACCGCGGCCATCAATCCCCGGGAAGCGGAGGTGCTCGTCAAGCACCTGGTGGAGACCTTGCGCCGCCACGCCCCGCACGAGCGGACGTTCGGCGTCGTGACCTTCAGCTCCGTGCAGCAGCAGCTCATCACGGAGCTGCTGGACGTGGAGCGGGGGCGCTTCCCGGAGATCGAGCCGCACTTCACCTCGCGCGAGCCTGTCTTCATCAAGAACCTGGAGAACGTACAGGGCGACGAGCGGGACGAGATCTTCTTCAGCATCTGCTACGCGAGGGACGCGGCGGGAAAGCTGCGGATGAACTTCGGCCCGCTGAACCGGGCCGGCGGTGAGCGGCGCCTCAACGTGGCCATCACGCGTGCCCGGTGCTGCCTGCGGGTCTTCTCCACCCTGACGCACGACCAGATTGATTTGTCGCGGACCTCCGCCGTGGGGGCGCGTCACCTGCGCGAGTTCCTGCGCCGGGCGGCGGCCGAGGGAAGCTCCGGCGCGGCGGCCGAGCGAGGACCTTCCGGGCAGCTGGAGCTCGAGGTGTCCAAGGCCCTGCGCGAGCTGGGCTACACCGTTCACGCGGACATCGGCTGTGGTGGCTACCGGGTGGACCTGGCGGTGGTCCATCCGGAGCGTCCGGGCGAGTTCGTGCTGGGCGTGGAGTGTGACGGTCCTCACTACCGCTCGGCGGCGAGCGCGCGCGACCGGGACCGCCTGCGCGCGGAGGTCCTCAAGGGGCTCGGCTGGCGGCTGCACCGCGTGTGGATGCCCTCGTGGGTCGAGGACCGCGAGGGACAGGTGAAGGCGCTCGCGGAGGCCGTCAAGCAGGCGGTGGAGGACTCCCGGCGGCCCCGTGCCGTGGATGCGCCTCCGCCGGTGGCGGTTCCCTCCGAGCGGGCTCCGGACTCCCTTCGCGAGGCTCCGGCTTCGCGCTCCGCGGAGGCCGGCGCGAACGCGGGAGCCGCCCTCGCGGCGGCGGTGCTCCCTGTCAGTACGTATGTCCTCGCGAAGGTGCCACGCGTGGAGGAGGGCGCGGACTTCTTCGCGCCTGCCTCGGCGCTTCGCATCCGCGGGCAGATCCAGCTCGTGCTGGAGCAGGAAGCGCCGATTCATGAGGACCTGCTGGCCCGCCGGCTCCTGGAGGCCTGGCGGCTCTCGAAGCTGACCGCCCGTGTGCGGCGCCGCATCGAGGAGCAGCTCGGTGAGCTCATCCATCGCGGTGGAGTCGTGAGGACGGGGGAGATCCTGTGGGAAGGCGCTCGGGGGCCCTCCCAGTACACGGGCGTGCGCGGCGCACACCCGGAGCGGGAAGTGGCCTGGCTTCCTCCCGAGGAGGTGGCCAACGCGGCGGCGCTGGTGTTGTCGCAGGCCTTGTCGCTCGGGAGGGAAGACCTCTTCCGCGAGACAGGCCGCATCTTCGGCATCCAGCGACTGTCCCAGACGGTGCTCCCCATCCTGGAGGCAGGGGTCCAGAGCCTCGAGCGGAAGGGGAAGTGCACGGTCACCGGGGAGCGAGTCGTGTGGCGCTCCTGAGCCCTACGACGGTGCCTTGCCCGGCCGCGCTGCTTCCACTGACGCCGGCCTGCATTCCCGCGAGCCGCCGCTCAGGGCAGTAGGTGATGGCTCAGGACTGCTGGGAGGGCTGCTCTGCCTCCGGCTTCTGCGCATTGACCATGTCGGCGCGGATCTTCTCGGAGCGCTCGCAGACGTCATTCCACGCGGCCTCGTACTCCTTCTTCAGCCGGGGCCAGTCCTTGCCCTTCTGGGTCATCAGGTCCTTGAGCACCGCCTGGGTGTTCTGGAACGAGCGCCGCAGGAAGGCCAGCTCCTCTCGCGTCAGCAGCGAGTCCTCGGCGCGAGTCCGGGCCAGGGAGGCCTCCCAGCCGTCAATCTGGGCTCCAAGGTTGCGCAGCTCCGCCTCCCGCTTGCGCTCATAACCCGCGCGGATGACCTCCACCTTCGTCTCCATCTCGGTGAGGGCCTTGTCCACGTCCTCGAAGGCCCGGTGCAGTTCCGCCTTTGCCGCTTCGAAGTTCCCGGTCCCCCGGTCGCGGAGCTCCCGCAGCTTGAGGTGGAACTGCTCCGCCCGGCGCTTCGCCCCGGACAGCTCCTTGATTTCGTCCTTCGCCTGGCGGATGTCGGCGGAGGCCTCGGCTTCCGCGATACGTGCGTCGATTTGCTGCTTCTCCGCCTCCATCTTCTTCACATATGCCTCTTGCTCCGTCATGGCTGCCGGCTCCTCCGCCGCGCCCCCCGGGCCGCGGCCGTGTGTGCAGGTCAGGTGATGGATGCGTCGTCCCCGGGGCCATGGGTACAGCGCGGCGGGCGTGCGCCGGGAGTCTGGAGCGCAGGGGCTGCGGGCCGGGTACCGGCGCCCTGCCTATCCTGCTCCGGGGCCAGTGCCCGAATGGGCGCATGCCACCGTATGACTATTGCCCGGAGCGCTCTTCCCGAGTGCTCCGGGGCCATGATGGCACTGACGAGGAGGAATCAGGTGGTGGTGACACGCGGCTTTCTGGGGGCTCTCTTCCTCCTGCTGGCATGCCAGGCCTCCGCTCCAGAGGGAGGGACGCAAGAAGAGACGGGGGGGCTGGTCCCGGCCACGGATACGGTGCGATGGACCGCGCACGAGGCCTGGCCCACGCAGACGCAGTACCGCCAGGTGGGGGAGGCCTTTCGTGGCACCGTTCATCAGCTCGAGGTGGATGATGAGGGCCGCAGTTGGCTCATCCGGCAGGACTTCGATTCCCCGGAGGACCTCACCGGACAATGGACGCTGGAGGTGTATGCGCCCGACGGACAGCGTGTGTTCACGCTCGCGCGCGAAGAGGGCGTCGAGCCCTACCGGTTCGTGCGTCATCCCAGCGGGGAGCTCACGCTCTTCGAGCTGCAGCGCTTGCCGGAGACGACCGACTTCCGGCTGCGGCTGCGCCGGCTGTCCCCCGAGGGGCAAGTCCTCGCCGAGCGCGGCTTCGAGGACCCGGGCCGTCCGGAGGAGTGGCCGTTGTACCTGCTCGACGCGACCCGCGTCACCCAGGTGCTGGAGCGTCCCTCGCGGGAGGTTCGCTGGGGGAGGGAGCATTTCGTCCACCTGCGCGCGCTGGCCCTGGGAGAGGAGGTCGCCTTCATCGTCTGGTCGCACGGGTTGAAGCTCTATCGGCTTGCCCCGGGGCTGGACCTCGCGTGGGACCTGCAACTGATGCCAGACCATTCCTGGATGGACGTCCTGGCGAACCAGGAGCAACTCACGTTGGATGCGGAGGGAAACCTGCTCGTCGGCTGGGGCATGTTCCGAAGCGAAGCGGCGGCCTGGCAACAGCGCTTCGGGCGCGAGCTCGCATGGCGGGGCGGAGAGGCCGACATCCTCGTTCAGCGCATCAGTCCCGACGGCCGCTTCCTCTCCGCCCAGCTCCATGGCAACGAGCAGACCGAGCAACTGGTGGGCATGGGTGTCCACCAGGGAGAACTCCTCATCGGTGCGGTGAGCCGCGTCCTCAAGCACGACCGTCCCAATGACACCACCGAGTGGGACCTCGTCCTCATGCGCGCGCGTCTGGAGGCCGGGACGTTGCTCCAGCACCGCGTCATCGACGTCGCGCGGGAAGACCTCGCGTACGACTTCCAGGTGGACGCGCAGGGGCGTGTCTGGTTCGCGGGCGTCTCGGATTTCCTGCAGGTGGACACGAACAGCCTGGTGGAGTTCGGCCAGGGCCTGTTGCTGAGGACGGATGTACAGGGCGAGCGGACGGAATCCCTCCTCTTGAAGGGGCCGCGGCACGTCACCGTGAGACGTCTGGCCCTCCACCCTGACGGCACCCTGAGGTTCGCCGGAACGTTCGACGGGCCCATCACCCACACGGGCGACGAGGACCCCTCGCTGGGGTTCTCCCACGTGATGCTGGGCGTGGGCACGTGGCCTTGAGCGCCGCCCGCGGCGGTTGGAGCGGAGGGGTAGGGGGGCTACAGCGGGGTGTCCAGGCCGAAGCGCTTGCGGAGCTTGTCTTCCAGCAGGCCCTTGGGCAGCAGGCTCGCCATGAGCGTCAGCCGCAGGCTGCCGTTGCCCAGGCGCAGCAGGCGCGGCGGCTGGGGACGCTTCACGGCGGCCAGCACTCCGCGGGCGAAATCTGCGGCGGGGGTCGGGTTGTCCTGGGAGGCGTTGGCCCGGGCCATGATGGCCTTGCGCAGCGGCCACCAGGCGGAGGCCTCGGAGACCTGCTGTTCGGCTTCCCGGCTCGCGTTGGCGCCGAAGCTGGAGGCGATGGCGCCGGGCTGCACTTCCATCACCCGCACACCGAACGGCGCCAGCTCCAGGCGCAGGGCGTCGCTGAGCGCGTGCACGGCCGCCTTGGACGCGCAGTAGGCCCCGGCGAACGGGGTGACCAGCACGCTGGAGATGCTGCCGATATTGACCACCAGCCCGCGGTTTGCACGCAGCAGCTCGAAGCAGGCCCGGGTCAGTTCGACCAGCGAGAAGACGTTGGTCTCGAACTGCCGGCGCATGGCTTCCGCGCCACCATCCAGCAGCGGCCCCATGGCTCCGTAGCCGGCATTGTTGATCAACACATCGAGGCGGCCGCTCTCGGTCCGCACGCGCTCGACGAGCCGCGCGATGCTGCCGGCATCGTTCACATCCAGCTGCGCGCCAAGGAAGCCGTCCTGCCGCAGGCGGGCGACATCATCGGCCTTCCGGGCCGTGGCCCAGACCTGGTAACCGGAGGCACTGAAGGCTTCAGCCAGTGCGCGGCCGATGCCGCTCGAGCAGCCGGTGATGAGAGCAACGGGAGAGGTCATGGCGTGTTTCTACATCAGACCTCACGGGAACCGCAGGGCCTTGTCGAACACGAACTGGCCGCCGTCGATACGCCAGAGCAGATAGGTGCCGCGGAAGGGCTCCCCGTTCTCGTCCAGGTCCAGCGGCCCGGAGGCCCCCTCGTAGTTGACCTCCTGTCCCGCGCGCAGCAACTCCAGCGCGGAGGCGAACTCGCCGACGTTGACGGGAGTCCCCACCGCGTTCCTCGTGCCCGAGACGGCGATGATGTTGTCGCGAATCGCCTCGGTGGTCGCGGCACCTCCCTTCGCCATGGCGAGCGCGAGGAGATAGACGGCGTCGTAGGTCCTCTGGAGCCGGCCAGCGTCCTCGATGTCGAAGGTCTCTCCGGTGGCGGCTTCATAGGACGCCACGAATCGCAGCCAGTTCGGGTCGTCCAGGGGCGCCGTGGGAACGAGGCCCTGCATGCCCTGGGCGACGGTGGCATCCGCGCTCGTGAGGAACCCCGGGCCGAACACCGCCTCCGAGGCGAAGAACCTCACCCCGCTGATGTCAGCGGAGGCCGCGAGGTCTCTCGACAGTCCGGCGGCGCCCACGGAGAACCCCATGATGACGATGGCCTGGGGCTTTCCGGCGGCATAGATGCGCTGGACCTCGTCCGTGAATCCGGTCGTCTTGCCTGTCGGATGGGCCACCCGGGCCAGGATGCGGCCGCCGAGCTGGGTGAAGCGCCGCTCGAAGCCGTTGGCGAGGCCGATGCCATAGATGTCGTCGACATGGACGAGGGCGGCGTTGTCCACGCCCTGGCGGCGGACCTCGTCGGCCAGCAACGGCGCCTGCTGCTCGTCGTTGGCAATGGTGCGATAGAAGTTGGGAAGCCCGGTGAGGGTGGCCGACGAAGAGGTGGGCGCGACGAGGACCACGTTCGCCGCTTCGGGCGCGACGACGTCGAGGCTGCTCCGGGTCGCCGCGCTGCAGGTCGCGGGGATGATGGCCACGCCCCCCCGCTCCAGGAGCCCGCGGACGACCTCCGGGGAGTGGTCCGCGTCACACAGCCTGTCCTGCGCCACGATGATCTCGACGCGCCTGCCAAGCACGCCCCCCGCGAGGTTGATTTCCTGTGCGGCCAGGCGCGCCGCGAACCCCGTGCGGCGGGGGATGCGTGTCTCGATGACGCCCAGCGTGATGGAGTCTTCCGCGGGCGTGTACTCCCGCGCGTCGAGCGGCTCGCAGGCCCCGCCTCCCAGGAGGACGAGCGCGAGGAGCGCGGCGCGTCCGAACGTGCTCACGGTGTCCATGTGATGCTCAGCGTGGCTTCGCGCCCGAAGCCGGGCAGGTCGACGCCGTTGTAGCCGGGCTCGGCGTACCGCGAGTCCAGCAGGTTGTTCACCTGGAGGTGCACGCGCCCCTGCTTCCACTCGTACATCCACACGGCGCCGACGAGCGCGTAGGGGTCGAAGAGGTAGGGCGTGTTGGCGAGCAGCGCGTTCCCCCTCGACGCCCGGCGGGCGCCCACGTACCGGCCGCGCAGCCCCAGGGTTCCCACGAGTCCGCTGCGCCAGGTCCAGGCCAGCTCGGCGAGGAAGCGCGGGTAGGCGGCGGCCGGCTCCGAGAGCGTGCCCAGGAACGGGTCCTCCCGCTCCTCCTCGGTGTTCTGTGCCTGGAGCGTCGCGGCGACGTGGTGTCCTCCAAGGGTCCACCGCGCCTCCGCTTCCAGGCCCAGCGTCCTCGACGTGCCGACGTTCACCGGCAGGACGGTCTGCGCGCCCTGGGGAATCAGCGCGATGGTGTCGTCCGTGTCCGTCAGGTACGCGTTCACCGACATGAAGAGCTCGGGGGCCGGAATCACGAGGACCTGGGCCTCGCTCGTCATGGCCGTCTCGGGGAGGAGCTCGGGGTTGCCGACGACGTCCCCCGCGTAGAGCGGTTGGGCATAGAGGTACAGCGGGTTGGGCGCCAGGAACGACGTGCCGGTCCGGAGCTTCAGGCTCAGCCCCGGGGTGAACTCGTGCGCGAGGCCGACGTGGTAGTTCACGACGCCGCCGTAGATGTTGTGGCGGTCGTACCGCACGTTCGCCGTCAGGCCGAAGCCGGGCACCGACTTGAAGGGGTGGGCGATGCCCTGGCCGTACACCCCGACGTTCTGGAACAGCACCTCTTCCTGGATGCCGAGCGGCGCGGTCTCCGAGCCGTCGGCGTTCACGGTGAAGACGGTGAGCGGCTTCTCCATGTCGCGGGTGAGGTCGATGCCCGCGAGCAGGGTGTACCCGCGCGTCCGCGCACTCGACTCGAGCACGAGGTCGATGGCCTGATAGCCGAAGTCGCGGCGCGGCCGTGTCTCCGTCGAGCCTACGTTCAGGTGTTCCTGGCTCGACGGGCCGCCCGTGGCGAAGCCCACCGAGGCGTGGGTCGACAGCCAGCCGGTGGGCCCGGCGTCGAGCTTCGCCCGGCCGGCGAAGTTGTCCACGACGAGGCGGTTGTCATGCGTCAGGGTTCCGAAGTCGAGGAACTCGGCGAACGAGTCCAGGCGGCTGTAGAGGCCCTGCACGTGGAGCATCACCCTGTCCGCGGGCTCCAGGTCGAAGGAGCCGAAGGCCGACAGGGGGCGCGCGAGGTCTCCTTCGCTCGTGGAGGTGTCGAACGTGTCGAAGTTCGGCGACGCCGCCGGAAGCTCGTAGCCCGAGCGGTCGATGTAGCCGTAGCCGAAGGTGCCCAGCGCCCCCCAGGACGGCCGGGCATGCTCGAGCAGGACCTCGCCCCCCGCGCCGGTGGGCGGACCGTAGGCCACCCGGGCCGTGAGCTCGCCGACCCGGCCGGCGGCGGGCCGCCGCGTGATGACGTTCACCACGGCCAGGTAGGCGTTCGCCCCATAGAGCGCGGAGGCAGGCCCGCGGACGGCCTCGATCCGCTCGACAGTCTGGATGGGGATGAACTCGGGTCCGAGGAAGTTGGTGCCATCCGCCCTGAAGGTGGTGGGCTGCCCATTGACCAGGACCTTGATGACGCGGTTGTAGGCGCGGTGTCCCGCGCTCAGCCCGCGCACCCCGAGGTTGGGGGTCACGAAGTCACGAATCATGTAGAAGCCGGGGACGTGCTCGAGCGCCTCGGCGACGCTCCGGTAGCCCCACGTCACGATTTCATCCCGAGTGATGACCGAGACGATGGCGGGCGCCTGCTCGAGGGTCTGCGGCTGCTTGGTGGGCGTGACGATTTCCACCTGCATGAGCTCCTCGAGGGAGAGCTCGGAGAGTGAGCCCGGCGTCTCTTCGGAGCGCTCGTCGGAGGGCGGAGCATCCTGTTGCTGGGCGACGGCGGTGCCACGCATGAGGGCAATGAGGACCATGCCGGAGCAGACCGCGGTCCTGGCCACTGCCTTCATGATGCGCTCCATGCATCCGTCCCTCGGGATGCACCCCCAGCCCGGTTCGGAAGATGGGACTGCTCACCGCGCAGTCAAGAGGCCGGGCGGTGCAGGACGAAGCAGCCGCGGGGACTCGTAAGGACCGGGGTGGGTCCGGACAGCGGTGGAAAGCCGCCATTGCGAAGCGGGAGGAGGGGCGCTCCCGTGTTGGCCATGGACATTCAGGGCGGGCAGTCCGTGGCGCGGCTTTGCATCCTTTCAGAGGATGCGCACCACGACGTGCTCGGGGGGACGTCGTGGGGACCGGAGGACGTCGATGGGGTCTCAGTCCATTCTCCGCTTCATTCCGGTCCTCGCCGCCCTCGTCCTCCTTCCGGGAGAGGCGTGGACGGAGGCGGGCGGTCCGCCCGAGGCGGAGGTGAAGGCCGAGTTCCTGGAGCGCTTCACCCGGTTCATCGACTGGCCGCAAGGTGGGTTCAAGAATCCGGAGGCTCCCTTCGCCCTCTGCCTGCTGGGGCGCACCCCGCTGGAGCCCTATCTGGCGAGGATGGCCCGGACCCGCCGCATCAAGGACCGCTCCATCCAGGTCCGGACGCTGGCCGGGCCGGGCGAGGTGGAGGGCTGCTCGCTGGTCTGGATTTCCCCCGAGGCCGCAGGCTCGCTGGAGCAGGTCCTGGAGCGCACCGCGGGCAAGGCCATCCTCACCGTCGGGGACACCGAGGGGCTGGCCGCGCGCGGAGCGCACATCAACCTGAAGCGGGAGGGAACCCGGCTGACCTTCGACATCAACGTGGCCCAGGCGAAGCGCAGTGGGCTGCGCTTCAGCTCCCAGTTGCTGCAGCTGGGAAACCTGGTGGGCGGGGAGGCTCCCCCATGAGGCCCTGGGAGACGCTCTCGCTCCGGAGCAAGCTGACGGTGCTGCTCTTCATCGGCTTGCTCGTCCCCATGGGAACAGGGCTTGGAATCGTCGCCGCGAGGGACATCCGTGCCTTCCGGGAGGACCTCATCTCCACGACCTCGCTGGCCGCGGCCGTCGCCAGTGAGTACAGCGCCGCGGCGCTCGCCTTCCAGGACGAGGTGGCCGCGCGGCAGACCCTCGCGCGGCTGTCTTCGCTCCCGGAACTGGAGCTCGCCGAGATTCAGGACACGCAGGGCCGGCTCCTCGCGTCCTATCTCCGTCCGGGGGTCTCCGAGGGCGTCCCGCTGCCCGTCCTCCCCCTGGAGGGGCGGTGGGTGCGGCTGGATGACGAACACCTCAACGTGGTCCAGCCCGTCATCCACGGTGGGGTGCGCTACGGCAGCCTGCGCCTTCAGACGTCGACCGTCACGCTCCAGGCCCGCATCAACGCCTATCTCCTCGGGATATTGCTGGTGGCGGTCGGGGTGGCCGGGCTCGCGCTGGGGATGGCGTTCCTGCTGCAGCGCCTCATCACCCGGCGCATCCTCGCGCTGGCGGAGGTGGCGCGGGTGGTCGCGGAGAAGGGCGATTACTCCGTCAGGGCCCGGAAGGTGAGCGACGACGAGCTGGGCTTCCTGGCCGACGCCTTCAACACCATGCTGGTGGAGGTGGAGCGCCGGCAGCGGGAGGCACAGGAGGCCATCCGCGTGCGGGAGGAGTTCCTCTCCATCGCCTCACACGAGCTGCGGACTCCGCTCACCCCACTCAAGCTGGAGGTCCAGTCGCTCACGCGGGCCGCCGCGCGAGGCACCTTGTCGGACCAGGGGACGGGGCTGCTCCAGAGGGATCTCGGGCTCATCAGCAAGCAGCTCCGGCGGCTGGAGACCCTCATCTACAACCTGCTGGATGTCTCCCGCATCACCAGCGGCAAGCTCCAGCTGGACCTGGAGGAGGTCGACCTCGCGGCCCTCATGCGGGAGGCCGTCCAGCGGCTCTCCGAGGAGTGCCGGGCCGTCGGCTCCGTCATCTCCCTGGACGCGGAGCAGCCGGTGGTGGGGCGGTGGGACCCGGCGAGGTTGGACCAGGTGTTGAGCAACCTCCTGTCCAATGCCCTCAAGTACGGAGCAGGCGGGCCCATCGAGGTGGCGGTGGGCGAGCGGGAGGGCACCGCATGGTTGAAGGTCACCGACCATGGGGTGGGCATCGCCGTGGAGGACCAGGCGCGCATCTTCGACCGGTTCGAGCGCGCGGTGTCGGTGCGCCACTACGGCGGCCTGGGGCTGGGGCTCTACATCGCCCAGAGCATCGTCATCAGCCACGGGGGACACATCTGGGTGGAGAGCCAGCGGGGCGCCGGGGCGACCTTCATCGTCGAGCTGCCCGTGGAAGGTCCCCCATGGGAGCGCATCAGCACGGGCCGCTGAGCGGTCCAGGCTAGGGAGTCGTCAAGACCTCGACGAAGTAGTACTCCGCCGAGTACGGCACCCGCTCGCGTTTGCCCACGTCCGCCGTGCCGCCGCATCCGCTTCCTGGCGCAATGCCTCCAGCGGTGTTGAGTCGCAGCACGTAGCCGAACCGGGTGCCATCGGACGTGGTGGCGGAGAACACCTCGGACGGGAATGCCTGGTCGACCCGCGCGACGTTGGCGACTCGCAGCAGCGGGACATTGTCCGCTCCGTTGGGCACCGAGGCCTCGGTCGCGCCGATGAAGAGGCTCTGGCCCGAGGTGGGCGAGCTCGCGGCAAGCGGTGGCGCGGACACCCGCCATGACGGGCCGGCGGCGGGTGTGCCGGTGGGCGGTCCGTAGTCGATGCCACCCGGGTAGAGGAAATGGTCGAGGACCAGCGTGTCGAGCCCGGGGATGGGCTGGGTGGTGATGGGCTGGAGACCCGCTTCGGGCCGGAGAAAGCTCCAGGCGAAGGCCCCCGCGTTCTGCCGGCACTCGTAGACCTGGGCCGCTGGCGCCGACCGCGTGTAGTCCGGTGGGACCTCCGTGGAGCTCGTACCCAGGGGAGGTGGGTCCGAGGGCGTGGAGACCGTCTGGTAGGCGGCTACGATGCGCGCGGAGGGCCGTGACTCCGGAGCATTGCCGAGCAGCTCGCGCAGGTTGTACTGCGTGCCTCCGAGTGTCACCTGCAACAGCGAGTCCGGCACGTTGTCCGGCAGCTCCGTGGGCGCGTCCTGGGAGATCCTCCGGATGGCCTCGGTGGCGGTCCGCGCGTCGTCGGGCTGGTCATCGTCGTCATCGTCGCACCCTCCAACGGCCAGGACTCCGAGCGTGAGCGTGGCCAGGCCACGGATGCGGCGCAAGCAGGTTGGCTTCAAGGCGGTCCTCCCCGGGAAACGGAGGGACACGGTGGCCGAGGCTCGCCGCTCCGGCAATCCAGCCGACGGAGCAGGGTGTGTTCACCTCCAGACGACGAGGAAGGACTGGGGGCTCACGTTCGCGCCGCCGCGATGTGAGCCCTCCGCGCCAGGCGGTGGAACGAAGGGCCGCCCGGCCGCGTCTGTTCCGGCGCGGCCGGGCGGGCAGCAGGCCGCCCGGGCGATGGATGCACGCCCGCTCCGTGGGCACCTGGCATGACGGCGCCTCCATCCGCACTTCTATGGGGCGGAGGCGCACATGGCTCGATGCGAAGTTTGCGGAAATGACTACGAGATGGCGTTCCAGGTCATCACCGCGGGGGTGACCCACACATTCGATTCGTTCGAATGTGCCGTCCACAAGCTCGCCCCCATCTGCGAGCACTGCGGCTGCAAGGTGCTGGGGCACGGGGTGGAGGCCCGGGGAGCGTTCTACTGCTGCGCCCACTGCGCCCATGCGCGCGGAGTCATGGAGATCGTGGACAACGCGGACCACGTGCACGCGCAGCCGAGCTGAGCTACGCGCTGCTCCGCAGCGGCGCGCGTTCCGCCCGCTCGAGCAGCTCCTCGAGCTCCCAATGGTCGTCGGCGTGGGCGCCGTAGTGCACGTCCAGGATTCGCCCGTCCGGGGCCACCAGGAAGTCCGCGGGCAATCCCAGGTGTCCGCCCTCTCCGGCGAGCGGATTCGAGGGCGCCCCCACCATTCCGCGGACACCGGCCCCCCACGAGCGCGGGTCGAGGATGGAGCGGAGCGAGCGCTCGACCCCGAAGGCGCGGTACCAGATGCGCTCGGGGTCGGGAACCACGGGAAGGGGAAGGTCCGCGTGGTAGGGGCGCAGGCTCTCCGCGGACGAATGGAAGAAGGCCACGCTCGTGATGCCGGCCGCTTCCAGGCGGGACAGCCCCCGCGCGAAGGAGCGGAGGTGCAGGCTGCAGATGGGGCAGCCCGCGAAGCGGCGGAACTGCAGGTGGACGAGTCCGGGCCCCGGCACCTGGAGACGGCCGTGGGACAGCGTCTCCAGGGAGAAGGGGGAGAGGATTTCACCGGCCACGCGGCGGGAGGACGAAGAGGTCATGCCCGGAAGATTGGGAGCTGGGCGGCCATGCCGCCAATCGATGTGATGCATGAGCGACATGGTGTATGTCGATGCGATGTTCGGAAACCTGGACCCCTCCCAGCTCGTGGCGCTCCATGCACTCCTGGAAGAGCGCCACGTCACGCGCGCCGCCGAACGCGTGGGGCTCACGCAGTCCTCGATGAGCCACCGCTTGAAGCAGCTCCGGGAGGCCCTGGGAGATCCACTCCTCGTGCCGGCGCGGGGAGAGCTCGTGCTCACTCCACGCGCGGAACGCATCGCGGGCCCGCTTGCCAGCGCGCTGCAGGCCTTGTGGAGCTCCGTCGCCGAGCCCCCCGCCTTCGAGCCGGGCCGGGCGCGGCTGAAGTGGACCATCGCGCTGCCGGACCTCCTCGTGCCGCTCGTGCCCGGGCTCCTCGATGAGCTGGGGGCGCAGGCGCCGGGTATCGACCTGCGCGTGATGAACATGCCGGCGGAGCTCACGGAGGGCTTGAGCCAGGGCCACCCGATGGCCGCCGTCGCCCCCACCGCGTTCGTGGGCCCCAGCATCCTGGCGCGTCCCCTGGGGCGGCTGCGTTTCGGCGTCACGGCCCGGAAGGGACATCCCCTCGGCAGGAAGCCACTCACGCTCGAGCGCTGGCTCGCCTACCCCCATGTGGTCGTCCGCATCGACAACGGCTGCACGAATGTGGTCTCTGGCGAGCTCGCGAAGCGCGGCCTCGAGCGTCGCGTCGGGCTCGAGGCGCCGAGCTTCCTCGCCGGACTCTTCGTCGTCGCCCGGTCGGACCATCTCTTCAACGTACCGATACCGCTCGTGGACGAGGTCGCCGAGTCCCTGGCGCTCACGGTGCGCGAGGCGCCGCTGCCCTTGCCGGAGGTCCCGCTCGCCCTCGTCTGGCACGAGCGTTTCCATGCGGATCCGGCGCACCAGTGGACGCGGGAGCTGCTCTTCCGGGTCGTGAGCCGACGCTTGAAGCGCGCCTGAGATAGCGGCGCAACGGCAAGTATCTCCAGCGGTGGCGATATGCACCCGGCGTGCGTGCATTCGAAGGGTGCCGCACGGACCGGGCGGCATTCATCCTCGGCACCGAGGGGGAGTCCATGCTGGAACGAAGAGCGGCCGCGCCTCGCGGCCTCCTGTTCAACTGAGCGGGATGGGGCGCCCTCCTCGGAGGAGGGGAGGGCGCCCGCTGTACGGCACCCTCCCGGCAGGCCCTTGCCCGCATGCTCGGACAGATAGGGGCGCGCATGACGATATTCCGCCCATGTCGCGGCTCGTCATGGGCCGAGGCACCCACTGATTCGGAGCGAATCCGACGCGCGAGGAGGAGTACCCGTGCTGAACACCGAGCTCGTTCGCGAGCCCCCTCTTCACCTTGAAAGCCGCCGCCTGCTCGCCGAGGCCCGGAGGGTCGTCCCGGAGGCCTTCGACGCCCAGGGGCGGCTGCTCTCGCCCATCGCCGGAACGTGGGCCCGGCCGCCCGCCTGGTTCAATGCCGTCTCTCCCATTGATGGGAGGGTCCTCGCCGAGCTTCCGCTGCTCGACGCCGCCCAGGTCGCCGAGGGCGTCGAGCAGGCAGCGGCGGAGTTCGCGCCCTGGGCGGCCCGTCCGTTCGAGGACCGCGCCCGAGTCATCGCGGAGGCGGTGGAGCTGCTCAGGGAGCACCGGGAGTTGCTCGTCCGGATGCTGGCGTGGGACATCGGCAAGACGCTGCCCACGGCCTGCAACGACGTGGACCGGTGTCTCTCGGGCATCGAGTGGTACCTGGAGCAGATGGGCGAGATGCTCGAGGACCGGACGCCGCTCGGCCTCGTGTCGAACATCGCCTCGTGGAACTATCCCTTCTCCGTGTTGCTGCTCAACGTGCTCGTGCAGGCGCTCGCGGGCAACTCGGTCATCGCGAAGATTCCGACCCAGGGCGGCGGTGTCTCACTCACCATTGCCTTCGCCCTGCTGCGCCGCGCGGGCCTGCCCGTCTCGCTCGCCGGCGGGCGCGGCAGGGACCTCTCCGAGGCACTCGTCGGCCACCCTCGCATCGCGGGCGTCGCCTTCATTGGTGGCCGCACCAACGGCGCCGAGGTCCACCGCCGCCTGCGCGACACGGACAAGCGCTACGCGCTGGAGATGGAGGGCGTGAACGCCTACGCGATTACGAACTTCACGGACTGGAACGCGCTCGGCAGACAGATTCGAGCGGGCTTCGACTTCGGCAAGCAGCGCTGCACCGCCTATACCCGCTGGGTCGTCGAACAGTCGCTCGTCCCGAGGTTCGTCCGGACGTATGTCGACGCCGTGTCGACGTTGCGCGTCGGCAACCCGCTCCTGGGCGCGCACGTGGACTTCGGGCCGCTCATCTCCACGAGCAAGGCCGAGGAGCTTCGCTCCCGCATCGCCGAAGCGCGGGAGCTGGGCGCGGCGGTGCTGTACCAGGGGGAGCTCGCGGAGGACGCCTTCACCGCGTGGCAGGAGCGGGGCGCGTATCTGCCGCCCTCCCTGCTCCTGGGTGTCCCGCGAGACAGCGAGCTGTACCTGCGCGAGCCCTTCGGCCCCGTCGACGTGCTGGTGCCGGTGGATTCCGAGGAGGAGCTGGTGAGGGAGGCCAACGTCTCCAACGGCGCGCTCGTGGCCTCGGTGGCGACGGACGACCCCGAGCTCGCAGAGCGCATCGCCGCGAGGCTGAACGCCTTCAAGGTTGGCATCAACACGCTGCGCTCGCGAGGCGACCGCGAGGAATCCTTCGGCGGCAGGGGCGGCTCGTGGGCGGGCGCCTTCGTCGGCGGCACCTACCTGGTGCGCGCCTTCACCGACGGTCCCCATCCCATCGAAGGCAACTGGCCGGACTGATGGACACCTGCGACGGTCAGGCCGCTCGTGATGGCAATTCGCAGTGCTCCGAGAAGCCCGCGGGAGGAATGCCCAGCCCCTGGATGAGGCGGCCCCAGTAGTTGACCTGGGCCGCCGTGCTCGCGAGGACGACCAGCTCGCGCTCGGTGAAGTGCGCTTTCAGCTCCGCGACCAGCTCGGGTGGGACGGAGATGGGACTGCGCGACAGGGCCTTGCAGTAGCGCAACGCCAGCCGCTCCGCCGGGGAGAAGCTGTCCACCGCGTCCACGTCGGCGCCTCCCCGCAGCGCTTCCAGCTCCTCCGGCTGGAGTCCCGCCTTCCGGTACTCGGCGGAGTTCATGTCGATGCAGAAGGGGCAGGAGATGACGAACGAGGTCTGCACGCGGACGAGCTTCAACATCCGCTCGTCCACGCGGCCCTCGCGGTGGGTGATGAGCGCTTCCAGGACTCCCGAGCCCAGGGCCGCCCGCGGATACCAGGCGAGGAGCCTCGCGGGCAGCAGGACCTTGCCGGTGAGCCGTTCGGAGAACCAGATGCCAATCCTCAGGTACCAGGGAATCCGGGCCGGAGGCGCGATGAAGGCGTGCATGGCGGGAGCCTGCCATATCCCGCCCGACGGTCGCAGAGACGGGAAGAGAAGCCCGCTTGAGCTCTTCTACTGTGCGGCCGTACGGAAACCGTCCGCCTGGCGCGCCCACTCCGCGCCCAGGAGCATCGGCAGGAAGTGCGGGAAGTCCCTGTCCGGGTAGCGCCGGGTCACCGCCTCCGTGATGCGTGCGAACGCTTCGGGTGTGTACGGCCCCCGGGGATGCTCCGCCGCGACCGCTTCGACCACGGCGTTGAGATACTCCGTCTGCTGGTCGAGCAGCTCGGGTCCTCCGGTGGGGCCGTGCCCCGGGTGGATCCACTTCGGATTCAACGCACGCAGCTCGTCCAGGCGCTTGAGCCACTCGTCGGCGCGTCCGTTCTCGAACCAGCCATGGCTGCCGTTCGCGACGAGGTCACCCACGAACAGGTGTCCTTCCCACTCGACGGCGACATGGGCCGGGCTGCACCCGCTGCCCAGCACGTGCGCCTTCACCGTGACGCCACCGGCGCTCAGTTCCGTGGTGTTACTTCCGAAGCTGTCGGGGAGCGTCAGGTCGCGCGGGTAGAGGGCCTGCGAATACTTCTTGAAGAAGGCGGGGGCCCACCTGTCGTGGACGTCGGGAATGCGCTCTCGCACCTGCTCGGAGGTGAGAATCGGAACCCCGAGGTCCTTCACCCAGGCCGTGCCGTTGAAGCGGTCGGGGTTCGGGTGCAGGACGATGGCCAGCTTGACCTTCTTGCCCGTGGTCCGCTCCGCGTAGGTGATCAGCTTCCGCAGCGCCGTCGGCACGAACTGCGTGTCGATCAAGACGAGCCCGTCGGGGCCCTCAATCCAGTACGAGGACGTCTTGAACGACCACTGGCCCGAGATGTACTGGCCGACTCGCGCGTCTCCCTGCTCCTGTGCGGAGCTCGAGTACCAGTGGCCGTCCCTGGCAGTCCGGGGGGCGGCACAGCCGAGGCTGAACAGGACGGCGAGCGAAGCCACGAGCGCGAGTCTCATGGGCATCGAGCATAGCGCTCATCCCTCGCGAGGCTGCGCACGGACCTTCGACCGGCCCCTCCCGACCTCCAGGCACACCTTCCACTCATCCTCGAGCAACTCCTCCGACGGCGGGGGCTTGTGCTGGCGACGCAGTTCGTCACCCGCCGGCGATGCCCACGAGGCCCGAGTCGGCCGGGTCTCCATCCATCAGCGCGCCGTGGACGATGATGTCTCCCAGGACGACGACGGTCCCCGACAGGTGGACATGGCCGTGCAGCTCCAGTGGCTCCTGGTAGACGACGAGCTGGTCGTAGCCCGTGCCCAGCGTGATGAACGTGTCCTCACCTCGCGTCTCCGTCTCGGAGAAGCTCGGGAAGGTGGCGACGGGCCCGCCCAGCCGCTTCAGCGCATGGGCGAGGATGAACTCCCAGTCCGGAGGGCTGCGGGCCTCGGGAATCTAGATGGGCTCGAAGGACGTGCGCTGGAGGGCCGCGTCCAGCGCCTCGGCGAGGCTGTCGAGCCACTTCTCTCGCAGGCGCTTCTGCTCGGGCGTGGGCCAGGCGGGCTCTCCGCCCCATTTGTCGACAAGCTGCCCGCCGGGAACGCGGGTGCGCAGGTCGTTGAGGGTCTCTTCGATGTCTTGGCGGCGCGGGTGCATGAGACCCGTCGCCTCATGCAGGACGCGGATGAGTCCTGCCATGGAGCCGCCTCGGCCACGCGGTATCCGCAACGGTAACCCGGACATATTCGGAGTGCCGGGAGACCGAGCACCCGCGAAGCTCCAGGCCCTGTCGCCCATGTCACGACTTCTCGCCATGTCAGCCCCCCGGGCCGCCGTGCGTGGAATGGAGCCTCCGTTCCGCGCGGCCCGCGCAGCCCGCACCGCTTCATCAGCCTTACCTCTCCCGCCTTGTCACCTGCCCGGGCCGCCGTGCGTGGAATGGAGCCTCCGTTCCGCGCGGCCCGCGCAGCCCGCACCGCTTCATCAGCCTTACCTCTCCCGCCTTGTCACCTGTCCTGAGCCGCCATGCGTGGAATGGAGCCTCCGTTCCGCGTGACCCGCCAGGTCCTCGCCGGTGGCGGGCTCCAGCCT
>NZ_JAIQDG010000064.1 GCF_020037125.1 Myxococcus sp. RHSTA-1-4
GGGCAGTCCTCCCGACCCCATCACACAGCCGGCTCGAACTCGGGCCTCGCTCCCTCAACCAGGGTGCGCGTCAACACTCAATGCCTCCATCCGACCGCGTCAGCGTCTCCACCGAGCCCTGGTGGTCCGCGTGAAGGTACAGCCATTGCACCTGGAAGGCCGATGCTCCGAATGGCACCGTCCAGAACACCTGTGCCACGGCCCGTCCGGCCCCCATGACCTGGAAGGCATGCACTGCCGAGCCGTCCGGCGCGCGGCGCTCCTCGTACAGCCCGCCGACGTACGTCGTCACCGAACCGTCCGTGCTCCGCTTCACTGTCCGGCGATTGTGCGCGTCATAGCGGAAGGACACCGTCAGGGTGCCATCCGTGACAGAGGCTGGGAGCCGGAATCCCGTGTACTGCACCCGCCGACCAGGTGCCTCCACCTGGTTGCCAGCCGCGTCGTAGACGTAGCTCCCCTCGGCCGAGCCCGTCACCGCGTGCGGGCCCGCGGTGCCCGCGCCGTACGTGTACGTGCCGCCCACGCCCGTGCCCTGCACCACCGTGCGCGACAGCAGGTTGCCCAGGTCGTCGTACCCGTAGTCCAGAACAGAGGTGCGGCAGTTCTGCGTCACCGTCCATCGAGTCAGCCGGTCCAGCCCGTCATAGGAGAAGGACTCGGACGTCTTCGCCAGCTGGTCATGCCGACTTCGAAGGTTGCCATTGGACTCATACGCGAAAGCAAGCGCCTGGACCGGGGTTCCCGTTGAACCGAGCTTCGAGTCGATGAAGCGCAACCGTCCCAGCGCGTCATAGAGGCGGCGAGTCACCACCCCATTGCCGTACGTTTCGCGGGCAAGCTGCCCCGTAAGCGTCACTGCGTCCGCCGTCCAGTGCACCCTGCCGCTGGTACCGGGCTCCTTGACCACGTTCAGCTGCCCGCTCCAGGCCGAGTACCCGTACTCCACTGCCAGCCGCTGCCCCAGCACCGAAGGGTACGTCACCTGCTTCGGGCGCCCATGCGAGTCGTAGTCCCGGGCAATGTCATACACGCGGCCTTCCACACTCCACGTTTCCGAAAGCGGCCTTCCCAGGGCATCGTAGGTGTGAGCCACGCTGATGTCGTCCAAAGAGGTGCTCGGGTCCCCCTTGCGGGTACTTCCCGTCATGCGCCCCAGGGCGTGCGGCCCTTGGTCCCATTCGAAGGTGGACTCGCCATCCTTGCCGACGAGGCGCACCACGCGCCCGTGCACGTCATGCTCGTACACGGTGGTATCGCCATTGCCGTCTCGAGCCTCCACCACGTCGCCAAACGCGTTGTAGCGCGTCAGGTCCTCGCCGGAGTCCGGGTCCAGGATGCGCGTGCGGCGCCCCCAGATGTCGTACTCCAGCACCACCTCGTTACCCACGCTGTCGCGGCTCTTTCGCAGTACTCCGAAGGGCCCATACTCGTAGGTGGTAACCAGAACGACACCAGGCTGCTTCTCGACCTCGCTGCGCACCGTGCGACCATTCACATCCACCAGCAACCGGGTGACGTTGCCCTTCTCGTCCACCGTGCGCGTCCACACGCCCTCCGGTTTGCCTTCGTAGCTGCTGGTGGCAAAGGTTCTATCGGGATTCGTGACCTTCAGCGTGCGGCCCAGCTTGTCGTACTGGTACGACGTGGTTACCGGATTCGTGCCCCCCCTTGGGTTCGGTGTGCGCACCTGCGCCAGCCGGCCGAGCCCGTCATAGCTCTGAGCGACATCCACATAGGAATTCGTATCGAAACCGAGGCTGCGGCTCGTCACGACACGCCCCAGGCGGTCATACCCCGTCCACGCCTCCTGCCCTCCATTCGTCTTCGAGTGCACCTGGAAGGCCTGCCCGGGAATGGACTCCCGCGAGTAGCTCACGGCGGTGTCGGTCAGCGTGGGACCGTCCTCGTTCTTCAGCCGCCCCAATCCGTCGTACTTCCACTCCGTCCGCACGCCGTTCTCGTCGACGCTGGCTGCCAGCACGCCCAGTCCCGGGTGGTAGGCGTACTGCACCGTGTGGCCCACGGCATTCGTCACCGACGCCGGGTACGTCCGGTCCAGCGGGTCATGCGCGAACGTCGTGGTGCGGGCCGGGAGCCCCACGGCCTCGCGCACCACCTGGGACACCAGCCCGTCCGCGTCGCGTACGAAGCTCGTGGTCACCTTGAGCCGCGGGTCTCCAGGCTCGAGGACTTCTCTCAGCAGCAGCCCGGTAGCCGGCGCGTACTCCAGATGCCGGGTCCGCGTGACGGACGAGCCCCCCACGGTGCTCGTTTCCCGCACCTGCGTCGGCAGGCCCACCAGCCAGTTGGACTCGGTGTTGGAGTACGTGGCGCTCCACGTCACCTCGTCCCCTCCAACGGTGCGTTGCGTCTTGCTCAGCAGGTTGCCGTAGGCCTCCTCGAACTGCCACGTCGTGTCCGTAGTGCGCGTGAAGCCCGACGAGGTGGGCGCCTGCTGGACGTAGACACGCTCCGTCTCCTTGGCACTGGAGGGAAGGATGGTCATCACCTGCGACACGCCGTCAGCGCCCAGACGCGTCGTGGTGCGGTAGGTCAGTGAGCGTTCGCGCACGTGGGCCCAGTTGTTATCCACCACCCGGAAGGCCTCGCGAACGGGCTTCAATGCATAGGGGTAGAGTGTACCCACTTTTGTCTGGTGGTCGTAATCGGTGAAGGTAACGGCTCCCGTCTGCGAGTCCGTGGTCACCACCGCCGCGAAGCCAAGCCAGCCCCGCCCCCCCACGTCCACCCTTCCGTCCCGGTAGAAGAAACGGTTGACGCGCATCGGGTTCCCATCCCCCGCATCCATTTGGTGCTCAGACACCACCCACCGGCCCTTGCGCAAGCACTGCCGCGGCAGGCCGCAGTCCGTACCGGCCTGGTACACGGATGAATCAGACACCGGCTTGTAGAGGAACGCGGTCTGAACCCCCAGGCTGTCATGCACCCGTGCCAGCAGCATCGGCATGGGGCCCATGCGCTTATAGAGGCGGAGCGTGCCATTCACCACCTGGGCCATGTCTGGCAAACCATCCCCGTCCACGTCCAGAACCTGTGACAGCACGTAGCCCGCCGGCGTGGTGCGGCCCACCGGCATGGGGGGCGCATAGGTGACGAAGCCGCTGTCACGGGAGAGCAGCACCAGGGGCGTTCCCAGTCCGGGCCTCGCGCTCATCAGCAGAAGGTCCTCACGGCCGTCCAGGTCGAAGTCCAGCACGCGAACGCCGTTGTCCCTGGTCCACGCGCCCAGTTTGGCCTCTGGCGGAAGAGTCTGCGCCACCGGCTCCGCGAAGCCGTTACCCGTGTTGACCAGCGTCTCGATGACGTCACTGCCATCCACGTGGGTGCGGAGGGCATCCGGCAGGCCGTCTCCATTGACGTCGGCGAACACGTACACCTTCTGGTTCACGTCCGTGCGAACCAGCGTGGTCTCCTGCTTGGTAAAGACCCCGCCGCGCTTCTCCGCCGCCCAGTAGCGCTCACCATTGGTGGTGAGGCCTCCTGCGGGCGGGGCGTACTTGTCCGGGAAGAGCAGGCTCATCCGCCCGGTGCCGTGCAGGTCCAGAGAGAAGTCGAGGCTGTCGTTGTAGTTGGAGGTGCTGATGCGGCTGAAGGGCTGGAGCGTGCCGCCCACGTTGGCCCGGTAGGAGAGCAGCTGCGGGGTGGGGTTGTAGGCGTGCAGCACCTGCAGCAACTCCATGGCCCCGTCTCCCTCCAGGTCCGCGAAGCGCGCGTCACCGCTCTCCCCCGTGTCCACCAACTGGAAGCCGCTGCTCGTACCCAGGTAGTTGTTGAGCTGGCGCGAGGGCGACGGGCCGCAGCTGAACTTCTGCACGATGCTGACGTCCGTGCGGCCGTCGCCGTTGAGGTCCATCCAACGGCCGTTCTCCCCCGGCCAGGGCGACGAGCAGGTCAGTGGGAGCGACGTATCCATCGCCGCGCCCACTCCAACGCCCGAGGAGGGGGCATGGCGCACCACCCACTTGAACTGTTGATAACCATTGACAGGGTCGGTCGTCCCGCTCGCCTTCCGGTACAGCAGGTCATCCCTCCCGTCCCCGTCCACGTCCGCGGGCTGCAGGAACCAGATTTCACGGTCAGAGGCATAACCGGCCAGGTCCGTCAGGTCGTTCGCGCCGGTGTCGACCTCCTGCAGGCTGATGTCATCCGTGGTGTAGATAAGCGTCAGGGGCCGCATGCAGACGTCGGCTGCGTCGCATTCCTGGACCGTCTTCAGCTTGCTACCACCGGAGAAACCCTGCGCGTAGGTGAAGCGATAGCTACGCAGCCTGCCCGGCGCGTCTGGCTTGGGCCCAACCATCTCCAGGCCCACGAGGCGCTTGCGAGTCCGGAGCTTGAAGCCGGAAACGAACTGGGTGCGCGGATCCGGGCGGTCCTCATAGTTGAGAACGACGGAGCGATTCGGGGACGTACCGGCTCCCACCGAGGTCCCCGTGTACTCGATGCGGGTCAGCAGGTGCTCGTAGCCGGAGTGGGCCGCGTCGTCCTCGACGGTGTAGTGCATCGACAGGTAGTTGCCGCTGCGGTCCTCCACCCGTGCCAGCGCCCAGGCATAGCGGTTGGCTTTCCCGTCGCGCGTGGTGCTGAAGGCAGATTCCCCCAGAGGCGCGACGTGAATTCGTTCCCCCGAGAAGGTGGACCCATTGAACTTACCGTAGGTGAGCACCTTCCCGTCCTTGAGGTAGACGCGGAAGAGGGCGGGTCCCTGCGCATCTGTCTCCAGGGAGACCACCTTCGCGAAGCTGTCCACCTCGGTGCGGTACTCGGTATCGGTCGCACCGTAGGTCCCCCGCACCGCAACCAGACGCTGCCCGTCCAGGCAGAAGACATCCGACGCCGTGAAGGTGACGGGCTCAGCCACACCATCCTGCGCCAGGTTCTTCTTGCAGCGGGTGATGCGCGACGTCCCGGAGAGACTCCATCCCGCTCCAAGCAGCCCGCTGCCGTCATTGCTGCTATAGCGCAGCATGAGATCTGGCTTCAGGCCAGCGCGACCTTCGGGCACCCAGAGGGGAATGGTGACGGTCGCCGAACCGTCCGCCCCCACCCCGGAGGAGTTGCTCGTACTACCCACGACATACCCGGCGGAGTCGACGTCCGTCGCGACGATGACCGCCGTCGGCAACGCCAGGGGCTGCCGCTGACGGTGGGACGCGGGCACTTCCTCTTGCGGCGCCGCTGGGTGGCCATTGTCCGGGCCACAGGCGCCGAGGACAGCGGCCGCGACCACGGTGAAAACAAACAGTCGCTTCATCATGATTCCTTCCAAACCTTTCTTGGATGCGCCCCGTGCGCTGTCACCGACGCGCCGCGCGGGGCAGATTGTCGAGGCGGCTCGGGAGCGAGCCGCGCAGAGATGGGTGGTACGAGGAGGACCGTGGCGTGCTCCGCCAGGCCCGTCTCTTCATCTCCGGAAAACGGCAACGCCCGGGAACCCCTGCCCAACGACGGGCACCGTCATGGGCGAGGTGAGGGCGCGGTAGCCACACTCAAGGAGCCTGAGCACAGGAGGGGGCGCTCTGCGCGAGGCAGATATCGTCCTCATCGATGCCGTCATCGCAGTCGTCGTCTTCACCGTTGCAGGTCTCCGCTGGACCTACGCAGGCGCCCCAACGGTTATCGAGCCAGTTGCCGGCATTCGCTGACTGGACCTCGCATACCTGGACCACCCCGGGGCACTCGCCCACGGAGTTGGTGCAGGGGCGCGTGAGGCTGCCGAGCGCTCCACCCGGAGCATTGTCGACGACACCATCAAGGTTGTCGTCACAGGAGTTACAGTCCTCGGGACGAGCCGTGGAGGGCTGGCAGGGGCCAGAGCTTCCATCCGCGCTGCACTCCGCCGTCGAACCGGGGCAGGAGACGGCCAACTCCGAGCAGGTGCGGCGTGTGCCCGCCTGGAACTTGCAGAGATACTCCCCGCCAACACATGTTTCAACGCCGCCGCAACCGGCGGCGCTGGTGCATGCGTAGCGCGTCAGGTTCTCGTCCACCAGTCCATCGCCATCGTCGTCGCAGTTGTTGCACGACTCGGCGCCCACGACGCACCGTGGTGCGGCGGAGCAGTCCCAGGCACAGGCGCGGGTCCCCGACTTGTTGCCACACCCCACACAGGTGGCCACCCCTCCGCAGCCCGTGCACGCGCTCCATCCGCTAGCGGTGCAGGTCCGCGTCCCCCCCCTGGCCGCAAGCGTTCGGGTTGCACGACTCGGTCAGAGAGTAGTGGTTGAAGTTGTTGTAACCGTTGTCGATGGAGCCATCACCGTTGTCGTCGCAGTTGTTACACACCTCGGGGCCCACGTTACAGCCTGCCGTCTCGCAGTCGGCCGAGCAGGTCTGGATGCCCGAACGGCCGCCGCACCCTGTGCATGCCACTGTTCCCGAGCATCCAATGTCCTCCCAGACATTGAGGTTACAAATCTTCGCGCGCACACAGCCGTTCGCTAGCTTGGTGGTCTGGATGGTGCCATCGACACATGCCGCGACTGCGCTTGACGGAAGGAATCCGGCGGCAAGCGCCACCAAGGGGAGAGTCACGGCCAGCAGTCGGTACATGGAAGAGCGCCTTGTCGAACTCGGACTCCGAGGGGCTGTAGGCGCCCGCCACGAGAGTCTTGGGAAGAACAGAGCCGCCCTTGTGCAAGAGGCTGACCACTCGCGAGACGCGGCGGTTGCATGCGCGCTCCTCGCAGCGCCGCCTCGGAGCCCGAGAGGCCCGTCCAGACAAAGAGACCCACCGTCCTGAAGCGCGGACGGGGTCCAGACGCGGGAGACGACTCCGGGCTTTCAGGGAACCCTGCTTGTCCCGCGTCAGCCCCTCGGGGCAGCATGGCACCTACAACTCCGATGCGCCCCTCTCGCCCTGCCCTGCTCGCCCTCGCGGTCCTCGCCCTGCTCGGCACGGCAGCGGGAGTCACCGTCGCCCTCCGCTCCTCCCCGGAGCCCGTGACGCCACCGTCCCCCGCCGCTCCCACGCCCCCCACCGCCCCGCCCCCTCCGGCGAGCCCCCCACGGGCCAACGACGCCCACCCACCCGCGAACGCCTTCGTCGGCTCCGCCGTCTGCGGCGACTGCCACGAGGACGAGCACGCCGCGTGGGGCAAGGACTGGCACTCCCGCGCGCTCTCCCCGGCCACGCCGAAGTTCGTCGTCGGTGACTTCCGCAAGGCCCACTACAAGGGCGAGTCCAGCGAGGCGTGGATGCGCCGCGACGGCGAGCAGCACCTCATGCGCACCCGGGGCGCGGACGGCGAGCTCGCGGAGTTCCCCGTGCAGTGGGTCGTCGGCGGCAAGCGCATGCAGGACCCCGTCACCATCCTCCCGGACGGCCGCTGGCAGGTGCTGCCCGTCTACTTCCACGTCACCGGCAAGGGCGAGTGGGTGGACTACTCGGAGAAGAAGCAGGGCCTCCTCACCCCGGACCACCCCTTCTTCTGGACCAACTTCCGCCGCACCGTCCAGCACGCCTGTCTGGACTGCCACGTCACCGGGCTCGACGCGCGCTACGACCGCGCCGCCCACACCTGGACCACCCGTTTCATCGACTCCGGCGTCGCCTGCGAGAGCTGCCACGGCCCCGGCGGACGCCACGCCGACTCGCAGGACCCGAAGGACATCGTCCAGCCCTCGAAGCTGGCACCAGAGCTCGGCTTCGCCGTGTGCGGCCAGTGCCACGGACCGCGCCGGCCCCTCTTCCCCATCCTCGACGCCGCCCACCGCTTCCGCCCCGGCCAGCGCTACGACGACCACTACCAGCCCATCGTCCTCTTCGTCGGCAACGAGCGCTCCGGCGACTACTTCACCGACGGCCGCCCCAGCACCTCCAGCTTCGAGTACCAGGCCCTCCTCCAGTCCCGCTGCCACACCAAGGGCGGCGCCACCTGCCTCACCTGCCACACCGCGCCCCACGAGCCGCACGCCCCCAACGAGGTCCAGAAGCCGGAGAAGGCCACCACCCACGTCTCCACCAACTCCGCCACCTGCCAGCAGTGCCACGCGGACGTCTTCGCCCAGGGACAGCGCCACACCCACCACACCGCGCGCGCCGCCCAGGACTGTCTGTCCTGCCACATGCCGCCCGTCGTCACCGGCGTGCTCGACACCCTCGCCGACCACGCGCTGGACGTGCCCGCCCCGGACAACACCACCCGCCACGGCATTCCCAACGCCTGCAACACCTGTCACGCCAAGGCCACCCCCGAGTCCATGTCCCAGGCGCTCCTGAAGTGGTGGCCCCAGGCCACCGTGCGCCAGCAGCGCCGCCTGCGACTCGCGGAGGCCTTCGACGACAAGACAGCCGCCACCAGCCGCCCCGCGCTGGAGGCCGTACTCGCGGACACCGAGGAGGCCCCTTCGCTGCGCGGCGCCGCGGCGAAGCTGCTGGCCCGCCGCTTCAAGCACGACGCCGTGCCCGCCCTGCGCGCGGCGCTGAAGGGCACCACCAACAGCCTGCTGCGCTCGGACATCATCGAGGGCCTGGGCCTCGCGGGCGCTCGCGAGGCCACGGAGGACCTGGTGCCGTTGCTCGCGGACGGCTCGACGTGGGTGCGGCAGGCCGCCGCGCTGACGCTCGCGGGCTTCGGGGATGCTCGCGGCCTCTCCGCCACGCAGGCCCTCGCCTCCCGGCCGGAGACGTCCGGGCTGGTGCAGCCACACCTCGTGCTCGGCCAGCTCGCCCTGCGCCGGAAGGACCTGGCCACCGCCACGCGCGAGTTCGAGCGCGCGCTGGACCTCCAGCCCTACAACGCCGAGGCCCTCGTGAAGCTGGCCGACCTCTACGTCGTCCAGGGGCAGGTGGAGCGCGGCAGGGAGCGCCTGGAAGAGGCGCTGCGCTTCGACCCGCAGAGCCGTGCCGCGAAGCAGCGGCTGAACATGCTCCTTCGGGGACGCTGAAGCGAAACCCGGGGCCGGGATGAAGGCCCCACTCCCGCTGTGGCATTCGCAACACCCTTGCAGTGGACATCACCCCGGAGTCGGGGGCGCATCATCCACTGCTGAGCAGCGCGGCCTCCGCGTCTGTCCACCAGACACGGGGAAACCCTTGGGAACGTGGTCCCGGCCGTGAGGGCCTCGTACCTCTGGGCACGTCCCCATGAATGCCCTGCTGCTCGCAGTCCTGCTCTCGCGCTCCAGCCCCCTGCCCGGCCTGCTGCTTGCCCAGGCGGACACCGGCGCCGTGCGGCAGCCAACAGCCGGGGCTCCCACTCCGCCCCCGGAGGTGCCCGCGCCCGTCCAGTTCCAGGTGTCGGACCCGCTGCTGGCGCCGGTGCCTCCCGCGCCCGTGCAGGTGTCCTCGTGGGACGAGGCCCTGGCCCTGCTGAAGCAGCGCTCCACGGACCTGCGCACCGCGCTCGCCCGGGTGGAGTCCGCGGCGGGGCAGTGGCGCATCGCCCTCGCCGCCCTGCTTCCCAGCCTCACCGGCACGGTGACCACCCAGTACAACGTGCTCGACCCCGACTCGGCGACGTTCATCGGCGGCGGGACGGGCGGCATCGGCGGAGGCCTTGGCGGAGGCACGGGCACCGGCGGGGAGGACGGGCCGCGCCCCACCTCGCCGCTCGTCCTGGGCACGCTGGGCGCATCGCTGCCCCTGCTCGACCTCCCGGCCATCACCGCGCTGGGCACCGCGCGCGAGGCCCGGCGCACCGCCGCGCTGTCCCTGGCGGAGACGCGGCGCCAGCTCACCGGAGCGCTCGCGCAGGGGCTCGTCCTGGTCTCCGCCCGCGAGCGCCTGTCCGAGGTCAGCCGCGTCAACCTGCGCACCGCGCTGGAGCGGCAGGCCCTGGCCCAGCGCCGCCTGGAACTGGGCGCGGGCACCCGGCTGGACGTGGTGCGCGTGCAGCAGGACGCGGAGCGGGCGCGCACCCTGGTGGTGACGAATGACGAGCAACTGCGGCAGGCGCGCGAGTCGCTCGGGCTGGCGCTGGGCACCCCGGGCGCGGTGGGCCTGGCGCGCGGCGTGAAGCTGGAGACGCTGCTCGAGCACGCGCGGCGGGACTGCCGGCAACTGGAGGACCTGACCCGCCGGGCGGACCTCGCGGCGGCGCGCTCGCGGCTCATCGTGGCCGAGCGGCAGGTGACGGAGGTGAAGAGGCAGTACGCGCCCACGCTGGAGCTGAGCAGCACCGCGGTGGCCTTCACGGTGGAGGAGGGCTTCGCGGAGGTGCCGGTATGGAACGTGGGCGCCGCCCTCGTGCTGCCCTTCTGGGAGGGCGGAGCGCGCGAGGGCCAGCTGCGGCGGACGCGCGCCGAAGTGGAGGTGGCGCGGCAGGACGTGGTGGCGCTCGAGCGCAACGTCACCGTGGAGGTGGCCCAGGCACGGCGCGCGGTGGAGGTCGCCGCGGCGACTCGCGACATCGCCTCGCGCGAGCGCGACCTGGCCGAGGAGAACGACCGGCTCACCCGGCGCAGCTTCGAGGTGGGCACCGGCACCAGCCTGGAGCTCATCCAGACGGCGGCGGCGCTGCGCCAGGCGGAGCTGGAGCTGGTGGTGCGCGAGTTCGAGCTGGAGCAGGCACGGGTCCAGGCATTCCTCTCGGAGGCGGCATGCGAGTGGTGAGGAGCTGGAGCGTGGGGCTCGCAATCCTGGCCCTGGCGGCGTGCAGGGGCTCGGGAGAGGACGGCCCCCAGGGTGGACAGGGAGGCGCGGGCCGGGCCATGCCCGTCGAGGTCCAACCGCTGGAGCCCGGGCCGGTGCGTGAAACCGGCGAGTACCTGGGCACGCTCATCTCCCGCCGCAGCATCACCGTGTACCCCCAGGTCGCCGGCTACGTGCAGGAGATTCCGGTGCGGCCCGGCCAGCAGGTGAAGCAGGGCGAGGTGCTGCTCGTGGTGGACCCCCGCCAGCAGCGCGCGAGCCTGCGTGCCACCCAGGCCCAGCGCGCCTCCGCCCTCGCCCAGCGCGAGTACGCCCAGCGCACCCGGGAGCGCAGCGCGCAGCTCCTGAAGGAAGGACTGCAGAGCCGCCAGGACTACGACCAGGCGGTGGCACAGGCGGAGCAGGCCGAGGCCACCGCGCGCGCCATCGAGGCGCAAATCCAGGCGCAGCAGGTGCAGCTCGGCTTCTACCAGGTGAACGCGCCCTACGCGGGCGTGGTGGGTGACTACCCGGTGAAGGTGGGCGACTTCGTCACCCAGCAGACGGCCCTCACCACGCTGAGCCAGAGCCGCGCGCTGGAGGTGTCCGTGGAGGTGCCGGTGGAGCGCGCCCGCGCCATCCAGGTGGGCCGCACGCCCGTGGAGGTGCTGGACCCGGACGGGAAGCCCGTGGTGTCCGCGCCCGTCTTCTTCGTGGCGCCCACGCCCTCCGCCGCCACCCAGCTCGTGGAGGTGAAGGCCGCCTTCGAGAACACGATGGGCCTGCGCGCCGGGCAGCTCGTGCGCGCGCGCGTGGTGTACGAGACGCGCGAAGCCCTCCAGGTGCCCACCTTCGCGGTGACGCGCATCAGCAGCCAGTCCTTCGTCTACGTGGTGGGACAGGCCGACGGTGGCACGGTGGCGCAGCGCGTCCCCGTGAATCTCGGCGAGGTCTCCGGGAATGCCTACGAGGTGACGGGCGGACTCGACGCCGGCACGCGGGTGGTGGTCAGCGGGATTCAGCTCCTGCGCGAAGGACAGCCCATCCAGCCCAGGCCCGTGAAGCAGGGCGCCGGGACACAGGGCGTGGGAGGCAGCGGACCGGGTGGCTCCACCACTCCCCAGCAGTGAGGGCACGGCATGTTCGTCGACTTCTTCATCCGCCGGCCCGTCTTCGCCAGCGTGCTGTCCATCATCATCACGCTGGTGGGGGTCATCTCCATCCCCTCGCTCCCCATCGAGCAATACCCGGACCTGTCGCTGCCCGTGGTGCAGGTGTCGGCCAACTACATCGGCGCGTCCGCGGAGACGGTGGAGAGCGCCGTCACCACCGTGCTGGAGCGCCAGCTCAACGGCGTCCAGGGGATGCGCTACATCTCCTCCACCAGCAGCAACACCGGGCAGAGCAGCGTCAACGTCACCTTCGAGCCGGAGCGCGACCTGGACCTCGCCGCGGTGGACGTGCAGAACCGCGTCGCCACCGCCACGCCCCAGCTCCCCGCCGAGGTCAACGCCCTGGGCGTCACCGTCAACAAGGCGCAGACGCAGCTCCTCATGGCCTTCGGCCTGTACGACGCGGAGAACCGCTATGACCGGGGCTTCCTCAGCAACTACGCGGACGTCTACATCCGGGACGCGCTGCTGCGCGTGAGGGGCGTGGGCGACGTGCGCATCTTCGGCGAGCGGCGCTTCGCCATGCGCCTGTGGCTGGACCCCACGGAGCTGGCGCGACGGGGGCTCGCCGCGACGGACGTGGTGAACGCGCTGCGCTCGCAGAACGTGCAGGTGGGCGCGGGTCAGGTGGGCCAGCAGCCCGCGCCTCCCGGGCAGGTGTACCAGTTCACCCTGCGCGTGCAGGGGCAGCTCAGCACCGCGGAGCAGTTCGGCGACATCGTGGTGCAGCGCGGGCAGGACGGCGCGCTGGTGCGCCTCAAGGACGTGGGCCGCGCGGAGCTGGGCGCGGAGAACTACGGGCAGCTGCTGCGCTTCAACGGACGTGACGCCGTGGGCCTGGGCATCTTCCAGCTCCCGGGCTCCAACGCGCTGGAGGTGCGCGACGGCGTCGTCGCCGAGCTGGAGCGGCTCCGGACCACCTTCCCGCCGGGCATGACCTACGAGCGCGCCTTCGACACCACGGCGGCGGTGGAGGCGTCGATTGAAGAGGTGCTCGTCACCCTGGGCGAGGCCATCTTCCTGGTGGTGCTGGTCGTCTTCGTCTTCCTGCACGGCTGGCGCAGCGTGCTGGTGGTGGCCACGACGCTGCCGGTGTCGCTGGTGGGCACCTTCCTCTTCGTCAGCGCGTTCGGCTTCTCCATCAACACGCTGACGCTCTTCGGCCTCACCCTGGCCACGGGCCTCGTGGTGGACGACGCCATCATCGTCATCGAGAACGTCGAGCGCACCATGGCGCACGACAACGTGGACGCGCGCGAGGCCACGCACCGGGGCATGAGGCAGGTGGCCGGCGCGCTGGTGGCCATTGCCCTCGTGCTGTCCGCGGTGTTCGTCCCGGTGTCCTTCTTCCCCGGCACCACGGGCATCATCTACCGGCAGTTCGCGCTCACCCTCGCCTTCTCCATCAGCCTCTCCGCGCTGGTGGCCCTCACGCTCTCCCCCGCCCTCTGCGCCCTCCTCCTGAAGTCCCACGAGGGACAGAAGTGGCGGGTGTTCCGCGCGTTCGACCGGGGGCTGGAGTGGCTCCGCGACGCCTACGGGGACCTGCTCGTCCGGCTCACCGGCCCCCTGAAGTGGCCGGTAACCATCGCCTTCGTCGTGTGCCTCGCCGCCACCATCCTCGCCTACCGGCTGACGCCCTCCGGCTTCATCCCCGGCGAGGACCAGGGCTATCTCATCGTCGCGGTGCAGGGCCCGGAGGGCACGTCGCTGGACTACACGCGGCAGGTGCTCCTCCAGGCGGAGGAGGTGCTGCGCAAGCAGCCGGAGGTGGAGGACATCTTCGCCGTGGGCGGCTTCTCGCTGCTGGGCACCGGCGCCAACTACGGCACCCTCTTCGTCAACCTCCGCCCGTGGGAGGAGCGCGAGGAGCGGGAGCAGAGCGTGGCGGGGCTGGTGGAGCGGCTGCGCGGCCCGCTGCTCGCCATTGGCGGAGCCCGCGTGCTGCCCTTCGAGCCCCCGGCCATCCGCGGTGTGGGCAGCGTGGGTGGCTTCGAGTTCGTCCTGGAGGACCAGCAGGGCGGCCGCTCCCTGGCGGAGCTGGCGCAGACGACGGAGACCCTGGTGGCGCGGGCCAGCCAGCACCCGCGGCTGCGCGGCGTCTTCTCCTCCTACACCGCCAACACGCCGCTGCTGGACATCGAGGTGGACCGGGAGAAGGCGCTGGCGCTGGGTGTGCCGCTGGACGCGGTCTTCTCCACCATGCAGGTCTACCTGGGCAGCCAGTACGTCAATGACTTCACCTTCGCCAGCCGCGTGTACCGCGTCTACGTGCAGGCCGCCGTCCCGTTCCGCAACGAGCCGCGGGACATCAACGCGCTCTACGTGCGCTCGGCGGCCGGGCAGATGGTGCCGCTGGAGTCGCTGGTGCGGGTGCGGCCGATGACGAGCGCGCAGAACATCCAGCACTACAACCTCTACCGCTCGGCGGGGTTGAACGGGCAGGCGGCGCCGGGCTCCAGCACCGGGCAGGCGCTGGACGCGATGGAGGAGGTGGCGCGACAGACGCTGCCCGCGGGCTACACCTTCGAGTGGACCGGCCTGTCCCAGGAGCAGAAGCAGGCGGGCGGCAGCGTGCTGCTCATCTTCGGCCTGGGCGTCATCTTCGTGTTCCTGGTGCTGGCCGCGCAGTACGAGAGCTTCGCCCTGCCCGCCGTCATCCTCCTCGGCGTGCCCGTGGCCATGCTGGGCGCGCTGGCCTTGCAGAACCTGCGCGGCCTGCAGAATGACGTGTTCTGCCAGGTGGGACTCGTCATGCTGGTGGGCCTGGCCAGCAAGAACGCCATCCTCATCGTCGAGTTCGCCGAGCAACTCCGGAGCGAGGGACAGAGCGTGGTGGACTCCGCCATCTACGCCGCACAGACGCGCCTGCGCCCCATCCTCATGACGTCCTTCGCCTTCCTCATGGGCGTGGTGCCGCTGGTGCTGGCCACGGGCGCCGGCGCCTCCGCGCGCAAGTCATTGGGCACCACCGTCTTCGGGGGCATGTTCCTGTCCACCTTCGTCAACCTCATCTTCATCCCCGTGCTGTACGTGCTGGTGGAGAATTTGCGCTCACGCTTTCGCAAGCACTCCCCACCCCGGCCGCAGTCCGCGTGAAACATGAAAGACAAGCGAGCCCTGTCCAAAAGAGACATGGGGGCCCTGGCGACCCGTGTGCGGGACTGATGAGGTTTCGTTATTCTTTGAAGCCTCAATGGCAAACTCGACGCGCCTCGACATCCAGCGCCGGCGGCTCTACGCGCTCAAGCGGGCGCCCGCGCTCCGCCACACCAGCAACACCATTCTCCTGCAGTTGCTGGACAGGGGCGTGGAGGTGTCCTGGGAGAAGGACACGGTGCTGTGCGAGGAGGGCCAGGACGCGGAAGGCTTCTTCCTGCTGCTGGACGGTGAGCTGGACGTGCGCCGGGCCGGTGAGCCACTGCTGACACTGAAGCCGGGCACGCCGCTGGGCGTGGAGGCCCTGGTGGGAGGGAAATACACCGTCACCGCGCGGGCGGTGTCGGCGTCGGCTGGCCTCTTCTTTCCCCGCGACAGCGTCTGGGAGCTGGTGCACGTCCAGGCCGGCCTGCGGCAGGACCTGGGCCACGTGGAGCTCGCGGCGCCCCGGCGGGAGGCGCTCCTCACGAACGCGGAGGTGGTCGCCTTCGAGAGTGATTTGCGCGACGCGCCGCTGTCCACGCTCATGGAGTTGGTGGCCAAGGCCATCAGCCAGGACTTCGGGGACCGGGTGCTGCTGCTGCGCAAGGCCGCCGGCCCGCGGGATGAAACGGTGTCACGAGGGGCGGACGGCGTCTTCCGCGCCACGCTGCCCGAACCCGCTCCGGGCATGCCGGTGCGGGTGGGGGCGGAGCTGCTCCACCGGCTCGCGCGGGAGCACGGCGTCCACTACGTCTTCCTGGATGACGGCTGCGCCGTGGACGCGGCCCTCCTGGGCAAGACGGTGCGGCTGGTTTCCGGCGCCTCGGGCGCCTCCGCGGCTCGGCCGCCGCTCACCACCGGGTACCGCGTGCTACCCACGGTGGTCATCGACCCCGAGCGCCCACCGCGCGGCGCGGCGCTGAGCGGCCAGCCCCAGGATGGGACGTCAGCGGACACGCGGGTGCAGCCGGCCTGCTGGCTGCGCATGGGCCTGGAGCGGCTGGCACGGCTGCCATTGGACGAGCGCCCGCTGGACGAGATGGAGCTGACGGACGCGGAGCTGGACGCGCTGGCGCGCTGGGCCCGGGCCATCACCCACCGGCGCGTGGGGCTGGCGCTCAGCGGCGGCGGCGTGTGGGGCTTCTATCACGTGTACATCCTGCGCTGGCTGCTGGGCCGGGGCATTCCCGTCGACTTCGTCAGCAGCGCCAGCATGGGCTCGCTGGTGGGCGCGTACTTCTGCGGCACCGCGCTGGATGGCAGGAGCGGCCTGGAGGGACTGCTGCGCCTGGAGGAGCGGGCGGTGAGCCGCCAGCTCTCCTTCGCCGCCACGGCCGCCATGGTGACGTCGTACTCGCTGGAGCGCTTCGTCGAGAGGGATTTGGGCCACACCTCGCTGGAGGAGCTGTCCATCCGCTTCCTCCCGGTGGCGACGGACCTGGCGAGCGGAGACTGCGTCGCGCTGGAGCAGGGGCCGGTGGCGCTGGGCGTGCGAGCCAGCGGCTCCGCGCCCGGGGTGTTCTCGCCCACGGTGGTGGGGCCCGCGCGGTACGTGGACGGCGCCTTCACCCGCATGGTGCCGGCCAACGTGCTGCTGCACACGGGCGCGGACCTCATCTTCTCCAGCAACATCTTCCCCTTCGGGGTCCGCGCCACGGCGCACGCCCCGAGGACGGGGGTGGGCCGGTTCCTGGCGGGCCTCAACCCGGTGTCACGCGCGCTGGACCTGGTCACCAGCGGCGTGCTGCTGCTGCACCGCAGCGGCGACGCGGAGGCGCTGCTGGCGGACGTCAGCTACGACATCCAATCCGCGGAGCTGCCGCTGCTGACGGCCATGGACTTCACCCGGGCGCGGGACATCCTCGACCGGGCGGCCTCGGATGGGGCGCTGGCGGCGAAGCTGGAGGAGCTGAAGGCGCTGTGGTGCCGGGTGAAGACGCGCGCGGGCTCGGGGACGCCCCGGAGCGGTGGAAGGAAGGCGGCATGATTCCCGTCCGCATCCTGGGCACCGCCAGCGTCCTCCCCGGCCCCGCCGTGACGACGGCCGAGCTGTGCGCGCGAGTGGGGCGCGACGCCGCGGAGGTGGAGCGCAAGACGGGCATCCGCACCCGCCACTTCGCGCCGCCGGGCACGAAGGCCTCGGACGTGGCGGCCGCGGCGCTGCGCGGCGCGCTGGAGGCGGCGGGGGTGGAGGCGAAGGCGCTCCGCCGCATCCTCTGTGTCACCTCCATGGGCGGCGACGTCACCACGCCGGCCACGGCCAACCGCGTGGCGGCGGCGCTGGGCCTGGCGGGGAGCTGTGACGCCATGGACCTGGGCAACGCGTGCATGGGCTTCCTGAGCGCCTTCGACCTGGCGGCGCGCTCGGTGGCGACGGGCCTGGGGCCGGTGGGCATCGTCTCGGTGGAATTGCTGTCGCGCACCACCACCCCGGAGGACCCACGCCCGTACCTGGTGCTGGGAGACGCGGCGGCGGCGGCGGTGCTCGGCACGGCGCGGCCCGCCGAGGGCGTGCTGGGCGTGGCCCTGGGCAACGACGGCACCCTCCCCACCGACGTGGTGCTGGAGAACCCGCATGTCACCGGGAAGCCGGAGCGGATGCGCTTCCTCACCCCGAGCCGGGAGATGACGCGCGTGGCGCTGGACGCGCTGCTGCGGGCGGCGCGCTCGGTACTGGACGGGGCCGGGGTGGCGCTGCGCGACGTGGAGTGGGTGCTCACGCACCAGCCCAACGGGAGCATGCTGGGGGCCATCCTCGGCGCCATGGACGTGCCCCCGGAGCGGAGCGTGCGCGTGGTGGACACGGTGGGCAGCGTGGGCTCGGCGTCACTGGGCACCGGGTTGGACAGGCTGCTGCGCACGCGGCCGGTGAAGCCTGGGGACAGGATTCTGATGGTGGGCGTGGGCGCGGGCGTGGCCCACGGCGCGGTGCTGTACCGGGTGGGGGGATGAGGCGCGCGGGAGGGCTGCCGCTGGCGGCGTGGCTGGCCACCTTCCGGCTGCTGCGCCGCTACCACCGCTACGAGGTGGTGAACCTGGAGCCGCTGCTGCGCCCCGGGGCGAAGCTCATCGTCGGCTACCACGGACGGCCCCTGGCCGTGGACCTGTGCATGCTGACGGTGACGCTGTACGAGCACCTGGGCTACCTGCCGCACGGCGTGGCGCATGGCGCGTTCGACCGGCTTCCGGGCATGCGCGCGGTGGCGGACGGGCTGGGCTTCGTCACCGGGGACGCCCCCAGGCTGGCGGAGGCGGTGGCGCGCGGTGAGCACGTGCTGGTGCAACCCGGAGGCACGCGGGAGGGATGCCGGAGCTTCCGCCAGCGCTACCGCGTGGACTGGGGCGAGCGCCTGGGCTACCTGCGCCTCGCGGTGCGCTACCGGCTGCCCATCGTCCCCGTGGGCGGCAGTGGCATGGATGATGCGTACGTGGGCCTCAATGACGGCTATGCCCTGGGACGGCACGTGCGGATGCCGGCGCGGCTGCCCGTGTGGCTGGGCGTGGGCGCGACGGGCGTGTGGCCCTTCTCCCTTCCCTTCCCGGTGAAGATGACGCAGTGGGTGGGTGAGCCCCTGACGCGTCACCTGGCGCCGGGCTTCGACGCGGAAGACAGGGCCGCGATGCTGGCGGCCCACCATGAAGTCGCGAGCGCGGTGCAGGGCCTGCTGGACAAGGCACGCTCGGGCAAGGCGTGAGTCACGGAAGGTAGAAGGGAATGGGCGGTACACCGGGTGGAGGGAGCTCGAGCGGCCCGCAGTGGGCGCTCATCCTGGGAGCGTCGTCGGGCACGGGCGCGGCCATCGCGGAGGCAGTGGCGCGGCGGCCCGGGCTGGACGTGTTCGGTGTGCACCGCGGGCGGTACGCGGACAGCGCGGCGAGGATGGAACAGGCCGTGCGGGGCGCCGGACGCCGCGTGGAGTTGTGGCAGGCGGACGCGTCCACGCCGGAGTCGGCGGAGGCGGGCGCGGAGGCCCTGCGGCGGCTGGCGGGCCCCCGCAGCGTGAAGCTGTTCGTGCACTCGATTGCGGGGGCCTCGATGGGGCACTTCCTGTCGCGAGGCGAGGACCGGCTGCACGCGCGCCGCATCCGCCGCACCTTCGACACCATGGCGCACTCGTTCGTGTACTGGGCGCAGGCGCTGGTGGAGGCGGACCTGCTGGCGCCGGAGGCTCGGCTGCTCGGCCTCCAGAACCCGCTGGACGAGACACTCCTGCCCAACACGGCCCTCGTCAGCGCGTCCAAGGCGGCGCTGGAGATGTACGTGCGCCACCTGGCGGTGGAGCTGGGACCGCTGGGGCACCGGGTCAACCTGCTCAAGTTCGGCACGGTGATGACTCCCGCGCTGAAGCACGTGTACTCGCCGGAGGCGCTGGCGCGGCTGGAGCAGGCGCACGCGCGGATGAACCCCGCGGGGCGCATGTGCACGGTGGAGGAGGTGGCGCGCTTCGTCACCGTGCTCGCGGGTGAGGACGCCGCCTGGTTCAACGGCGCCACCATCGACTTCAGCGGAGGCATGACGCTGAAGCTGCTGGACCTGGTGCTCAACCCCTGAGGCGCGGCGGGCCCGTGCGCCAGGAAGCACTTCGAGTGCCCCGCGAGCCAGTAGGCCAGAGGGGGGCGGGGTCGCACGTTCCCCCGGACTCGGAGGTGGACATGGCGAAGCAGGTGACGGTGCGCAAGGTGAGGCGGGGCGGCGGCACGATGCCCCGCAGTGCGAGGAAGACGGTCAGGGTTCGCGAGGCGGAGACCCTCACCGGGGCGGCCGCCCTCAGCATCGCGCCGTCGATTCCGGAGAGTGGCGTCCCCGCCAAGGTGGACCTGCGGAACCTGCCGGCCTGCATCCAGGACATCGTGGTGGCCGCGCAGGACACCGACCCGGGCCCGCCGGACCCCATCGACTATCACCAACTGCGCGGCCGCCTGGAGGCGGCGAGGCCCACCCTCCCGCCCATCTACCGCGAGGCCGTCCTCCAGCCGTTCCTCATCATCCTGGACAGGCTGGGGCCCCAGGGGTTCTCCGAGGTGCTGATACGAGACCCGCAGCGCGAGGGCGAAGCGGGGCTCCTGCTGGATGTGGCGCACTCCATCCTGCAGAACGGTGAGAACTACCAGCTCGTGGCGACGGATGCCTTCGAGGAGGTGGTCAGCGACCTGTATGACGGGTTCCTCAGCGCGGAGGACCGCCGGGGGGTGAAGCCGCCCGAGCGAGGCATCATCCCTCCGCTGGTGAAGTGGGGAGCCCCCCAGTTCGGGCCGTACACGTGGCCCGTCGACGTGACGTCGGAGGTGCTCAACCTGGAGGCCGGCATCGTCAACCTTCCGCCCGCCCAGGCGAGGGCGGGCCTGCTGGCGTGGTCCGCGGTGGGGCACGAGGTCGGAGGGCACGACATCCTCCATGCCGACATCGGGTTGCCGGAGGAGCTCGCCGAGGCGGTCTTCCAGCGCCTCGACGCGGAAGGGTTCGGTGCACTGGCGGAGTACTGGTCCGACCGCATCGACGAGACGGCCTCCGACGTGCTCGGCATCCTCAACATGGGGCCCGCCGCCGGCATCGGCCTCGTTGGCTACTTCCGGGGCCTGGACCTCGCCTTTGGCGGCGAGGGCATCCTGCGCAACGGGGGCCCCAGCGAGGACCCCCACCCGGCCGACATCCTCCGTGGCTTCCTGGCGGGGAGTGTCGTCTCGCGCCTGCGCTTCAGCCAGGCCAGGCAATGGGCCAACGCCATCTTCGCCGAGGTGGAGAAGGACGTGAGGCCCGACGAGCTCGTGCTGGCGGACCAGCGAGTCACCCCCGCGCAGGCGCGCAGGTCCGCCGACGTGGTCGCGGACGTCCTCACGTCCCACAAGGTGGCGGCGCTCGAGGGACACGCCCTGGGGTACATCCAGAACTGGCGCGACCAGGACGAGAAGAAGATGCAGGACATGGTTCGCCTGCTCATCTCCGGCGTGGGGAGCCTCACACCGAGCATCACCAAGGGCATCTACGCCGCGCACCTGGTGGCGGCGGGCGTCGTCGCCGCGCTGACCGCGGAGGCGGACGTGCGCAGGATTTTCGACCGGATGATTCGGCTGCTCAAGCAGATGCATGACCAGAACCCGGCCTGGGGTCCGCTCTTCATCCGGCACCGGGGCAACGTCGTCCCGCACTTCGTCTATTCCCAGCCGCCCCGCGTGGTGTGAGCCGGCAGTCGCCGCGGCCCCGGGCGCCTCAGAACACCGAGAGGCCCGTCAGCGTGGTGAACCGGTCCAGCGCCTCCACGCCGGCCACCGAGTTCCCACGCGCGTCGAGCCCGGGGCTCCACACGCACAGGCCGCAGCGGTTGGGGATGACGGCGATGATGCCGCCGCCCACGCCGCTCTTGCCGGGCAGGCCCACGCGGTAGGCGAACTCACCCGCGGCGTCATACGTGCCGCAGGTGAGCATCACCGCGTTCACCTGCTTGGCCTGGCTGCGCGTGAGCAGCCGTCCACCGCCGGCGCGCTGGCCATGGCGGGCCAGGAAGCCACAGGCGCGGGCGAGGTCCGCGCAGCTCGCGGCCAGGGAGCACTGCCAGAAGTAGTGCTCCAGCACGCGGGGGACGGGGTTCTCGATGTTGCCGTAGCTCGCCATGAAGTGGGCCAGGGCGGAGTTGCGGTGGCCGTGCTCGGCCTCGGAGGAGGCGACGACGGGGTCGAAGTCCAGCGCGGGGTTGCCGCTCTCCGCGCGGAGGAAGTCCCGCACCGCGCCCCGGGCATCACCGGTGAGGGAGAGGAGCCGGTCGGTGATGACCAGCGCGCCCGCGTTGATGAACGGGTTGCGGGGGATGCCCTGCTCGTATTCGAGCTGCACCAGGGAGTTGAAGGGGTTGCCCGAGGGCTCCTTGCCCACGCGGCGCCAGAGGGCGTCTCCGTCCCTGGCGAGCGCCAGGGCGAGGGCGAAGACCTTGGAGATGCTCTGGACGGAGAAGGGTATCCGCCAGTCCCCGACGCCAAAGAGCTCGCCGTCCACGGTGGCCAGGGCCATGCCGAAGCGGCGCGGGTCCACCGCCGCGAGCGCGGGAATGTAGTTGGCCACCCGGCCCTGCCCCACCGTGGGCCGGACCGCCTCCATCACCTCGTCGAGAATCGCCTGATAGTCCATTGAGCGCCCGTCCACCCTCGCGGCCCATGATAGCCGCGAGACGTGGAGTGGCCCGGCGCCGTCAGCGTGCGTCGTGGAAGATGATGCCCACCGTGTGGCGATGGCCGGAGCGCAGCCGGCTCACGCCATGGCGCAGGTTGACGCGGTAGGAGCCCCGGGTGCCCTTCACCGGCCGGTGGTGGACCGGGAAGATGATGCCGTCCCCCTGGCCCAGAGGCACCACCTCCACGCGGGACTGCATGCGGGGCCGCTGCTCGGTGAGCACGAACTCGCCGCCGGTGAAGTCCTGCCCCGGTGCGGAGAGGAGGAAGGCGGCCTGGAGCGGGAAGACGTGCTCGCCGTAGAGGTCCTGGTGGAGGCAGTTGTAGTCGCCCTCGCCGTATCGCAGGAGCAGGGGCGTCGGCCGCGTCTGCCCGGCCTGGTGGCAGCGCTCGAGGAAGGCGGCCTGCGTGTCCGGAAAGCGCACGTCGATGCCCAGGGTCTCGTTCCAGCGGTTCGCGATGGGCGCCAGTCGCGGGTACAGCTCCGTCCGCAGAAGGGACACCGTGTCGGGGAGCGGGTGGGCGAAGTATTTGTATTCACCCTTGCCGAAGCCGTGCCGTGCCATGACGACCCGGCCGCGGAACGCGGTGTCCGACGCATACAGCTCCGCGAGCGCCATGCACTCCGCCGGGGAGAGCATCCCGCTCACGGTGGCGCAGCCGTGGGTGTCCAGGTCCACCGCGATGCGCTCCCAGTCGAGCGCCGCCACGCGCTCCGCGACTCCGGACCCGAGCGGCTTCCGGCGGCGAGCGGCCGCGGTCATGACGTCACCTGCCCGGAAGCCATCAGCGGCGTCGTTCGGTGTCTCGTCGCTCCGGAAGCCATGATGTCCCGTTCCTCCTTCGGGCCCGACACCCGCCGGGTCCCCTCTGGAGATGACGCATCCGAGCCACACAGGCGACCCGGAAGTTGCGATGAAAGCGCATGGAGGGGCAGGCAACCGCCCGCGTCGGCGGTACTCAGGCGCCGCGCGGCTCCGGCATCCGGAACGACAGGCAGTAATAGAACGGCGCCACCTGCTCCTCAATCACAGACACGGCGCCAATGGGCAGCAGCTCGCGGGGGCAGTGCGGGTCCTTCGAGTAGAACGTAATCGCCCGGAATGCCGCGCGCTGAAGCAACGAGGGCCGGAAGGCCGGGTCCATCTGCTCGTCCACCACGACCAGCGGCGTCCCGGGCCGCGCCACGCGCGCCATCTCCGCCAGCGCCTTCGCCGGGTCCCTGTACCCGCCAATCCCTCCCACGTGCAGCACCCGGTCGAACATCCCCTCCGGAAATGGCAGCGCATGCGCGTCCGCCATCATCAGCCGCACGGACTCATACCCTCCCTGCCGCACCCGCCGCCGGCAGTGCTTGAGCATGCCCTCGCTCAGGTCCACGCCCCACACCTCCACGTCCAGCCCATGCGGCACCTCCCTCCGGATGAGCGGAAGGTTCGCCCCGGAGCCCACGCCCACCTCCAGCACCCGCACCGGCTGCCCATCCTCGCGCGGGCGCAGCGCCCCCAGCTCCAGCCGGCGCATGTACCCGTCCCGCATCCGCGACTCCGTCACGGACTGGAGCATCGGCGTCAGCACCGCCGTCAGCGGGTCATGCAGCGCGGGCAGCCCGTCGTAGATGACGCGCATCAACCGGTCCGTGCCCCGCACCGCGTCCTCGCGATACAGCCGCGCCAGGCCCCGCTCCACCGCCCACGCCTCGCCACAGCCGCCACAGCGCAGCCACCCGTCGAGGAGCCGCCCTCCCTCCTCCTGCCCGTGAAACACCAGCGTCCCACCACAGGCCGGGCACGCCAGCCGCTCCACATCACCCACCGCCACACCACTCATGCGCTCCGCACCACCTCGGCACGTGCCCAGGCCAGCTCGTCCCGGGTGCCCAATCGCGTGAACAACTCCACCGCCCGCTCCGCCTGCGTGCGCCGAGCCGGGTCATCCACGGGCAGGTGACGCGCCAGCTCCAGCCGCGCCCGGGCCTCCTCGTAGGCCGTGCCCTTCTTCCCCGCCACGGTGATGCACCGCCGCCACATCTCCCAGGCGCGCGGCGCATCACCCGCCCCCCAGGCCTCATTCCCACGCCACAGCAGCGCCGCCGGCTGGCCGAAGGGGAACACCTTCGCGAACGCATCCACCGCCTTGCGCGCCGCCCTCGCGCTGTCCGCCAGCGACGCGTCCACGCCGCCGTCGCGCTCCCACAGCGTCAGCAGCACCTCCGCCACCGACATGACGCCGAAGTAGACGAAGTGCGCCACCGGCTTGCCGGCCGACAGCTTCGCCAGCGCCTTCTCCGCCGCCTCGCGGGCCCCCTGGGTGTTGCCCTCGCGCAGCCGCAGCAGTGCCAGCGTGCCCTCCACGATGATGCGGTCCGTGAGGCCGCCCTGCGCCTCCGTCCAGGCCAGCGTCTGCTCCAGCGCGGCGCGCGCCTTCCCAGGCTCGCCCAGCCGCACGTGGATGTGCGCCTGGTAGTGCAGCGCCCAGTGCTGCGTCTGGAGCGCGTCGCGCCGGCGCGCCGAGCCCTCCAGCCACGCCATCAGCGGCAGCCCCTCCGAGAACCGTCCCTGGTAGAGGTACACCACCGTCAACAGCGCGCGGCACTCCTCCGCCAGCCGCAAGTCTCCCACCGAGTCGACGATGCCAATCGCGCGCCCCAGCGCCGCCTCCACGTCCGCCCACCGCGCCACGTACGCGCCGTACACGGCGTTGCGGCACAGCACGTAGGCCAGGTCCGCGGGGTTGCCCACGCGCTCGGCCACGTCCCGGGCGCGCCCCACCCACGCCTCCGCCACCGGCCTCACCGGCACCGTGCCCGCCACCACCGCCATGTTGGTGTAGCCCCGCGCCAGCTCCGAGGACGCGCCCGCCGGCTCGCACAGGTTCAGCGTGCGCAGGCCGGACCAGAGCACCGGCAGCGCCTCCTGCGCGTAGATGAACGCGTCCGTCAGCCGCATCAACAGCCGGCCCGCCACCCGCCGCACCCGCCGCCGCTCCTCCGTCTCCTCGTCATACGCATCCGGCCGGGCGCTCTGCGCCAGCCGCAGCACCATCTGCCCCAGCGTGCCCAGCGCCCAGCCCACGCGGCTGGTCGGCACCGGCCAGCCGAAGTACCGCAGCGCCTGCTCGGCGTGAGCGCGGAACGTCTGCAGCTCCCCGAGCTGGAAGAATGACTCCGCCAGCAGCGCCTCCAGGTGGCCCAGGGCCTGGGCGTTGCCGCCGCGCGCGGACACCTGCTCCAACGCGCGCGTCAGGAAGGGCACCGCCTCGCGGCACGCGCCCACCCGCAGCGCCTCCTCGCCCGCGCGCCGCGCATACTCCGCCTCGCGCGCCCCGTCCCCCGCCGCGCCCCAGTGGTAGCAGAGCGCCGCCGTCCACTCCGAGCCCTCGCCGTGCACCGCCACCAGCGCCTCCGCCACGCGGCGGTGCAGCGCGGGCCGCTCGGCGGCGGGCAGCTCCTCCAGCACGCCCTCGCGCAGCTTGTCGTGCGCGAAGCGCCAGCGGCCGTCCGCCACGTCCAGCACCGCCGCCGCCGCGCAGTCCGACAGCCAGCGCTCCACGTCCACGCCGGGCGCCGCGTGCCGCAGCAGCGCCACGTCCACGTGACGGCCGGCGATGGCGGCCATGCGCAGCAACTCCCGCGAGCGCTCGGGCACCTTCTCCAGGCGCCGATGCACCAGCCGGCGCACGCCGCCCGTGAACACGCGCTCCGGCAGCACCATGTTCCCCAGCCGGTCCAACCCTCCTGCCTCTTCCGCCAGCGCCCGCACCACCTCCACGAGGAAGAAGGGGTTGCCCTCCGTCTCGCGGCGCAGCAGCGCCACCAGGTGCGGCCGGGCCCCGGGCGCGCCCAGCATCGACTGGCTGAGGACGGCAATCTCCCCCGCGTCCAGCCGGGGCAGCCGCAGCACCTCCAGCCCCGGAAGCTGGGATGGGAGGCCGGGGGCCTCGTCGTCGCGGAAGCTGCCCAGGAGGAGCAGCCGCTGCCCGGACGCGCGCGTGACGAGCCGGGAGAGCAGGAGCAGCGACTCGCTGCGCGCCCAGTGCAGGTCCTCCAGGATGACCACGGTGGGCTGGGGCAGCCGGGCGAAGACGTCCTCCACCACCTGCATCAGCCGCGCCTGCGCCATCTCCGCGCCCAGCTCGGCCGGGTCCGGCACGGGGTGGCCCAGCAGCGCCTCGAGGTCCGGCACCAGCGGCTTGAGGACGCTGGCCTCGCGCTCCTCCAGCGTCGTGAGGACGGACAGCCAGCGCAGCACCGGGCGCCATTCCTGGTACGGACTGCCGCCGGTGGCCACCGCCTGGCCGCGCAGCACCACCGCGCCGCGCACCAGTGCCATGGCCCGCAGCTCCTCCAGCAGCCGCGACTTGCCCACGCCACTCTCACCGCCCACCAGCCACCCGGCGCCGTGGCCCATGAGCGCCGTCTCCAGCACTCCGGCGAGCCGCTCCTGCTCCCGGGCGCGGCCCACGTAGCGCGCGGCCTGGAGGAAGCTCTCTCGCGTGGCCTCGGAGTCGGCCGGCACGGGCCGCCGGGTGGCGGCGCACAGCGCGGCAATCACCTCGTCCGCGCTTCGCGGCCGCCGCCTCGCTTCCGGAGACACCAGCCGCTCCAGCACGCTCTTGAGCGCGGGTGGGAAGCCGGCCGGCACCTCCACCTGCCCGGCGTGCGGCAGGCGCCCGAACATCATCTGGCACGCCATGGCGCCCACGCTGAAGAGGTCCGTCACCTCCGAGGGCGGCTGGTCCTCGAACAGCTCCGGCGCGAGGTAGCCCGGTGTCCCCGCGGGCTGCGCGCGGTGCACGTGCTCGCGCCCCACCGCCAGCCCGAAGTCCAGCACCTTCACCTGCCCGTGCGCCACCAGCACGTTGGCGGGCTTCAGGTCGCGGTGGATGATGCCGCGGCGGTGCAGGTACGCGAGCGCCTTCAGCGTCTGCAGCAGCAGGTCCACCTGCGTGGACAGCGGCTGGCCGGCGCCGGCCAGCACCAGGTGCCGCGCGTCTTCCAGCAGGTCCATGGCCAGGTACGGCCGGCGCTCGGCGTCGAAGCCGTAGTCGAGCACGCTGATGACGTGCGGGTGGCGCACCGACGCCAGCGTCTGGAACTCGTGCGCCAGCGACAGCGCCAGCTCATGGCGCGCGGCGAAGGACGGAGTCGTCGTACCACTCGGCGGCGTCCGCGCCAGGTCCTCCAGCGTCCAGTGCAGCCGCTTCAGCGCGACGGGGCCGGAGAGCAGGTCCTGCGCCCGCCACACCGTGCCGGCGCCGCCACGCCCCAGGGAGTCGAGGAGGCGGTAGCGGCCTCCCACCACCTCGCCGTCCACGGGACGACGAGCCGGGTCCTCCGGCCGGAGCTGGGTGTCGACAGGGAGTTGACGCATGGGGGGCCGCCCACCCCGCATGATACCGACAACTCGGAATTCCGCGTGGGCTGAATCCACGCGGCTCACGGGGCCCCGGAAAACAATTGAGACAGAATCTGTCTCACCCGGGGGCGGGAGCCGGCGCCGGCCCCCTGGGGGACCAGGCGGAGGCTCAGCCTCCGAAGAGGCTGGCCAGCCCGCGGCCGCCCTGGACGGCGCCGTAGATGAGGGCGCTGAAGTAGATGATGGTGCCCAGCGTCATGCCGTGGCCCAGGAGGATGCAGTAGCCGTCGCGCTGGAGGATGCCGATGGCGAAGAAGAGGGCCGCGAGCGCGGGCAGCGTGTTGCTGAACGGAATCAGGCCGAACGGGGCCATGAGCAGCACGCCGGCCGTGAAGAGCATGAAGCCGTTGAAGCGGTTGGTGCTGGCACCGTGGGTGAGGGCCAGCAGGCGCGGCTTGCTGAGGCGGTCCACGTACTTCGTGAAGACGGCGGCGCCCTTGTCCAGCGCGGGGGCGAGGCCCTCGCGCGTGAGCGGCTTGTCCAGCAGCTTGCGCGGCACCCACGGCATCCGGTTGAGCGTCACCCCGATGCCGATGAGGACGATGAGGGCGCCGAACACCGTGGACACGCCCGGAATCGACACCGGCAGGAGGAAGGGGAAGGTGAGGATGCAGCAGAAGAGCAGCAGGCCCTGCTCGCCACACGCCTGCATCAGCTCACGCACCGTGAGCGTCTCGGGCAGCCGCGCGGCCAGGGCGCGGAGCGTGGCGGAAAGCTGGACCTGGGTGTCCGAGAAACCGGCGGACGAGGGCGACGAGTGCGGGGACGTGGACATGCGGCGCCAGTGACTACCACGGCCTGTAACCCCGTGGTCAGCTCCAGGCGATGTCGTACACCGCCTCCTCGCCCTCCCGGCGGACAATCTGGACGGAGGGCTGCCGGGCGCCGCTGGCCTCCAGGCCGGCCAGGAAGACACCCACGTAGAAGCCCGCCACCACCACCGGCCGACAGGTGAGCGAATACCGGGTGGGCCCGAGCCGCTCCATGCTCGCCTCCAGGTAGTTGGTGCCGGTGCGCAGGTTGCGCGTCATCCGGGCCAGCATCCGCTCCGGCCCCAGCAGGCGCACGCCCGTCAGCAGCGCATTGCCGATGAGCGTGGAGCTGAAGCCCTGCACGAAGCGGCGCCCCACCACGGCGGCGCCCTCCTCCAGCGGCACCTCCGGCGCCAGCGTGTCCGCCGCCACCCGGAGCGCCCCCACCCACACGTCCAGCGGGTAGGCCGGAGCGAGCGAGCCCCGGGTGTCCACGCCGACCTGCTTCAGCCGCCCGGCACAGCGGTCATCCAGGCGGTCTCCCAGGGCGCGAATGAGGCCTTCGAAGCTCTGCTGGAATACGAGGGGTTCGGAATTTTCCAAGCCGCGGCAGGGTAGCGGCGGGAGGCCCGGGCCTCAATCGGACAATGTGACGCCGCGGGGTGCTCACGGGCGGACAGAGTCCCCGTCCCACGGGGTGGCGTGCCCCCGGGGTGCCGGCCTCGTGCTGGGCAGGGCTCCTCCGGTGTGCTGAAGAAGCGGCAGCCCCAGTCATCCCACCGGAGCCCGCCATGGAAACGCCGCCCCGCCGCCTCTTCGTCGCCGGAGCCACCGGCGCCACCGGCCGCACCGTGATGCGCCAGGCGCTCGCGCGCGGGGTGGAAGTCACGGCGCACGTGCGGCCGAAGAGCGCGAGCAGCGAGCTGGCGCGGGAGTGGCCTCGCAAGGCGGTGGTGGAGCTGTCGGACGGTGAGACGCTGGTGGAGACCCTGCGCGGACACAGCACGGTGCTGCAGCTCATCGGCACCATGCGCAAGCGCTTCGCCTCGGGCGACACGTACGAGACGAGCGACATCGGCACCACGCGGCAGCTCGTGGAGGCGGCGAAGCGCGCGGGCGTGGACCACTTCGTGCTGCTCAGCTCCGTGGGCGCGGGGCGTCCGGTGGGCGCGTACCTCAAGGCCAAGGCGGAGGCGGAGCGGCTGGTACGCGAGAGCGGCCTCCCCTACACGGTGCTGCGCCCACCCGCCTTCGAGGGCGAATACCACCAGCCGATTCCCCTCCTCCGCGTCCTCACCCGCCTGCCGCCGCTGCGAGGGCTGCACCCCATCCGCCTGGAGCAGCTCGCCGCCGTCCTGCTGCGAGTCGCCGAGCGGCGGGCCCCCCTCGGCACGGTGCTGGAGGGAGACAGCCTCTGGGCCGAGGTGGCGGCGGCCGGAGTCTGATGGCGCGCCACCTGCTCAGGCGCGTGCCCGGAACAGGGCCACGCAGCCGTGCAGGGAGATTTGAGACTCCTTGAAGCGCGTGTGGAGGGCGCGCTCCAGCGACTCCAGCGTGTCCTCCTGGTTCGAGAAGATGCCCTTGCGGTTGTAGAGCCTCATCAGGAGGCGCGCCTGCGCGCTCCGGGGCACGTCCCCCTGGAGGAGGGTGGAGCCGAAGAGGCAGCCGCCCGGATTGAGCAGGGAGCGGAGGTGGTCGAAGACGACGGCCTTCTCGTCCATGGAGCCGGGCAGGCAGTGCAGCAGGTAGTTCAGGCCAATGGAGTCGAAGCGGGGCGCGTCGAAGCCGATGGGGTCTAGCACGTTGCGCCGGTACGTCTCCGGCGAGTAGCGCGCGGCGCGGCTGGCGGCGCGCTCCAGGCTGTTGGCATTGAGGTCCATCAATGCCAGGCGCGGCGAGGGCGCGGGGTAGCGGCAGCGCGCGACGTAGTAGCCGGTGCCCACGCCCACGTCGAGGTGGTTGGCGGAGACGTTCGCGTTGTACCACTCGAGCTGCGTCGGGGTGGGGCACTTCCAGACGAAGCGGTTGGAGTAGCCCAGCACGCCCACGTCATAGAGCAGGCGCAGTGTCCACCGCGTGTACACGGCCTGCCCCGCGTGCACCTCGGGCGACACCTCCAGTTCCAGGGAAGGCGTTTCCATGACCCAGGGCTCCTCGGCGTGTGGGGTAGACCGCACCCCTATACCTGTCCGGTCTTCGACACGCGATTGGCCACAAGTGCGGCCTGGCGGCCTGGCGGTAGGGCGGGCCCCTCCACTGCGGGACGACCTGCCGGTCGCCCTACAGGGAGAACAGGTAGGGACGCGGCTCGGGGACCCTCTTCACGCGGAGGATGTGGCTCTGCTCCACGGCCATCCGAGGCACCGCCACGGGCCGGGGGATGCGGAGGATGCCGGGCACGTCGTCGCTGGAGAAGACATACCGGCCCTGCGTGTCCTTGCGCGAGCAGCCCACCTCCAGGAGGAGGTAGCGCTGGATTTCAGCCGGGTCCGTGGTCCCCCAGTTGAACTTCGCGAGCGCCTCCACGGTAAGCCCATACATCTCAGCGACACTCTCCAGCGTCTCGCCGTCGGTGACCTGGTGCTCGGCGATGCGCGCGAGGACTCGCTGCGACGAGGACTGCCTGCCCTTGCTGCCCGCCTTCGCCGGCTTCTGCTGGGACCAGGGGCCTCCCGTCCTCACCAGCGCCAGGGTGTTGTCCAGGGTGGCGCCGTCCAGCACGGAGAGCACGTTGGCGGCGCCCTCGGGCACGTCCTTCAGGTCGATGCGGCCCTCCGAGTCGGTGGTGGCCTGCTGCTCGGACGCGTCCCCGAGCTGGATGCGCAGCTGGATGCCGGAGATGGGCACGTCCGTGACGTCATCGACGACCTGCAGGCGCAGCCACAGCGGCTCCGTGTCCACGACGGGCGGGGCCACCTCGGGCACCTGGGCGAAGTGGGGCGCCACGGTGCGCGAAGGCAGCGGCGCCCGGGCCAGCCGGAGGAGGCCGAAGGAGAACAGCGCCGCGGCCTGCCGGGAGACCTCCTCCCGGCTCAGCGACGTGAAGGGCCGCGCGGTGAGGTGGCCATGCGCGTAGACCACGTCTCGCAGCACGCGCAGGTTCGAGTCCTCCCGCGCGAGCTGCAACAGGCGGTGCTCGAGCGTCCACCCCCGCCCCACGCTCACCAGCTCATGGTCTTCGGGAAGCAAATCCTGCAATTCGAGAATGACATACTCTCGCAGGCCGTCTTGCAATCGATGACGTAGGTGCATGGTCGCTTGAACTGGAGACAGACAGTCGCACGCGGGTCTGACAACTGTCCATGTCGCGCGAGGCAATTCGCGAGGCAGTCACTCCGCACCCATGACACCGGGAGAGGATTTCCGGTAGGAGGGGGCCGGAGGGGGTAGACGCGGGTGATTGCAAAACGAGGAAGCCTCGCCGTTTTGTCGGCTTTGCTTTTGATTGCAGCTTGCTCTCGCGGCGGCACGGGCTGCGGCGGGGCGAAGCAGACCTCCGCTGTCGCCCGTCCCGCACCTGAGGACCCGACGGGGCGGCTCGAGGCCACCCGGCGGGAGCCGGCGAAGCAGCCCTGGGACACGGCCGCCCAGGACGCCCTGGAGCGCGCGTGGCTCGACGCCGAGTTCCTGGCCCTGGAAGCGGAGCTGAAAGAGCACGAGAGCAAGGCGGCACCGCTGGACTTCGGAGACTGCGGGGGAGTCCCCGCGAAGGACTGCATCGCCCGGCGCATCGGCGGACGCTACGACAGCGCGTGGACCCGGGCCGAGGTGCGCGGCACGGCGGTGCTCCTGCTCGTCTTCCACGCCCGCTCCGACCATGAAGAGGATACGGAGTCAGGCAACGAGTTGGTCGTGTTCCACGGCAGGCTCGTCCCGGGGCCGGGTGCGGCGCTGAAGATGGACCTCGTCTCCCGGACCCTGTCCAGGGTCTCGGATGCCGTGGGCACCGCGCTCGGACGGCGGGCCGTGGTGCCCTCCCCGAAGGACAGCGACATCCTCTGGGGCATCCGCTTCGAGCCCCTGGCCCCGGAGTCGTTCGCCCTGGTGGACTCGTTACCGGATGCCTGGGCGGCACTCGTCTCCGGGGAGAACGGAGACGTGGTGCACGAGGGGGTGCCCGGAAACCGGGACCGCTGGTTCATCCTCAAGGAGCCGGGGCTTCGGATGGCCTGGCTCTCGTGGTCGGAGCGGGATGGCCGCTTCGAGCCGCTCCCGCAGGTGACGAAGAAGCGGAACACCTACCACCTGGGTGATGGCAACCGGCTCTACTGGCGACCGGATTCCGAGTCCAAGGGCTACCTGGCCCTCGGCGCCCAGGAAGGAAGGGGCGACCCCTACATTCCGGTGGCGAGGGCGGGTGATTATGCATCCGGCGACTCGGTGCCTTCCAAGACAGCGGGTGAGATTCCGGAGCAGGACTGGTCGGACGCGGAGCGCGCGCTGCCGGAGGAGGTGCGCCGCGAGCTGGCGACCTGCACGTGGCACGAGGCGGAGGAGCTGAAGCCCGGCCTGTATGTGGCACGGTGCGGCTGCGGCAATCCGTGCGGCTACTCCACCTTCGTGGACGTGAAGGGTGGACGCGTCTCCAGCACCTTCTGGCTGCCCCTGGGAGTGGATGTCCGCGGCGAGCGTGTCGCGCTCTCCACCCGGGGGTCGATGCCCATCCGCATCGTCGGCATGTTCGACGAGCGCGAGTGGATGGTCATCCGGCGGCCCGCAGGCGACGCGACGGAGCTCTCCCAGGGCGCGGAGGTCACCTTCCAGGGCAACCAGCTGCGACTGAAGTACCCCGACCGCCGCTGGAAGGATGTCGAGGAAGTGGTGAAGCTGCCGGAGAGGCCCGAGTGAAGCGCTCCGGCCCATGTGCCTCGAAGGAACGGACGATGAAGCAGATGACCCGCCGGCTCACCCTCTGGTCCGCCTGTCTGCTGGTGCTGGGCTCCACGCCCACATGGGCCCAGCAGGCCCCCTCCACCGGAGCGCTCTTCATCCAGGGCTCCGAGGTGAACCTGCGCGACAAGCCCGCCACCAACGCGAAGGTGGTGGGCAAGGTCGCCATCGCCACCGAGTGCCAGCACGTGAAGGACGCGCCCAGGCAGTGGGTGCGCCTCAAGTGCGGTGACGTGGAGGGCTTCACCCTCAAGTCCCTCGTCGGTGCGCAGAAGCCCACGGCCGAGGCGCTCCTGGCCCAGACCCGGGACACCACCCAGCCGGCGAAGACGCGCCTGGACGCCGCCATGCGCGCGGCGACGCTCGACTCCAAGAACGAGCAGGCCCTGAAGCTGCTCGCGGACCTCTTCTTCGACGTCAACTTCGAGCAACTGCTGAAGGACACGGATAAGGGCGGCCTCCACGAGTCCTTCGTGGTGAAGCGAGAGGTGCTGGAGGACCAGAACCGGAAGGAGACGGGTGAGGAGTGCCTCCTGCGGGAACTGGAGAAGATTGAGTATGACTGGCACCGCTTCCAGCTTCGCCGCAATGACTTCGTCAGCGCCATGTACCGCGATGGCGCCCTCGTCGTGTATACGGGCAACTACCTGTCGATGAAGGGGCGGTACAAGCTCGAGGACGATCAGGACCACTTCCAGGTCACCATCGAGTCGCGCAGCAGTTCGGCAGTGTCGGAGGCGCTGAAGCTCGCGCTGAGCCAGGGCGCGCGCCCTCCGCAAGGGGGCACGGAGAAGTACACCCTCCACTATGGCGAGTACCCGGGCATGCCCATCCTCCGTCCCGAAGCCTTCCGGCTGCTGCGTGCCCTGCCCCCTCGCTGGCACCTGCTGAGCGAGGAACAGGGAGAGCGCTTCATCCGGTCCACCTGTGGCCTGGTGTTCACGCAAGTCTTCCGCTTCGACCTGCACCGGAGGGCCGCCGTGGAGAGGGGCGATACAGGGATGGAGAGTGACGACGAATTCGGGGAGTCCCAGTCCGGCCGCATCGCGGACATCACCCGCAGTGGCTCGACGTACACCTTCCGGCACCGGGGCTACAGGGGCGACGAATACACCTGGACACTCACGTGGCCCACCGAAACCCCCGGCGTGGGGATTTGGAATGAGAGCGGTCCTGGCTCCGAGGGGAGCCCCTATGCCGCGGGAGCCGCACGGGGAATCGAGGTCAGAGAATATTGCAGCCCACAGTAACGCCACCGGTAGGACCTGATGCCGCTCAAGCGTCAATTCAAACTGGACCATGACGCCGCCGGCTTGGCGGTGGATGGCACCATCATTGAGAAGACCGGCGACACGCTGATGCGTGTCTTTCCCGTGGACTCCTATGATTTCCCCGAGGAAATCAAGAAGCAGGCCCAGGAGTGGCACGTCCTAAAGGTGCCGCTGCTCGGCCAGAAGGTGCATAAAGACCAAGGTCCGGACTGGTGCGGACGCACCTCCGCGTCCATGGTCTACAACTACTTCCAGCTCATCAAGGGCGGCGACCCGCGCGAGCGTTAATTCACCCACTGGCGGGCGGGCGACCCGAAGAACGTGCTCGACCTGAGATACCCGACGGGGGACCGGGCCTTCTTCGAACACTTCGCGGATGCCCCCGGGTTGGGCCGGGGCTGGAATACCTATCCCAAGGGGAACTACGAGGTCACCTCCAGTCACCTGGACTTCGAGCTGTCCAAGCCGCCGGACGGTGAGATTCCCTTGCCGCTCAGCCAGTTGCTCACCCCGGAGGCTGACCGGCCCAAGGGCATCGGTGGTGTCCTGAGGTATCTGAACGCTCAAAGTGACTCGGCGAACGAGGGCCGCCTGCTGCCCACATCTCTGCGGGGCGATGCGGACAAAATTGCGGGGGACGAGGCCGCCGTCCGCGAGCGGTTCGCTCACATCCTCAAGTGCCTGCGCGCCAACAACCCCATCGTCATCTACACGGGCCTTGGCATACCCTCGGGCGGGTTCGACCGCCCGCTGCACATCATCGTCATCTGCGGCTACTGCATCCTCAAGACGGGAGGGAAATCCCAGCTCTGGCTCGTCACGGCGGACCCGTCCCCCAAGTGGAGCCTCGTCAACAAGCGGCTCCTGTCGGCACCGAACCCCGACCTGAAAGGACACTGCGACCTGGGACACGCGCTCTCCCCCGAGCACGACCTGTTCCGGATTCAGTCCGGAGTCTTCTCGGGCGATACCTGTTGACGAGCACCCTGGATGAGGGCTCGAGGCCCGAGTTCGAGCCGGCGGCGTGATGGGTTCGCGCCGCTCGCC
>NZ_JAIQDG010000065.1 GCF_020037125.1 Myxococcus sp. RHSTA-1-4
CCGCCCCAACCACCGACGCACCTCACGCAGCCTGCTCGGTCTCCCCGTTCACCCCTCGGGGCCCTGACGCAGTAGTGATAGCCAGTCGGAGCTCGCGAGCTACTCGGCCCGGGAGGCCTGCTTCTTCGGAAACCTCTTCACCGGCGAGGGCGTCTACGTGGCCAGCGACCAGGGCCTGCTGCGCGGGCGTCAGAGCTCCCCGCGTGGCTGCGCGCTCTCTCCGGGGCCGCTCCAGAAGGTCGAGGAGAACTGTCCGCCCATCATTCCGCTCGAGAGCTGCGACGCCTACTGCGACCTGTCACTCCTGCGGCCGTACCGCACACAGTGCACCGTCAAGGGCACCCGCTACCGCGCCATCACCACGAGGCTCCGGGCGGAGGACGTCTTCCTCTGCGGGGACGGCCAGTGCCAGTACACCGAGTCTTGTGGCGTGGGGCTCGACTATCGGGACTGCCTGCTCGACTGCGGACTTTGCCTGTGACGCATGGGGGCTGCGCTTTGGCACGCCGTGGTAGTACCTTCTGTCCATGCCTCGTTGGTTCAACACGGCGGGTCCGTGCCGGCCGGACCACCATTACATGCTCCCGGCCCTGCGGCGCCTGCCGGAGGTGCGGCGTCTCATCGACCAGCAGGGCTATTTCGTCGTCCACGCCCCCAGGCAGGTGGGAAAGACGACCGCGCTGCTGTCGCTCGCTCGGGAGTTGACCTCCGAAGGCCACTTCGTGGCCGCCCTCGTCTCCATGGAGGTAGGGGCTGCGTCCCCCTTCTTTTCCCGAGGCGCCGCCAGGGCGTCGCATCGGTTCCGCGCTGGCCGCATGGGCTCAGGCTTCTCCCAGGCCCCTGGTCGTTTTTCTCGATGAAGTCGACGCACTCCGGGAGGAGGTGCTGGTCTCGGTGTTGCGCCAGCTCCGCAGCGGTTACCGCAACCGCCCATCCAACTTCCCTGCGTCGCTGGCGCTCATCGGGCTGCGCGACGTGCGTGACTACAAGGTGACCTCCGGCGAGGAGGCACGCCTGGGGACCGCCAGTCCCTTCAACATCAAGGTCGAATCACTCACCCTGCGCAACTTCACCCGCGACGAGGTTGCCGAACTCTACCAGCAGCACACGGATGACACGGGCCAGCACTTCCTGCCCGAGGCGGTGGACCGCGCCTTCTACTGGAGCCAGGGACATCCCTGGCTCGTCAATGCGCTGGCGCGGCAGATGGTGGAGCAGTTGGTACCCGACCGCGCCCGGCCCCTCACCGCCGGCCACGTGGACGCGGCCAAGGAGATTCTCCTCAAGCGTCAGGACACGCACCTGGACAGTCCCGCCGAGCGCCTGCGCGAGTATCGCGTGCGCCGCATCCTCGAGCCCATGCTCGCGGGGCTCTCGCTGGGCGAGGTTCCCGAGGACGACCTGCGCTTCGTCCAGGACCTGGGCCTGGTTCGCGCGGCGAAGAGTGGGGGACTGGAGGTCGCCAATCCGCTCTACCGGGAAGTCATCCCCCGCGTGCTGGCGAACACGACGGTGGCCTCGCTGCCTCCTCAGACGTCCACACCCTGGCTTGGCGCGGATGGACGCCTGGACATGGAGCGCCTGATGGAGGCGTTCCGGGTGGCCAATGGCGGCGGCACGCTGGAGCGCGAGTACGCCATTGGCACGGGCCGCATGGACCTCTGTCTGCGCCACGGACCGGACACCCTCGCCATGGAGCTGAAGGTGTGGCGCGATGGAGAGAAGGACCCATTGGACGAGGGGTTGGCGCAGCTCGACGGCTACCTGGCGGGACTGGGGCTGGACACGGGCTGGCTGGTCATTTTCGACAGGCGCACCGGGCAGCCTCCCATCGCCGAGCGCACCCGGGCCGTGCTTGCCCTGGCCCCTTCGGGCCGCCGCGTCTCGGTGGTTCGAGCCTGAGCGGCGTACTGGCCCGGCCCTGACCCGCGCGTGCCTCAGGGCTTCTTCCCGCCACCCTTCGGCGCGCCCTGGCCCATGCGCTGGCGGATCATCTCCTGAATCTGCTCGGGTGACTTGCCCTGGAAGTCCTCGGCGGTGAAGCCGCCGGGCACGGCGCCGGCAGGGGGCGCCGCCATCTTCCGGTAGTCCGCGGGCACGGTGAAGCGCGAGTCCGGCTGTGGCCCCTGCTGCACGTTGTTGAGGTTGATTTCCGTCACCTGCCCACCGGCGCCGAACGTCTGCGCGCGCACGTAGGGCACGTCGCTCAGGTCCGTGGGCCGCCACACCTTCTGGCGCATCGGCTTGCCGTCCATGCCCGGGGGCGTGCCCTCGTACACGGTGGTGGGATGGCCGTTGACCTTCTCCGTGCCCGTCTTCTTGTAGCCCTGCTCCAGGAAGCAGGCGTCGAAGTCCTGCATCTTCCCCGTGCACGAGCCGGGAAGCTTCACGGGCAGGTCATCCAGGTTCCGCTCCGACGCAATCTTCTGCGCGTGCATCAGCGTGGTACCGGTGCGCTTCTCGAAGTCGAAGATGATGGACATCTGCACCGCCCCGGGCTGGCCGGTCGTATGCGTGTCCATGCGCAGCAGTCCCTTGCGTCCGTAGACCTTCCCCGTCACCTCCGGGGGCGCCTTCTGTCCGGACGCGGGCGTGATTTTCGTGGTGGCATCCGCCGACCAGTCGGCGAAGGCGGGCGTGGCCACCAGGAGCGTGGCGGCGGCGAGTCCTGACAGCCTGTGGCGAAGGGAGGATGGGCTCATACGGCCCAACACAGTCCAGCGCCCGCGCGGCTGTCAAACGCCCACCGTCCGGACGCGGAAAAGCGAACGGCGCCGGCTCCACACAGGGAGCACGGCGCCGTGGGACGGGAAGGCCCGGAGGAGGGCTCAGCCCGGCTGGCAGACCTGGCGGAGGATGTCGAGCGACTCCAGCGCCTTGCCCGCGCCAATCACCACCGCGGACAGCGGGTCCTCCGCGAGGAACACGGGCAGGCCCGTCTCCTCGCGCAGCAGCGTGTCCAGGTTCTTCAGCAGCGCGCCACCACCGGCGAGCACGATGCCGCGGTCGGCGATGTCGCCGGCGAGCTCCGGCGGGGTGCGCTCCAGCGTCAGCTTCACCGCCTCGACGATGCCGTTGACGGGCTCCGCGAGCGCGTCGCGCACCTCGTCGCTGGACACCGTCAGCGTGCGCGGCACGCCGGCCACCAGGTCGCGACCCTTGATTTCCATGGTCATGACCTCGTCCGTCGGGTACGCGGTGCCGATGCCCATCTTGATGAGCTCCGCGGTGCGCTCGCCGATGAGCAGGTTGTACTTGCGCTTGACGTACTGGATGATGGCCTCGTCCAGCTTGTCGCCGCCGATGCGGACGCTCTTGGCGAACACGATGCCGGCCAGGCTGATGACCGCGACGTCGGACGTGCCACCGCCGATGTCCACAATCATGTTGCCGCTGGGCTCCGTCACCGGCAGGCCCGCGCCAATGGCCGCGGCCATGGGCTGCTCGATGAGGTAGACCTCGCGGGCGCCCGCGTTGGCCGCCGCCTCGCGCACCGCGCGGCGCTCCACCTCGGTGATGCCGGAGGGGATGCCGATGATGATGCGCGGGTTGACGAGCGTCTTGCGGTTGTGGGCGCTCTGGATGAAGTAGCGCAGCATCGCCGCGGTGATTTCGAAGTCCGCGATGACGCCGTCCTTCATCGGGCGGATGGCCACGATGTTGCCCGGGGTACGCCCGAGCATCTCCTTGGCCTCCTTGCCCACCGCGAGGACCTTCTTGCCCCCGCGCGCGTCCTGTTGCACGGCCACCACGGAGGGCTCGTTGGACACGATGCCCTGGCCGCGGATGTAGATGAGCGTGTTCGCCGTGCCGAGGTCGATGGCCAGGTCACGCGAAAAGAGGGTGTGAAGCCAGTCAAACATACGGGGGCGGAAACTTTCGGGGAGTCGGCGGAATTTCCCCAGAGCAAGGGGGAAGACGCGCGGAAGGTACTACGCGACGCAGCACGGAGGAAGAAAAGCCGGAAGCTGCTTCCACATCCGCCTGGAGGGCAGTCGGCCAGAGGACGTGCTCCGCCCCTGGCCCTCAGTGCAGGGTGGCGGCCTCGGCCTGGGCCACCTCGAAGCGCCGGGCCACCACCCCCGCCTCCTCCGCTTCACCCTCGGGGAGCGCCCCCTCCGGCAGCACCCCGGCTTCCTCGGCCCGCCGGTACTCCGGCGTATGGGTGAGGGCCTCGCTGGTGATGTGGAGCAGGCCGTCGCGGACGGGCTCGAACAGCAGCGCGGTGAGGTACCAGGCGGGCGCGTAGTCCAGGCGGATGAATCCGTGGACGCTCCAACGGTGGGGCGAATAGTCCCACGGGCAGCGGCCGAGCAGCCGCTTCAGCACCCAGCCCGTGCCGTACTCCGCCGCGAAGATGAGGGCGGTGTAGGCCAGCGCCCGCAGCGGCCGGGGCAGGGGCTTGAGCCTGTCGGAGACCTCCTCCAGCGCCAGCGCCGTGCCCCCGTAGATGGGGTGCATCCACAGGTAGGTGCGCGCGGTGGCGCTCCTGTCCCGCCTCAGGGCCGAGCCGGCGCCCGTGAACAGCACCTCCAACACCCACCCGGTACACCCGTAGAGCAAGAATCGTGAAAGCACCCCAGGAACCTAGGAACCCCTCCGGGGTGGGGGCAGTGGCTTGACGGGGGCTTCCGGCCGCCTGCCCCCGGATGGCCCGCCCCCGGGTGTCCACCAGCGGACAGAAGCCCCTGCCCCAGGGGGCAGGAAGACATGGGCCTACAGTAGGGGTGGAGGTGCTTTACAGGGTGAAGGGGCGCGTAATACAGGACATGGAGATGCGCTCCCTCGGCCCGACATCGCGAATGCCCGGCCCCGGACGCGGCGGGCCCGGGTCGTGGCTCCCCGTCGTGGTGGGGGCCGTCCTGGCACTCGGGCTGGCCCTCTGGGGTGGGCGCCTCGCGGAGCCGGAGCCGTCGTTCTTCCTGGCGGGGTGGCCCGTCCAAGGTGTGGAGGCGGGGCCCGGAGACTCCGGGCCCCGGGTCCTCACCGGCCGCCCCATGCGCCAGCCTTCCTGTGCGCGGTTCCATGGCGTGGGCTTCGACACCTGGGCGGCGCTCGGGCACGCGCCGTCCCTCCTCTCCGCGCGTTCCGGTTGGTGCGCGGCGCGGGGGCGTGGGGGCTTCTCGCCGGACGGCTTCGCGGTGCATCGCTGGAGCCGCGCGCGGTGGGAGGCTTCGGCCACGGCCCTCGAGCGCCGGGTGCGCCATCCGGTGTCACCGGTGTCCGCGCGGAGCGGCCTCGCGGACCAGCCCCCCATCGTCACCCGGCCCCTGCGCGGACCTCCCGCGCGCGGGTGACGTGAGCGCCGCCCCGTCGCGGGTGGTGCCTTCCTCCTTCCTTTCTTCCGAGTGCTCTCGCGGGGCCGTCCACGTGGCGGCCCGGACGGGCCCTCCGCCTTCCGGGTGTCCGGGGTGGACCGTTCCATGACGGTACCGACCGGGAACCCATGGTCTCTCCCCGGGTGTTCCCGCGAGTCTGTCTCCAGGGGCCTCGCGCGCGGCCCGGGGCCTTCCACTCCTTTGTCGTGAGCGCCGCCCCGGTGGTGGCGCCGAGGTGTCTTGATGCACGGAGCACACGAGGTCCTCCAGGCCATCGCCATCGTCCTCTGCGTGGCCGCGGTGACGACCGTCCTCTTCCAGCGGCTGCGCCAGCCCGTCGTCCTCGGCTACATCCTGGCCGGGCTCGTCGTGGGCCCCTACCTGCCCATTCCCCTCGTGGCCGACCCGGAGGTCGTCACCACGCTGTCGGAGCTGGGCGTCATCCTGCTCATGTTCTCGCTCGGGCTGGAGTTCAGCCTGCGCAAGCTGTTCTCGGTGGGCTTCACCGCCGGCGTCACCGCGGTCATCCAGTGCACCATCATGGTGTGGCTGGGCTTCGTGGTGGGCCGGGCGTTCGGGTGGACCTCGCTGGAGAGCATCTTCACCGGAGCCATCATCGCCATCTCCAGCACCACCATCATCGCCAAGGCGTTCGACGAGCAGGGCATCCGGGGCAAGCTGCGCGAGCTGGTGGTGGGCGTGCTCATCGTCGAGGACCTCATCGCCGTGGTGCTGATGGCGACGCTGACGGCCGTCTCCTCGGGCGCGGGCCTGTCCCTGGGGGAGCTGTCGCTGACGACGGGCCGGCTGGTGGCGTTCCTGGTGGGGCTGGTGGTGGTGGGGCTCTTCACCATTCCCCGGGCCATGCGCGCCGTCGTCCGGCTGAACCGCCCGGAGACGACGCTGGTGGCGAGCATGGGCATCTGCTTCGCGGTGGCGCTGCTGGCGCAGGCGTTCGGCTACTCGGTGGCGCTGGGGGCCTTCCTGGCGGGCTCGCTGGTGGCGGAGTCCGGCGAGGAGAAGGTGGTGGAGCACCTGGTGCAGCCGGTGCGCGACATGTTCGCCGCCATCTTCTTCGTGTCGGTGGGCATGCTCATCAACCCGGCGCTCATCGCGGAGCACTGGGCGGCCATCGCGGTGCTCACGCTCGTGGTGCTCCTCGGGAAGATTCTGGGCGTCACCCTGGGCGCGTTCCTCACGGGCAACGGCACGCGCACCTCCGTGCAGGCGGGGATGAGCCTGGCGCAGATTGGCGAGTTCTCCTTCATCATCGCCGGCCTGGGGCTGTCCCTGAAGGCGACGGGGAACTTCCTCTACCCGGTGGCCGTGGCGGTCTCCGCGATTTCGACGCTCACCACGCCCATGCTCATCAAGGCGTCCGGGCCGGTGGCGGCGTACGTGGACCGGAAGCTGCCCAAGCCGCTGCAGACGTTCGCCACGCTGTACGGCACCTGGCTGGAGCGGCTGCGCGAGGCGCCCCGAAGCCAGACGCGCGGCGCGGAGGTGCGGCGGCTCGTGCGGCTGTTGCTGCTGGACGCGGCGCTGCTCACCGGGCTGGCGATTGGAACGTCGCTGGAGACCCGGGCCGTGGCGCGGTTCATCGACGCGCGGACGGGGCTGGGCCAGGGACTGGCGGAGCACCTCATCCTCGCGGGCTTCGCCGTCCTCTCGGTGCCGTTCCTGGTGGGCGTCGTCACCCTGGCGCGGCGGCTGGGAGCGGTGCTGGCGGAGGCGGCGCTCCCGCCGCGCACGGACGGGAAGGTGGACCTGGCGGCGGCGCCCCGGCGGCTGCTGACCGTCACGCTGCAGGTGGTGACGGTGCTGCTGGTGGGCATTCCCGTCGTGGCGATTACCCAGCCGTTCCTCCGGGGGCCGGCGGGGCCGCTCATCATCCTGGTGCTCCTGGTGACGCTCGGAATCGCCTTCTGGCGCGGGGCCACGAACCTGCACGGGCACGTGCGCGCGGGGGCGCAGGTCATCGTGGCGGCGCTGGCCTCGCAGTCACACTCGAGGGAGCCGGGGGCGGAGGAGCACGCGCTGGAGGATGTGCAGAAGCTGCTCCCAGGCCTGGGCGAGCCGGTGCCGGTGCGGCTGGAGGACTCGAGCCCCGCGGTGGGCCAGACGCTGGCGCAGTTGAACCTCCGCGGGCTGACGGGCGCGACGGTGCTGGCCATTCAGCGCGGAGAGGAGAGCGTGTCCGTGCCCACGGCCCAGGAGGTGCTGCGCTCCGGGGACGTGCTGGCGCTGACGGGCACGCACGAGGCGGTGACGGCGGCCAGGGGCCTCTTGGAGCGGGGAGGCGGGCCTACCGCTTCACCGCATACTTGAAGATGACGTAGAGGGCGCGCACGCCGTCCTTCCAGCCAATCTTCTTGCCCTCTTCATAGGTGCGCCCGTGGTAGCTGATGGGCACCTCGAACACGCGCCAGTTGCCGCGGGCCACCTTGGCGGTGATTTCCGGCTCGAAGCCGAACCGCTCCTCCTCCACGTCCATGGAGCGGAGCACCTCGGCGCGGAAGGCCTTGTAGCAGGTCTCCATGTCCGTGAGGTTCAGCCCGCTCGTCATGTTGGAGAGCGTGGTGAGCGTCTTGTTCATCACCGTGTGCCAGAAGTACAGCACGCGCCGGGGCGTCCCCGTGAAGCGGCTGCCGAAGACGACGTCCGCCTCTCCGTCGAGGATGGGCTGGATGACCCGGGGGATGTCGCGCGGGTCGTACTCCAGGTCCGCGTCCTGGACGATGATGATGTCCCCCGTGGACTCGGAGAAGCCCCGCCGCAGCGCCGCGCCCTTGCCCTGGTTGTGCTCCTGGAACAGCACCCGGATTTCGTTGCGGTTGCGAGGCGTGCCGCCCAGCAGCCCCACCCCCTGCTCCGCGAGCTGGCGCAGGAACTCCCGGCTCCCGTCCTTGGAGCAGTCGTCAATCAGCACCAGCTCCTTCGGGAAGTCGACGGCGATGCAGCGGCGCAGCAGCTCCGCGAGGGTGGGAATCTCGTTGTAGACGGGGATGACGAGTGACACGAGCATGGCGGCTCGCGCCTCTATCCCATTTCCCCGCCCGGGGCGACTGTCCAGCACCCAGCGCCTCTTCCACCCACACCGGCCATCCCACCCCGGCTCCCTGACTATGGTGGTGGCACGGTTCGCCCGGTTTTACGTGAAATGCCGGGCCGCCTCGGCGGAGGGGCTGGCGGCGTGGGTGTCCCACCTGGCACCTGGAGCCGCTGGAGCACAAGTCCAAGCCGGGCGTGGGCCTGGGGCTGACGCTGGTGCGGGAGCTGCTGGGCGTGCTCGGCGGGAAGGTGTCGCTGCAGTCCGAGCCGGGGAAGGGCAGCGAGTTCACCGTCGAGCTGCCGTCTTGGGACTTCTCGAAGCCTGCAGGGCCGCTGAACGCGTGCCCGCCGGGCAACAAGACCGGGGGAGTCGTTGCTTCCGAGGCAACACCCGCGCGGCGCGTGGTGTGTCGCGCGAGGGCTTCCGCCGCGCTCGCGCGGATGCGCTCCGGGGCATTTTCCTCCAGTGAAGCGAGCGCGTGGACGCCGTGTGGCCGCGTCCCGCGCGGGGCTCCTCCCGCGGAGTGGTACGGCACTTGTAATCGGGCAGGGGGACCGGGGCGGTCGCCGCGACGCCGGCGAGCTTCGGAATGGGGACTCGATGGTCGAGGTGCCCTGGGGGCTTCCGAGAGGAGACAGGTCCATGCAGAGCAGCAAGTGGCGAGTCATCACGCGCGCGGGGGCGGCCGTCGTCGTCCTGGGGATTGCGCCGGTGTCCGTGGCGCTGGCCGCCGGGGAAGAGCCCGGCTCTATCGAGGGCTCGAGCATTCCTCCGAGCAAGGTCATCGCCGAGCGGCCGTTGTACCGGCCTCCTCCGCTGACGGGGCAGGGGGACGAGGCGCGGAAGAACGCGAAGGCGTTCGTCACCTGGGCGGGAGAGTCCGTCTCGCTGGAGCAGGAGGCGGGACGCAAGGTGCTGCGGGAGGCGGCGAAGAACCCTGAAATCGTCAAGGCGCTGACGGAGGAGGCCCTCGAGGCGCAGCGCAACGGGGACACCAGCCGGGGGCTGGTGGCGCTGGGACTGCTCGGGGAGATGCGCACCTATGACGGGGCGAAGTTCCTCGTCGAGTTCGTCCGGATGCCGCTGCCCAGGGAGGGCACCTACATCGAGGGCGAGCTCCAGGAAGAGGCCCTGCAGGCGATGCTCCAGGCGAAGGCCGTGGCGGGGCTGGCGTACATGCGCAGCGCGGACTTCGACCGCGAGGTGCTGTACCAGGCCGGCAAACACCCGTCCGTCATCGTCCGCGCGGAGGCCATCAGCGCCTACCTGTGGAACCAGGGCGACTCGCTGGAGGCGCGCAAGCTGCTGTCGTCCTACGTGCGCCCGGAGGAGCGTCTGTTCCTGGACCGCGTCCGGCGCGTCGCGGGCGAAGGCGCGGAGACGTTCAACAAGAAGCTGGCGCTCTACCTGGAGGCCCACCCCGAGCTGAAGGCGCCGAAGCCCGAGCCCAAGGAGCCCCGGCCGCCCGAGGAGAAGCCCTACATCTTCGACGAGAACCCGCCCGAGTTCTGACCTTTGCGCGCTGAAGCGGAGTGAGTACGCCCATGAATCTCAAGCAAGGCATTACCCTGATGTCGTCCCTCCTCGTCCTCGGCCTCGGGGCCGAGGCCGGCGCCGTCTGTGTCCAGACGGGCGCGAGCCAGGCGGACCGGGACCTCTGGAACACCCACGGCTGCTGGCAGGACTACTTCCTCTGGCAGTACCGCGCCTACGGCCTTCGCTCGGGTGACTGGAGCGGGCGTGGCTGGAATGACGCCTGCAACGTGTCGCTCGAGTTCCCCAAGCACTGGAACGCGTCCTACCTGGTGAACTACGGCCTGGAGGATGACTGGTGGCAGTCGTTCCACGGCACGGTGGACTACCGGGCCACGGCGGAGGCCGCGAGCAGCCGCTACCACGACAGCCTGTATCACAGCATCACCGACCGGACGGATGTCTTCGGGACCTTCACCCCGCGGTTCTGGCCGTGGGACACGGACCGCGTCCAGACGGCGTGCCCGCTCTACAACCCGGCGGCCACCAACTCCAACCCGGGCTCTCGCGCGGGTGACTACATGCACGAGGGGTGGCACGCGTACTTCGACAAGTACAACTTCAACAACGGCAGCGTCGGCGGCCACCGGCCCGGCCCGCAGGGCGCCTGCACCATCAACGGCTGTGACTACTTCTACTTCCACGGCATCGGCGAGTATGCCTTTGGCGCGATGTGGGAGAACGATGGCACGGCCAACCGCTTCCACTCGCCCAATCAGGTGCAGGTGGAGTTCCTCTGCGACGTGGCGGACCAGCCCCAGTGGTGGATTCCCAACAGCGTGCGTCAGTCGGCGGCGGCGGATGCCAACCGCCGCGCGGTGTCGCGGTTCATCAACGGCCCGGGGTATAGCTGCGGCAGCCCGAGGCCCTGGTAGTAGGACACGGAGACGGTGATGGCACGTCTGGAGCGTGAAGTGGCGATGCCGTTCCGGACGTGCCTGTCATCGGCCCTGCTCGTGGGCGTGCTGGCCTGCTGCTCGGGCCAGGCGCCGGGCGGGACGCGGGAGCGGGGCACCTGGGAGCTCCTGTCCGGGGGCGCTGCTCCGAGCGCGGGCCTCCAGCAGGCCGCGGCCTTCAGCGGCCGGGAAGTGCTGGTCTGGGGCGGGCTGGGAGACTGCACGCTCAACGGCGCCTGCGGAGATGGCGCGCGGTTCGACCTGGAGGCTCGCCGGTGGACGGCGATGTCCGGGGCCGGTGCGCCGGCCGCGAGATACCTGCACACGGGGGTGTGGACGGGGCGCGAGCTGCTCGTCTGGGGCGGCGTGGGCTGTGGCGAGCGGCCGAACCTGCCGTGCGCGGACGGGGCGGCCTATGCGCCGGACTCGGACACGTGGAAGGCCCTGCCGCGTGAGGGCGCGCCGTCCGCCCGGGGCTGGCACGTGGCGGCGTGGACGGGGCGGTGGATGCTGGTGTGGGGCGGAGAGGAGCCCCAGCAGCCGCGCGTCCTGGGAGACGGCGCGCGGTACGACGTGGAGACAGGCGTGTGGACGGGGATGTCCGCGGTGGGGGCTCCCTCGGCGCGTCGTTACCACTCGGCGGTGTGGACGGGAGAGGAGCTGCTCGTCTGGGGGGGCACGGGTGGGGCGCAGGTGGACACGGCCCTGGGAGATGGCGCGGCGTATTCGCCGGAGACGGATACGTGGCGGCCTCTCCGGGCCGAGGGGGCGCCGCGGGCGCGCTGGGCGCATACGGCGGTGTGGACGGGGACGGAGCTGGTGGTTTGGGGCGGCCTGGGTTGCGGGAGCGACGGGCCGGGAGCGCCGCGTTACTGCGAGGACGGGGCTCGGTATGACTCGAAGCGGGAGACCTGGACGCCGCTGCCGAAGGCGGGGGCGCCGACGCCGCGCACCGGGCACTCGATGGTGTGGACGGGGCAGGAGGTGCTCGTGTGGGGAGGCGCCTCGAGCGCGTGTGCGAATGGGACGTCGGGTGCTTGCGCGGACGGCGCGGCGTATGACCCGGCGCGTAACCAGTGGACGGCGCTGAGCGCCCGGGGCGCTCCCGCGGCGCGGGCGGGGCACACGGCGGTGTGGACGGGACAGGCGATGTTCCTCTGGGGTGGTATGGGGGCCTCGGAGGGTGAGGCCACCTTGCTGGACGGGGCGCTGCTGGTGCCGTGAGCGCACTGCGGGGCCACCACTCGGAGCGCGGGGCTCAAGTGGATGAGCGCCCGCCTATCTCCGGGAAGCGCTCGTAGGCCCGCAGGAGCGCGTCCAGGTGCGCGGGGTTGTCGAGGTCGAGCGGCGCATCCGTGAGCCGGACAATCCACCCGTCCGACGCGGTATGCCGCGCCCGTGAGAGCAGGTCCGCGTCGCGGGACGGGTCCGGGAACCTGAGGGCCCGTGAGGAGGCGGCCGACCAGTAGTTCAACCACCCCAGGTACTGCGGAATCTCTGGCGAGCGGATGTGCTCTGGGAACTTCAGCGCCGGCAGGCCTCGTGGCGGGACCCCCGGCTTCTGCAGAGGATCGACTGTCTGCCGTGAGATCTCCACGCTCGCGTTGAATGGTGTCGCGTGCCCCCAGAACGCGTGCGCGGCCTCCGCGATTGCCTCCAGCACATCTGCTGCCGCCGCGATGGCGTCAGCGGTCAGGGACAGCCTGGCATGCACCTCGAGTTGGGCCTGCCCACCCGAGGAACTGGTCGCCGAGCCTGCCCACCCGCTCACCGAAACGTAGTCACTCATGTTCCCGTTGTGGAGGAGCGGAAACTCCCCGTCGAACGTCTGTTGGGCGAGCCATGCATCGCGATTCGCCAGGAGGGTGCGCTGCCCCTCTTCGGAAGTCGTCCACCCCAGCCGCAGACCGGGGAACGCACGCTCCATTCCATGAACAACCGCCAATGAGCGGCCATCGTTGCCCACGAGCTCCGGCGCGTAGACGATGAGTCCTATGTCATCTTGCGGAGTCGGCATTTTCAGCACCAGTCCATGACGGCGACGTCGAGCCTGCGATCCTCTCGCTCCAGCGCGGCTTTATGCGCGGCGCTTCGCACGCCTACCTGAAAGCGGAATCCACAGGCCGCGGCAAGAGCACGCTCGCGCTGTAACTCCTTCACCTGCTTCTTGATGACGATGTCTCGCAGGTCGGGAGGGTACGTGTCGAAGTTATCGGTCTTGACCTCCCACAGCACACGCGCGCGAAGCTGAAGTGCGTCGAAGCGCTTCCCGTTGACGAGCAGATCCGTGTACCGGGGAAGTCGTTCTGGGGAACCGTGTCGGCACATTGATTGTGCAGGGCATCGCCGCCGAGGTGTGGCACGGGCCGAGGGGTGCACTCAGGACGGCGCTCTTTCTCGAGGGACTCGGGTGGAACCGGAGGAAACCAGTCCTGCCCTGATGGGGACCCCTCTGGCTTGGGCCTTCGTTCCGCCAAGGGCACGGGCGGGGCAGGCTCCGCTTCAGTCACGGGGCCCGCTTCCTCGGGATGGTGTCGCCTCAGTTCATACGCATCCAGTTCCTCCTTGATGGCGACCGCCACCACCACGGCGCCGATGATGACCACCGCACCCACCACGATGTACGGCTGCGACAGGAGGCAGATGCCGACCATCGCGGGCACCGCCACGGCGCCCGCGGAAGCCACCGTGCAGCGGCGCTCGGGGTCGTGGAAGCGAACCTTCCGGGTGTCGAGCGTGTGAAAGCATCGTTCAACCACCACGGGCCAGGGATGCGAAGCCTCCTGGACGACACACCGTCCCTGGTCCCTCCAGGGCAACGCCGCCGCTCTCTGGAGGTTCTCGAGCCTCGGGTTGCGGGTCACGGGCTCCCTCGGGCCCGGCCCCGTCGTGGCGCAGGCCGAGAGAAGGAGCATGAGCGCGATGCAGGCGCGGAGACGCATGGCAGCGTCCGTTCCGCGTTCGCTGATGTCGAGCCGTGGCATTATCCTCGATTTGTATGTTAAATATGTAAAAACGGAAAGGTGCTGCCCATGAACCAGCCGCTGAAGAGTGTGTTGTTCCGGGGTGTCCTCGTGCTCGCCGTCACCGTGCTTGGTGGCTGCGGCGTGGTCGATGAAGGTGCCGCTGCTCCCTCGGAGCTGGCGTCCGGGGAGAGCGACCTTGCCTCGGAGTGCTGCATCGCCCTGCCGGGGACGCAGCAGTCCTTCTGTGACGGCCTTCCTCAGACTCCGGGCCGCTGCAACGGCGCCAACGGGGGCACGTCCTGCACGTGGACGTGCTCGTGCTGCGTGGCGCAGCCTGGAACGCCGCAGAGCTTCTGTGACGGCCTCCCGCAGACTCCGGACCGCTGCAACCAGGCCAACGGCGGCACTTCCTGCACCTGGGGCTGCTGAGTCACACAGGGAGGTCCTCCCGGGAGGCGGTGCTCACCGCCGTGCCGCCGTCCGGAGCGCCTCCATCATCGCGTCCAGGTCCGCGTCGGTGGTGAGCGGGTTGATGAGGGTGACGCGCAGGTACACGCCCTTCGGCAGCTTCGTCTGCACGAGGTAGAAGTCCCCGCGCGTCACCAACCGCTCACGCAGGCGCGCCTGGAGGGCATCCCACTCCGCTGGCGGCACGTGCGCGGGGGTGTGGCGGAAGCAGAGGATGTTGCAGTCGGGTGGCACCGCCACCTCGAAGTCGCCGGCGGCGGACAGGCGCCTGGCGAAGCGGCGGGCCTGCTCGTACGACTCCGTCACCGCCTCCGAGAACAGGCGCGTGCCCAGCACCGAGAGGCACGTGTACACCTTGAGCGCCATCATCTCCTTGGTGCACTCCAGGGTGCGCAGGGCCACGTCGCTCCACGGTTGCTCGGCCTCGCCGTGGAAGAGGTAGCTGGCCTCCTGGGCGAAGGCCTCGAAGGAGCGTGAGCCGTCGCGGAAGAGGACGGCTGTCACCAGCGCCGGCATCAGCAGCCCCTTGTGCGCGTCCCACACCACCGAGTCCGCCCGGTCGATGCCTCGCACCAGGTGGCGGTACGTGGGGCTGAGGGTGGCGGCGGCGCCGTGCGCGCCATCCACGTGGAACCAGAGGCCATGGCGCTCGCAGAAGTCGGCCACGGGCTCCAGCGGGTCGAAGGCGCCGGTGGCGGTGGAGCCGGCGCTGGCCACCACGGCAATCACCTTGCGCCCGGCGAGCGTGGCCGTCTTCATCGCGGTGTCCAGCGCCTCCGGCCGCAAGCGGAAGCAGTCATCCACCGCGACGGGCGTCACGCCGCCCTCGCCCCAGCCCATGATGCGGGTGGCGCGGGAGATGGAGTAGTGCGCCGACTTCGGCACCAGCACGGTGAGGGGCGGGCCCGCGTGGGCGCCTCCGTTCCATGCGTCGTACCCGGCCTTCGCCTGGCGTGCGGCGAGCAGCGCGGTGAGGTTGCCGGCGGAGCCTCCGGAGGTGAGCACGCCGTCGGTGGTCTCCGGCAGGCCCAGGCGTCCGGCCATCCACCGCAGCACGTTGCGCTCCATGGCGGTGGAGACGGGGCCCATCTCGTACACGGCCATGCCGTTGTTGAGCAGCGAGGAGACGGCGTCGCACAGGGCTGCGAGTGGCACGGGCGCCGTCACCTGGTGGCCGGCATAGCGCGGGTGGTGCAGGTGGTTGGAGCCGGACAGCACCCGGGCGACGAGGTCCGCGAAGTCGCCCGTGGGCTCCTCGGGGAAGGCCGCGGCGAAGCGGTCCACGTTCACCGCGGGCGCGGCCCAGGGGAGCACCGGCCCCTCGCCACGCTCCGCCTGGGTCAGGTACTCGGCCAGCATGTCCACCAGCCGGTGGCCCTCGTGGCGGAACGTCTCTGCGTCGTAGGCGGCGGCAACGCGGCGGCGGAAGTCCGTCATGACGCGGCGGAACCTAACCGCGCCGCTGGAACTGGGGAATGGGGCCGCGGTCTGTTTCCAAGAGTCCGGTTCTCTCTGGATAGGAAGGACCCTGACCGGGCGCGCGCAGGGCTGCTCGGTGGGGCAGGGGTGGGCGGGCTGGCATGGCACCGGGCGGTGCACTAACTCAAGAAGACGGGCGCACACGGCGTGCGTCCCGCGCACACGGAAGGAGGCCAATCATGGCCGACCCCAAGGTGACGATTACGTACTGCAATTCCTGAGGCTACCAGCCTCGGGCCGCCCGTGCGGCGGCCGCGCTGAAGGACGAACTGGACCTGGAGGCGGAGCTGAAGACGGGACCGTCGGGGAGCTACGAGGTCTCCGTTGACGGCAAGGTGGTCATCAAGAAGCAGACGCTGGCGTTCCCCACGGAGAAGGAAGTCGTGGACGCGGTGTCGAAGGCCACGGGGAGGTAGCCCGCTTCGGGCGCGTGCTCAACGCTTCGGGGCCGCTACCTCGGAGCGTTGAGCCTCCCTGGCCGGTGGCTTCGCCCGGCATTTCGACTCAGCATGCCGTGTCATGAAGCTCATCCCGTACATCGGGGAGAGCCGCCCAGGAGAGGTGTATGTAAGAGAGGCGCGGCGCTGGAGGTTGATTGGCCGCATCCTGCCGGAGGACAAGCCCTTCGGAATCGTGACGGCCGTGGAGGGAGAGTGAGCCTGGTGATGACGCAGGGAGCGCCCATGAAGTGCCTTGTCCTGCTGGCGTGTGGCTTCCTCTCGGGCTGCTCGTTGTTCTTCCGCCCCTACCGCCCCGTCCGGGCACCTCCCGAGGAGGCGGCCCGGGTCTCGTTTCCGTTCGCCCTGTCCGAGGATCAGAAGCAGGGGCTGATGAGAGTCCCGGGCCCCATCGCCGCCGCCATCGAGCTGGCGATGGACGATTTCCGTCCGAGGGACATCAAGCCCCATCGCGGCGCCACGCCGGATGAGGTGTGCATGTACCGGCGCGACTCCTTCGACGTGACGACCATCCCGGGTCCAGAAGGGGTGTTGTTCGTCCGGTTCACGCTGAGCCCAGGGGCGTGTGAGCAGGAGGGGATGATTCTGGATGCGGGCGCGACCTATGCCGTGGATGTCCGAGGGTGGCGAATCCTGGCGGTCCAGAAACAGGGCGCGGACGCCGGAGCGCCTCTGCGTGAGGCGCACAGAGGTCCGGCTCCCTCCGCTCAGGGCTTCTTGATGAACGTCAGCGGCGGCCTGTCGTTGCGGCCCTTGCCCGAGGCCTTGAGCGCGGCCGGGTTCAGTCCGGACAGGTACAGCGCCGTCGAGTACACGTGGCCCGAGTCGGTGATGAAGCTGCTGGTGCTCTTCGTCCTGCCCGGAATCAGCAGGCCGGTGTCCGCGTCATACGCCGGGTCCGGCGAGCCGTCCTGCTGCACCGGCGGTGGATTCGGGTTCGGGTCGCTGTAGTCCGGTACGCCGCCTTGCAGGTCGAGCGAGGCCTGGCCGTAGCAGCCGGCGGACAGGGTGAGGACCGCGAGGGCACGGCGCCACGGGCGCAGGGGGGATGCGCACATGAGCCCTCCTGGTGGGGGGAGGGGGTGACCCATGGGGCTCATGATTGTCTGCTGGTGAACCAGCGGGGGGGCGTCAAAAGCTCAGAAATCCCCGCAAGCCCTTGAATCGTGTGGGTGCAAGTAGCCGGGCGGGCAGGGGGCCGTGCGCTGGCTTCGTGCTCGCGGACGAGGGGGTGGGGCCTCAGCTTGAGAGTCCAGGAGGTGACACCCATGGCGTGGCCGGAGTCGGCGTCGCCCTACGAGCGGCGCTCCATCATCCAAGGCATGCGGGTGCGGGACGAGGGCGGGAAGAAGCTGGGGCACGTGGCCCTCATCGGGCAGGAGCACCTGTACGTGCGGCGCTGGCCCTTCAGCCTGCACTGGACGGAGGTGCCGCTGTCCCGGGTGCGCCACGTGTCGCGGGGCGAGGTGCTGCTGGAGGGGCGGAGCGCCGGCAGGCGGGTGGAGGCGGGCAGGGCGCTGCATGGAGAGATTCCCACGCTGACACACCCGCTGACGGAGCCGGGGGGCTGGAGCGACGCGCACACGTGAGTGCGGCGCGTCGCGCGGAAGTGTGATTCAAGGAGGCGCCATGTCCGCTGCCATGACTCCGATTGATGAGCTGTCCCAGAGGGTATCCGCCGCGTTCGCGGACCGGACGAAGCTGAAGGACCCGGCCCACGTGGCCGCCGTGCGCGAGACGCTGGCGCGGCTGGACTCGGGCGAGCTGCGCGTGGCGGAGAAGGGCGCGGACGGGTGGAAGGTGAACGCCTGGGTGAAGGAGGCCATCCTCCTGTTCTTCGCGGTGTCGGAGATGCAGGTGATGGAGATGGGCCCCTTCGAGTTCTACGACAAGGTGCCGCTGAAGAAGGGGCTGGAGGCGGCGGGCGTGCGCGTGGTGCCTCCGGGCACGGTGCGCTACGGCGCCTTCGTGGAGCGCGGCGCGGTGGTGATGCCGGGCTACGTCAACATCGGCGCGCGCGTGGGCGCGGGCACCATGGTGGACACGTGGGCCACGGTGGGCAGCTGCGCCCAGGTGGGCAAGCACGTGCACCTGTCCGGCGGCGTGGGCCTGGGCGGCGTGCTGGAGCCGCCCACGGCGTCGCCGGTCATCATCGAGGACGGGGCCTTCCTGGGCAGCCGCTGCATCGTGGTGGAGGGCGTGGTGGTGGAGGAGGAGGCGGTGCTGGGCGCCAACGTGGTGCTCACCGCGTCCACGCAAATCATCGACGTCACCGGGCCGGAGGAGAAGGTCTACAAGGGCCGGGTGCCCGCGCGCAGCGTGGTGATTCCGGGCATGCGGGAGAAGCAGTTCCCCGCCGGGAAGTTCATGGTGCCGTGCGCGCTCATCATCGGCCAGCGCACGAAGTCCACCGACCAGAAGACCAGCCTCAACGCCGCCCTGCGGGACTTCGCGGTGCCCGTCTAGCGGAGGGGAATCCATTCGCGCCCACATTCCGTAGGTAGGGCGTAGAGGAATGGAATGTGACGATGGAGCACCTGGACGACATCCTGCCTGAGTGGGCGCTGGGCACCCTGGCCGCCCCGGAACGGGAGGCCGCCGAGCGGCACCTGGCGGGGTGTGCCCGGTGCCGGGCCGAGGCCGCCCGGCTGCGGCCCGTGCGTGAGGGGCTCACGGTGCTCGAGGCGCCGGTGGAGCCACCGCCCCAGGTGCTGGCGCGGGTGCTGGAGCAGATGGAGGGGCCGGGGAGGCTGGCCCGCTTCGCGGACCGCGTGGCCGCGTTCTTCGACCTGACGCGCGAGCGGGCGCTGGAGGTGCTGGCGTCCGTGAGCGACCCGTCGGTGTGGATGCCGGGGCCGGTGGAGGGCTCGGAGCTGATGCCGGTGGAGGTGGGGCCCGCGCGCGAGGGGATGCTGGCCGGCATCCTCCGGCTGAACCCCGGCGTGCGCTACCCGAGGCACACGCACCACGGCCGCGAGTGGAACCTGGTGCTGGAGGGCGGCTTCCGCGAGGACGACGGCCACGAGGTGTGGCCGGGCGAGGAGCTGGAGAAGACGGAGAGCAGCTCGCACGGCTTCACCGCCCTGGAAGGGCCGGCGTGTCTCTGCGCCTCGGTGCTGGAGGGCGTGACGAGCTTCGAGGAGGAGCTCGCCCCGCCGGGCTGACTCCAATCCGGAGTGGGTCGGGGATATGGTGCCGGGCGCATGTCCTCCAACGACCTGGCCACCCGGCTCGCTCGCACGACGCTCGAGCTGTGCCGCATCCCCAGCCCCATCACCCATGAGGGCCCCATCGCCGACCATGTCGAGCGCTGGGCCCTCCAGCACTTCAAGCGCGAAGAGGTGTTCCGCGTCGGGCACACGCTGCTCCTCGGGCACCTGGAGGACCCGCGCCCCACGGTGGCCCTCATCGGCCACCTGGACACCGTGCCCGCCCACCCCGGCGACCAGGGCCGCGAGCCCCGCATCGAGGGGGAGCGCGTCTTCGGGCTCGGGGCCTCCGACATGAAGGGCGGCCTCGCGGTGATGATGGCGCTGGCCGAGGACCTGCGCCGCGACACGCTGCCCGTCAACCTCGCGTTCCTCTTCTACGAGCGCGAGGAGGGCGCCTATGCGGAGAGCGGTCTCATCCCCCTCTTCGAGAAGCGCCCGGACCTGGCGCGGGTGAAGTTCGGCATCGCCATGGAGCCCACCGACAGCGTGGTGCAGGTGGGGTGCGTCGGCTCCATGCAGGTGACGGTGCGCTTCACCGGGCGCAGCGCGCACTCGGCGCGGCCGTGGCAGGGGGAGAACGCCATCCACAAGGCGGGGCCGTTCCTCACGGAGTTGCTCGGCCGCCAGCGCGTGGAGGTCAACGTCGCCGGCTTCCCGTTCTACGAGGTCATCAACGCCACGCTGGCGAAGGGCGGCCGCGCGCGGAATGTCATCCCCGAGGCGTTCGAGCTGAACCTCAACTACCGCTTCGCGCCGGGCAAGAGCATCGAGCAGGCGAAGGCGGACGTGCGGGCGCTCGTCGCCGGCCGCGCGGAGGTGGAGTTCACCGATGCGTCGCCCAGCGGCCCCGTGGCGGCCGGCAACCCGCTGTTCCAGAAGCTGCTGGCTCTCACCGGCCTGCCCGCCGCGTCCAAGCAGGCGTGGACGGACGTGGCCCGCTTCGGTGAGTGGGGCGTGGACGCCATCAACTACGGCCCGGGCGAGACGGCCCAGGCGCATCAGGCCAACGAGAGCGCTCCCATTCCTCCGCTCGCCGTGGCGTACGAGAAGCTCGCCGCGTTCCTCAAGGGTGCGGGCTGAGGACGCGGTGCGCGCGCGGCGCCGCGCTCATGTCATTCGTCCGCTGTCGTTCATCTGCGCGGGGGCCCTCCTGACTTCCGGTGCGTGAATGGGCGTACGCTCCTCATGCATTCCACGCAGTCCTCTTCCACCGGAGCAGATGAATGGCTTTTGAGACCCCCGTGAACTCGCAGATCACCGACGTCGTCGCCACCACCACCGGGGCGACGACCCCCACGCGGCGCCGCACCACCCGCCGGACCACCGTGCGCACCGGAGGTGCCCGCAAGCCCGCGCGCAAGACGTCCATGAAGCGCACGGCCACCACCGGCAAGGCGGGTGCCCGCGCCAAGAAGGCCGTCCGCAAGGCGGGTGCTCGCGCCAAGAAGGCCCTTCGCTCGCTCGGCGGCGCTCGGAAGACGACCACCCGGAAGACGGGCGCGGCCGGGAGGACGGCTCGCAAGAGTGTCACCGGGCGCCGGGGGACCACCCGCACCGTGAGCCGGGTCACCGCGCGGGGAGGTGCTCGCAAGACCTCCACCCGCCGCACCACGCGCCGCTAGCGTGCGAAAGCAGGAGGGCCACGGGCCGCGGTTGCTCGCCGCGGACCTCCGTGGCCCTCGAACACGCTCGGGGCGCCTCATGGGCGCGCCCGGCGGGTCAGCCGGCTACTTCACCAGGATGCCGGCGGAGAAGCTGTCCGTCAGCGTGTCGTTGACGGCGGACGCCGTCACGCGGCATGCCGTGCCCGCGTCCGGCGCGGTCCACGTGTGGTTCGAGTAGCAGATGCTGGGCGACGGGCAGGAGTCGTAGTTCCGCATCACGGTGCCGCAGGTGACGTCCAGGTTCATGCTCCGGGGGAAGGGACCGGGGCGCCCACCGAAGTCCACGGCGAACTCCAGGGAATAGGTCTGCCCGGGGCTCACGGGCTGCATGTTGGCCACGGGGGCGGTGCGGTAGATGGGGTTGTACGGCATTCCCGGGCCGTTGAGGGCCAGCATGTACACCTCGGGACGGGCGATGTACTCACCGTTCACCTGGACGCCGCCCGTGCCCGCATCCGGGCCGCTCTCGAAGACCACCACCGTCAGGGACTCGGACACCGTCAGGCCGCGCGAGGACACCGCCACGTTCAGGGTGCACGCATCCGGGACGGAGCCCGCCCACAGCGTGGTGGCGGCATTCGGCTGGGCGAAGCTGCCGGCGCAGCTGCTCGTCCACTGGTAGGACAGCGGGTCGTCGTCCAGGTCCACGGCGTCCACCGTCAGGGTGATGGCCTGGTTGACGGTGGTGCTGGTGCTGGAGACCTGCACCGAGCGGATGAACGGAGCGATGTCCGGCTGCGGCTCCGGCGGCGTCAGGTCGTAGATGCGGAGGCTGACGCCCGTCGTCGTGTTGGCCACGATGTTGACCGTCGCGGAGCCGGTGGCCACCAGCGTCAGGTCGGTGGTGCTCCCTCCATCCGCCGCGATACCCGCGTCCATGGCGGGGCCCGCGTCCATGGCGGGGCCCGCGTCCATGGCGGGGCCCGCGTCCATGGCGGGGCCTCCGTCCGGCGTGCCGGCGTCGCTCGCGACATAGGCATAGCCGTTGGCGATGAGCATCTGCGTGCCCGTCGGCAGCACCAGCGTCCCGTTGAAGGTGCCTGTCTCGGGCGAGTACGCCAGCGCCTTGCGGACGTTGGCTGGCTGCGCCGTCACCACCAGGGATTGGATTTCGTAGGCCGACAGCCCCTTCACCGACACCTGGGCCTCGCCCTCGAAGCCGGGCTGCTCCTGCTCCGTGCCGCCTCCGGACGAGCAGGCCGCCAACAGCCCGCTCAGACCAACCAGCAGCCCAAGGACCCCCGTGAACCTCTTCGACATGGACTTCTCCTCCACTTGGATGTGCCCCCGAGCGCCTCCCCAAAAGGCGGCCCGTGGCACCCCTGCTTCTCGCGGAGAAGAACGGTCCTTGTCCAGAGTTGTCGCATATTTCGCAGAGCGCCGGGACCGGGCCGGCGTCCGCGTCAGCGCTTCACGCGGAGGAGGAAGACGTCGCTCCGGGCGGCGAAGCGGCGGCCCAGGCCGAGGTCGCTGTCCCGGTCCGTGTGGCCGAAGAGGATGGCGTCGCCGTCCGGCAGCACTCCCACGAAGGGCATGGCCTCCACGCCGTATAGCTCGCCGCGGGCCTCGGGCGGGTCCGACAGGAAGAGGCGCGTGGCCAGCACCCCTCCGTCGGGGCCGTAGCGGAGGGCCACGGGCTGCGATGAGCCCATGCCGTCCGAGCCCGCCACCCCGTCCTCGATGCGGTTGTAGGTGAAGCCCCCCAGCACCAGGTTGCCCGACGGCTCCACCGCGAGTGCTCCCACCTGGAGCCCATCCCCCAGGTTGCGCGCCCAGCGCTCCACGCCTCCGGGCCGCGTCGCGATGAGGAAGGGACTGGCGCGGTACGGGTGTCCCTGGAGCTTCCGGCCCGCCCAGTCCACGGTGCCGAGGAAGGCGCCGGTGGCCACCACCGCGCCCTGGCCATCCAGCCCCACGTCCCGCACGGTGCCGCGCGCGTGGTGCAGCGTCTTCGCCCACGTCAGCGCGCCGGCTTCGTAGAGCGCGAGGAAGGGGCTGCCGTCCCGTGCGGACTCCGCGCGCTGGCCGCCGAAGCGCACCGCGCCCACGAATCGCCCGCCCACCACCAGCCGCCCGCCGCCATCCACCGCCACCGTGGTCAGCTCCACGGCGTCCGCCTCCCCCTCGGGCCGGCCGACGCGGAGGGCCGCCTCGGCACGGCCTTCCATCGAGTACGTCACCACCACGGCGCCGGAGCCGCGCGCGCCGTCGCCGAAGTCGGCCGGCCCGGGGGCGTTGAAGGCCACCAGCGCGCGGCCCTGGGCGTCCACGGTGAGGTCCGCCAGGGTGACGCCGGCTCCGCGGGGCGTGCTGGCCCAGAGGAGGTTGCCGTTCGAGTCGAGCCTCGCGACGAAGGCGCCGTCGCTCAGCTCCCGCGTCTCGAAGTCCAGCAGGCCCGCCACGTTGCCCGCCAGGAAGATGCCGCCCGCCGGGTCCGCGGCGATGCGGGCGCTCACGCTGGCGCGCAGCTCCGCGGGCGTCTCCGGCACGCGCACCTCGAAGGTCCGCTGCCAGCGCGTCTCGCCCGCCGCCGAGCGCCGGGTGATGACCAGCCGCACCCGGTCATCCGTGGGCTGGCGGGTGTGCAGGTCATCGATTCCGTGGACGGCGGCGGTGAGGATGTCGCCGCTCGGGTCCACCGCCGCGCCCAGCGCCAGGTCGTCCTGGGGCGTGCCCTCGCGCGCCAGCCAGAGCGTGCTGCCCGGGCCCGGCGGAGGCGGGGGCGGCTGCTCCTGCTGCGGCTGCTCGCCCGAGTCCGGCGGCGCGTCGTCTGTGTCGTCGTCAACAGGCGGCGGTGTGTCGTCCCCGGGCGGCTCGGGGCAGCCCTCCGCCGGCATGTCCGCGCAGTCCCCGGTGGCGGGCGGCTCATGCACCTCGCCGCCACTGCCGCAGCCCGTCACCATCCCCAGCCACCCCAGCGCCGTCGCGCCCGCGACGGTCCGGACCCAACGCCACCCCAGACGCATGATGAAGCCCCCCTCCACCGTGGGGAGGGTCCGCATGGCGCCCGGTGCCAGCAACAGCGGATGCGCCGTCTGCCCGGCCGCCCGCTTCCATGCGCAAGGGGCTTCATGCGAGTGGGTACTCGCGTGCCTTCGCGCGCTCCCCGGGGCTCCACACGCGAGGGCCGCGCGCTATCCTCGGCCGGGCACGTGTGGCGCGGCGTTCCTCCTCAGTGCCGCGCGCGGGGCGGCGGAGGCTCCTCCACGGGAGCAAGCTTCCGCGAGAGCAGGGCGAGCAGCTCCTGCGTGCTGAGCCGGCCCGCCTGGTCCTTCCCCTCGAGCACGCCCGCCACCAGCGCGCGCTTGTGCTCGTGCAGCGACAGCATCTGCTCCTCGATGGTGCCGCGCGCCACCAGCCGGTAGACGGTGACGGGGCGCTCCTGGCCGATGCGGTGGGCGCGGTCGGACGCCTGGTCCTCCACGGCGGGGTTCCACCACGGGTCCAGGTGGATGACGCTGGTGGCGGCGGTGAGGTTGAGCCCGAAGCCGCCGGCCTTGAGCGAGATGAGGAACAGCGGCGCGTCCCCCTCCTGGAAGGCGCGCACCCGCTCCGCCCGCGCGCCCGCGGGCGTCTGGCCGTCGAGGTACTCGTAGGGGATGCCCCGCGCGTCCAGCACGTCGCGCACCAGCGACAGGTGCGAGGTGAACTGGCTGAAGACGAGCGCCCGCTGGCCCTCCGCCCGCAGCTCCTCGATGAGCTCCATCAGCCGCTCCAGCTTGGAGGACTCCAGCTTGGAGGATGGGTCGAACAGCCGCGGGTGCGAGGCCAGCAGCCGCAGCCGGGTGAGCGCGGAGAGAATCTGGATGCGCCGCTCCTGCTCGCGCAGCGGCGCCTTGTGCGTCTCCAGGTCGGAGAGCGCCGCGAGCCGCGAGTCCTCGTAGAGCTGCCACTCCTCCGGGGAGAGGACCACGGGCACGCGCACGTCCGTCCGCGCGGGGAGCTGCGCCTCCACCTGCGCCTTGGTGCGCCGCAGGAGGAAGGGTTGCAGCACCCGGGCCAGCGCGGGCGCCGCCGTGGGGTCAATGCCTTTCTCGATGGGCGCGGCGAAGCGCTCGCGGAAGGCGTCCCAGCTCCCGAGCAGCTCCGGGAAGACGATGGCGAAGAGGGCCCACAGCTCGCCCAGGTGGTTCTCCAGCGGCGTGCCGGAGAGGGCGAAGCGGAAGTCGCCCTGGAGCGCCCGCGCGGCGCGGAAGCGCTGCGTCGCCGCGTTCTTCAGCGTCTGCGCCTCGTCGAAGACGATGGTGGAGAACTTCAGGGCGGAGAGCCGCTCGACGTCCCGCACGAGCAGGCCGTAGCTGATGACCAGGACGTCCTTCGGGCCCAGCCGCTCCAGCGTGGCGCCCCGGTCCTCCTCCTCCGAGAAGAGCTTCAGCTTCAGGGAGGGGGCGAAGCGCTTCGCCTCGTCCACCCAGTTGAAGGCCACGGACGTCGGTGCCAGCACCAGCGCCGGCCCCAGCTTCGCGCGGTCCAGCAGCACGGCCAGCGCCTGCACCGTCTTGCCCAGGCCCATGTCGTCCGCGAGCACGCCCCCCGCGTTCCAGGAGGCCAGCCGCGTGAGCCAGCGGAAGCCGTCGAGCTGGTAGTCGCGCAGCTCCGTCTTCAGCGTGGCGGGCACGCGCGGGCGCAGCTCCTTCGCCGCGAAGATGCGCTCCACGAGCTTCCGCCAGGCCTCGTCCGATTCGACCTGCGCGCCCGCGCCGCGGAGCGCGCTCAGCGCCTCCGCCGCGGACGGCCCCATCTCCAGGCCGTGGCGCGAGAGGTACGTGTGGTCCGACAGCCGCTCCAGGTGCTGGCGCAGGGCCTCCTCGATTTCCACGTAGGAGCGCGCGGAGACCTCGACGAAGCGCTCCTTGCGGCGGGCGGCGTCGAGCAGCCGCGCCAGCGCCACGCGCTCGCCCTGCACGGACAGCTCGCCGAGCACGCCGAACCAGTGGCGCTTGCGCTCGACGGTGACCTTCAGGTCCGAGGGGCCCCGTGAGGGCAGCAGGCGCATCGGCGCGCCCGTCCATTCGAGCTCGGGCTTCGGGTCCAGCGTGGCGCAGGCCTTGAGGAGCGCGAGCGGGCCCTGGGCGCTGGTGAAGTAGAAGCTGAAGGGCGGCTCCTCGGGCTCGGCGGTGGCGAGGGGGAGCCGCTCCACGAGGGCCTCGGCGAGCTGGCGCTCGCGCGAGAAGTCCCGCACCGCGTGCACGGGGCTGGCGCCGCGCCGCACGTGCACGTCGCGCGCGCCCTCCCCGGGAATGACGGTTCCGCTGTCGGGCAGCGGGCGGATGCGGACCTCGACGCGTACTCCGCCGCCGTGCTGGGTTTCGAGGCGCAGCACCGGGAGGTTGGCCGGCGGGACGGCCTCGCCCATGACGCTGCGGGGCATGGCCACGGGCAGGCGCGTGGACAGCTTGGAGAGCCGCTCCAGCAGCGCGCCGTGGCTCTCCGGTGGGAAGGCATTGCCGTGGCGGGAGAGCACCGCGAGGAGCGCGCGGGCCTCGGGGCTGACGTCCAGCACGGTGAGCCGGCGCGCGCCCTCGTCCCACAGGTACAGCGCCTCCTCGGGCTTCGCCTTGCGCACGCGCTCCAGCAGGGGCCCGGGGAGCGCCGCGCCGTCGAAGCCGGCGTTGAGGACGACGGTGCCGTTGCGGTCCTCGGCGACGAGGCCGACCTTCTCGCGCTCGATGCGCACGAGGTCCGGCGTGTCCTCCAGGTAGATGCGCGGGTGGTTGACCAGCTCGAAGAGCAGCTCGCGCGAGGCGGGGGCCGCGCCCTCCGGCAGCAGGGCCGCGAGCCGCGCGTCCGTGGGGGACAGCAGGGAGCCGTACTCCTGGAGCAGCTTCCGCCGGTTGAGCTTCGCGCCGTTGCTGAGCTGCCCCTTCTTGTTGCGCTTGTGGACGTAGGGGGCCAGCTCCACGCCGTAGCCCGCGATGACCTCCAGGTGCCAGGACAGCTCCGCGCTGCCCGCGCCGCCGGGGCTCTCCTGTACCGCGCGCTCCAGCGCCCGGAGCGTGCGCTCCCAGTCGGGGCGTATCAGGTCCTCGAGTATCTCCCCGAACGCGTCCGTCCACGGCTGGCGCAGCCAGAGGAGGGCGGTGTCGATGGCGGCCAGGATGTGCACGCAGGAGGTCGCGCCGCAGGTGCAGTCCGCCTTCACTGCGGTGGGGGAGAAGACGAGGCGCGCCTCGGGGAGGATGAAGCCGCTACTGGCGCCCACGGGCAGCACCGAGGTGCGCGTCTCGCGGAGCTTGAAGCCGGGCAGCGCGGTGTCGAGCTGCAGAAACTCCAGGGGCAGCGAGCGCCAGGGGCGGGGGGCCACGGAGTCCGGCACCTGGGTGCGCAGCTCCACGAGGAGCCGGTGGACGGCGTGGGTGCGGGGCTCCTCGGGTGGGCGGAGCAGCTCCGGGAGCGAGGCGCGGGCGTCCTCCGCCGCCGAGCGCTCGTCCTCGAGGTAGCGGGAGGCGAGGCGGGGGAGCAGCTCCCGCATCTTCGGGGAGGGGGCGGTCTCGGAGACCCATCGCGCCACGGACTCCGTGCTCGCCAGCTCCGTCAGCCTCCGGCGCGCGCTCACCAGCCGGAACTGGGGCATCAGCGCGGCCTCGATTCGGGGCGTCAGCATCACGAGGCTGATGCGCGTGACGTGCTCGAGGCCGTGCGCCCGCAGCCAGGTGAGGAGCGCGCTGTCCGTGTCGAAGGGAGGGCCGGACGGAAGGGAGGCCGGGTGCGCGGGCTCGGCGGACATGGGGAGCTTCTTCTTCAAGATGCGCGGGGGAAAGGCAAGCGGTACGGGGGGGCAGCCGGGCAGGCGGGCTCGATGTGCTCCGAGGTACCGCCACCACGGGGCCCCGCCTGGGAGGAAGGAGGAGGAGCGCCGGGTGTCGGACCCTTGGAGTAGGAAGGAGTGGACACGCTGTGATGGGTGGGGTTCCACTCCAGGGAGGTAGGGCTGATGATGGAAGGGTGGGGAGTCGGAGGACTGGGGAGTGTCGAGATGGGCAAAGAGACGAAGCGGCCGGCGACCTATGAAGACCTGCTGGCGCTGCCCGAGCACATGGTCGGGCAGATCATCGACGGGGAGCTCATCGCCATGCCGCGGCCGGCGAGTCCGCATGCGATGGCGCACTCCGTCTTGTTCGGTGAGCTGTACAGCGGTGTGCAGCGAGGCCGGAGCGGACCAGGTGGCTGGTGGTTCATGACCGAGCCGGAGCTGCATTTCGGCAAGGACGTCCTGGTGCCGGACCTCGCGGGGTGGCGTCGCGAGCGCATGCCGGAAGTACCAGATGCGCCGTATTTCACCCTCGCCCCCGACTGGGTCTGTGAAGTGCTCTCCCCGTCGACCGAGGCGCTGGACCGGAATCGCAAGCGGGCAATCTACGCGCGTGAAGGCGTGGGGCACGTGTGGCTGGTGGACCCGGCCGAGCGGACGCTGGAGGTGTTCCAGTTGCGGGACGGGCGGTGGGCGGAGCGGGGTCGTTACACCAGTGAAGAGCGCGTCCGGGCCGAGCCCTTCGAGGTGTTGGAGCTGGAACTCGGTGCGCTGTGGTCGGTGAAGCGTAAGTCCCCCTGACTTTCATCTACCGGCTGTCAGGGGACCGCGCGGGACTCGAGATGGGAGGACGTGGGGGAGGGAAGACGGGCACGTAGCACGCGCCCTTGTACAAATAGGTACCTTCGTCACAGTCCTCCAGGTCCCCAGCCGCTTTGATCCAGCAGCCGCCATGGATGGGCACCTGTGCTCTGCCGGGACAGCGGCCGTTGGCATCGGGTCGCCTCTGCCCCGGGAAGGGCTTGGGTGGCACCTCCAGGGCAATGGCCGACCATTCCGAGGGGGGCGGGGCGGGAGCCACCGGAGCCGTCAACGCCGAGTCTCCGACGGCCGCCGTGCCGCCGTCCTTCTCCTCCATGCGGAGCGCGACCGGCTCCTGCGCGGACTCCTCTCCGTTCCACATGCCCCACGCCCAGCCGACTCCGAATGCCAGTGCTCCGCCCACGCTGGTGGCCGTGAGCCAGGGCAGCCAGCCTCGTCCTGTTGCTCGGGGCGCGACGCGCCGGGGCAAGGCCCTCACGCGCACGGGCCGAGGCGCGTCGCGCTCGAAGAGGGGCACCTCCGCCTCCGGCCCCGTCATCCGCGCGGCCTGCTCCAGCGCCTCGGCCAGCTCACGGGCGCTGCCTCGCGCCTCGGGCCGCACGTGGAGCATCCGGCGGACGAGGGCGCCCAGCTCCTCACAGCAGCGGGCGTTGAGCTCTCGCACGGGCGGGGCCCCCGTGCCGTCCTGGTGCCAGACGCGGGACTCGTCGTCCTCCGGGTTCGTCGAGGGCGGGTAGACGCCGGTGAGGAGCCGGAAGGCGGTGACGCCCAGGGCGAAGACGTCATCCGCGGGCCCCGCAGGGTAGGACGGTGCCGAGTCGGAGTTGGCGCGCAGCACGTAGCGCCAGGCCTCGGGGGAGCGGTAGGCGGGGGTACCGGGAGGAAACAACTGCCAGGTGAGGGTGGAGGCGCCCAGGTAGTGGCCACAGCCGAAATCGGTGAGGAAGGGCTGGCCGTCCGAGGCACGCACCAGCACGTTGCCACCCTTGACGTCGCGGTGGAGGCCTCCGGCCGCGTGGGTGGCCGCCAGGGCCCGTGCGAGGCTGGCGAGCAGCAGGAGCGCCTGACGAGAGGAGGGCAACCGCCGCCATGCCCAGTCATACAGGGGCTCGCCCTCCACGAGCTGCATTGCGAGGTAGGGGTGCGGAGTGCCCGAGGGAGCCAGCCAGTCACCGGCGTCCAGCAGGCGGGGCACGGCCGGATGGAGGACGCGGCGCAGCAGCTCCGCTTCGCGCGCGAAGCGCTCATCGCGGGGGTAGAGCGCCAGCTTGAGGGCGACGAGGCTGGAGGTTTCGGACTCCGCCGCGACGGCGCGGTAGACGACGCCATAGGTGCCCCGGCCCTGCGGCGCCAGCACGCGCCAGGGCCCCACCCGTGAGCCTGGGGGGAGGGCTGCCGGGTTCAGGTCACCAGTCTCCATGAGAGCCGCCTCGCGTTGGGGAAGCGCGCCGCCGCGCCCGCGCACAGCCTACCCAGCGGGCAGGACGGTGTCTGCGCACCCGGCGGACCGGGGCCGCAGCGCGGCCCCGATGCGGGGTATCCGCATGACGAGGCTGCTGCGTGTGACGTGCTCGCTCAAGAAGCGCGGGGGAATGGCACGCGGTACGGGAGGGCGCGGGCAGGCGGGCCGGGGTCAGACCGCCACGGGCGTGGCGGAATGGAAGTTCCGTTCCGCGAGCTCCAGGTGCTCCGTCAGCAGGGCGTTGACCTCGGCGGCGCGGGTGAGGGGCATGGCGTGGGCGGTGCCGCTCAGCTCGACGTAGCGCGCGCCTGGAAGTCCTCGCGCGAGCTCTCGGCCGGAAGCGGTCGTGGCGATGCGGTCGTGCTCCGCGCTCGCGACGAGGGTGGGGATGCCGGCCAGTTCGGAGAGGAACGGCCGTGCGTCCGTGCGGGCCATGGCCCTCACCTGTTGCATCAGGATGGGCGGGGACTCGGAGAGGTCGCGGTCGAAGAGGCTGCCCAGCTTCTCCGCCAGGGTGTCCGCGTCGGTGGCCGCCAGTTCCTCCGGGGTGAGCACCATCTCCATGAAGGCACGCCGCCGCATGCGCCGGGTGCCGATTCGGGTGCGCAGGCCGACACCGACCAGCCACGGCGTGAGCCGGGACGGGGCCTTGCCGTTCGCGAACGTGCACAGGAGCGCGAGGCTCCGCACCCGTGCTCGCGCGCGCCGGGCCACATACTGCGCGATGAGCCCGCCCATCGAATGCCCGACCAGGTGCGCGCTCCGCCAGCCCTGTGCATCCATCAGCGCGAGGACGTCCTCCGCCATCAGCTCGAGGGACAGGGGCTCCGAGGACGGGACGCTCCGGCCATAGGCGCGGTTGTCGAAGCACAGACACTGGAAGCGCGGTGTCAGGGCCTCCAGTTGCGGCCTCCAGCCATTCGCGCCGACGCCGGAGCCCTGGATGAGCACGACGGGGGCTCCCTGCCCCTCCACGAACCAGCTCAGGTTGCATCCGCGGTGCGTCGTCGTGCGTCGTTCCATGGCCCGCTCCTGCTCGAAGTGGGCATGACCGTGGCACGGCCTGTCCGGGCCACGCGAGCCGGGGATGAGGGGCAGGTCATGGCTGCCAGCGCGTGCACTTCTCGCACCTGTCACGCCCCGCGATGGGGTGAGAGGCGGCATGCAGGCAGGTTTCGTTGTCAGACCCCTGGAGTAGGAAGGAGTGGACACGCGGTGGTGGGTGGGGTTCCACTCCAGGGAGGCAGGGCTGATGATGGAAGGGTGGGGAGTCGGAGGACTGGGGAGTGTCGAGATGGGCAAAGAGACGAAGCGGCCGGCGACCTATGAAGACCTGCTGGCGCTGCCCGAGAACATGGTCGGACAGATCATCGACGGGGAGCTGATCTCCATGCCGCGGCCGGCGAGCCGTCATGCGGTGGCGTACAGCTCGCTGCTCACGGCCGTGAACAATGCCTTTGGGCAAGGGCAGGGTGGGCCGGGCGGATGGTGGATCATCGGTGAGCCGGAGCTGCACTTCGGCAAGGACGTCCTGGTGCCGGACATCGCGGGCTGGCGTATCGAGCGCATGCCGGAGGTACCAGATGTGCCGTATTTCACCCTGGCGCCGGACTGGGTCTGCGAGGTGCTCTCCCCGTCCACCGCGACGCTGGACCGGAATCGCAAGCGGGCAATCTACGCGCGTGAAGGCGTGGGGCACGTGTGGCTGGTGGACCCGGCCGAGCGGACGCTGGAGGTGTACCAGTTGCGGGACGGACGCTGGGCGGAGCGGGGCCGTTACTCCGGTGAGGAGCGCGTCCGGGCCGAGCCCTTCGAGTCGTTGGAGCTGAAGCTCGGGGCGCTGTGGCCCTCGAGGGGCAATGCCCCCTGACCTCGATGTTCTGGAATCTGGGCGCTTCGGGGTGAAAGGGGTGGGCATGGGAAGGGCGCCGGACGGCCCTCATTTGGACTTGGGGGCATCCACCAACCGGACCACCTCGGCTGCTTCGGCCGGGAAGCCATCGCCTCCCAGGCCGCCGCCCAGCCTCCCATCTCGCTCACCATTCAGGACCTCAATGCCGAGATGCTCTCAGGCCCGCTTCGGCCCGGGCACCGCGATGGCGACCCGGTGGATTGGCTGTCCGACGACGACCCCGGCTATACCGCCAAGGACACCCGCGACTTCGGGCCTCACCTCGGCCTGCGGGTGTTCACCACGCCCTCTTACTCGTCTCAGAGCAACGGTATGGTCAGTCCTTCGTGAAGATCTTCAAGCGCGACTACGCGTACGTCAACGATTGGAGCCACTTCCCGGCGAGCGGCGACTGACCGATACCCTCACCGCGCTGGAGTGGCTGCGCGGCAAGTAAGACTGAGAACCTGACAGCATCCTTCGCGGGTTCGGTCGTCCAATTCTAGCTTCGAACAGCGCTGGGGCCGCACACGTGGGCGGCGAGCTCGCCTTCCTGCCTCTACTGCCGCAGTAGTTCGAGTGCCAGCTCAAGTTTCCTGCGTCTTTCTTTCGTCGGGGTTCGATGTCCCTTGCGGTACTCCTCGAGCGAATACACCTCAACCCGGGGAAGCGCTGGATTGGCGGTCCGCTCTATCTCGACGATGGTCACCATGTTTCCAGGAATGACCACCGTGAAGATGTCTTCCCCCTGCTCGGGAATCCAATCGACAACGTACGCCTTCGAGAGGTCGGGGAACCGTGTCCTCAATGCAGAGAGCAGCGGAGGGTTCCCGCCACCAAAGAGGTTTCTCTTGGAGTTCTCCAGCTCTGTGCGGAGCCCCTCGGACGTGTCGCCAGCGTTGCTCACTTGATGACCCCCGGAAAAGCGGTGACGAGGTACTGGAGAACCTGCTTGATGACCTGCTGCTCGTACGCATGCCTGCGTCTACCCCAACACAACGGCCTCGTGCCACGCCCACTCCGAGAAGGCCTGCTCCATCGTCTTCGACATTGCCGGTCCACTGGGCTCGGCAACATCAGGGAGCGGGGAACTGCTCGATGATGCGTTGCAGGTCGTTCACGACGATGCACCCACGTCCCAGCCGGCGGGCAAGTTCACTTGCCACGAGCCGTGGAATTCGGAGGCAGGCCCCTGAATGTGGGGCAAGGCCCTGCACCGGCCTTGCCCCTGGAGGGATTCGGAAGCCCGGCGCGTCAGAAGGCGGAGCCGTTGGCGCGCGCGCCGGCCGAGGCGCTCAGGGAGGACAGCGAAGTGTGGAGCACGAAGGTGCCGGTGGCGGTCGCGTCGGGGCCACGGTTCATCGACACGCCGTCGGTGCTGGCCAGCGAGCTGGTGTAGCTGAAGGAGTCGAGGGTCTTCTTGCCGTTCTTCACCGCGACGGTGGCGCTGGAGTTGAGCAGGCCAAGTCCTCCGCTGGAAGCCGCCACGGCGTTGGGCGTGCCGGCGGGAATGCCGGAGGCCGCGCCGAACACGACGATGGCCTTGCCCGCCGCCAGGGTGGTGCCCGTGGCGAAGGTGTGGCGCACCGTGCCGCCGACGGTGAGCTTCCACCCGCCAATGTCAATGGCGGTGCCGCCCGCGTTGACCAGCTCCACGAACTCGCCCGAGGTGGCGGAGCCGGGCTCGTTGGCGAGAATCTCGTTGAGGATGACCACCGCCGGACCGGAGGCGGTAATGGTGAAGGTGCCGTTGCTGGTGTCGGTGGGCGCGCTGTTCAGGGCGTCGGAGGCGCGCACGAGCGCCAGGGTGGACGCGGAGTCGGGCACCGTCCACGAGTAGCTGCCGGTGGAGGCGGCCACGCCGCTGGCGATGACCGTCCAGCTCGAGCCGTTGTCGAGCGAGTACTCCAGCTTCACGTTGGACACGTTGCTGGAAGCCCAGGTGATGGTCTGGCTGCTGCCGCCCGCCCAGCTCTCGCCGCCATTGGGCGAGGTGACGGTGAGGCTCGTGGAGGGCGGGGCGGGAGTGACGGCGGAGGCGGTGTTGCTCACCGCGGACTCGTTGCCCACGGCGTCCCTGGCCGTGACGCGGTACCAGTACGTGGTGTTGCCGGACAGGCCCAGGTCGGCGAAGCCGGTGGTGGACGAGGTCCCCGCGAGCGGGAAGCTGCTGCCGTCGGTGCTGCGATAGACGTTGTAGCCCGTCACGCCCAGGTCGTCGGTGGAGGCGCTCCAGGACAGGTCCACCTCCGAAGAGGAAGTGGCGGTCGCCACCAGCGAGCCCGGCGCGGTGGGCGGCTGCGTGTCCGTCATCCCCTTGGACGTATAGGTGACGGCGGTGGCGCCCTGGCTGACGGTGAAGGTGTTGCCGTGGGTGGTGTCCAGCTCGATATGGCCCAGCTTGCTGCTGGTGGAGGGGTCCTCGGTCTGCCACACGTCCGAGCCGACGTTGGCCAGCCGGGTCAGGGCTTCCACGGTGGGGTGTCCGTAGGAGTTGTCGAAGCCCACCGAGATGAACGAGACCAGGGGCTTCGTGATGCCCAGGAAGGTGGCGTTGGACGAGCTGCTCGAGCCGTGGTGGTGGACCTTGTAGAGCTCCAGCTCGCCCACGCTGGGGGCCACGGCCGACTCGATATCGGGACCGGAGCCCGTGAGGTCTCCGCCCACCAGTGCGTCGAAGGCGCCGTACGTAATCTTCACCGCCACCGACCTGGCGTTCTCGTCGCTGCTGGTGCCGCCCGCCGAGACGACCTTCAACGTCACCTGGTTGCAGAGCGAGAAGGTCTGCCCCGTGGTGACGGTGTGGCGCTTGCCGGCGAAGTGGGTGTTGTACTCGGTGTACGAGGTGGAGGAGTAGGTGCCGCCGTGGTCATAGACACCGGTGATGGGCACCGCGTCCGTGCCGACGTCGACCTCATCGAGTAACCGTTCACCGGGGTGAGAGCCGGATGAGGGGAGCAGGCAAGGGAGGAGGCAGCATAAGAGGTAGGGTTCGGGGTGTTCTACCCATAGGGTGAGTACGCACGAGTCCATACCGGCCCAGGTGGTCGAACTGCAAGTCTTGCTGGGAGCCGCGCTGACGAGGCTGCGCCAGTTGGAGCAGGAGAACGCTCGGCTGAGAGAGCGCCTGGGGCAGAACTCCACCAATTCCTCGGCCCCCCCGTCGAGCGATGCTCCCGGCACCGTCCGGGCCAAGAAGAAGAGGAAGAAGCGCAAGAGACGACGTCCCGGCGGGCAACCCGGCCACCCGAAGCATGAGCGGGAACTGGTGCCGCTCGAAAGCGTCCAGCAGGTGGT
>NZ_JAIQDG010000066.1 GCF_020037125.1 Myxococcus sp. RHSTA-1-4
GGGCGAGCGGCGCGAACCCATCACGCCGCCGGCTCGAACTCGGGCCTCGAGCCCTCATCCAGGGTGCTCGTCAACAGCGGCCCACGGCCTCCACCAGCTTCGGGCCGAAGACATTGAGCCAGCACACCTCGTAGACCTTGTCGAAGCCGTCTCGAATTGCGGTCTGCATGTCGCGGCCGAAGTTGGGCGAATCCGCCAACTCCCTGTCAGCCGCGCTGTGGGCCGAGGCGTAGGTGGTGACCGGGTAGCGGGTGGCCCAGGCGCGGACCATGTCCACGAACTCTCGACAACGCTCCGTGTTCGCGAAGACGGAGAGGGGCTGCACCTCAAGAAAGAACTTCAATCTGGGAGCGCGAGGCGGGAGCCAGAGCCAGAGCGACGTGTCCAACGCGGGCAGCGCCGTGCGATAGAGGCCGATGGACGTGCTATCCCCGTCGCGCTTCTCCTCCAGTGCCTTCCAGAGGGCCTCGCGGGAGTACCTGCGGTGCCGCCTGCCCTTGACGACATCCGGCATCCAATCCCCAGCGCATTTTTCGAGGGCCTGAAGGAAGGGCTCCAACTCTCGCTCCAGTGCTGCCTGCGGGTCGAAGGCTCCTTCAAGCATGAGCAGGAGACTGTCCTCTCCATGCAACTCTCGTGGGTTCAGCACCTTCATTCGAACAGCACCTCCACTCCCTGAACCTTGTCCTGAGCGTTGTTCACAGCGTCCCTCAACACGTCGGGCATCTTGGGCTTGAGGTCGCCACCCTCGTAGATGAGGCGGACCCTGCGGACCTGCACATGGCTGTCGCGGAGGTTGAGGGAAGGCCGGCGGATATTCAGTTCCTCACCGTAGTAGCGCAGGGCCTCTCTCGCGTCCGCCACCATCTGCGCCGTTAACGCTTCTGCCGTTCTTAGGAGCGAGAAGTCGCGGCTCTTGAAGCTGAAGGTCTCCTGTTGGCGTTCACGAGGAAGCGCGGGAATTTGGACCGGGACAGCGGACGGGTTCCGCGAGTCCGCCGCCCCGGCGTCCGGCTCAGCGCTTCGACTTCGTCTTGCGCGCGGCAGCGCTCTCCTCGGCGGCTCGGCGCCGGTAGCTCTGCCCCTCAATCGTGATGATGTCGGCGTGGTGGATGATGCGGTCGATGAGCGCGGTGGCGCACGCACCGTTGGGGAAGATGCCAGTCCACTCCGAAAACGCCAGATTGGAAGTCAGGACGAGACCGCGTTGCTCATACCTTCTGGAAACCACCTGGAAGAGCAGGTCGGCGTTCCTGGAGTCGTAGGAGAGGTAGCCCACCTCGTCGAGGACGAGCAGGCCGGTGCGGCTGGTGTAGTGGCGCAGGCGCCGGTCCAGCGCGCGCGAGGAGTCCTGGCTGGCCAGGTCCATCAGCATCTGGGAGGCGAGGGTGAAGAGGACGGAGTGCCCCTGGCGCACGGCCTCGTGGGCGATGTTCTGGGCAATCATCGTCTTGCCCAGCCCCTGGGGCGCGATGATGACGACGTTGCGGGCGCCCGGCATGAAGTCCAGGCGCAGGGCGGACTCGACGGCCTCGCGGTCAATCTTCTTGGGCCAGGCCCAGTCGAAGTCCGCCATGGGTTTGAAGCGGCCCAGGCGGCTGCGCGTCAGCCGCCGCTCCAGGCTGCGACGGCTTCGCTCCCGCAGCTCCTCGTCGGTGACGTGTTCGAGCAGTTCGGCGGGGCCCCAGCGGGCCTTGGTGGCGCGGGCGATGAGGTCATCGAGGGCCCCCGCGGTGGAGTGCAGGCCGAGGGCGGCGAGGCGTTCAGACAGAGGTGTCGTCATCGGAGGAGTCCTTGGTCAGCAGCTTGTCGTAGTCGGCAAGGGAGTGAGGGGTGACACGGGAGGCGTGGATGCGTGGGTCGTCTGGGAGCACCACCTGCAAGGGGGGCGGCTGGCGGCGCCCGCGAGCGCGCTGGTCCAGCAGGTGCGCCACGGAGGGGGCGCCCACGGCGCCCCTGGCGAGCGCCTCGGCCAGGGCGGCGTTGAGGGCCCGTGCGCCGTGGCGCTCCAGCAGGCGTGTCAGCTGGGCGGTGTGGTGGGCGACGGAGACGTCGCGCAGGGCGAGGGCGGAGAGGAAGTCGTCGGCCTTGTCGCAGCAGGCCCGAAGCAAGTCCCTGCCGCGTAGCTCGTGGGCGCGGGCCTTCTGGGCGGCGAGCGCGGAGAGGTGGGCGGGGGCCTCCACGGTGCGGCCCCTGTCATAGGTGCGTGCGTGGCTGGCCACCTCCTGGGTGCCGTCGAGCAGGCGGATGCGCTGCTCGGAGGCGATGAGTGTCAGGGGCTTTCGCACCAGGGTGTGGGGAATGGAGTAGTCATTGCCGTCGAAGCGCACGTAGGGCGTCTTTCCGGAGGTGACGGGCCGCACCGCGTCCGTGGAGAAGGGGTGGGCGGGCAGCGGCAGCAGCCGGGGGCGCTCTTCTTCCAGTGCCTGGGCCACGGTGCGGCCGGAGGTGTCGCCCGGCAGCCTGCGCGCGTGGGCGACGTCCTGAATCCACCCGGCCAGCTGCGCGTTGAGGTCCTCGGGGCCTTTGAAGGTGCGCGCGGCGAAGAAGGAGTCACGCAGGTAGCGGATGGTGCGCTCCACCTTGCCCTTCTCGTTGCCGCGGTACGGAGCGCACGGCTTGGGGGCGAAGTGGTAATGGCCTGCCAGCTCCAGCAGCCGGGGGTGGAAGCGGATGGCGTCGCCAGCGCGCTCCAGCACCACGGACTTCAGGTTGTCGTACAGCAGCGCGCGCGGCACCCCGCCCAGCGCCTCGAAGGCCAGCACGTGGCCGCGCAGGAAGCTCTCCAGCGTCATGTCCAGGAAGAAGCGGGCGTACATGGCGCGGCTATGGCCCAGCACCAGCACGAAGCAGCAGAGCGTCCTCTTCGTGCCACCCACGGCCACCTTGCCGAAGTGGCCGTAAGTCCACCTGGGCCTCCTCGCCCGGCAGCGTGGTGCGGCGCAGGAAGGCCTCGGCCTGGCTCTCCGGGCGGACGGTGCGCACGTAGCGGCGCACCTGGAGGGGGCCGCCGGAGTAGCCGCGCGCCTTCACCATGTGGAAGAGACGGCTGGCCGTCAGCCGCGGGTGGGCCTCCAGCGTGGTTTGAATGAAGTTCTTGTACGGGTCCAACAGCGTGGGCCGCACCGACTGCATCCCCGTCCCGCTGACGCGCTCGAGCGCCAGCGCGCGGCGGACGGTGTCGTGGTGGACGCCCAGCTGCATGGCGATGGTGCCCACCTTCCAATGCTGCCGCGAAGTGCAGCCGGCGGATGCGTGCCGTCAGCTCGGGCGAAATCATCGCGCCACCTCACGGAGGACGCGCACGGCGCCAGCGCGGCCCCAGGTGGGTGCGCGCCAGGGTGGTGTGGCGGAGGAAGGGGCTGGTGCGTCCGCAGAACGCACAAGTGGGAAGAGACGGCGGTGCATGCGGCAGGGGCCTCGCTGAGCTGGCCCGCGTGTCCGCCTCCATGGCGGGCTGGACCGGCTCGGAGGCCACCGTCGCCTCCGGGGCGCCTGGCGGTGGAGACGGATGCGTCACTTTCTGCCGCTGCCGCTGTCGCCAGGCCGCCTGCCGGGCCGCATGGGCGTGCCGTCCGTCCCGGGTTCGCTGGTAGCGCCGGCCCGCCTCGCGCACCGACTCGGCCCTCGCGCGTCTGCTGCACGCCGCCCCGCAGTAGCGCCGCCCCCGGTCGCACGCCGAGCAGAGAAAGAAGACCTGCCGGCACTCGGGCCGGCCGCACACCACGAAGCGCAGCGTCTCCACCGGACTCCTGCGCGCGCCGGCTTCTGGCGCCGCGCCCGGGAGTGCGCTACCTCTTGCTCACCGGCCCGCCCCACTCGCACACCCGGGCGCGCCGTCTCAGGAAGGCTCTCCAGCCGCTACTGGAGGGCCTTTCGTCTTCTTGGGCGCGCGGCTCCCAACTCCACCGGTAGGGCAGCCGAGACACAACTTTTCGGCCACCGGGCCGGGGGGGCGATGCCCTTCGGAGTCAGGAAACTCCAGGCGACCGGTCCAAGAACACGCGCTTCTTGGAGACCATCAACATCGTGGGGGCCGGGCGGGCTGCGCACAATCACGCTCTCGGGCGTGACGTTCCCGTAGGCACGCCCACGGCCCCATGCGCTCCACCAAAGGCGGGGCCAGCCGGAGCGCCTGTCAGCTCTATCTGGTATTGCACGACCTTGCGCCGCCGATGAGATCCCGAGCGAAGGGGGCCAGGGCCAGGAGGGCTCCGCATGCTGCCACGATGGTCGATTCCCCTATTGCTCGTGATGCTGGCCGGATGCAGTGGCACCACGAAGTCCGTGCGCCTGCACACGGGCCACGGCGAGCCCCTCGTCCTCACCCCACGCAGCGGCGATGCCGCGCCGGTGGAGCTGGACGAAGACGACTTCGTTGAAGCCGTAGAAGCGCTCGCCCAGCGCGTGCGGCCGTCCACGCGTCCCCAGGAAACGGCCCGGCGGTTGTTCGAGGTGGATTCGCGCAGCGGTTCGTACCTGTACGAGCCACGCAGCCACCGTGTCATCCCGCTGGGGCCGGGCGAACACCTGGAGGGCGAACAACCCGCGACAGAGGTGGAGTTGACGCGTGCCTACCTGCGCTGGTGCGAGCGCACGAACAAGCCCGGCGATTGCCTGCGCCTCCTGGTGGAAAACCCCACTGTCACCGGGGATGGCCGTTACGCCCTGGCCATGGCCATGGCCCAGGGCGCCGTGTTGGACGAGATGATGGACGCCTTCAAGGACATGGCCGACCCCCAGGCCATGATGACGGCGGTTCTTTGGACGTGGACCACCTACATGATCTTGCTCGCGGTGCCCGAGCCCTTCTCGAAGGGCGTGGCCGCCGTGATGACCGCCTCGCTCATTGCCTACGTGGGGATTGATACGTTCTGGAGCCTCATCGTGGGCTTCAAGCGGTTGGTGGAGGAGACGGAGCGAGCCACCACGTTTGACGAGCTCCGCGAGGCGGGGGAGCGCTACGGCAAGGTCATGGGCCGCAACGCGGCGCGCGCGTTCGCCATGTTGGCCACGGCCGCCATTGGGAACACGGCGGCAGGGCTGGGGTCGAAGGTGCCAAAGCTCCCCGGCGCCGCGCAGGCGGCGGTGCAAGCCGAAGCGCAAATGGGCATCAGGCTCGCGGCGGTCGCGGACGTGGGAACGGTGGCCGTGAGCGCCGAGACCGTCACCATCGCCCTTGCGCCCGGCGCGGTGGCCATGGCAGCCAGAGGCATGGGCGGCGGCACCCCCGCCAAGGCCCAGCCCACGGGCTACAGGGCTTGGGGATCGTTCAGTGGCTTCAAGAAGGCCATGGGCCCGGCGGGCAAGAACAAGGAGTGGCACCACATCGTCGAGCAGACCCCGGGCAACGTGAAGCGCTTCGGCCCCCAGGCCCTCCACAACACCGAGAATGTCATCCCGCTGGAAAAGGACCTGCATACCAACGTCAGCGCGCTCTACTCGTCGGTCCGCTACGACATTACTCATTCGTTTACGCAGACGGTGCGGCAGTGGTTGAGCACACAATCCTACGAAGCCCAGCGTGAGTTCGGGTTGCTGGCCATCGAGAACGTGAAGAAGGGGTTCTGGTGATGAAGTTGGAGGAACTGGTCGAGCAGTTCGCTCGGAATGTCGCGGCCCAGACCGATGCCATCCATCGAGGAGATGCCAAGACGGGGAACAAACACGCCAAGCAGTACACCGCCGCGCTTCAGGCACTACGGGCGCAGGGGGATACCGGCCGTGATGCCCTCGCCGTGCTGCTGAAGCACCCTCGCACGGATGTCCGAGCCATGGCAGCTGCGTTTCTGCTCCGCTACCGGACGGCAGAAGCCAAGGCTGTACTGGAAGCGGCAGCGAACGAGGGAGGCGTTGCCGCCATCGGAGCGATCATGACGCTGCGACGTTGGGAGGACGGCACCTGGGCGCTCGATCCGGAGTAGCGCGCCTCGAATCGAGGGCCAGCATGCCCGTGAACAGTGCTCCCTCGTGCTCTCTGAACGCCTGGCGCGGGAGTACATCGCAGGGGCTCGTATGTCGAAGTGTCGCACCCGAGGCCTGGAGCCCATCTATTTCGACGTCTCACTGTTTGAACGAAAGCGAGCGCTCCCCTACCCGCCTTTTTGGAGAGCGCAGGGTGGGCCTTGCCCGCCTGGATGCAAAGAGAGGACGCTAGCGCAAGAGGTGGCCCCTACCACCAGGGTGGTAGGGACAGCCTTTCGGCGCACACCTATTCAGAGGCTGAACACATGTGCTGATTGCAGGGGCCCCCTGCATGACGGGGAAGGACGAACGCGTCAATGAACCTCACTGCGCACGAGTACGCACTCAGGGACAAGCTCATCGCGGAACTCAACAGCTCGCTGTGTCTCCCCGAAGTGCTGGGCCGTGCCCGGGACGTGATGCTCGAGCTGATTCCCGCGGACTACATGGGGCTGTGCATCGTCACGCCGGGCCAGTCCGTCGAGTACGAGTGGCTGGTGCCGGGCCAGCGCGTCGCGCTGCTGGAGCAGTACTCGGAGCTGGCCGACGACGACTTCGTGCGCAAGGCGGTGGTGCGCCAGCTCAACACGGTCATGCGGGACTCGGAGATGCTGCCGCGCAAGGAGCTGGAGAGGAGCCTGCTCTACCAGCGCAGCCGTGAGCTGGACCTGCGGCTGGAGCACGTCATGGCGGCCCTGCTGACCGTGAGCCCGGGCGTCTTCGGCGGCTTCACCCTCTATCGAGACCGCCGGCGTCCCTTCACCGAGCAGTCCAGCGCGATGTTCCAGGGCCTGACTCGCCACCTGGTGAACGCCGTGCGCAACTGCCGCGCCATGTCCGTGGCCTCGACCGGCGACCGCCTCCTGGAAGAGCTCCACAGACGGCACGGCGCCGCGTACCTCGTCGTGGAGCCTCCCGCCATCGAGAAGCTGCGCTCGCCCCGCGCCGCCGCGCTGCTGGAGAAGTGGTTCGCCCGGTCCGACCTCCACATCTCCGGTGTCCCCCAGGTGCTGGTGGAGCGCCTGACCGCGCTGACCCGCATGGACGCGGACGCGCGGCTCAGGGCGAATACCTGGGTGCACTCGCGCGGTGATGAGTACCTGGTCGTGACGTTCGTCGAGCTGCCCGAAACGTACGGTCCGAGGCCCTGGGCCCTTGTCCTGAATGAGTTCTCCCCCTCGATTCCGCTTCCCGGCGAGATGGCCCGGCAGCTCACCGCTCGTCAAATCGAGATCGCCAAAGGCATCCTCAGGAACTGGTCCAATGAGCAGATCGCCGAGGAGCTCGACCTCTCTCCCGCAACGGTGAAGACGCATGTGCGGGACATCTTCAAGAAGCTGAAGTGCGACAACCGCGCCGACTTCATGTACCAGGCCGCCCGCTTCCTGAAGCCCGTCTGAGCGGCCACGAGCGGGCTCGGTCCCCCCTTCCCTCCGGGCCCGCCCGTGGCGCTGAGCCGCCGTGAGCATTCAGAACCGCGGCAGGGCGAGGAGGTTGTCTGTATAGGCGCCGTTCGCCACGGTCCGCAGGTAGGGCGGAGAGGTCCGGACGACCTCCACCCTCACATCCACGGGCATGGCTCGCACCCGCGCCTCTCCGCCGTTCAGGATCCACTCGACCATCTCCGACCGGGTGGCCATGCCGATGACTCCCCCATCGTTCCACCGGACCTCGGTGATGTGCTCGTGACGAGCTCCGCCCTCGAGATGGATTTGCGTGATGTAGCGCATGGAGGCTCCTTCCGGTGCGGATGCCTTTGTTCGACCGGAAGGATGGCCTCCTGACGCCACGCTGTCTCTACCACCAGGGAGGTACGCCGCCCCTCACCTCTCGCGGAAGAAGCCCGGATAGAGGGCACGCGTCGTGCGGGCCGAGAGCAGCACCGCCGCCTGCTCCTCCCGGTCCGTCAGCGTCCGCAGCACCGAGGTCAGCTCGGCCACGTGCTCGACATCCGCCGCCCCGTGGCTGCGCAGGAACGTCACCGCCTTGTGGATGTTCGGGATGGCATCCACCTCCAGCAGGCGCTCCACCGCCCCGCTCGCGCGCGTCACCGACAGGTACTCCAGGACGTAGGCCGTGCCCAGGAACGCGGTGGGCACTCCCGCCCGGGAGGTGAAGAAGTTCCACCCGGTATACGCGTCGACGGCCGGAGCGCGCGCCGTCCCCTCCACCCGCTCCTCGGAGCAGCCCAGGTTCCTCAGGTCCGCCAGCAGCCAGCGCTCGTGCCCGCGCTCCTCCACGGCCTTCTGCAGCAGCAGGTCCGCCAGCCGCGCGTGCCGGCCCAGGCGCTTCAGCCGCTCGCCCGCGCTCACCAGCAGCGGCATGCTCCAGCGCACGTAGTGATACGTCTGCACCAGGTAGTGGACATACCCCTCCACGTCGATGGTGCCGTCGAACAGGCGCCGGGCGTCGGGGTGCGCGTCCAGCGCCTCCACCAGGCCACGGCCCTCCTGCTCCAGCGCGTCCACCCAATCCGTCATCCGAGCCTGACTCTCCATTTGCGTGTGCACGTACGTCTCCTGTCCGGGGCCGTTTCCGTTCCCGGTGTTGCGAGGTGAAGGGGAAGGGGAAGAAGCTGCGCGCCCGGCCTATCCGGCCTTGCGAACGCCGAAATCGAGCGCGTGGAACCGCGCCAGGGTGCTGGCCGGAATCTCATCCAGCGCGGCGATGAGCGGCAGGGTGAAGCGGCGGAAGCCCGCCTCGTAGAGGGGCGCCCCAATGAACCGCGCCCCCATCTTCCGCGCGAAGAGGATGGGTGCCCGCGGCATCCTCAGCCCATCCAGCTGCCCCTGCCGGGCGCGTGCCCGCTCCACGAGCGTATAGAAGGGGTCGCTCGGAATGGCGGGCGCCTGCGTGGGCGCGGATGCACGCACCCGCCAGCGCGGGCTCATCCACCCCCGGTGGGCCGCCACCTGGTGGATGAGGCGCGCATCCTCCTCCGAGTCCGTGTCCAGGTTCGCCGCGGCAATCCAGTGCGTCACCCCGCGCCGCCGGCTCTCCTCGTAGACGCCCGCCTGCAGGTGCGCCACCGCCTCGGAGTGCCGCCACCGCTCGAGCACGCAGAAGCGCGCGGTCTCCGCGAAGACCTGCCCCGGGCCGCCCACCCCTGACAGGTCCAGCTTCTGCTCCAACTCGATGCCGAACCGCCCCCCGGTGTCGCGCGCCACCTGCGGGTTGGGTAGCAGCATCCTCAGGGTCGCCACCGCCTCACCCGCCGCGTAGACGACCAGGTGCACGGTGGTCTCCAGCGTGTCGAAGCAGCTCACCTCCCGCCGGGACGGCGGCGCGCGCCCGGCAATCAGTCCCAGCTCTCCACCGAAGACCGCCCAGCGGACGCGAAGCGCGTCATCGAGCTCGCGCTGGGTGGTGGCGACACGGCAGTACATTGACGTCATGGGTCCCCTCTCCGAAGCGGGTCGGGTCCGGCGTTCTCGCCGTCCTCGCCACTTCCTTCGTCGCCAGGGACCCGAGTGCGAGCGCCCGCCTTCGCCCCTCGACTTGAATGGCATACCACCCTGGAGGTAAAGACAAACGGCACGCCCGCCAGCAACCTCGCACGGCGATGCGCATCCCCACCCCCGTCGAACTCGCCGGGCCGGTAACGAAGGAGCACACACGACACAGTCAACCCGAGCGCGGGCAAGACAATCCCGGTGAGGAGTGGGGATGAGCTTTCCAACACAGGCGGAGGAGCTGGCGCTGCACGAGCGCGTCCTGAAGAAAGACCCGGTGGCTCCAGTCGAGGTCTTCCAGGTCTTCATGGACCCCATCCTCGCGGCCCTGGGCAGGAAGGACAGGCGTGAGCGGGAGGAGGCCTATGACGCAATCATCGACGTCCTCTACTCCTATCTGAACAGTCCTGAACGTTACACGGCCCAGAAAGGCCGCCTGTCCACCTATCTGACGCAGGCCGCCAGGAATCGGCTGATGGACCAGTACCGCTCCGCCGAGGCCCGGCACCGGCGGGAACAGGAATTCGGCAAGGTTTTCGAACTCGGGGCGAGGTCTCCGAAGGAGTCCCTGGAGCTATCCGTGGAGGCACGACGCGCCGTGCTCAGGCTGGAGCAATCCGGACTTCAGAAGGAAGACCGCGCCATGCTCGGGCTCGTCCTCCAGGGCGAGAGGTCGACCGTCGTCCTGGCCGAGGCCATCGGGCTGGGCTCGATGCCGGAGGATGACCGCCAGCGAGAGGTGAAGCGCCATCGAGACCGCCTCATGAAGAGGTTGGCGCGTCTCGGAAAGGAGGACCCCGATGACGAATCCTGAATGGCTCGAGCGGGTTGCACGGCGAAGCCGGAGCGAGTCCTGGACGCTGGGGCATGCTTTCGAGCGGTACCGGGAGCTGGAGGGCCGGACCCCGGAGGAGCTCGCGAAGGAGCTGGGCTGCTCCGTGCAGACGCTCCACTGGCTCTCCGTCTGCCGGCGTCCCGAGGGCCCGGACTTCACCGAGCAGGCCACCGCCATCGCCAGCCGCTTCGGAGTGGAGCTGCTGCCGCTCGCCAAGGTGCTCAGGCATGTCGAGGTGCTGGAGACGCTGTCCCCGCAGGAGAGGGGCGCGGAGGACACCGCGGAGCAGCCCATGCAGATGGCGGCGAGGGACCGCGCCCAGGACGACGAGACGAGCTCATGACGGCACGCTGGCTGGAGGAAGCCGTGGAAGCCTGTGGCTTGACGGCCACTCCCCGATTCCCCCGGGACCTGGCTGCAGAGGTTCCCCTCCGGCTTCCCGTCACCCTGGTTCCCCTGCCCCGCGTCACGCCCGAGAGCGTGCGGGACTGGCTTCGGCGGAGGCGGCTGCATCCTCCGGGGACGGACGTCCCTCGTGGGTTGCATGGCTGCATGGTGGCCCGGGCAGGGGTTGGCATCCTCTTCCATGACAGCGAGGAGGATGAGGCCGAGCACCGCTTCACGCTGGCGCACGAGGTGGCGCACTTCGTGCTCGACCAGTGGCTCCCCCGGAAGCGGGCCGTGCGCGTGTTTGGAGAGGGAATCCTCCCGGTGCTCGATGGACTGCGCCCCCCGACCCCCGAGGAGTCCCTGACCGCGCTGTTCGAGCGGGTGTCCCTGGAAGTCGAGGTGAAGCTCATGGACCGGAGTCCTTCCGGGCTCTTCTCCAGCGGCAGGGTGGCGGAGTCCGAGCGGCGCGCGGACCGGCTGGCGCAGGAGCTGCTCGCTCCGGCGGCGCTCGTCACACCGCTGGTGCGGGACGTGTCCGAGGAGGAGGGCGTCGACCGGGTGGTGGCCCGGTTCGGCCTCCCCGGAGAAGCGGCCAGGACATACGTCCAGCTGCTGCGCCGCCGCCTGCGCATGCCGCGCTTCTCCTGCCAGCGATTCCTTGGAGTGGATGGAGGGTGACCATGCCGGGAGGAGTTCCCCCTGAGGTGGAAGCGGAGCTGTTCGGAGACGACGAGTACCGGGAGGCCTTCAACGAGGAGCTGTCCACCACGCTCGACCTCGACCGGTGGTCCACCGGGCTCGACCTGGACAGCGTGATGGCCCGCTTCCGGAGAGAGATTGCCAACGCCGTCAAGAAGGAGGGGCGCCTGCGTGCCATCGTCCGCAACGAGCTCTTCCCCCGCCTTCAGACGCGGCACGCCTCGTTCCCGGAGGCTGGCATCTACCGGGTCACCCCCGAGGAGGTCTCCCTCATGCACGAGCGTCTGCTCTTCCGGGGAAGGGTCGACGCCGTGAGCGGGAGTCACACGTCTCATGACAGCCTCCCCATCGGCATCTCGCAGATTGGCGTCGCCGTCGTGGGCTACGGGGGCACGTCCGGGGCGTTCTCGCAGCGGCTCTTCCGCAAGGAGATGGCCTCGCAGAGCGCGAATCCCATTCAAGAAGCGCTGGACTACATCAACATGCGCCAGAACCGCTTCAAGGGGCGCAAGGACACCCTGTCCCGAATGGCATGTCGTGGCATCCGCACGTATGCCGAGCGGGCGGCCCTGATGAACAAGTCCTCGGCGGAATGGCGCATGGGGGTTGGCAATCCTTGCGCCCATGAGCTGCTCTCCGGCTCCGGCTACATGAGCCTGCTGGAGCGTTCCCTCGTCGTGCTCCGGCGCCTCGTCCACGAGCACAAGAAGTTCGTGTTCGTCTCCGATGCGCTGCATGACCGGGGCTTCCTGACCATGGGGTTCGCGCTCGATGCGGGCGAGTACGCTGTCCTGGAGACACTCCAGAGCGACGGGGAGGACGTCGTCGAGGGGTGGGAGTACGGAGACCGGAGCAAGCGGCTGGCGTGGGACTTCGTGAAGCAGTCCTCCCCGCATGTCATCAAGGGGCTCTTCCGGGTCTCGGACCACTCCCCTCCCCGCCTCTTCTACGCGCACCGCGAGCACATCCACACGGCGGCCTGCATCGCCATGGCCGACAGCATCCTCCGGCCCGAGCGGGCCTTCCCGATGCTGCTCGACGTCGCGGAGATGTCCTGCCGGAGCGCCTTTGGTGAGGACGGCTTCCTGGGCCTGGTGCATGACGCCTACGCCCAGGCGGACGCGAACCTTCAGTACTTCAGCGAGCGCGGGATGCGCCGCTAACCGGGGAGGGTGAAGGATGTTCGATGATGGCAAGGGACCGAGGCCTCCAGGTGCGGGTGTTTCCGAAGGCGAGCCGGGCCGTCCGGCGCATGTGCTGAATGGCAAGGGGCCGCCGCTCCACGTCGTGGGCGGACCTCGCGGAGAGCCCCCGCGCTCCCCGCCCGCCACGCCGGGCGCCGCGCCTCGGCCGCCGGGCCCCGTGGCCCCCCCGAACAACGTGATGCGCCCGGCGCCTCCCGCGGGCGCGAGGCCCACGCCACCTCCGGGCAATGGAGGCCCTCCGGCCAGGTCCTCGCAGCCACCGGGCGCGGGAGGTCCTCCCGGTAGGCCCCCTTCGCCGGCGAGCGCCAGTGAGCCGCCGCGTCCGCCTCCGGGGCCCCAGGCCGTGGAGGCCCGGAGCGCGCGCAATGACATCGTCCGCCCGGTGCCGCCCGAGGCCCGGGCCGCGCTCGACGAATTGAGGAACGAGGCGAAGACGGCGGCACAGCTCGACCCGGAGCTGGCGAAGGCCGCGGGCTTCACGCACTTCGACACCCCGTCGAGCCAGGACAACCTCATCACCGTCCTGCTGACCCGGGATGACCTCCACCTGCTCGCCTCGCAGACGCTGGTGCGCGTGAAGTCTCGGGAGGACGGGCGCGCGTACCTCGGCGTGGTCGTCCGGGGCCCCTTCGCGGAGCCCAACGCGGTTCCCGCCAACTCCACGATGGCCATCGGCGTGGTGACGCAGGGAAAGAAGCTCACCTACACGTTCGACTACCACGGCCGCGCGGAGGTGGAGCTGCTCGGCGAGGAGGTCGAGGGAACCTTGAAGCCTCCCCGCTTCCGGCCCCGGCCGCAGAGCCCCGTCTTCATCCTCGACGACGCGGAGAGCGAGCGCGTGCTCGGAGTGGGAGGGGACCTGAGCCTCGGCGTCGTCGTGGGCTACGAGCGCATGGAGGCCCGCCTCAATGCCAGGGACAAGGCCATCCTGCCCCGCCACACCGGCATCATCGGAACCACGGGGGGCGGCAAGTCCACCACCGTCGCCACGCTCATCCACCGCGCCCAGTCGGCGGGCATCGCGACCATCGTCTTCGACGTGGAAGGCGAGTACACCCACGTGGACCAGCCCACGGACCAGGCAGCCATGCTCGAGGCGCTCAAGCGGCGCGGCCAGCGGCCGGAGGGCGTCAAGGACCTGCACATCCATCACCTGACCGGCCGCGCGAGCCGCCGCCCCCGCCACCGGCACCTGCACCCGTTCTCGCTGAACTTCTCGCGCCTCTCGCCCTACGCGCTCGCGGAGATTCTGGACATGTCGGATGCGCAGCAGGAGCGCTTCCTCAAGGCCTATGACGTCACGAAGCTGCTGCTGGAGGACTTCAAGATCTTCCCGCAGAGCGAGGACGACCGTCAGCGCGCCCTGGACGTGGACGAGCTCTCCACGGGCTATCCCCACATGACCATCCAGCACGTGCTGGACGTCGTGAGCGCGTACATCTACAGCCTCAGCGACGAGGGACGGGCCGAGGCGAAGAGCAGGCCCCGGGCCTCATCGAAGAAGAAGGGCTCGAGCGCGCTCCTGGATGGGCTCGAGGCCGAGGAGGCGCAGGAAGAGGCCGCGCCGGCCCCCTCGGGGCCCACGCTGCACAGCGAGTTCAAGAGCAACCCGGGGCTGGTCATGAACCGGGTGATGGCCCAGAGCAGCAAGAACGAGATCAGCTGGAAGGCGCTGTCCAGCAAGCTCCACCGGCTCCGGCGCCTCAACATCTTCGACATGGGCACGGCGCCCGGGGTGGCCTACGACTCGATGCTCCAGCCCGGCCGGGTCTCCGTCATCGACCTGTCGGATACGGATTCACCCCAGCTCAACAACCTCGTCATCGCCGACATCCTGCGGGGGCTCCAGGAGACCCAGGAGAAGCTCTACGCGAAGGCGAACGACCAGGACCAGTCCGTCACCCCCGTCCTCATCATCATCGAGGAGGCGCACGAGTTCCTGTCGGCCAGCCGCATCTCCCAGATGCCGGTCCTGTTCGAGCAGGTGGCGCGCATCGCCAAGCGCGGCCGCAAGCGCTGGCTCGGGCTCGTCTTCGTGACGCAGCTGCCACAGCATCTCCCCAACGAGGTGCTCGGGCTGCTCAACAACTTCATCATTCACAAAATCACCGACAGCACCGTCATCTCCCGCATGCAGCGCACGGTGGGCAGCATCGACGAGAGTCTCTGGAACCGGGTGCCGCGGCTCGCGCCGGGACAGGCGCTGGTCTCGTTCAGCAGCTTCACCCGCCCGCTGATGGTGGCGGTGGACCCCGCGCCCGTGAAGCGGCTGCTCGTGGAATAGGGGCGCGGACCTGACCCCAGTACGATGGCGCGTTGAAGTCCCGGGGTCCATGCTCGCGGCGGTTCCCTTCCCCCTCGCCGAAAGGAAGCGCGCATGGACACCCCGACCCGTCCCACCACCGCCCAGACTGGAAAGATCGCCGGCAGCTATCTCACCACCCGTGACGGCACCCAGCTCTACTTCAAGGACTGGGGCCCGAAGGATGGCAAGCCCATTGTCTTCTCACACGGCTGGCCGCTCAGCTCGGACGCCTGGGAAGACCAGATGCTGTTCCTGTCGGAGCAGGGCTACCGCACCATCGCCCACGACCGCCGTGGCCACGGCCGCTCGTCGCAGCCGTGGGCCGGCCACGACATGGACACCTATGCGGATGACCTCGCCGAGCTGACCGCCGCGCTCGACCTCGGGAAGGCCGTCCATATCGGCCACTCCACGGGCGGCGGCGAGGTCACCCGCTACATCGGCCGCCATGGCACCTCGCGCGTCGCCAAGGCCGTGCTCATTGGTGCCGTGCCCCCCATCATGCTCAAGACGGACTGGCACCCGAACGGCCTGCCCCTCGACGTCTTCGACGGCATCCGCGCCGGCGTGCGCGGCGACCGCTCGACCTTCTTCAGGGAACTGAGCATGGCGTTCTACGGCTTCAACCGGCCGGGCGCGAAGGTCTCGGAGGGCCTGCGCGAGGGCTTCTGGATGCAGGGCATGATGGGTGGCCTGAAAGCCGAGCTCGACTGCATCAAGGCCTTCTCGGAGACCGACTTCCGCGCCGACCTCGCCAGGTTCGACGTGCCCACCCTGGTGATGCACGGAGATGACGACCAGATCGTGCCGCTCGACGGGTCCGCGAAGCTCACCGTCACGCTGGCCAGGGGCGCGGAGCTGAAGGTCTATCCGGGCTTCAGCCACGGCATGTGCTCGGTCAACAAGGACGTCATCAACCGAGACCTGCTGGCCTTCATCCAGCGGTAGGCGCTCGAGACCGTACGCGGGCGCTCAGACCTGATGGAGCTGATATTGATACCGCGCATGAACAAGCTCATGAGAACGGGTCTGCTGGGGTTGGCGGCGCTGTTGCTGGCGTCGTGCTCGGATGACGACGAGGGCGTGGACTGCGCGCAGGTGGTGGTCTTCGCCCGGTCGGCCACGGGCGGGTGCCAGAGCTTCCCGACGCCGTGCGACGTGCCCCAAGGCTACGTCGAGTGCTGTGGCGGCTTCCTGGGCGGCTGCGTGATGGGTGGCGAGGACGTGACGTGCGTGGATGACCCCACCGATTCCTGCGACCCGGACGCCGGCGGCGCCGACTGTCCCGGCATCTGCCAGTAGCCGCTCACGACACCCGCTGCATCGCTCCCGGCGTCCCGGCCGGCTCCACCACCCGGCCGGACTCCAGCCGCACCACCCGGTCCGCCAGCGAGAAGTACCGGTCATCATGGGAGATGACCACCAGCGCCTTGCCCGCCGCCTTCAATTCGGGGAGCAGCTCCCGGTAGAAGACATCCTTGAAGACCGGGTCCTGGTCCGCCGCCCACTCGTCGAAGACGTAGATGGGCCGGTCCTCCAGGTACGCGGTGAGCAACGCCAGCCGCTTGCGCTGCCCCGTGGACAGCGCCGTGGTGGACAGCTTCCCGCCTTCAATCCGCACCTTGCGCTCCAGCTGCAGCCGGCGCAGCAGCACCTCCGCCCGCTCGGAGAGCCGGGGCGAGGCCAGCCCGAGCAGGTGCTCGAAGAGATAGAAGTCCGAGAACACCGCAGAGAAGTGCTCCCGGTACCTGTCCCGGTCCGCTTCGGTGATGACCTGTCCGTCCAGGCGCAGTGCTCCGGACTCCGGCCGGTACAGGCCCGTGAGCAGCTTCGCCAGCGTCGTCTTCCCGCTGCCGTTGCCCCCCACCAGGAAGACACACTCTCCCGGCACCAGCGTCAGGTCGATGGGCCCGAGGGTGAACAGGCTGTCCTCGTTCTCGCGGTGGTACGCGTGTGTGACGCCCACCAGCTCCAGCTTCTGGAAGGCGCGCGGCTCGGGCACCTCGGCGGTGTCCTCCTCCGCGCCGTGCTCCGTGAGCGACAGCCCCAGTTGCTCCATATGCCGCGCCGCCACCCCCGCGCGCACCAGGTGGTGCAGCAGGTTCAGCAACGTGTCCAGCGGCGCCAGCAGGTACAGCACCACCAGCGTGTAGCCGACCAGCGTGTGGCGATCCACGACGCCAAAGGCGGGGAAGGCGAACAGCATCAGCCCGATGACCGCGAAGTTCAGCAGGAACGCCCAGGCCTGGCCGAGCATCCCCAGGTCCGCGCTGCGGGTGAACAGCCCCCGGATGGCGCTCGCCGTGGGCTCGAGCTGCTCGTCGAGGAAGGCCCCGCGCCGGCGGCGGTGGAGCTTCAGCTCCTTGATGCCCCGGGTGAGTGAGTCCAGGTGCTGGAACAGCGCGTCCACCTGCGCCCGCGCCCGCGCCAGGAACGCCCGCGAGCGGCGCTGGAGCAGCGCATAGAAGGAGAGCCCCAGCACCACGACTCCCATCATCGCCCCGAAGACCCACGCCGACAGCCACGCCAGGTACAGCAGGCAGCCCAGAATCGTCGCCGCGCTGATGACCACGGTGGGCAGGTGCGCCAGGCCCTGGTTGACGGCGATGGCGTCCTCCTGGAGCGCCGCCAGCACCCGCGCGCCGCCCACCTGCTCCAGGCTGCGCAGCGGCGCGGAGAGAATCCTCCGGCTGAGCCGCATGCGGAGCTCGTACAGCGTGCCGACGTTCAGCCGGGTGAGCAGCATCTGCGAGGCGCATCGCGACACCAGCGCCAGCAGCACCACTCCCACGAACGTGAGCACCTGCCAGCGCTCCAGCGGGCCCTCGTGGGCGAGTGCGTCATTGATGAGTGCGATGAGCTGCGCGCTGCTCGCCCCAGAGATGAACCCGAGGACGACGGCCAGCGCGAAGTTCCCGCGGGATGCTCGGAGAAGCAGGGAGAAGACGTTCATCCGGGGGGCCACGGGAGACCGGGACCAGCGCCCGGGCAAAGAAGCAATCGAGCGCCACCATATCGGGCGAGCAGCCGACGGGCCACAGCCCCTGCCTTCCCCACACAGGCCTGGAGGCCCGCGAATACGTCAGGGCTGCTTCGTCTCGCCCTTGGAGCCTTGCGCCTGTTTCCTCGCCTTCTCCTGCTTGCGGAAATACCACGAGGAGCTCCACATGCCTGGTCCCGTGAAGATCAGCGTGACAGCCGCCATCACCAGGGCACCAATGAGAATCTCCACCAGCATGTCCACTCACGTCCTTGTCTCGGCGACCCGCGCCGTCCCTCATGGAGGCCCTGCACCCACCCACCCCACGCACCACGGCCGGAGGCCCACCGTGCGGGCGACCGTCGTGCCGCCCACGGACTTTCATGCCGCAATGCCTCCCCGGACGCAACGCGCGTCAGGGCTGCCGCCATTCATTGAACCTGACGCCTCCACACGGCCATCGGTCCCTCCCGCCCCGGTGCTACGCTCGCCCCCTCCATGGTCCTCCCCCACTCCAGCGAGCTCCGTCCCAACCTCCGCCGGGGAGCCACGCTGCTCGGCCTCGTCCTCTCCCTGCTCGGCTGCCAGGGCCGGGTAACGGACTCCGGCCCGGAGGACACCTGCCCCACCGGCGACTGCGAGACGCCCGAGGTCCCCACGGGCCGCCCCGAGGGCAGCCTCCGCATCGCCGCCTTCAACGTGCACCGCTTCTTCGACACCGTGTGCCACTCCGGCCAGTGTGGCGGGAGCGCCTACGAGGCCCTGCCCTCACCCGAGGCCTTCGCCGCACAGGCCGACCAGCTGGCCGGGGCCATCGACGCGCTCGACGCGGACGTGGTGCTGCTGGCGGAGCTCGAGACCCAGGCCTCACTGGACGCGCTCACGGCCCGGCTGCCACGGTTCCGCGACGACGCGGGGACCCGCCGCTCGGTGCTGGGCGAGACGGGCTCCGCGGCGTCCGTGGACGTGGCGGTCCTCTCCGCCCACTCCATCACCACCTTCCGTGGCCACAGGGACCGGGTCCTCACCCGGCCGGACGGCACCACGACGCGCTTCTCCCGCGAGCTGCTGGAGGTCCACCTGGACACGCCGGGCGGCAAGACGGTCGTCTTCTCCGCGCACTTCCGCTCCAAGGTGGACGACGACCCGGGCCGCCGCTACGCCGAGGCGGACGCGGCCCGCGACATCGTCGCCACCGCTGCTCGAGAGTCTCCCGGCGCGCTCGTGGTGCTCGGCGGGGACCTCAACGACGTGCCCGGCTCCGCCCCGCTCGATGCCCTGGAGCGGGATGGGGTGCTGCTCCGCGTCTCCAGCGACCGCCCGGCCAGCGAGACGTGGACGTACTCCTACTTCGGAGACCGCCAGGCCATCGACCACCTGCACCTCGCCCGGGGCGGAGGCTCATACGTGCCCGGCTCGTTCAAGGCCGTGCGCGAGTCGCGAGGCGGCTACGGCGGCTCCGACCACGCCGCCGTGTCCGCGGACTTCCTGCCGGCCCGCTGAGGCGGCACCGCCAGGCCGTGGCGGTGTGACGTTCCTCAAGCGACGGCCCGCCTTCACGAGGCGACTGTGGCGCTGACGGGGCGGCTTCCTACGCGGCGAGGAAGCCTCCATCGACCGGCAGCGGAACGCCGGTGACGTAGCCGGCGCCGTCGGAGCACAGCCAGACCGCGGCGCCGGCGACCTCCTCCTCGGTGGCCATCCGCTGCATCGGGTGCTCCGCGACGAGCGCCTGGACGATGTCGGGGACGTACGCCTCCGCCTGCCGCATGCTGGGCGTCCGGGTGACGCCCGCGCAGAGGGCATTCACCCGGATTCCGCGCGTGGCGTACTCGAGCGCCACCGAGCGCGTGAGGCCCACCACCGCGTGCTTCGAGGCGACGTACGCGTGGTTCTCCGCCTTCCCGGCCTGTCCGAAGATGGAGCTGATGTTGACGATGGCGCCGCCACCCGACGCGAGCATCGCCGGAATCTGGTAGCGCATCGCCAGCCAGACGCCCCGGGCGTTGATGGCCATGACGCGGTCCCAGACGTCCTGGTTCGTCTTCTCCAGCGGAGCCATGTCGCCCATGCCCGCGCTGTTCACCGCGAAGTCGAGCCGGCCGAAGTGCTGCACGGTGGCCTCCACGGCGTGCTTCACGGAGGCCTCGTCTCCCACGTCGGTGGGGACGAAGAGGACCTTCGCACCCTCGGCCTCCAGCGCGGCGCGGGCGGCCTGACCGGCGGCCTCGCCCCGGGCCGCGAGGACGACTCCTGCCCCCGCGCGGGCGAAGAGGCGTGCCGTTGCGAGCCCGATGCCGGACGTGCCTCCAATGACGAGCGCCACCTTGTTCGAGAAGTCGTAGGCAATCATTTGCGTTTCCCTTCCGCGCCCAGGCCGTCGCGGATGAAGAGGACCGTCTGCTGGGCGAGGGCCCGGCGGCGCCTGGAGTTGAGCCGCTTCCGGAGGTTGTCCGAGGCGAGGACCTCGTGGAGCTCGGCGCCGAGCTCCTGGAGGATGACGTCCGTCAGCCCGGGGCCGATGAGGGTGGCGACGAAGCGGGTGGCCACGTCCAGGTCGGAGGTCTTCAGGGCTCCGCTCGCGGCGCCCTCGGCGAGGACAGCGCGGAGCTCCGCGATGCCGGCCTCGCAGATGGCCTTGTAGAGGCCGCGAACCTCCACCACGGCGGTGGGCGCGGCGGCCGCCGCGGAGAGCCGGGCGAGGCGCGGGTGCTCGACGAGGAACGCCATGCCCCGCTCGATGAAGGTCTCCAGGCGCGCCCAGAAGTCGCCGTCCTGGGTGGCGGCGCCGATGAACTCGCGCTTGCGCCGCGGGGCCTCCTCGGTGAGCAGCCACCGGTACAGGTCCAGCTTGTCCTCGAAGTACTGGTAGACGCTGCCCTTGGGGATGCTCGCGCGGCGCGCGATTTGGGACAGCGACGCCTCCGTGTAGCTCCGGTCGGAGAACTCGATGATGGCCTCGTTCACGAGGCGCTCACGCCGCTCATCCGGCAGGCGGAAGAAGGTGCTCGTTGGCATGCGACCGGCCAGTCATATGACCGGCCGGTCGCATTGGCAAGGGTTTACGGCCCCGTCTCCTCCAGGAACCGGCGCATCGCGTCCGGCATCCAGCGGAACACCGTCTTCTCGCGGGAGGTGGCGCCAATCCGCTCGTAGAAGGCGCGGGCGGAGGCGTTGTCCGGCCGCATCTCCCAGCGCACGGGCATTCCCTCCGCCGTGCCCACCTCCGCCAGGTGCCGCATCAGCGCCCGCCCCAGCCCCGCCCCGCGCACGCTCTCCCGCACGTACAGGTCGTCCAGCCGGAGGACCCGGGAGTTCGCCCAGGGCATGAAGTCCACCGTGTACGTCGCGAACCCCACCGCCCCTTCCGGCCCCTCCACCAGCGCCGCCCGGAGCAGCGGCGGTGTCGCGCCGAGCGCCTCCCGCAGCCGGGGCTCGGTGGCCAGCATGAGATGGGCGCTCTCCTCGTGCGCCGCGAACTCACGCAGCAGCGCCAGGAGCACGGGCGCATCCGCCTCGGTGGCGGGACGCACCCGGAAGGACAGAACCTGGGGAGTCTTCTCTGGGGACATGCGCCTTCGCATCCCACGCGGCTGTCATTTTGCCAAGCGGCGGCATGCGGGGGATTCTGGCGCCACGGTCGGGCGGAGAGGGGGAGCGTACCGTCGAGGAGTTCCTCCGCGTTCGCGCCACCACCGTGACGTCTCATCCCGGAGCCACGACCCGCATGCGGATCGCCGTCATCGCCACCTATACGCACCCCACCCGGCTTCGAATCAAAGAGCCCTCCATCATGCAGTCCTCCGTGCCGGAGCTCATCGCCGGCCTCTGCCCGGACCACGCGGAGGTGGAGATCTTCAACGAGAAGGAAGTCGACATCCCCCTGGACCGCCACTGGGACCTCGTCTTCTTCTCGTACCTGCACTCCTACTACGAGCACACCAAGGTGCTCTCCACCCTCTTCCGCCAGCGAGGCATGAAGACGGTCGCCGGCGGCCGCCACGCCAGCTACTTCCCCGATGACGCGAAGGAGCACTTCGACGCCGTCATCACCGGCGAGCCCGAGGCCAACGTCCCCGCCCTCATCGAGGACTTCGAGAAGGGGCAGCTCCAGCAGGTCTACAGCCGGCCCTCGCTCGGCCCCGCGGCCATCCGGCCCTACCGCTACGAGCTCATCGACTTCACCCACAACAAGCTGCGCCTGCCCGGCATCGAGGCCTCCCGCGGCTGCCCCTTCTCCTGCAACTTCTGTGTCCTCACCGGCAACGAGCGCTACCGCTACCGCCCCATTCCCCAGGTCATCGACGAAATCCAGACGCGCATGCACTGGAACCCCAACTTCATGGGGCTCATGGATGATGCGTTCATCTTCCTCGACAACAACCTGGGCGGCTCGCCCAAGTACCTGCGCGAGCTGTGCGAGGCGCTCATCCCCCTGAAGAAGACCTGGGGCTGCGCGCTCACCTTCAACGTCCTCAAGGACGAGTCCCTGGTGAAGCTGATGGCCAGGGCCGGGTGCCGCTACGTGTACACGGGCCTGGAGTCCCTCAACCCCGACTCCCTCAAGGCCATGAACAAGGGACAGAACAAGCTGGCCGAGGTGGACGCCGTCATCCGCCGCGTGTTCTCCGCCGGCATCCTCCTGTCCTTCGGCCTCATCGTCGGCTCGGACGGCGACACCAACGAGTACCTGGAGAAGCTCCCCACGTACCTCGCGGACCTGAAGTACTTCTCCATCACCTTCCTGGGCATCGTCTGCCCGTACCCGGAGACGCCCTTCTTCCGCGAGCTGCAGGCCGAGGGACGCCTCCTGCCCGGCACCGTCAGCCGCGACTACGACGGCTATACCCTCTGCCACCAGCCGAAGAACCTGCACCCGTCCGAGGTCATCGAGCACTTCAACCGGCTGTGCCTCGAGCTGGGCAGCCTGCCCAACATCGCGCGGCACTACTGGTCCAAGCTCACCATGAGCGACATGCCCCGGTACAAGCAGACGATTCTGTTCTCCGGGCCGGAGATCCTCAGCATCCGCAACCCGGTGAAGAACAAGGCGCGGCGCTACATCGCCGGGCAGGACTCACTGGAGGAGTGGGACGCGCGGCAGATGCAGGCGCTGGGACTCCAGCCGCAGCGGCTCACGTAGCCCGGACGGAGCGCCGCTGACGGCTTTCAGGCCATGGCCGCCACCGGAGCAACGGTGGCGGCCTCCGTCTCCAGCCGGTCCACGCGCCGCAATTCCGCCTTCGCGCCGATGGAGGTGAAGACCTCCCTCGCGCGTCCCAGCAACTCCGCGCGCCGGTGTGGCAGCGCCATGGCCGCGTCCAGGTACGCCACGCCCGTCTCCCAGCGGTTGGGCGAGGCCTCCAGCACCTTCAGCGCCCGTGCGAACAGCGGCTCCGCCGCCTTCGCGCCCTTCCTCAGCGCCTGCGCCCTCGCCGTCACGCGCAGCGCCGGGCCCCGGAGATACGGGTACAGCTTCCCCAGCGCCCTCGCCTTGAACGCGCAGCGGCGGACAATGGCCCAGAGCTGCTCCTTCGGCACCGAGACGGCCCCCTGCTCCAGCGCGAAGAGCGCCCCCTCCGCCGCGTCCACCAGGCCAATCTGCAGGAAGGGCACCAGCACGTGGTAGCGCCAGAGCGCCTCGTCCGCCCGCACCGCCATCAGCGCCGCCTCCTCCACCTGGTGCTCACGCACCGCCACATTCACCAGGTGGTTCAGGCTGGCGCACTGGTTCGCCAGGTCCTGCACGTCGATGCTGATGCGCAGCCCCTCCTCCAGCTCCGCGCACAGCTCCACCACGTCCCCATCCCCTCGCAGATAGCGGCACATGGGCACCCACGCGTGCGACCAGCCCTGGTGCATCAGCGCGTTCAGCTCCACCCCCACCCGCCCCATCTCCCGGTAGGCCCGCTCCGCGTCCTCGAAGCGCGAGGCCAGGAACTGGCTCGTCGCCAGCATCATCAGCCCCGTCTGCACCTCCCACATGTCCCCCACCTGCCGCAGCAGCGCCACCGCCTGCTCGCCGTACTGCGTGGCCCGGGCCTGCTCGTTGGTGAAGATGTTCAGCGTCGCCAGCCGGCTCAGGGCAATTCCCTCCGCCGCCGCGTCCCGCGAGCGCCTCGCGTGCTCCAGCGCCCGGTGGCACCACTTCCCCGAGCGCTTCAGGAACCCCGAGCCGAACAGCATCGAGCCGTAGTAGCTGCTCGCCAGGCTCATCCCGTACTCGCTGCGCGAGCGCTCCGCCATCGTCGCGGCCACCATCGTCGCCCATGCCAGCTTCCCGATGTCCGCGAAGTAGTAGATCTTGATGAGCGAGATGAGCGTGGAGAGCTGCTTCAGGTACAGCGGCAGCCGCGCTCCCAGCGGCCGCACCAGCCAGGGGAACATCCCGTAGAGCAGGTGCAGCCCCAGCGCCAGCACCGTGCGCACCGCCAGCGCCGCCATGTTGCGCGGCATCGTGCGCCCCATCAGCACCAGCGCCGTCTCCAGCTCCGAGATGGCCCGCTTCGACTCGCCCTTCTCCTGGTGCGCGCGCCCCAGCCCCAGGTGGATCTCCGCCTTGCGCGGCTCCAGCTCCTCGTCCGCGAGGCACTGCTCGAACATGTGGATGGCGCCCGCGTAGTTGCCCGCCTGCAGCAGCGTCTCCGCCAGCTCCTGCATCACCTTGCGCGTCTTGAGCAGCACCTCGTCCGGGTCCAACGCCACCGTGCCGCCCAGGATTTCCATGGCGCGGTTGTAGTGGTGGATGGCGTCGTCGTTCGCGTACTGCTCGCGCGCGCTGCGCGCCGCCATCAGCGTGTACTCCAGCCCCTTGAGCTCGTCGTTACCGGCGAGCGCGTGGTACGCGAGGATACCCGCCGACTTCACCGGGTTGTCCCCCGCCCGCGCCTCGATGTAGCGCGTCATCCGGCGGTGCAGGTCCTCCCGCGCGGACACCAGCAGCGTGTTGTACGCCACGTCGCGGATGACGATGTGCTTGAAGATGCACGTGAAGGGCTCCTCCATCTCCAGCAGGATGAGCCCCAGCTTCGTCAGCGTGTCGATGGCCTCGCGGATGCGCCCTCGCGGAATCGAACCCGGCGCCAGCTCCGCCACCGCCTCCAACGTGAAGATGCGGCCAATCACCGAGGCCACCTTCACCACCAGCTTCTCCGTCTCGCTCAGCAGGTCGATGCGCGCCAGCACCACGTCCTGGATGCTGTCCGGCAGCTCCAGCGCCTGGAAGCTCCGCTTGCGCTCCATCCGCTCGGAGCCCGGCGACACCGGCCCCAGCGAGCCCGCTTCCACCAGCCCCTGGACGATGGACTCCGCGAAGAACGGATTGCCCTGCACCTTCGCCAGCAGCATGTCCTCCAGCGCGGTGTCCGGCGGCTCCATGCGCAGGTGCAGCCGCAGGAGCGCCCGCGTGTCCTCGTCGTCCAGGCTGGACAGGTCCATCCGGTGCAGGCCGGGCAGCCCCTTGAGGCTCTTGAGCTGCTCTCCCGGCCGCATCGTCACCAGCAGCGTCACCCGCAGCGAGGCCAGCCGCGGCGCCACGTACTCGATGAGGTCGATGGAGATGTTGTCCGCCCAGTGCAGGTCCTCGAAGAACAGCAGCACCGGCGTCTGCCGCGACAGCTTCTCCAGGAGCTGGAGGATGATCTGGAAGACCTTCTGGTTCTTCCGGCGCACATCGAGCTCGCGGGTGACGGGCTCCTCCTCCACCGGCAGGCCGAGGATGCCCGCGAGCACCGGAATCCACTCCGGGCCCGTGTCCTCCAGCCCCTCGAAGCCCTCGCGCAGCTGCACCAGCTGCGTGTCCAGGTCGTCCCCCTCATGCAGCCCGAAGACCTGGATGAGCACCTCCTTCCACGGGAAGAAGGGCGTGAACATCTCGTACGAGTAGCAGATGCCGTAGAGGCTGCGCGCCCCGCGCGCTTCCGCCTCCTCCACCACCTTGGCGCCCAGCCGCGACTTGCCGATGCCCGCCTCGCCGGACACCACGCAGATGCGGCCACTGCCGGCGATGGACTCCTCCACCGCGGTGCGCAGCGTCTCCAGCTCGCCGCGCCGGCCGACGATGTCGCCCTTGCCCTTGAGGAACAGGCTGCGGCGCACCTCCGCCTCGAGCCGGTACACCGGCACCGGGCGCGACACGCCCTTGAGCTTCGCGTTCTCCACGAACCCGGTGGCGAAGCCGTTCTGCTGCAGCTTGCGCTCCGTGTTCTGGTCGATGTGGATGCCCGTGCCCCGCCCGTGCGTCATCAGCCGGGCGGCCATGTTCACCACTTCCCCCAGCGCCGAGTAGCCCTTGCGCCAGGGCGAGCCCATCTCCCCGAAGTAGGCATGCCCCGTGGCGATGCCAATCTGCAGCTCCTGCACGAAGGGGAAGTTCTCCCGCTCGCGGAGAATCTTGCAGGCCAGCCGGCTGGCCAGCACCTCCTTGTTCTGCAAGGCCGTGGGCGCGCCGAAGATGACGTAGAGGACGTTGCCCTTGTCCGTGAAGTCCGTCATCAACAGCACGCCGCCGTGGTGCGCGCTCTCCCGCTGGACGTACTCGTAGAAGGCGTTCAGCTCGCGGGTGAACTCGTCCGCCTGGGACGGCCGGCTCGTGCTGGTGAAGCGCAGGAAGAAGCAGGTGAGGTCGCGGAAGTCCCCGGCGCTGAACTCCTGGTGCGCGGTGGTGATCTTCGTGAAGAGCACCGGGTGCAGCAGCAGCGCGCAGCGGCCGACGAGGTCGCCGCCCCGCGACAGCGCGAAGGCCGGCGCCGGCCGCGCCTGGAGCGGCGCGGACGGCTCCAGGCGGAAGGCCCCGTCCCGCGCCTCCCCCCTGCGCGTGCCCTCGGGCAGCAGCGCCCAGGCCTCGGCGCTCAGCAGCACCTCGCCCACCGTGGCCCGCTTCTCCGCCTTCACCGCCTGCTCCAGCGGCTGGCCGATGAGCGCCGGCTGCATCCACATCCCCGTCGCCCCCAGCACGATGCGGTGCGACTCGCCGAAGCCGATGCCGATGCGCGACGAGACGCTGAAGCGCTGGCCCAGCAGCTCGAGCTGGGCGAAGCGGGACAGCCGCCGCTGCACGCCCAGCGCACACCGGGCCGTCCGCTGCACCACCTGGGCGTCGTCCTCCCCCGGCGCGGGCTCGAAGGCGGCCAGGATGGAGTCACCGGCGAACTGGTAGATGTCGCCGCCGTGGTCCTTCACGACGTCGATCATCTCCGTGTAGTAGCTCGTCAGGAGGCGCTGGAGCGCGTCGATGCCGCGGGGCCCCGCGCCGCTCAGGCTGACGACGATGGGCGTGAAGCCCGCGATGTCCAGCAGGAAGACGGCGCCCCGCACGGGCTCCACCGGCGGCAGCGCGTGCGCCTCCGTGTGCTCCAGCCGGCGGAGCACGGCGCCGGGGATGTACGGCACCAGTGAGTTGAGGATGGGGTCGGTGTCCGCCGGCAGCATGGGGCTCCCTCACTCCCTCACGAGAGCATCCCGAAGCGGATGTACGCGGCCACCACGCCCACCACCGCGTAGAAGATGATCTCCACCGTCTCCGCCAGCGGCTGGGCCTTTCTCACCCACCCCCAGACGTGCACCGCCACCATGCCCAGGCACACCAGCCCGATGAGGTCGAACAGCGCCGGCTGGCTCCCCGGGTCCGGGATGTAGCGCACCACCGTGAAGATGATGGCCAGCGCCACCGCGCCCAGGCACCGGCCGAAGTACACCGTCAGGTCCGTGTTCCCCTCCTGCGGCTTCCAGCCGAACCAGCGAGACCACCGCAGCGGCATCAGGAAGAGCGGCAGCGCGTACACCAGCAGGAAGAAGGTCACCGAGATGACGAGGAACCAGCTGGCGAGTGGGTGTTGGGAACTGATCATGGCGCGCACGAGAGACGGCCCGGGCGCCCGTTTCTTGAGCGATTCCGGCCGTTACCCCCCTGTGTACCATTCTAGACGATTTGGAAACCCTAGTGGGCGGACAGGCGGCCCGGCTCCCGGACGGACTCCCGGATGAACTCGGCCACCCGTTCCAGGGATTCCGTGCGTTCCAGGTCAGAGTGGAAGCGGCGGAAGGCGTCCGAGGGGCCGTAGAGGATGACGGGCTTGCCGTAGCGGAGCGCCAGGCTGGCCTCGGCGGCCGTGCCCGCCCCGCCCGGAAGGGCGACGAGGGCGTGCGGGGTGAGGACGTTGATGTGGTTGCGGCTGAGCACGTCCGTGCCCTGCTCACCGCTGAGCGGCAGGTGGGTGTAGATGGCCAGCTCCACGCCGGGGTTGGGGTAACCCGGGCGAGGCCGGTACTCGCCGTTCTCCACCGTGCCCGGGACGATGCCGATGGAGATGCCCCGCCGGCCCGCCACCTGGACGAAGGCGTCCGCCGCCGCGCGCATGACGCCGCTGCCCGCTCCGGTGAGCAGGTCGAACCCCGCCTCGGCAATCCACCGGACCAGCGGGACGACCCACTCCGAGTGGTCCTCCTTGCCTGAGCCGAAAACGCCGATGATCCGCCGTTCCCTTCGCATGGCCTCCGCTCCTCCGCCGCTTAGACCGGCCCTGCCCCCAGCATCTTCCATGCGCGCCCCGCACACCCGCGGCAACCGGTTCAGTGGCTCACAGTCACGCCGTCCGGCGTTCACCGATGGAAGGATCCACCCCCGGACAGAGCTCTCTTTGACGCTTGTATGACGCCCGGAGGACAGGGCCGCTCCCGCGCGGACAAGCCCCCTCCTGTCAGACCCCCTCTCTACCTTGGACTCCATGAGCCAGGAGGCCGGCCATGTTCGACTGCTGTGGTGGATGTGAGCGCCAGGGGAGCGCCGGGGAAATCTTCGACTGGTGTGCCAACTGCGAGCTGTCCCTGTGCCCGCGGTGCATGGAGCGCGGCTGCTGCGGGAGCGAGCCCGCGATGTCTGGCCGTGCCGCCCCGCTGATGCTGCCGGACCCTCCCCTCGATGACGAGGCCGTGGCGCTGCCCGAGCACTTCGGTGGCCGGTGCTGCGCCCGAGCCCGGGCCGTGGCGTGCTCCTGCGCCTTCCACTGGGTCTGCGAGGCCCATGGTGACCAGCACATCGGCACCCACGACTGAGTCCGTCCGCCCTCCCGCGCGGGAAGAAATCCCGGGACGCTCGTTCAAGCTGCGTGAGCACGGGGACGATTCCCGGACGTTCCCCATCTCGTGGGTAGGACGAGCCGCGTCACGCTGTTGACCTGGGCTCCGGGACCTGCTGAATTCTTGAGTTCACAGGAAGGACCGATAGCGTTGACGTGTCGCGGGGGGGCTCGCACATGATCACCATCCTGGGACGCAGTCGGGTCCATGCGCGGTTGCTGGCACTGGTCGCCGCCGCCGCGAACACTGACGCGGAGGTCCTCATCCAGGGGCCGAGCGGGGTCGGCAAGGAGCTGTACGCACGGCTCATCCATGAGCAGAGCGCACGCGCGCCCCACCCCTTCATCCCCGTCAACTGCGGCGCCCTGCCTCCGGAGCTCTTCGAGAACGAGCTCTTCGGCCACGTGGGCGGCGCCTTCACCGGTGCCCGCTCGCGCAACCGGGGGCTGGTGGCCGAGGCCGAGCACGGCACCCTCTTCCTGGATGAAATCGACGCGCTGCCCCTGGCCAACCAGGTGAAGCTGCTGCGCCTCATCCAGGAGAAGGAGTACCGGCCCCTGGGGGACTCCCGGCTGCACCGCTCGGACGTGCGCATCGTCGCCGCCACCAACGCGGACCTGCTCGCGGAGACACAGGCGGGGAACTTCCGGTTCGACCTGTTCTTCCGCCTTCGCGTGCTGCCGATTGAAGTGCCCGCGCTGCGGGAGCGGCCGGAGGACATCCAGCCGCTGCTGGAGCACTTCCTCCAGCACTACGCCGCCGAGTACGGCCGGGCGCCCGTCTCCTTCTCACCCGAGGCGATGGAGCGGCTGCTCACGTACTCGTGGCCGGGGAACGTGCGCGAGGTGGAGAACTGCGCGCGGTTCCTGCTGTGCACGCGCGCGGGGACGCGTGTGGAGGTGGAGCACCTGCCGCTGCTGACGGAGCTGCCGGGCGGCAGGGGGCGGGTGGAGGCACAGCGGCAGGCCCGGGAGTCGTTCCAGGCGGCGAAGCGGCGGGTGGTGGAGGCGTTCGAGAAGGCGTGGGTGGAGGAGTCGCTCGTCGAGCACGAGGGGAACATCGCCGCCGCGGCCCGGGCCAGTGGGAAACACCGGCGCGCGTTCTTCGAGCTGATGCGGCGGCATGGGCTGAAGGCTCGGTCGCGGTGAGGGACGGGCCTTTTTCAATGCACTCTTCTGAGGCCTGAGGCCGCATCCACCGCAGCGGCTGAGTACGCCCATTTGGAGTGACGAGGGCCAAGTCCCCAGAACGGTGCTCAGCAGTCAGCGCTCCGGCAGCCCGCCTGTTCTCTTCTCCGCCTCGTCGCCGAGCGCATCCAATTTCACATGGTTCATCTTCTCGCACCACTCTTGGAGGTGAGCATGACATGCCGCTCGGTAGTCAATCGGGTAGGTCCCGATGCGCTCGGCCCGATGTGACTTGGCGTACTGACGAGCAGCCGCCAAGCAGCTCGAACAGAACAGGTATCCCTCGCCGAAGTCATCGAAAACGTAATCTACCTCGCACGCGATGCCCGCCTTCGAGTCTCTCCATACGTGGAGGCAGCAGAGCGTGGATGGCCCTAGGCCGTGAATCCCGCATTCGATCATGGGTCACCTCGGCTTGCCGGCCGACGGAAACAAGCCGTAGCCGAACGTTCGCCATTCCGACCTGTTCCTCGGAACCTCAGCACCGCCGGCTTGGAGTATCTGACAGCCTACGCTTATACAACTGTTGATGTCGGGTCCCTCAAGCCGAAGAGGGCCGAGATCGCCCGCTTGCATGAGTCGCTCTGCCTCGGCTCTTGCCGCTGTACCATTTGGTACCGGGAGCCGATGGCTTTCGCCCACCAAGCCAAGTGTCGGTCTCCAGGCTCATGGGGCCAGGGGACGGGCACTTTCGCCAGCCACATGGGGCCAGGTCATAGCCAGGGACATGGGGCCACCCGCGGGGTGGGTGGCCCTGGCGTAACCAGGGTCATGGGGCCAGGCCGTCTCCAGGCTCATGGGGCCACCCCCAAGCCGGGAGCGGGCTGGCCCCGGACGTGACGACCGGAAACCAGGACGTGGTGCCCTTCCGGGCAGGTGGCGCGGGTCGCGCTGCCCGGAGAGGAGCCCATGAGTTTTCGGGAGCTGACGATGACAGACGTACGCGAGGTGCTGCGCCGCTACCAGGCGGGGCAGAGCGCGCGCCAGCTGGCGCGTGAGGAGGTGGCGGACCGCAAGACGGCGGGCCGCTACTTCGAGGCGGCCAGGGCTTGCGAGGTGGGGCCGCAGACGGAGCTGACGGACGAGGTGGTGGCGCGGGTGGCCCGGCAGGTCCAGGGCCGCCGGCAGCCGGAGCCCTCCGAGGCGTGGGCGCAGCTGATGCCGCACAAGGAGCGCATCGAGGCGTGGCTGGCCCAGGAGTTGACGCTGGTACGCATCCACGAGTTGCTGGTGAGGGAGGGCGTGGACGCCTCGTACAACACGCTTCGGCGCTGGGCGCAGAAGCAGCTGGGGCATGGCGGGCCGCGCGTCACCGTGCGCGTGCAGGACTCGGCGCCGGGCGAGGAGGCGCAGGTGGACTTCGGCCATGTCGGGTGGCTGGAGGACGAGAAGGGGCAGAAGAAGAAGCTCTGGGCGCTGCTCGTCACGCTGAGCTTCAGCCGGTACCTGTACGTGTGGCCGACGCTGACGCAGACGGTGCGCGACGTGTGCGAGGGGCTGGACGCCGCCTGGCGCTTCTTCGGCGGCGTGCCGCTGCGGCTGGTGCTGGACAACGCCTCCAGCATGGTGACGGTGCCCAACGCCCAGGCCCCGGTGCTGCAGAGAAGCTTCCTGGAGTACGCGCAGGCGCGGGGCCTATTCGTGGACCCGGCCCGCGTGCGCCGCCCCCAGGACAAGGGCAAGGTGGAGAATGCGGTGCCCTACGTGCGAGAGCGCTGGTGCGCGGGCGAGCGCTTCTATTCCCTCGACGACGCGCGCCGCAGCGCCCAGGCCTGGTGCCACGACGTGGCGGGTGCGCGGGTGCACGGCACCACCCGGCTCATTCCGCGCGACGTCTTCGAGGCCGAGGAGAAGCCCATGCTGAAGCCGGCTCCCACCACCAGCTTCGACGTGCCCACCTGGAGCACGGCCAAGGTACATCCGGACCACCACGTCCAGGTGGCGCGCGCGCTCTACTCGGTGCCCACCGCGTACATCGGCCGCGTCCTCGACGTGCGCAGCGACTCGAAGTCGGTGCGCTTGTATTCGGGGGCCACGCTGGTGAAGTCCCACCCGCGCGTGGCGGCCGGCCAGCGCTCCACCGACGCCAATGACTACCCGCGCACCAAGGCCGCGTACGCGCTGCGCGACGTGGAGGCCCTCAAGGCCCAGGCCACCGGGCACGGCCCGTCCGTGGGACGCTACGCAGAAGCGCTGCTGGCAGGCCCGCTGCCCTGGACACGCATGCGACAGGTGTACGGCCTGCTGCGGCTGTGCGAGCGCTACACGCCAGCACGCGTGGACGCCCTGTGCGCTCGCGCCCTGGCCTTCGACGTGCTCGACGTGCCCCGCATCGAGCGCATGCTGAAGGCCGCCCGTCAGGTGGAGGACGAGGCGTGCGCCACCGGCAAGGTGCTGCCCCTGCCTGGACGCTTCGCCCGAGACGCCAGTCACTTCGCCACCCGGGCCGCGGCCAATGAGGGAGGTGCCGAGTGAGTCCGCGCACCCTCAGCCCGGAGCTGAAGGCCGCGCTCAAGCAGCTGCGCCTGGGGCAGCTCATCGACACGCTGCCCGAGCGGATGGCGCTGGCCGACAAGCAAGGCACGCCCTTCGAGGAGCTGCTGCTCATGGTGCTCACCGACGAGATTGAGCGCCGCAAGAGCACCGCCGCCTCGCGCAGAGCCGAGCAGGCCGACTTGCAGCCGGACATGCAGCTGGAGCGCTGGGACAAGGCCGCCTCGGTGCGATTCGACAAGCGCGTGCTCCAGGAGCTCTGCAGCCTGCGTTTCGTCGAGGAGGCCCGCAACGTCGTCATCCTCGGGCCGGTCGGCGTGGGCAAGACCTTCCTGGCCACCGCGCTGGGCCACCTGGCCTGCAAGGGCGGCTTCCAGGTGCGCTTCACCCGCGCCGACGCCCTGCTGCGCAAGCTGCGCCAGAGCCGCATGGACAACTCGCGCGACGCCCTCATGGCGGAGCTGTGCGCGGTGGACCTGCTCATCCTCGACGACTTCGCGCTCGAGCCGATGAGCCGCGAGGAGAGCCGCGACATCTACCAGCTCTTCGTGGAGAGGACGGCCCGCGCCTCCACCGTCGTCACCAGCAATCGCGACACCGCGGAGTGGCTGGCGGCCTTCGACGACACGCTGCTGGCCCAGAGCGCCATCGACCGTTTCCAGAACGCCGCCTACGACCTGGTCATCGAGGGCGAGTCGTACCGCTCCCGCCTCAAGCCCACCGTGGAGCGAGCCGGCCCGCCGCCCCAGGCGCCCATCGTCAAGCCCCCCCACCCTCGCCGGAAGCGGCCTCCGGTGGCGTGAAGGGGGGGCGGCGGCCTCCCCTCAATGAGGGGAGGCCGCCGGGTGGACGCGGAGACCGGGTCGGTGGCATGAACGGGCCCGGTCGCTCGCGTTTCCACCCGGCCCCATGACCCTGGCTACGGGTGGCCCCATGCGGCTGGCTAGTGACACCAAGTCCCTTCAGATCCTTCGGGGCGTTCGTGATCTGCCGCAATCGCGTGGTGCCATCATCACGTGAGATCAGATGGACTGTCACTAGCCAGCCGCATGGGCAGGCCTGATGCGTTCTCGCCGGGTCGGACTTGAAGACGGGCCGTCAGGTCGCGGGGTTGGGCGCGCGAGGGCATGACCGGGTTCGTACACCACCCAAAGAGTCCTTTGGATGATCGCTTCCCTGGCGGGTGGGGTGTGCTCGAAACTCGCCCCGTGGCCAAAGGCGGAGGGATGGGGCCGGCGAGCCCCATCCCCCCTATGCCCCGCTCCGCGACCAGAGCGGCTCGGGGCGCGAAGGAGTCGAGCATGGGTGGACTTCGAGGACAACAGCGGCGCCTGCTGCGACAGGCGCGCCTGCCGTGGGATGAACGGGTGACGGACCCGAGAGACCCGCGAGGCACGCGCCATGAACACCTGGGCCTGTTGGGACTGGTGGTGGCGGCCTTCGCGGTGGGCAAGAAGGGGACGAAGCAGGCGGCGCAACTGGCCGAGGACGTGGGAGCCCGGACGCGCAAGCGGTTGGAGCTTCCGCGGTCCGTGGACGGCTCGACGCTTTGGCGCCTGCTGGAGAAGCAGCAGCCGGACGGCCTGCGCGAGACGCTGAGGGCCCATACGGTGCAAGTGCTGGAGGACCCGAACACCCCTCGGCTGGCCTTTCCGCTGGGGGTGGTGAGCGTGGACGGCAAGAGTCTGTGGACGACGCGCCAGGGCGAGGTGAAGGGGCTGGAGGCCGTCGCCAACGACGAGGAGGGGCGTGAACTCTGGAGGCTGGGCGCGCTGCGGGCGGTGCTCACCAGTGCGCTGGCGGCGCCCTGCCTGGACTTGGAGTTTATCGGCGCCAAGGAGGGGGAGTCTCCGGCCTTCCGCCAGCTGCTGCCCCGAGTGGTAGAGGCGCATGGCGAGCACTTCGGGGTGGTGACTTCGGCGCTCTCCAGAAACGGTCCGCCTCTGCTCTCGTGAAGTGGACCAGGCGTGGAACGTGGAGTCCGAAACAAGTCCTTGGCCTCGAACGGCGCAGGAGACTCAGGAAAAGACGGAGCCCCCGGCCGCAGTGCTGGCGGACGAGGGCTCAAGGTTGAAACGAAGGGGGAGAGGACGCTGTCAGCCCGTCGAGTCGCGCAGGGAGGGGCCGTCGATGCGGACCGTGTGGCACTGGTGGCGCAGCCGGCTCAGCAGCGCCTCGACGAGGGCCTTGTTGCCCAGGAAGCCCGCCCACTCGGAGTAGTCCAGATTGGTGGTCAGCAGAGTCGGGCGCCTGCGGTAGCGCTCCTCCATCAGCTTGAAGAAGATGTTCGTCTGCTCGGGCTTGAGGTTGAGGTAGCCCATCTCGTCGATGACGAGCACGTCCACGTTGG
>NZ_JAIQDG010000067.1 GCF_020037125.1 Myxococcus sp. RHSTA-1-4
TCGGTGAGCGCGAGGGGGCGCTGGCGCCGGGCAGCGTCCGGGTGGGGGAGGGACTCATCTGGGGAGCGCTGGCGGAGTTGGTTCGAGCGCTGGCCCGGGGCGAGGAGGCGTCGCTGGTCGAAGAGGACGTCAACGCCGCGGGCCGGGCTCTCTGGAGGGCGCTGGCGGCGGAGAAGGACTCAGGCTCCCGGGGCACTGGCTCGCCACCTCCGGGGGCGGCGATGACGGAAGACTCCGAGCCCGGCGGCGCCAGCGCGTTTGCGCCTGTCGCGGCGCACGTCGAGGCCGAGAGGACTGGCGGAGCCGCGTTGTCCCCCGGAGCCGCATCGCCCGAGGCGCCCGTCTCCGATGGAGTGGTGCGGGACCATGCCCCTCGAGAAAAAGGCGCGGTCGCAACGCACGCCGCGCCCTCATGCGCTTCTCGACAGCACGAGCGCCTGGCACCACGCCGCGCGCCGTCCACTCGCGGATGGCCGGCTCGAGCGGCGGAACTCAAGAGTCATGAGAAGGCTCCCGGCAGAGAAGGAACGGACCGGCGGGTTCCCCGCCCACACAGTCCGGACCCACGCCAACCAGGAGCCCTCAAATCAAGCCACCCAGATAAACCTGGATGGTGCATCCCACTTCTAGAGCGTCACCCGTCCCACGTAGATGATGTTCTCACCCTGGTTGGCGATGAACAGCTCGCGCGTCACCGGGTTGAAGGCCAGGCCGTCCACCCGCTCGGTGCCTCCGCCCGGTGCCATGAAGGCGTCGCGCACCAGGTGCGTGGACAGTTCGACCACGTAGATGCGACCCGTCACGGGATTGCCGCAGAAGAGGTGCCCCAGTCCCGCCGCCAGCGCGCGGCACGTGCCTCCCGGCGCGGGGAAGGAACCCACCACCGCGCCCGTCGTGGGCTTGAGGATGTGGATGCGGTTGATGGTCGAGTAGTAGAGGTACGTCCCGTCGTAGGCCAGTCCCTCGCCGCGTCCCACGGGCGCCGGTATCGAGCCGACCTGGGCGCCGGTGCCCGGGTGGATGGCGTTGATGAAGCCCGCGCCCCACGTCACGTTGGCCACCCGGATGCGGCTCCCGTCCCACTCCATGCTGCCGATGGTGTCGTTGTTCACCGGGTCGATGGAGCCCATCACCACGCCCGTCGCCGGATTGAGGGAGTAGATGCGCTCCGAGAAGGGCTTCTGGGTGAGGAACAGCAGCGCGGACCGGGGCACGAGGCTCCCCGCGAGCATGATTCTCCGCGCGTAGGCCAGCGCGCTGCTGGAGCCGTCGTTCTTCTGCGGGAAGGGGAACCTCCGCAGCAGGGTGAACTTCACCGGCGGCAGCGGCGTGGCGCGCACGGCCCGGTACGCGTTGATGCGTCCCTTGCCCAGCTTGCCGATGAAGCCCGGGTTCTTCGCGTCGATGTTGTCGCAGGTGCTCTCGATGATGGAGCGGACCTGGGCGTTCGTCAGCCCACGGTTGCGAGACCAGACGAGCGCCGCCAGCCCGGCCACGTGCGGCGACGCCATGGACGTGCCGTCCAGGTACGCGTAGCCGTTGTCGGGATAGGACGAGTAGATATTCACGCCCGGCGCCGACACGTCCACCCGGGCGCCGTAGTTCGAGAACCCGGCCCGCACGTCCTGCTGGTCCGTGGCCGCCACCGCGATGACCTCCGGGTAGAAGGCCGGGTAGAACGGCGGCGACTCGATGTCCTGGTTGGCGTTGCCCGCCGCGAACACCACGACGACGTTCTTGCTCACCGCGTTGATGATGGCGCTGTGCACGCCCGCGTGGTCGCCGCTCATCTTCCAGCTGCAGTTGATGACGTAGCGCCGGGACGGGTTCGCCACGGCCTGCGCGGCGACGTAGTTGATGGCGTCCGCGCGGTTCTGGTTCATGCCCGCCGTCAGGTTGATGCGCAGGGGCATCAGGCGGCAGCCCGGCGCCAGGCCGATGACACCCGTCCCGTTGTCCACCGCCGCGGCGGTGCCGGACACGTGCGTGCCGTGGCCGTCGGCGTCGTCGGGGCTGGGGTCGGCCGCGTCGGCGAAGTCCCAGTCTTCACTGCCGCGTGCCAGCAGGTTGGCCACCAGGTCCGGGTGGTCCAGGTCCATGCCCGTGTCGATGACGGAGATGATGACGTCCGGGTGGCCCCGGGTGATGTCCCACGCCTCCACCGCGTCCGTGTCGCTGTCCACGCTCCCCGTCGTTCCGTTGACCACCTGCCCGGTGTTGTGCAGCCCCCACAGCACGGGGAAGCTGGGGTCGTCGGGGACGTAGAGCGCGTCGTTGAAGCCCGCCTCGCTCGGCTCGGCGAAGGCGACCTCTTCCAGCGCCGATAGCTCGCGGAGCGTCTCGAACAGGCCCCGCTCCTCCGGCACGGCGAGGGTGTAGTAGCCGGGCGTGCGCTGCTCGGCCACGACGGGGGTCTTCTTCTCGTCGAGGAGCTGCTCGATGCGCTCCCTGGGCACGCCCTCCTTGAACTGGACGGTGAGCTCGTCCGGCAGGAAGTAGCGTGTCAGCCCCTCGTCATCGACGAGGACGGGCAGCACGTTGGCGACCTCGGGACGCGCTTCGAGCGCACGCTCGGCGGTCTCCAAATCCCGCTCCCGTGGCACCTTGAGGACGGCGAAGCCCCGGTTGGCATCCATGCCCTGGCTCACCGCCATCGAGGTGGCCGACATCAGCCCGCGCATCGCCTCCGTGGAGGCCTGGGGCTGGAAGGTGGCAACCACCTCGTCCTCACGTGGAGAAAAGCGGAGCTGCTTCTTCGTGAACTTGTTCGTATAGCTGTAGTCGTTTTCCTGCTTCACCCTGGGTTTCTGCACACGCATGCTCGAAGCCTCCCTTGCACCACCCAGGCTGAGCGCGAAGGTGCCCCGTGTGACGGCAGTGGGAGTAGGCTGCGTCCGCCATGCCGTCTTCCCTGCTCGAAGCCTTCCTGGACCACGCCCACCGCACTCCCGAGCGGCCCCTGCTCACGTTCGAGGGTGAGGCGTACACCTATGGCTCACTCGCCGGGCGCGTCGCCGGCTTCGCTCGAGGCCTGAGGCAGCTCGGTCTCCAGCGAGGCGAGCGCGTGGCCCTCTTCCTGGAGAACAGCCCCCAGTTCGCCATCGCCTACCTCGGCGTGCAGCACGCGGGCGGCGTGGTGGTGCTCGTCAACACCGCCTACCGGCAGGTGGAGCTGGCCCACATCCTCTCCGACGCGGAGGTGCGCGCCTGCGTCACCGGTGCCTCGGGCGCCGCGGAGCTGGCAGCGCTGCGCGAGCAGCTTCCCTCACTCCAGTGGCTCGTCACCGTCGAGGCGCCCGCCGCCGCGCTCCCGGCGTCGCTCACGGTGGTGCCGTTCCAGACGCTGCTCGGACAGGGCGCCGCCACTTCCGAGCCGCTGGAGCTACCGCGTCCGGAGGAACTGGCGGTGCTGGGCTACACCTCCGGCACCACCGGCCGCTCCAAGGGCGCCATGCTGCTGCACCGCAACCTGCTGGCCAACGTGAAGGCCGTCACCGAGGCGTGGCGGTGGACGGACGTGGACCGGCTGCTGCTGACGCTGCCGCTCTTCCACACCCACGGCCTCATGGTGGGCCTGCACGGCACGCTGTACACGGGTGCCAGCGTGGACCTGCGCCGCAAGTTCGTCGCACTGGAGGCGCTGGAGGCGCTGCGGGACGACGCCTCGCTGACGATGTTCTTCGGCGTGCCCACCATGTACGGGCGCCTGCTGGAGGAGTCGCGGCGCACGGGCGTGAAGCCGCGCCGGCTGCGGCTGTGGGTGTCCGGCTCGGCGCCGCTGAGCCCGCAGCTCTTCGGTGACATCGAGGCGGAGTTCGGCGCCCGCATCCTGGAGCGGTACGGGATGACGGAGACCCTCATGAACACCACCAACCCGTATGACGGCGAGCGCCGCCCCGGCACGGTGGGCTTCCCGTACCCCGGGCAGGAGGCGCGCGTGGTGGACGTGCGCACGCGCCAGCCGCTGGGCCGTGGGGAGACGGGAGAGATTGAGGTGCGCGGGCCCCACGTCTTCGCCGGTTACTGGCGCCGGCCGGACGCCACCGCCGAGTCCTTCGACCCGGAGGGCTGGTTCCGCACGGGGGATTTGGGCGAGTACGACGCGGACGGCTACCTGCGCATCACCGGCCGCGCGCGCGAGCTCATCATCAGCGGCGGCTTCAACGTGTACCCGCGCGAGGTGGAGGAGGTGCTCGCCACGCACCCCGGCGTCGCGGAGGTGGCCGTGCTCGGACTGCCGGACGCGGACTTCGGCGAGCAGGTGGTGGCCGTGGTGGTGCCGCCCGCCGGTGCGCCCGCGCCCGAGGCGCAGGCCCTGGTGGACTGGTGCAAGGACCGGCTCGCCAGCTTCAAGAAGCCCCGCCGCGTCGTGCTCGTGGAGGCACTGCCGCGCAACGCGCTCGGGAAGGTACAGAAGCACCTGCTGCGCGACAGGCTGGTGGGTGCGGCGCGGTGAGTCGCCTTGGCCCCTGGTGGACACTTCCTCGGGGGAGCGAGTCCCGCGTGTGAGGGGACCCGCCCAAGCCGTGCGCGGCTCGGCGCGCAGGTGGACAGCGGACCTGCCTGTGCACACAGCAGGTGCACGGCACGGTGGCGTGGCGCACGCCCCGGGTGAATAGCCGCGCGGGCCGCGGCGTCGGGCGGAGCAATGCTCCGTCACGTCCCCATGGCCGTCGCGGCAGTGCTCGGGCTCCTGGCCTGCGGCAGCTCACGCCCTCACGCGCGCACCGGGACTCCCGGGTACGCGCGTGACACATCCGGCACGGTTGCACGCTCCGAGACACCGGGACTCGTCACGTCCTCTCGTGAGGTACAACCTGTCGAGGCGGAGCCGTCCGGGGAGCAGCCACCAGGGACCGCCGGCCGCAAGTCCGTCACCTCCAGGGCCCGCGCCGCCACTCCGTCCCGCCAGCGCACGGGCGAGCGCATCGCCCGGCGGGCCACGGAGCTCGTGGGTGTCACCTCCCTGCGCTCGGTGAGCAGCGCCGTGCCGGACGACTGCACGGGCCTGGTGCGCCTCGCCTACTCCAGCGCCGGCATCGACCTGATGGCGGGCCCGGGCCGCACGGGAGAGAATGGCGTCACCCACATCTACCGCACCATGCGGCGAAGGGGCGCCCTCCACCGCGCGAAGCCCCGTCCGGGGGACCTCGTGTTCTTCCGTGAGACGTATGACCGCGACAATGACGGCCGCCGCGACGACGGCCTCACTCACGTGGGCGTCGTCGAGCGCGTGGAGCCCGGCGGCCTCGTCACCTTCATCCACCGGGGCGGCAAGGGCGTGGCCCGCTCGCGCATGCACCTGCGCTGGCCCGCCACCCACCGCGCACGCGCCAGCCGTGAGGTGCTCAACGACTACCTCCGCCGCGCCTCCCGCCGGCACCGCGCCTACGTCACCGGCGAGCTCTTCGCCGGCTTCGCCTCCCCGGAGCGCCTCACCGCTCCACCCGCCGTGAGCCCGAGCCGGTGATGCCGCTGCTCGTTACTGAGAAGAATCTTCGCGTCCAGCGCAGGATTCCGAACACACCCTCATCAATCTTGTGGCCGGCCTCCCTCCGTGACCTACCCTCGCGTCCGAGGGCGGAAGGAGCATCTGTGACGGACACCTCTGAGCTGCCAGGCGAGCCCGAGCCACGGGTTTCCAGCGGCGTGCCGGGGTTGGATACCCTCCTGCGTGGCGGCTGGCTGCGGGGAGGCACCTACATCATCACCGGTGTCCCCGGGACGGGGAAAACCATCCTGGGCAACCAGTTCTGCTTCTCCACGGTCGCCCACGGAGGGAAGGCCATCTACCTCACGGTGCTGGCCGAGTCGCATGCGCGCATGGTGTTGCACCTGCAAGGCATGCACTTCTTCCGCAAGGAGGAGGTGGGCCGCTCGCTCCAGTACGAAAGCGGCTATGCCCCCCTGAAAGCGGACGGACTGCAGGGCCTGAGCCGGCTCATCTTCCGGGCGGTGCGCGAGCACGGGGCCACCGCCCTGGTGGTGGATGGCCTGGCCGCGGTGGAGGAGCGCGCCGAGTCACGGCTGGCCTTCCGCGAGTTCATCCACGGGCTGTGCGTCCACAACGCGCTGGCGGGCTGCACCACGCTGCTGCTCACCGGCCAGCGCAATGACCCGGCGGACCCGCAGTTCACCATGGTGGACGGCGTCGTCGTCCTGAGCATGGACCCGCTCGGGGTGAAGGTGGTGCGCAGCCTGGAGGTGGTGAAGTTCCGCGGCGGCGCGCAGATGGCCGGCAAGCACAGCTTCGACATCAGCGACGCCGGGCTGTCCGTCTACCCCCGCACGGAGGCCCTCTACGCGGCGCAGGCGTCGCGGGTGCCGGACCCGAACGTGCGGCTGGCCTTCGGCATCCCCGGCCTGGACGAGATGCTCCAGGGGGGCATGGTGCGCTACTCGTCCACGCTCGTCTTCGGCTCGCCGGGCAGTGGCAAGACGCTCTTGTGCCTGCACTTCCTGGCGGAGGGCGCGCGCCAGGGTGAGCCGGGCCTGTACTTCGGCTTCGTGGAGACGCCGCCCCGCCTGCTCAACAAGGCGGACCTGGTGGGCCTGGACCTGCGCAGGCACGTGGACGCGGGCCGGGTGCACCTGGAGTCGCGCGTGCCGGTGGAGACGCTGCCGGACGCGCTGGCGCAGGAGCTGCTCGGCCTGGTGAAGAAACACGGAGTCCAGCGCCTGGTGCTGGACGGGCTGGAGCCCTTCATCCAGGAGTCCACGGACCCGGGCCGCCCCCCGCGCTTCCTCACGGCCCTCAACAACACGCTGATGGATTTGGGCGTCACCACCCTGGCGACGCAGCAAACCCACACCCTCTTCGGGCCGGAGCTGAACGCGCCGCTGGAGGGAGGGGAGGCCATCATCGACAACATCCTCCTCCTGCGCTTCGTGGAGCTGCGCTCGCGGCTCTACCGCATGCTGTCCGTGCTGAAGATGCGCGAGAGTGGCAATGACCCCGCGCTCCGCCTGTTCTCCATCACCTCCCATGGCATCGACGTGGCGGAGACCTTCGAGAGCGCCGAGGCCATCCTCACCGGACAGGCCCGGCCCCTGCCCCCGGGGGTGAAGAAGAGGGCGGCGAAACCCGGCAGGCGCAAGGGGCTCTCGCGGCGCGGGAGGGGCGGAGCATGAAGCGGCTCCTCATCGTCGACGACGAGCTGGCCATCGTCGAGGCGCTCCAGGACATCCTCTCCGTGGAGGGCTACGACATCGTCACCGCCTTCAACGGGGAGGAGGGCCTGGAGCGCATGGCGGACGCGAAGCCCGACCTGGTGCTGCTGGACCTGATGATGCCCGTCATGGACGGCCGGGAGATGCTGCGCCGGATGCGCGAGGACGCCTCGCTGCGCGACATCCCCGTGGTGGTGATGAGCGCCGGCCGCATCTCCGACGAGGAGCGCCGCTCCAGCGCGCGCTTCCTCGCCAAGCCCTTCGAGCTGGACGAGCTGCTCGACACCATCGCCGAGCTGCTCGGCTCGCGGGAGTCCCAGCCACAGGGCGAGAAAGGCTCGCCCTGAGGCGCGTCAGCCCGGCGTGGCCCGGAAGAGGGTGTCCCGGTAGTACTGGAGCTCGGCGATGCTGGCGCGCAGGTCCGACAGCGCGGTGTGCCCGCTGGGGGCCTTGCGGGGCTCCACCAGGTTCGGGTACCAGGCGCGCGCCAGCACCTTGAGGCTCGTCACATCCACCATGCGGTAGTGCAGGTAGCGCTCCAGCATGGGCATGTAGCGGAACAGGAAGCGCCGGTCGGTGTGGATGGAGTTGCCGGCGAGCACGCCCTCGCCCAGCGAGCAGTGCTCGGCGATGAGCGCCGTCACGTCGCGCTCCGCGACGCGCAGGGACGTGGTGGAGGCGCGCACCTTGTCCAAGAGCCCGTTGCGCGTGTGCATCTCCCGCACCACCGGCTCCATGCGCAGGAGCACTTCCTCCGGCTGCCAGATGACGCGGTCCATCTCCGCGAGGGGCCTCAAGTCAGGTCCGGTGATGATGACGCCAATCTCGATGATGGCGCACGACTCGGGGTCCAACCCGGTCATCTCCAGGTCCAGCCAGACGAAGCGCTGTTCACGCGAAATCATGAGGTGTATCCGAATGAAGAGGGGGGCGGACCCTACCAGCCCCCGGCTCGCGCGGGGCGCTCATTCCTCCAGCTCCGTCCGGACATCCACTTCGGACTCCAGCGTCCGGTGCACCGGGCAGCGGTTCGCGATTTCCATCAGCCTCGCGCGCTGCTCCCCCGTCAGGGGCCCCACCAGCTTCAGGCCGCGCCGGAGCTGGTCCATCTTCCGCACCTTCGACTCGCAGCCCGCGCAGTCCCGGGCGTGCACCCTGTCGTGGCTCAGCCGCACGTGGACGTGCTCCAGCGGCCAGCCCTTCCGCGCCGCGTACATGCGCAGCGTCATGGCCGTGCACGCGCCCAGTGCGGCCGTCAGCAACCCATAGGGCGTGGGGCCGGTGTCCTCGCCGCCCAGGCCCAGGGGCTCGTCCACGCGCAGCCGGTGCCGGCCCACGCGGACGTCCTGGGCGAAGCGGCCCTCGCCCGCCTCGTGGACCTCCACCACGCCCGGGGGCAGCGGGGCCTCGCGCTCCGTCACCGGCGTCACGTGCCGCGCGGCCCACGGGCCCAGCACGTCCGCCGCGAAGCCCGCGTCCACCTCGCGCGAGAGGAAGTGGTCCGCCCCGTCCAGCAGCAGCAGGCTGGCCGGCCTCCGCGCCGACGCCACCAGCCGCCGCGCGTGCTCCAGCCCCACGTACCGGTCCTCCGGCGCGTGCAGCACCAGCACCGCGCCCGGAAAGCCGCCCAGCGCCAGGGCCACGCGCGAGCCGTCGATGTCGTGGAGGAAGCCCCGGGTGAGGCGCAGGCGTCCCGGCCCCAGGGAGACTTCGCCGTCGCGGACCTCGCGCTCGGAAGGGGACAACCGCTGGAGCACCGGCTCCGGCCCCGACGGTGCGTTCACCAGCGCCAGCGCCGCCACCTCCGGCAGTCGTGGCAGCGCCGCCGCCGCGGCCGTGCCTCCCAGGCTGTGCCCCACCACCAGCCGGGCTGGTGGGTAGCGCTCGCGCAGCCAGGCCGCCGCCTCCACCACCGCGTCCACCGAGGGCACCGTATCCGGCCGGCGCGCCTCCCCGTCACCCGGAGGGGGCGCGGTGAAGTCCAGCCGCAGCACCGCGAAGCCACGGGATACCAGCGCATGGCACAGCCGCGCGGGCCCGGGCGACTCACCCAGGCACGCGAAACACGCCACCAGCACCGCGCTGGCCGCGGGCCGGCCGGGAGGCAGTTCCAGCCTCGCCGTCACCGGCGGGCCGGCCGCCCCGCGTAGCTCCACCGCCCGCGCCCCCATGCGCGCCTCCTCCCACGAGGCTCAGAAGGTCACCTCGCACTCCGCCGTCCAGCCCCCCTCCGCGTCCCGGCGCACGGTGGTCCCGATGAGGGAGACGCCGCGCACGTCCGCGGGCCCCGGGTGCCGGGCCCGGTCCACGTGCTCGCCAAAGGCGCTGCCGAACAGGCGCCGGCCGTCCAGGCGCACCGCGAAGCAGCGGAAGCGCAGGCGCCGGGCGGCCATGTTGTGGACGACGGCGCGCAGCCAGTCCGCCAGCAGGTGGTCCAGGTCTCTCGCGTCGCACTCGATGGTGACTTCCTCTCGTACCTCCACCTTCGACGGGTCCGTCACCAGCGCGCACAGCGCCACCGCGGCCTGCTCCAGCGCCTGTTCCGCCGAGCGGCCGCTGCCCCGCACCACCCGCGCCGAGCCTCGGGTGAGGTGCTCCCAGCGTGGCGGCGCGGCCCCCGCCCCGGGCACGAGTCCGGCGTCCATCGTTCCTCCTTGCGTACTGCCCTGCGTGTCCGTGCTCCCGTGGGTGCCCAGGCTCATGCGCGCGCCTCCGGCCGGGCCGCGCCGAGGTACTGCACGAACCACTCCGCCGCCAGGCGGGCCACCTCCTCCAGCGCGCCCGGCTCCTCGAAGAGGTGCGTGGCGCCGGGGATGATGCGGATGTCCTTGAGGCCCTCCAGCCGCGCGAGCGCGTCCTCGTTCAGCTCCAGCACACCGAAGTCATTGCCTCCGACGAGCAGCCGCGTGGGCGCCTGCACGCGCGACAACACCGGCCCGGCCAGGTCCGGCCGCCCCCCGCGCGACACCACCGCGTGGATGAGGTCCGGGTGCAGCGCCGCCGCCACCAGCGCCGCCGCCGCGCCCGTGCTGGAGCCGAAGTAGCCGAAGCTCAGCGGCGCCAGCTCCGGCTGCGCCCGGGCCCACTCCGTCACCGCCGCCAGCCGCCGCGCGAGGAAGGGAATGTCGAAGCGCAGCTCGCCGGAGATTTCGTCCCGCGCCTCCTCTTCCTCGCTCAGCAGGTCGAAGAGCAGCGTGCCCAGTCCCGCCGAGCGCAATGCGCGCGCCACGGCGCGGTTGCGGGGGCTGAAGCGGCTGCTGCCGCTGCCATGCGCGAAGATGACCAGGCCGTGCGCCCCCTTGGGCACCCCCAGGCTTCCACCCAGCTCCGCGCCGCCCGCCGTCACCTTCACCTCGCGCACGTCGGGGTCCATGTTCGTCCGGTACCTCATGTGGCCATGCCTCCTCGTCTCACATCCAGAAGCCCCCCCGGTCCGTGGACTCGAGCACCTCGCGCGGCAGTCCCGGCTGGCGTGAGCGCTCCAGCAGTTGCCGTATCTCCACGTCGGGCAGGGGGCGGTAGTCGTCGTAGGCCTCGGACACCGTGCGCAGGCCCGGCGCCGTCTCGAGGCAGTGCACCGCGTCCGCCTCCGCGCGCACCACGTCCAGCCCGTGCGGCGTGGCCACCGGGGCGGCGAAAATCAGCCGGCCCGGCCGCTGCCGCCGCAGCACCTGGAGCGCCGAGGTGGCGCTGGCGCCCGACACGACGCCGTCGTCCACCAGCAGCACCACGCAGCCGCCCAGGTCCGGCATGGGGCTCCCGCGCAGCCGCCGCGCCTGCGCCTCCACCTCGGTGGCCTCGTCCCGCATCAGGCCGAGCATCTCCGCCTCGGGAATGGGGGCCAGCCGCTGTGTCTCCGGGTCCAGGTAGAGGCCGCCCCCTTCAGAGACGGCGCCCAGGGTGAGCAGCCGGCCGGGCACGCCCACCCGCCGGGCCATCCAGATGTCCAGCGGGGCTTCCAGGGCCCGGGCCACCTCGTAGGCCACACGCAGCCCTCCGCGTGCCAGGCCCAGCACGCGTGCATTGGCTCCCCGGTAGGGCAACAGCCGCGCCGCCAGCTGGCGGCCCGCATCCGCTCGGTCCCGAAACCGCATGACTCTTCCTCCACCTCCCAAGGTGAATCACGCGGGCACGCGCGGCGGCGGAGGTCCGGGCAGTGGCACTCCCGCCGGATTGCCTTCGGGGGGAGCACGGGGCCCCGCGCTTCCAGGTGGGCAGGCGCGCTAGGGTGGAGGCCATGGACCCCGTCCTCCTGACCGGTACGGCCAGCGCCCACCTGGGGCGCGCGCTCGCTCACGCCCTGGGCGTGGCACCCGCTGATTGCCACTTCGAGCGGTTCCCCGACGGTGAGATGCACGTGGAGGTGCCCGCGTCGGTGCGTGGCCGCACCGCCATCCTCGTGCAGACCACCACCCCGCCCACGGGTGAGCACCTGCTGGAGCTGCTGCTGATGGCGGATGCGTGCTGGCGGGCGGGCGCGGCCCGGCTGGAGGCGGTGGTGCCGTACCTGGGCTACGCGCGGCAGGACCGGCGCGGCCGGCCGGGCGAGCCGCTGGGTGGACGGCTGATGGCGGACCTGCTGTCACAGGGGCGCTTCGCGCGGGTGCTGGTGGTGGACCTGCACAGCCCGGCGCTGGAGGGCTGCTTCGGCGCGCCGCTGGAGCACCTCACCGCGCTGCCGCTGCTGGCGGAGGCGCTGCGGCCCCACGTCACGGACACGTCGGTGGTGGTGGCGCCGGACCTGGGCGCGGTGAAGCGCGCGGAGGCGCTGGCCCGGCTGCTGGGCCGGCCGTGGGCGGTGATTCACAAGGTGCGGCTGAGCGGCGAGGAGGTCCACGCCAGCGGACTCATGGGCGAGGTGCGCGGCCGGCGCCCCATCCTGGTGGATGACATGGTGTCCACCGGCGGCACGCTGGCGGCGGCGGCCGGCACGCTGCGCGAGGCGGAGTGCGCGGAGGACTTCACGGTGGTGACGACCCACGCGCTGCTGGTGGGCCCCGCGGTGGAGCGCCTGCGCGCGATGCCGCTGACGCGGCTGGTGAGCACCGACAGCGTGGAGCCGCATGAAGGACTGCCCTTCCCGCAGCAGGTGGTGACGCTCGCGCCGCTGGTGGCCCGCGCGCTGCGGCCGTGAGGGGCGCTCCCGGAGGCCCCTCCTCCACGTGAAAAGGGGTGAAGGACACGCGAGCGTCCTCCACCCCTCCGCGTTACCGCCGGACGTGTCCGCGGCTCAGCCGATCTTCGCCTTGTACTCCTGCATCCACTGGAGGACCTGCTTGTGGTACAGGCCGCTGTCGTTCTCCGTGGGCGGCGCGTACTTGTTGATGAGGCCCTTGTAGTCGCCACGGTCGATGAAGCCGCGGTACGCGGGGCCGCCGAGCAGCCGGAAGTAGGCCTCCACGCCGCTCTTCGTGTCGGGGAACTTCGCGAAGCTCCCGTTGGGCTGGCCGCCGAACTGCCGCTCCCACTCCGCGAAGCGCAGGTTGCCCGGGTTGTTGTTCTTCACGGCCGAGCCGGCCGTCATGAAGGACGCTTCCTTGCGGAACATGGCCAGCGCCAGCTCCGCCGGCACGTTGTACTTCTTGGACATCGCCACGATGTGCGCGCCCTGGCCCGCCAGGCCCGTGCCCTTGAGAATCTTGTCGATGTTCGCCGCCTTCGTCGCGTCCGAGCCCGTCGGCTTCGTCGGGCCGGTGACGGGGCCGCTGGTGCCCGGCTTCTCCGTACCACCCTTGCCCTTCAGCGCCTCGGTCATCGCCGCGCGCGTCTTGGGGCCGAAGATGCCGGAGTTCGGGGTGATGCCGTGGTCCTTCTGGAACTTCGCCACCGCGGCTTCCGTCTTGGGGCCGAAGATGCCGGGGCCGGTGTTCACCTGGGCCTGCGTCATGTAGCCCAGCTTGACGAGCGCATCCTGCAGCTTGCGGACCTCCGGACCCTCCGCGCCGCGCTTCATGTCCGTCTTCGGCACGCTCACGCTGCCCGTGGACGGAGGCGGGGTGGGCGGGGTGGTGGGCGGCTTCGTCGGCTCGGTGGGCGGCTTGCCGGTGGCCTTGCCGCTGTCGTTCACCCAGTACTCCACCGGGCGGCTGCCGAAGCCGTCCTTCACGTGCTTGTTGTTGAAGTTCGAGCCGCCCGCCTGCGCCAGGGCCGGGCCGCGGTCGGTCACCTCACCGGGGCGAATCACGCCCACGTGGCCGATGCCGCTCGGGTTCTTCCAGAGGGCGACGGTGGGGTGGCCCGCGTTGGCCATCTTCTGCGCCTCCTCGGCCGACACCTTCCGCCAGCCGTTGCGCGCCCCGTGCTTGTTCATCCAGTCCACGGTGGCGTTGGCGTTCATCTCGCGGCCCTTGCCCGGGGCCACGGAGTTGCCGTTGCCGTCCACCCAGTGGGGAATCTCCGCGCCCATGGCGCGCGTCACGTCCCACAGGAAGATGTTGCAGAAGGTGTCCTTGACGCCGTCGCCGCTGGAGTCACGCGGCGTGTAGCGCGGATTCACTCCCACGCCGAACTGGTTGATGACCTGGTTGTAGGTGTCCGCGTTGCGGTTCTTCGGGTCACCCTTGAGCGGCGGGTTGGTGACCTGGGCGGCGTTGGTGTTGGTGGTGCCGGCGGCCGGCTTGCTGCCGTCGTAACGCACCGTGGGTGCGGGGGAGGCGGCACGGTAGGAAGGGGCGCTCAGGGTGGCGCTGCGGACGCTCATGGGCTTCCTCGAAGAAGAAAATGACGTTCTGGGGAATTGTCGCAGGAAGTGGGCCCGAGTTGCCTTTCCCCTCACGCCCCGGGGACTCGGCTAGGCTGCCGGGTCATGTCCGACACGTTGCTCACGAAGCTGGAGTCCGGGGTCCTCACCCTCACCTTCAACCGGCCCGAGAAGAAGAACGCCTTCACGCATGCCATGTACGAGGCGGCCACCGACGCCCTGCGAAAGGCGGAGGGCGACGACAGCGTCCGCGTGGTGCTGCTCACCGGCGCGGGCGGCGTCTTCACCGCGGGCAATGACATTGGCGACTTCATGGAGCACCCGCCCTCGGGCGAGGACAGCGCGGTGTTCCGCTTCCTGAAGGCCCTGGTGGACGCGCCCAAGCCGGTGCTGGCGGCGGTGGACGGGCCGGCGGTGGGCATCGGCACGACGATGCTGCTGCACTGCGACTACGTGGTGGCCAGCGACCGCGTGCGCTTCACCATGCCCTTCGTGCAGCTCGGCCTGTGCGCGGAAGGGGCCAGCAGCCTGCTCTTGCCGAGGATGGCGGGCACGGCGCTGGCCAGCGAGCTGCTGCTGTTCGGCGAGCCCTTCGACGCGGCCACGGCGCTGCGCGCGGGCATCGTCAACAAGGTGGTGCCGGCCGCCAACCTCCAAGAGGTGGCCGCCGAGCGCGCCGCCACCCTCGCCTCCCGCCCCGCCGAGGCGGTGCGCGTGACGAAGCGCCTGATGCGCGAGCCGCTCCGCGCCGAAATCCACGCCACGCTGGCGAAGGAGGGCGCCGAGTTCATCCAGCGCCTCCAGTCCACCGAGGCGCAGGAGGCCTTCATGGCCTTCATGACCCGCGGCAGCAGGAAGTAGGCAGCGCGGGCGGGCCCCTCCTCGAGGCGAAGCGCCGGGGGCGGGCGCGGTGTGCCCGGTGGGGCTGGCATGGGGTCGCCATCCCATCGCTGGCCCCAGGGTTCGCAGGCGTCTCCGGCGTGGCGAGGGTGGAAGTCATCATCCGGATGCCTCGCGGCCGGATGCCTCGCGGCGTCAGCACGGGTCGGTGAACCGACTTCCGAGTGCACCGCGAGCCGGGATTGAAGCGCCGTGCGCGGGCTCTACCTTCGGCAATCGATTTGCTGGAGGTGCGCACATGAAGAGCATGAACACGCAGCAGGGTGAGCGGAGCCTGGGAGGCTGGCGGTGGGTGGCCCTCGCCGCGCTCACGCTTGCCGCGGCCTGTGGCCAGGCGATGGAGCCCGGAGTGGCCACGGTGTCCGGGACGGACCCTGAGGTGGTGGACGAGGCCCCCGAGACGGGAGAGGTCAGCGCGGCCTGGAAATCACAGGCTCCCACCATCGTGCTCACCGCGAGCGGGAACATCGCCGGAGCGGTGGACCAGTTCCGGCTGCTGCTGGGCGACCCGCTCAACGTCATCCCCGGACAGCAGCGCTCGGGCCGCAGGGAAATCAACTGGGACGGCGTGCCTGCCGCGCTCACCAACGTGGACACCTTCCCGGGGGACTTCTTCAACTCGGTCGACCCCGCGGCTCCGGCGGGGCGCAAGCGGGGCGCCGTCTTCACCACGCCCTCCGCCGGCTTCCGGGTGAGCGACAATGACTTCGCCGACGTCGACCCCAGCTATGGCGACGAGTTCAACGCCTTCAGCCTCCCGCGCACGTTCATGGTCGCCGGAGGCACCACGCTCGACGCGACGTTCCGGGTGGCCGGCACGGACATCCCCGCACACGTCAGGGGCTTCGGCGTCGTGTTCTCGGACGTGGACCGCGTGGGCTCCGCGAAGGTGGAGTACTTCGACAAGCGGGGCCGCAGCCTCGGCGTCTTCGCCGCGCTGGCACGCAGCGATGCCAGCGGTCTGTCGTTCCTGGGCGTGGTGTTCGACCAGGCCCGGGTCGCCCGGGTCCGCATCACGTCGGGAGAGGCGGCGCTGAGCCTGGGCACCAAGGACCTCAGCGCGGGCGGCACCGCGGACCTGGTGGTGATGGACGACTACCTCTACGGCGAGCCGAGGCGCATCTGGTAACGCGCACCCCGGGCAGCCCCGCGGAGGAGCACCCTCCTCCGCGGCGGCCCCGGGTGCCTCGCGCCAGCGCCCCCTGGCGCACCGTACGCTAGCGTGTGGCCGGAGCCTGCGGCGGACGCGGGGCGGAGCGCTGGCCGAGGAAGGCCCCGATGCTCTCGCCCTGCGCCGCCTTCAGCGCGGTGCACTGGTCCACCAACTCCAGCGCCTGGGCCAGCATGCGGGGCCCGCCAGGGGCGCGTGCGTTGCGCTCGGTGAAGAAGTCCGCCACCTGCTGGCGCCGGTCCGCGCCGCAGAAACCGCCGCCCACGAAGGCCATGCTCCCGGCGACCTCCTCCGGCAGGCGAGCGTCGGGCGAGCCCACCAGCCGGTCGTAGTTCTCCGTCACGAAGTCGAAGGCCACGGCCTGCGTGCGCACGTTCCGCGAAGCGGCGAACGGCATCCACAGCGTCTCACGCGGGTCCACGTCCTTGTCCAGCATCAGCGCCAGGTTCTGCTTCACCAGCACCGGGTCCGTGAAGCTGGCCAGCGCGCCGATGAGCTGCTGCCGCGTCTTGCGCTCCTTCTCCGCGCGCACCGCGGTGAGGAGCTTCTGCTGGAAGGCCGCGTCGCCCTGGGCCGCGGCGACGGCGAGCACCGTGTCCACCATCTCCGGCGCCACCGCGCGCTTGTCCTTCAGCCACCTGTCCGCGAGCGTGCGCGCCTCGCCGACGAGCTTCGGGTCCGCGCCCTCACGGCCCGCCAGCCACACCAGCCTCGGGCGCAGCAGGCGCGTGTCCTCGTCCTCGCCCTTGCGCGGGGTGAAGCCGAGCTGCCGCGCGCGCGGCCCATACGTCTCCCGCAGGAAGCGGGCCCGGTCCGCCTGCTTCTCCTCCGGAAGCAGCCGCATGCTGACCAGCTCCAGCAGGTCCAGCGAGGCCTCGACGACGATGCGGTCCTTGTCGTTGGCCGTGCGCGCCGCCAGCACCAGCGCCTCCGAGGCGGGCATCGCCCCGGCCATGGCCAGCGCGCGCACGTCTCCAATCAGCGACACGCGCTCGGCGCGCGACAGCCGCTCCAGGCCGGACTTCGTCAGCTTCGCCGCCGCCTCGCCGGCAAGCTGCATGCGGAAGTAGCCCGCGCCCTCCGCGTTGGGGAACACCCAGGCCGGGCAGCCCTTCGCGTCCGTCAGCGCCACCTCCGCGCGCTCGCCCTCCAGCAGGGTGCAGGCGCGTGCCTCCGTGTTGCCGGCGCCCGTCGGGTAGTCCACGCACACCGGCACGCGCCATGACTGCGGGCCCGGAGCCTTCGAGCCCAGCCGCAGGTAGCGCTGCTGGGTGAGCACCACCTTCGCGCCGCCCGCGCCGCACTCCAGCGACGCGGTGACGAGCGGCGCGCCGCCCTGGTCCAGGAAGGTGGCCAGCATGCCCGTGACGTCCTTGCCGGCCTCGGCGGACAGCGCGTCCAGGAAGTCCTTCGCGGTGGCGTTGCCGCCCGCGTGCTGGCGGATGTAGCGCTGGATGCCGCGGCGGAACACCTCGCGTCCCAGCCACTCCTCCGTCATGGTGAGCACCGCGGCGCCCTTGCCGTAGGTAATCCCGTCGAAGGCGTTGAGGATGTCGTTGGGGCTGTCAATCGGCTGGCGGATGCGGCGCGCGGACAGGAGGCTGTCGGCGTCCAGGGCGCCGTTGCGGGAGTCCACGCGCTCCACCGGCGCGTCCCACGCGGGCCGCCACGTCTCGATGATGCGAGGAGTCATCCACGTGGCGAAGGCCTCGTTGAGCCACAGGTCGTCCCACCACTGCATGGTGACGAGGTTGCCGAACCACTGGTGCGCCAGCTCATGCACCTGCGTCCCGGCGAAGCCTCGCTGGCGGCCCAGCGTGTCCTCCTCCGGCCTGGAGAGCATGAGGCGCGAGTTGAACGTCACCAGGCCCGGGTGCTCCATGGCGCCGCCGAGCAGCGGCACGGCGATGACGTCCAGCTTCTCGTAGGCGTAGGGGACGCCGAAGTAGTCCTCCAGCGCGGCGAGGATTTGCGGCGTCACCTCGGCGGCGTAGGCGCCCTCCGCGGCGCGGCCTCGCGGGGTGATGATGCGCGTCTTCACCTGCTTCTGGCCGGCATCCGCGGCCGGGAGGAAGTCGAAGGGGCCCACGCCGAAGGCGATGAGGTAGCCGGGCAGCGGCTGGGTGCGCGCGAAGCGGAAGGTGCGGCCGCCGTCCGGACGGGCCTCCTCGGCGAGCTGCGGCGTGTTGGTGACGGCCACGTTGCCCGCGGGCACGTGGAAGGTGAGCTGCCAGGGCACCTTGAAGGCGGGCTCGTCGAACGAGGGGAAGACACTGCGGGCGTCGATGGGCTCGAACTGGGTGTAGATGTACCAGTCACCGCCCTCGTTGACGCGGAAGGCGCCGTTCGTCTCCTTCTCGGAGGCGATGCCGTCGTACACCACGCGCAGCCTCGCGGGGCCGGCGGCCAGCGGCTTCGCCAGCGAGAAGCCGAGGAATTCGTTGCCGCCCTTCACGGGCCTCACGTCGACGGAGGCGCCCGCCTGGGTGAGCGAGGCCTGCTTGACGGTGAGGCGCTTGCCGTGGAGCCAGATGACGGAGGTGGGCTTCGCCACCTCCAGGTCGATGTCCGCCACGCCCTGGAAGGCGGAGACCTTCGGGTCCAGGGTGAGCTCCACCGTGTAGCCGGTGGGGCGCACGTCCGTGGGCAGCCGGAGGACGGGCGGCGTGGGAGCTTCGACCGCCGCATGGGGAGCGGGAGCGGAGGCGGCGGGAAGCTCGGTGGGAGGATTCTGCCGGGCGCCGCACGCGGTGAGGAGGGTGACGGCGGCCAGGGCCGCCGGACGGAGCAGGTTGGGCATGGCGCGCAGTGTGGCCCAGGCCGGGCAGGCAAGGTAGCGCGGAGCAGGAATGTGTGGCCTTGCCGTCACGGCGGCTTCGGGTATGGAGTGCCGCCGTGCCCATGACCGCCCCCGCGACCCAGGCCCCGCTACCTGACAAGCAGAAAATTCCCGCCGAACACCTGCGCCGCATCGTCGGCACGCCTCCCGGTCCGGTGGTGGCGTTCCTGACGCGCTTCGTATGGGCCTTCCTCACCTGGCTGTCGCCGGAGTCGCGTGACGCGGTTGCGCGCTTCGTGGGCAACCTGGCCTACACGCTGGGCATCCGCCGTCGCGTGGCGCTGGACAACCTGGCCATGGCGATGCCGGAGAAGGGTGACGCGGAGCGGCGGGAAATCGCGCGCGGGGCCTACATCAACATGGCGCGCGTGGTGCTGGAGTCGCTGCCGGGCGGGGACCGGCTTCCGGCGGACTGGGCGGAGCAGGGCATCGAGGGTGAAGAGGCATGGCGTGCGCTGAAGGCGCGCGTGGACACGGGCAAGGGCGCGCTGATGGTGACGGCGCACTTCGGCAACTGGGAATTGCTGGGGGAGATGCTCATCCGCTGGGGCGTGCCGCTGGACGCGCTGGTGCGGCCGCTGAAGGGGGCGCTCAACACACGCATCGCGGTGAACCGGCTGGGCGTGGGCGCGGGGCTCATCTACCCGCGTGGGGCCATCCAGGAAATCATCGCCGCGGTGGAGCGGGGCGAGTCCCCCTACATGCTGCTGGACCAGGCGCTGCCGGCGAAGGCGGCGGTGTTCGTGCCGTTCTTCGGGAAGCTGGCGTCCACCACGCCGGCCATGGCGGTGGCCGCGAAGCGCACGGGCGCTCCGGTGTTCGTGGTGATGGGCGTGCGCAGCGGACGCGGCGGCGCGCGGTTCCGGATGGAGGTGGAGGGCCCCATCCTCCCGCCCGCGCCGGGCGAGTGCGAGGACCCGATTACGGAGCACACCGCGCGGGTGACGGCCGCGCTGGAGCGCTGCATCCGCAAGCACCCGGAGCAGTGGATGTGGCTGCACCGGCGCTGGAAGTACCAGCCGGAGCCGGCGGGCGCTCCGGCCGCGGCGGCAGAAGCAAAGGACTGAGCACGGACTACCAGCGGTGGTCGCCGAAGAGGCAGTCCGCGAGCGTCACCTTGCCGAACCAGAGATTGCCTACCTGGAGGTCCGGCACGGGCGTGGAGAGCACGTCCTCCGGCAGCCGGGTGGTGCCGAACGCCTCGATGGCAAGGGCTTCGAGCCTCTCCGCGAAGGGCTGGAACTCCGCGGGCAGTGGTGGCTGATGGGTGATGGTCTCCCTCAATCGCTCGTGCACGCGTTTGTGGTGGTCGGCGTACAGGATGTGAACGGGCGCGAGGATGCAGACCATCAGCACCACCTCCTTCTCCTCGGATGCATTCACGATGGAGTCCGGCAAGGCCACTCGGACGGAGTAGGCCGGGTCATAGAGGATGTTCGGGTAGTCCCACACATGGGTGCCGGGCATTTCCTTCCGAATGCGCTCCAGAAAGGATTTCCACGAGCGCTGGTCCGCTACCGCCCCCCGCCGGAGTGCCTCGAGCCGTTTGGTCTCCTCCGTGGCCGCGTAGCGAGGGTCGTACCCATCGATGCCCGCGGGGTAGTAGCGGTAGACGAGCCGAAGGAGCGCTTCCGCGGTGACTGGCTGACTCATGAGCACGGCTTCCTTCCCGCTGGAAGGTAGGCATTCCATAAACCCACGGCAGTACCAGAGGCACGCACCTGACTACTCCGGAACGAACCTTGTTCGAGGAATGCCCTCCAGGACGAAACGGCGCACCCTGACCCCTTTTAGCGCCGACGTCAGGATGCGTCCCATCTCCAGCAGGAACATGTTGCAGAGCTCCGCGCTGGTCGCCGGCCGCTTGCTCAGGGCGAGGCGTGCGGCTTGATCGGCCGCGCTGGCGGCCTCTTGTTGAGCAACGACGTCAGGGACATTCCCTTCCTTGGTGGCGATGGGAAGACCTACCTCGACGTCACAGAGCGTCTGAATGGGCTGATGCTGAGAGATGCGCGTCAGTGCGATGGTGGTCTGTGCCACCTTCCATCCCCCGCCCTCACTTCCCTCTCGGGAGATGACCTCGTGGAACTGAAAGGCCGCGGGCGGAATCCTGCCGGCCGTGCCCATGACACAGCCGGAGCCCACCAACACCAGCCACCCGAGCAGCACGGTGAGCACGACACGAGGGTGCATGCGACCTCCCCACGGGCATTTCCGCCCGCCCGAGGTTCAGCATGTCCCATTCGCGTACGCCCGAGCCCCGCTCCGGCTTCAAACTCCAGAGGTCATGTCCAACACGCAACACCCACCACGTCACCCCTACTCCACCACCACCCGCTTCAGGTGCGCGCCCAGCCGGGTGACGACTTCGTAGTGAATCGTCTGCGCCCAGCTCGCGAGTGACTCGGCGGAGACGGACTCCTCGCCGTCCTTCCCCAGCAGCGTGGCCGTCACCTGCCGCTCGTCGGACGTGGCCCGCGTCACGTCCACGATGAGGTGGTTCATCATCACCCGGCCCAGCACCGGGCAGCGCCGCCCGTGCACCAGCACGTGCGCCTTGCCCGACGCCAGCCGCGGGTAGCCGTCGTAGTACCCCACCGGCAGCACGGCGATGCGCGTGGGCTCCGGGCACCGGTACGTGCAGCCGTAGCCCACGTAGCTGCCCGCCGGCAGCCACTTCACCACCTGGCTGCGGCACTTCCAGGACAGCACCGGCTTCAGCACCGGCACCTCCCCCAGCACCAGCCGCGCCGACAGCCGCGTCTCCGGCGAGGGCCACAGCCCGTACAGCGAAATCCCCACCCGCAGCGCCTCGTAGCGCGCCTTCGGCAGCACCAGCGTCGCCGCGCTCGCGGCGATGTGCCGCTGCAAGGGCTTCACCGGCTTCAACTGCGACTCCAGGAACGCCAGCCCCGTCTCGAACGCGTCCAGCTGCGCCAGCGCGTACCCCTGCTCCGTCACGTCCTCCGTGTTGGCGAAGTGGCTCAGCGCCCCCACCACCTCCAGCACGTCCCGCGACTCGACGAGGAAGTGCGACTCGCGCGGCAGCCCGTCCAGCGTGAAGCCCTCGCGCCCCAGGCCCGTGTCGATGTGCACGTGCACCCGCAGCGGCCGCTCCAGCTTCGCCGCGCGCAGCACCGGCACCGCGTCCGCCCAGCCACGGTCCGCCACCACCACGTCCACGCCCTCGCGCGCCAGCACCACCGCCTCGTGCGGCCCCACCGCGCCCAGCACCAGCACCTGCCGCGGCGGCAGCCCGTGCGCCCGCTCGTGCTCGCGCACCTTCAGCGCGTCCTGCGGGGCGATGAAGTAGAGGACGTCCACCTGCCCGTGCACCAGCGGCAGCACCTGCGCCAGCCCGTGCCCGTAGGCATTGCCCTTGAGCACCGCGCCCACCCCGCGCGGCGTCCCCTCACGGCCCTCCAGGGCCCGGAACACCTCCACGTTGTGCCGCAGCGCGGACGCGCTCAACTCCAGCCACGAGGCATGGACCGCGTCTCCCGGCCCGTCTCCCATTGACTCCACATCCACCTCCAGGATTCGCCCCATACCAGCAATGCGCGGGCCATGGGCCGTGCGTCATCCCAGCCACACGTGCCCGCGCGCGGGGCAGGCGGACGGGACCGGCGTGGGCCCCACTGCGCCCGGCCCCCACACAGCGTCCTTCCCTTCTCCTCGGCGAGTGAGCAGGGAAGCACGAGCACCTCACAGGGAAACGGTCGAAACCGGATTCCAGGAGGGGGTGCTATCGTCCAGGCCGTGTCCTCACCGGATGTCTCCCTGGCCCAGGCCTTCCTGGCGGCGCGTGGCGCTCCAGCCACACCCGAATCACTGCCTGCCTTGCAGGAGCGGCTGTCGCGCCTGCTGGAGGCGGCGCGCGCGCCGTGGCCCGGGGTGGAGCTGGAGGGCCCTCGCTTCGCCGGCCACCTGGCGCGGCTGCTCGCCGGAGACGCCTCCCCGGAGGACGCGGAGAAGCTGAACCTGTCGGACGTGTACCTCGCCCGCGCGGCGGCGGACGGGCTGCCCTCGGCGCTCCAGGCCTTCGAGGCGCGCTTCCTCCCCGAGGTGGACGCCGCCGTGGCGCGGCTGAAGCTGCCCCCCACCGGCCTGGACGAGGTGCGCCAGCTCCTGCGCCAGCGCATGCTGGTGGGCACCGCGGACGCGCCAGCACGGCTGGCCGCCTACCCGGGCACCGGCCCGCTGAGCGGTTGGGTGCGCGCGGCGGCGCTGTGGCTCGCGCTCGACTGGCAGCGCCAGCGCAGCGGGCAGGCGCACGCGGAGGACGCGGACCTGTCCGTGCTGGTGGCGCCCGGGGACGACCCGGAGCTGGCCTACCTCAAGACGACGTACCGCGCGGAGTTCAACGCGTCGTTCGCCTCGGCGCTGGCGGCCCTGGAGCCGCGCCAGCGCAACTTCCTGCGCCTGAAGTACCTGGACGGGCTGAGCATCGACCAGCTCGGCGCGCTGTACGGCGTGCACCGCTCCACGGCCGCGCGCTGGGTGGTGGGCGCGCAGGAGGCGCTCCTCCAGGAGACGCGGCGGCGGCTCACCGAGCGCCTGCGCCTCACCCGCTCGCAGCTCGACAGCGTGCTGCGCCTCATCTCCAGCCAGCTCGACGTGAGCCTCAGCCGGCTGCTGCGCTCGCGGCTCGACTGAAGAGGGAGTCCCGAGCGCCGTGGCCTGTCTGGACGAGAGCACCTTCGTCGAGCTGCTGGTGGGCGGCCTGTCCCCCGCGCGCGCCGCGGAGGTGGACGCGCACCTGGACACCTGCCCCACCTGCCGGCGCATGGTGGCCGACGCCCTGCGCGCGCAGGCTCCCGACGACGGGCCGCCCGGCGAGGCCACCGCGCTGACGCCCCCCCGCCCCGCGCGCGCGGAGGAGCCGCCGCTGGAGAAGGGCACCGCCGTGGGCCGCTACCTCGTGCTGGAGCGGCTGGGCTCGGGTGGCATGGGCGTCGTCTACAGCGCGTATGACCCGGAGCTGGACCGGCGCGTGGCCCTCAAGCTGCTGCGCGCGGACGCGCTCGGCCTGGAGGCGGAGGAGGGCCGCGCGCACCTCTTGCGAGAAGCCCAGGCCATGGCCCGCGTCTCGCACCCGCACGTGGTGCCCATCTACGACGTGGGCACCTTCGGCCAGCAGGTCTTCCTGGCCATGGAGCTGGTGGAGGCGCAGACGCTGCGCCAGTGGCTGAAGGCCGCGCCGCGCCCGTGGTGGCAGGTGCTGGCCCTCTTCCTGGACGCGGGCCGGGGGCTCGCGGCGGCGCACGCGGCGGGCGTGGTGCACGGCGACTTCAAGCCGGAGAACCTGCTGGTGGGCCAGGACGGCCGAGTGCGTGTCACCGACTTCGGCCTGGCGCGCAGTGCCAACCCCCAGGGCGAGGAGACGCCTGGCACGGCGGTGGCGGGCGGTACGCCGGCGTACATGGCGCCGGAGCAGCTGGACCCGGACTCGCCCCCGGACGCGCGCAGCGACCAGTTCGCCTTCTGCGTGGCGCTGTACGAGGCGCTCCACGGCGAGCGCCCCTTCGCGGCCTCCACCGTGCGCGAGCTGCTGACGGACATCCGCGCCGGGCGGGTGAGACCCGCGCCCCGGGGCTCGCCGGTGCCGCCGTGGCTGCGGCGCGTGGTGGTGCGGGGCCTGTCCGTCAGCCCCATGGACCGGCATGGCTCCATGGACGCGCTGCTGGACGCGCTCCAGCACGACCCGGCGGCGCGGTGGAAGCGCGGGCTGCGGGTGGCGGGCGGCGCGGCGCTGCTCCTGGCCGCGGTGGGCATCACCCACGCGGTGCACTCGCGCCGGGAGCGGGCCTGCGCGGGCGCGGAAGAGGCGGTGGCCACGGTGTGGGGGCCGGCGCAGCAGGGCGCCATCCAGTCCGCCTTCCTCGCCACGGGCAAGCCCTTCGCCAACGCGGCGTGGCGGCGCGTGCGGCGCACGCTGGACGCGTACACCGCCGCGTGGGTGACGACGCGCACCACCGCGTGCGAGGCCACGCGCGTGCGCGGCGAGCAGCCCGAGGACATCCTCGCCCGGCGCATGCACTGCCTGGACGGCCGGCTGGCGGAGGTGGCCGCCCTCACGCAGCTCTTCGCCCGGGCGGACGCGGGCACGGTGGAGCTGGCCGCGCGCGCCGCGGAGGCGCTGCCGCCGGTGGAGCGGTGCTCGGACCTGACGGCGCTGTCCGCGCGCGAGCCGCTGCCCGTGGACGCCGCCGCGCGGGCCCGGGCGGAGTCGCTGCGCCACACGCTGGTGCGGGCGCGCGCGCTGAAGGCCGCCGGCAAGTACGCGGAGGCCGTGGCGCTGCTGGAGCCCGCGGCGCTGGCGGCGAAGGAGGCGAAGGACCACCACGGCGCCGCGGATGCCCTGCTGCTGCTGGGCGAGCTGCGAGAGGAGGCCGGAGACCCGCGCAAGGCGGAGGCCACGCTCTTCGAGGCGGTGTGGGCCGCGGAGGCCGGGCGCAACGACGTGGCGGCGGCGCGGGCCTGGACGGCCCTGGTGCGCACGTCCGGCGTGGTGCTGGAGCAGTACGCGCTGGCGTGGCGCTGGAAGGAGCGCGCGGACGCGGCCATTGAACGGCTGGGCGGAGACGCGGTGCTGCGCGCGCAGCTCCAGGCCCGGCTGGGCGCGCTCCTCTTCGTGCAGGGCCGCTACACGGAGGCCGCCGAGCAGCAGGAGGCCGCGCTGGCCCGGCTGGAGCAGACGTATGGGCCGGACAGCCTGGAGGCGACGGACGTCCGGCTGGAGCTGGGCTCCACGCGCCTCGCGCAGGCGCGCCAGGAGGAGGGGCTGAAGCTCTTCGAGCAGGTGCTGGACACACGGCGCAAGTCCCTGGGCCCGGACCACCCCGACGTGGCGCGGGCCCAGCTCGACCTGGCGTATGCCCACTGGGGGCCGCGCAACGTCCAGCAGGTGGAGGAGCTGTCCCGCACGGCGCTGGAAATCTTCGAGCGCGCGCTCGGGCCCGAGCACCCCGCGGTCGCCTCCGCGCTCAACCCGCTGGCCGCGGCCGTCCAACAACTGGGCCGGGACGAGGAGGCCCTGCGCCTCCAGAAGCGCGCGCTGGGCATCGCGCTGAAGGTGGAGGGCCCTGACAGCTCCGGCACCCTCATCACCGTGGGCAACCTGGGCACGCTGCTGGCGCGCATGGGCCGCGCCCAGGAGGCCCTGGAGCACTACCAGTCCACCCTGGTGCCGCTGGAGCAGCGGCTCGGCTCCCAGCACCCCCACGTGGCCCTGCTGCTGCGGGGCACCGGCCGGGTGCACATGCTGACGAAGCACTACAAGGAAGCCCTGCCCTACTTCCTGCGCGCGCAGGCCATCCTCGAGGCCCGCGAGGACGACCCGTACGGCTACCTGACGGGGACGTGGCTGGATTTGGGCGAGGCCTGGCTCGAGCTGAAGCAGCCGCGCAAGGCCGCCGAGGTGCTGGAGCGGGCGCTGGCGGGCAGCCCGTACTCGAAGCAGAGCCCGGGGGAGAAGGCGCGGGTGCGCTTCGCCCTCGCCCGGGCGCTGTGGGACGCGGACCTGGACCGGGCTCGCGCCCTGCGGCTGGCGGAGGAGGCGCGGGCGATGTTCGTGGACCTGGGGGAGCGGGGCAGGAAGCCGCTCGCGGACCTGGAGGCCTGGCGGGCACGCCTGCCCCGGCCCGCGAGCGTCCCGGCCGCCCGGGCCCACTAACGCCCCAGCGACGAAAGAGGCGCCGGATGGTGTTCCCGCGCGCGGGCAAACCGCATTAAAGGAAGAGCGGATGCGAACGCTCTTCATCGGTGACGTGCACGGGTGCGCGGAGGAACTGGACGCGCTGCTGGCCGAGTGCGGGTGGCGGCCAGGCGACCGCGTGGTGCTGGTGGGCGACCTGGTGGCGAAGGGCCCGGACTCGGCGGGCGTGGTGCGCCGGGCGCGCGAGGGTGGGTTCCTCGCGGTGCGGGGCAACCATGACGCGCACGTGCTGCGCTGGCGCGCGGGCCGGGGGCCGAAGGGCAAGACGCTGAAGCCCGAGCACCAGCAGGTGCTGGACACGCTGACGCCGGAGGACTGGGCGTGGCTGGAGGCGCGGCCGCTGTACCTGCGCTTCCCGGAGCTGAACGTGGTGGCCGTGCACGGCGGGCTGGTGCCCGGCGTGCCGCTGGAGCAGCAGAAGGAGGACGAGCTGCTCAACCTGCGCAGCATCACCGCGGACGGCACGCCCTCGAAGCGCGTGGACGGCGGCGACCCGTGGGGCAGCAAGTGGCCGGGGCCGGAGCTGGTCATCTTCGGCCACGACGCCATGCGCGGGATTCAGCGGCACCCGCACGCGCTGGGACTGGACTCGGGCTGCGTGTACGGCGGCAGGCTCTCCGCGTACGTGCTGCCGGAGGGACGGCTGGTGTCGGTGCTGGCGAAGCGCGCGTACGTGGACGTGGACGCGTCACCGTGAAGCCTTCCGCGGACGCTCGAAGGGCTCGCCCTCGTGGGACAGCATCGACTCCCAGCCGCCATCCCCGGTGGGGGCAGCGTCCATGTGCCGGGGCCCACGGTCTGCGGCCCGGCGCGGAAGCGCGGCGAGCGTAGCGCTGACGAGCCCCGCCGCATCTCACAGAACGCGCAGTGGGTCCTGCCGGGAATGGAGAACGGCATGGATTACCTGCTTCCCGGTGGACACGCGGTGCCCTAAACCCGCGACGGCGCACGCCTTTCGAGCAATCGCGAGTGAATCCGGGCACTTCAAGTCCACGGGGCAGACCTCGCCAGTCCCACCTGTCACCCGGAGTTCCCTACAGTCTTGGAGACATTTTGGAGACGAAACCAGGGGACACCATGCTCCAAGAACCTTCGCGCTAGGAGCGTGTTGGAGTAACGGCAAGAACCTACTTGAGGCGTAGGCAAGGGCGTGATGCGCTTGCCTACCCATGAGCAAGGTCTTCCGACCCTACGCCCCCGAACAGTCGGAGTTGCTGCCGCCCTCGCCTCGAGACTGGCTGCCGGACGGGCACTTGGCGTACTTCATCCTGGACACGGTGGTGGAGCTGAACCTCAGGCCGTTGCTGGCCCGGTATGAGCGGGAGCTGCGCGGCTACCCGCCGCACCACCCGCGGATGATGGTGGGGTTGCTGCTGTACGCCTACTGCGTGGGGGTGGCCTCCTCGCGCAGGATTGAGAAGAAGACGTACGAGGACATCGCCTTTCGCGTCATCGCCGCGGGGCAGCACCCGGACCACACCTGCATCAGTGAGTTCCGTCGCCAGCACCTGGACGCGCTGGCGGGGCTGTTCGTGCAGGTGCTGGCGCTGTGCCAGAAGGCGGGGCTGGTGAAGCTGGGGCACGTGGCGCTGGACGGCACGAAGCTCAAGGCGAATGCCAGCAAGCACAAGACGATGAGCTACGAGCGCATGCAGCAGCGCGAGAAGGAGCTGGCCGAGAAGGTGGCCGAGTTGCTCAAGAGGGCCGAGGAGGCGGACGCGGCGGAGGACCAGCTGTACGGCAAGCTGAAGCAAGGTGACGAGCTGCCCAAGGAGTTGCAGCGGGCCGAGACGCGGCTGGCGAAAATCCGCGCGGCCAAGGCCGCGCTGGAGGCCGAAGCCAAGGCGGCCCATGAGGCGCAAGACGCCCAGACGAAGAAGGACTCGGACGACGAGCCGCCGTCTGGGCCGACGCCCCTGCCCGAGCACCGGGTGCCTACCGAGAAGGACGGCAAACCCACCCCCAAGGCCCAGCGCAACTTCACCGACCCGGAGAGCCGAATCCAGAAGACGAAGGACGGTTTCATTCAGGGCTTCAATGCGCAGGCGGCCGTGGACGAGGAGCACCAAATCATCGTGGCGCAGGCGCTCACCAACCAGCCGCCGGACGTCGAGCACTTGCTGCCGCTGCTGGAGCAGGTGGTGGAGAACTGCGGCGGGGTGCCCGGGGCGGTGACAGCCGACAGCGGCTATTTCTCCGAGCAGAACGTGGTGCGTGCAGCGAGCATGGGCGTCGACGCGTACATCGCCACCGGCCGACTCAAGCATGGGGTGGAGCCCCCGCCAGTGCGGGGGCGGATGCCACGAGACTTGAGCCTCAAGCAGTGGATGGCGAGCCGGCTGAGGACGAAGAAGGGCCGCCAAGTGTACGCCCGGCGCAAGGTGGCGGCCGAGCCACCCTTCGGCCAAATCAAGCAGGGGCGAGGCGTCCGGCAACTGCTGCTGCGCGGGCTGAAGAAGGCGCGCGGGGAGTGGGCGCTCATCTGCCTCACCCACAACCTCTGCAAGCTGCACGGCGCGATGGGGACCGCGTAGCAGGAGTGGCATCCGCCCGCGAAGGGCGGACGTGGAACAAACATTCCTTCCACGGGCGCCCCCGCAGGGAGAGGGACAGGCGGCCCAGATGCTGCAGGGCGCACTTTACCCGGTCGCATGCCCCCTACAGCAACACGCTCCTAGCAGCCATCGGCCAAGGCCGGCTGCTGACCGTCCGGGAGATCGCGGAACGGCTGGGAGTATGCGGGGCACTCATCTACAGGCTCTGCTCTCAAGGCAGGCTGCCACATCTGAGGGTTTCCAAAACTATCCCCTTCCGGCCTTCCGATAACGCCCCCCTTGCCCCACAGCGGCTTCGATGGCTAATGATCACAAGCCCCCCGACGGACGCACCTACACCTACCTCAACCAGCAAGCCTCAGCCTCTTGGATTTTGGCCTTTTTTTTGCATCTACACTCCTCGGCAAAGCTCCGTCACGTCCCGGACCGTTCGTCGTCTTTACATCAGTGGAATCACGGGCAAAGTCGCCCCCTTGACTGCTTAGCAGGCAGTTTAAGGACACTGGACTTCAGACCATGTGGAATCCACTTGAAGAGGGGGTTAACTTATGGCTTAACATGCTGTCGTGCTCGACCAACCGGAGCTTTCCCGTGGCTCCTCCAAAATCATTCTGGCGTCACGGCACTGGGGCGAAAGGTACCCGGCCCTTGATTTCTTGGGCGAGCACGTTACCGAACCTGAAAAACTCAAGCTCACTCGCTTGCTTGATATGGCAGCGAGCAAGTTCCCGATCAACAACCGCGAGAAATGTAAACAGATCGAAGGGGAACTTTGGGAGTTCAAGAGCCATCAGTTGCGGTTGCCTTACGTGCTTCGACCTGGAAGCTTGGTTGTTGTCACTCATGTTTTCAGGAAAAAGCGAGATGCCATTCCGAATGAGGAAATCACCCGTGCCTTTGACATCGTGAAGTACTTCGACAAGTACTTTGACTTCAAGACTTTTACGTACAGGAGAGAGTGACCATGAGCGCACCCAAGCGGGAGTTCCCCGATTTCGAATCGGAGGCGCTCTATCAGGAGGAAGGGGCGATTCTGGAGTTCACCGAGCAACTTGTTGACGCCATGCAGAAGCAGGATATGCGTCGATCGGAACTCGCCCGCATTCTTGGGAAGAGCAAGCCGTACATCACTCAAATCCTGCAGGGCTCTACGAACTTCTCTCTTCGAACCGCCGCCAGGCTCGCGCTCGCGGTTGGGATGCAGTTGACCGTGAGACTTGAAGAGAAGTCGAGCGCGGATGCGGAGTATCAGCCGCTGAAAACGTTCGTGAAGGACTGCAGCATGGTGGCCGCCGAGGAGGCGGTTGTCTTGAGACTCCATCACGTCAGATGGGCTCTGAAGACGCCCGCCTCCTTCCCTCCCTCTACTGAAATTCAAATCGGATGACCGAAAAGACCGAGAAGACGCCTATCCAACTCAGCAGCGAGGTCGCGCGAGTCGTTGACCTTGAGGCTGTTGTGCTGCGCTCTTCGTCTGTGCAATTCCTCGGATCCGAGGCTGGTCCGCCGACCGCCCCCGGCCCCATGGTCATTCAACTTCAGCACAAGACGAGCCACGCTCTCAATAGAACCGCCAAACTCCTGGATGTCACGGCGAATCTCATCCTATCTGCTCGCGACAATGACGAGTCCGGGCCAGAGAGGGTGGTTATCAAAGCCGAGTTTGTGGTTCGATATTCAATGACTGAGGTCCCGGACTTGACCGATGACCACTATCGTCATTTCGGAAGTCTCAATGTCATGGTGAACGTGTTCCCTTATTTTCGAGAACTCGTTCACACTTCGACGTCTAGAATGGGGCTTCCTCCATTGGTTCTGCCTCTCTTCAAAATCGCCAAACCGGCTTCTGCCAAAGCTCAACCCAAACCGTCCAGTCAGAACTGAGCTTTCGCCGCATCTTCCAAGCAACTCTGCCTATCGGGCAAACCCGCTGCAGATTAAGCATACTGTTACCGCGCTCCCTGGATGATGCTGAAGGGCGCCAAATGAGACGCACTGGTGTTAGCTCCCGCGTAGTTCCACCGGCATTCATTCGCGCAATTCCGCGAGCCTGAGCGGCGCATTTCCCGCTTTCAAGGGTGCCGGTGCGCCAGCGTGGTGAGACAGCCGAGACAGGGAGGCCGGCCCTGGAGGCCCCCCGCGCACTGTGCGCGTTGCTCGCATGGACGGGCTTGCGTGATGGCCATCACCGCGAGCACGCGTCAGCGCGCCTCGCCCGATGAGGGGCATCACCGGGGAGAGTCCGTGTGTGTCAGGGCGCGGTGTCCTCGGTGAGGGGGCGGTGGCGGTCCGACTCCTCCTGCATGACGCCGAGGGTGCGGTAGCGGGTGAGGCCCTGGCGCAGGGCCTCTACCTGATTGAGGAGCGCGTCGGCGAGGGCCGCCTGCGCGGAGGGAGGGCTCGGAGCCGCGGCGAAGTATCCGTCCGGTCCTGCCATGTGGTGGCGGTGAACGAGGCGCCGCAGAATGCGCGGCATGATGACGACCAGCCTGGCAGTGACGACGAAGACGGAGCCCGCGTGGTTGGCCGCCGCGCGGCAGCCGCGGTGGACACCGGAGGTGGCCGCGGAGGTGGTGCGCGCGTGGAAGGCGGAGGGAGGGACGCAGTCGGCGTTCATGCGCCGGTATGGGTTGCCGCGCGAGCGGTTGCGCTTCTGGACGAAGCGGGGTGAGGAGAAGGCGGAGTGTTGACGCGCACCCTGGTTGAGGGAGTGAGGCCCGAGTTCGAGCCGGCTGAGTGATGGGGTCGCGACGCCCGCCCATCGTCGGCGAGAAACTGGAGCGCCGCGCCCGCTGAGGTAGCAGGCGGTCAGGAGGACGGGGAGGAAGGTGCGCAGAGGATGCTGGAACACCCTCCGCGCGGGCCCCGGAAACCCCTGCGAAATGAGAACCGGGACACCCGAGCTTCGACGCTCTCGAAGAGTGACCCGGGTCTGCTCTCGAAAAATGGACCACTTGCGCCATGAGCGGCGAGCGGCCCGCGCGGCGGTAGGCGCGGGACGGTCGGCGCCACCGGGGGCTCGGGGGCAGTAGGCCCCCGGAGGCGGACTGGCGGACGCGCAGGTGCGTGGCGTGCTGGGGCGCCATGGCCTCGTCATTGCGCCCGCGTCCGTGTCGCATCTGCCGTCGCTGGTTTCGGCCGGACCCGAGGCTGGGGCAGCGCCAGCGCGCGTGCTCGCGAGCGGAGTGCCAGGCGGCGCGGCGCAAGAAGACACAGGCGGCGTGGCGGGCCGCGCACCCGGACTACGAGGCGGCCCGGCGGCTTCAGCAGAAGGCGACGCAGGGCCGGCGGGAGGCGCCGCGGGTGGTGGCGCCGCTGCACCGACTTCCGTGGGACATGGCCCAAGACGCGTTGGGGGCGGAAGGTGCTGAATTCCTTGGGGAATTCGGCCGAGTGCTGGTGCGGCACGCGCAAGACGCGAGGAGGGTGCAAGTGCTTGATTCGACTTGAGAATTCGGCCGACTTGGGGGGCCGCGGGGGAAAGACGCGAGGCGGGCGGTGGCAGGGTGGGCGGCCATGGATTGGGAGCTGCACCAGCTGGAGCTGCGCTACGCGGCATTGAGGCGCACCAGCCCGCGCAAGGAGCGGGCGGTGCTGGCGTCGGTGTCGGCGGTGGGGCAGCAGTCCCCGGTGGTGGTGGTGCCGCTGGAGGACGGCCGGGCGGTGCTGGTGGACGGCTACAAGCGCGTGCGGGCCTTGAAGCGGCTGGGGCAGGACACGGTGCGCGCGACGGAGTGGGCGCTGCCGGAGGTGGAGGCGCTGCTGCTGGAGCGGCTGCTGCGCAACGGCGAGGCGGACGGCCCGCTGGAGCAGGGCTGGCTGGTGCGTGAGCTGTGCGAGCGCTTCGGGCTGTCGTGCGCGGAGGTGGCCCGGCGCTTCGACAAGAGCGAGAGCTGGGTGAGCCGGCGGCTGGGGCTGGTGCGCCAGCTGCCCGAGTCCATTCAGCAGCAGGTGCGCCAGGGGCAGCTGGCGGCGCATGCGGCGATGAAGCACTTGCTGCCCTTGGCCCGGGCCAAGAAGGCGGAGGCGGAGCAGCTGGCCGGGGTGCTTTCGGGGCGGCAGCTGTCCACCCGGGACATCGGCGCGCTGTGCGTGGCGTGGCGGGAGGGCAGCGCGGCCACCCGGGCCCTCATCCTGGAGAATCCGGCCCTGGCGCTACGGGCCGCGGCCGAGCTGGCGCGGCCACCGCCGGTGGCCCGCCCCGCCCAACGCGTGCTGGAGGACTTCGCGGCCCTCGGGGACGTGGCCCGCCGGCTGGAGCAGGCGCTGCGCGAGGGCCAGCGGGCCGGGTGGGTGCGGCCGCTGCACCGGGAGCTGAAGCACGCGGCGCAGGGGGCGCGTGCGCAGCTGGAGTCCCTCTTCACCCTCTGCCACCAGGAGACGGACGATGCTGGATTCCAGTGAGAGGACTTCCATCCTCGAGCTGCACAAGAAGGGCATGGGCCTGCGAGCGATTGCGCGCGCCATGAAGCTGTCGCGCGAGGCGGTGCGCGCCGTGGTGCGCAGCGGGAGTCCAGACGTGCCGCGCCCGGCGCGGGCGGAGAAGGCCGAGGCCCTCGAGGCCGACATCCGCGAGCTGCACGAGCGCTGCCAGGGCAACCTGGTGCGTGTCCACGAGGAGCTCGTCCAGCGGGGCGCCACCCTCTCCTACCAGGCCCTCACCGGCTTCTGCCGGCGCCACGGCATCGGCGCTTTGCCCCCCAAGCCCGCCGGCCGCTACGTCTTCGAGCCGGGCCAGGAGATGCAGCACGACACCTCGCCGCACCTGGTGCGCATCGGCGGAGTCCCGCGACGCGTCCAGACGGCCTCCGTCGTCCTTTGCTACTCGCGCATGCGGCTGCTGCAGATGTACCCGGCCTTCAACCGCTTCACCTGCAAGCTCTTCCTCGACGAGGCGGTGCGCTTCTTCGGTGGCGCGTGCCGCACCTGCATGGTGGACAACACGCACGTCATCGTCCTGTCCGGCACGGGCAAGCAGATGGTGCCGGTGCCGGAGATGGAGGCCTTCGCCCAGCGCTATGGCTTCGGTTTCGTCGCCCATGAGAAGGGGGACGCCAACCGCTCCGCGCACGTCGAGCGAGGCTTCGACCACTTCGAGAGGAACTTCCTGGCCGGCCGCGAGTTCGACGACTTCGCCCACGCCAACCGCGAGGCACGCGCCTGGTGCGAGCGGGTGAATGCGAAGCCCCGGCGCGAGCTGCACGCCAGCGCCCTGGAGCTGTTCGCCAAGGAGCAGCCCTTCCTCGTGCCGCTGCCGGCCTGGGTGCCCGAGGTGTACGTGCTGCACCACCGCGTGGTGGACCTCGAGGGCTTCGTGCACGCCGACGGCCATATCTACTCGGTGCCCTACCAGCTCATCGGCCGGCGGGTGGAGGTGCGGGAGACGAAGGACCGGGTGCGGATTTTCGACGGGCCCCGCCAGGTGGCCGAGCATGAGCGCCTCTTCAGCTTCGAGAAGCGGCGGGTGACGGACCCGGCCCACCGCCCACCCCGGGGCCAGGGCGCGGCCCTCGCGCGCCAGCCCTCTCCGGACGAGCGCGAGCTGGGCGAGGCCGAGGCGCCGCTGCCGCGGTACTCCCAGCAGCTGAAGCAGCGGGGCGGTACCCGCTGGCCGGCGCTGCTGAGGCGGCTGGCGCAGATGCGCCGCGACTACCCGCGCAAGCCCTTCCTCGAAGCCGTCCGCAGCGCGGCCCACTACGGCCTGTACGACCTGGACCGGCTGGAGCGCATGGTGCTGCGCAACATCGCCACCGAGTACTT
>NZ_JAIQDG010000068.1 GCF_020037125.1 Myxococcus sp. RHSTA-1-4
ACCCTCTGCGCACCTTCCTCCCCGTCCTCCTGGCCGCCTGCTACATCAGCGGGCGCGGCGCTCCAGTTTCTCGCCGATGATGGGCGGGCGTCGCGCCCCCATCACGCAGCCGGCTCGATTTCGGGCCTCGCTCCCTCAACCTGGGTGCGCGTCAACAGTGGATGACGGCGTCCCGCTCGCCGTGATGCCGAAAGGCGTTGAGCACGACGGCGGCCCCCTGAAGCCCTGGGATAGGACCGCCATGTCCCGCTCGCCGTGATGCCGGAAGGCGTTGAGCACTCTTCCAACTCATCCACTGCATAGTTACCTGCAAGTGTCCCGCTCGCCGTGATGCCGGAAGGCGTTGAGCACCCATCGCACGGCACACCGTAGGGCAGGTTCACGAAGTCCCGCTCGCCGTGATGCCGGAAGGCGTTGAGCACTGCGAGGTCATCTGCTTGCGGATGCCGTCGAACGTCCCGCTCGCCGTGATGCCGGAAGGCGTTGAGCACCCGCCGTTCTGGGTCTCCATCGCGATGACATCAGTCCCGCTCGCCGTGATGCCGGAAGGCGTTGAGCACCAGTGCTGTACCCACCGCTCCGAGCAGCCCAGCTTACGTCCCGCTCGCCGTGATGCCGGAAGGCGTTGAGCACATGCAGGCCTCTTCGACGGTGCTCGGCAGGTACTACAGTAGTAAATGGGAAGATGTCATGGGTAGCCCACTGTTGAACCAACAGAGGAGGTAGTCCCGAGGCCCCCATGATGGAAGAGGCAGCAAGCAAGCACGAGGAGCAGGAACTCGTCGAGACCTTGAGCGGGGAATTGGAGCAGGTCACCGCGCGCATGAAGCCGCACTTCCGTCGGCGTGAAGCGCACGAAGCGGCCAGCAGCTACGTCAAAGCGCTGCTGTCGGCGACGGAGCGAAAGAACATGTGGGGACTGTCCGAGGAGGCAGGCCGGGTGGCCCCGTACGGCTTGCAGCACATGGTGAGGCGCGGCAGTTGGGACGAGGAGGCCGTGCGCGATGAGGTGCAGCGCTATGCGCGGGAGCGGCTGGGAGAGGGGGGCGTGCTGGCGGTGGATGAGACGGGCTTCTTGAAGAAGGGGGAGAAGTCGGCGGGAGTGGCGCGGCAGTACACCGGCACCACCGGCCAGGTCGAGAACTGCCAAATCGGAGTGTTCCTGGCCTACGTCGCGGAGCGGGGGCACACGCTGCTGGACAGGGAGCTGTACGTCCCCGAGCACTGGTTCACGCAGCCTCAGCGGTGCCGGGAGGCGGGCTTGGGGCAAGAAGTGGCCTTCCGCACCAAGCCGGAACTGGCGCGAGGGATGATTGAGAGGGCCTTGAAGGCGAGGCTGAAGCCGTCATGGGTGGTGGGGGATGAGGTGTACGGGCGCGACACGAAGCTGCGGGCGTTTCTGGAGGAGCAGCGACAGCCGTACGTGCTGACAGTGGCCTCCAACACGCCCATGGACCGAGGGCTGGCGCAGGTCAGCGGCGCGCAAATCCATTCAACGCTGGCGCCGCGGGAGTGGCGGCGGCTGTCGGCGGGCCAGGGGAGCAAGGGTCCGCGGCTGTACGACTGGGCGCGAGTGCGAGTCAATTCCTGCGCCGCGCCGTTGACGCGCTGGTTGCTGTTACGCCGTAGCCTGACGGATGAAACAGACGTGGCATACTTCCTGGTGCATGCGCCCTCCTCCACCTCATTGGAGACGATGGCGGCGATTGCCGGTAAGAGGTGGCCGGTGGAAGAGTGCTTCGAGTCGGCCAAGGGCGAGGTGGGCCTGGGTGATTACGAGGTCCGCACGTACACCGGCTGGTACCGACACATGACGCTGTGCATGGTGGCGCATGCGTTCCTCGCGGCCTCGCGAGCCCTCGCCCATGAGCAGGAGAAGAAAGTGCGCCCAAAAGTGCTGGCCCTGCCGCACCGCGACCGGATGCACCGATTCCGGCGGCGCCAGGGTTTGGACTCATCCGCCTGTCGCTCCAAGAAATCCGACGCTTGATGGTGCAGCTGGCCTTGACGGTGCGCCACAGCGTGGAGTTCATCCTGGGCTGGAGCCGCTGGCGGCGACGCCATCAAGCCATTGCCAAGCTCTGCCACTACCGCCGCAGAGCACCGAAAGCCAAAGTCCCACTGTAGTACAGGGCGGGGTCCCGCTCGCCGTGATGCCGGAAGGCGTTGAGCACTACCGCCGCAAGTAGGACTCCGTCTGCGGCCAGGTCCCGCTCGCCGTGATGCCGGAAGGCGTTGAGCACCGGACAAGGTGAGGCGTGACGCGAGAGCAGTACGGCGGCCCCTACTTGCGCTGCCCGAAACCTGAGTGAAATCCTACCTGCCGGAGGCTGGACTCTGCGTCTGTCATTGAGACAGGGACTGGCTTTCTTGTCAGGGGGGCGGATGCCAGGGCACATGGAGAACAGGAGTCGCTTCGCTACGGGCGGCTTCCTGTCATGGGACAAGGAAGGGCGCGAGGTGCTGGTGGTGTGCGTGGCGGGGCGCTTCGCGCGTCCGCCCGCCGGGCGCCCCAGCACGCAGCCGCTGCGAGTCAGAGAGGTGCGGCGTCCGCCGCCTCCGGCCGGCACGTACTGGGGCGGGCCGGAGCATTCGAGCCCGCGGATGGAGGGACAGCGGGAGTTCACGTGGCCCGGCACGGGCGTGTACGTGAGCGGGCACGCCTGGGCGCCGGGTGGAAGGCCGGCGCGAGAGGCCGTGGTGGGAGTGAGCGGTGCCGGTGCACCGGGAGCTGGCGGAGTCCGAGGGCCGCGTGGTGCGCGAGGTGGAGGAAGGGAGTGAGCACGGGCACGAGAGCGGTGGCAATGGCGGTGGTGGGGGCCTGTGTCCTGGAGGTGTCGTCGTGACGACGACGTATGCGAATGGCCGCTCGGTGCTGCACGCGGGGGACGGGAATACGCAGACGGCGGCGGCGCCGGACGTGTGCAAGACGCCCTCGCCCGGCGGCCCGGTGCCGGTGCCCTACGGGAATGTGGCCAAAGACAGCGATTTGGCCGAGGGCAGCACCTCCGTGGAGATTGACGGCCACCCGGTGGCGCTCAAGGGCAGCTACTTGAGCACCAGCACCGGGGACGAGCCGGGGACGGCGGGTGGGGGACTCGTCTCGTCGAAGATTCAGGGGCGGGTGGTGTTCCTCACCGCGAGCCTGGACGTGCTGGTGGAAGGCCAGGGCGTGGTGCGCTTCCTGGACACCTTCCTGGCCAACGCCAACACCGGCAACACCCTGGGGCTGGTGTACGGCGACCCGCTGGTGGTGCCGAAGGAGAAGGATGGGGAGGAGCCCACATGCGACGCCTGCGGGAAGCCCTTCGCCGAGCACCCGCACGGCCTTGAGTCCACCGAGGCGGTGCGCAAGGAGATGCGCCTGCTCGTCCGCGGGCACCAGGCTTTATTCAAGCAGGAGGTGGCGAAGCGAGAGAACAAGGGCTTCATGTTGGGCGTGCTCACGTGCCGGACGCGGGATGGGCGGACCGTCCACCTCCGGGCCATGTCGGGCATGTTTGATAAACAACTTGGTATCGCCCTCGACCCCACCTTTGAGGTAGGACCGAAGATTGACGGGGCGAAGCTCAACAAGGCGATGAAGATTCAGGAGCAGCGGCTCGCCGAAAGGCCCAGGCACGGCTTCCTCATGAGGGACTTGAAGGGCGAGAGCAAGACCTCCAACGAGCCGGGCAACTGCGCGGCGCCGAGGCTGCTGTTGTACGCGATGGACCGGGGGTGGGAGCCGTTGGAGATGGTGGAGCAGTGGTTTGGCCCCGCCACGGAGATGAAGGAACACGGGCAGGACTACCCGCCGTGCGAGACGTGCAGGAAGCTGGTGCCGGTGCTGCTGTGCGAGGCGCGGGAGCGGGCCAGGAACGAGCCCACCCACGAGGAAGGGCAGGTGCGAGGGTGAAGAGCAAGATTGAGCGCGTCATGGACTTCATGGAGGAGAACTGGCCGGCACACCGGGCGCCGCTGAAAGGGGCCTCCGCCGAGGACATCGCCGAGCTGGCCGCCGAATGGCGGCGCTCCCTGCCCGAGGACTACGTGGCCTTCCTCCGGCGGATGGGGCATCGCACCGAGGGGCTCAAGTGGGAGCACATCGACTTCCGGGTGGACACCATGCTCCGAAGTCTTCGGTTCCCCCGAGAGAAGCGCATCCTCCCCAACCGCTACCTCCTCATCGGAGAGGACCTCACGGAGACGGACCTCCGCTATGCGCTGGACCTGGAGAAGCGCTCGGAGGATGGGACGGCGGTGGTCCGTGCCGTGTTCAGGATGACAAGTGAATTCGGGCCCGAGCACACGATTCCGGAGGCCACCAGCCTCGCCGAGCTGCTCTTCAAGAATACCTTCCTGGACGTGCGCATCGAGTCGCTGCCGCATCGCTCGGGGCACCGCGGGCTTCGTTTCGTGGGGAGGCCCGAGGAGAAGCAGCCCTTCGAGTCCGTCCTGGAGGAGTTGGGCCTTGTCCGCCACCCGCTCTCCGGCCCGTTCTTCCAGGCGTACGAGTGTGACGAGGGACGGGTCGCGGTGCGCTGGAACGAGGGCCAGTACGGCCAAATCATCAGCGCCTCGGAGTCGACGGCCTGGCTGAGCACGGTGGGCAAGACGCTGCGTAGCCGCCTGCCCGTCCGGCTGTGACAATCCCCGCACAAGGTGACACGCGGGGCCGTCCGGGGCCCGCACGCCGTGATGCCGGAAGGCGTTGAGCACAGTCCTGCGCCAGCCCGCTACTGGGCCAGGTCATCGAACACGGCGGAGAGGGTGGTGGCGTTCAGGGACGTGTTGAACCAGCGGTCCAGCGTGGCCATGTCCGAGCAGGAGAGGATGCGCTGCCGGGCGGTCTCGTCCACGTGCACGCCCCTCGCGGCGAGTATCCGCAAGATGGACTCCGCACGCCCCAGGGTCACTCCCCGCGCCAGTCCTTCCTCCCGGCCCCGCACCATTCCCTCTTCCCGGCCCCGCGCCAGGCCCTGCTGGCGCCCCCGCTCGATGAGTTCCTCGCCATAGCTCCGCATCAGTTCCTCCGCGCGCTGCGCACCCAGCACCGAGTCTAACACCCGCCCGGTCGCCTCATACGCGGCCTTGTCCCCCACCAACAACAGGTAGCGGAGCAGCATCTTCAACTGTTCAAAGCCGTCGGGGCTCGCCTGCACCTGGGTGAAGAGCGCCACCCACTCCGGCAGCTTCCGGGCCAGCTCCTCGCTGCGCCCGTACCGAAGCGTCAACCACGCCAGCCTCGCCAGCGGAGGCCCTGCCCGCGCCCGGAGCGCCTCCTCCCGCTCGGCCGTCAAGTCATCGAGCAGGTACTCGAAGCGCGGCACCAGCGCCCGCCACCGCGCCCCTTCCTCCCCCGGCAACCCGAAGAGCTCCTCCACCCGGCGTGGCGCCGTCCAGGCCCCTTCCGCACCGTGGTACATGACGAGCGGGAGGATGGGCGGGAGCACGGGACTGTCCGGGTGTCCCTCGCGCCAGCGCTCCAGCAGGCGCACCACGTAGCGCAGCATGCGCAGAGCCATCCACCGGTCCACCGTCGACTGGTGTTCGAGTAGCACGTACAGCAACAGCGGGTGACCGGAGCGCAGGCGCGCGGTGAAGAGCAGGTCGCTCTCGGTGGCGCGCAGCTCCGGGTCCACGACGGTGCCGGACTCCGTGCGCAGAGACGTCCAGTCCACCTCTGAGACGAGGTGTGCGGGCAGCACGGCGCGCAGCTCTGCCGCGGCGCGCTCGGGGTGGCCGAAGGTGTAGCGGACGAAGCGGTCGTGCGGTCCCGACATGGTGCGCCGGGCCACAAGCACGCCGCGGGCCAGACACGTGAGCGCCCGGGTGCGAACAGCATCGGCTTCCCATCGTGCCCTCGCTTCGGGGCGGGGAGCCGCCGCCCCAGGCCCCCGGAGAATTCGAAAAAAGCACCGGCCCGCGATGGCTCCCCCCACCTCCTTGCGTCCTCTCTCCTGGAAACCCAAGCAGAGGTGCGCCCATGCGGAGCGAGGACATCCCCATCATCCCCCGGAGCCGTGCGCTCATCCTGCGCTACGAGCAGGACCGGCCCGTCATCGAGGCGGCCGCCCGTGACGCCCTCGTCCGTGACGGCCTGGAGGGGGACCGGGACGTGCCCGCCGTGGTGCTGCACCCGTATGACGCGTCCCAGGCCGTCCGCGAGCAGCGGCCTCAGGACTGGGTCTGGGCCTTCGATGAGAACGAGCGGTTCGCCGCCGCGCTCGTCCAGAAGGAGGCGGCGCTCGGCATCGACCACCTCCCCGTCCACGTCTTCGGCTGCGCCCCCCTGGCGCTGGTGCTGCACCTGGCCTCCTGCCTGCCGCGCCGGCCGCTGCGCGTCTACCAGCAGGCGCCGGACGGCACGTGGTCGCTCGGCCATGACAACTCCCAGGCCCCGTCTCCGGAGGACTTCTTCCAGGTGGAGGGGCTGCCGGCGGCACGTCAGGGCGGGCGCGGGCACGTGGCGCTCGTCGTCGAGGTGACGCGCTCCATCCGGGACGAGGCCCTCGAGGAACTCCGGGCGCGCCACGGCGCGCAGCTCCTGGCCACCGTCTGCCTGCGGCCCGTGGCCGGCCCCTCGCCCACGTCCGTGCGGGGCCCGGGGGACACGGCTCGCGCGGCGGCGCAGTTCCGCGCCGTGCTCGACTCGCTCCACGAGCGCCTGGGGGGCGCCGAGTCGGTGCTGCTCGCCATGGACTGCCCCGTCAGCTTCGCCGCCGCGCTGGGCTCGGCCATCAACCTCAATACGCAGCACCCGCTGCGGCTCCACCACTTCGACGCCAGGGCCGAACCCGGGGAGCGGTACGTCCCCGTCCACCTGCTGAACGCCCGGCGCTCCGCCGCCGCCACCCGCGAGCCCACCCGGGACGAGGAGCGCGAAGCCACCCGGGTGCTCGGGGAGGTGCGCCGCGTCCACCGCGAGTTGGTGGCCTGGCTGAAGGAGCCGGCCCAACAGGCCCTGGTCGAGCAGATGGACGGGCAGGGCCTGCTGCGCAGCGAGGTGGAGGACGCGCCGGCCGTCGTCCCCACGCCCGTCTACCGGCACCTCATGGCGAGGTGGAGCTTCGAGGTGGGCCTGCTGCTGAACCTGGGCGCCCTGCGCGCGCGGCTGGGCTCGCAGGAGGACTGGAAGGAGTGCGTCCGCCTGTTCCTCATCCACGAGGCCTACCACGTCCGGCAGCGCGGGCTGACCTCGTACAACTACAGCGGCAGTGGCCGCACGGGCTTCGTCCTGGAGGCGGTGGACTACGACGCGGACGCGGTCGCCGTCGAGGCGGCGCTGGCCTGGCGCGAGGCGAAGCAGGCCGGCATGGTGAGCGACGACGGGCGGGCGAAGACGCGCGAGGCCATCATCTGGAACGCGCTGGAGAGCCTGCGCATCTTCGAGCAGGAGCGCCCCGTCCGCGACTTCTCCGAGCGCCGGCTGCGGCGCTACCTCATCTGGCTCTTCCACGTCTGCCGGCTCTCCATTCTCGCGCGCACCGGCAGCGCCGGGGACGCCGGGCTGGCGCCGGTGACGATTGAAATCGCCGGCCTGCCGGCCTTCCCCGACCCGCATGAGCGCTACTCCCAGCGGCGCGTCCGGCTGGAGGTGGCGGACTCGCGCGAGCCGCTGGAGCTGGCCGTCTACTTCCAGCGGCGGCTGGTGCGTGAGAGCAACGAGCGGGACTGGGTGGTGAGGCTGCTCGAGGCGCTGGGCCACTGGGACGAGCGGCCTCTGGAGGAGGCGCGCGAGGCCATGCGGCTGCACTTCGAGCGCTTCTTCGACCGGCACCCCGAGCTCCTCCGTCCGTGATTCTCCGCGCTCCCCTCGTGACTCGCTTCTCCTGGAGGCAGGTGGACCATGACCGCCTTGAAGCTCCCCGCGCCCCCTGAAGGCGCTCGTCCGAGCCGCTCCTCACGGGGCGCTCGGCTTCAATCCCTCACACTGGAGCTGAAGACCGTCACCCCCATCCTCGGCGGCGGTCCGGTGACACGGCGGCTCCCCGAGGTGGACATCATCCGTGTGCCCACCCTGCGCGGGCACCTGCGCTTCTGGTGGCGGGCGCTGTATGGCCATGCCTTCACCGCGGAGGGGGAGCCGGGACGCCAGGAACTGGCTCGCAGGGAGCGCGAGCTGTGGGGCGGGATGGGGCAGGGCGGAGAGGGCGCGCGGCGCTCCCAGGTGGAGCTGCGGGTCTTCGGCATCGACAACGCCCAGGGGGACCCTCTCAACGTCGAGCTGGGAGACCCCCGCTCCTATGCGCTCTGGCCCGCGCGGAAGACCCAGACCCAGGATGTCGCTCCTCGCTGGAAGCCGGGCCTCCGGTTCTGCCTGGAGCTGCTTGCGCCCGAGGGAGATGCCTTCCAGCAGGCGTGTCAGGCGCTGAGGGCGTGGTTGCTATTCGGTGGCTATGGCTCTCGCACCCGCCGCGGCTGCGGCAGCGTTGTTCTCGTCTCGCCCGAGAAGTGCCGGGAGTGGCTGCCCGGGAGCGCCGCCCGTGACGAGTTGCGGCGGCTCTTCGTGGGCGTGCCGCTCCTCGAGTCAGGGCAGGCGGGTCCGCCTTGCGACCTGCCCCTGCTTCGCGGTGCCCGGCTCTACCGAAGCGGCGTGAGCGAATCCAATCCCGACGGGGCCTGGCAGAAGGCGCTGGGGTGGCTGCGCGAGTTTCGACAGGGGACCTCCGTCTCTGGCCAGCGTTCGCGCGAGAGCCTTCCCGCTCGCAACCCTGGAGAGGGCAAACGCGCGGGCCGCTCCAACTGGCCCGAGGCGGACAAGATTCGCCACCATGCCCGGGCCCGCGGTGGCCCCGCGCGCGGACCGGCCTTTCCTTCCGAGCACGCGCCCCGTCCACAGCACACCCGGGAGCCGGCCTGGCCTCGCGCCGGCTTCGGGTTGCCCATTGTCTTCCACTTCCAGCAGGAGGTCCGGAAGAAGAAGCCGGACGCGCCCAGGCAGAACTACACACCCGCCGAGCCCGAAGGGGTCGAGCTCCAATGGGAGGACGCGAGCCGCGAACGGCACGACCGGCTCGCCTCGCCGCTCATCGTCAAGGCCCTGCCCCTGGCTGACGGCCGCTTCGAGCCCATCGCCCTGTGGTTCGAGCGCGGCTACCCGGAGGACGGCGGGGTCGTCATGGTGCAGGGAGGCCGCACCGTCCCTGGCACCCGCGCGGACTTCGACGTGCTCAGCGCCCGCGAGGACGCGCCCCTCTTCTGGCCGCTGCGGCGGGAGCGGGGCCTGCGTGACGCGTTCTTCGGCTGGCTGAAGGACACCGGCAAGGCCAGGGAGGCGTGAGGCGATGACACACGTACTCGTCCTCAAGGTCGGCCCCGTGCAGGGCTTCATCGTCCAGGCTCGCCGCACGCGGGACCTCTGGTATGGCAGCCGGTTGCTCTCGGACGTCAGCCGGGCCATGGCCCGCTCGCTCCAGGCGTCCGGGGCCCGGCTCATCTTCCCTCACCCGGAGCAGGTGGGCGATGCGAGCACGGGCGTGGCCAACAAGGTCCTCGCCCTGGTGGAGGGCGACGCGGCGCGAGTGGCCCGCGGCGCCCGCGAGGCCGCGCGCCAGCACCTGGTGGACGAGGCCCGCAGGGTCTTCCAGAAGAACGACGGCCTTCTCATCCCCGGCGCGTGGGAGCTGGCACGCGAGCAGCTCGACACCTTCCTGGAGCTCCACGCCGCCTGGGTGCCGCTCGGCGAGGGGACGGACTACGCCGCCGCGCTGGCCGGGGCCGAGGCCGCGCTGGAGGCCCGCCGCGCGCTGCACGCCTTCCGTCCCTGGACGCGGCGGCCTCCCGAGGGCACCCACAAGTCGAGCCTGGACGGCGGGCGGCCCTCGGTGCTGCGCCGGGAGCGGCACCGGGGCGGAGGCTGGCGCCGGCACCGCATCGGCGCGAGGGAGGAGCTGGACGCGCTCGGTCTGCTCAAGCGGGCCGGCGGCAGGCCCGGCCAGTTCGTCCCCGTGCCGAGCGTGGGCCTCGCGGCCTGGCTGGACACGGCGCGCAGGCGGAGTGAGGAGACGTCGGCGGCGCTCGCCCGGTTCCGGGACGCATGCGGGGCGCGCGGCTTCACCGGCGTCCATCGCCCCGGGCTGCCCTGGGTGGAGGACTTCCCCTTCGACGCCCAGCTCCTGCTGCCCGAGCGCTGGCAACCCTACTTCGAGGAGTTCGCGGAGGATGGGGCCGACCCGCGAGTGACGGCCCAGGCCGCCGCGCGCTTCGGCGAGGGAGTCGTGCGGCCACTGGTCCAGGCCGTGGGCCCGGAGCCCTTCCCCTACGTCGCCTGCCTCGTGGCGGACGGGGACGGCATGGGCACCCTCCTCCAGACGCTCGCCTCGCGCGGCGGCCACGAGGCGCACCAGCGCGTGTCCCGGGCGCTCGCGGCCTTCACCTCGGAGGCGCGCCGCGTCGTCGAGGCGCACCGGGGCGTGCTCGTCTACGCGGGCGGCGATGACGTGCTCGCCTTCGTGTGCCCGCCGGACGCGCCCGCGTGTGCGCGCGCCCTGGAACGGACGTTCCATTCCGCGCTGGCCCGGGCGCTGGAGGGACTGGACGTGAAGCCGCCGACGCTCTCGGTGGGGCTGGGAATTGGCCACGTGCTGGAGAGCCTGGGGCAGCTCCTGGACCTGGGCCGCCGGGCGGAGGCCGCCGCGAAGGACGCCGGGCGCAACGCGCTGGCCCTCCTCGTGGCGAAGCACTCCAGCCGCGAGCGCCTGTGGACCGCGAGCTGGGACTCCGGCCCGCTGGCGCGGCTGGAAGAGGACATGCGCCTGCTGTCCGGCGGCCGGCTGCCGCTGGGCAAGGTCCACGAGGTGGAGGCCCTGGCGCGCCGCTTCGCCCGCGAGGCCCCGGGGGGTGACGCCGCGCTGGAGGCCCGCGTCCTCGTGTACGAGCTGAAGCGCATCCTCGCGCGCGTCGAGGCCGGCCGCGCGCCCCGGCCCCTCTCGCTGGAGGAGGTGGGGCTGGCGGGGCTCGACACGTCGCCGCGCGACGAGGTCCACCGGCGCCTGGAGGCGTGGGCGTCCCGCGTGCTGGTGGCGGACACGCTGGAGCGCGCCGGGCGGGGACTGCTGCCGAGGGAGGAGACGCCATGAGTGACGTGTGCTTCGCGCTGCTGCCGCGCGACGGCCTGTCCCCGAAGGACGGGCGGGGCTGGTACACCCGCGAGGTGGGCCGGGGGTACTCGCACCCGTGGCCGCCGCCCACCACCGTGCGAGGCGCGCTCCGGGCCGCTTGGGGCCATGACGTCATGGGCGGCAGCGGCGCCCCGCTGCCCCCCGCCGAGTGGGAGCGGCGCTCTGAGGGCGTGGAACTGCGCCACGCCGTCGCGCTCCGCCGTCCCCTGGGCGTGTCCTTCGAGCAGCGGCACCGGATGTGGCCCTTTCCCGCGGACGCGGTGCGCGTGCGTGACGCCAGCGGCGTGCGCGTGGAGCGGCTGGAGCCGCGCCCTCCAGGGAGCCCGGGCGCTGCCGCCACCCTCGGGCCGGACGAGGACGACGCGCGCGAGGCGTTGTGGCACCCGGGCCGTGCCTCGGGAGGCAAGCCCGTGCCGCCGCCGCTGTTCTGGACGGAGGCGGAGATGCTCGCGTGGCTGCGGGGCGAGCCCGTCACCGGACCGGGCGTCACGGACCCGGTGCGCCGCACGGACGTGCACCTGGCCATCGCCCCCGGCACCCAGGCGGCGTTGCCCTCCATGCTGCACTCGCGCGAGGTGGTGGAGACGCTGGGCCTGGAGCGGCGCGGCTCCGGACCGCCGGGCGCGGTGGAGTGGGCGCTGGGCCTGTCGTGCGTGCTGCCCGGGCTGCCTCCGCGTCCACCGCGCGGGCCGCTGGGGCTGGGAGGCCGGCGGAGGCTGGCGGCGGTGGAGGGGCTGGCGTCCACGCTCTTCGCGCCGCCCGGAGACGTGCCGCGCGAGGCGTCCGGGCTGAGGCTGGTGCTGGCCACGCCCGCGGAGTTCCAGCGTGGCTGGCTGCCGGACGGCTTCGAGCGCGAGGAGGGCCGCCCGCCGCGCTACGTGGGGCGGCTGCCCGGGGTGGAGGCGCCGGTGGTGCTGCGGGCCGCGCTGGTGCCCCGCCCGCTGGACGTGTCCGCCTGGGACATGGTGGCGCGGCGTCCCCGGCCCACGCGCCGCTGGGTGCCCGCGGGCGCCGTCTACTTCTTCCAGAAGCGCGGCGGAGGCGGCTTCACCGCCACCGAGCTGCGCGCGCTGTGGCTGGCCTCCTGGGGCGGCGGCCGCGCGGAGGCGCTGGGGCAGGTGCTGCCCGGCGTCTGGCAACCCACCCCGGGACATGGAGCCTGAGCATGGAGAGCAGAGCCTACCTGCTGCACGCACTCTCCCCGCTGCACGCGGGGACGGGGCAGAGCGTCGGCGTCATCGACCTGCCGCTGGCGCGGATGCGGGCCACGGGCATTCCCTTCGTCCCGGGCTCGTCGCTCAAGGGCGTGCTGCGCGAGCTGCGGCGGCCGGCCTCGGAGGAGGGCGACGCGGGCGCGCGGCACGCGGCCGTCTTCGGCCCGAAGCGGGCGCAGGCCGGCCCGGAGGGGGACGTGGCCGGGGACTTCGCGGGCGCGCTGGTGGTGGGGGACGCGCGGCTGCTGGCGCTGCCGGTGCGCAGCTTCGTGGGCACCTTCGCGTGGGTGACGTCGCCGCTGCTGCTGGCCCTGGCGCGCCGGGACGTGGGCGGGCCGGCGGTGAAGCCCCTGGAGAAGCGCGGGGCGCGCGTGGCCTCGCTGAAGGAGTGCGCCAACGTGTACTCGAGTCCCGGCCAGCCGCCCCGCGTGTACCTGGAGGACCTGGACGTGGAGGTCGAGCCCACGGGGGACGCCGCCTTGTCGGCCTGGGCGCGGAGCCTGGCGCGGGCGCTGCCGGAGGCGGAGCGGGAGCTGCTCACCCGGCGGCTGGTGCTGGTGGATGACGAGACGATGTCCTTCCTCTGGGAGACGGCCACGCAGGTGGACACGCGCGTGAGCATTGACGAGAAGACGGGGACGGCGGCGAAGGGGCAGCTCTGGACGGAGGAGAGCCTGCCGGCGGAGACGCTGCTGGTGGGGGTGATGGGCGCCACGCGCGCGCTGCACCCGGCGCGGCCGCTGCCGGCGGGCGAGGTGCTGGCGGAGGCGCTGGGCGTGGAGGGCACGGTGGTGCAGCTCGGAGGCAAGGCCACGGTGGGCCGGGGCCGGTGCCGGCTGCTGGCATGGCCGGACGGGGCGGCGGAGGGGGCGCGATGAGCGGGCAGACGCGGGAGCAGCAGCGGGCGCTCCACGCCTACGAGCGCGTGGAGGCCGCGGCGAAGGACGCCGGCGTGCGCGCGGACTACAAGCCGAGGGTGAACGGGCTGGGGGCCGCGGTGCTGCGCGACGGGCTGGCGGCGGCGCTCACCTTCCTGGAGCGCGAGCGCGAGGGCAACGCGGCCGCGAGGCGCGTGCTGGACGACGTGGCGTGGTGCCTCGCCCGGGCGAAGCTGCCGGAGCTGGGGGAGCGCCTGCGCGGTGAGGAGCTGGCCGCGAAGGTCCGCGGGCTGAAGCTGGACGCGTACATGCTGGCCACGCGCGAGACGCTGCGGTTGCTGGTGTGGTTCCGCCGGGCCGTGCAGGCCACCTTCCCGAGCGAGGAGGAGGGCGCGGATGCGTGAGGTCCTGGAGGGATTGGTGGAGCGGCAGCGGGTGGAGAGGCGGGGCCCCCAGCACGCGGGGCTGGCGTATGAGCGCTACGCGCCGCCGAAAGCGGGCGCCACGAAGGATGCGCTGAAGCCCTGGGAGGACTGGCTGTCCTGGCTGGACGGGAGCCGCGAGCCGGAGGGCTACGCGGTGGCCTTCACCCGCTGGAAGGACACGCTGCGGCAGACACCCACCGTCTGGTTCACGGCGAGGGCCGAGGGCCGGGTGCTGGTGGGGCACGGCAACGCGTCGCCGACGGGCGTGGGGTTGACGCTGCACCACACGTGGGGCGTGCCGGTGCTTTCCGGCTCCGCGCTGAAGGGGCTGCTGTCGGGGTACGTGCGGGCGGTGTTCGACGCGAAGGAGGTGGAGGAGACGTGCCACCGCCTCTTCGGGGTGAGGGAGGGCGCGGGAGAGGTGCTCTTCCACGATGCGCTCTGGGTGTCCCGGCGTACGGGGGCGGACGAGGGGCCCGCCATGCTGGCGCGCGACGTGCTGACGGTGCACCAGCGGACCTGGTACGAGGGCCGCGGGTGGCCGAACGACCACGACGCGCCCAACCCGGTGGCCTTCCTGTCGGTGAGGCCCGGCAGCCGCTTCCTGGTGGCGCTGGGCCTCGCGCCGGGAGCGGGAGCGGATGGAGCCGAGCTGCTCAGGTGGGCCGCCGCGCGCCTGAGCGAGGCGCTGAAGCATTGGGGCATTGGAGGCAAGACGGCGGCGGGCTACGGGCGGCTGGAGCGGGAAGGTGACGTGGAGGTACTCACCCCGCGTCCTGTGTTCCGGCGCTCACCTCTGCTGGGGGAGTTCCAGGCCTGGCTGGCCGGGCGGCGGGAAGAGAAGACGGAGCACCAGCGCGTGCTCGACCTCTTCGAGGCGGAGTGGCTGGCGCGGCTGCTGCCGCTCACGGGGCCGGAGCGCGAGGCCTGTGCCCAGGCCGTGAGGTCGCTCGTGAAGAGCCCCAAGCGCGTGGCGCGCAGGGAGGCCTTGCTGGAGCGCCTGGCCGGGGGGGCCGCATGCCCAGGACTCGAAACGCGTTCAATCACTCATCAGCGAAGCGCTTGTCCGCCGAGGCGCGAGGATGACCATGCCTGCGATTGACCTGCTCTTCCCGGTCCGGGGCGGCCCGGTGCCGCTCGACCATGGCTACTTGCTGTTCTCCGCGCTGTCCGCCCGTCTCCCGGGGCTGCACGAGCGGCGGGACATCGGCATCTTCAACCTGCGGGGCGAGAGCGCCACGCGGGAGCTGCTCCACCTCGGGCGCGGCACGCTGCGTCTCCGGTGCCCGGCCGAGGCCCTGCCCCTCTTGCTTCCACTTGTGAGCGCGCCGCTGGAGGTCGCCGGCCGTCACCTGACGCTCGGCGCGCCGACCCTCCGGCCGCTGGAGCCGGTCTCCTCGCTCTCCGCGCGCGCCGTCACCTTCAAGCACGCGCTGGACGAGGCGACGTTCCACGCGGCGGCCCTCAGGTTCCTGGCGGAGCTCGGGTGCCAGGCCCGGCTCAAGGTGGGCCGGAGGCGGGTGGTGGCCATCGCCGGGAAGAAGGTCGTGGGCTTCGCGCTCGACGTGGAAGGACTGTCGGGCGAGCACTCCCTCCTGTTGCAGGAGCAGGGCCTGGGCGGGCGCAGGCACATGGGCTGCGGCTTGTTCCTCCCCACCCGTCCGGCCGCGAGGTCCATCACGCCATTCCCGGTGCGAGGAAGGGCCGCTGCGTGACGCACCTTCTGGCCAACGCTTGATGCCCTTCCAGTCCTCATGGGGGCATGGAGGTGGGGACGTCCCGCTCGCCGTGATGCGGGAAGGCGTTGAGCGCCGTTCAGCCGCGGCCCGCTAATGAGTTCCTCGCCATAGCTCCGCATCAGTTCCTCCGCTCGCTGCGCACCCAGCACCGAGTTTATCACCCGCCCGGTCGCGTGGACTGGTGCTCCAGGAGCACGTAGAGCAGCAGCGGGTGACCGGAGCGCAGGCGCGCGGTGAGGAGCAGGTCGCTCTCGGTGGCGCGCAGCTCCGGGTCCACGACGCTGCCGGACTCCGTGCGCAGAGACGTCCAGTCCATCTCTGAGACGAGGTGTGCGGGCAGCACGGCGCGCAGCTCTGCCGCGGCGCGCTCGGGGTGGCCGAAGGTGTAGCGGACGAAGCGGTCGTGCGGTCCAGACATGGTGCGCCGGGCCATAAGCACGCCGCGGGCCAGTCCGGGCGGAGGCGCTCCCGGCCCGATTCAGGATGCGGATGCCGCCTGCCGCGGAACTCCTCGGCCACGCGGTAGCAGGAATGCTCCCTCGGGCATGTTCGGCGTGACCGGAACCTCGAGGCAATGCCAGCCCCCTCGGACCGCCCAGGGCCGGAGCGGAACGTCCATTCCGCGTGGGCGCGGCGTCTCCGGCCGGGCGTCTTCCGCCGTGGAGCCCTGTCCGTCCAGGGAGGTCCGTGAGACCTTCGCGAGCCCTTGTTGCCGGGGCCCGCATCCGCGTCGCCCGACGGACAGTGACGACTCCGCCTTTCCATCCCGGCACGGTCCGGCATCACCCCGGGAACAGAAGCGCACCGTGCCTCAGGGAAACCGGTCCACCACCATGACGTGCGAGCGGGGCACCACCCGTGTGTACCCGGGGCTGGAACTGCGCGACTTGGGCAGGCCGTCCAGGTCGGACAGGACGAAGCAGACAGGGTACTCGCTCCCGTCTGGAGTTTTCACGCGGGTGTAGCGTCCCAGCACCTGCTCGCCGCCCGTCCACAGCCGTCCATAGATGAGCGTCCCCACGGGCAGCCTTCCGAGGGGTTGCTCCACCAGGCGGCTGGTGATGGGGCCATCGTTCACGACGATGCGGTAGTTCAGCTGGCTGCTGATGTCTGGCTGGAGGATGTCGAGCTCGGTGAAGCCGCCGTCGCCCGCCTTGAGTCGGAGCAGGCGCATCGTCTCCAGGGCTTCGGAGGGGCAGCGGGCTGGCTCGGGGATGACCTGCGTGGCGGCACAGGCGGTGAGTCCGGCGGCGCTGGCGGCGAGCAGGTAGCGGCGGAGGCGGGTGGGGCACTGCGAGGGGGACTCGGTCGTGGTGGGCATGGTGTCTTCTCCCGGCCACGGCGGCGCGGCGAAGAAGAGGGGGGCGCGAGCCGTCGCGGGCGTGGAAGTGTCGGCCGGCGCTTCCCATCGCGCCAGTTGCTGTCCCGTGGGCGCCTCCTCCGTGAAGGGACTGGAGCGTGTGCGGTACGCCACCGCCCCGGCCGTGCCCGCCGCCAGCAGCAGTGCGCCCATGACGAGCGCCAGCCGCCAGGCCCGCGGGCCGGTGCTCCACCTGGAGTGGGCGCCAGTCCCAGGCTCCGGAAGGGTGACGAGCCGCTCCCTCGCCCTGCGGCGCACCCGTCGCGCATCGCGGTGCTGCTGGGCTCGGGCCCGCTGGCGCAGCCTCGCGAGGCGCAGCGCCTCCTCCTGTTCCGGCGCCACGGGCCCTGATGCCGTGCCTTCGCTCGTCGTGCGCGTGTCCGGGGCCGGTCCGGTGTACCACTCGAAGAGGGGCACGTCCCATTCGGGCCCGGCCTCGGCCAGTGCCCGCCGCACTTCCCGGGCCAGCGCCTCTGCGCTCTTCGGGCGCGCCTCGGGAGTGAACTCCATCAGCCAGTGCACCCACAGGGCCAGCGGCTCGGGCACGCGGGGGTTGAGGTCGCGCACCGTGGACGGCTCGGCCTCCTCCGTGACTGCGCCAGGTTCTTCGTTCAGCCGTGCGAGCGGGTACAGCTCCGCCAGCAGGCGGAAGAAGGTGACGCCCACCGCGTACAGCTCGTCCGCCACCGTGTAGACGTAGTGGCCCGCGGCGCGGGGCTCGCGCAGGGCCTGGATGCACCAGAGGAGCGCCTGGGGGCTGCGGTAGGGCGACGTGCCCGGAGGCAGCCGCGCCGTCGAGGTGAGGGGCGAGGCGTCCTCGTGCCAGCCGGCGCCCCAGTCCAGCACCACCAGCCGTCCCGCGCCGTCCACCCGGACATTGTCGCCCTTGAAGTCGCGGTGGAGCACGCCCTCCCGGTGCGCCGCCGCGAGCGCCCGTGTCGTCTGTTCCAGGAGCCCGGCCACCTCCCGCGCCGTGGGGTTGCGCCCCAGGGCCCAGTCATAGAGCGTGTCGCCCCGCACGTACTCCAGCACCAGGTAGGGGTAGCGCTTCGGCCCGTTGTCCCACAGGCCCTCGTCCTTCAGGCGCACCACGCCGGGGTGCTGCAGCAGCCGGAGCGTCTCGGCCTCGCGCGCGAAGCGCGGGTCGTCCGGGACGTGGGCCAGCTTCAGCGCATGGCAGGGGCCTCCGGGGCGTCGGCACACCTCGTACACCGTGCCATTGCCGCCGCTACCCACCTGTCGTTCCACGCGCCAGCGCCCCACGAGGGTGCCGGGGGGCAGGTTTCGCGGCGACAGGAGCGCGGGCAGTGCCGGGAACTCGTCTGACTCCATTCGCATGGCGGTCTCCTCAGGGCCTGCGTCTCGTCTACGGCTCCACCCGTGCCCACCGCACGCCCTGGCGACGGGCTGTGTCCATCACCTCCAGCGAGTACGCGGCGGGCGTACCTTCCTCCCGCCACTGCACCACCGCTCGCGCACGCTGCCCGGGCCGCAAGCGCGCCTCCCGCATGTGCAGCGGCACTTCGAGGACCACGTCTGTTTCGCGTCCCTCCGGGTCCAGGCGCGTCAGCCGCGCCACGCCGGGCACCCAGGACGACTCCCCCTCGCGGTTCTCCAGTTCCATGCCGAGGGCCACCCACTCGCCGGAGCGGTAGGCGTCGAGCCAGAGCGCCTTCACCCCCTGGTCCGCGGGCTCGATATCCACCCACTTCCACGCGACGCTCTGCCGTCCGATGGCGCCGGAGAGGATGGCCCCCGCGAGTCCCTCCTGGGACACGGGCCTGCGCGCCGAGGCCAGCCGCGCCTCCAGCGCCGCGCACTGGGCCTTCAGCGCGGCCAGCTCCTCCTCCAGCCGCTCGGCGGAGGCCGGATGCCGTAGCACCTCCACCACGGTGTCCACCTCCTCGGCGTCCGTCGTCAGCTCGAGCACGACGCGCCGGGGCGCGTCGGCATCCGCGAAGCGCACCACCAGCGGCGGCACGCCCTTGTCCGGCAGGGCGACGGCGGGCTTGAGCACGAGGTGGTCCGTCCCCAGCTCCACTCGGGTGAACAGCCCGCGCAGGGCCTCCGGGTCCGCCACCTCCGGAATGACCTCCGAATCGAAGAGCACCGTCGTCACCACGCGGGGCGCCAGCCGCAGCCGCTGGACGGACTCCCCGGTGCCCGCGCTCAAGGAGACGCTCCGCTCGACGCGCCTCCACCGCTTCGCACCTTGCGCCCGCGCCGCCGTGCCCAGCAGGAACACCGCCGCCACCATCGTCGTCAACGCGCCACGGGGGAACACGCGGGTGCCACCTCCAGGTCTTTGCCTGTCCACGGGGCTGACCCGTCCGCCGCCGCGAGCACGCAGTCCTAACATTCCAGTCCCTGAGGGTCTACCCGACAGGTCAGTGTTCAGATGAACAAGCCCGTGGGTAGGTTCCGCTTGCGCCCGGACACGGAAGGCGTATGCAGTGGCGCCCATGAACGACGAGGAGCGGCTGAAGGAGAAGCTGCGCGCCATCGAGGCGCTGTTCGCGGGCGCCACGACGGAGGGCGAGCGCGAGGCCGCGGACCGGGCGCGCCAGCGAATCTCGGCCCGGCTGGTGGAGCTGCGGGGCGAGCCGGAGGTGGAGTGGCGGTTCTCGCTGAATCCGTGGACCCACCGGCTGTTCGTCGCGCTCGCGCGGCGGTATGGGCTCTCGCCGTACCGTTACAGCCGCCAGCGCCACACCACCATCGTCGTCAGGGCGTCGGAGCGCTTCCTGCGGGAGACGTTCCTGCCGGAGTACCGCGCCATGGAGAAGACGCTCTACGAGCATCTCACCGCGGTGACGGACCGGGTGGTGTCGGAGGTGCTGAACGCGGACACCAGCGAGCCGGCGGTCGTGGACACCGAGCCGCGCCAGCTCCAGGCCTTCGCGGACACGCCGGAGCGCGAGTAGCGCGCACCGGGGCCCTTCGCCGTAGCCGGCCGGTGGCGCATGTCCCCAGTCCCTACGCCTTCTTCCCCGCCCGCGTCGCCCGGGCCTGCTCAATCTCCGCCGACGTCAGCCGGGGGAACTCCTCGGGGCGCTTGAAGGCGTAGAACTTGAAGTCGTCCTTCGCGCCGCCGAGCACCTTGTGGGTGATTTCGACCAGCGCCTTGTCTCCCTTCTGGCTGACGAAGCCGGGAGAGCGTGCGTACCTGGTGGGGTTCTGCGCATGGAGCCGGGCCTGGGCCTTCGGGCTGTAGAAGAAGACCACGCCCCCGCCATCCCCTCCCTGCCGCATGAAGATGGGCGTCACCGCGGTGATGATCTGGTCAATCTTGTCGCGATGCGCGTACGACGAGGATGCGGGCGACCTCATGTACTCGAGCGCCGCCTTGCAGGTGTCGTGCTTGCGGCCGTCGAACCCCGTCTTCACGATGACCTCCGCCGGGGTGAGGCACTCCACCCACGTCTCGTACCGGCGGGCCACCCGGTTCATGATGGTGTGGGCCACGCCCTTCCACGCGGCGGGGCACTGGCCAATCGCCTCGCCCGCGATGGTGCCGATGAAGAGCTCGAACTCCTCCTTCCGCTCCCGCGGCACGACGGGCATGGGCGAGTAGAGCCGCGAGACGTGGCCCGACATGTCCACCGTGTTCGCGCTGCACACCCCCGAGGAGAACACCCGCGACACGAACGCGCCGTCCTCGAACGGCGCGAAGCCGGTGAAGTGCCCGGGCTCGCTGGCGTCGTAGTCCGCGACGGCCCAGAAGGGGACCACGCGCGCGCCCGTTCCCAGGGACGGCGTCATCGCGACGAACACCTTCATCCCCTCTCTCTTGCCGAGGGCCTCCAGGTACTTGTGCGGCAGCTTCTTCAGGTTCAGCAGCTCGCGCTCGAACACGTTCTGCTCGCTCCGCACCGTCACCGTCTCCAGCTCCACCAGCCTGGTGGCGACATCATCCGGAGTGCAGTACGTGGAGTACACGTCCACCGACTGCTCCATGTCGAAGCTGGCGTCGTGGCGGGAGGCGAGGAGGACGTTCCGGAAGTAATCGTCCAACTCCTCGACCCGCACGCCCTCTCCCTCGGGCAGCATGACGTATGGCTTCAGCGTCAGGTCCAGCACGACGGAGTCGCTGAAGTTCTCGAAGCTCCCCCGCGCCCCCAGCCGGCCCTTCTCCACATAGACCTCGAACTCCGCCAGGCGCGGCCTCGGGACCTCGCGCGCGAGCTGGGGCTCCACCTCGAGGAGGTCCGCGGGCGCCGCGTCCGCCTGCTTCTTGTCCTTCTTGGCGTCCGGCGGCGGAGGCGGCGTCCGGCTGAGGGTGAGCCGGTACTGGAAGGTCAGCGTCGGAGACGACTCGAGGCCGCCAATCGCCGCGAGCCGGTTTTCGAGGACCTCGTTCTCCTCGCCGCGGACCGCCATGTAGCCCATCCTCCACATCAACACCCTGGCCGAGTCCGCGTGGCCCACCTCCCACTGGATGCGGACCGTCGCGTTCGGGTCGGGCCGCATGCCCTCGGGAGGCTTGGGGAATATCTCCACCGTGGCGTGAAGTCATACGTGCCCTTCCCCACCAGGCTCGCGGGCTCCCGGTCCGAGTCGAGCGCCACCAGCTCCACCTTGAACTCGGTGGGGGCGCTCATATTCTGCGGGTACGGAACGCGCGCGGACACGAGCCAGTCCGCCGTCACCGCATCCTCGCCGTGGGGGTCGAGCTTCTCCGGCCGCAACCCGATGAAGCCCTTGATGGGCTTGAAGGTCTCCTTGCCGGGCACCTTCCGGTAGAAGGTGGCGGTGTACTGGTTCAGGTCCTCCGGCGCGCCGGTGACGCGGGCGGTGATTGCCACCTCGCACCGGCCACTCGACGGCGAGGGCTTGAAGGTCAGTTGCTGCGCGGGCTGCTTCTCGGTGGCTGGCACCTGGTCGTGCATGACCACCTTGCGATAGCGCCCCGGCTCCGCGTGGGTGACGCGCAGGTGTTCGGACGTGCGCGCCGCCAGCGATTCGAAGTGCGCCAGGGTGATGGCGCCGTCGCCCTCGCCAGTGGTCTCCCCTCCGAAGAAGTGGAGCTGGGACTGGCCATTCAGCGCGACGAGCTCGAACCAGTAGAAGAGCGGGACACCGGGCGCCAGGTCTCCCTGGGTGAGGCTGGTGAGGATGCGTCCCGGGTGGAACGAGGCCACCAGCCAGTCCCTGCTGCCCGGGTTCGCGGTGATGCGCAGGCGCGTCTTGCTGGTCGGGTCCGCCAGAGTCACCTCGAACCCCCCGGACGCGGCCGCCGCGTATACCCGCTCCACCACGCCCTTTCCTTCCGCGTTGAGGGTGCAGTGGAGGCCGGAGAGGTCGAGTCGCTCGAGGACGGGGTGGCCCTTGAGCTCTCTCGCCAGGTGCGCCAGCGTCGCCGCGAGCGAGACATGCATCCTCAGGGGGTGCTCCTCGCGGTACGCCTTCTGGTACGCCGGGAAAGGGAAGGGCCCGAGCTTCGTCTTGGCCGTCGCGGCGCCACGGGCGAGGATGCGCTCGCGCTGCTCGTCGAAGACCCACAGGGCCAGGGCCTTCGGGTCATCGCAGGGGGCAGGGGTGAAGGTCAGCTCCACGTTCTTCGGACCGAACTGCTCCGCCGTCATGTCCTCGAGTATGAAGCGCTCCGCCTCGACCTCGGTATCGAGGACAAGGCGTGGCGCTTCGCGAGCGCCGAGAGCCCCTGCACGAGCGACCAGCCGACCTGGACATCCGCGACCTCGATGCACCGCTGATAGCGGACGAGGTCCTTGACGATGTAGAGGATGTCCTTGGACTTCCAGACCTTCTCTCCAGCGGCGGTCAGGTCGGTGATGAAGTTCTTCTCCTCGTCCATCACGAACAGCTTCTCGTCGATGGTGGGCAGTGCCGCGCCGCCGAATGGGCGCGCCGTGATGGGCAGCACCTGCTCGGGGTAGGGCGTGCGCGGGCCCGTCTCGCTCTCGCTGGTGTACAGGCGGATGAACGCGGGGAGCGACAGCGGCGCCGGCTCCTCGAAGCGGAGCTGCCAGCGCCAGGTGCCGTCGGGCTGGCGCTTGGGCTTGTCGAGGACCACGGGCTCGCCGGCCGTCTGCTCGCCCAGCAGCTTGGGGCGGGGGACGGAGATGACGGAGTCGAGGAACGGGAGCTGGGACTTGGGCTCCAGTACCTGGGGCGGCTCGGACGTGTCGGCGACCGCCAGCGTCCAATCGCCCCAGAAGGAGGTGGCGACCTCCTGGACGATGTTGCCACCCGGCGAGAACGCCCGGCCGCGGGTCAGGGGCAGCTCCTTGTCGCCGCTGCGGGCGAGCAGCGTGACGCGGTTCTGCTTGTCGTAGCCGAAGTCCTCGTCGATGACGAGGGCCACCGCCGTGCCGCCCACCTGGCGCTCGCCCTGCGTCTTCATCCAACCGGAGCCGAGCGGGCGCGGGTCTTCCTTGCGCGGCGGCGGGACGGGCCACTCGTCCCGGATGCGGGCCCGGTTCTGCTTGTCGAGCACGTTGAGCAGCCACACGGCCGTCACCGGGTGCAGGTTCTCCAGCTTGCCGTCCGGAGGGAGCGGGCCCTCCGCGGTGAAGAGCTTCGCGCCGGGAGGCGTGGGCTCGGCGGGGGGCGGGTCCTGCTCGGTGCGCAGCGAGGGGATGCGCTCGATATGCGCCTCCTTCTTCGGGTCGCACCAGGCAATCTCCAGCACGGAGTCTCCGGCCGGCTCCTGGCAGATGGGGCCGAGCGCCTGGCCCACCTTGTCCAGCACCGCCTTGACGCTGCCGGGCGTCCACTCGTTCTTCTGGATGAGGCGGACGTTGCGCCAGCGCCGGGTGATTCCCTTCGACAGCAGCCGGCCGTCGGCGCCCGGGAGGGGAATGGCCTGCTCGATGAAGAAGCCCGCCCTCGCCTTGAGCGTCATCCGGTCCGCCTGCGCGGGCACCTTCAGCGACAGCGGGATGACGCCATTGCGCGCCGACTTGACCTTGTTCGCGTCCAGCTTGAGCACCGCGGGCTTGCAGACCTTCCGCTTTCCCTCGACGACGCCACAGGCGCCCCCGGGACAGTCCATGAGCTGCCAGCGGCCCTCGGCCGTCTCCTGCTCGAAGCGCAGCTCCAGCTCGTAGCTGCCTCCGGTGACGAGGGTGTTCTGGTCCGGCGAGGGCAGGAGGACCGTCTCCACCTCCAGCTTGAGGGGATAGGCGAAGCGGCAGCAGGGCGAGCTCCAGTCCAGCTGTTCCGCTTCGGGCGAGAACGAGGTGTTCTCATCGAGGAGCCTGGCGACCCTCGGCCCATAGCCCATGCTGCTCCGGGGAATGCTTTGGGCCGCTGCGAACAGCTCCGATGTCTTCATGCCGAAGGGCTCCTGGTCCTCCGGCGGGAGCGCCTTCTTGAGGTGCTTCTCGATTTCAGACACCTCCAGGAAGTTGTCCTCCTGCTCCTCCTTCACCTCGTGGAACTCGAGGGCCTTCTCTCCTCCCAGGTCGAGCTGCTTCGCCAGCTCGGTGATGAGCTGGAGCCCGTTGTCCGGGGCGCCCACCGGGGAGAACACCTGGAAGTGCAGGAACCCCGAGCGCAGGGAGAACTGCTTGCGCCGGGTGGGGACGTCCTTGCTGGCCCCGACCTGGAACGACGCGGGAGTCGGCGCCAGAGTGGAGGGCAGGGGCCCCGCGAAGCCGAGGACCTCACCAGTGGCAACGGGGAAGAAGGGCTCGTCGAAGGTGACCACCTTCCCCTCCGCGAGCAGCTTCAGCGCCTCCACGAGGTTGCCGGGAGGGCCCTTGTAGAGCCACTGCACCTTGCCGGTCTCGCCGGGCACGTGGAGGGTCTTCGTGGAGCCGTCCTCGAAGAGCGCCTCGTAGCGCTTCGGCGTCTTGCTCCCCGCCGCGGGAGGCTTCTGGTCCGCCTCGTCGACGGGGGTCTTGGACCACACGAGCGTCCCCAGCCGCGCGTCCTGGGTCTCCGAGACGTTGACCCAGGCGCCGTGGCGGCGCTTGTACAGCTCCTTGAACCAGGGCACGTCCTTGACGTACTGGTCGAACACCCGGGTGTCCGTGGGCGGCTGGGACGCGGTAGCCCCCGCCTTCCTGGCGACGAGCTCCGCCGGGAACGCCGGCGAGCGCAGGTGCATGTAGAGCGTGTAGAAGACGCCCTGGCGGGGCTGCTCCTTCGCGCCTTCTTCCTTGCGCTCCTCCACCACGTGGCGGACGAGGACGAAGCCGGGCCAGTTGCCGAGCGCCTCGGCCACCCCCGGCGCGAGGCACGAGGCCTGCTCCCCCGGGAGCCGGGCCGCGACGATATATCCCGGAGCGACGGCGCCCACGGGCACGAGGTCCTGGTCGGCGGTGGGGAACAGGTGGACGCCGCCGTGCAGGTTCCGCTGGAGGCCGAGCACGTAGTAGCCGCCGATGCCGGTGTCGAGCGACTCGTTATTGTAGAAGCACTGCCAGGGGTGGTTGGTGGCGTTGTTCCCCCGCAGCGGGAAGCGGTACTTCGGCCGGTTGAAGCTGCTGTCGATGACCTCGGGGGGCGCCTGCGTGGGGCGCTCCCGGAAGACGTAATACCCGCCGGGCCGGTCCTTGTGGTCCAGGAAGCGGTTGTTGGGCGTGCCCTGGGTCGTCGGGTTGACCTTGAAGAAGGTCGCGCCGCGCACGAGGTTGAGCGAGGCAAAGCCCAGGAGCTTCTTGGTATCTTGTTGACGCGCACGTCTGCTGATGGGCGAGCAAGCCGGCTGGTTGATGGGCATCCGTCAGGAGCAGGCGGGCCGTCA
>NZ_JAIQDG010000069.1 GCF_020037125.1 Myxococcus sp. RHSTA-1-4
GAGCTGTACGTGGGAGGCGAGGGACTGGCGGTGGGGTACGTGGGCCGGCCGGAGCTGACGGCGGAGCGCTTCGTGCCGAGTCCCTTCGGAGACGGAGCCCGCCTGTACCGCACGGGCGACAAGGTGCGCTGGCTGAAGAATGGCACCCTGGAGTTCCTCGGCCGCGGCGACACGCAGGTGAAGGTGCGTGGCTTCCGCATCGAGCTGGGCGAGGTGGAGACGGCGCTGACGCAGCATTCGGGCGTCAACGAGGCCGTGGTCATCGCGCGAGAGGACGGAGCGGAGGGCAAGCGGCTGGTGGCGTACGTGACGGCGAAGGAGGCCGTGGACGCGTCCAGCCTGCGCGCGCACCTGAAGCAGCGGCTGCCGGAGTACATGGTGCCGTCGGCGTACGTGGTGCTGGACGTGCTGCCGCTGACGCCCAACGGCAAGGTGGACCGCAAGGCCCTGCCCGCGCCGGAGACCGTGTTGGAAGTCGACCGGCGGGAATACGTCGCTCCGCGCACGCCCGTGGAGGAAGTGCTGGCCGGCCTGTGGTCGGAAGTGCTGCGCCAGGACAAGGTGGGTGTTCGCGATGACTTCTTCGCGCTGGGTGGCCACTCGCTGCTGGCCACGCAGCTCGTATCGCGTGTGCGTGAGTCCTTCCAGGTGGAGCTGCCGCTGCGCGAGCTGTTCGAGTCGCCCACGGTTGCCCAGCTCGCCCAGCGAATCGAGAGCGCACGGGCCATCTCCGCGGGAACGCAGGCACCGCCCTTGATGCGTGCCCCTCGCGATGGTGCGCCGCCGCTGTCGTTCGCACAGCAGCGCCTGTGGTTCCTGGAGCAGCTCGAGCCGGGGAGCACCGTCTATAACGTGCCCTCGGCGGTGAGACTGACCGGGGCCCTGGATGTGAGCGCGATGGAGCGCGCCTTCCACGAACTCGTGCGCCGCCACGAGTCGCTGCGCACGACCTTCCAGGTCGTGGGTGGCGCTCCCGTGCAGGTTGTCGATCCACGAGGACAGGCCCGGCTCGATGTGGTGGAGCTGAGCAACCTGCCCGAGGCCGACCGTGAGGCGGAGGCAAGGCGGCGGACCCAGGAGGAGTCACAGCGCCCCTTCGACCTGGAGCGGGGGCCCCTCCTGAGGACGACGCTCCTGAAGCTGTCGACGCAGGAGCACGTATTGGTGCTGGTGATGCACCACATCATCTCCGACGGCTGGTCCATGGGGCTCCTGGTCCAGGAGATCGCGCAGCTCTACGCGGCGTTCTCCCAGGCCCGGCCGTCACCGCTGCCGGAGTTGCCGCTCCAGTACGCGGACTACGCGGTCTGGCAGCGAGAGTGGCTGAGCGGAGACGTGCTGGAGGCACAGCTCCGTTACTGGAAGCAACAGCTCGAAGGCGCGCCGCGGCTGCTGGAGCTGCCCACGGACCTGCCTCGTCCGGCGGTGCAGTCCCTGGAAGGTGCCTTCGCCCCGTTCTCGCTGGGCCGCGAGCTGTCCGACGCCGTGAAGGCACTCGGCAGGCGCGAGGGCGTGACGCCGTTCATGGTGCTGCTCGCGGCGTTCCAGGCCGTGCTGGCGCGGTACTCGGGCCAGGAGGACATCTGCGTCGGGTCGCCCATCGCGGGACGCACCCGGGGCGAGACGGAGGGCCTCATCGGCTTCTTCGTCAACACACTGGTGCTTCGTACGCGGCTGGACGGTAATCCCTCCTTCCGCGAGCTGCTCGCGCGGGTGCGCGAGGTGACGCTCGGCGCCTACGCGCACCAGGACGTGCCCTTCGAGAAGCTCGTCGAGGAGCTGCGTCCCGAGCGCAGCTTGAGCCACTCGCCGCTCTTCCAGGTGATGCTCACCCTCGACAGCACCCCCAAGGCGGCGGGGCAGGGGATGTCCGGCCTGATGCTCCAGCCCGTGGAAGTGGAGCACCGGGTGGCGCGATTCGACCTCACGCTTGGACTGGCGGACGGGGAAGACGGGCTCACCGGCGGGCTGGAGTACAGCACCGCGCTGTTCGAGCCCGCGACGGTGGAGCGGCTGCTCGGCCACCTGAAGGCGCTGCTCGAAGGGGCCATCGCCCGGCCGGAGCAATCCGTCTTCGCGGTGCCCCTGCTGCGTGACGGCGAGAAGCGCCGGCTGCTGGTGGAGTGGAATGACACCGGCTCCGCGGGCCCCGCGGACACGTGCATCCACACGCTCGTCGAGCGCCAGGTGACCCACACTCCGGACGCGGTGGCGGTGCGGGCCGGTGAGGTGTCGCTGACGTACCGCGAGCTCGACCTGCGGGCCAACCGGCTGGCGCACCACCTGCGCGGCATGGGCGTGGGGCCGGAGATCCGGGTGGGCCTGTGTGCCGAGCGCACGGCGGACCTGGTGGTCGCGGTGCTGGGCATCCTCAAGGCGGGCGGCGCGTACGTGCCGCTGGATCCGGCGTACCCGCGCCAGCGGCTGGCGTTCATGCTGGAGGACGCGAAGCCTCGGGTGCTCGTGGGACAGCGCCGGCTGCTGGAGTCACTGCCACCCTCGGACGCAGCCTGGGTGGTGCTCGATGAGGCCCACGCGCTGGCGTCCGCGCGCGGGGATGCTCCTGTCTCCAGCGTTGCTCCGGACCACCTGGCCTACGTGCTGTTCACGTCGGGCAGCACGGGGCGCCCCAAGGGCGTGGCGCTGGAACACCGGAGCGCGGTGGCCTTCCTGCGCTGGACGGCCCGGGCCTTCGCGGCGGAGGAACTGGCCGGTGTGCTGGCCTCCACGTCGCTCAACTTCGACCTGTCCGTCTTCGAGCTGTTCGCCCCGCTCACCCGTGGCGGCGCGGTGGTGGTGGCGAGGAACGCGTTGGAGCTGCCGACGCTTCCCGCGGCGGGCCGGGTGACGCTCATCAACACGGTTCCGTCGGCGATGGCGGAGCTGGTGCGCGCCAACGCGGTCCCCGGCTCCGTGCGGACGGTGAACCTGGCCGGCGAGCCGCTGGCCAACTCGCTGGTGCAGGGCATCCACCAGGCCGCGCCCGGTGTGGAGCGCGTGCTCAACCTGTACGGACCCACCGAGGACACGACGTACTCCACCTGGACGGTGGCGCCCCGGGGGGCCCAGCGGGAGCCGACCCTCGGCAGGCCGCTGGATGGGACGCGCGCGTACGTGCTGGATGCGCTCGGACAGCCCGTGCCTCCAGGCGTGGCGGGCGAGCTGTACCTCGCCGGCGCGGGCCTGGCGCGCGGCTACGTGGACCGGCCCGAGCTGACGGCGGAGCGCTTCATACCGGACCCGTTCAGTCACGAGCCCGGGGCGCGGCTGTATCGGACCGGAGACAGGGTGCGGTGGCTGCCGGAGGGGGTGCTGCAGTACCTCGGCCGCATCGACCAGCAGGTGAAGGTGCGCGGCTTCCGCATCGAACTGGGTGAGGTGGAGGCGGCGCTGCGCCAGCACCCGGACGTGCGCGAAGCGGTGGTGCTGGCACGCGAGGCCGGTGGCGAGGGCCGGCGGCTGGTGGCCTACGTCGTGGCCCGGTCCGGCGCCGCGCCTGAGGCGGCGGAGCTCCGGCGCTTCGTGAAGGAGCGGGTGCCGGACTTCATGGTGCCCTCTGCCTTCATGTTGCTGGACGCGCTGCCGCTGACGCCCAATGGCAAGGTGGACCGCAAGGCGCTTCCGGCGCCGGAGGCCCGGACGGAGCCGGCGCACGCCTACGTGCCGCCGCGCGACGAGCTGGAGCTGCTGCTCGCGCGAATCTGGGAGGAGCTGCTGGGCGCCGGGCCCATCGGCATCCGCTCGGACTTCTTCGAGCTGGGCGGGCACTCGCTCCTGGCCATGCGGATGATGTCGCTCATCCGCGAGCGCCTGGGCCGGAGCCTGCCCGTGGTGTCGCTCTTCCAGTCGGGCACCCTCGAGGAGCTGGCGGCGCGCCTGCGCGAGGCGCCGGGACACCTGTCACCGCTGGTGCCGCTCACGACCGGTGGCTCGCGCCGGCCCTTCTTCTGCGTCCACCCGGTCAGCGGCAACGTCCTGCCCTACCTGGAGCTGGCTCGTGCGCTGGGACCGGAGCAGCCTTTCTATGCGTTCCAGTCCCCGGGCATCGAGGGCGAGCGCGCTCCGCTGGAGACGGTGGAGGCGCTGGCGGCGCGCTACGTGGAGGAACTGCGCACGGTCCAGCCGTCCGGACCCTATCGGCTGGGAGGCTGGTCCCTGGGTGGCGTCGTCGCCTTCGAGATGGCGCGGCAGCTCGAGCAGCGGGGCGAGCGGGTGGAGCAGCTCGTGCTCATCGACGCCTATGCCTTCGACCAGCGTCCGCCGGAGGGGGCAGGGGAGTCGTGGCTCGCGGCCCGGTTCGTGGAGTTCACGGCCCGGCTCGTAGAGCTGCCAGTGCCCGAGCTCCGCGAGGAGGATGTGCCCGGAGGCGACACGCTACTGGAGCGCCTGTTGGAGGCGGGCCGGAGTGCCGGAGTCCTGGCTCGCGGAGTGGGCCTGGAGCAGCTCCGAACCCTGTACCGTGTCTTCGAGAGCAACCTCCGGGCGCTGTGGCGCTACCAACCAGGAGCGTACGGTGGACGTGTCACCCTGGTTCGCGCGAGCGAGACGCAGGTACCGACCGGTCCGGATGGCGGGTGGGCTGGACTCGCGGCCGGAGGAGTGGAGGTGCACGAGATACCGGGCGATCACCACTCCCTCCTCCACGCGCCGGCCGTGGAGACGCTCGCGAGGAAGCTGCAGGAATGAAGGTGCCAGCCGCTCACGCGCGTGCGCCTGTCCCTTGCCAGGGGGCGTAGCCAGATTCGAGACCCAGGCGCGTATACGTCGTCAGGACGTCCGTCCCTCTTACGACTGGTGCCGCATGCCTCTGCCAAGACTGACCGTACTTTCCGCCTGTCTGCTCTCGGGCTGCGTGGCGACCGCCCCCGCGCCCCGTACCGCACCCGCAGCGAAGAATGAGCCGAGCACCCTCCGGGAGGTGCTCGCCCGGGAGCTCACGGAGCCTCTGCCCCGCAAGCCCGTGGAGGCGGAGGGCGTGCTCTTCCGAGGCACGGTGTTGGCGGCCGGCACACCGGAGGTGGTGAAGCACCCCAACGGGAGCACCCTCCTCACCCTCCCGATTGGCACTTCCGTGCCGGTCACCTGTCTCTTCTACCCACAGCCCATCGACGCCGGAGCCGCGGCGAGGAGCCTCTTGGAGTCCATCCTGGACGAGTTCACCCTGCAGCAGGTGCGAGCCACGGAGGTGAAGTCCCTCGCGGGCAGCCCTGCCCTGTACCTCGAAGGCGACTTCACGCGCGGCACCGGCTCTACCGCGCAGGCGGGCCGAGTCAAGATGATGGTCCACGCCGACCCCGTTTTGCCCAAGGCCTGCTTCCACGACGAATTGGGCTACGCGCGGAGCTTCCTCGACGTCACCGAGGCCATCGCCACGGGTCTCACCTCCACGGCGCCGGAGCAGCCGGTGGCGCCGTACTACAGCGACGTGCAGGTGATGCGGGTGGGCGGCGTGGCGTTCGGCTTCCAGTACACCGCGCTCTTCGGCTCCAAGATGGGGGGGAGCATCCTCGAGGTCAGCACCACGATGGTGCGCCCCGGCACTCCCGCGCAGTTCCAGTTCCTGGACACCAACACCACGGAGCATGCGGACACCGAGGGAGTGCTCGTGAGCAAGAGCTACACCAAGCGGGTCAACGACACGGTCGCCGCCAACGTTCGCCTGCGCCGGGAGCAGGACGAGAGCTACAACGTCGAGGGCCAGATGGCCGGCAAGGACGTGCAGGCCCGCCTGGGTGGCGAGCTCATCGGCGAGGTGGGGCTCGCGGCGCGGCTGCGCGAGGGCCTGCTGAAGGGCCAGGGCAATGCGCTCGAGGCCATGCTGTGGGTGCCCCCGGCGGACGCGTCCGCTCCGACGAGGGTGGTGGTCCGCCCGCGCGCTGGGGCAGGAACGCGCGCCGCCACGATGGAGCTGGGGGCGGTGTCCGTGAGCGTGGAGCTCGATGCCCACGGCTTCCCCCAGCGGATGGAGCTGCCCGCGGGGAGCGCCACCGTCGTGCAGGAGCGGCTTTCCCAGGCCGGCGAACCGTAGACGGATGAGCCCGGCCACGCTTCGCGCTGGGACGCGCCCGCGTCCGCACGGGGCGCGGCGCCTTCGTCGAGGGAATCACCCTCAAGTCGCGAGGTCACGCTTCCCGGGGACGGTCGCCAGCGTCACGGGAGGACGGTGGCCGTGTCGCCCTCCAGCGACATGCGGACGAACACCTCGTTGGGATGGACGCTTTCCTCCTCGAGGATGTCCGATTCATCCACGCCCACGCGCAGGGTGTACGTGCCATCCGCCAGGCCGGTGATGTCCACCCACTGGCACGGAATGTCGAAGGTGTAGACGTCTGCCCAGCCGGGAGAGATGCCCATGGGGTCATAGAAGGCGGACGGCGCCGCGTCCGTGCAGTAGCTGGTGATATCCATCAGCGCGAAGCCCTGCTTGCGCCCGGTGAGGACCTGCTGTCCTCGCGAGTCGCGCAGCTCGTAGCCGGCGAAGCCCTTCAGGTGGTCATGTCCGTGGCACTCGTCGAAGACGTAGAGGTCCGGGCGCGAATCGAGCGGCGGGAAGATGGCGCTGGCCCGTCCCAGGTTCTGGAGGGCCGCGCTGAAGCGCAGCAGGCGCCGCTCCCCAGGCGCCGCCACGCAGCCCTCGAACACCTCGCACGACTCGGCGGCGAACGTCTTGCGCACCACGTGCAGCGTGCGGGCAACGGTGCTCGCGTCCACCGTGAGGTCCGGCTTGCCATTCACGGGGTCCAGCCGCAGGTCGCACGGCCGGACGGGCTGGGTGTACGGCGGGTCCTTCGGCTCCTTCGGGACTCGGCCTCCGCCATAGATGGACACCTCGCCCACGGGGCCATTCAGGAGGTCGCCGGAGGCGCCGGTGGCCACAACCAGGTCGTCGAAGCCGTCACCGTCCAGGTCCCCGGGCACGGCCACCGACGCGCGCCGGTAGACGTCGTGATTCGCGGACAGGGAGTCCGCGCGAGGCCAGCTCCAGATGGGCTTCAGCTCAGCGGACACGCCATTCGCTGGTGAGTAGAAGTAGAGGCGCCCCAACGCGCTCATCACGAAGTCATGGCGCTCGCCATCTCCGTCCATGTCCCCCACCTCGACGGGCGCGCTCAGGCCGGGGAAGACCGGGTCCTCCATCAGGGACCAGGCCGCCGTGGAGGAGATGGCGCCCCCCGGCTCGGACAAGTGGAAGTTCACCACGCCGTTGTCCATCACCAGGAAGGCCTCGCGGTGGCCATCCCCATTGACGTCGGGGGACAGCCTCGCGCTGCTGGCCACCAGCGTCCGCGCGGGCTCGGCCGACAGGGGGCCCTCGCAGGCGAAGGGACTGCCGGCCTTGCAGCCCAGGTACAGCTCCTGGAGGTTCTCCGTGTCGGCCGACGGAAGCATCAGGTCCCCGGCGCCGTCACCGTTGACGTCACCCTGGCTCACGAAGATGAAGCCCTGCCGCTTATGCACGAGGGTGAAGGGCCCGCCCTCCGCCCCGGGCGTCGCCTGGAAGAAGGACAGCTCGCCGGCCCTGCTGCTCACCAGGTCGTCCAACCCGTCCCCGTTGAAGTCGACGAGTGCCGTGGAGAAGAAGAGGCCGTTGCCGGGGACGCGGAAGACCGGAGCCGCGAGGAGGGTCCCCAGGTCCGGCCCGCCGAGGAAGACGGACGCACCATACCGCCCGAAGACGAGCAGGTCCGCGTACGCGTCCCCATTCACGTCGCCGGCCACCGTCCGGAGCGACTGCCCCGATGTCCGCGAGTGGGTGTTGGTCCAGGTCATCAGCGAGGAGACGGGCTGCGTGGAGAAGAAGCGCGCCTCGCCCGCGAAGAACGACACGCGGCCGGGGTGCCTCGCCACGGTGAAGCTGGACCAGCACGGCTCGGTGCCCACGGCCAGGTCCTTCCGGCCGTCGCCGTTGAAGTCCGCGAGCGCGACGGAGCTGCCGAAGCACTCGTCCGCCAGGGACGGGTCTGCCTTCACCTGCCACAGCGGCGTCTCGGAGAGCTCGGGGCCGGATGGCAGCGGCTTCGGGTCCTCGTCTTTACAGGCTCCCAGCGCGAACAGCAGGGACACGGCGGCCAGGGCTCGGTGTGATGACGGCATGACGGCTCCTCTCGTGAGGACTGCGGAACGATGGCTCGCCGGTGGCCCGGAGCCTGACGGAGGCTCCGAGTCACCGGCCAGACGAGGCGGCGCTCGCGGGGAGAAACCGTCCTCGAGAGTCGCGAGGGGAGGACGTCGCGTGAAAGACCTGGCAGAGCCCGAGCGACCTGCTCGTCAGGTTACGCCCAGGGTCGGCATCCGCTTTCAGATGCTTGCCGGGTGAACGGTATCGTCCACTGCCGGTAGGGCCTGTGCGGCGCTTCCAGAAGTCCTGAGCGAAGGAGGCTCACGAGCTCCCGCTCCTTGTGTCAGCTCCCCTGACACAAGGGGGGGCCTGACTGGACGTGGAGACCCGGCTTCACTGTAAAGTGCGAGGTTCTCGAAGAAAGGGGGGCCGTACGAAATGAAGATCCAGTCCAGGATTCCCACGCAGACGCCGCATGGGCCCGATGAGTCCGGAAAGGCACTCACGGGAAAGCAGGCGGAAGTCCCGCAGCGCGCCACGGGGGAGGCAGCGGCGCGCAAGGCGGGGTTCTCGTCCGTCAGTGAATTCAGCCGCTCCGCGCCCGACGTGCAGTCCGAGTTCCGGCGCCAGTTCGGCTCGCTGGCCGCGGACAAGAAGCAGTTCCACGACACCCTGCGCACGGTGTTCGGCGACGGCTACAACGCCGTCCAGGCCGAGCAGTACCGGCAGAAGGCGCTGGCCGGCGACTTCAGCTGGATGCCCCCGGTGAAGCTTGTGTCCGCCGAGCAGCTCCATGGGGCCAACGGTGCCTACGACGCCGAGTCGGGCACGGTGTTCCTCAACAAGGACCTGGACCCGGCCCTGGCCGCGTCCACCTATGTGGAGGAGGCGGGCCACCACCTCGATACGAAGCTCAACGCGAAGGACTCGGCGGGCGACGAGGGCGAGCTGTTCCGGCGCGTCCTCTCCGGCGAGAAGCTGACGTCCGCGCAGGTGGCCGAGATCCGCGCCGAGAACGACAAGGGCATCATCCACGTCGACGGCAAGGCGAGGGAGGTCGAGTTCTGGAACCCCTTCAAGGCCATTGGCAACGCGGCCAAGGCCGTGGGCAATGCCATCAGCGGCGCGGCGAAGGCGGTGGGCAACGTGGTGAAGGAGGTCGGCGCGCGCGTGGGTGATGGCATCCGCGGCCTGGTCACGGGCGCCGTCAACACCGTGGTGGGCGCCGTGCGCAACGTCGGGGAGGGGATTGGCACCTTCTTCGGCGGCGTGGGCAAGCTCTTCACCGGGAAGTTCGGTGAGGGCCTCAAGCAGATGGGCATGGGGCTGGTGAAGACCTTCGTCCAGACACCCGTCGACGCGCTCCTGATGATGGGCGGGCGCGCCCTCAGTGCCGTCCAGACGCTCATTGGAGTGGAGCCCCCGGCCCGCAAGCTCACCGGGCCGGAGATCGCCGCCCTCCGAGACGTCTACGGCGACAGCATCGATTACTCGTCCATCCGCATCAAGGAGGGCAACTCGGGGCTGTTCAGCCTCTCCGGCCGCGCCTTCACCCACGGGAACACCCTCTACATCCCGCCGGAGGACCTGCCGCTGACGACCAACCTGCTGGTGCACGAGACGGCGCACGTCTGGCAGCACCAGAACGGCGGCACGGACTACATGAGCGAGGCCCTGTGGGCCCAGAACTTCGGGGACGGCTACGAGTTCGAGAAGGGCATCCAGGAGGGCAAGTCCTGGAGCGAGCTCAACCCCGAGCAGCAGGCCGAGCTCCTGCAGCGGGCACACGCCTCGGGCTTCTTCGACCCGAACACCGGCGGCACCTTCGTGTACAACGGCACGGACTACACCGCGTACCTGAACACCGCGCTCGCGGAGCTTCGCGCGGGCAAGGGAGCCCCGTAGCCCATGAGGTCGTCACGCGCCGCCACGCTGCTGCTCGGCTTCTTCCTCCTGCTGCTCACCGGCTGCCCCGCGAGGCTCCAGGTGGCGCTGGCGTCCGGGGAGGAGCGGCTGCCCTCCCCGAGCTTCGTGGTGGAGGACCCCGAGCATGAGGACCGCCCCCGCTACGACACCGTGCAGGTGGTGGACCGGGCGGGGGAGGTCTTCTGGCAACTGCGTGCCGAGCCGTTTGGCGACCTCAACAGCGTCCGGCAGCTCTCCTACGGCGAGGCGCCCGGAGGCTTCGCCGTGGTGGAGGGGCCCCGGGAGCTCCAGCCCGGAGGGCGCTACGTCCTCTTCGTGATTGGGAAGAACCGGGGCTCCCTCCACTTCGACGTGGACGCGGAAGGCGGCGTCCACGCCGTGTCTCCCTGATAGACTGCAATCCGCCGACCCGACATATACCTGGAAGGTGAAGGATGTTGGACCCGAAGCGAGCGTTCAGCGCAGTCTTCGAGGGGCGATACGAGTTCCAGGGGGAGCTGGGGCAGGGCGGCTTCGGAACAGTCTACCGGGCACGGCAGCTCGCGACGGGCCAATCCGTTGCCATCAAGGTGCTTCGTTTCCCCGAGGGGGGAACCGAGGAGTCGAATGAGAGGCGGCTCGTCCGCTTCCGGCGTGAGATGCAGATCTGCGCGCAGATGCATCACCCGAATATCGTTCGACTCATGGACTCGGGGCAGGCGGATGGAGGCATCGTCTACTCCATCTTCGAGTTCGTGCCGGGAAAGAACCTGGCCGAGGTCCTCAAGGAGGAGGGGGGCCTGGATCCTGGCGAGGCGCGGCACTTGATGATGCAAACCCTTGACGCGCTCGCCTGCGCGCACGCGCAGGGGGTGGTCCACCGCGACTTCAAGCCAGCGAACATCATGATCATTCCCACCGGTGCTCGGCGGAATGCGCTCGTGCTCGACTTCGGCATCGGCGCAATCACCGCTGAGGACCGGCACGAGCATGGCGCCCGGATCACCCAGACCCACGAGTCCATCGGCACGCCCTCCTACGCGGCACCGGAGCAACTCCGTGGCCTGCCCCCGACGCCGCGCTCCGATCTCTACGCATGGGGTCTCGTCTTCATGGAGTGTCTGACAGGCGAACAGGTGATCAAAGGGCAGACAGCGGCGGAGGTCATGTTCCAGCAGCTTTCCGCCGACCCCATCCTCGTCCCCACCTTCCTTGCCGACCACCCCCTCGGCGGCATCTTGCGTCGTGTGACCGCCAAGGATCCGCTGGAGCGAGACGTCACCGCCGAGTCGATCCTGCGCGAGCTCGAAGGATGTGACGTGCGTGGGCTCCCGCGGAAAAACACCGGTCCCAGGCGACTGGATGCATCGCCCGCGGAGGGTGCGGCGGCCACGGTCCAGTTCCCCAGCACTCCGCAGGGCGAGGGCGAGGCGCTACGAATCGTCGAAGGCGAGCGTCGGCAGATCACTGCGGTGGGCATCAACCTCGGCGCTTCCGGTGTCGTGCCGCACGCCGCGGACATGGAGGAGTTCGACCAGGTTCTCGGCGTCCAGCAGGATGCATGCATCGAGATCGCCCGCGGTATGGGAGGGCATGTCGCCGGTGCGCTTGGCGAGTCCGTGCTCTTCTACTTCGGCTTTCCGACGGCCCGTGAGGATGATGCCCAGCGCGCGGCTCGCGCGGCACTCGCGATGGTCTCCGAGGTCAACCAGCGCAGCGCGGCGCTCGAAGTGGAGCGCAAGGTACGTGTCAATCTACGCGTTGGCATCCACACGGGGTTGGTGGTCTCGCGCGAGCTGCGCGAATCCATGAGCGGCGGTTTCGGCTATGTCGTGGGGACGACTCCGAAGCTTGCAACCCGCCTGGCGGCCCTCGCCGAACCCGGATGCATCCTCGTCAGCGCCGGTACCCAGCGACTGCTTCGCGAGCAGTTCCTGCTCGAAGAGACGGGACCTCGTGCGGTCGACGACGCCACCGCGCCAATCGAGACCTTCGTGCTGCGAGAGGGCGCTCCGTCACACGGGCCGCGCGACGTGTCCCTCGTGGGGCGTGAGCGCGAGATCGCGACATTGCTCGACTGCTGGGGGCGGGTGAACAACGGCGTAGGGCAGGCCATCCTCCTCAGCGGCGAACCGGGCATTGGCAAGTCCCGTCTCGTGCGCGAGTTCGCCGAGCGGCTCGGCGCCGAGCCTCACCTGAGGCTCAAGAGCCGCTGCACGCCGGACAGCGTGAACAGCGCCTTCCATCCCATCATCGAGTTGCTCGATCGCCTGCTCGACCCGCAGCGCGAGCTGAAGCTCGGGGCCAAGGCCGGCAAGCTCGAGGTCCTGCTCTCGTCCTTCGGCTTCTCGCCCGCCGAGGCCATGCCTCTCTTTGCCCCCCTCCTGTCAATTCCATTGTCGGAGAGGTGGGCCCCGCTCGATGTCTCGCCGCAGAAGCGCCGCGAAATGACATGCAACGCGGTTCTCTCGCTGCTCTTCGAGATGGCCGAGAGAGAACCGGTTGTCCTGGTGGTCGAGGATCTGCACTGGGCTGATCCCAGCACGCTCGAGCTGCTCGGTCAGCTTGCCAGCGAGGTGGGCTCGGCCCGCGTACTCGCGCTCTTCACCGCGCGGACCGAGTTCACTCCCTCGTGGCCGCGAGCCGGGGTGCTGCACCTGCAACTCGGCCGTCTGGGCAGGCCGGAGATCGATCAACTGGCGGCCAGGCTCACGGGAAGCCGTGCCCTGCCGGCGAATGTGCTCGAAGAGATTGCGCGCCGGACCGACGGCATCCCGCTCTTCGTGGAAGAGCTCGTCCGGATGATGCTCGAGACAGGCACGCTCGTGGAGCAGTCCGGCACGTATGCGTTCATGCGACCGCTCACGGAGCTCTCCATCCCGACGACACTGCGAGACTCGCTGGTGGCGCGTCTGGATCGTCTCGGCAAGGCCAAGGAGACCGCGCAGATCGCGGCGGTCATCGGACGTGAGTTCACCTTCGAGCTGCTCCGGGCGGTGAGCCCCCTCGACAGCGCGGCCGTGCAGCGGAACCTGGAAGGGCTCGTCGCCGCGGATCTCGTCCACCGCAAGCGGCGGCTGAAGAGTGAGGCCTATCTCTTCAAGCACGCGCTGGTTCGTGATGCGGCCTACGAGTCGATGCTGAAGCGGTCGCGCCGGGAAGTCCACGCGCGCGTCGCCAAGGCCTTGGAGGAAAAGCTTCCGGAGACCACGCATGAACTGCTCGCGATACTCGCCCACCACTACACCGAGGCGGGACTCCCCCAGCCCGCCGTGAGCTACTGGCTCAAGGCCGGCCAGCGAGACCTCGCGAACTCGGCCAACCTGGAAGCCATCGACCACCTCAACCGCGGCCTCTCGCTGCTCGAACAGCTCTCCGATGCCGCCGAGAGGGACAGGTGTGAGCTCGACCTGCTGACAACCCTCGCCCCGGCCCTCATGGCGAGCAGGGCCTATGCGGCCGCGGATGTGGAGCGCGCGTACCTCCGGGCCAGGGAGCTCTGCCAGACAGTCGGGCAGACTCCCGCGACGTTTCTCGCGCTCTGGGGGCTCTTCACGTTCTATCTCGTGTCAGGGCAGCTCGACAAAGCCATCGAGCTGGGCGAGCAGATGTTGCGGATCGGAGCATCCAGAAGAGACGAGACGCTCACCCTCGGAGCCCACACCGCCCTGGGAGCGGCGCTCTTCTACCAGGGCGCCTTCGAGACCGCGCGTCGGCATCTGGACGAGGCCGTCGCGCTCGACCGCAAGGAGCGGGATCGCTCCCTGGCGGCCATGACGGGGCAGGACGTGGGCATTGTCGCGCGCATGTACTCCGCGCTCGTCGCTTGCTTCACGGGCTTCCCGGAGCGGGCCGTGAGGAGCTGCGAAGAGGCCATCGCCATGGCCCGTGAGCTCGGCCATGCCTTCAGCCTCGCGTTCGCCCTGACCTTTGCCGCCCTCGTGCGCCAGTTCACCGGCGAGCGGCAGGAGTCACGTGCCTGGCTCGCCGAGCTCCTGACCATCTGCGAGAAGCAGGGTTTCACGTGGTGGCTCATCTGCGGCCGGATGCAGCTCGGCTGGGCGCTGTTGGAGGAGCCGGGGCGGGGGGATGAGGCCTTGTCGCTCATGCGGAGCAACCAGGAGGTCCTCGTCGCCAACGGAGCCGTCAACGGTCAGAGTCAATTCCTTTCGTTCGAGGTGGAGAGCCTTCTCCGGGCGGGACGGCTGGAGGAGGCACGACGGAGGCTGGAGATGGCATTCGCTGCCATGCGGCAGGCTCAAGAAACCCACTGCGAGTCCGAGCTCCACCGCCTCGACGGCGAGCTCAAGCTGGCGGCAGGCGTGGATGAGACTGGCGCGGAGGCCGAGAGGAGCTTCCGGCGCGCACTCGAGGTCGCTCACCGACAGGGCGCGAGGTTGATGGAGTTGCGTGCCGCGACGAGCCTGTGCCGCCTGCCGCGGAACCTGGGAAGAGACGCCGAGGCCCGGAGCCTGCTCGAGCAGCTCCATGGTGATTTCACGGATGGTCACCAGACTCCATTCCTGCGAGAGGCTCGCGCGACGCTCGCGATGCTGGAGTGAGGCGCCTGGCAACGCGAGGCAGAGATGACCATGAGCCCTCGAACGGTGAGCGAGAGACTCGACGCCAAGCTGCAGTTGCTCAGCGGCGGGTACGCCGAGGCCGAGCGACGTCTCTGGGCCCACCCACGTGTCACCGAGCTCTTTCCGAGCATTCTCTTCCGCATCCATTGTGAAGCGCGCGCCACCGTACGCCTCATGCAGGAGGCAGTGCGCCACCTGGAGCCCGCCGTCCACGATGATCCGCTCGCACCCCCGCTCATTGAATACCTGCGCGAGCACATCCCCCAGGAGATGGGGCACGATGAGTGGGCCCTGGAGGCCCTGGAGGCTCTGGGTGTATCGAGAGCGGAGGTCTGGGGTCGCCCGCCGCCGCCTTCAGTCGCCGCGCTCGTGGGCTCGCAATACTATTGGATCTTCCATTACCACCCGGTGGCGCTCCTCGGGTACATCAAGGTCGTCGAGAGCTCCCCCACCAGCATCCAGTACATCGAGCAGCTCGCCGCGCGCGCTGGCCTCCCACTCGCCGCGTTCCGGCTCCATCTCGGCCACGCCCGGCTCGATCCGCTCCACCAGCGCGAGTTGGCGCAACTCCTCGACGCACTTCCGCTGACCGCCGACCAGGAGGCCCTGATGGGTCTCAATGCGGCGCGCACCCTGCATTGCGTGTCTCAGGGAATCGATGAAGTCATCACGCTCTTCGAGTGCACCGCGCGAGTCCCGCCCGTGCTTCTCTAGCCTCCACGTTTCCGTAACACAGCCGTCCGAGAAACAGCGAAAAGCCAGGGTTGCGCATTTCTACGCCGAGTGTACTATAACCAGCAGCCGTGCTCTCAGAGCCAGGGCGTCGCATCGTACGGGCGGTCGCGCTGGACCCACGGACAAGCCAAGGGAGGGAAACCGGATGCCAGGCACTTCGAACTACGAAGTCTTGCGCGATGCTGGCCTGATCAATGAGCCCGACCCGCATGCTCCGGGTTACTCGAATAAAGCGTGGGACGAGTTCAAGGCGAAGATCAACGCCTTATCCCAGGCCGAGGTCGATGCGATCATCTCGGTGAGGAGCAAGCTCGGCCTCTCGGGTGCGTTGCACACGGGTATCATCACCTGCGGATTCTAGCAACTCCGCCAGACCGAACATCCGGGGGAAAGATGGAGCATCCGCTTCCTGATGCGGAGAAGTCTTGCCCGAGCGCACGACTGGACGCCAAGGTGAGGCTGTTGGGCCTCCCACTTGAAGAAGCTCATGTCAGGTTTTGGAAGCATCCGCGACTCGCGGCCCTCATCCCGAGCCTTCTCTTCCGAATGCATTGCGAGGCTAGAGCCACCCTCCATGTGATGGAGGAGGCCTGCCGTCAGCTCTCGCTGATGGCCGACTCCGAGCCAATTGCCCCGGGGCTCATCAAATATTTCAGGCAGCTCATCCTGGAGGAGCGAGGTCACGATGACTGGCTCCTCGACTCGCTCGAAGCCCTGGGGCACTCGCGGGAGGGTGTCCGCGCGCACCTGCCCCCGCCCACCGTCGCCGCGATGGTCGGGATGCAATATTACTGGATCTACCATCACCATCCCGTCGCCCTGCTTGGCTTCATCAAGGTCGTCGAGAACAATCCTTCCTCCGCCGAGCAGATCGAGCGAGTCATGCGGCACACCGGGCTGCCGCGTGATGCCTTCCGCTATCATCTGGAGCATGTCCATATCGAGCCACGGCACAACGCGTTGCTCGATCGCGTATTGGATTCCCTTCCGCTGACGGCGGAGCATGAGTTGCTCATTGGCATGAGCGCGGCGCGGACGATCCATTATCTGGCGCGGAGTCTGGATGAAATCATGACCTTGTCCGAATTGCCGCGGGCTTCTGAGTCCTCCTCCCACGCGCGGCTGCTCTTCTGAGCGGGGTTACAGACGCATGCACTACAAGCCCAGCCCGCGACAACTCGCGAAGGCCGCCAGGATCGAGCAGTGGCGAGCGCTCAAAGAAGCCCCGGAGAAGAGACTCCTCGACATCGAGCAGCGGCTCCACGGAACAATCATCCGTCCAGGAGACCCGGACTATGACAAGGAGAGGCAGGGTGGCAATCCAGCCTACCAGCGATATCCGGACGTCATCTTCCGCTGTGACGCCATCGATGATGTAGCGGAGGCACTCGCATATGCCAGGGAGAATGCGTTGCCGGTGGTGTGTCGCTCTGGAGGGCACAGCTACGCGACGTATTGCAGTAAAACCGCTGGTGTCGTTATCAACGTCAGCGCGCTGAACGACGTATCGATCGAGCCCGAGGCCCGGCGGGCCCGGGTAGGTCCAGGCGCCCAGTTCGACAAGCTGGATCGTTTTCTACGCAGGTACGGGTTGCACGTTCCAAGTCCGGGGGGGCCCTCCGTGGCGGTCGCGGGGTTCATGCAGGGAGGCGGCTACGGGTTCACCTCCAGGCAGTTCGGAATGAACTGTGACAACGTGCTCGCCGTGAGGCTGATGCTCGCTGATGGCCGTGAAGTGGTGGCGAGTGCTTTGGAGAACCCGGAGCTGTTCTGGGCGATTCGCGGCGGGACGGGGAGCAACTTCGGGGTCGTGCTCGAAGTGACGTATCAACTTCACGCGCTTGCTGACCTGTGGGGATTCAGGCTCCAGTGGAAGGTCGAGGACGCGGCCAGGGTCCTCCATGCGCTTCAGGAGGGCTACACGCTCGCAGCCCCCGACGAGCTGGGCTACCTGGCTGGCCTGGTTGTCGATCCCACCACCCAAGAGCCTGTCGTGGTCATGATGGGGCTCTTCAACGGAACCGCCGAACAGGGGAGGTCCGTGCTCGCGCCGTTGCTGAAGGTTGCGAGTGCACCCTTCGTGGTGGACCGGACCGGTCCGTACCATGAGTTGAATACATACGTACTCACCCACCCGTACGCGATCCCGGTAGAGCAGGAGCCCCGGCCATTCATCATCCAATCCCGATACTTCGCCAGGCCCGCCTCCCTCCAGGACTGGGAGAAGGTCGTCGAAGCGTACGGACGACCTCCGCCGGACGCGTCCAACTTCGTCTGCATCGAGCCCTACGGCGGCGCCATCAGGCGGTATCCTGCCGGGGGCAACGCGTTCATCCACCGCGACGTGCTCCTGGATTGCTTCACCAGCGCTTTCTGGAGCACCAGGTCTGGCGAGGAGGCGGCGATTACATGGATGAATCGCCTGATGAACGACCTCCTCGGGCACGTCGGCAAGAGAGCCTACCAGAACTATCCCACCCCAAGGCTGCCCGAGTTCCAGGATGCCTATTGGGATGAAGAGACGCTCAAGCGGCTGAGCCGGGTCAAGAAGGATTACGACCCCGACAACCTCTTCAGGTACGAGCAGAGCATCCCCATCTGATTCACGGTGCCGGTTCCCGCTCCGGGCTCAGCTCACCTCGGAGACTGAACCTCCCAGTCGTTGCCTGATGAGGCTCCTGCTGCCCGAGCGCGGGTTCCAGGAGGAAGCGAGACTGGAGCAAGGAGGCCGTATCCGCGCTGACCACGATTTCCCAGGAGAGGGCATGTGTACTGAGCTGGGCCGCGGCATTGGAGGTCGTTCCCACGATATGTGTGGGGTTGCGCACCACGACATGGCCGGTGTGGATGCCGGCTCGAACATCCAGATGCACCCGGCTGTGCTGCTCGGACCGTGCAATGTGCCTGCGGAGGTCCCGGAGGAACTCCAGCGCGGCATGCGCGGCATGCAGGGCTCCTTCCGCGGGTGTGGCTGTGAGACCGAAGTAGAGCAGTATTTGATCTCCTAGAATCCCGCCGAGACTCCCCCCGAAAGACTGCGCAATCTCGATACAGAGCTGTTGCGCGAGCCGAACAGACTCGTCGCTCTCTTCGATGTCGAGCTCCTTCGCCGAAGAGGAGGTCACGGTGAACGTGCAACACAGGGCGGTCGCCTGCCGGCGGGCTCCCTCCTGCTTGAGTGGGAGCGAGTCGCCGGCCGGCTTCGAATGGGTTGGTTCCACTTGAAGCTGCCGTGTGGCGGTCGGCTGGTCCAGCTCAGCGATGGACGCAGTGTCCTGCTCGCTGGCGGTCATGGTTCGTTCACGAGCGTCTTGTCCGCCGAGCTTCAGGCCGCGCAGATCGCAGGCCTCTACCTCACGCAAGAGTGTCTCGCTCTTCAACCGTGCCCGCTCTTGTGGGTCCTTGTTCAGCAGCCGCGCGAGAATCCTTCCGAGCGGATGCTCCTTCAGCGCGGGCGGCATCTGAATGGGGGCCGGGCCGAGCTGTTGGATGAGGAGCTCCTCCCATGTCCGGCCGCGGATGGGCCGTACTCCGGTGAGACACTCGAGAAAGACCAGGCCCCAGGAGAAGAGATCGGACGCGGGGGTTGGATTCTGGCCGCGGAGCTGCTCGGGGGCGGCATAGGCCGGGGTGCCGAGCAGCTCACGCGTGCCGGTGAGCTTGAGGTGAGCCTGGACCTCGGGTCCGTGAACCAGCGTCCCGAGTCCGAAGTCGAGCACCAGGGCGTTCGACCGTGCGCCGGTGGTGCTCACCATGATGTTATGGGGCTTGAGGTCCCGGTGAATCACTCCATTGGAGTGGGCACAGCACAACGCATCAAGGACCTGCAACATCAGACGCGTGGCTTCAATGGGCTCCAGTGCACCATGCTCCGCGAGGAGCGTCGCGAGGTTCTGGCCTGGGATGTACTCGAACGCGGTGTAGGCGTTTCCATCGTCCATGATGCCGGAGTCGAGCACCCGGATGATGTTGGGATGGTGGAGTTGAGCGCACAGCCTCATCTCGCGCTGGAAGCGGGCGAGTTGACGCTTCTGGGCGTCCTCACTCAGCCCGCGCAGTCCATGCAGCATCTTGATTGCCACTGGCTGACCCGTCGTGAGCTGTCGGGCCTTGTAGACAACTCCGAAGCCTCCTCGGCCCAGCTCGGACACAATCTCGTAGCGCTCCAGCGACATTTGATTCCAGCTTAGCCGAGGTTCTACCCGGCGCTCGCTGTCCGCATCTGGGATGCCGCGTTCCACGTCCGAACACGAACCGCGTCTTCAGGCTCCGCTCCTGAGCGGCGGCCAGGGGACGTGCGGCACGAAGGGGAGTGGCGCTAGGGTTGCATCCTTCCCGGCACCCCATGTCCCAGATCCTCCAGGACGTCCGTCTATCCCTGCGCCGGATGCGGCGCGAGCTTGCCTTCACGCTGGTGGTCGTCGCCACGCTCGCGCTGGCCATCGGTGCCACCACCGCCGTCTTCAGCGTGGTGTACCAGGTGCTGCTGCGACCGCTGCCGTACCCGGAGCCGGAGCGGCTCGTGCGCCTGTTCCAGTCATCGCCGCAGCGGGATCGCATGGGCGTCACGCTCCTGGCCGTCCATGCATGGCGTGAGCGCTCGCACGCGTTCCAGGGCATCGAGGGACTGACGCTGCGCGACTTCACGCTCACCGGGGACGGTCCGGCGGAGCGCGTGCGCGCGGGGCGCGCGACGGCGGGGCTGCTGCCGATGCTCGGGGTGCGGCCCGTGGTGGGGCTGGCGTTCGGCACGGAGGCGGAGGTTCCCGGGCGTGACCACGTGCTCCTCCTCTCCCACGGCTTGTGGCAGCGCCGCTTCGGGGGACGGCCGGACGTGGTGGGGCGGACGCTGCTCCTCAACGGACAGGTCCACACGGTGCTCGGTGTCCTGCCCGCGGACTTCCGCTTCGCCCCGGACGTGGACCTGTGGACGCCGCTGGCCCCGAACCCCGCCGCGGGAGAGTCACCGGAGCGGCTCTTCCTGCGCGCGGTCGCGCGCCTGCGGCCCGGCGTCACGGTGCAGGCGGCCCGTGCCGAGCTGGAGGCCCTGGCCGCGTCGCTGGCCCGGGAGGCCGCGTTCGCGGAGCAACCCGCGGGCGTGCGCCTGCTGCCACTCCACGCGCAGGTGGTGGAGAGCACGCGTGAGCAGCTCTGGCTGCTGGCGGGCGTGGTGGCGCTGGTGCTCCTCGTGGCCTGCGCCAACGTGGCCAACCTCCTGCTGGCCCGGGCCAGCGCGCGGGAGAGGGAGGTGTCGGTGCGCGCCGCCCTGGGCGCGGGCCGCGCCCAGTTGATGCGGCAGTTCCTGGTGGAGAGCGGGCTGCTCGCGCTCGCGGGAGGCGCCTCGGGCCTGCTGCTGGCGCTGTGGGGCATGGACCTGATGCGCGCGCTGATGCCGGGCGAGGTGCTGCCCTCGGAAGCGGTGCGGCTGGAGCCGCACGTGCTGGCCGTCGCCGCGTTGCTGTCCCTGCTCACCAGCGTCCTCTTCGGGCTGGTGCCGGCGATGCGGGCGGCGCGGGCTGATGGGCGCGGGGCGCTCGGTGGGCTGCGCGGAGGCCGGGGCGCCACGGGGCAGGGCAGGGCGCGCGCCGTGCTGGTGGTGGCGCAGGTGGCGCTGGCGCTCGTGCCGCTCGTGGGCGCGGGGCTGATGCTGCGCACGCTCCACGCGCTGTACCAGGTGTCGCTGGGCTTCGAGCCTCGCGGCGTCACCGTCGCGGACGTGTTCGTGCCCCGGGAGAAGTACCGGGACGATGCGTCGCGAAGGGTCGTCCTCGAGTCGCTGCTGGAGCGGGTGCGAGGGCTCCCGGGCGTGCGGTCCGCGGGCATGGCCAGCACCGTGCCGCTGTGGGGCCGCACCGGCGTGGCCTCGGTGCTGCTGCCCGGAGAGGCCGAGTCGGTGGCGAAGACGCGGGAGCTCGTCCTCTTCCGGACCGCGAGCGACGGTTACTTCTCCACCCTGGGCATTCCCATGAAGGAAGGGCGGGGAATCGAGCCAACGGATCGGCCGGGCTCGGCGCCGGTGGCGGTCGTCAACGAGGCCTTTGCCCGGCGCTACTTCCCGGGCCGGAGCGCGGTGGGCCAGCGGGTGAAGCTGACGCTCGACGGCGAGTCCTTCCGCGAGGTGGTGGGCGTGGTGGGTGACGTCCACCACGACAGTCTGGGCGAGGCGCCGGACGCGGAGGTCTACATGCCCGTGGGCCAGTTCGAGGTGCTGTACATGCTGCTCACCGTGCGCTCCACGCAGGACACGACCGCGCTGGCGCCCGTCCTCCGCGAGCAACTGCGCGCCGTGGACCCGGACATGCCGCTGGTCCAGGTGCGCTCCATGGTGGACGTGGTGGACGCGAGCCTGGGGCGCACGCAGGTGCTGGGCAAGCTGCTGGCCACCCTGGCCGTGCTGGGGCTGGCCCTGGCGGGAGTGGGGCTGTACGGCGTGCTGGCCTACTCGGTGAGCCAGCGCACCCGCGAGCTGGGCATCCGCGTCGCGCTGGGCGCCACGAATGGCCGGTTGGTGTGGCTGGTGGTGGGGCACGGCCTGCGGCTCGCCGCGGTGGGCGTGGCGCTGGGCCTGGTGGGCGCGGCCGTGCTCGCGCGGAGCCTGTCCGGCATGCTCTATGGCGTGGGCTCGTTCGACGTGTTCACCTTCGCCGCCGTGCCCGCGCTGCTCGGGGCCGTGGCGCTGCTGGCGAGCTGGCTGCCCGCCCGCCGTGCCTTGAGCGTGCCGCCCCACGAGGCGCTGCGCGCGGACGACTGAGCCCGGATGAGACAATCCAGCAGGTTGGTGGGATGTATTTGTTTCACTGCGTCAAGACTTCGCAGTCAGTGAATCATGTATAATCCAGGAATCAACGTTTCCCCTGGAGGTCATACATGACACCGACGAGTAAAAAGAAACATCATCCCTGGCGGCTGACGCTGGGAGGCGCCGCCCTGGTCCTGGCGGCCGGTTGTGGCGAGGCGCCTCCCGAGCCCCAGCCTCCGGCGGAGCCGGTGGAGGTGGTGAACACCGAGCAGACCGCGCATCCCGAGCGCCGCGGTATCGGCGCCGTGGAACTGCCGCCGCGAGGGCCGTCCGCGCAGGCCGTCACGGTGGATCCGCGGATGTCGCTCATCGTCACCGACACCGCCATCGTCAGTAACTTCCCGCTGCAGCAGGTGATGGCCCAGCTCGTGGCCCAGTCCGGCGTCGCGGGACTCACGCCCCTGGCGCTCTTCCAGAACTGGTGGGCGACGGCGACGCCTCCGGGATGCACGCCCACGTTCAACGGCTTCCCGTACCAGTGCCCGCGCGCCGAGGGGAACCAGGCCACCGTCAATCCCTTCATCAACCCCGGGGTGAACCCGGACGAGTACGTCCCCCTCGCGCTGGTCAACCGCTTCGACCTGGCGCCGCTCAACGGCTCCGACTGCGGCGAGTACCGCATCGTCTACGGCAAGCGCTCCGGCATCACCAATCCGGGCAACCGCAACCTGCTCATCTTCGAGGCGGTGCTGCCCAATCCCACTTCGGCCCTCGGGCTCGCCGGCTGCATGCCGGTGGCGAAGTTCTGGGCGAACCTGACCGCCACGCCCAGTACCGCCGACCGCACCACCATGCTGAGGAACTTCTACTTCACGGGCCTGGGGGGAGGCTTCGGCCCGGTGGTCCACATCGACAACTACGGCAACCGCGTTGGCCCCGTGGCCACCGGCCAGGTGCGCACCAATCAGTTCATGCAGCCGCCGTGGACGCTGCGTGAGTTCAAGGTCGTGCGCACGATGTGCAGCAGCGGGACGCCCTGCGCCCTGAACTTCAGGCCGGTGACGGTGCAGACCAACCCCGGCGGGACGCTCTTCGATCCGGTCTCCACGCATCCGCTGGCGCCCAACTTCCAGAACGTGGCCTTCCCGCCCCAGGTGCCGAGCCTGGCCGTGAACGACATCAACCTGTTCAACATGGCCGTCACCAACAACTTCAACAGCGGCCAGAGCAACTCGCAGGGCCCGGAGAACGACTACCTCTTCCAGTTCGGCGTCAACCCGAGCCCCTTCCGCACCAACATCCAGACCGAGCTGACCACCATCGGCAGCCCGCTGACGCCGCGGGACATCGTGGCGCGCTCGCTGGCGCTCTCGTGCGCCGGTTGCCACCAGTTCAGCAACAACGCGAACCTGGGTGGAGGCATCATCTGGCCGCCGTCCCTGGGCTTCGTCCACGTGCAGGAGCAGACCGAGCCCGGCCCCTTCGGCCCGCGCTTCCGCATCTCCCCCGCGCTCAACGGCGTCTTCCTGCCGCACCGCAAGGCCGTCCTCGAGACGTACCTCAACTCGTCCTGCGGCGACGCCGTCTGCCAGCCCTGGGAGACGCACGCGTCGTGCTCGGCGGACTGCCCGTAGTGGCTTCACGGCGCCGCCCGTTCCTCGCGGGCGGCGCTGGTCCTGAAGCCCCGCGGTCTGAGGAGGGTCAGGTTCGCCTCTGTAGGAAAGGTGGGGCGTGCTGCTGCGCACTCTGTACTCCGCCTCCAGTTTTCTACTGAGGGTGTGAGTGCGGCGGCACCTACCGGGCGAGGCGTGGCAGGCGTCCGGGTCTTTTCAGTAAGACCCGATTAGCCAGACGCACCCTGCGTGCGCTCCACACCATGTCCCAGCCCCGCACTCTCATCGACCTCCTGGAAGAGCGAAGCCTCACGCGTGCCGAGCATCACCTCTATTCGTTCCTGGAAGACGGAGCCGGAGAGGGCATCGCGCTGACGCGCGGAGATTTGTATTCACGTGCCCGGCGTATCGGCGCGGCGCTCCAGCAACTGGCTCCCGCGGGCGAACGCGCGGTGTTGCTGTA